>JAJPHZ010000018.1 GCA_021325025.1 Pseudomonadota bacterium | reverse complement strand
TTTGGCCATCACGCGGGCAAGCATGCGGCGTCGAACCGGGTTGCGAAGTCGTTGGATTAGGAACGGAGAAAGACCTAACCCCCGGGCCCTTCCCTGAAAGGGAAGGGGAGACGGAGCGCATTTCTCTTCCCCTTTGGGGAAGGGGTTAGGAGTTAGGTCGGCTTCGGAGCAGCGAGGGACTCACAAATGAGCGAGTACAATGTCAAGGACAAGGTCGCGATCGTCGGCGTGGGCGAGACCAAATACTACAAACGCGGCCAGGCGCCGGTACCCGAGTTCCTGCTTGCCTGCGAGGCGATTAGCAAGGCGGCGCAGGACGCAGGAATCAGCGTCAAGGAGATCGACGGCTTTTCCTCCTACTCCAACGACCGCAGCGAGGCGACGCGCATCGCGGCGGCGCTGGACCTGCCGGAAGTGCGACTTTCGGTGATGGTATGGGGCGGGGGCGGAGGCGGGGTGGCGGCGGCGGTGGGCAATGCTGCAGCCGCCATCGCGGCCGGCTACGCCAACTACGTGGTCGTCTTCCGCGCCCTGGCGCAGGGACAATACGGACGCTTCGGCCAGGGCGCGCAGATCAATACGATCGCCGGCGTCGCACCGGGCTACTCCAATCTGTCGGCTTACTCGGCGCCCTATGGATTGCTGGCCCCGGCCCATTGGATTGCGCTGCGCACGCGCCGCTTCATGTACGAGCACAAGGTCAAACAGGACGCGCTGGCGGCGATCGCGATGGCGTCGTACCATCATGCGCAGTTCAATCCGCGCGCGGTGATGTACGGACGGCCGCTTACGCGCGAGGCTTACGACAACTCGCGATGGATCGCCGAACCGTTCCATCTGTTCGACTGCTGCATGGAAAACGACGGCGCCGCGGCCGTGATTCTGACCACTGCCGAGCGGGCCCGCGACCTCAGACAAAAGCCGGCCTACATCATGGCGGCAGCGCAGGGCTCGGGCTATCGCACCGACGTAGCGGCGGAGAATTCGTTCGATTATCCCTCGGCCAATTACAAGACGGTGGCGCCGCGCCTGTACCAGATGGCGGGAATTGCGCCCAAGGATGTGGACGTGGCGCAGTTCTACGAGCACTTCAGCGGCGGCCCGCTGATGTGCATCGTGGAGCACGGCTTCTGCGCTCCGGACGAGGTCAACGAGTTTTGCACCTTCGAAAACCTGATCGCGCCCAACGGCAAGCTGCCGATCAACACCAGCGGCGGCAACCTGGCCGAGTGCTACGTGCATGGGATGGAGCTGGTCAACGAAGCAGTGCGCCAGGTGCGCGGCACGTCAACCTGTCAGGTTCCTGACGCAAAGATCGCGCTGGTGGTGTCGGGACCGCTGGTCCCGCGCGGCGTCAGCAATTTGCTGGTGCACGGATGAGGAGAAGTCAGATGGCTGAAAGCACTACCAAGTCGTATCTGCCGCCGGGGCTGGCCGTGCCGGTGCCGTCGCCCGACGGGGTGGACAAGGGCTTTTACGAGGGACTGGCGCGCCATGAACTGACGGTGCAGCGCTGCAACCAGTGTCATATGTTTCAGTTCGCCCCCGAGTTGATTTGCCACAAATGCCAGTCCACCGACCTTTCCTGGCACAAGGTCTCCGGACGCGGACGTCTCTATAGCTGGATTCGCATCTGGAACCCGGTGCATCCGGCGCTCAAAAGCGCATGCCCCTATATCGTGGCGGTGATCGAACTGCCCGACGCCGGCAATGTCCGGATGGTGGGCAATCTGCTGGGCGACCCGATGCAGGATTTCCCCTTCGACGCCGAGGTTGAAGCGGTCTTCGAAGACCATCCCGACAAGGGCTTTACGTTGGTTCAATGGCGGCTGGCCGGGGCGGCTTGACGCGCGATCGAAACGGTGCGTAGGGATCGGGGGCTTCCCATCAGCGACTTCAAAATCATCTCCGCCCACGATCGATGCCCCGCGGATGAAGGCGCAGGATGGTGCGTGATGATGCCGCACGGCTTTGGCGGATCGGCTGAGGACTAGGGCGGCGCAGGCGCCTGACTTCTGCGCCCCGGCGATACATCTGTCACCGCAACCGGCGCAGCGCCTGTCGCCTTTGGCTACAGAGGGCTTCGCAATGTTGCGGCTCTTGCCGGGCACGGCCTATGCTTGAATCGAAGCCGCCGATTTCCGGCGAAATCCGCAAGGATGCATGGAGTGAGAGACGGCCACGATGGAGACCGCAGCGAATCAATCACTGGACCAACTGCACGCCGATTACCTGGCGGCGCGCAAGGCCTATAAGGAGGCCGAGCAGAAGTTCAACGCGCTGGTGGCAAGCCTCAAGGGCGAGATGCCGGCGGCGCTGAACACCCGGCGCGACTGCATTGAGGTCGCCGGACCCGATACGCTGGCAGTCAACCCGCCGCCCGCCGGGCCGCCTTGGGCGCAGCCCGCGACTCCACCGCCCAAGCAGATCATCACGCGCAAGGAGTTCGCACGTATCGGCGAATACGTCGCAGCATTCAGCGAACTCAAGCGCAAGCTGGAAGAAGCCGAGCGCCTGTATGCGGCGCTGCCCGAACTGGATCGCCAGCTCGGCTCGCAGTATCGCGGTCCGCTGGAGCCGTAATCACGGTCAGCCCTTGGGCAGTCCCAGCACGCGTTCGCCGATGATGTTGTGCTGGATCTCGTTGGTACCCGCGGCGATTGTGCCGCGGCGCGCCGCCAGCATCCGGTGCAGCCATTTGCCGCGATCGATGGCGCCCGGGCTCAGGTATTCGAACTGGCTGTACGGCCCCAGCAGTTCCATCGCAAACTTCTGGATGCGCAGGTTCAAATCGCTGATGCCCAGCTTCATCACCGAGCCTTCCGGGCCGGGCGGCAGTCCTTTGAGCTGACGCGTGAGCTGACGGTAGCTGGTGTACTTCAGCGCCTCGGCCTCGCACGCGAACGCACCGATGCATTGGCGGACGTAGTCGTCCTCCCACGCCGGACGGCCGTTGCGCTCCACCTGGCGCGCCAATTCTTGAAGCTGCCTGACCTCGACCATCATGTCGGTGCGGCCGCCGTGAATGGTCCGCTCGTACATCATGTTGGTCATCGCCACCAGCCAGCCCTGATTCTTGTGCCCCACCAGGTTGTCCTTGGGCACTTTGACATCGTCGAAAAAGACCTGGTTGAAGCCCCTCTCGCCCGTGATCTGAACCAAAGGGCGAACTGTAACGCCGGGGCTTTTCATATCGACCAGCAGGTAGCTGAGGCCGCGATGCTTGGGGGCGTCGGGATCGGTGCGGCACAGCAAAGTGCTGAAGTCGGCGACGTGCGCGTTGGAGGTCCAAATCTTGGAACCGTTGACGATGAAATGGTCGCCTTCATCAACTGCCCGCGTGTCGACCGCGGCGAGATCGGAGCCGTGGTTGGGCTCCGATAGTCCCTGGCACCAGATTTCATCGGCGGGCGGAATTTTGGGGATGTAGCGCATCTTCTGTTCGGGCGTGCCCCATTGCATCAGGGTGGGGCCGACCCGCGCGATACCCTGGAAATTGACGGTCGGCGGCGCCTTGGCCCGCTCCAGTTCCTGCGTATAGATGAGCTGCTGTAGCAGCGTGGCGCCACGCCCGCCATACTCCCTGGGCCAGTGGATGCACATCCAGCCGCCCTCGTACAGCTTGCGATGCCAGGCGCGGCGGCGCTCGAATTCCGAGCGCGAATCGGCGTCGCGCTCCTCGCCTTCATCGCGCCAGTCGCGCGGCAAGTTGGCCTCCAGCCACTTGCGGAATTCCTGGCGAAAGGCTTCGTCCTCTGCGCTGAACTTGAAGTCCATGGTGCGAAGTTAGCGCGATCGAAGGGTCGCGGGCAAAAGCCAAGGCCTAAAGCGAAGCATCGCACCCGGCACCGGGGCCGGTGCTGCGGCCAGGAACTCAGTTCGCAGGCTTCCAGGATTTATCAGGGTTGTACTCGGCTATCGCGGGCGCAATCTTCTCTGTATCCGGGCCGAGATCCTTTTGATAGACGACCCCGTCCTGATTGACGATAAAGGTCATCACGCCCGAGACGCGGTAGCGCGCGGGATAGGCGAGCACCGCGAAGCCCCTGGTCAGCTTGCCGTCAACCAGGTAGCTCATCGCACCGCCCGGCGCGTCCTTGCCCTGCGCCGTCAGCGTCTTGAAGAAATAGCCGTGATAGGGAACCGATCGGGCCGGCGCGGACTCGCCGCCATGATATGAAGCGAGGGCCAGGCGCGGACCCAGGGGGCTTTTTGGCTGCGAGCCTTCCTCTTTCCAGTAAAGGCCGTCGTGCCTGCTATCGGTACTGGCGAGGCGCTGCGCATACTGATGAACGGTGGCGCCGTCGTGGAGCTGGGCCTTGTATTCGTTTTGCGCCTGCACAATCGCCAGGCAGACGTTGATCGCGCTCAGTTCGTCGGCGCCGATGCGCCGGGCCAGGATTTCGGCACGCGCGGCCTCCGAATCGAAGTACCATCCCGACTTGCCCTTCTTAATGGGAACGGGCAGAGGCCAGTTCTCGGCGCCCACGTACAGGATGTCGGTGCGTTTGGCGACGGTGACCAGCCGATGCATCTGCTGATACTTGTCGACGAACAACTGATGCTGCCTGGCGTCAAATTCAGGGTCGCCGGTGTTGAACAGGTCTTCGGAGTTGGCGCCCAGAACTTTGATCGCCATCGCCTTGTCGTGATTTTTAGCCGCCGCAAACAGCGCCGCGGCGGCGTCCCGCGGGGTCCTGAAGGTCTGCTGTCCGGCGCTTTGCGCCCCAACCCGCGGCGCGATGGCCGCTGTCAATGCCACGATCGCAATCACCGTGATGGTGAAGCCGGAAGTCTCTTTCATTGCTCTGCCTGCGGTTCGCATCAATCCTGAACTTGTCGACCAAGCGTGTAAGACGGTTGCAGCCTGGTTCAGCGCCGCCCGCCGCCGCGAAATCCGCCGAAGCCGTGGCCGCCAAATCCGCCCAGGCTGTTGAAGCCGCGGTCGCTCGCCATCCGGCTGTCGCCGGCGCGACCGAAGTCGCCGAATGCGCCGCGATTGTCCAGGCCGTTGGAGGCGCGATTATCCCAGCCGCGGAAATTGTTCAGCCCGCGGTCGTCCCATCCCTGCGCAGTCGGATGATAACCGCGATTGTAGGGTTGATTGCCGTACTGCGGATGATTGTAAGGATGGTACGGCTGGTAGGGATGGTAGGGGTTATCGGGGTGATACGGATTGTAGGGGTGATAGGGATTGTAGGGGTTCCATGGATGATAGGGATTGTACGGGCCCCATCGGTTCGGACCCCAGACGTTGTTGTGGGCGACCCACACGTTGTTGTTATAGGTGACGCTGCCGCCGCCCCAACTGCATCCCCAGGCGCTGCCGGCCAGTGCTCCCACCGCCACTCCGGCACCGAAGCCCAGCAGCGCACTGGCCATCATGTCGGTCGAGGTGTAACCCGGATAGACCTGCGCCGGCGCGCCGTAAACCAGCGTCGGATTGTAGGTCGGCACGTACACGACCTGCGGATTGGAGGGCTGGATGATAATGGTCTGAGTGCCGCCCTCGCTGCTTTGCACAGTGACGGTCTGCTGCGGCGTGGTCTTGAGCGTGCCCGCCTGGTAGGCGCGATTGCGCATCACCTGGATGGCGTGCATGACGCCTTTTGAATCGTTGTAGTAAGCCTCGCCCAAAGCCGAGGTCCACGACAGATTCTGATCCATGTTGTGCAGCACCGAGGGAAAGCGCACCAGCGCCATGATGCTGGGGTCCCAGTTCTGTTTGGCGGCGGCGGAGGAGAGCTGATCGGGCGTCATGCTGGAGCTGTTTTGCTGCACGAAGCGGTCGGCTTCCACAATTTGTGTGGGGAATTGAGACGCCGCCAGGATCTGCGCGACCAGCGTGTCGGGGTACAGCGCAAGCGGTGCGACCAGTTGTTCAAGCTGGGCTTCGGTTGGGCGCGCCGCGGCTGCGGGTCCCTCCTGCGCCCGGGAAACGGACGCTACGCTCGCCGCGAGCAGGACAAGCATAATGGTGCGCGGCAAGCGCGCGAGATTTGGCTTTGTGGCGGTCACCTGCGCTTCTCCAATGACTGCGTGTCGGCGCGCAATCATACCTATTGGCGCACAATTTGCCAAATCGAAGAGCACAGACCAAGCCGATGACAAAAATCAGGCAAAGCCGTTGTTCTTACCGCCGGTGATCGCCAGCGTCGCCCCATTGATGAATGAGGCCGCTTCGGAGGCCAGGAAGATACAGGGAAACGCGATCTCGCTGACCTGCCCGAAGCGCCGCAGCGCGATGTGGCGCGTCGCCCGCGGGTCCAGCCACAGCGGATTTTCCTGCTCGGTCACGATCTTGCCCGGGATGACGCAGTTGACCCGAATGCCCTTAGGGCCCCATTCGGAGGCGTGCGAGAGCGTCAGGTTGATGACGCCCGCCTTGGCCGCCGCATAATGCGGCATCTCCGACCATCCCTCAAGCGCCGATTCCGAAGACACGTTGATGATGCATCCGCCGCCGCCCTGCGCGATAAACTGCGCCGCGGCCGCCTTGGAGCAGAAAAAAGTGCCATCGAGGTTGATGCCGACGATGGTATGCCACCCGTTGGCCGACAGCTTCGCGGTGGAAGTCGGAAAGCCGGCGCCGGCGTTGTTGATCAGCACGTCCAGGCGGCCGAAATGCCGCACCGCCTCCGCCACCATCGCCTCGCACGCCGCCGGTTCGCGCACGTCGCACACCGTCATCTCACACTGGCCGCCGGCCGCCCGGATCTGGTCGCGCATCCTGATCAGATTGGCCTCCTTGCGGCTGGCGATCAGCACCGAAGCGCCGCGCAGCGCGAATTCGCGCGCAATCGAAGCGCCGATCCCGGTAGCACCGCCGGTTACGATCGTGACCTTGCCTGCAACGCTAAATGGGTTGTTGACATCCATACTTGACCGCCTTGTTCAAAATGGCCGCCGAAACTCGCGCGGCCCGCACCCTCGCCGCGAGTCTAGCCCATCGCGCGCGCCCCGCGCATCCCGGCCCCAGCGATCGGTTTGAGCGGAGCTGGGGACAATTTGGTTCCACCATCCTGGAATCGCCGATGATCAAGAAGCTTTACGCACCTGGACTTTCGCGTCCGCCTTCCCTATCGCAGTTTGACGCGAACTGCGGGCCGGTTTGGTTGCTCCGGCCGATTTCAAGCCCGATCCTGCTCAGCAGGCGCGCCTTACCGCCAACGCCCACCACCGCGGTCTTGCTGCCGGCGGTCACCGCTCTGCTGCTGGATCAGGGCCACGACTTCGGGCGGTTGATAGCCACTACGTTAACCATATATACGTTAGTTCTTTATGTACGTAGTTGGGCAATCGCTCAACGGCCGCGCAGGCCGCAGATGCCTGGGCGATGGTGTGAGCGGATTGCCCTGAGATTGTAAAATAAGCGCTTGCAGTGACCGTTATGTCCGCACCGCTTCGCTGTATCGTGATGGGCGCCGGCGGGCGCGATTTTCACGATATTCAAACCTTCTTCCGCAACCATCCGGAGTTTCACGTCGTAGCGATCACCGCCGCCCAGATCCCGTTCATCGAGCGGCGCACCTTTCCCCGTGAACTGGCCGGGCCGATCTATGATGCCGACATCCCGATTTTTCCCGAAGACCAACTCGCCGCCCTGATCGCGCGTTTTGACGCTGACTTCGTCTTCCTCGCCTACAGTGACCTGGCGCACGAGGAAGTCATGCACAAGGCCAGCTTGGCGCAGGCGTGTGGCGCCGGCTTCGCGATGCTCGGTCCGCGCCTGACGCAGCTTGAAAGCCGCCTTTTCGTAATCGCCGTGACTGCCGCGCGCACCGGCGCCGGCAAAAGTCCACTCACCCAGGCGCTGGCGCGCGAGCTGACCGCCAGGGGACGGCGCGTCGCCGTAATCCGCCATCCGATGCCTTATGGAGACCTGCGCAAAAACATCGTGATGCAGATTGCGGCCGAAACTGACCTCGATCGCTATCAGTGCACGATCGAAGAGCGCGAGGAGTACGAACCCTACATCGAAGCCGGCCTTGCCGTGTTTGCCGGCATCGATTACCGCGCGGTGCTCGCGCAAGCGCAACAGCATGCCCACGCGATTCTGTGGGACGGCGGGAACAATGATTATCCGTTCATCCGGCCCGATTTGATGATTGTCGTGCTCGACGCGCTGCGCCCCGGCCACGAGACAACCTACTACCCGGGCGAAACCAACCTGCGCGCCGCCAACATAGTCGTGATCAACAAAGTGTCGGGCGCCGCGCCTGAGGCGGTGGCGCTGATACGCCGCAACGCGGCCGCATTGAATCCCGCCGCCGCCGTAATTGAAGCGGATTTGGCCATCACACTTGATTCCCCTACGCCAATTGGGGGCCGGCGCGTGGTGGTGGTCGAGGACGGGCCTTCGCTGACTCATGGCGGCGCACCTTACGGCGCCGGCACGATCGCGGCGCGCGGCGCGGGCGCGCAAATCATCGATCCGCGTCCGTTCGCGATCGGCACGATCGCGCAAGCGTACGCGCGCTATCCGCACATGGCTGCCGTGCTGCCCGCGCTGGGATATTCGGCGGAGCAGCGCGCCGAGTTGGAGGAAACTTTGCGGCGCTCTCCGGCTGAGGCGATCGTCGACGCCAGTCCGGCACGGCTCGATCGCTTCATGCATCTGGATGTTCCCATCGTTCGCGTCCGCTATCGCTTCGAGCAGCGTTCGGGGCGATCGATTTTCGAACTGGTCGAAGACGCGATTTCACGCGGCAAAACCGCGACCGAAAACCATAGTTAGACGCTACCCAGGCGCCTGGTCGCCATCCCCGGGTTCACTGGCACAGTTTTCGCTCCCCAACCGCTGTGTAAGAGCGAAATGCCGGTGTCTGCCGCCGATGGACGCATAACCGACCCGTCGGCATTTGGCTCCAGAGGAGACAACGGATGGCTATCATCGGTATCGACCTTGGCACTTCCAATTCGGCGGCGGCAGTTTTACGCGGCGGACGCCCAGTCATCATTCCCAGTGCCGAAGGCGTCAGCCTGGGCGGCAAAGCCTTTCCCAGTTACGTTGCGGTGACCGCCGACGGACAAATCCTGGTGGGCGAGCCGGCGCGCCGGCAAGCGGCGGCCAATCCCGAAGGCACGGCCACCGCGTTCAAGCGCCGCATGGGGCGGCGCGAAACGATCGTACTGCGCGGGCGCCAGTTTTCTCCCGAACAACTCTCCGCCTTCCTGCTCCAGAAGATCAAGCGCGACGCTGAAGCGTTTTTGGGTGAGAGCGTCACGCAGGCGGTGGTGACGGTGCCGGCCTACTTCGACGATAACCAGCGCGGCGCCACCAAGGACGCCTGCCGTATTGCGGGAATCGAGGTCGCCCGCCTGGTCAACGAGCCCACTGCGGCGGCGCTTGCTTACGGTCTTGACCGGCTCGGCCAGGAACTGCGGATCGCCGTGGTCGACTTCGGCGGCGGCACGCTGGACGTCACGATCATGGAATTCGGCAAGGGCGTGTTCGAGGTCAAGGCCACCAGCGGCGACACCCAGTTGGGCGGTACGGACATGAATCAGCGCCTGTTCGAGTACCTCGCCGATCGCTTCCGTTCGCAAACCGGCGCCGATATCCGCATCGACCGCAAGGCCTCAGCGCGGCTGTTGGAAGCGGCGGAAGTGGCCAAAATCGAACTCACCACCGCCACCACAACCCATATCAGCCTGCCGTTTCTGACCGTGGTAGGCGGCCAGGCGGCGCACCTGGAACTTGACCTGACGCGCGCGGAAATGGAGCGGGTCATCATGCCGGTGATTGAGCGCTGCCGCGCACCCGTGGAACAGGCGCTGCGCGACGCCGGCATCCAGGCCCGCGACGTCGACCGCATCGTGCTGGTGGGCGGCCCGACGCGGATGCCGGCGGTGCGCGCGTTCTTCGAAACGATGCTGGGGCGCAAGGCGGAAAGCGGCATCGACCCGATGGAATGCGTGGCGTGCGGCGCCGCCATTCAGGCCGGCGTGCTGGGCGGCGAACTGGGCCAGATCGTGTTGGTCGATGTGACGCCGCTCACCTTGGGTGTGGAGACGCTGGGCGGTGTCGCCACGCCGCTCATCGCGCGCAACACGCCAATTCCGGTCAAGCGCACCGAAATTTTCACCACCGCCGCCGACATGCAGACCAGCGTCACAATTCACGTCTTCCAGGGCGAGCGCCCGATGGCGGCGGACAACACCACGCTGGGCCAGTTCAATCTCGATGGGCTGCCACCTGCACCGCGCGGGGTGCCCAAAATCGAGGTCACCTTCGATATTGATTCCAACGGCATCCTCAACGTCTCGGCTCGCGACGTGGCAACCGGCAAGTCGCAATCGATCCGAATCACCGGCTCGACCCGCCTCTCCGAGGAGGAGAAGAAGCGAATGATCGAAGAGGCCGAGCGCCACGCCGAGGAAGATCGCAAGCGGCGCGAAGCGGCCGAGAAGCTGAACGCGGCTGATTCGTTGTGTTATCAGGCGGAGCGGATGCTGGCTGAGCACGGCACGCAGCTCAGCGCCGAACTGCGCGGCCGCCTGGAAACTGAACTGCAACAGACCCGTGAGGCGGTGGTCAAACGCGACGCTGAGGCAGCCTCGAGCCGCAGCGAGGGGTTGAGCCGGGCGTTGCAGGAAGCGGGGGCGTCGCTGTACGCGCAAACCGCCGGCGGTCCGCAGCCGTCCGCCGGCGCCCAGGCTCAGGCGGGCGCGCCGGGCGGGGCGCGGGTGGTTGATGCCGAGTATCGCGAGCGCAGATAGACAAGCAGTCGGCTCAGGAGATTTACCATTCCTCAACCTCGGCGCGACTACTACGAAGTGCTGGGCGTGGCCCGCGACGCCGACGCCAAAACCATCCGCGACGCGTTTCGCACGCTGGCGCTGAAGTACCATCCCGACCGCAACAAGGAGCCCGGCGCCGAGGAGCGCTTCAAGGAAATCGCCGAAGCCTACGCAATCTTGTCGGATCCGAACAAGCGCGCCGCCTACGACGCCGGTCAGTTGGGCGGCGCCGGCATCCCGCCCGAGGACCTGTTCGGCGGCATCAACTTCGAGGAGATCTTCGGCGGGCTGGGCTTCGGTTTCGGTGATTCGTTCTTCGACCGCATCTTCCGCCGCCATCGCCGCCGCGGCCCCGAGCCGGGCGCCAACCTGGAAATCGACGTCGAAGTCCCGCTGGACAAAATCGCCCATGGCGGGGAGGAAACCGTCCACCTGCGCCATCCCGCGGTCTGCCCATCCTGCAACGGCAGCGGCGCGGCCGCGGGAACCGCACCGCGCCAATGCGCGGTGTGCCACGGCACGGGTCAGCGCTCCACCACCCGACAGGAAGGCGGAATTACCTTCGCCCAGATTAGCGGCTGCGCGGCATGCGGCGGGCGCGGCAGCATCGTCGACAAGCCCTGCGCGCAATGCGCCGGTTCGGGCCGGGTGGAGCGCGAGGAAACGCTTGAAGTCAGGATTCCGCCCGGTGCCGAGGAGGGGATGGCGCTGCGGGTGCCCGGACGCGGGATGCCCAGCACCGAACCCGGCGGCCCGCCAGGGGACCTGTTCGTGGTAATCCGCACTGCGCCGGACCGTCGTTTCGAGCGGCGCGGCGCCGACCTGTGGCACAATGCAACGATCGGCATCCCCGACGCGGTGTTGGGCACCACGCTGGAGGTTCCCACGCTTGACGGGCCCGCCAGCGTCAAGGTGCCTGCCGGAACTCAGCCGGGGTCGGTGTTGCGTCTGCGCAACAAGGGCCTGCCGCGCTTCGGCGGCGGCGGCCGCGGCGCCCTGTACGTCAACCTCCAGGTGGTGGTGCCGCAGCGTCTGTCTGCCGAGGAGCGCAAACTTTACGAACGGCTGCGCGCTGTTACGACAGCGGGCCGCGGGGAAGAAAGGCCGGCCTGAGCCAAGCCATTATGCGCGATCGAGAAAACACGAAATCTCTGCCGCGCGGCATCGCCTTGATTCGCGACCCGCAACTCAACAAGTCCTGCGCCTTCAGCGAAGCCGAGCGCCAACAGTTGGGGCTGACCGGTCTGGTTCCCGAAGGCATCGACAGCGAGGAGGCGCAAGTTCTCCGCCTGCTCGGCGACCTGGAGCGCAAGCCGACTGCTCTGGAGCGCCACATTTTCCTGGGCTGCCTGCAAAACAATGACGAAACACTCTTCTACCGTTTGTTACGCGCGGACCTGGCCCGCTTCCTGCCGCTGGTCTATACCCCGACCGTCGGCGAAGCCTGTCTGCAGTTCAGTCACATAACCCGCCCCCCGCGCGGGCTTTATGTATCGATCAATCGCAAGGGGCACGTCCGCGAATTACTGCGCAACTGGCCGCTGCGCGACGTGCGCTTTATCGTGGTGACCAGCGGCGAGCGAATCCTGGGACTGGGCGACCTGGGCGCCAACGGCATGGGCATTCCGATCGGCAAACTGGCGCTATACACGGCGTGCGGCGGGGTTCCGCCGCACTTGACGATGCCGGTGATGATGGACTGCGGGACCAACAACGAGACGCTGCTCGATGATCCGCTTTACCTGGGCTTGCGCCGCAAGCGTCCCTCGGCGGCGGAAATGGACGAATTCGTCGACGAATTCGTTGAGGCGGTGTGCGAGGAATTTCCCCGCTGCTGCATTCAGTTCGAGGATTGGGGCAGAGCGGACGCCTTCCGCCTGCTGGCGCGTTACCGCGAGCGGGTGTGCTGCTTCAACGACGACACGCAGGGTTCGGGCGCGGCCGCCCTGGCCGGCATCCTGAGCGGGCTGCGCATCACCGGCGGCAAACTTGCGGAGCAGACTTTCCTGTTCCTGGGCGCCGGGCAGGCCGCAATCGGGATTGCCGAATTGATTGCTCGCGCCGCCGCCGCCGAGGGGCTGTCACTCGACGAGGCGCGGGCCCGCAGTTGGATGTTCAACCGCAGCGGCCTGATTCAGGCCGCGCGCACGGACCTGGCCGATTTTCAGAAGCCCTATGCCCATCGGCATGAGCCTTTGGATTCGTTCGTTGCCACGGTGGAAGCGATCCGTCCCACGGCCATCATCGGCGCCAGTACGGTGGCCGGAGCTTTCAATCGCCAGGTGATCGAAGCGATGGCCCGCATCAACCGCCGGCCGATTATCTTTGCCCTCTCCAATCCGACCTCGCGCGCGGAATGCACCGCGCAGCAGGCCTATACCTGGTCGCAAGGGCGTGCCGTGTTTGCCAGCGGCAGCCCGTTTGCTCCGGTCGAGTTCGAGGGGCGCAGGTTCACACCCGGTCAGTGCAACAACATGTACATCTTTCCTGCTATGGGTTTGGCAGTGTATGCCACCCGCGCCCGGCGCGTCACCAACGAGATGTTCGTCGCCGCGGCCCGCGCGGTCGCCGAGTTGGTTACGTCGGAGCACCTGGAGGCGGGACTGCTCTATCCGCCGCTGGGCGAAATCCTGCAAACCGAGATCCACGTTGCCGGGCGCGTCGCCGCGCTGATCTTCGCGCGCGGCCTGGCCGGCGCGGCGCAGCCGGCCGACCTGCGCTCCTTTATCGAGTCGCACGTGTACGTTCCGCGCTATCGCTCTCTGGTTTGATTGCCCCCGATGGACCTGCGCGTCCGGCGGTGTATAAACGCAGATTGAGAGGCGGCGCGCGACGGGCAGCCGGGCGCGCCAAACCAAGGAGAGCGTCAGGCGATGAAATACGTCAGGCTGGGAAACACCGGGGTCAGCGTTTCGCGCATCTGCCTGGGATGCGGAACCTACGGCGACAAGAAATGGTATCCGTGGATCCTGGACGAGGCCGAGGCGCGGCCCCATTTCGCACGCGCGATCGAGGCGGGAATCAACTTCTTCGATACCGCCAACCGCTATTCGGCAGGGGTCAGCGAATCGATCACGGGGCGGTGGCTGTCGGAGATGGGCAAGCGCGATGAACTGGTGATCGCGACCAAGGTCTACGGGCGCATCGCCGAAGGCCCCAACATGGCGGGGCTGTCGCGCAAGCACATCATCCAGAACTGCGAGGCGTCGCTCAAACGCCTGCGCACCGACTACATCGACCTGTACTACATGCATCGATGGGACTTCACGACGCCCATCGAGGAGACGGTCAGCGCCTTCAGCTACCTGATCGATTCCGGTAAGGTGCGCTACCTGGGCGCCAGCAGCATGGCGGCGTGGCAGTTCTCCAAGGCGATATACACGGCGCGCCAGTTCGGCCATCGCTTCGACGCGATGCAAAACCTCTACAACCTGGCCTATCGCGAGGAGGAGCGGGAGATGATACCGCTATGCGTCGATCAGGGAGTGGCGGTGGTGCCGTATAACACCCTGGCGCAGGGCTTTTTGTCGGGCAATCGCGAGCGTGGCGGCAAGACCAATACGCCGCGCGCCGCGCGCGATGATTCGGCCGCGGCATGGTATAGCCGCGAGGAGGATTTCGACGTGCAGGACGCCGTGCGCAAGGTGGCGGCGCAGCGGGGCGTTACGATGTCGCAGGTGGCACTGGCCTGGGCACTGCAGGCGCCCGGGGTCACCTCGGTGATATTCGGGACATCGAAACTTGAGCACATCGACGAAGCAATCGGGTCGCTCGACGTAAAGCTGTCGGCGGAAGAGGTCGCCGCCCTGGAGGCGCCCTACAAAGTGCGCGGAATCATCGGCCACGAGCAGCCGCAGGCCGCCCGCATGCTGAGGCGAGTTTGATCTGTTCCCTCTCCCACATCCTTTTGTGGGCGAGTGTTCTTTGTTGTACTCGACCCACATTCAATTGCGGGCGCGCGAACAGACAGGCAGGAGAGTGCTGTTTTGGCAACATCGACAGATGATCAGATCAATACCGCGGCGCCGCTGGCGCTGGCGGGGATGTCCGTGGTCGAATGCGGCGACGGCGTGTCGGCGGCGTTCGCCGGTAAACTGCTGACCCTGCTGGGCGCCGAGGTTATCAAGGTTGAGCCGCCGCAGGGCGATATTACCCGGCGTCTGGGGCCGTTCCCCGGCGACGTCGAAGATGCCGAGCAAAGCGGGCTGTTTCTCTACCTTAATGCGGACAAGTCAGGTGTAGTGCTGGACCTGACCAAGGAATCGGACCGCGAGCAGTTGTACGCGCTGCTGGCGGACGCCGACGTGCTGATTCATAACGTTCCGCCACGCGAGCGCGCCGCTTGCGGACTGGACAATCGCGCGCTGAGCGCCGCGTATCCGCACCTCATCGCGGCCGGCATTTCCGTCTTCGGCGATTTTGGTCCGTATGCGAAGTACCGGGCCTATGATTTGACCGCACAGCATGGCTCGGGCCTGGCCTCCTGCGCCCCGCTCAGTTCGCCGCTGCCCGAGATGCCGCCGCTCAAGGTGTTCGGCCATCAGGCGGACTTTCAGGGCGGACTGTACGCCGCCGCGGTGATACTCGCTGCGTACTTCGACCGCATGAAAACCGGGCGCGGCCAGGCGGTCGAAATCTCTGAGCAGGAATTGCTGGCGGCAGCGCTGGAACTGAGCTTCGTCTTCTACACCTATGAAGGGAGGCAAACCTCGCGCCTGGGCAAGCGCGCGCTGGGCCCGTGGGGGATTTATGAATGCGCCGACGGACTGATCGCGACCAACTGTCCGGAAGAAGCGATGTGGCAGCGGCTGGTCGAGTTGATGGGTAATCCGGAGTGGGCGCACGAGGAGATTTTCAAGGACCGCCTGGCGCGCGGGCGCAACAACGATGCGCTCAAGCTGTTCTTCGAGGAATGGGCGCGAGGCTGGAAGAAGGCCGACCTGTGTGCCGCCGCGCAGGAAAAACGCATCCCGATGGCGCCGGTCAATACGATGGCCGACGTGTACGCCGACGAGCATCTGCGCGCCCGCAATTTCTTTGTGCCACTGCCCGGCGCGCGTTCGGCCGCCGGCGCCGCGGTGCTGGCGCCCGGCGTCCCCTTCAAGGCCAGCGCCATGGGATGGCGCCTCAGCCGTGCGGCGCCGCGCCTGGGCGAACATGACGAATTGTTGCGCCGAGCCAAGCCGGCTGTACGACCGGCGCCCCGCGCGGCCGCGCCGTCAAATGCCGGGCCGCTGGCGGGAGTGCGCGTGCTGGACTTCTGCTGGGTGTGGGCGGGGCCGTACATGACCATGCAGTTGGCGCATCTGGGCGCCGAGGTGATTCGCGTGGAGACCGCCAAACGCCCCGACATCAATCGCACCATTCCGCCTTTCCACGAGCGCAAGCCCGGCCTTAACCGCGGCGGCAGCTTCAACCAGTGGAACCAAGGCAAACGCAGCATCCAGTTGGACCTGACGCGCCCTGAAGCGATTGAAATCGTCTACCAGTTGGCGGCCCGTTGCGACATCGTGACGGAAAATTATGCTCCGGGATCGGCCCAGCGCATGGGGCTCAGCTACGAGCGCTTCCGCGCCGTCAAGCCCGACATAATCATGGCGTCGCTGTCCGGTTACGGGCAGAGCGGGCCCTACAGCCGCCATGTCAGCTACGGCGCGCTGCTGGGCGGGCAGTCGGGGCTGGTGATGCTGGCCGGCTACGCCGAAGACGGCATCCCGCGCGACCTGCCGATCAGCTACGGCGATCCGATCCTGGGGATGTTCGGTCTGTTGGCGATCAACGCCGCGCTGGTGCATAGGGCGCGCACCGGACAGGGGCAGTACATCGACGTGTCGATGTACGAGGCGATGGAGATGATCCTGCCCGAGGCGCTGCTGCAATACGCGATCAACGGGCGCGAGCCCCGGCCGCTGAGCAATCACCATCCGCTGATGGCGCCGCACAACTGCTACAAGGCGCGCGGCGGCGACGAGGATTGGGTATCGATCGCGGTGGGCTCCGAGGAGGAATGGCGGGCGCTGTGTGAAGCGGTTGGCCGGCCTGAACTGGCGCAGGATGCGCGCTTTGCCGGCGCCAAGATGCGCAAGCGCAACGAGGCGGAGCTTGACCGCATCATCACCCAATGGACCTCGGTGCGCGACCGATGGGAGATCACACAGATATTGCAGCGCGTGGGCGTGGCGGCCTTCCCCACGTTGTCCAACAAGGACCTGGCACACGATCCCCATCTGCGCGAGCGCGGCTACCTGGTCGAGCTGGAGCATCCGGAGGTCGGCAAGCGAATCCACGCCGGCATCCCGTGGACGATGAGCGGCACGCCGTGCAAGGTATGGCGCGCCGCACCCACTCTGGGCCAGGACACCGATTACGTGCTCAACTCGCTGTTGGGCTACTCGCAGCAGCGCATCAACGAGTTGCGCGAGGCCGGAATTCTCTACTGATCGCGCCGCGCTTGCCGCACGCGCGGTCCTCGCCGATACTGCGTCACGCCAGGATTTTGGAGGAAGCCAATGGCCACCACCACACCGCTGCACCGCATTGTAACGCCTCTGCTCAGCGAAGAGGTACCGGTTCGCGAAGCGATCGTCACCGTGCTCGAGCAGGCCGGTATCGACATGATTTTCGGCATGCCCGGCGGCAACATGGGCGTGCTCTACAACGCCCTGTACGACCATCGCGACACGATTCGCTGCGTGCTGGTGCGCGAAGAGGCGCGCGCCGGGGTGATGGCGGAAGTGTACGGACGCCTGACCGGCAAGCCCGGCGTTGCGTTGGGTCAGGCGGCGTTTATCGCCAACGTCAGCATGGGCGCAATCGAGGCGCATCTGTCGAGTTCGCCGATGCTGATTCTGACCGACTTGAGCGACAACGCGCCATTCTCCCAGCACGGACCGTATCAGTCAGGAGCGGGGGAGTACGGCAGTTGGGACGCGCCGCGGCTGTTTTCCGCCATCACCAAGGCAACGATGGTGGCCAACAGCCCCTCGCACGCGGTGCAATGCACGCAACTTGCGATCAAGCACGCGCTCAGCGGCGAGCCCGGTCCGGTTGCGGTGCTCTTCCATAGCCATTCGCTGCGCGGCAAAGTCGGGCCGCACACGCGTCCGGCGTTGTACTCGCTCGACGCCTATTTGCCCAACGCGGCTCCGCCGGCCGACCCGGCCGCAATCGAGGAAGCGGCGCGGCTGTTGGGCAAAGCGCAGCGTCCGCTGATAATCGCGGGCAACGGCGTGCGGGTCAGCCGCGCCTGGCAGGAGTTGGTCGCGCTGGCCGAAGTTCTGGGCGCTCCGGTCACCACCACCGGCGGCGGCAAGGGGACGTTTGCCGAGACTCACGACCTGGCGCTCGGCGTGTGCGGCAACTTCGGCACGCCGCTGGCCAACGCCGAGATCCCGCAGGCCGACGTGATCCTGGCGGTGGGCTCCAAGCTGGCGGCGACCGACTTCGCCAATGAGAATCCGCGGTTGTTCGATCCGCGCCGCCAGAGCCTGATCCAGATCGACATCGAGCCGAAGAACGCATCGTGGGTGTTTCCCGCTGCGGTCAATCTGATCGGCGACGCCAAAACCGTGATGTCGCAGCTCATCGGGGCACTGAGCGCGGTTGATGGGTTGTCGCTCCAGGAGCGGGAAGTGCGCCGCCGCCGTGTGCACGCGGCGCGTCAGGAGCACGGATTTTTCAACGCGCCGCAGCTCAGCTCGGACGCGGTGCCGATCCTGCCGCAGCGCGTAATCAAGGAAATTCAGCGTGCCGTGCCCGACGACGCGATGGTATGCTGCGATGCGGGGGAAAACCGCATCTTCATGGCCCACTACTTCCAGACCAAGGCACCCGATACCTACCTGCAGCCGGCGGGCGTGGGCGGGATGGGATATGCGATTCCCGCCGCGATGGCGGCGCGGCTGGCCTATCCCAACCGGCGCGCGGTGGCAGTATGCGGCGACGGCGGTTTTGCGATTGGTATGAACGGGCTGATGACGGCGCTGGATGAGAATATTCCGATCACGGTCGTGGTGCTTAACAACAACGCGCTCGGGTGGGTCCGCCATGGGCAGCGCGAGCGCAACATCGCCTGCGACTTCGGCAACTTCGATCACGCCGCCATCGCCCGCGCCATGGGATGCCACGGCGTGCGCGTCGAGCATCCGCGCGAGCTGGCCCCGGCGCTCAAGCAGGCGCTGGCCGCCGACCAACCCGCTGTGGTCGACGTGCGCACTTCGCTGGACGAATCCTTTCTGCGCGTTACATCGCCGCTGGTGGGCGGGTGAGGTATGGCTGGGTTGGACTGGCGCTAGATAATCTTGTTGAGCGGATACTCGATGATGCCGACGGCGCCGGCGGCGAGCAGTTTGGGGAACAGTTCGCGCACGGTCTGCTCGCTGATCACGGTTTCCACCGCGACCCATTCTTCGCCCCTTAGCGCCGGCGAAGGGTAAAGCGGCGAGATGGTGGGGGCGGTGATCGAGGGCAACAGCTCAATCACGCGGGAGAGGTTGGCGCGCGCGCAGTTCATCTTGATACCGACGCGCGCTTCGGCGTCCAGCGCGCCGCGCACCAGCACCGCGATCTGCTTGATTTTGAACTGCTTCCATTCATCTGCCCACGATTGCGGACTGGCGACCAGCACCGGCGTGGAGGTCAGCAGTTCCTCCACGATGCGCAAGCCGTTGGCGCGCAGCGAGGAGCCGGTTTCGGTGACCTCGACCGCGGCGTCGACCAGGCCGTCAGCCGCCTTGGCCTCGGTGGCACCCCATGAAAACTCGACTTCCACATTAACTTTGCGCTGGGCGAAGATGCGCCGCGTGAAGTTGACCATCTCGGTGGCGACGCGCTTGCCGTCGAGATCTTCAAGGCGGCGGATGGGCGAAGCGTCGGGCACGACCAGCACCCAGCGGGTCGGCGCCAGCGACACCTTGGAGTAGGTGAAGCTTTCGACTTCGACCAGCTTGACGTCGTTTTCCACCACCCAATCGCGGCCGGTGATGCCGGCGTCCAGGGTGCCGTCGGCGATATAGCGCGGCATTTCCTGCGGCCGCAGCAGGCGGCAACTCAGGGTGGGGTCGTCGACTTTGGGCATGTAGGAGCGGGCGTCAACCGAGATGCGCCACCCGGACTTGCGCAGCAGCTCGAGGGTCTGGGCCTCCAGGCTGCCCTTGGGAATGCCGAATTTGAGTGTTTTGTCAGACATCGGACATGAAGGAGTTTTGCTATGACTTAAAGTAGAAAATTTTATCTACAGGTTAAGACCATGAACCCCTCGCTGGTCAGGGCGAGGGGATGAAAGCGGCCGGGCATGGGTTGGCACTGCAAGCGCAGCGCACAGCTGTCATCCGGTCGCATCATGTACCCGGCGGCTTGTGGTGGCCGTAGCCGGGGCCGTATTTGGCGGGGTCGACTTTGCGCTGGTCGACGATTTGCCACTGGCCGGCGCTCAACTTGCGGAAGAAGCAGCTTTCGTAGCCCTCGTGGCAGGCCGCCTGATCGCCGCGTTGTTCGACCGCGAGCAGCAGGGTGTCGTTGTCGCAGTCCAGGCGAATCTCATGTACTACTTGAAAGTTTCCTGACTCCTCGCCCTTGCGCCACAGCCGCCCGCGCGAGCGCGAGTAATAGCAGGCGCGCCCGGTGGCGACAGTCTCATCGAACGCCGCGCGGTTCATGTAGGCCATCATCAGCAGGCGGCCGCTTTGGTAATCCACCGCCACGACCGGGACCACTCCGCCGGCCTTGTCGAAATCGATTGCGGCACCGGGCTGATTTTCCATAACAAAGACGGAGCCGTTTGACCTGGCTCCGCGTGCGTTAAAGTATTGGCAAAATCGCGGATCGATTCAACCGGCCGTGTTGGCCTGCCCGATGCGGCAAAATCAGGTGCAAGGATGAAACTAAAGGAACTGGCTGCGGCGCTGGGCTTGGAACTTAGGGGCGATGGGGAGTTGGAAATCGCCGCCGCGGTGCCGATTGAAGCGGCGGCGCCGGGCACCATCAGCTTTGTCTCGGCCCCGCGCTATCTGGCGATGCTGGAGCGGGTGGCGCCGTCGTGTCTGATCGTGCCCGCCGAACTAGCCGCCGCGGTCCACTGCGCGGCGCTGATAAGCGCCAACCCGGTGTTGGATTTCGCCCGCGCACTGGGCCTGCTTCATCCGCCGCAGCGCCCCGCCCCCGGAATCGACTCCACGGCGCAAATTGCATCGGACGCGCAAATCGGTCCGCAGGCCAGCATCGGCGCCTTCGTGGTAATCGGAGCCGGCGTCAGGATCGGTGCGCGCGCGGTGATCCATCCCCACGCCACGATCTACGCGAACGTTAGCATCGGCGACGATTTCGTCTGCCACAGCCACGTCTCGATTCGCGAAAACGTCGTGATCGGCGACCGCGTGGTGCTCCATAACGGAGCCGTAATCGGTTCGGAAGGATTCGGTTTCGTCGAGGTAGGGCAGGGGCTGGTCAAGGTCCCGCAGGTCGGCAACGTGGTGCTGGAGTCTGACGTCGAAATCGGCGCCAACACCACGATCGACCGGGCCACGGTGGGCAGCACCTACATCCGGCGCGGCGTCAAGCTCGACAACATAATCCATATCGGCCACAACTGCGACATCGGGGCTTATTCGCGCTTCGCCGCGCTGACCGGCATCGCGGGGTCGACGAAAATCGGCGAATGGTGTGAGTTCGGCGGTCAGACCGGAGTGGCCGATCACGTCACGATCGGCAACCGGGTGCGGGTAGCGGCGCAAAGCGGCATCCCCGGCAGTATCGCCGGCGACAACATCACTATCTCGGGCGCGCCCGCAATCGAACTTCGGCGCTGGCGCCGTCAGATGGCCGCCTATGTGCGCCTGCCCGAATTGGTGCAACGCATCAGGGCGCTGGAGCGCAAGGTCGGTCTGACCGGCCGCGGGCGCGGCTCGGAAGATTGAAGCGCTGGGGCTCGGTTGTTAGCCCGGCGCCAAAGGTGATAGAAATTTAGGCTCTTATGCGTACAGCATCGGGCATCGGACGGGCCGTGGCCTGTGGGGCGGTCGCGCTGGCGATCCTGACCGCCGGCTGCCGTTCCAGCGCCCGGGCGATTCGCAAAAATCCCCGCGTCGAGCCTTTCGACTACCAGATCAGCGTCGGCCAGGACCAGTTCCATATCGAGGGCTATCTGGCGCATGCGGCGCAAGCCGGCCGCGAGCCGGCGCTGCTGGTGATCAATCCCTCGGGCGACGCCGTCAGGTGCATCAAGTCCACCCTGCCCATGACCCAACTTGACCTGCATGTCGCCTGTATCAGCTTGCCGGGCACCGGCAAGTCCTCGGGCCCGGGCCGTTTCGTCGGGCCGCAGGCGGTGGCCGCCGCGCGCCGCGCCATCGACCTGCTGTCGGAACGGCCTGACGTCGACCGCACACGGTTGGGAGTATGGGGCCTGGCCAACGGCGCGGTAGCGGCGGGCCTGCTGATGGACGTCGATCCGCGTCCGCGCGTGGTCATCCTGCAATCGGGCGCTTACGACATGACCAAATACTGGCCCGAGGCGCGCTGGTACACCAAGCTGTCGATCCTGCGCCAGGTGTGGCCCAGCCGCCGGGTGCTCAAGGAGCGCAGCGTCATCGACCATCTGCCGCCACGGCTGCGGTGCAAGGTGCTCATCCTGCACGGCCAGGACGATAAGCGCACCCCGCTGCGTCAAGCCGAGCAATTGGCTGCCGCCCTTCAGGAACGTGGCGCCTGGGTAAAGACGCGCTACTTCCCCGACGAGAACCATCGGCTGGGCCCGCGCGCCTATGTCGAGGTGGTCGAGTTTTTGCGCGAGAATCTGCTTGAGTCCAGTGCCTCAGGCTAGCTGCTTGAGCACGTCGAGCACCGCGCCGGCGTGCCCCTGGACCTTGACCTTGGGAAACACCTTTCGCACCTTGCCTTGGCGGTCGATTACGAAGGTGGTGCGCTCGATACCCATGAATTCGCGTCCGTACAGCGACTTTTTCTTCCACACGCCGTAAGCCTTGAGCACGCGCTTGTCGGGGTCGCTGAGCAGGGGAAAGTTAAGCCCGTACTTGGCCGCGAATTTTTCGTGCGATTGCGGGGGGTCGGCGCTGATTCCCACCACCTGGGCGCCGGCTGCCTGCAGGCGGCTTAGGTTGTCGCGGAAGTCGCACGCCTCCCGGGTGCATCCCGGCGTCATGTCCTTGGGGTAGAAATAAACTACCAGGTTGCCGCTGGCGGTCAGGTCGCGCAGCTTGACCGGGCGTCCGGAGGCATCGGGAAGCTCGAAATCCGGGGCGGGCTTGCCTTCCAGCGGATGGCTGGCGGGGGCGGTTTTGGCGGGCTCTTTTTTGGTCGTGGCTTTCTTCATGGATGAGCCTCTTCGCTCAGGATTGACTCACTTTAAAGCGCCATCACGCAGCCGAGGCAAGTCCGCAACGGCGCGCTGCGCGTGGAGTTTCGGCGTCGGGGAAACGGCGCGAGGCCACGGGCTGCACCTTGGCTCGATGATTGACTGATTGTCGTGATTTGCTAGTTGACCATCACGTTACAAGATTTTAAACTACCCGCGGAATCGAACTGTCCGCTTACCCCGATGGCCGCATACACCGAGCTCACGACGGATTTACTTGAAGAGCTCGCCGAGGATTACGGCTTCGGCCGCATCACCGTGGTCCTCCCGATTCCGCAGGGTTCGGTCAACACCAACTACATGCTGGAGTCGGCCAAGGGCAAGTTCCTGCTGCGCATCGACGAGGCCAAGGGTGAGATGGAGGTCAAGCGGGAGATCGACCTGCTGTCCTTCCTGCACAAGCATTCCTTCCCCTGTCCGCATCCGCTGCAGGATCGCAAGGGCCGGTACTACCGCGAGTATCGCGGGCGCTGCCTGTCGATCAGCAAGTACTCGGAGGGGCGGATGGTGCCGCCCGACGGGCTGCGGCCCGCGCAGCTTGAGGGGGTGGGGCGCACGCTGGCCGAACTGCACGTCATCGGCAAGGGCTACAAGAAGGGGATCGACAATCGGTTCAGTTTCGAGCGCATCGCGGACCTTTACAACAACGTCCGCCACCGCCTGCCGCCTTACTTCCGCCGCATCACGCGGACCCTGGACGACGAAATCGACTACCTCAACCGCTACTTGGAAACCAAGCTTCCCAAGGGCATCATCCACGGCGACCTGTTCGCCGATAACATTCTGTTCCGCGGTGAGCGGCTGATCACGGTGCTGGATTTCGAGGCGGCCTGCCGCGGCAAGTTCATCTTCGATATCGCCACCGCGGTCAACGCGCTGTGTTTCGTGGGCGGGCAGTACTCGCTGGAGCGCTTCCGCCATCTGCTACGCGGCTATGAATCGCTGCGCACCTTGTCGCTGGCGGAGTGGGATGCGTTTCCCAACGAGTTGCGCTACTCGTCGCTGCGCTTCACGGTCACGCGTCTGCGCGATTTCTTTCTGCAACCCAACGATGGGATGACCCGCGAGCACAAGGACTTTCGCGAGTTCTTCGAGCGCCTGCGCATCCTGCGCCGCGAGAAATCGGGCGGGATGGAGGCGTTGCTGATGGCGATGGCGACCGGGTACGATTACCGCAAGTATCAGAAGATTAGAGCCAGTGAAAAGCCCTGAGCACGCCCGCCCGCACCGCCGCATCCGCCGCCGGCTCCGTTGTGCCGCAAGCCCCGCTCCAGCTCCACGCCGCGCCGCCTGAGGGCAGATCCAGGCGCATGCGCAGGCCTTTGTGATGTCAAAGCTTCTCGAACAGTTGGCGAGCGACACGCCCTCGCTGTGGGTTGAAGTCAGCCCGCCGCGCGGCATCAACACGGAATCCTTGCTCGGACGCCTGGCGGCGCTGCGCAACGCCGCCGACGCGATCAACCTGACCGACGGCGCGATGGCCAAGGTCAAACTGTCGGGCCTGGTTTTCGCGATGATGATCAAGCAGCGGCTGGGACTTCCGGTGGCCTTGAACTTTTCCTGTCGCGACCGCAATCTGCTGGCGTTGAAGTCAGATTTGCTGGGGGCGGCGGCCGCCGGGGTCGATGCGGTGGTCGCTCTGACCGGCGACAAGCTGGCACCTGGAGCGCACGGCGAAGCGCGCAGCGTGCACGACGTCGATGTCTTTGGCCTGCTGCGCGTGATCGGCGAACTCAATCGCGGCGACACCGGCGAGGGCAAGCGCCCGCTCAAGACCCTGCCCGCGCTGGCCATGGGCGCGGTGGCCAATCCCAATCGCGCCAATGTGGAGCGCGAGTTGGAGTTGCTGGCGCGCAAAGCCGGCTGCGGAGCGCAATTCGTGATCACCCAGCCGGTGTTTGACGTGGAGCGGGCTGAGCGCTTTTTGGACCAGGCCGGGGCGATGGGTCTTCAGGTGGTGGTCGGCATCCTGCCCGTCAAACGCGCCGAGATGGCCAATTATCTAAAGCAACAGGTCAGGGACCTGAGCGAAGTGGGTGTACATTTCGACCGTTACGCGGGGCTGAGCGAAGCGCAGGCGCGCCAGCTCTCGATCCAGCACAGCCTGGAGTTGATGGACGCGCTGGCTTCGCGCGTGGCGGGGTTTAACATAATGAGCGGGGGCGGCCCCTCGCTGGCGATCGAGTTGGCCCTGGAGTTTGACCGCCGGCGCAAGCACCGTCACGCCTGAGCCGGCCAACTATCAGGCAAGCGCCGGGCCTGCATGTATCGAGCATGACGCTTTTTTTAAGATTTACCTTGGCAGCGAGGAAGAACAGGCGGTGTGCAAGCCGCGCGTAGGGCTCGCGCCGCGCGCCACGCCCGGAGACACAAGATGGCTGAAAACGCACAATCGGCAGAAAGCGCCGTCCGCCAACTGCTGCGCCACGTCGGCGAGGATCCCGAACGCGAAGGTCTGCTGCGCACCCCGACCCGCGTGGTCAAAGCCTATGAATTTCTCACCCGCGGCTATGCCCAGGATCCCAAGGAAGTCATCAACGGCGCGCTGTTTGTCGAAGAGGACTACCAGGAGATGATCGTCTGCCGCGACGTTGACTTCTTCTCCCTGTGCGAGCATCATTTGCTGCCCTTCATGGGCCGGGCGCACGTCGCCTATGTACCGCGCCATCACATAATCGGGCTGTCCAAGCTGGCGCGTCTGGTCGAGGTCTACGCGCGCCGGCTGCAGGTGCAGGAGCGGATGACGACCCAGATTGCGAGCACCCTGATGGATCAGCTCAATCCGCTGGGCGTGGCGGTGGTGCTGGAGGCCGAGCATCTGTGCATGCGCATGCGCGGGGTGGAAAAGCAGAATTCCTGGGTGACGACGTCGGCGATGCTCGGCGTGTTCCGCACCAACGTGGAGACCCGCCAGGAATTCATGACTTTGGTCAAGAATGGCAAATAGAGCAGAATATCGCCGAATGGCAGACCAAGTTCAGCCAGCGGCGGACGCCGCGGCACTGGAGCGGCTGGGCGAATTCGCCCTGCGCTACGTCAAACCGGGCCACACCATCGGGCTGGGCACGGGACGCGCCGCTGCCGCCTTTATCCGCGCGCTGATTGCGTCGGGTATCGAGGTGCGCGGCGTGCCGACCTCGCGTCAGAGCGAGCAGATGGCGCGCGAGGGGGGAATCGAAATCGTGGGGCTGGACGCCGTGGATCGCATCGACGTGACGATCGACGGTGCGGATGAAGTAGATCCGCGGCTTAACCTGATCAAGGGGCGCGGCGGCGCGCTGGTGCGCGAGAAGATCGTGGCGGTTGCCTCGCGCCGCCAGATCATCCTGGTCGGATTCGAAAAACTGGTGCGCCGCCTGGGCGAGCACAGCATCCTGCCGGTCGAGGTGGTACCCTTCGCCGCCCCGCTGTGCATGCGCCTGCTCAAGCGCGCGGGCCTGCGCCCCGCGATGCGCTACAACGCCGACGGCACCGAAACCGTATCGGACAACGGCAACCTGATTATCGACTGCAACATCGATTCCACCTTCAACGCCCGGCGCGTCAACCGCGAACTGCTCGAGATGCCAGGCGTGGTCGACCACGGCCTGTTCCTGGGCATCGCGCACACCGTACTGGTCGCCGGCGCCGATGGTAAAATCAGGGTCATGAACCGCCCGCGCTAGAACCCCGTCAGGACTGCGCGACGCACTCGCGCTTGGCATTCTGCCCCCACCAGGTGATCGGTGCCGAGCTGCGGCAAGGCTGGCCGTTTGTTGAAGTCCTCGCCTTGAACAACAGCGACGTCCGATGATTCTTCGCCACCGCATAGGCGAAGCTATCACCCAGATTGATTTGGGGGAGTGTTCACGTCCCTTGCTGTAGCGAGCGCGTGCACCGAGGGCAGTCTGGGCTTCTTTTTCCAGTCTCGGCCCGGGTCGGGCCAAGAGGCGGTCGCGCAAGGGGCGGACCCGCTCACGTAAGGACATCGCTTCGTCCAGGCGGCGCAGCGCGTTGTCGAGAGCGAGCTTCACGGCCCGGGTGTTGTTAATGCGCTTGCGCAGCCCCTATTCGAGAGGCCAGCAACTTCAAGTAATTTGGACATTATCGCCCCGAGGCAAGCTGACTGATACGTTGTGGGGAAGGAAATCGGCAATTGCGAAGATCGGATGACCTCAGAGGAACAGGCGCGCGCGGATTTGACGCGGATCTATCGCGCGGCGCTTGAGGCTGTTGCCCCCGACCGCCTGACCGCGGCGGCGCTGCGCGGGGAGTTGGACGGCGCCCGGGACGTGCCGGCGATCGTGGCCCAGGCGCGGCGCGTGTTTGTCGTTGCGGCGGGCAAGGCGGCGGCGCGGATGATGGCAGCGGCAATGCAGCATTTGGCGGGCCGCATCAGCGATGCAGTTGCAGTCGTGCCGGCGGCGGACCTTCGATTCGCGCGCGCGGCTGCGCCTGGTGCCCGGCTTTATCCCGGCGGTCATCCGCTGCCCGACGACAATTCCGCTACCGCCGCGCAGGCGGTACTCGCGATGCTTGCGGACCTTACGCCGCACGACCTGCTGCTGGTGGCGCTCAGCGGCGGAGCGTCGGCGATGGTCGCCGCGCCGGCACAGCCGGTTACCCTGGAAGACAAGATTGCGGTCACTGCGGGATTGCTGCGCGTACGGGCGTCAATCGGCGAGGTCAACGCCGTGCGCAAGCACCTGTCCGCGATCAAGGGCGGACGCCTGCTGCGCCATTGCAACGGCGCCCGCGTGCTGAGCCTGATTCTGTCCGATGTGCGCGGCAACGACCTTGCGACCATCGGTTCGGGTTTGACCGCCGCCGACCATACCACCTTTGAGGACGCGCGCGCCGTGCTGGTGCGCCATTCGCTGTGGGGCCGCACGCCGGAGCGCGTGCGCGATTACCTTGAAGCCGGTGCCGCCGGCGAGTTCGAAGAAACCGTCAAGGCGCGCGACCCGGTGCTGGCGCGTGTGAGCAACCTTATAATCGGCGACAACACGCTGGCTCTGGCCGCGGCGGCCCGGGCGGCGGAAGCGCTGGGTTACGAGGTCGATCGATGGCGCGAACTGTACGGCGAAGCGGCCGACCTGGGCCGCGCCCTGGGCGCGCATCTGAGCGCGCTGCACGGCGAGCGCCGATGCGTCCTGGCGGGCGGCGAGCCGGTGGTGACGGTGCGGGGTGCGGGCCAGGGCGGACGCGCGCAGGAACTGGCGCTGGCGTTGGCCATTGAGCTGGAACGGCTGACGCCGCAGGCGCGCATCGCGGCGCTGTGCGCCGCCACCGACGGAATCGACGGCCCCACCGACGCGGCGGGCGCATTCGCCACGCCCGGTAGCGTGGCGCGGGCGCGTGCCGCGAATTTCACGCCGTCCGCAGCCCTGGCGCGCAACAACTCCTATCCGCTGCTCAAGGCCTGCGGCGATTTGTTCCACACCGGCCCGACAGGTACAAATGTCACGGACATCTTTGTCGCGCTGGTAAATTATTGAGGCCATCTTTTCGTCGTCGTCCTTGCTGCTTATGAAAAAGGCTCCCTCATCGCCCGACAGCGCGCGGTTGGTGACGTTGATTCCGGGCGACGGTATCGGACCGGAGGTGATCTCCGCCGCGGTTGCGGTGATCGAGAAAAGCGGAGTCAGGCTGCGCTGGGACGAGCAGCTCGCCGGGATGGCCGCGGTCAGACACGTCGGCAACCCGGTGCCGGATGCGCTTATCAAATCGTTGCGGCGCACCGGGGTGGCCCTCAAAGGTCCGCTGGAAACCCGCGTCGGCGAGGGTTACCGGTCAATCAACGTCTATCTGCGCAAGACCTTCAACCTGTACGCCAACCTGCGCCCGGTGCAGAGCTTTAAAGGGGTTCACACGCCCTTTCGCGACGTCAACCTGGTCGTGGTGCGGGAGAACACCGAGGACCTCTATGCCGGGCTGGAGCACGAGATAACGCCGGGGGTGGTCGAGAGTATCAAGGTAATCACGTCGCGGGCGTCGCGCCGGATTGCGCGCTTTGCCTTTGAGTACGCGCGGCGCGAGGGACGCAGCTGCGTGACCGCCATCCACAAGGCCAACATCATGAAGCTCTCCGACGGCCTGTTTCTGAAGTGCGCCCGGGAGGTATCTTCGGATTTCCCCGAGATTCGCTATGACGAGCAGATCGTCGACGCAGCCTGCATGCGCCTGGTCTCCGACCCGCAGGCATTCGACGTGCTGTTGCTGGAGAATCTTTACGGCGACATCGTCTCGGATCTGTGCGCCGGTCTGGTCGGCGGACTGGGTGTGGTGCCGGGTGCCAACTACGGCGACAAGGGGGCGATTTTCGAGGCGGTGCACGGCACCGCACCGGATATCGCCGGCAAGGGGCTGGCCAATCCGATCGCGGCGATTCTCAGCGGGGCGATGCTGCTCGAATACCTGGGCCATCATCAGGCCGCCCGCCGCATCCGGGACGCCACCGGGATGGTGTTGCAGTCGGGCGAAACGCTGACCCGGGATTTGGGCGGCAGCGCCACCACCCGGCAAATCACCGACGCGATCATCGCGGCGCTGCCTGCGCGCGCCTCTTCCGCCGCCGATCGCGCTTAGCTATTAAACAGGCTATGGGCAAGATTGTGAAACCTGGGGACCTCAGCAATCGCGTGCCGCCAGGGCAATACCTCACTACCAAGTTTCCGGTGCTGACCTATGGCCCCGTGCCCAGGTTCAATCCCCAGACCTGGGACTTCCGGGTGTTCGGCGAGGTGCAAGAGGCGCTGCGCTTTAGTTACGAGCAGTTCCGGACGCTGCCCACGAGCACGATGGTGGCCGATTTCCATTGCGTGACCACCTGGTCGCGGCTGGACAATGCTTGGGAAGGAGTGCTGGTCAAGGACCTGATGAAGCTGGTCAAGCTCAAGCCCGAGGCCCGCTTCGTGCTGGTTCATTGCGATGCCGGCTATACGACCAACCTGCCGCTGAAGTATTTTTTGGACGACGACGTGATGCTGGCCTGGCGCCATGACGGTGCGGACCTGACACCGGACCACGGTTACCCGCTGCGCCTGGTAGTACCGAAACTCTACGCCTGGAAGAGTGCCAAGTGGGTGCGGGCGATCGAGTTTCTGGCCCGGGACGTGCGCGGTTTCTGGGAGGTACGCGGCTATCACAACCGCGCCGATCCCTGGCTTGAAGAGCGCTACTCGTTTCAGGAAGAGCCCGAGGAATAAGAGGCCCTCCGCCCGGCGGTCGGAAGGCGCGGTGCGTTCGCGGTGGCGGACAACTATCTTTCGCGCGACGAACAGATCAGGCGCCTGCGCGGCGAGAGCTTCGACCTGGCGGTAATCGGTGGCGGGATCAACGGCGCGGCGGTAGCGCGCGACGCCGCGCTACGCGGGCTGCGCGTCGCGCTTGTCGATCGCGGCGATTTCGCCGGTCAGACCTCCTCGCGCTCCTCGAAGTTGATTCACGGCGGACTGCGCTACCTGCCCCAGGGGCGGCTGCGCCTGGTTTACCAGGCGCTGCGCGAGCGCGAACGGCTCAGCCGCCTGACCGCGCCCCACCTGGTGCATCCGATCGACTTTCTCTTTCCGGTCTATGCCGGACGGACGGTTTCACGGCTGGTGCTGTGGGCGGGATTACTCGTCTACGACCTGCTCGCCCGCACTCCGGCCGGCCGGCGTTACAAAGCGCTCGATTCGCAGGCGGTCCTTGCGATGGAACCCGGACTGCAACGCGCCGGACTGCGCGGCGGGGCGCTTTACTACGACGCGCGCGGCGATGATTGCCGTCTGACGCTGGAAAACGTGCTCGACGCCGTCATCCACGGCGCCGCCGCCGCCAATTACGTGGGGCTGGAAGCCTTCGACAAGGCGGGCGGCAGGCTGCGCGCGGCGCAGGTGCGCGATGTGCTGAGCGGCGAGCAGTTTTCGATCCGTGCCAGCGCCTTTGTCAATGCCACCGGACCATGGCTTGACGACATACGCCGGATGGACCAACCGGCGGCGCCCACCGCGATCAGGCTGACCAAGGGCGTTCATCTGGTGATCGAAAAGCGGCGTCTGCCGCTGCGCCATTCGCTGGTGTTGTCCGACGGCCAGGGGCGAATCGTTTTCCTGATTCGCGAGCGCGACTCGATCCTGCTCGGCACGACCGATACCGACTATCGCGGCGAGCGCGCGCACGTGCGTGCCGCAGCCGAGGACGTGGACTATCTGCTCGATGTGGTGGCGCAAAGCCTGCCCGCCGCCGCGCTGCGCCGCCAGGATGTAATCGCGAGTTTCGCCGGGCTGCGCGCGCTGGTCAACGGCAACGGCGCCCAGGCGCCCTCGCGCGTTGCGCGCGAGGAACTGATCCTGCACAGCCCCAGCGGCATGATATCGATTGCAGGCGGCAAGCTCACCACCCATCGGCGTATCGCGCAGCGCGTGGTCGATATGATATGCGGCCAACTTGGCCGCCCGGCCGGACCATCGCCTACCCTGACGGCACCGTTGCCGGGCGCACGCCCGGGTTGGGGCGCCGCCGCCGCGCCGCTGCTGCCACCGGCTGCGCGTGCGGAGTTGGAGTCGCGCTATGGTGCTTATGCCGGAATGCTTGAAGCATTAATCAAACAAGACCCCAAACTTGCCGAGCCGCTGTGTGCCGGATGCCCTGTGCTGGCGGCGGAAGCCGTTTACGCCGTGCGTTTCGAGATGGCGCAATCACTGGCTGATTTTATGGTGCGGCGCACCGCGATGGCACGCCACTATCCGGCGTGTGCCGAGCTTGCGGCAGCCTCAGCGGCGCATCTGATGGGATGCGAACTGGGATGGGGTGCGGCGCGAGAGGCGGCCGAGGTGCAACAGTTTATGGGCATGCTCAAGGAGAGCCGGGAAGTCTGAAATGGCAAGGGGCAAAAGCAAAGAGGACGAGCGCGCCAGGGCGGGCCGGATCGCGGCGGCGCTGGCCAGACTCTATCCACAAGCACGCATCAGTCTGGATTTCACCGACGCCTGGGAATGCCTGGTGGCGACCATCTTGTCGGCGCAATGCACCGACGAGCGCGTCAATCGCGTCACTCCGGTGTTGTTCAGGGAAATTCCCGGCGTGGCGGCGATGGCGGCAGCGCCGCTGGAGAAGATCGAGCGATTGATTGCCAGCACCGGCTTCTTCCGCCAGAAGGCCAAAGCGCTCAAGGGCTGCGCCCACGAAATCGTCAGCCGTTTCGGAGGCAAGGTGCCGGCGCGGATGGAAGATCTCGTCACTTTGCCGGGAGTGGGGCGCAAAACCGCCAACGTGCTTTTGGGGCATGTGTTCGGCCAGCCCAGCGTGGTGGTCGATACACATGTGCGGCGCGTCGCGTTTCGCTTGGGCCTGAGCGCACAGAAGGATCCCGATCGAATCGAGATCGACCTGCAAAAGCTGCTGCCCGCTGAGCAATGGACGCCGTTTTCGATGCGGCTGATTCTGCATGGCCGCCAGGTCTGCATCGCGCGCGCCCCGCGCTGCGCGCAATGCGCACTGTTGCCCGACTGCCCGAGAATCGGGGTCAAGGCACCGCTCAACCCCGCGGCCAAAAATCGCGGAACAGGCGTTGCGGCCCGCCGCTGATAGCCAAAGCATAGCCAACACCTTTTATTCAAACCGTATTTGAACCCGCACACCGACATGCCATAATTTTTGCGTCCGGCCTGGCCCGCTGCGGCCGCCGGGCGGCGTTGATCGTGAAGCTGCATGTTGAAGATATCTCGGCCCAGGTCAAGACGCTCGATTTCGCCGAGCCGCACGACGAGGTCAACCGATTGCTGGAGCAGGGGCCGATCCACGAGTATCGGGTCAAGCGGCCCTTCGCGGTGCATCTGGCCTATTACCGGTCGGGGATGGAGCTGTTTTTTTCCGGCTCCCTCAGCGCGGAGGTAATCGCCACCTGCGCGCGCTGCGCCGAGGACTTCAGCGTCGCCACGCGCCGCGATTTCCGCTTTGTGCTGACGCCGAAATCGATGGGCGACCTGGGCGGCAAAGATCTTAACGCGGAAGACCTTGAGTTTTCGCTTTACGAGGGCGAGGAGGTGGACGTGTCGCCCCTGGTGCGCGAGCAGTTGTTGCTGGCGCTGCCGACCCGGCCGCTGTGCCAGGAGGGATGCCGTGGCTTGTGTTCGCAGTGCGGCGTCAACCTCAACCTCACATCCTGTTCGTGCTCCAAGCGGATGCTGGACCCCAGGCTCGAAGCGCTGCGCACGCTCAAACTTTCGCGCCACTAAGCGGCGCGATCGGTTAGACTCAAGATAAAGAAGGAAGATTTGTCCGATGCCCGTACCCAAACGCCGCACCTCGAAGTCCAAGCGCGACAAACGCCGCGCCCACGACGCCCTGACTCCGGTCAACACCATCGCCTGCCCCCAATGCGGCGAGCCCACCCTGCCGCATCGCGTCTGCCGCCACTGCGGCACCTATCGCGGACGGCAGTTGGTGGAGACCGAGGAGTAGCGCTGCGGAGCGCGCGGTGAGGATTGCACTGGACGCGATGGGCGGAGACTTCGCCCCCCAGGCCACCGTCGAGGGCGCGGTGCTGGCCGCCCGCGAACTGAAGCTGAGTGTGGTGCTGGTCGGCGACCGGTCGGTCCTGCAAAAGGAGATGGCCGAGCACGACTGCGCGGGACTGGACCTGGCGGTCGAGCACGCGCCCGAAGTCGTCGCCATGGACGACTCGCCGCTTGAGGTGGTGCTGTCCAAACCGCAGTCCTCGCTCCATCATTGCTATCAACTGCTCAAGCGCGGCGAGGCCGACGCCGTGATCAGCGCCGGCAATTCCGGCGCCATGATGACGATCGGGATCACGCTGTTGGGCAATCTGGCCGGCATCGATCGGCCGGCGATTGCCTCGATGGTGCCGACGGTCGACGGCATGGCGCTGCTGGTGGACGCCGGCGCCAACACCGAAGCCAAGGCTGTCAACCTCGCACAGTTCGCGGTGATGGGCAGCGCCTACATGCGCCGCCTGCGCGGTTTGGAGGCGCCCAAAGTGGCGATTCTGGCCAACGGCGAAGAATCCTCCAAGGGCAGCGAGTTGACGCGCACGGCGGCGGCGATGCTGGCGCAGTCAGCGCCGCACATCAATTACATCGGTTACGTCGAAGGCCGCGACATCAACCAGGGCAAGGCCGACGTGGTGGTGACCGACGGCTTCACCGGTAATGTCGCGCTCAAGACCATGGAAGGATGCGCCCGTTTCGTGCTCGGCAGCCTGCGCGAGGTCTACGGCTCGGGGATGGCGGGACGGCTTTCCTATCTGCTGGTGCGCAAGCGGCTGCACGCGATGGGTGAGCGGATGGACCCGGCCGAGTACGGCGGCGCGCCCTTGCTTGGCCTGGCCGGGCGCGCGATCATCGCGCACGGCTCCTCCGACGCCAAAGCGATTCGCAACGCGCTGCGCGCCGCCGCCAACGAATCGTTGGGCGAATTGCTCAACCGCGACATCATCGAATTGCTCGGCAAGATGTCGGGCACGGTTCACAGCGCCAATGCCGGGCGCGGAATCCGCGCGATCTTCGGCCGGATGCGCGAACGCCTGCATCTGCGCGGCAAGGAGTACGACCCCGTACGTAAGTCCGATGGGCAAACTGAGGCGGGCGCGGCCAAGGCCGAGCTTGCCGCGCGCGCGGGCAATGGACGGACAGGGTCGCTGCTCAACGGCGCTGCGCCATCCGCCGCCAAGGTTGAGAGCGCACGTTCCGGGCCGGACGCGGCAGGCACCCCGCCAAGCGCGGGCGCCGGTCAGCGTCAGAACGACAAACCTCAGGACAACCCCGCCGCTCATGCCAAGGGCGAGGAGCGACCCCTGAACAAGTAGTCGATTCATGGCTATGAAACTCGCCTTGCTTTTCCCCGGTCAGGGTTCACAGAAGGTCGGCATGGGCCGCGAGCTGGCGCAAAATTTTTCCGCCGCGCGCGAGGTTTTCGCACAGGCCGACAGTGCATTGGGAATGAAGCTGTCGCGGCTGTGTTTCGAGGGTCCGGAAGAGGACTTGCGCCTGACCACCAACACCCAGCCGGCCATCCTGACCACGTCGATCGCCGCGTTGCGCACGCTTGAGTCCGAGTGCGAGATTGCGCCCGAACTGGCGGCGGGTCATTCTCTGGGCGAGTACAGCGCACTGGTTGCGGCTGGCGCGCTCGACTTTGCCGACGCGGTGTGGGCGGTGCGCGAGCGCGGTCGCCTGATGCAGGAGGCCTGTCCGCCGGGGCGTGGCGCGATGGCGGCTCTGATCGGCCTAGACATGGCATTGGTCGCCGAGGTGTGCGCCACTGCATGCGCCGGCGAAGAAGTCGTGGTGCCGGCCAATCTCAATGCGCCCGGCCAAATCGTCGTGGCCGGCCATGCCGGAGCGGTCAGGCGCGCGGTGGGGTTGGCCAAGGAGCGCGGCGGGCGGATGTCGGTCGAACTCAACGTCAGCGCGCCATTCCATTGCTCGTTGATGAAGCCGGCGCAGGAGCGGATGGCGGCGGTGCTGGCTGGCATTACGGTCAAACCCATGAACTTCGGCGTAATCGCCAACGTCGACGCGCAAATCAATCGCGACAGCAACCGCGTCGTGCCGCTGCTCATCGAGCAAATCACCGCGCCCGTGCGCTGGGAGGAGTCGATGCGCACGCTGGGCGCCGCCGGCATCACCCGCGCGATCGAACTGGGCGCCGGACGGGTGCTGGCCGGCCTGATGCGCCGTATCAATCGCGACCTCGCGGTCCATTGCGTCGAGGACCCCGCCTCGCTGGCGGCCGCGGTCAAGGTCTTGAGCAGCCAGGACTAATGGCCGCGCCGGGCTGCCTTGCGTGGCCTGATACAAGTGCTTATGCTTGCGCCTTGCGCTAACCCGGCTTGCTGTGTCACACATGCAGGTGCGAACACGCGGACCGAGTTACGCCAATTTGTTGCCTGACCCCAGGCGCAGATCCGACCGGTTTTACGGCTGCATTCGAAATGCTGCCCCAGGAGGAAATAGTTATCGATGGCTGCAGACGTTGAAAGCAAGATCCGCGAGATCATCAGCGAGCAGCTCGGCGTGGCTGCCAATGAGGTCACGCCGGAAGCTTCCTTTGTCGAAGATTTGGGCGCGGATTCGCTGGATATCGTGGAATTGATGATGGCGCTTGAGGAAGAATACGGGATGGAGATCTCGGACGAGGAAGCCGAGAAGATCCGCACCGTAAAGGACGCCGTTGACTTTATCCACGCGCATAAAAGTTGATGTCTACTGGCTCGGCCCGGCCCTGGGCCGGCTGAGTCAAACCTCATTCGTCCTACTGCCGTCTTACCCGCAGGGGTCGCATCCACACCATCGGCGCGGCGCGCGCAAGCTGAGGGCGTGCCCGGACCCGGTCGCCAGGCAGGAGCGATACCCGGCGGCGCTTTGACCCGACGATGCGCTGTCCGTTCTGCCGCCATGGCGCCAATCGCGTAATCGACTCGCGCCTTTCGGGCGACGGCACCGCGATCCGGCGCCGGCGCGTATGCTCATCGTGCAAGCGCCGCTTCACCACCTATGAGCGCGTCGAAGAGATCACGCCGATGGTGATCAAGAAGGACGGCCGGCGTGAACCTTACGACCGGCTGAAGATCATCGCCGGACTCAAGAAGGCGTGCGAGAAGCGGCCGGTGTCGATGGAGGTCATCGAGCAGGTTGCCGACCGCATCGAAGCCGCCGTGCTGGAGCGCGGCGGCAAGGAGGTGCCCAGCTCCTTTATCGGCGGCGCGGTGATGAAGGAGCTGCACGAAATCGACCAGGTTGCCTACGTGCGCTTTGCCTCAGTGTACCGCTCGTTCAAGGATATCGAAGAGTTCATGCACGAACTCGAAGAGATGATCAGCCGCCGCCGCCAGGAACAGATCCCGCCGGGCGCCCAGCGCAAGGATAAAAACGGCGCCGCCTGAACTACGATGGCGCCCCGTCCCGATCCGCAAGCTGATGTGCGCTTCATGCGCGAGGCTCTCGAGCAGGCCGCCAGTGTGCTCGGCCGCACTTCCCCCAATCCCGCCGTCGGATGCGTGATCGTCAAGCAGGGCAGGGTGATGGCCCGCGCCGCCACCGCACCGAACGGACGTCCCCACGCGGAGCCGCGGGCGCTCGAGATTGCCGGCAAGTACGCCGCCGGCGCCACCGCCTACGTCAGTTTCGAGCCATGCTCCCACTTCGGGCAGACACCCCCTTGCGCTGACGCGCTGATCGCGGCGGGAATCAAACGCGCCGTTGTCGGATGCCTTGACCCGTATCCGCCAGTCAGAGGGCGCGGCGTCGCCAAGCTGCGCCGGGCCGGTATCGCGGTGGAGGTCGGCGTGCTGGAAGAGGAATGCCGCCGGCTCAACGAGGGATTCATCACGCGCGTCACCAGGCGGCGTCCATTCGTGCTGCTCAAGATGGCGATGTCGCTGGACGGGCGGATCGTCGCGCCGCGTTCGGGCGGATGGATCAGTTCGGCGCAGTCGCGCGAGTTGGTGCATCGATGGCGCAATGAATGCGACGCGGTGATGACCGGGGCGGGCACCGTGATCGCCGACAACCCGCGCCTGACCTGCCGCCTCAAGGGCGGCCGCGACCCGGTACGAATCGTAGTGGATGCGTCGTTGCGCACGCCGCCGCAGGCGCAGGTCTACCGTCTGCGTTCGGCCGCTCCCACGATTGTTGCCACAATTGAGGACAACGCAGAGCGCGCGAAGCAGCGCTACAGCAATCGCAACGTCGAGATTATGGCGGTGCGCGGCAGCGCCGAGGGCGTCGACATCCGGGCCCTGATGCGTGAACTGGGCAGGCGCGGCTGGTCGAAAATCCTGCTCGAAGGCGGGGCGCATCTGGCCGCCGCCGCACTGCATGCCAAAGTGGTGGACCGTGTCGCGTTCTTCATCGCGCCGCTGATATTCGGCGCGGGCATGCCGGCCGTCGAAGGCATCCGCGCCAGCAACGCAATCGCACTGGCCGAGCTGCGCGCCCGCCCAATCGGTCCCGACTGGCTGCTGGAGGGAGAACCGGTTTGAACAACGCCACCTCGGCCCGTCCTGCGCTATGGCGCTGCGGCGCTTGCGCTGTGAGCATGATGGCGGCGGCCGCGGCGGCGGAGCGCGCGATGGGCCGCAAGCTGTGGGGTATCAGCGGCCAAGCCGGGTTCTGGTCGGGCAACGTCGAAAGCTCGCACAACTCCCAATACCTATTCGATCCATACACGTTCAGCCATATCACCCACGGTTTTCTCCTCTACTTGGCGGCGTGGTTGGCCGCACCCAGGCTTTCGGTGCGTATACGCATTCTGATCGCGATCGCAATCGAATGCATCTGGGAGATCGTCGAGAACACGGATACCGTAATCAACCGCTATCGGACGGCAACGATTTCGCTGCACTATTACGGCGACAGCATCATGAATTCGATGGGGGATATCATTGCCGGCGCCGCCGGAATGATATTGGCGTCCCTGCTCCCGGCGTACCATTCCGCCGTGTTCGTGGCAGCACTTGAAGTGGTTATGGCGCTTTGGATTCGCGACAATCTGGCGCTCAACATTCTGATGCTGATCCATCCGATCCAGATTGTGCACGCCTGGCAGACGGGAGGCTGAAAACGGGCGCTATGGTGACTCTGACGGCGGAATCGATTATCGGTTCGCCGTGGCGGGTGGTTCGATCGTTATTGGCATCGTGAATTTGACTGTACGCGGCAATTTGCAAATCTCGTCGTTGCATTCCTGGAAGCAGAGCTCGCCGCTTAGCTGACGATTGCCGGGTTTGAGTTTACCCGTCACAACCATTGTGCCGGCGGCGCGAAAGTTGCCGGTGTAAACCGGGAGCACTTCTCCCAACGACGCGATCTTTACCAACTGCGGCCTGGGAAACGTCAGCGACTGGCGCAATATGCCGGCGGTGTCGAAGTGGACTGATGTTGTGGTATAGTTGCGCGGCAGCGGCTGGCCGTAGACATGCCACGGCGGCTTGACGCTGAAATCGACCACCACGCCCAATTCCTGGCCCGCAAACGCCCTGTTGGCTGAAAGCTGCACGGCAGCTTCGACTTCATCGGCCCGGATTATGGTCTTTAGTCCGCCGGCAACGCCAAAGTCCCTAAGCAGCACCTCGGAGGCGGTTGGACGCTCGCGATAGTCGTCGAGGAATTGCTTGTCGCGGACCACGCCGTCGGGATCGATCAGGTACTGGCCGGGGAAGGGAATACCGTAAAGCGGCAGGCTTTTGGGAATGTTGGTGTTGAGGATACCGAAGGCGCGAATCACGCGGCTGTTCTTGTCGGACAGCATCGGGTACGTAATCCGATGGGCCGCCGCAAAGCGGGTCAGTATCGCCGACGAATCGTAACTGACACTGGCCAGCCCAACGCCGTTCGCTTTCAACGCTTCATAGTCATTCTGCAGCTCGACGAGCTGCGCGCGGCAGTACGGTCACCAGTCCGCGCTGCGCACGAACACCAGCAGCAATCCCTTGGGTCCGCTGAGATCATGCAGTGAGCGGGCGCGGCCGCTCTGATCGGGCAGGGAGAGGTCAGGCGCGTGCTGACCGATCGCGATACCGCTGGTGACGTTGCGGTTTTGCAGCGCGACAAACCATTCGTACACATCCCACAAGCCCGCGATCAGCACAACGATGCCAACGCCTGCGCGAAACGCCCATCGTTGCAGCCGCGGCCGACATCCCTGGGTGGAAGAGGATGAGGTTCGATCCGCGAGCGCGTTGTTCGTGCTGGTTGCCATGTATCGCGTCTCCGCGGAGGTGGGGCCCGCAACAACTTCGCCGGGCCGCCGATAGCTCAACCGGTCTAGCACGAATTTCGTTTCCTTGGTAACGACGGGATTTGCTCTCCGGCACGTACCGGGAGTGCTATTTCCGGGCGCCGCGCCCCTGCACCTCAGCCAGGCGGCGGCTGAGAAAGCGCCGCTCCGGCTCCGCCGTTACCAGCGCGAGCGCGCGTCGATATGACTCCGCCGCTTCGTCCCATCGACCCAGACGCCGCAGCAGGTCCGCGCGCGCCGCCCACATCAGGTGATAGCCGTCCAGATCGTTGCGCACCCGGATCGATTCAATCATCCGCAAACCATCCTCAACGTTCGACGCCATCGCGACTGCGACCGCGTGATTCAGTTCGACCACCGGCGAAGGCCGAATCCGCATCAGGTAGGCGTACAGAGCTTCGATTTCGTGCCAGTCCGTGTCGGCGGCGCGCGCGGCGCGGGCATGCACCGCCGCGATTGCCGCCTGGAGCGCGTAAGGTCCCGCCGGTCCTGCGGCCAGCGCCGAATGCACCAGCGTCAGGCCTTCGGCAATCTGCGTGCGATTCCATTTGGCGCGATCCTGATCTTCGAGCAGCACGATTTCGCCCTGCCCATCAACGCGCGCCATGCGCCGCGAATCCTGCAGCAGCATCAGGGCCAGCAGGCCGCGCGCTTCGATGTTGTCGGGCAGCAGTTCGCACACGATGCGGGCCAGGCGAATCGCTTCGGCGCACAGGTCGGCGCGCACCAGGCTGTCGCCGTACGTCGCGGCGTAGCCTTCGTTGAACACCAGGTAGATGACGGCCATTACAGCGTCGATGCGCTCGGGCAGCAGTTCGGGCGGAGGAATTTCGTAGGGGATGCGCGCGGCGCGAATCTTGCGCTTGGCGCGCACCAGCCGCTGCGCCATCGTCGCGGGCGGGACGATAAAGGCGCGCGCGATCTCCTCGGTGGTAAGTCCGCACAAGGTGCGCAGCGCCAGCGCGACCTGCGCCTCGCTGGCCAATGCCGGATGGCAGCAGGTGAAGATCAAACGCAGCCGTTCGTCAGGCACGCCGCCGTCCATAAGTTCAGTCTCCGGTTGCGTTTGGCGTTCGATGGTGCGGATTAATTCGTCACGCTTTTGCGCGAAACGGGTCTCGCGCCGGATTCGATCGATCGCCTTGTGGCGCGCGGTGCCGATAATCCACGCGCGGGGATTATGCGGGACACCCTCGCGCGGCCATTGCTCCAGCGCCGCGGCGAACGCCTCCTGCGCGGCCTCCTCGGCCAGCTCGAAGTCGCCCAACAGGCGGATCAGGCTGGCGATGATGCGTCCGAATTCTTCCCGGTAAAGCTGCTCCAGCATCGTGCCGGACTCAACGGCGGCGGCGCGATCGAGATGGGACCCGCCGCACCGCCGCGCCGTCGCTCACATGTTGAGTTTCCTGATCGGCCGCACCTCGATCGAGCCCCAGCGTGCGCCCGGGATTCGCGCGGCAATCGCAACCGCCTCGTCGCGGTCTTTAGCCTCGACGATGTAGTATCCGCCGAGCTGCTCTTTGGTTTCGGCAAACGGACCGTCGGTGGTGAGCGTCTTGCCGTTGCGCACCCGCACCGTGGTCGCGGTGTTGGTGAGCTCCAGCGGATCGCCGGCCTTGAACTGGCCGGCTTTGACGATGTCCTGCGTGAACGACTGGTATTCCTGCATCACCTGACCGAGCTCGGCTTCGCCCGGCCGCGCCGCCTCGTCCTGGTAAATCAACAGCATGTACTGCATCTCGGTACCTCCCTGAGGGTTGCGAATTTCTGTTCTCTAGTCGATTCGGGCCCGTATAAATCGACAGTGTCGCGAAAGGAATTCTACGATCGGAATGCGGTGGATGCCGCAGACTGCGATCGTCGCGCCGGCGCGTCCGCAGCACCGGCGGGCATACGCAGCGGCACTGGTTACACTCACCAGGCGGTGGTAAGATGGCGGCGTATGATCGATCCCGAACTCGAAGAAGCCTTTGACCGCATCCGCGCCGGCAAGATGGTGGTGCTGGTGGGTCCGGCTGGCGAGGGCGACGTGGTGATGGCGGCCGAGAAGGTCATCCCCGAGCACGTCAACTTTATGGCCCGCTACGCGCGCGGCATCGTATCGGCTGCAATTCCCGAGCGCCGCCTGCGCGAGTTACGCATTCCGCTGCTCTCCCATCGTTCGGCCGAAGATAGCGCTCTGAGCGTGGGCGCGTCGGTGGAGGCGCGTCACGGAGTGACGACGGGAATCTCGGCTGGCGACCGCGCCAAGACCATCCAGACCATCGCTTCGGACCAATGCGGTCCCGACGACATCGTCATGCCCGGCCATGTGCCGCCGCTGATGGCGCTGCCCGGCGGAGTGCTGATGCGCCTGGGGCGCGCCGAGGGGGCGGTGGACCTGGTGCGCATGGCCGGGATGCGTCCGTATGCCGCGCTGTGCGAAATCCTGCGCGAAGACGGATATGCCGCGCGGCTGCCTGAACTGAAGGAGTTCGCCCAGGCCCATTCGCTGCCGATCTGCACCACCGAAAGCCTGGTGTCCTACCGTCTGACCCATGAGCTGCTGGTGCAGCGCGTGGCCGACGTTGCGTTTCCGACCGCGCACGCCGAACTGCGCGCGATCGTCTACCGCAACATCGTCGACGGGCGCGAGCACCTGACCCTGGTCAAGGGCGACGTAGGCGGCGGGCGGCCGGCGCTGGTGCGGCTGCATTCGGAATGCCTGACCGGCGACGTGTTCAGCTCCAAGCGCTGCGACTGCGGCGACCAGCTTAAACAATCACTTCAGCAAATCTGCGCCGCCGAGGCCGGTGTCCTGATCTATCTGCACCAGGAGGGCAGGGGAATCGGACTGGGCAACAAGATTCGCGCCTATGCCCTGCAGGACCGCGGTCTGGATACGGTTGAGGCAAACCTCGAGCTGGGCTTTAAGGAAGACCTGCGCGATTACGGAATCGGCGCGCAAATCCTGCGCGATTTGGGCGTCGGCACCGTGATGCTGTTGACCAACAATCCGCACAAGCTCGACAGCCTGGCCAGCTATGGCGTACAGGTGGTGCGCGTACCTCTGGAGGCGACGCCCCATCGCGGCAATATCGAGTACCTGCGAACCAAGAAGGAAAAGCTGGGGCATCTGCTGTCCGAGCTCAAGCTGCTGAGCTGAGGACGCTCTGCGGGCCGAAGATTTGGGGTTTCGCGGTGGGACTTAGAACAGCCGGGCGCGAGCTCGCCCTTAAAGCGCTCTATCAGATGGACATCGTCGGCGACCGCTCGGCGGCCAACCTGCGCGCGCTGCTGACTGCGATGCCGGCCGACCCGCGGGCGCGCGAGTTTGCCACCCGTCTGGTCGAGGGAGTCAGCGCCGACCTTGGCCATCTCGATGAATTGCTGGCGCAGGTCATCACCAACTGGTCCATCGGCCGCCTCTCGCGTATCGATCACAACATCCTGCGCCTGGCGGCCTGGGAGTTGCTCAATCTTGAGGATGTTCCGGCGCGGGTCACGATGGACGAGGCGATTGAACTGGCCAAGCGCTATGGCGATCGCCACTCCAGTCAATTCGTCAATGGCGTGCTCGACGAATTGGCCTCGCGCCTGGGACTCAAGCACAAGGGTGATCAGGACCTTGCCGCTGCCAAAGGGTAGCTTTTCGATCGTCGCGCTGCTGATGGCCCTAATCGCGGGCGGATGCGGCTACACGTTTTCGGCCGCCGATACGCTGCCGCCCTCCGCCCACACCATCTACGTCGCGCGCTTTACCAACTCCACCAACTACACCGGGCTCCAGGACGTCTTCATGCGCTACATGAAGGATGAGATCGCCCGACACGATCGGCTGCGGCTGGTTGACGACCCGGCTCAGGCCGACCTCGAACTGAGCGGGGTTATCGTCAACGCCGACCCCTATCCGTCGGCGCTCAACGCGGTGGGCGAGCCGACCATCTATGCCTTGGGCCTGCAGGTCAATGCCACCCTGGTCGACAAGAAGACCGGCAAGATTTTATGGAGCGGTGTGAACATCACCTCGCAACAGCAATATCCGGTGGTGCCGCAGGCGGTGTTGGCTACTTCCCCGCAATTCCTGCGCCATAACTTCCGCTCCAACGATATCGCTCAACTGAGCGACTCGCAGGTGCAGATCACGCAGGCCGGCGTGGCACGCGATGAAGCGATGACGCAGGTGGCTCAGAACGTTTACGCCGGGATGGCGAGCGGCTTCTAGCCAAGGGGCGCGATGCCTGCCGAGAACGCCCTGGCCTTCTTCTCCCAATTGGACGCGGGCAAGGCGTTGATGCCGCCGGCAATCCTGATCGTCGGAGGGCAAATCTTTCTCAAGGAATACGTGCTGGATGCATGCCGGGAGAAATTGCGCGGTCCGGGCCGCGATGCGCAGTCCTTCCAAATCGGCGGCGGCGCCGATTTCGGCGCTGTGCTGGAAGCAATCGCGGCACCCAGCCTGTTCGCCCCGGCCACCATCGCCATCTGCCGTATCCTGCGCTCGCGCAGCGGTTCGGATGACGACGGCGAGGGGGGAGAGGGCCGCGGCGGGCGCGGCGACGATTCGAAGCTGATACGGGCAATCGAACTGGTGCGCAATCCGTCGCATCTGGTCCTGCTGTATGAGCGCGACAGCGCGCCGGCCAAGGTGCAGCGTCAGGTCGAAAAATCCGGCTTGTGCATCGTGTGCAACAAACCGTTTGAAAGCCAGTTGCCGCAATTCGCCGCGCTCTTTGCGCGCCGTCTGGGACTGAAGCTCGGCTACAGCGGCGCCGAGACCCTGACCGAACGCTACGGCACCAATCTGGCCGCGATGCACAACGCGCTGGTGCTGGCTGCAATCGCGGCGCCGCGGCAAAAACCTGACGACTTCCTGCACGCGGGCGCCGGCGGCGCGGATTTGGGCGCCGAGTTGTTTCAAATTTCGGAAAGCCTAAGCGGCGACCTGCCTCTGCTGCCGCTGGCGATGATCGACCGCGCGATCGCAGTGGGGCGCGACCCAACCGAACTGCTGTCAGTGGAGATCATTCCCGCGCTGCGCCGGCTGGTGATCGCTGCCGCGCTCGGCATGCAAGGGCAGGGCCCGGCCGAAATCGCAATGGAGGTGGGCATGTCGCCGCGCAGCCCCCGCATCACGGCAATTGCCAACGCTGCCCGCCGCTTCGGCTTGCGCCGGCTGACCCGGACCTATCGCGACGCCATCGAACTGGACGCCAACTTCAAGAACGGAATGGTCAAGGAGCGCGAACACGCGCTGTCGGCCCTGCTTGCGCCGCTGCTGTTGGACGACACGCGAACGCACCAATAAGGGCCTGCCGCGGTTTCTCACAACGGCCGCCAGGGCGAGGCGAGTTTGGCCGGCGGGTAGTGTGACGGCTCGATGGTTGGGCAAAGAGGGCACGGGCGCGCGGCCGAGTGGAAATAACTTCCCCGGTTTCAGGCTGCAACGGTCCGGCTTGATGGCTGCGGGGCGCGATGAGCACGCGGGGCGAGGAAAGAGCGCGGCTTGCGCATCGCAAGGAAGCGCCGCTCAACGATCCGGTAGTGAAGGGCCGCGAACGCGATCGATATCACAGTCAGGCTGCCCAGCACGGTCAGATAGCGGCGCGCTTCGAGGTTGTTGGCGTAAAAGCCCAGCCGCGCCTCCAAGGCCACCAGCAGCGGGGCGTGAAAGAGGTAGATACCGTAAGAGATGCGTCCGATGCCGACCAGCGGGCGGGTCGAAAGAATGCGGCCCAGCCAGCATTGCGGACGCAGGAAGATCGCCGCCAGCAGCGCACCCGACGCCAGCGCCATTGCGGTGTAGCCGAACGTGCTCTGGCGCCAGCGGTACTCCGTCACCCACGCGATACATCCCACCGCGGCAACCAGTGCCAACGTCGGGAACAGCGGCGCGGCGCGCAGCTGCTGCCATAAGCCTTGCAGCCGCGCCTCGCGCATCGCCAGCGCCAGTGCGCATCCGATCAGAATCGCGTCGATGCGCGTGTCGGTGGCGTAATGGATGCGGAAATACGACGCCTCCGAAGGCGACCACAGGTGTCCCCAATTCATGACCGCGTACCATCCCGTACGGTACACCAGCACGCCCACAATCGCGGCCAGCGCGATGCGCAGCGAGTGCGCCGTGCCCCATCGGCGAAACACCAGCGACCACGACAGGTAAAAGTGCTCCTCCACGCATAGCGACCAGAAGTGGCTCAGTCCCTGCGGCCAGATCGCCGTCGCCGCCATCCACAAGTTGAGCGTATAGGTCAGCAGTAGCGGCCAGATTTTCGCCGGAGCGTGAAAGCTCGCCCCCGGAACGCTGCCCAGCACATACGACCCCGCCGCGACCAGCACCAGCGCGGTGCCATAGGCTGGCAACAGGCGCAGGCCGCGCGAGCGATAGAAATAGCCCAGGTCCACGCGTCCGGTGTCCTCGAATTCCACGGCCAGAATCCAGGTGATCAGAAAGCCGCTCAGAATAAAGAACATGTCCACGCCGTACCAGCATCGGCTGCGCACGGCGTCGAGCCACGGATGGCCGGCCGGGGAGGGCACATGGAAGAAGATCACCGCGCCGATACATACCGCACGCAGACCGTCGAGGCTGGGCACGTAACTGTGCCTGCGCACAATCGAGGCGGATTCTTCACCGCGGCCGGCCGTCGGACCCATCCCGCTATTGTAAGCACGATGGCTGGCGGAGAGCAGTACCGGCCCCGGCAGTGATAACATGATTTTCACCCCGCGCGCACGCAGCGGCCGCCGTCCTGACCCGCACAGCCGTCTTCCCTTTTGGCGGTGGGCGCGCAATGCTTGATAGAAGGCGGTTCAAGTCAGACCGCGTACAAAGAAGCGCTCGATGGCAACGGGAGAAGGCAGACCGCAGGGACCGCAACGTGGACCTCGAAATCAGCTTCCCAGCAATATCTGGTTCTGGTGGTTGATTCTCCTGGCGCTGGCGGTGTGGAACTTTCTGGCCTTGTGGCCCCGCGGACCCGAACCAGCCGAGATTCCCTATTCGACCTTTTTGAGCGAGATCCGCGCCGGCAATGTCGCCGACGTCCATATCGTCGGCGATCGCATCACCGGCACTTTCGTCAAGCCGATCGCGTGGCCTAAACAGCAGCCGCCGGCCGAAGCCAAATCCCAGCCCCACCCCGCTACGCCCAAAGGCGAAGCGGCCGGGCCGGGTCCGCTGCCAGCAACGCGGCCGAGCCCACCGACGGTGAACACGTATCGCGCTTTTGCCACGACCTTTCCGGCTGCGGTCGGCGACCCGGCGCTGATGCCGTTGCTGGAGGCTCATCATGTGGTTGTGGATGTCTCGCCTGCCTCCGCGCCGTGGTTCCTCAACCTGCTGCTGGAATGGTCGCCGATGCTGCTTCTGATCGGGTTTTTCTGGTGGATGGCGCGGCGAGCCAGCCAGACCCAGTCGGGTATGTTCGGCATCGGACGCATCAAGGCGCGCCGCTACAGCAGCGAACAGCCTGGTGTCACCTTCAACGATGTCGCCGGCGCCGATGAAGCCAAGGCCGACTTGCAGGAAGAAGTCGACTTCCTGCGCCATCCCAAAAAGTACCGCGACCTGGGCGCGCGGATTCCCAAGGGTGTTCTGCTCGTCGGGCCGCCCGGGACCGGCAAGACGTTGCTGGCGCGGGCGGTGGCGGGCGAGGCGGGCGTGCCGTTTCTGAGCCTCAACGCTTCGGAGTTTGTCGAGATGTTCGTCGGAGTAGGGGCCAGCCGCGTCCGCGATCTGTTCCGCCAGGCCAAGGAAGTGGCGCCCGCGATCGTGTTTATCGACGAACTGGACGCGGTCGGACGCCGGCGCGGCGCGGGCCTGGGAACTGTCAACGACGAGCGCGAGCAGACGCTCAACCAACTGCTGGGCGAACTGGACGGCTTCGACCCGCAGACCGAGGTGATCATCCTGGCCGCCACCAATCGCCCCGATGTGCTGGACCCGGCGCTGTTGCGCCCGGGCCGCTTCGACCGTCAGGTGGTGGTGCCACTGCCCGACAGGCGCGGCCGCGAAGGCATCCTGCGCATCCACACCCGCAAGCTCCATCTGGGCGCCGACGTCGATATCGGCACGCTGGCCAATACGACGATCGGTATGAGCGGCGCCGACTTGGCCAACCTGTGCAACGAAGCGGCGCTCGCCGCGGCGCGCCATAACCGCGGCGTGGTAACGATGGCGGACTTCGAGGAAGCCCAGGACAAGATCAGGCTCGGCGCCGCCCATCCGCAACTGATGGATCCGGCCGAGCGGCGCGTCGTTGCTTATCACGAATCGGGCCACGCGGTGGTCGCCTGGCTGACCCCGGCGGCCGATCCGGTGCATAAGGTGACTATCGTGCCGCATGGCCAGGCGCTGGGTCTGACCGAGCAGATTCCCGGCGAGGAACGCCACAATCTGAGCTATTCTTTTCTCAAGGCGCGGCTGGCCGTGATGCTCGGCGGACGCGCCGCCGAGGAAATTGCGATTGGCGAAGTGACCACCGGCGCCGAAAATGATCTGGTTGAAGCAACCCGCCTGGCGCGCCGGATGGTGACGCGGTGGGGGATGGGGAAGTTGGGGCTCGCCGCATTCAAGACCGACGAGCAGCAGCCCTTTTTGGGTTACGAGATTTCACAAGGCCGCGACTACAGCGAGCACACCGCAGCGCGCATCGACGAGGAAGTGCGCCAACTGCTGGAGGACACCCATCAGGAAGTGTTGCAGCGCTTGTCAGGCGCGCGTGAGCGGTTGGATCAGTTGGTGAGCGCCTTGCTGGTCGAGGAAACCATCGGGGCCGAGGAATTGGAGCGCATTCTCGGGCCGCGCCCCGCCCGGATTCCCGCCCACGCCGACGGCCGTGGTAGCCTGAACCCGCCTAAATAGGAATCTGGTAGATGGGCGGCCTAGCCCGCGCCCTGCGCCTTGAGGCGATTGAGCCGCCGCGCCAGACGGGAAATCTTGCGCGACGCGGTATTGCGATGGAGCACGCCCTTGGTGGCGGCCTTGCCCAACACCTTCATCGCCTGGCGCAACGCGCCGGCAGCACGCTCGGCGTCGCCGCCGCCCAACGCCTCCTGCGCGCTTTTGAGCGCGCTATGGACATGGGTCTTGACGGCGCGATTGCGCATCCTGCGTTTGAGGCTGCGCCGATGGCGCTTGATGGCGGATGGATGTACTGGCACGTGTGGCATATCGAGCCGATGAGCCTAACAACCGCTTGGGACCCAGTCAACGGCTTTACCGCTTATGGTTCAAACGCGGCCGGGATGCGGCAGATCAATCGCTGCTTGCGCCGCCGTTCTTGACCTCCTCCCATAGCGCGTCGATTTCGGCGGCGCTCAGTTGCGAGAGCTCGCGTTGCGCAGCGGCGCCGCGGGCCTCCACTTTCTTAAAGCGATAGATGAATTTTTCACAGGCCCTCCGCAGCGTCTCCTCCGCGCTCCAGCCCACAAAGCGCGGCGCGTTGGCCAGCGCCAGCAGGCAGTCGCCCAACTCCTCGATGATCGCCTCGTTTGCGGCGCCGGCGTCAAGTGCAGCCAGGGTTTCGTCAATCTCTTCACGGACTTTGGCCAGTACTGCACGCAGGTCCGGCCAGTCCATCCCCACCACCCGGGCCCGTTCACCGAGCTTTTCCGCCCGCACCAGGGCAGGCAGATGTCGGGGTACGCCGTCGAGCGCCGAAGTGATTCCCGCCTGCGCACGCTCGGCGCGCTTGGTTTGCTCCCAGCGCTGCGCGACCTCCTCGGCGCTGGCCGCCTGGTCTTGCGCAAAGACATGCGGATGGCGGCGGATGAGCTTGTCGCTTGCCTGCGCCAGCATCGCGGCCAGATCGAATTGCCCCTGCTCGGCGGCCAGTTCGGTTTGCAACAACACCTGCAACAGCAGGTCGCCCAGTTCGTCGCGCAGCGCGGCGCCGTCGGCCGCTTCAATTGCGGCCAGGGTCTCGTAGCTTTCCTCGATCAGATACTTGGAAAGGGTGGCGGGAGTTTGCGCGCGATGCCACGGACATTCGCGGCGCAGCCGGCGTATCACGCCCGCCAGGCGCATAAACTCCCGCCCCGCATCCTGCCATTGGCTGTCGTTCATGAAGGGAAAGTCTAGCAGATCGTCCGTCGGGGCGGGTGCGCGCGTGTGATATAGCGCGCAAGTGGAGCGCCGCCGCCAAATTGACCGCACGTGCTCTTCGGGAGTAATGCCAAATGCCATGAAGATCGAAATCACCGGCGTTCAGCCGGTATTCGACGAGGTCAAGTTTGGCCATGTCGGATCGTATGAAAAAGTAACCGGACGTATATACGGCGGAGCCGATCCCGGCCATCGGCTCAACGCCGGGATCGTCAATCTCGACCGCGCGCCGCGCAACAGCGCCGGACTGGTGGAATATTGCGTGGACTTCTGCCTGCTCAAGCCGTCGGACCTGCGCCGCCACAACGGGCGTGTCCTCTACGACGTGTTAAATCGCGGTAACAAGCTGGCGTTGAGCGCGCTTAACGACGCACCGGCGAGCAACGACCCGGGTGCGGCGGCCCACGCCGGCAACGGCTTCCTGATGCGTCAGGGGTATGCCGTGCTGTGGAGCGGATGGCAGGGCGACGTAGCAGCGGGAGAGGGGCGGATGCTGGTCCGGATGCCGGTGGCAAGCGACCGCGGCGCGCCGCTTGCGGGACTCAATCGCGACGAGTTCATCTTCAACCACAACCACAATCCCGCCGTCGCACTGCTCAGTTATCCGGCTGACACGTTGGACCGGGCGCAGGCGTCCTTGACCGTCAGGCAGCGTGAGCAGCACCCCCGCGTTGCGCTCGGCGCCTGGCGCTATCTGTCGCAGCGTTCGATCGAAATCACGCGGCCCGCCGGCTTCGATGCGGGCGCAATCTACGAATTCATCTACCCCGCACGTGATCCGATCGTGATGGGGCTGGGGATGGCTGCCATCCGCGACGTGGTCTCTTTCTTCCGCCGGCGCGCAGCCGATGAGGAGGGGCGGCCCAATCCGCTCGCGGCCGATGGCCGAGCGCCGCACGTTAAGTACGTGTACGCGTTCGGCATGTCACAGTCGGGACGCTTGCTGCGCGACTGGTTGTGGCAGGGATTCAACGAAGACCTCGACGGCGCGATGGTCTTCGACGGCGTCATTCCCAGCCTGGCCGGTTCGCGCAAGACGTTTACCAACTTCCCCTTCGCGCAGCCCGGCCGCTTCTCCTGCCAGCACGAGGACCATCTGACGCCCGGCGATCAGTTCCCGTTCACGTACGCGACCCGCTTCGATCCGATCAGCGGCACAACCGATGGCATCCTGGCGCGATGCCGCACTACCAACACCTGTCCCAGGATCATCCATACCGACAGCAGCGGCGAGTACTGGCAGGGCAGGGCGTCGCTGGTCACCACCGACGAGGCGGGCCGCGACCTCATGCTGCCCGAGGAGGTGCGGGTCTATCTGTTTTCCGGCACGCAGCACGGCGGGCGCTTCGCCAGCACGTTCTTCCCGTTTTGCGCATACCCGGGCAATCCGGTGGAAGTAAGCGCGGCGCATCGCGCGCTGCTGGTCGCACTCGACCGATGGGTGAGCGAGGGCATCGCGCCGCCGCCGAGCCGCTACCCGCACGCTTGCGACGGAACCCTGGTGCCGGCCGATGCGCTTAACTTCCCGGCCGTCCCCGGTATAACGTATGCGGGCCTGTTGAATGAGCTATGCGAGGTGGACTACACGGTGCAGCCGCCGCGCCCGATAATGGACCGCAAGTACGCGGTGATGGTCCCTGCGGTCGACCGCGACGGCAATGAGATTGCCGGCGTGCGCCTGCCCGACATCGTGGCACCACTGGGCACGCATACCGGATGGAATCCGCGCCGCGAAGGCTTCGCACCCGGCGAACTGGCGCTGCTCGGATGGCATCTGCCGTTTGCGGGAACCGCCGCCGAGAGGCTGGCTTCAAACGATCCGAGGCCATCGCTGGAAGAGCGCTACGCCAACCACGAAGCCTACGTGGAGGCGGTCGCTCGCGCCGCCCGCGAGCTATGCGAGGCCCGCCTGCTGCTGGCCGAGGACGTCGAACGCTACATCGAAGCGGCAAAACGTCGCGCCAGCTACTTTACCAAAGTATGAGGGTCCGCAACCGAGCGCCGCTCGGTTGGCCTCTGAAGAACGCGTCTTTCACGCGGCACCTTAGCCTGAATGTGATGTATGTTGACATAATATTTCTTATGCGAAGTTAAACCGCCCGCCGCCAGGTGATGCTCGAGCTGGACAGCGGTCGACCGCCGATAGGCTGCGGACAGGTACGCTCCTTCTATCAACCCCCTGCTGTCAGGACGCGAGCGTGCGTGGATGCTGCCCGCTTGCGGTCACTGCGTTATCCATTTTTCGCGGTGGCGGCCGGCGTACCAGCATGGGGCGAAGCCTGCGTGCGGAAACAGTGCCTGGACGCAGGTCTGGTTTTGGGTGCCGGCGGCGCCGAATTCGGTCTTGCCGCCTTTAAGCGGCATCGCATAATAGCGGCGGATTTGCGCCTCGCCGTAGGGCTGATGCGCCAGATACACGAGCAGCGTGTCGGCCGCGTACAGGGCGCACAGCGATGCAAGCGCGAGTAGCGCGATTTTCATCGTGCAAGCACTACAGCCTTTGGTCGAAGTTTCAACATTTCTGAACGGACCTCAAAGGTCCGGACCGGATGGCAGAGCGTCATCGCTCAAGTTCTCGACCCTTTCCGCTCCCGGCGGTCGGCGGTCAGCTCGCGATGCGCTCGCGCAAGAACTGGCCAATGCCGTCGATCGCCTGCTGACCCTCGGGCAGAAAGGCGGCGAACAGTTGCCAGACATGAATCATCTCCGGCCAGACCTCAAGTTTTATCTGAACTTTAGCGGCACGCGCCTTGTCTGCGATGCGGACCGAGTCGTCGAGCAGAGTTTCGGCGTCGCCGACCTGGATCAGCATCGGCGGCAGGCCCGTGAGGTCGGCGTAAAGCGGCGACGCCAGCGCTGTCCGGGGGTCCTTGCCGCTCAGGTAGGCCTGCGCCATCCCTATCAGCCCCTGGCGCTGCACGACCGGATCCGCATGGGCGCGGGTGGTCATCGACTCGCCCTTCATCTCCATGTCTACCCATGGCGAGAGGCACACGCCGGCCGCGGGTAGCGGCAGACCCGCGTCGCGGATCGCGACCAGCGCGGCGATGGTCAGACCGCCGCCCGCCGAATCGCCCGCAAGCGCGATGCGCGCGGGGCTGATTTTGCGGTCCAACAGCCAGCGGTAGCCGGCCACAGCGTCATCGACCGCGGCGGGAAACGGATACTCGGGGGCGAGCCGGTAATTGAGCGCCAGCACGCGCGCCTGGGCGGCGCGCGACAGGCGCCCGATCAGGTCGCGATGGGTACTGACCGAGCCCAGGATATAGCCGCCGCCGTGCAGGTACATCACGACGCGGTCCACCGCACCCGGCGCCGCGACCCATTCGGCGTCCACGCCGTTGGCATCGACGCGCTCGCTGCTGAGGTCGGGCTGCGCCGGCATCGCGTTGCGCTCAAAGGCCGCGCGCATCTCGGCCAGCGTGGGCGGCGGCGTCTTCATCAAGGACTTCATGGCGTCGATCGCCATCTGCAACTGCGGACTTGCCATCAAAAGCCTCCCTACGTCGGTTGTGCCAACCGCCTCCACTCCCCTTCCTCGCGTCGGGAAGAAGCCGACGGTCAGGTGGGGGTGTGCTCGCGGATGAACTGGCCGATTGCCTCGACCGCCTGCTGGCCTTCGGGCAGGAAGCTGGCGAAGAGTTGCCAGACGTGCACCATCTCGGGCCAAATCTCAAGCGTTACTTTAACTCCTGCCGCGCGCGCTCGCTCCGCGATGCGGGTCGAGTCGTCGAGCAGGACTTCGTGATCGCCGACTTGGATGAAGAGCGGCGGCAGCCCTGTCAGATCGGCGTGCAGCGGCGCCGCCAGCGGCGTGCGCAGACTCTTGCCGGCCAGATACGCCTGCGCCAGCATGTGGGTGCCCTCCTTGGAGGCGATCGGATCGACGTCGATGCGCGTCTTCATCGACTCGCCGGTGCCTTCCAGGTCAACCCACGGCGACAGGCACACCGCCGCGCCCGGCAGCTTCAGGCCGGCGTCGCGCGTCGCGACCAGCGTGGCAAGCGTCAAACCGCCACCGGCCGAATCGCCTGCGATCGCGATGCGCGTGGGGCGTAAGCCCTGGGCGAGCAGAAATCGATAGCCCGCTACGGCGTCGTCGACAGCGGCCGGAAAGGGATGCTCGGGTGCGAGGCGATAGTCCAGTCCCAGCACCCGCGCTTGGGCGGCGCGCGAGATGCGGCCCATCAGGTCGCGATGCGTCTTGACTGACCCCATGACGTAGCCGCCGCCATGGAGGTAGAGTACGGCGCGGTCGACGGCGGCGCCCGGCGCAGTGATCCATTCCGCCGCGACGCCGTTGGCGCTGAGCGCTTCGCACTGGATGTCAGCTTGCGGCGGCGGTGCCATTTCCTCCATCGCTGCGCGCATCTCGGCCACCGATGCGCCGACCTTGCCGGCCATCGCCTTCATCGCGTCGATCGCCATCTGCAACTGCGGACTCGCCATCGCAACCCTCCTGCTGCAATCCTTGATGTACTCTGACCTGTTGATCGGGCGCGCCGATGCAGGTTAGCCAAAGTTTCGCATGAGCGCCAGAAGACTCGGCGAACTTGTCATAAACATTGAAGATATCCAGGAGAAGAACCTTTTGGACTTCACCGAAAGTCTCCTATTGTGTGAAGCTGTCCAAAAGATGATACGTGGATAAAGTTATCACTCTAAAATTAAGCTCCAATCGGTTCACCTCGACAAATCGTATTCTTGGATCTATTAATTCATTGCATTTTTAAGGAAATAATTGAAAATAAGTGTGAATCTATTTTAAGCATCGAGTGCCAGCATGCGGCAGCGCAGGTGGAAACGACAGGGATTGGGTCGACACCTCGGCATTTTTCTGCTGGTGGCGGGCGAAGTCTTGTTGCTGGGAGCGGCTGCACGGGCGTTGCGCGCCGAGCCGCCGCAAAGTCGGCGGCCGGTTCCTGGCGCGGAGCGGCAAACCGTGCGGGAGCGCGGCGAAGGTGTCGAAGAACTCCGTGAGCGCGCTCTTTATTTGGCCAGCAGGCTGGGACTTGGGTTCGGTGTTCCCCAGCGTGCCCGCGGGGACGCCATCAATACGATGCATGCGATGGAGCGCCGTCAGCGCGCCGCGGCGGCCTCCGGTATCAAGCGCTCGGCTGGCTCCGGCTCTCCGGTGTGGGAATTCATCGGTCCAAAACCCATCCTGAACGAGGCGGCCAACTTCGGCGGTATCGTCATCCCTCCGGCAATTTCCGGCGTGACCGGACGGATAACCGCCATCGCGGCTAATCCCAAGGATGGCAACCTGGTCTTCGTGGGTGCCGCCAATGGCGGGGTGTGGAGAAGTACCGACGCCGGCGTCTCCTTCGTTTCGGTCTTCCAAGACCAGCCAACGCAAGCGGTCGGTTCGATAGCGATCGACGCTGACAACTCCAACCCGCCGACAGTTTACGTCGGAACCGGCGAGGGCAATTTCTCCTTCGAGAGCTACTACGGTCAGGGGATCTTCAAATCGACCGACTTGGGGACGAGTTGGACCCAACTTGGCGCTTCCCTATTCAGCACGCTGACTGTGGGACGGCTCGCGTTGGTCACCAAGAACAACCCCGATCCCGATTTGCCCTCCGTCCCGGTAAATCCTCCGATCATCTTTGCGGCCGTGCAGAACTCCAGTGGAGTCTCGTCCGACCGCGGCGCCGCGTTTTACCCGGTAGCCAAGGTAAAAAATGCCGGCATCTGGTCCACCGACAACGGCGGCGCGACCTGGAATACCGAGCTGCTCTGTTCGCCGAACGGCAAGCCGGGAGGGGATTGCTCTACCGGCTGCTTTCAGACTCTCGCCACCGGGATTTCTGGGAATTGCGACGTAACCGACGTGGCGGTCGATCCCTTCAACACCAAAAACATCTACATTGTTGAGCACACCGTCGACGTTCATGCGAGCCACGCTCAGGGCTTGTTCGGCTTCACCCCGATGGTATTCCCCAACCCGGCCGGTCCCGGAGGTTTCCCCACCGCCATTGGTCAGATCGGACGCACCACAGTGGCGATCGGGCCCCCAGAGGGTATCGGCGCAACCAACTGCCCGGTGCGAACCGACGGAGGAGTTTTGCCCAAGTGGGTCTGCGGTGCGGTCTATGTCATGATTGGCGCTCCGGACTTTTCGCATTACCTAGGATTTTACAAATCGACTGACGGCGGCCAGACGTGGGCCGTTCAAAGTGTGCCGCAAGTCCCGTTGAGCGCTGGCGGCCTCACCGTCACCCTCGACGGCACCAATCCGGGCAACTACTCGCAATCGTTCTACGATCAGGCACTGCTCGCTTCACCGACCGTTCCCGGAGACGTGTTCTTTGGCGGAGTCGGAATCTACGAATCGCCGAGTTCGGGATCGAGCTGGAATTTTCTGGCCTACACGGGCGGAACGCATGCCGACCAGCACGCACTCGACCTCGCATCGGGCAAGCTTTACGTGGGCAATGACGGCGGTCTGTACAGGCTGGACGCAGGCAACTTCACCGCGCTCAATAAAGACGTCAGTGCCAGCCAGATCCAGGCCGTCGGTCCGCATCCGTTTGACTCGAACAAGTTGCTGGCCGGGTTTCAGGACAACGGCACGGAACTATTTACCGGGACCCAGGGATGGAATTTCGTCGATGCGGGCGACGGGGGGTTTGTTCTCTTCGATCAGATTATGCCGGCATTCGCCTATCACACCTACGCCGGCGCCGGAAGTCCGCCAATCGCCCGTTCCACCGACGGCGGAGTCACCTGGGCCAACGTGTCGGGCAACCTGAAAACCCTGCTGACGAAGGTCGGGTCCGCCGACGGCAGCTTCTACCCGCCCCTCGCGGTTGACCCCACGGTGGTGCAGCGAGTTTTTATCGGCACCGACCGGGTCTTCGTGTCAACCGACGGGATGCAAACCTGGCAGCCGCAGACCGGACAAATCCTGACGGCAAACTGTAAAACACCGCGCTGCGCGCTGCAGGATCTGGAGATCGCGCCCGCCGATCACACCAAAGCCTGGTCGCTTTCCACCCAGTTTTTCCAGGCGACCAACAAGTCCGTTGGCTTCGAACTTTTCAACACTACCGAGGCCGACTGTCCCGACCAGCCAAGCTGCCCCAGTCATCCGACTCAAACCCCAACGCCTACCCCAAATGCCACAGTTACCGGCGGCGCAACTCCGACGGCAACCCCAACACCGATTTCAGGCGCGCGCCTGGCCAATTGGAACGACGTTACGCTCAACCTCGGCTTTGATTCGTCGAAGACCCAGGCCACCGGCATCGCCATCAGCCCGACCGATCCCAACACCGCCTATCTGACGCTGTCGGGCTTTACTTCCAAAACCGGCGTCGGCCATGTCTACCGTACCAACGACTTCGGCAAGCATTGGACCCGCGCCGACGGCGTCGGCGGTCCATCTCCGCTGCCCGACGTGCCGGTCCTGCGCGCATTGGTGGACAGCCAAGGCCTTCTGAGCTCCATTGTTCTCGTCGGCACAGATATCGGGGTGTTTCGCACCGCTGACGGCGGTGGGACGTGGTCGCCGTTCAATCTGGGAGCGATCCCGGCGGTTCCGGTTTTTGACATCGAGCAAAGCGCCGGCGGGACGATTTTCGCTGGCACTCATGGACGGGGCGCCTTCCGCCTGGCCGAAGGCGGTCCAACCGCGACACCGACCAAGACTCCGACTCGGACCCCAACCCCTACGGCTACGCCGACGGCGAGCCGAACCGCGACTAGGACTCCGACGGCGACTCCTACATCCTCGGCGACAGTCACCGAGACGCCGACCAGGACGCCCACAGGTACGCCGACGGGGACACCGAGCGAGACTCCGTCGGAAACGCCTACCCCGGCGGCCACAGCCACACCGTTTGTGGGGCCGTTCATTGAAAAAATCCCATCGACGATCCTGGTTGGCGGCAGTTTCCTGATTCAAGGGTTTGGCTATACCGCCGGATCCGTGGTCAACTTTTTCATTGCGACCTCTACCGGTTCAGTCAACGCCGGGCCATTTACACCGGTCACCAAGACCTCCACCGCTTTAACGGTCAACGTTCCGGCCACAACTCCGCTCGGACAGGGCTTTGTTGCCGTGCAAGTGGTCAATACCGACCAGGGTTTCGTCTTCTCAAATTTGGCCAACGCGTTGCTTGCCGCTGCGCCCGGCTCTGGCATCCCCAGCCTAAGCGCCATCAACGGCGTTGGCCTGGCGGCGACCAGCAGCGATCCCAACTTTGCCACCGATAACGTTGAGACGGTGGTGGCGCAGGGCAGCACTGTGAGTCTCGGTGGCAGTGGGTTCGACAGCACCAACGGCGTGGCGGTGGATCTGTTTTGCGCCTGCACGGGGGGCAAAGTGGGACCGTTTTTCATCAATCCCGGCAACCCGGGACTGAGCGCGACGCTGCTGAAGTTCTCACTCGCAGCCAAGGGACAGCCCAACTCGCCGCCAAGCGGCCCAGGGTCCTTCGTGGTCAGCAACGCCGGCGCCGCCAAGGGTTATGATAAGAAGAGCAACGCGGTTTCAGTCCCGATCGGGGCGAAGATCTCCGTGGTTTCGGTGATTCAGACCGGAAGCACGATCTCGGTCAACGGCACGGGCTTTTCCAACCTGACGGTAATCAACTTTTTCAACAAGCAGGGGGCAAAGGTCGTGAACCTCGGCGGAGTCAAGCCCGGTGGAACGCCGATTATTCCGCTGGCCTTTATCAATGAGAACAATTTCACCTTCACCGTGCCGCCCTCAGCAGTGGCCGGGCCGTCCTATGTGCAGGCGCTCAATCCCCCGTTCGTCCCGTTCACCAGTTCGGGCAACGCCCCGGGTGGCGCTTTCACGCTGAAATGAAGGGTTCGGACCAACCGCCGCGACGATCAGACTAACACAAGTCAAACTTTGCAAATCGTACTTCAAATCCAGCCTGTCGCCCAATGTCGCCACGACCCGGCCTTGTCCGGCGCAGTGCTGGTGATGCAACGCAAGCCCGGGGGTAACGATGCAAAATTCTACATCCTGTACGAAAGATTGTGGACATGGATGGTTATTCCTGGTCATGTTAATCGTCGGTCTAACGGGTGTCCCCGGTTGCGATCACGATAATTCCCAGTTTGTTTTGCCCAACGGGCCGCAAACCCCAACCCCTGTGCCTACCGCGAGCGCGACCCCGATCCCAACCTCGACTTCGCCTCCGGGCCCAACGTCCACCAAAACAGCGACCCCAAGCCGGGTGCCTACGCCGAGCCCGACCCTGACCCCAACCCCGGCGCCCACGGTGACGCCGACTGTCACGGCCAGTCCGATACCGACATCAACCGCAACGGTCACTGCCACGGCAACGGCAACACCCGCAGCAACGCCCACGTTGGCGCCCAATGCGTGCCTGCCGTCCAGCTCGATCGGGATTCTGGTTCAGGGCACTGACGTGACCGCCTACTCTCCGGATGGATGGTGGGGAACGGTTGGCAATGGCCTTCACGTCGTACCGGTCGAAACGAGCGCCGGAATCGGCACTGGCGGCGCGCCGACCCTGGTCACCACGCCGCATGGCACGAACTCCTGTTCCTGTAATTCGCTAACCGGGGAGACCGTCTGCGTCGCCAACAATACCGACGTTTACCTGATTACCGGCACGACGTTGAACAAGACTTTGACCAGCGGTGCCTCTGCGGTCTTTAACTTTTCCGGAGGGACCTGCATGAACTGCGGCGTGGTAGTCGACTCCACGACCAACGCCGCAGAAATCACGATTGGCCTGAAGAAGACCCCCTCTTGCTCAGGTGCTCCGTTCAGTGATGCTTGCGCGGGATATCAATTTCTGGACCTTGCGAGCGAGAGTTTCGCTGCACCGATCGTGTCTCTAACAGGCGTCTCGGAAGACACCGCAGTCGATCCAATCCGTAATCTGATTCTCTCACCGAATGAGGCAGGGAGCTATGAACTTGCCCAGACGAAGCCGCCGTTCGCGGTCTTTGAAAACAAACCAACGCTGCCAGTTGACCTGCCTCCGGACCAGGCTTTGCTTGACTCTGCGGCGGAAGACTGCACGACGGGAATCGCTCTTGCCCCGGTTGAGGGTAGGGGCTACCTGTTCATCACCGATCTGACCCAGGCAAATTTCACCACTGGAACACCGAATACCTGGACAGCGCCGGGCCAGTTTCAGGACTTCCCTGACTTTCACACAGTGATCGGTGGGGCCGGACCAGGCGTCGCGGTCGCGCCGGGTACGCACTTAGGCGTCCTCGCGGGTGAGTTTGGTGGCAACGGGGTTGGGGTCATTCAGCTCCCCTCCACCTCGGGGAGCGGAACGCCCGCGGTGGTCGATTGGGCGACCTTCATGCTGCCCAATACTCCGAACGGCTTACCGTGGTCGGCGGGGTTCGATCCGCATTCGATTACGGCTTACGTCAGCCCCAACAGCAAGAAGGCCTTGGGGGTGATCGGCAACGGCGCCTTCACTTTCTTGGCAATCGTGGACCTTGAGGGGGTCCTGAAGGCGCCGCGAACGGCTGGCACCCATGTGGTCGACCCAAGCGTGGACGTGCTCAAGGCCGGCCTTGTAACGTTCGTAGCGCAATAAGGGTAGGCTGACGGCTTTGACGCTTAAAGGTCGATTTCCCGCCAGCCCGACAGGTTTGAGGTAGAGTCCGTCACGAAAAGGAGACGGACGAATGAAGGGCAGCCGGTTCAGCGAGGAGCAAATCATCGGGATCCTGCGCGAGCAGGAGGCGGGAGCAAAGACCCAGGAGGTCTGTCGGCGCCACGGGATTTCGGACGCGACCTTCTACAAATGGAAGGCTAAGTACGGCGGGCTTGATGTGTCGGAGGCGCGCCGGCTGAAGTCGCTGGAGGACGAGAACCGGCGACTGAAGGAGCTATTGGCCGAGGCCATGCTCGACAATGCGGCGCTCAAGGACCTGCTCGGAAAAAACGCCTAACGCCTGCGGCGCGACGGGCGGCCGCCGCCAGCTCATCGAGCAGTATCGCCTGAGCCTGGTGCGCGCATGCAGGCTGGTGGGGCTCAATCGGTGGAGTCTGAACTACAGGCCGCGACGGCCCGATGATTCGGCAGTGCGGGAACGACTGCGCGAGTTGGCGGCAGAGCGGCGCCGCTTCGGCTATCGGCGTCTGGGCTGGCTACTGGCGCGGGAAGGCCACGTGATGAATCGCAAGAAGCTGTATCGCATCTATCGCGAGGAAAAGCTCATGGTGCGCCGGCGGGCGTGAAAGCCTCCGGCCTAAAGTCCCCAGAACTCGGCGAAGGTTTTCCTGGAACAGCGTCATGACGGTCTGAATATCGCCGTCTGCTTGAGTTCGGATCCTCGGGAGGCACGCCGCCGCTCCGGCACCCTCCCCTCCCTGCTTCTGCCTCAAGCGGGATGTATATTCCGACTTCTCGGTGCGCCACTTCTTCGAGCAGGTCAGTGAAAAGCATCAGGTCAAGGTGTCCTACAACTGGTTGCGGCTGATGTCGCAAGAAGCCGTTAGCGCAGCGGGAACCCGCACGCGGCAAGTACCGGCGGCGGCGCGAACGCTGGCCGATGGCCGGGATGCTGGTGCATCTGGACGCCTCCACTCATGAATGGATCGCGGGATTGCCGATGCACGACCTGGTGGTGGCGCTGGATGACGCCCACGACCGCATCCTGTACGCCCGCTTTTTGCCCAGGAGGCCACCACCTCGACCTTTGCTGCGCTGCAAACGGTGGTGCGCCGCTACGACCGGTTTTGCGAGTTGTACATCGACCGCGGCAGCCATTTCCGCACCACTGAAGATGGCGCGGCGGAACCCGACGCGGAGCACAACGGCCAGTCAATCAGGTCCTGCGCGCACTGGGCATCCGCCAAATCCTGGCCCGCTCGCCGCAAGCGCGCGGACGGAGCGAGCGCGCCCTTGGCACCATCCAGGGACGCCTGCCGCAGGAACTCTGACTCAACGCGATCACCAACTATGCCGACGCCAACCGCTATCTGGAGGAGCACTTTATTGCCGACTTCAATCACTGCCCGACCGCTGCAGAGCATAAACTCAAAGGACACCCTTCCGCTAGCGCGAGCGGCGGCGGGCGGTGGTGGGGCCGCGCGCCGGCAGCAGCGTCGGCGGCGGACGGCGGCCCAGCGCCGTCAGCTCGCGGCGGATGACACGATTGTTGGGCTCCAACTCAAGCGCACGCTCCAGGTAGCCCACCGCGGTCGGAATCCGCTCCATCGCCACGCACACCCGCGCCAGGATGCGCAGCAATTCGACGCTGTCGCCCAGTATCTCGCGGGCGCGGCGCAGCGCGCTCAGCGCCTCGGCGTGCCGCTTGAGTTCCAGCAGCGCCAGAGCCATGTCGTGCAGTGTCTGTCCGCCCAGCGGGTCCAGTTCCAAAGCCTGCTTGAACATCGCGACGGCGTTGCGCGGAGCGCCCTTGCGCGCCAGATCGGCAGCGGCTGCGGCCAGGCGGTCGGCCTCCTGGCTGAAGGGCGACGCCTCCACCTCGACCGTGGCGCGGTCGCGCTTGAGCTCGATGTTGAGGACGTGAAGCTTGCGGCCCAGGTATTCACGGACGCGCCGCGCGACCTCGGCGTCGCCGCCCTCGAGGTCCAAGAAGATGGCGCCGATCGGGTCGCCGATATGATCATCGCGCGCGATTACCAGAACTTTCTTGCGTGCCGCCACTTGCCGCCTCTACTCCACCCCGCCCAATCGTAGGCCAAGTCCCGGCCGATGGGAAACGATCAGACGCGTTCGTCGGGATCGAACAGTTTGCGATACTCATCGAGCGCAAACCGGTCGGTCATCCCGGCGATATAATCCGCGATGACGCGCGGCGTCGAATCGCCCTCGGTCTCCATCCGCTGCGCAATGTGCGGCGGGATTTGCGCCGGTTCAGCCATGTAGGCGTGAAACAATTGCGTCAGTACGCGGCCCGCCTTCTGCGTCATCCGCAGCACCCGGTAATGGTGATACAGTTTGTCATTCATCAAGCGCTTCAATTCCGCCACCTGCGGCGCCATCTGCGGGCTGAACGACGCCAGCGAGCGGCCCGCGCGCCGGACTTCTCCGACGCTGGCGATTCCCGCCTCAGTCAGCTCGCGATCGATGTTGCGGATCAGGTCGGTAACCATCATGTCGATCATGCGGATGACGAGCTGATAGCGCCCGCCCCTGCGCTGTTCGATATCAGGGTAGGAGCCGCGTACCGCGCGGTCGGCGGCGCGCACCAGTTCGGAGGCCTCAAGGTCGGCGCGCGTCAGCATCCCGGACTTCAACCCGTCGTCGACGTCATGCGCCAGGTAGGCAATCTCGTCGGCCAAATCGACAATCTGCGCTTCCAGGCAGGGATAAAGCGATGGATCAAATTCCTGCGCCGCGGGCCGGTGCCTGAAATCGGAATGCTTGACGATTCCCTCGCGCACCTCGAAAGTCAGGTTGAGGCCGCGAAACTGCGGATAGCGCTCCTCGATCCAATCCACCGTGCGCAGGCTTTGCGCGTTGTGATCGAAGCCGCCATAGGGCTGCATCAGGGCATTGAGCACCTTCTCGCCGGCATGGCCGAAGGGGGTATGGCCGAGATCGTGCGACAGCACCACCGCCTCGGCCAGCTCCTCATTGAGGCCCAGGGCGCGCGCGACGGTGCGCGTGATCTGAGCCGCCTCTATCGTATGGGTCAGCCGGGTGCGGTAGTAGTCGCCCTCATGATTGACGAAGACCTGGGTTTTGTACTCCAGGCGGCGGAACGCGGCGGAATGGATGATGCGGTCGCGATCGCGCTGGAACGCGGTGCGATAGGGATGCTCGGGCTGGGGAAAGCGCCGGCCGCGGCTGTCCGCCGCGCGCATCGCATAAGGCGCCAGCGTTCGATTCTCAAATTCCTCGAGCTGCTGACGGGTGCGCAGCATGGTCAAACCATCGTGCGCCCGATCCTAGCATCGCGCCAGCACTGTCAAGAAACGATAGTCTGAGATTAGTGAACAGGGAGCCTTTGCTCACACCCGCTCCCGGCCCGTATAATCGGGCGCGGTGGATGTTGTGATGGGCGGGGATGGAGGGCGATGGCCGGGGCGGTTGTGCGCCGCGTTGTGCCTGGCCCTAACGCTGTGCGGATGCGCGCTGTTCGGCACGCGCGCGCCGGCGCCCTCCCCTGCCCGCCCCGCTCCGCCATCGACTTCCCTGGTCGGCATCGCTTCGTGGTACGGACCGGGGTTCAACGGTAAACACACCGCCAATGGCGAGATTTACGATCAGGAAGACCTCACTGCGGCCTGCGACACCCTGCCGCTGGGAACGCGCGCCCTGGTGACTAATCTCCAAAACGGCCGCAGCGTGGAAGTGCGCATCAACGACCGCGGACCCTTCGTCAAGGGACGTATGATCGATCTTTCCCACGGCGCCGCCATGGCGCTGGGTCTGGTCGAGCCGGGCACCGCGCAAGTGCGCATCGACGTGCTGACAATGGGTCCGCAGCTGGAACCTGGCTACTTTGTCCAGGTCGGGTCCTTTTCGAGCCCCGCCAACGCGCAGCGCCTGCGCGCGCAGTTGAGCCGCTACTTTACTGACGTGCGCGTCGAGCAGCTCACGGTGGATGGGCGGCCGGTTTACCGGGTGCGGATGGGCGCCTTTACCGACCACGCCAGCGCGATGGCACGCGCCAGCGCCACTGCGCAACTTGGCATGTCCTCGATCATAGAGCGGCAATGACTGGCCTGGCGAAGTCGGGTGGGAGGCGGCGCCTGCGCCTTGTGCTGATCGCGCTGGCCGCGGCAGGCTGCGCCTATCAATTGGTGCGCTCGGGCGCAATCGATCGCGCCAAGGTCGGCCGCATCGAAAGTGGCCTGCAGCAGATCCGCGAGCTTTCCTTCATCACGCCCGTGCCGCTGGTGGTGGAAGATCGGGCGCAAGCCGACCGCGACATCCGGGCGCAATTGGCCCATGACGTAAGCGACGAACAGTTGCATATCGACGGGCGCGCCGGCGCGCTGATTGGACTATATCCGCCCGGCATCGATCTCAAGGCCGAAACGCTCAAGCTGCTCGACGAGCAGGTCGCGGGTTTCTACGATCCCGACACCAAGCGGATGGTGCTGGTCAGCGGCGCAATCGAGCGCGGCGTATGGGAGGGCGCGGCCCAGTTCGCCATGCAGCGCGATCTGCTGGGCGAGATGGTGCTGGCGCATGAATTGACCCACGCGCTGCAGGATCAGCATTTCGATCTCTCGGGCAAGCTCGATGCGCTCAAGGCGGACGACGACCGCGCGCTGGCGCTCAAAAGCGTCGCCGAAGGCGACGCCACCATCACCGGCTTCGGCTCCGTGGCGGGCGGGATGGACCAGGCGCGGCTCGACATGCTGGTTTCGCGTCTGTCCGACTTGCCGCAGTTGTTCGCCAAGGAAGCCAAGTCGGCGCCCGAGGGTTTGCGCGAACCGTTAATCTTCCAGTACAGCGCGGGGGTCAAATTCGTGGCCGAGGCGTATCGGCGCGGCGGCTATGCTGCCGTCGATCGGCTCTTCGAACAGCCGCCGCAATCAAGCCAGCAGATTCTTCATCCGCAACTTTACTTCGACACTCCCACGCCGCCCGCCCGCATCGAGGTCGCGGGTTATCAGAGCGCCTTGGCGGGATGGAGCACGGCGGATGAGAACTGCGAAGGGGAACTGGCGCTGAGCGTGATACTGAAGCTGGCCTTTGGCGACGGCAGCCGCCAGGTAAGGCTGGCTGGGGCCTGGAAGGGGGACCGCATTGTCAGCCTGACGCGCGGCTCGGAGTTAAGTGTAATCTGGCTGATTGTGCTTGCCAACGAGCGTGCTGCCAGCCAGTTTGCTGCCGCCTACACCGAGGCATTGGACCGCCGCCTCGAGGTCCAGATTCCCCATCGCGTGGACTATCAATCAAGCTTGGTGCTGGTCGTCATCGGCGAGGCGGCGCGCGCTTTTGCGGGGATGGAAAACGCCGTGTTCGCGCACTCCAGGGTAACGTTTCCGCCGCCGTTTCACCCCTTCCTGCCGGCGCCCGCGCGCGCTCAACGCGCCGCGCCGCCGCCGGGTTGATCGAGCAGGGTCGCGGCCTTGATGATCAGGTCGCGCTCGTTGCGATGGCTCGCCTTGCGCACCGCGTCGTCGATGCCGAACCATTTCACCTCCGCGATTTCATCGTCGTGCCGGCTGGGGTCGCCGCCCTGATGGCGCATCAGAAAGAAGCTGACCCGCTTAAAGATACGATAAAGCGGCCCGTTGGGTGATTCGCGCCGCGCGTAAAAATAAGATACCTGGCCCAGCGGCCGGTCGATGCTGACGCGCAGCCCGGTTTCCTCCTCGCATTCGCGCATCGCCGCCTGTTCAACGGTTTCTTCGGGCTCCAGACCGCCCTTGGGCAGCACCCAGGTCTCCTTGCCGGCCGGTTTGACCAGTACCACTTCGGCCTTGGCCCCTGGGGTACGCCGGCGCCAAATCAGGCCCCCGGCGGAGAACTCGCGCAGTGTCCGGAAGACGGATTTTGACGGTGTGCGGGCCGACTTTCCCTTGGTTGCCATGATCAATAAATGCAACGCTAACCCACCGACGCCGCGCTTGCGCCCGCCTCCAGCAGATGCGCCAGCACAGCGCGTGCGCCGCGCGAAGCGCTGGTATTCAACTGGGGGTCGCGGCGCAGCCATGCACGGGCCAGATCGCGCAGCCGCACGATCGTATCAAAATCCTTCATCCAATGCGCGAAGCGCAGCGGCAGCGGCCCTGCCTGCCGGGCGCCGAAGAGATCGCCGGGTCCCCGCAGTTCAAGGTCCGCTTGAGCAATGTCGGCGCCCGAGGTCTTGTCAACCAGCACTTTCAGTTTGTTGCGCACCGCGCCGTTGGCGGAACCATTGACCACCAGGTAACAATCGCCGGGCTGCGTGCCGCGCCCGATACGGCCGCGCAACTGATGGAGCTGAGCCAGGCCGTAGCGTTGTGCTCCCATTATCACCATCACCGTTGCCTCGGGCACGTCGATGCCGACCTCGATGACGGTGGTTGAAACCAGCACTTGCAGTTTTCCGTCCCGGAACTGGCGCATCACGCGGTCTTTCTCTTCCGCCGCCAGCCGCCCGTGCATCACGCCCACGCGCAGCCCCGCCAGCGCGCGTTCACGCAGCTCCGCTGCCGCGGTCGTGACTGCCAGTTCCTGCTGGTCGTCGCTCTCAATCAGCGGCAGGATGCAATAAGCGCGATTGCCCCTGGCCACTTCGTCACGCACCTTGCGCCAAACCGCCGCCAACTCCCCTTGCTCAACCAGATGTGTGGTGACCGGCGGCCGTCCCGCCGGACGCTCCTCCAGGATGCTTACCTCCAGGTTGCTGAGCAGCACCCGCGCCAGGCTGCGCGGGATGGGGGTGGCGCTTAGCAACAGCATGTCGGCTCGCGGTCCCAACGCTTGAAGCCGCACACGATCGAAAACGCCGAACCGATGCTGCTCGTCGATCAGCCCGAGCCCAAGCCTTGGGATTTCAACCTTCCGTTGAATCAGCGCCTGGGTGCCGAAGACGATGCCTGGCTCGCCGCGGGCAAGCCATAAGAGCACGCGGCGGCGGTGCGATGCGGGCTGAGTGCCGCACAGCAGTTCGGCACGGATATCAATGCTTTTGCACAAGCGCCGGCAAGTGGCGTAATGCTGCTCGGCGAGCAATTCGGTCGGCGCCATCACCGCCGCCTGATAGCCGTGGTCCACCGCATTGATGGCGGCCCACAAGGCAACCACGGTCTTGCCGCTGCCCACATCGCCCATCAACAGGCGGTTCATCTGCCGGGCACTGGCCATGTCGGCGCGAATTTCGTCGAGCGCGCGCTGCTGCGCGGCGGTCAACTTGAAGGGCAATTCGGAGACAAACCGGTCGGCCAGCCCGCTGCCGCGATTAAAGGCGATGCCGCTCCATTCGCGGGCCCGTTCCCGCTCAAGCTCAAGCGCCAGCTCAAAGGCGAACAGCTCATCGGCGGCTAACGCCTGATGGGCCGCCGTAGTCCCGCCCTGCAAGGCGGCGAGGTCGGCGTCGGGAGGCGGTTGATGCAGGTAGCGCACCGCCTGCGCAATGGACGGCAGTTCAAGCTGTGCGCGAAATTCCTCGGGTATCGCGGCCGGCAGCTCTCCGGCGGCAGCCAAGGCGTAGTCCACCGCCGCGCGTATCAGGCGCTGGCCGATCAGCTCGCCGGCCCGATATTGCGCCTGCAGCGAGCCCGGTGGGTCCTGACCCGGCAGATGAACTTCGGGATGAACGATTTCCATCCGCCCATCGCTACCCCGGTTGACCTTGCCCTGAAGGATAGCTTCACGAGCCGCGCCGAAACGCTGGCGCAGATGCGGCGGCGCATTGAACCATAGCACGCGAATCCTGGCGCCCTGCGCATCCTGAAGCCATCCGCTCAGCAGCCGCCGCCATCGCGAACCCCGCATCGGACGCTCGACGAGTCCGGTCAGATGGCCCCTTACGGTGGCCACGGCGCCGGGCGAAATCTCATTTATTGGTCTAACTTGACGCCAATCCACATAGCGCGACGGAAACCGGAGCAACAGGTCGCCGAGCGTGACCAGGCCGCGCTCCGCCAGGACGGCCGCGCGTTTTGGACCAATTCCCGGTATCTGCGACAGCGCGCTGTTGATACTCGGTCGAACCGGAGACGGGCGCGGATGATCACAGGAGTGCGATGACTTGGCGGTGGTCTCTGGCCTGGTCCTGAAGCTACCCATCAACGTCTAGCATCGCCTGCTTGTAAGCGAACCGCCCGCCGCGAACGTCAGTATTGTCATGGGCGCACCGGATTGCGGCAAGCGTGATAGACGGCTGCATGGCGGTCTTGTTCACAGGAGCGGGAAGCTATCGGTTGGGCGGATCTTGCACGGTTCGGAGCATTTCGGCCCTTTTGTTCAAGCCATCTTCAGGATTTCAAGGTTGGCAAAATCCTTGCCTTTCGGCTTGCCATGGACTGGCATTACATGCATCGCCGATGCAGATGTATAGCTTTTGAAAATCCTCATGACTTCGTCAGCATCCAGACTGGGATACCGAGTAACCGATATCGTGCACCGGACATGATGGGGAAATGTTTCAATCAAGTGGTGGTGAAACAATAGACGGGTGGAAACAATGTTAAACAACAAGCTTAAACTGCTTTTTGCGATGCTGACCGCAATCATGGCTTTAATCATCTTTTTACCGCCATCCGTTTCGGCCCAGCCCGTTGGATGGGGCGATTATGATCGATTTGGCCAATGGCACGACGCCGGGTGGTGGTGGACCAATCATGCCGACTGGGTCCGCCAACATCATCCGACCTGGTGGGGCGACTTGGACCGCGATCACGTCTGGCGCCCGGCCAGCTGGTGGTGGCAGAACGATCCAGGTTGGGTTCGCCGCTATCATCCGGAATGGTGGGGCGACTGGGACGACGCTCACGTGTGGCGCCCGGCCGACTGGTGGTGGAGTCGCAATCCCAACTGGGTCTATCGCCATCATCCGGAATGGTGGGGCGCCTTCTACCAGGGCGTGTGGTACCCGGCCGGATGGTGGGTGGTGAACTTTCCGGACTGGGTGCGGCTGTATCACCCGGACTGGTGGGGAGCTTTCTACCAAGGTACGTGGTATCCGGCGTCGTGGTGGTATGCCAATCAGCCGCAATACGTAATCGTCAATTACCCTGACTGGTGGGGCTCGCCCTACCAGGGTGTCTGGTATCCGGCCTCCTGGTGGTACGCCAATCAACCCCAGTATGTCGTGGTCAATCATCCCGACTGGTGGGGCGATTGGGACGACTATCACGTGTGGCGGCCCGCCGGATGGTGGGTCAGGCAGCAGCCGCAATGGGTGGTCGTCAACCATCCGGACTGGTGGGGCGACTACGACGATGATGACGTATGGCGGCCGGCGCCCTGGTGGTGGCATCATGACCCTGACTGGTGCCGTGTCAACCATCCCTACTGGTGGGGCGACTTCGACGAGCATCATATCTGGCGCCCCGACTCATGGTGGTACATGCGCAACGCCGCCTGGGCAGCGCAGCATCACCCCGAATGGTACGGTGCCTATGACCAGAACCATCGCTGGCGCGACCTCTACTGGTGGGGAGCGCGCAACCCGGCCTACATCCAGCAGACCCATCCGCAATGGGCCTTTGCGCTGCAGCAAGCGGTTCTCCATCAGCAGGCGCAACGCCAACGGGCGCTGTACCTGGCGTCGGTGATGCAGCGTCAGCAGCAGCAATTGATCGCCTCCAACCGCGCTCTGGCCCAGGCAGCGGCCCGGGAGGTCGCCCAGCAGCGCCAACTGCAACGTCAACTGGTGGCGATCCAGCAACAACAAGAACGTATCCAGCGACAGGCCCTGGAACAGGCGCGCGCCAAAAATCTGCTGAACGCCCAGCAGTTAGCGCAACTCAATGCACAAAAACAGCATCTGCAACAGCAGGCCAGCATCCAGCAGCAACGCAACCTGCAAGCCGCCCAGCGCGCCGCGCAACAGGCCCAAGCCGCGGCCCAGCGCGCCGCTGAGCAGCGTCAGGCCCTACTCAAACAGCATACCCTGCAGCAGCAAAACGCCCAGCAGGCGGCAGAACGCGCCCGGCAACAAGCGCTAGAGAAGCAGCACGGAGCCGAACTAAATGCTGCACAACAGGCGGCGCAGCAGCGCGCCCGCCAGCAAGGCTTGGAGGCCCAGCTCAAGGCCGCGCAGGACGCTCAGCATGCCTCGCAACTGAAAGCCGCGCAGCAGGCGGCGCTGGAGCGCGCTCGCCAGCAGGCGTTGAAGAACGAGCACGCCGCGCAGCTCAAGGCCGCTCAGCAGGCGGCGCTGGAACGCGCCCGCCAGCAGGCGCTCGAGGCACAACGTGCCGCTCAGATGAAGGCGTCTCAGGAAGCAGCGCGCCACTCCGTAACCAACTCGGCCCAGCAACAGCGCCTGGAACAGGAGCGGCTCAAACAGCAGCACAAAGGACCGCCGCAAAGCCGGGTTGAGCCTCGTTACACTCGCAATCCCATACCGATGTAAGTGCCCGCTGGTCCGGGCTTGGTACTCGACGAAATCACGGCGTGCCCAACAGGTGCAGAACACCTGTGGGCACGCCCGTTTGACTACCCATCTCAGGTCGGGGTGGCGGTCGGCGTCTGGGTCGGAGCCGGAGTTGGGGTCTGGGTCGGAGCCGGACTCGGCGTCGCGGTCGGCGTGGCAGTGGAGGTCGCAGTCGGTGTCGGCGTGGCAGTCGGTGTGGCAGTGGAGGTCGAAGTTGGCATCGGCGTCGCGGTCGGTTTGACGGTCGCCGTCGCAGTTGCAGTCGGTGCGGTGGTCGGTTTGACGGTCGGCGTGGCAGTGGCGGTCGGCGCCGTCGTCGGTTTGACGGTCGGCGTCGGCGAGGGGCCCGCCAGCGTGAAGGCGCCACCCGGGCCGGTGCCCGAACTGGAGAAAGGTACGAAGGGTGGGTTGAACGCCTGTATATAAGAGGGTCCCGGCACTGCCGCGGCGGGAACAGTTAACGTAAAGCGGGTGTCGTCGATAAAGTTCAGCGGTATTTTCGGCTTGCCGCTCGATATCCCGCCCAGGTTGACCACCCCGCCACCCTGGCTGTTGAAGAAATTGATCACCGTCAGCGTGGAAAAGCCGGTCCCATCCACTGTCAGCGTCTTGCCCGCCTGCGTCACCGACGCCACGGTCAGTTGTGCGCCAATAACGGCGGCGACTGCGTTGCTCTTCTTGCTGTAGCTGCCGTCGGAGCCTTTGTTGCTGACCACGAAGGAAGCCGGTCCCGTGGCCGGGGAGTTGGGTGCCCCCTTGGCCGGAATCGTGAACTTGATCTGCCCGGCGGTTAGTCCCGGATCGCCCGGATTGAGGAAGAACGGGCCTACTTTGCCGCCCGCGCAGGCGCAGAAGACGTCCACCGCTACCCCGTTTGTTGTATCATAGCCAGTGCCCCCGATTGTCACCTGGGCGCCTTGAGGAATCACGGTTTCGACGTTGTCGGTGGCGTAATTCGGGTTGCTGCTGGTGGCGGCCAGACCGACCCCGTTAAGCGAGGTGATGCTGGGCAGTCCCGCCGCCGCCGAACCCATCAGCAGGGCATTGAACGCATTGGAGACCGCAAAGCCCTGGTCGGTGTTGACGACCTGGATCGCCACGAAACCCTGGCCAATCGGCACCGTAGCGGGGACGTTAACCGTCAGCTTGGTGGGCAGACTGCGGGAACTCGGGGTCAGGGGGCCGGCGTTGACCGGACCGTTGGCGGTGGCGACGAAAAAGTTGACCACCGAACCGGCGGTGAAATTCAAGCCGCTGATGGTAAAACTGGCTCCCACTGAAATCACCGACGGTGTGACGCCGCTGATAAATGGCAAGGTCGAAGCCGGGCTGGGGGTGGGTGACGGCGTCGGCGTGGGGCTGGCGGTCGGCGTCGGCGATGCAGTCGGCGTGGGTGTCGGCTCGCCGATCACGCGGTAAGCACCACGACCGTGGGTGCCGGCAAAAATCGCGAGGTTGTCATTCTGCGCTATGTCGAAAACCGGTACCGGCGGCAGACCGGTATTGAATGCCGCCCACGTCGCGCCGGTATCAGTGCTGCGAAAGACGCCGATATCGGTGCCGGCCAGCAGCGTGGCGCCGCTTGAATCCGCCGCGTCCACCAGCACCTTGAGCACCGGCACGTCGGGTAGCGGCGAAGCACCCCCTTGGCCGTCGGCCTCGGTCCAACTCGCTCCGGAGTCGGTAGTTCTGAAGATGTGCCCGACGCCGGTGGCAGAGGTAAAACCTGAAACGGCCAAATAGGCGACATTGGGCTGACGTGGATCGACCGCGATACCGGTGGCTTGGGTGGCCGCAGCGTCAAAGGGCAGATTGCCGGTCAATTCAACCCAGGTCGCTCCGCTATTAAGATCTGCCTGACTGGTCGTGAACACCCGTAACGGACATGGTCCCGAACAGCCGCTGGCCGCTCTCATCGCGAGCGAATAGGCCACCCGATGGTCGGAGTGCGCGAATTCGATGTCCTCCAGAGCACACTTGTCACTCGCGCATCCGGTTAAGTCCTCGCTGGTCTGCGGCTGCCAGGTGAACATTCCGTCCGTGGAGACAAAAATCGTGTGACCGCCGTAAAACACCCGATGTGCCGCGGCGGGATCGCCGGCTAAGGGTGGATAAAATGCCGGCGGGCCGTCACCCACCACACTCACTGCAAAAGCCAGCCCTTCAGTCGGATCAAGGAAATCCCAACTCATGCCGCCGTCGGTTGACGTCGCGATTTGGCCGGCCTGGGTCGAGGCATAGGTGTGATAGGCGAAAGTAGGATCGGCGCGATCGAACAGGCAAAAACCGCCGTCGGCGGTATCCACTTTGTTCCACCCCGGCGCACCCGCATAAAGCTGCGTTCCGGTATCCTGAAAGCCGGCGAGCATTTTACCTGAATTGGTCGGATGCGCGCCGACGCCCTGAATCTGACCGACGGCAATATCCGAGTTGAGCGCAACCAAATTGCCCGACGGAGTCAATAGGAACAATCCGCCGTCGGTGGCCAAAAATACCTGGCCCGCTGTCGACGGGTCTTCAACGACCGCGTGCAAGTCCGCATGTGCTCCACCGTTGGACAACAGAAATGTCCAACTGCTACCGGAGTCCGTCGACCGATACAGCCCGATACCGCCGAAATATACGGTGTGCGGATCGTGCGTCGAGACTGTCAGCGCCTGGTCGTAAAACGATTGCGTGTCGTTGTTCGGATTGGCGCCATCAATCGTAATTGTTGTTCCACCGGCATCAAACGAAGCCGAGGGCACGCTGCCCGGCGTCCAACTCTGGCCGGAGTCGGTAGAGGCAAAGAATGCCACGTACTCCAGGCCATCGGGCGCCCCCAGCATCGCGTATACCGTGTCGGGTGCGGAGGGAGACACTGCCAGGCTTTCGCGTCCCATGTAGCCGGGCGGGATGCCGGGAAAGTTTACCGCGGACCAGGTAGTACCTTCGTCGGTGGAGCGATATACGTTTTGGGCATCAATTGCCGCATAGACGTTATCCGGGTTGGCCGGATCGATCTTTACGTCGTCGGCCTGGCACGGACCGCCGCGCTGCGTGCATCCGTCAAACACGCTCGCTGGATACTGGCTCCACGACCCACCGCCGTCGGTCGAGCGCCACAGCCCGTTGAGCGCCGAGTTGCTGGTAAAGAAGAATGCATCGGCCCGGCTGGCTGGGCCGGCATCCGTAATGCCCGCAAATAGAACCGGCGGTGTTTTCGAACCGTCAACGGCCAAAGAGGTAAACGACGAGCCGTCGAAGGTGCCGGGCGCCAACGCGCTCCAACTTGCGCCCAGGTTGGTGGAGACGAACAGCCCGCGTCCGTAATAGGAATCAAGCGAACCGTTTCCTTCACCGGTGCCGACGTAGACGGTGGGCGGCGAGGTCGCGGTATTCAAGGCGATCGCGCCGATCGACTGGGTGGGCAGACCGGACGAAATCGCCACAAAACTGTTTCCGCCGTCGGTGCTCCGCCACATCCCGCCGCCGGCGGCGCCGACAAAGATGCGCCCGCTCGCGGTCGGATCGAGCGCCAGCGCCGTCAGCCGTCCGGTCGCATTGGCCAACGGCGGACCCAAAACCACGCCGCCGAAATCCGCATCCAGGTTGAGCATCGGCTTAGGGCCCACGAACCCCCAACTCAACGTAGGGCCGGCAAACGGCGCGGCCTCGGCCATCGCTTTGTTCTGCATCCACTGCATTTGCTGCAAGGCTCCGCGATAGGCGCCGGCCGGCACGCCCAACTGCCATCCTTTGCGCGAAAACCAATAGGCACTGCGTGCCGCAGGGTCGGCCTTGGCGGGTCGGCGGTTTGGCCTTTGCAGCGCAGGGCGCGACGGCACTCTTTGACTGTGGCTATCGGCCTGACTGTAGGCATATAGCCCCATCAAAAGTGTCGCGGCCACCACGCACATGGCGCACAAGACCAGCCGGGTTGCTCCAGACTCGCGTTTGCCGTTATTCATTTCGCCCGCTCCCACGGAATATCTGTTGATGCTCTCAACCGCCGTGCTTCGAATATCTGACGAAGCCGATAGCAATCCGATTGCGATAAAATGAACTTTAGTTCTACCGTCACCGAATCGTCGGAGTATCCGACGCAGCAAATCAAATAGTCCGGGAATTTATATTTTTCCGATTTGAGGAATCACAAGCTTGTATATTTTTATGTTATAAAGTGACTAAACAGCAGCGGGGAAAAGCTACTTCCGTAGCCGGCGAGCACGCAGGCGGCAACGTCTACCGCAGTCTTAGAAGGCCTAACGCACGCGACGCAGCACTATGCCTTTCACCGGCCGCCTGGCGGGCCGGAGGCAGGAATACCGGTAGGGCGCGGCTGCGAGGGAGGATTTACCGCGCACCCGGCGAGGGCCGGCGATAATGATTGAGCCAGACCTGCAAGCGCGGCGCCGGCTCCTGGGGATCTCGTTCCAAAGGGGCGGTGCCGGTGCTGACGGCCAGGTCCGGCAGGCCATCGCGGTTGACGTCCGCCAGCGTAATTCCCCAGACGAAGGTCAGTCCGTCGGCAGGCAGATCGGTGTTCTGCAACCGGCTCCATCCGCCCTTTCCATCGCCGTGCAGAACAAACAGTCCGTAGTGGCTCTTAAGCGACATCCTGCCGCCGACCACCAGGTCGAGATGGCCGTCGCGATCGAGGTCTGCGAGGGCCACGCTCATGGCCCCGCCCGTCATCACCGGCATGGGAGGGGGCGCCGCTTGCCAGGTCCCGGCTTCGGTTTGCAGGTAGAGTTCGACACCATTGCGCATGTTGGCAAAGGCAAGGTCGAGACGGCCGTCTCCGTTGACGTCGCCCACGGCAATTTGGCGATAAAATCCCCCCGCGTTCGGATGCGGCAGACCTTGAGAAGACGCCTGCCAATGCCCGCGGCCGTCACCGCGCCATACTCGGGGCCCGTCAACATCGCTGGCAACTAGATCAGGGTGACCGTCGCCGTCGATGTCAGTCACTAGCAACTTGTTGGCCCACCCGGATTTGGGCAGGCCGTCGCCGTGCGCTTCCGTCCATTTCCTGCCGCTGCCGTCGCCGAAGTAGACCGTGATTCCCCCTTCCTGACGGGCAGCAACCACGAGATCGGGAAAACCATCGTGATTGACGTCGGCCACGGCTACATCCTCGGCGCCCGTAAACGGGTTGTCTCCATCAGCCGAAGCCGGGGCTTGTTGCGCCGCCGCCGGATTCAAACCCTGGGTGACAGCTCGCCAATGGCCGTGGCCGTCACCCAGATACACAAAGACGCCTGCGCAGTGGTCAGCCACGACGAGATCGAGATGACCGTCGCGATTGAGGTCCGCAGCCGCGACTCCTCCGCCGCACGAGGCGGCAAGGTCGAGGCCGGCGGATGCCTCGCGCCAGCCGCCCTTACCGTCGCCCAGCCAGACCTGGGCACCATGGCCGAGGCGCGGCAGCGCAATCAAATCGAGACTACCGTCCTCGTCGAGATCGGCCAGCAGCGGGGTGCTTTTCCACATGCCGTCCTGGGGCAAGCCGTGGGTAGCGAGGACAAACTTCAGGGGCTGACTGCGAACCGTCGCAAACGGCCAGTGGCTGCAAGCTGCCAGTGCAACAGCCAGCAGCATCCAACCGAGCTGGGCAGTCAGTATATGTGCGGGGACCGCGGAACTGGAGCGCCGTCGCGCGCTCCGCGCAGACCCGCACCACCGATCTGTTTGGTGAGTGCTCGACATCGGATGCGCCCCCAGCGGATTGGACGCCGTGCAGTATAGTTGTTTGAAAATTGGCGCGCCAGGTGTGGTATTGGGCCGGTCAAGCCTCGCAAATGCGGTTGGCGGCCGGGTCGGCATGCAGGGGGCAGAGCACCATGCTCCGCCCCCCTTGTCCTCCTGCATGCTCTAGCGTCGACCCGGCTTTTCAGGCACGGTTCCGGAGGCCGGATCCCACAGCACGAAACCCGGCAGGTTGCCGGCGCCGTGGATGGTGTTGCCCAGTTCCTGATCCTCGCCTTCTATCGGCTGGTCCACCGTGGTTCCAATCCCGATCGATGTGGTCATCACGCCGACCAGACCCGAGACACTCGAACCCGGACATTGCGTGCTCGACACCCCGTCGATTTCCACTCTGGCGTTGTGGGTTTGCAGGGTCGAGTAGCTGAAGTTGTCCAGGTCGAAGTTGACCGGAACCCGGTCGCCGTCATCCACGCCGAAGGTCAGCACACTGTCGGCGCACTGATAGGCCCCGGTGAATCCGACCTCGACCTCATTCCACACCGTGAACTGGAGCTTGGTCAGGTTGTCCACGAAATCCTGGCGCAGGTCCTGGTTACACGATGAAATCGAGAAATCGTTGTCGATATAGGTCACCGGACCCAGCACGTTGGCTGCACCTGCCAGGTTGAGCCCGCCAGGCGAGAAGTTGGCGATCAGGTACTGCGGGCAGGCGTCGTAGGTACCCAGGCCTCCGCCGGTCAGGTCCAGGCGCCCGGCGGTTCCCACCGGGGTGCCGTCGGGCGGCGGCGGCACGCCCGGATTACTGCGCGCAGTAAACGCCCAGGCGTTGTACTTGAAAGCGTGCTTGGGCTGATTGACCCCGGCTTCCACCTCCTGCTGAACCACCGTGGCGACCCCGGTCAGATGGTTGAACCTGACCTGCTGGGAGCGCGCCGCGTTGGTGGCGAAGCAGATCAGCTCGCCCAGCGCCGCATCACCTTGCGCGAACGGCCCGCCGCTCGGAAAGGGAGGCGGGACAATGTTGCCGTGATGAGTCACCACGTCCCATGACACCGTCGCCTTGGGCGTCAGAAAGAAGTGGAAGTCAACCCTGCCCTTATGGTCGTTGATGTAATAGCAGCCCAGGTAAATGCCATTGTTGGCATCGTTGGAGATATCAATGATGGTGGTGGCTGACTCGTCCGGACTCACGACTCGTGTGTCGATCAGTGGAAAGATCAGAAGGCTTCCCTTCTGCGACGTGTTGGCGACGTTTTGATCCGCCAGTACCGGCGTGCTGCACAGGATCAGCGCCACCAACAATCCAAATATGCCGCGTTTTCCCATAAACGCTCCTTTGCTTAGTCATCAGTTACCGTCTTTTCTTCGCCGACTGCACCGCAGCCGCCCAAGGCGGTGCCCGCGTGCTGCCGCGTGCACGGTAAATTAATGGCTCCGCCATTTTTTTAATCATCGCCAATCGGTTACTAACTCGAAGAATCAGAGGCAGATTCCCGTTCATTTCAGACTCATTAGATGAAAGCGAAAATTCCTTGTAGATTGATGTCCAGCATCTTAATCGCCAATCTTTTGAGGCCGGATGCACCTGGTTTTCGCTGGCTTCGCGACCCGCTAACGCTGCCCTTGGGGCGACCACCTTGAACTCACACCGAGTGAATTACTATCTGCCTTAATGATTGGCGTTTAGTCAGTGGATTTTCAGTCACACACGTTACATGTGATGCCGAAAATATTTATTTATCTTATTCGGAACTTGTGTCGCTAATGATGTGGAGAAATCCGCAGTTATGCCTAGTCTTGAAAGTCAGTTACTGGCAGGCTTATGAATTCGGCTGCTATACCGCCGACTGATGCCGAGCTATTGAGCCGGATCAAGAAACTCTCGTGGCTTTCGGAGGCTCAATCTGCACAATTGGCCAGAGAATTCCCCGGGCGCGATTTCAAACGCATGGAGGTCATCTTCGAATACCGTCCCGCCGCCCCTAACCGTCATCTTTATGTGCTTTTGACAGGACGCGCGAATCTGGTCAGTTATGGGCGCAACAACGGCGGCACTATCATCGCGATGCTGGCCCCCGGAGTGATCCCGAGTACGCCGATCTTTTCAGCGCCCGTCGCTCATCATTATCAATGCAAGGCGGCGGTTAATTGCCGGGTAATGAAGATTGTACGCAAGCGCTTTGTCGAGGTGGGACTCGGAGTCCGGTTGGCCGATGAGCGCGTCTTCGATGAGGCTTTCGAAAGCATGTGCGGCCATCTGGGCGACCTGTGCGCCCGCTACCGCTCCTTTCTGGGACTGGATCTGCTGACGCGGGTATGTATCGCACTGGCGGAACTGGCCGACAACTTTGGCATCCGCGACGTACGGGGAGTGGTCATTCCGCATTTCTTCAGCCACGACGACCTGGCCGATTTGGTCGGCGGCTCACGCCCCAGGGTGACCAGCGCCATCAGCCAGTTGGAGCGCCAGCAGATCGTCGGTCATCAGGGCCGTCATATCCTGGTTGACACTGCGGCGCTGCGCGAGTTTATCAGCTCACGCGCCTAGCTGCGGAAAAAGGATATTTGTGCCCTCATCAAGACACTTGCGTTCCGCACCCTGGATAAAAGATGGCCGCCTTCCTTTACTTCTCTCCCTCTGGGAGAGACTAGTGAGGGAGCAGGTTGCGGAAAATCGTTTTTTTCCGCAACCTGCTAGCGCCAGGAGCTGCGATATCGAAGGGAACACCGCCCGGGGCGCGGTGCGTCCGACCTTAGAGTGCGCGATGGTAATCCTGCAGCGCGGCCAGGCTGGCGCGCCCCGCGCGCAGCGCCGCGATGGCGGTGACGGCGGCCTGCGCGCCCGCAATCGTGGTGAAGTACGGCAGGCGCAACTCCAGCGCCGTACGCCGGATCGAAAAGGAATCCTTGCGGGTGCCTGGCTCCGGCGTGTTGATCACCATCGCCACCCGTCCCGCCTGCATCAGATCGACCACGTGGGGGCTACCTTCCATGACCTTGTTGATGGACGCGCATTTGATGCCCAAGCCGGCGATGAAGCGGGCGGTGCCGCCGGTGGCCACCAGTTCGAAGCCCATCGCGGCCAGCTCGCGCGCGATCGGCGCCAGGGCGGGTTTGTCCTGATCGCGCACGCTGATAAAGGCGGCGCCGGCGGCGGGTAGATCGGTGGCGGCGGCCAGCTGGGCCTTGGCGAAGGCCGCGGCAAAGCTGCGGTCGATCCCCATCACCTCGCCGGTGGACTTCATCTCCGGTCCCAGCAGAGTATCGACGCCGGGGAAGCGCACGAAGGGAAATACCGATTCCTTTACCGCAACGTGGGCCGGGGTGATTTCACAGGTGAAACCCAGCTCGCGCAGCTTGCGGCCGCTCATGACGCGCGCCGCCAGCTTGGCCAGCGGCACGCCGATCGCTTTGCTGACGAAGGGAATCGTGCGCGAGGCGCGCGGGTTGACCTCCAGGATGTACAACTCGCCCTGATACAATGCGTACTGCACGTTAATCAGGCCGCGCACACCAAGTTCGTGCGCCAACAGCTTGGTCTGGCGCATCAGCTCGGCGACGACTTCGGCGCTCAGTGTGTGCGGCGGCAGCACGCAGGCGCTGTCGCCCGAATGGATACCGGCGTGCTCGATGTGCTCCATCACTCCGCCCACCACCACCGTCTCGCCGTCGGCAATCGCGTCGACGTCCATCTCGATCGCGCCTTCGAGATACTTGTCGATTAGCAGCGGCTTGTCGCCCGAGGCGGCCAGGGCGTGCTCGACGTAAGCGTGCAGTGCCGCCTCGTCCTGGACGATCTCCATCGCACGCCCGCCGAGCACGTAAGAGGGCCGGATTAGCACCGGGTAGCCGATGCGAGCAGCGCCGGCAACCGCTTCCTTGATGCCGCGGGCCAGCACGCCCTGGGGCTGGCGCAGGCCCAGCTTGTGCACCATCGCATTGAAGCGCTCGCGATCCTCGGCGCGGTCGATCGCGTCGGGCGGCGTGCCCAGGATCGGCACCCCGGCGCGCTCCAGTGCGACCGCCAGCTTGAGCGGCGTCTGACCGCCGAACTGCACGATCACGCCCAGCGGCTTTTCGCGCTGGACGATCGCCAGCACGTCTTCAAACACCAGTGGCTCGAAGTACAACCGGTCCGAAGTATCATAGTCGGTCGACACCGTCTCGGGGTTGCAGTTGACCATGATGGTCTCGAAGCCGTCCTCGCGCAGCGCGAAACTGGCATGCACGCAGCAGTAGTCGAACTCCAGTCCCTGTCCGATACGATTGGGGCCCGCGCCCAGGATGATGATCTTTTTGCGCGCGCTGGGATCGGCTTCGTCCTCGCCGTCGTAAGAGGAATAGAGATAGGGCGTGAAGGCCTGGAACTCCGCCGCGCAGGTGTCGACGGTCTTGAATACCGGCTTGATTCGTGCCGCCTGCCGGCGCCGGGCGACCTCGGCCTCCTCGAGTCCCGCCAACTCCGCGATCCGCCGATCGGCAAAGCCCAGCTCCTTGGCCTGGCGCAGCCCAGCCGCGTCCAGCGGCTGGCTGCGCAGGCGCGCTTCGGTGCCGATGATCTTGGCGATGCCGTCGATAAACCAGGGGTCGATACCGCTGAGCCGGGCGATTTCGCCGACCGTCATCCCCAACCGCAAGCCGTCAGCCAGGTAGTACAGGCGCTGGCTGTTGGGTGTAATCAGCCGCGCGCGGATCTCCTCGAGCGCCGCTTCGCGATCCTTGCCGCCGACGCGGCTCTCGAAGCCGTGGGAGCCGGTTTCCAGCGAGCGCAAGGCCTTGTGCAGCGATTCGGCGAACGTCCGTCCGATCGCCATCACCTCGCCCACCGATTTCATCTGCGGACCCAGCTCATCGACCGCGCCGGGAAATTTCTCGAAGGTAAAGCGCGGAATCTTGGTGACGACGTAGTCGATGGTGGGCTCGAAGCAGGCCGGTGTCTGACGCGTGATGTCGTTGGCGATCTCGTCCAGCCGGTAGCCGACCGCAAGGCGCGCTGCGATCTTGGCGATCGGAAAGCCGGTCGCCTTGGAGGCCAGCGCCGAGCTGCGCGACACACGCGGATTCATCTCGATTACGACCATCCGGCCGCTTTGCGGATGGACCGCGAACTGGATGTTGGAACCGCCGGTGTCGACGCCGATTTCGCGGATGATGCGCAGTGCGGCGTCGCGCATGATCTGGTATTCCTTGTCGGTCAGCGTCTGCGCCGGCGCCACGGTAATCGAGTCGCCGGTGTGCACGCCCATCGGATCCAGATTTTCGATCGAGCAGACGATCACGACGTTGTCGGCCCCGTCGCGCATCACCTCCAGCTCGAATTCCTTCCAGCCCTCGACCGACTGCTCGATCAGGATTTCGTGGTTGGGCGAGGCATCCAGTCCCCACGCGACCTTGGCGCGGAAGTCTTCGGCGCTGCGCGCGATTGAGCCTCCCGTCCCGCCCAACGTGCGCGAGGGCCGGATGATCACCGGCAGGCCTAATCGGGCGCGCACCGCTTCGGCTTCCTGGACGGAATGCGCAATTGCAGAGGCCGGCACTTCCAGCCCGATCCTCACCATCGCCTGCTTGAACAGGTCGCGGTCTTCGGCCTTCTTGATCGCTTCGATACTGGCGCCGATCAGCCGCACGCCGTAGCGCTCCAGCACTCCTGCCTCGGCCAGCTCCAACGCCAGGTTGAGCGCGGTCTGGCCGCCCAGCGTGGGCAAAATGGCGTCGGGCCGTTCGCGCGCCAAAATCCCTTCCACGCTCGCCACCGTCATCGGCTCGATATAAGTTCGGTCGGCGAACTCGGGGTCGGTCATGATGGTGGCCGGATTGGAGTTGAGCAGGATCAGCCGCAGCCCTTCCTCCTTGAGCGCCTTGAGCGCCTGCGTGCCCGAATAGTCGAACTCGCACGCCTGACCGATTACGATCGGGCCCGAGCCGATCAACAATATCGATTTCAAATCCTTGCGCAGCGGCACGTGACTTAAGCGCTCTCTTTTTCTGCGGCCAGCACGCGGTCGAGCGCCTCCGCGCCATCGCGGGGAAAGGCCTCAATGAGCCGGCGAAAACGTTTAAACAGATAGCCCGAATCATGCGGACCGGGCGATGCCTCGGGATGGTACTGCACGGAGAAAAACGGCACGCCCTGCCCGCGCAGCCCCTCGACCGTATGGTCATTGAGATTGAGATGGGAGATCTCGGCGTGTCCTGCCACCGAGTCGGCGTCGACCGCAAAGCCATGATTTTGCGAGGTGATCTCCACGCGCCCGGTGCTCAGATCCTTGACCGGATGATTGGCGCCGTGATGGCCGAAGTTGAGCTTGTAGGTCGCGCCGCCGATCGCGAGGCCCAAAATCTGATGGCCCAGGCAGATGCCGAACACGGGCTTTTTGCCCAGCACGCCGCGCACCGCCTCGCTGGCATAAGGCAGGGCCGCGGGATCGGCGGGCCCGTTGGACAGAAACACGCCGTCGGGATTGCAGGCCAGGATGTCGGCGGCGGTCGCGTTGGCGGGCAGCACGCGCACGCGCAAGCCGTTGGAGACCAACAAGCGCAGGATGTTGCGCTTGATGCCGTAATCCATCGCGACCACCAGGGGCGCGTCCTTAAGTGCCGGACGCCGGTAGCCGCCACCCAGTTCCCATTGGCCGACCTCCCAGTCGTATGCTTCCCGGCACGTCACCTCTTTGACCAGGTCCCGTCCGACCAGCCCGGGCGACGCCTTTGCCTTGCGCACCAGGCTTTCCGGATCGAGGTCGACGCTGGAGATAACCGCTTCCTGCGCGCCGCAGGTCCGGATGTGACGCACCAGCGCGCGCGTGTCGATTCCTTGGATACCCACCACCCCGGCCTGACTCAGGTACTCGCCCAGCGTCATCTGCGCGCGCCAGTTGGACGGCCGCGGCCAGTAATGCTTGACGATGAAGCCTTCGACGTAGATGCGGCGCGATTCGGTATCCTCTTCATTCACCCCGACGTTGCCGATCTCCGGATAGGTCATGCAGACCAGTTGTCCCTTGTATGAAGGATCGGTCAGCACTTCCTGGTAGCCGCTCATCGCGGTGTTGAATACCACCTCGCCCACGGTCTCACCGATCGCGCCGAAGGCGAGGCCCTCGAAGATGCGCCCGTCGGCCAGGGCCAGTATCGCCGGTTGTTTTTGCTCGTTGCTCATTGGTGATTGAAGCGTTCCGGAACCCTCAGCCTAGCCCTCTGCCACAACTGACTGCGGCGGAGGGGAAAGATGGAAGACCACCTCGCCCTTGACAATTGTCAGCACCGCCCTGCCCTTCAGCCGCCGGCCGATGAACGGCGAGTTGCGGCTGCGCGACAGCAACTCCTCCGGCGCGACCCGCCATTCAAGATTCGGATCGATGACGGTTATGTCGGCTGGACCTCCTTCGCGAAGCCGCCCACCCTCCAGCCTGAGCAATCGCGCGGGGGCAAGCGACATCAGCTCGACCAGGCGCAATTTGCCGATGCGCCCGCGATGGACCAGGTCCAGCGCCAGTCCCACTGCGGTCTGCAATCCGATTACGCCGTTGGCCGCCGCCGCAAATGCCCGCGCCTGCTCGGCGCGCAGCGGCCATTCCCGGTGCTCGCGCCCGAAGCATCCTGTCAGTTCCGACACGGACTTCGAGCCGGGATCATGAGGAGCATGGTCGGTGGCGATCATGTCGATGGTGCCGTCGGCAAGCGCGTCATGCAAGGCTTCGACGTCGGCTGCATCGCGCAGCGGCGGATTCATCTTGGCGTCGGCGCCGAATTCCAGCACGGCACTTGAGTCGAGCGAAAAATGATGGGGTGTCGCTTCGCAGGTGACATGGCCGCCGCGCCGGCGCGCGGCGCGCACCAGTTCGATGGATTCGCGGGTCGACAGGTGCGCGATATGCACCGGCGCGCCGGCCTTGAGGGCCAGCTCCAGGTCGCGGCGCACGCGTTCGCTTTCCGCTGTGGGCGGAACCCCTGGCACGCCCAGCGTGCGCGCCACCGGGCCTAAGTTGATCGCTCCGCCGCAAGCCAGGTCGCGATCTTCCTCATGCAGCGATATAGCCAGTCCCAGCCGCTTTGCCGACTCAAGCGCGTGAGTCAGCAGAGCGGTGTTGTCCACCGGCATGCCGTCGTCGGACAGCATCCGCACACCGGCCGCGGCCAGCGCGTCGTAATCAGCCGCCTCGATTCCCTTAAGGCCCCTGCTCACGGCGCCGACTGCAATCAGCGCCGCGGCCCTGACCTCGGCAGCGCGCGCCAGCATGTAGGCGGTGATTGCGGGGCAATCGTTGACCGGTTCGGTGTTGGCCATCGCGGCCACCGCAACGAAACCCCCCGCCGCGGCGGCGCGCAATCCGCTCTCGATGGTCTCCTTGTGCGGGAAGCCGGGGTCGCGCAGATGCGTATGCACGTCGATCAGTCCCGGCACAACCCAGCATCGATCGGCCGCGATCACCTCGGCGCCGGGGCCGGGTCTGAGCGCCCCCGCCGGCGCAATGGCCGCGATCCGTCCGCCGCGCACCAGCACATCGCGCGGCGCCTCCAGCCCTGAGGCCGGATCGATGACCACCCCGGCGGAAATCAGCAACTCCGTCACGCGCTTTCGGCTGCCTCCTTGAGCGACTCCACCATCGAGTAGAGCATGACGCGGTCGGCGGGCTTGACGCCGCCGTCTTCGGCCGGCTCGCCCAGCCGCACCTGGACGCGCTCGTTGCGCGCGGTGGGAACATTCTTGCCGACGTAGTTGGGGCGGATCGGTACGGCGCGATGGCCGCGGTCGACCAGCACCGCCAGCCGCATTGCGGCCGGACGGCCCATCTTCCACAACGTGGTCATCGCGCGCTGCACCGTCCATCCGCTGTTGATCACGTCGTCGGTCAGCACGATGACGCGGTCCTCGACCTCGAAGCTGTGCGCGCCGCCCAGCGGCTGCAGGCCGTCGTAACCGCGAAAGACGTCAAGTGCGGCACATGGAATGCGCACCCCGCTTTGGCGCTCGATCATCTCGCATATCCGCATCGCCAGCACTGCGCCGTGGCTGACGATTCCCACCACGCTGACGCGCGTCAGGTCGGGCAGGTCGCGGATGACCTGGGCGGCGATCGTCTCCACCGCCCGGGAGATTTCATCCGCATTCATGATCTCGCGCTGGGGACCGCGCCGGTAGGGTTCGTAGCCCGCTTCTTCGGCCTGCTTGACGGTCTCGAACACCACCAGGGTGCCATCCTCCAGCCATTGGCGGACGTAGCCGAGCAGGCTTTCGTCGAAGCGGTAATAGCGGCGGCTGCGCGCATGACCCACGTACTGGACCTTGAGTTCGCGCTCGCAGAATTCGCAGCGCAGGCACAGCTCGGAGCGGCTGACGGCGGGCGCGGGTTTGAAGCGCGGGCGCAGGTAGCGGCTTTCATGACGGCTGATACAATTGGGATTGGAACAAGGCGGCGCATTTTCCGCCTTCAGGATCAGGGGCGGCGCGGCGGCCCTGGCCCGCGCGGCGCCGGCGTTCTCCAGCAGCCACGCAATCAGCGCCATCCGCACCGGCACGCCCGCCGCGGCCTGCTCGAAGTAAACTGCGCGCGGGTCGGTGTCCAGCTCGTAGGCCAGCTCATCGGTGCGCGGCAGCGGGTGCATCACCACCGCCTCCGCGGTACGGCTGGTTTTGAGCGCGCGGGCGTCGAAATGGACGTACTCGGCTTGTTCGCGTTCCTGCCCGGTGCGCCGCTCGCGCTGAAAGCGCGTGACGTAAAAGGCGTCCAGTGCCGCCGGTCCCGGCGCCGGTGCGGACTTGATGACCGGCATCTCGCCCGTGAACAGCGCCATCTGATGCGGCGCGCTGGGAGTCAGATACATCGCGTCCAGTCCGCCCGCCAGCGACTTCAGCTCGCTTAAGCTGACGGTGGAAAAGCTGTAGTTGCGCTCCACCGCCAGGCGTGCCAGCACGTAGTCGGGCACTTCCATGCCGCGATTGGGCACCGTGACGACATTGGCGCCGAAGCGTGCCAGCGCATAGATCAACGAATGCACCGTGCGGCCAAACTTCAGGTCCCCGCAGATCGCAACCGTAAGTCCGCGCAGATGCCCCTTCTTCTTGCGCAGGATGTAGAGATCGCACAGGGTCTGGGTGGGATGTTCGCGGCTGCCGTCGCCGGCGTTGATCACCGGGCAGCGCGCGTAATCGGCCGCCACCCGCGCCGCGCCGTCGTAGGGATGGCGGATCACGATCAGGTCGGCATAGCCGCTGACCACCCGCACCGTGTCGGCCAAAGTCTCGCCCTTGGCCGCGGAACTGGCATCCATCGAGGCCGAACTGATGACCGAGCCGCCCAGGCGATGGGCCGCCGCTTCGAAGCTCAGCCGCGTGCGCGTGGAGGGCTCATAGAAGAGGGTGGCCATGATGATGCCGTCAGCGATGCGCAGCCGTTCGCCGGTTTCCAGTTGCGCGGCGAACTCGTCGGCCAGCACGAAAATCCGCTCGATCTCGCCGAGCGACAGATCGTCGATCGAAACGATGTCAAACTTGGGCAGGCGCAGCATTGTCTTCGATGAAGGCCTTTGGCGCGACTCGCACGCCGGTTACTTTGCCCCTCCCATCAACACCGCGTCGGTTCCGTCCGTTTCCGCCAGCCGCACGAACACCCGCTGGCCGCGCGGCGCGGCGACGTTCTTGCCCACAAAATCAGCCTTGATTGGCAACTCGCGCTCGCCGCGGTCCACCAGCACGGCAAGCTGGATTGACTCGGGGCGCCCCAGGTCCGCCATCGCATCCAGCGCGGCCCGCACGGTGCGTCCGGTGTAGAGCACGTCGTCCACCAGCACCACGCGCTTGCCGTCGAGCGAAAACGGGATTTCACGCGCCAGCAGCCGCGGGTCGCCGCTGCCCGAACGGTTGTCGTCGCGGTAGAGCGAGATATCCAGCGTGCCGATTGGGATGTCGGCGCCGGAGATTGCCGCCAGCGCCGATTTGAGCCGCTGCGCCAGTGTGGCGCCGCGACGCACGATACCCACCAGGGCCAGGCCGTCGATACCAGGGTTGTGCTCGACGATTTCGTGCGCCAGGCGCTTGACGCAGCGCGCAACAGCGGCGGCGTCCAGGACCGTCTGATTGCCCGCGCTCACCGGCGCCGGGACCAAAAAAATCCCCGGCTGCAGGCGCAGTCGGGGAGCTGATGCTGTACTACCACTTGATTTACCCTTCTCGTCCTCTCCGGGACGAACTTAAAAGGTTGCGGCCGGCCATTTTGAACGCTCGGCTCCGGCCGGTTCTGCCAAACAGGCTAACGGCTGCGGCAAGCACCAGTCAAGGCGATCTCCCGCGCCACCAACTGAAACTGTCAACAAGTGTTGGTTTTGGTAAGCGCACCTGCTGCCTCCTAAGCCTGAATCGCGATTTCACAGCGGGCGCGTCCAGCAGCGTGAAGATAAAGGACCATTGCTTTACCCTCGTGACTGCCGATTCCGCCGCAGGATGCCCTCTCTACACAGCGGAGAGGCGATTTTCGCCCGGTCAGGGTTGGATTGGCCTCTCCCGGAGGGGAGAGGCCGGCGCGCAGCGCCAAGTGAGGGTCCGCAGCACCTGGCGCTGCCTGGAGCGCCAGGTATCGAAATTCCGAAGATCGCCGCACCAACATCGATACTCCCCTTCCTCATCTCGTGTTGCTGCACGCTCACTGTGCACGCCGGCAAATCCCGGTCCAGGCCTATCGGATGACTTCACCGCGGAGCGAATCGGCGCCTCGGGTGTGGAGGTCCGGTCGATATACGATCCGGATGCGCTTTTCCGAAGTGGGGCGCGCCGCGCCCGCCATTGCAGTGGCAGCCGTTCCTCAACTCGGAAAGGAGGCCGGGCACAGCGGCCCCCTTTACGCCCTGGCGGATGGTTCGTGGATGACGTCAGTGCCCGTCTCGCAAATAAGTGCAGCGTTGCGGATGCTGCGTTCAATCTGCGCGGCCGATTTGGTCCAGCGAAACGGCCCGGGCATTGTCGTTCCACTGTGCCAGCCAGCGCGTTATGGCTGGCTTCCGGCGGGGTCACGCTGTCGAAGCTGCCGCGGCGAATGGCCCGCCCGGTGATCAGGGCAAAGCAGCGCTCCACCAGGTTGAGCCGCGCTGCGCCGCCGGGCATGAAGTGGAGCCGGATGCGTACGCCGTGCCGATGGCGCCGGTAGTTGGTCAGCGCAATGGTCGAGCCCAACGCGTCGCGCAGCATGCTCAGTGCGCCGCTGGAATCCGTGCGGCTGAAGTATTCGTCGATGTTCAGGCCCGTCAGGAGGTTGACGGTCATGTCCGGCGGAGTGGCTGAAAACTAAGCGGTGTCCCCCCCCCGCGCTATCGATGTGGCGGGTGCGGCTTGCAGCAGGCACTTCGAGACTTTCACGGCGAACCCCTCCTTTACTGGTTGTCGCGAATGCAAGCGCCAAGTAACTATTTCAGTCTCAGCCTAATGGGCCAAGCGGCTGTGCCATGTCGAGCGCTTTTGGGTGCGATAGGCGCTGTTCAGGCCATCGCGTTGCCCGGATATACCAGATGCGGGTTGCGCTTCCAGAGTGAGTTGTGTCCGGTTTTGATAACTCGATCAAAGCCGACGAGACGCCGCCTCTGCCTTGGAATTCGTTCATTCCGATTGCTTTTTACTGCATGATGATGCCTCCAGATTGGGAGTATGAGCGACAGGGAGAAGGTCGCAGTTTGCGCAAAGAGATTGTTGAATCGAAAATCGACAAGGTGTTAACAGTCCAATCAACTTTTGACTGCGACCCACGGGTACCAGTGAAAGTACGCTGTCGTTTATCTTTCCTGACGCATTCCTTCCCTCTCTTGCTGACCAGTGAGAGGGCAAAGGAGAGGGTGTCCGATCATTCCGCAGCGGCACCCATTCTGGCCTTGATGCTGACTTCGCTTTTGTTATCGTGCTGGCCGTCGAGCGTTGGTGGGGCTGAGGAAACCCGGCCTGCCGCATCATGGCAAGTCTGTTTCTCCCCAGATGGTGGATGCACGCGGATGATCACCGACGCGATCCACGGCGCCCGCCGGCAAATCCTGGTGCAGGCCTACGAAATGACCGCGCCGCGGATCGAATCGGCGCTGGTGGCGGCGCATCGGCGCGGTGTGGAGGTCCGGGCGATATTCGACCCGGACGCGCTCAAGGAGACCGGTTCGATGGTGGGCGAACTGGCGGCGGGCGGTGTGGCGGTCTTTGTCGACAGCTTTCACAAGCCCGGCATCGCGCACAACAAGGTGATGGTGATCGATCAAGCGCTGGTGATAACGGGCAGCTTCAACTTCACCAAGGCGGCCGAGTCGCGCAACGCCGAGAATCTGCTGGTGATTGACGACCCGGCGCTGGCCGCGGCCTACGCACGTAACTTCGCCGCGCACCTGGCCCATTCGTCAGTGCTGGGCGCCGCACAAATCCCCGCGCCCCGGCCGACGTACCATCGGCGCCACTATTATCATCATTACCATCGCTACTACTGGTAGCTTTTTTCTGAAATGAACGGGCCGCCGTGCACCGCCATTTGGCGGCGGGTGTTTCAACTCAGGAAAGGAGGCGCGGGCGCAACGCCCGCGCGACGACGGCGGGCACCGCGGCCCACCCATTATTTTGATGTCTGAAAGCCGCGCTATGCGGCCGGTCGCTGGGTTCAGCCGCGGGCCTGGCGCTCGAGTTTGCGCAGGCGCTGGTCGTGATCCTTGACCTGGACGGTGATCTTGTCATCGAAGCGCTCGAATTTCTTGGCCAGGGAGGTCAGCGCCTTGTGCGTGGCCTTGACTTCATTGCGCACTTCCGCAGCCAGTCCCTCGGCGCCGGCGGCCGCGGCGCCCTCTGTGCTGCGGGCCGACAACTCGTTCAGACGGCGGGAAACCTCGCGCTGCAGTTCGGCGGCGCGTTTGTCCATCTCGGCGCTCAGCCGCTGATGGGCTTCTTTGAGGATTTGCGTCAGTTGCTCGCCCAGCGCCGCAGGCATCGCCGGCGGAGCCGAGCCGAGCCGGTCGATGGCGGTCTTGAGGTCCTCGAAGCCCGCGATGTCCTGCCGGATCTGGACGCGCGTGGCGCCCAGGGCCTCGTTGAGCCGCACGATTTCGGCGGCCAAATCCGAGCGCGCCGCCATCAGGCGCTCGCGATTGTCGCCGATCTGATCGGACAGGAAGCGGATTTGCTTGCCCACTTCGCTGAACTGGGAGAGCATCTCCTCGTGCAGCGACTGCAGCCGGCCGCTGAACCCTTCCGCCACCTCGACCACCAGTTCAAAGCGTGAACTGAGCTGCTCCAGCAGCATCGTGACCTTATCCACCGCCTCTTCGCCCACCGGCTTAACTCCCGTCCCCTTGCTTAGCGTACGATCTGTCCGAACCGATCCCAGCGGATCGGGATAAAGGAACTGCTGTCGGAATCCCATGACCAGTAGATGATCATGGCGCGGCCCTCGACGTTGTTGTCGTCAACGAAGCCCCAGAAACGGCTGTCATAGCTGCGGTCGCGGTTGTCGCCCATCACGAAAACCTTGCCCCGCGGTACGACCACCGGGCCAAAACGGTCGCGCGGCGCGATACGCACCCCGCTTTCCGCCTGCTCATAATAGGCATGCGGGTCATCCATTTTACGGCCATTTAAATAGACGGATTTGTCCCGCACTTCAACCGTATCGCCGCCCACCGCAATCACCCGCTTGATGAAGTCCTTGGTCGGATCGGGCGGAAAGACAAACACCACGACGTCGCCGCGATGGACCGGCTCGAGCCGAAACAGATACTCTCCGTAGGGGATTAGACTTGCCATAGGACGCACGCCGAAGAGCGAATCGGGCATGCGCAGGCCGTAAATCAGCTTGTTGACAAGTATGTGGTCGCCGATCAGCAGCGTCGGCTCCATCGAGCCCGAGGGTATCTTGTAGGCCTGGATGAAGAAGGTGCGGATGATGAGCGCCAGGATGATCGCGATGCCGAAGGCTTCGGCGTACTCGCGGAAAACCGACTTGGGCGGCGGCGGCGCGGTCTCGGCAGGCGGCATGGCGGGTTTGTCGTTCCGGGACATGTGCAGTGGTTCTGCCATCTATTCCCCCATCTTGAGCAGCGCCAGGAAGGCTTCCTGCGGGATTTCCACCCGTCCCACCTGCTTCATCCGTCTCTTTCCTTCCTTCTGTTTTTCCAACAGTTTGCGCTTGCGAGTGATATCGCCGCCATAGCATTTGGCGGTTACGTTCTTGCGCAACGGTTTGACGCTTTCGCGGGCGATGATGCGGGCGCCGATGGCGGCCTGGATCGCCACCTCGAACATCTGGCGCGGAATCAATTGCCGCATCTTCTCGCACAGTGCCCTGCCCCGTTCGTAGGCCTTGTCCCGGTGCACGATGATCGACAAGGCGTCCACCACCTCGCCGTTGATTCTTACGTCAAGTTTAACCAAAGCTTCGGGTCGAAAGTCCAGAAAATCGTAATCCAGCGAGGCATAGCCCCGACTTACCGACTTAAGCCGATCATAGAAATCAAAAACCACTTCGGCCAGCGGCAGCTCATAGCGCAGGATGACCCGTTTGTTGCCCAGGTACTTCAGATCGTGCTGGACGCCGCGTTTGTCCTCGCACAGCTTGAAGAGCGCGCCCAAACACTCCTCGGGCGTATGGATCGAGGCCAGGATAAACGGCTCTTCGATCGCTTCGATCTCGTTTTCCGGCGGCAGCAGCGAGGGATTGTCGACCATGATTTGGCGGCCGTCGGTGGTGCGCACGCGGTAAGCCACCGTGGGCGCGGTGATGATCAGGTCCAGTCCGAACTCCCGCTCCAGCCGCTCCTGGGCGATTTCCATGTGCAGCAGGCCCAAAAAACCGGCGCGAAAACCGAAGCCCAGCGCCTGGGAGGTTTCCGGCTCGAAAATCAGGCTGGCGTCATTCAGGCGCAGTTTCTCCACCGCATCGCGTAGCGCGCCGTATTGGTTGGCCTCGGTCGGATACAGCCCGGCGAACACCATGGGCTTGAGTTCCTTGAAGCCGGCCAGCGGCTGCTGGGCGGGCGCGTCGGCATCGGTCAGCGTATCGCCGACCCGCAGGTCGGCCACGGTCTTGATGCCCGCCACCACAAAGCCGACCTCGCCCGGTCCCAGCGATTCAGCGGCCTCCTCGTGCGGCGTGAAGCATCCCAGACGCGTCACTTCGCCCACCTTGTTGGTCGCCATCAGGCGGATCTTCATGCCGCGGCGGATCTCGCCGTCCACCACCCGTACCAAGCTGATCGCGCCCTCGTAAGCGTCGTACCAGCTATCGAAGATGAGCGCGCGCAGCGGCTTGCCGCGGGTGTCGGGCGGCGGTGGAAAGCGATGCACGATGGCCTCAAGCACGTCGTCGATGCCGATGCCCTCCTTGGCGCTGGTCAGGATCGCGTCGGCGGCGGAAAGCCCGATCACCTCCTCGATCTGGGCGCGGGTGCGCTCGATGTCGGCCCCGGGCAGGTCAATCTTGTTGATAACCGGCACAATCTCAAGTCCGTTGTCCAACGCCATGTACACGTTGGCCAGGGTCTGCGCCTCCACCCCCTGACTGGCGTCTACCACCAGCAGGGCGCCTTCGCAGGCGGCCAGGCTGCGCGACACTTCGTAGGCGAAATCGACGTGGCCGGGAGTATCAATCAGGTTGAGGATGTAGGTCAGGCCGTCGGGAGCGCGGTAGGAAAGCCGCACGGCCCGGGCCTTGATGGTGATGCCGCGCTCGCGCTCGAGGTCCATCGAATCCAAAAACTGCTCGCGGCTTTCGCGCGCCGACAGCGCACCGGTGCGCTCCAGCAGACGATCGGCGAGCGTCGACTTGCCGTGATCGATGTGAGCGATAATCGAGAAATTGCGCAGCAGTTCGGTTTTGGTCATCGCGCGGGACGCCGGTTCGGGGCAGGCCCTGATGCGGACAAGTGACTCATTATTGTGCCACCGATTCGCGGCGCGTACTACCGGGGTGCAACGGCACCCTGACGAAAATATTCGAAGGTGGCGGCCAGTCCGTCGCGCAACGCCATCCGCGGCTGCCATCCCAGCTTCTGCCCGGCCCGCGCCGGGGAGATAACCGAACGGCGCTGCTCGCCCGGCCGTGCCGGACCGTACACCGCCGCTTTGCGCGCACCGGCCAGCAGCGCCAATTCGTTGTACAGGCGGTTGACGTCGGTTTCAATGCCGGTCCCGATGTTGAAGGCGCCGTCAACCTGATATTCCAGGGCGGCGATGTTGGCCGCCGCCACGTCGCCCACATAGACGTAATCGCGCGTCTGGCAGCCGTCGCCGTAAATGGTGCAGGATTCGCCGCCGAGCAGCCGCCCGCAGAAAATCGCCACCACGCCCGCCTCACCGTGGGGGTCCTGACGCGGGCCGTAGACGTTGGCATAACGCAGCGCCGTGTACCCGATTCCGTATTCGTTGCGATAGAAGAACAGGTAGCGTTCGCTGGCCAGCTTGGCCACTCCGTAGGGGCTGACCGGGCGGCAGGGATGGTCCTCGTCACAGGGAAAGACGTCCTGCTCGCCGTAAATCGCCCCGCCCGAGGAGGCGAAGATGACCCGGCGCAGTCCGCGCCCACGCGCCGCCTCCATCAGGTTGAGCAGCCCCAGCAGGTTGACTTGCGCGTCGAAGGCAGGATCGGCGACCGAACGCCGCACATCCATCTGGGCCGCCAGATGGTAGATCACTTCGGGCCGTTCCTGGCCGACGATTTCGTCGATCCGCCGCGCATCGCGCAGATCGGCCTGATGGAAGCGGGCGCGCGCGTTGACCTGCCCGCGCTTGCCTGAGGAAAGGTCGTCGATAATCGACACGTCGTGGGAACGCTCCACCAACGCGTCCACCGTGTGCGAACCGATAAAGCCGGCTCCGCCGGTCACCAGAATGCGCATCGCCGCCGTCCCCCCTTAGATCGGCCGCCGGCCGATCGAGTAGTAGGTAAAGTGCAGTGCCTTCATCAGCTCGGGATCATAGAGGTTGCGGCCGTCGAAGATGACCGGCTGCTTGAGGTACTCCCGGATGCGCTGGAAGTTGGGATGGCGGAACTCGTTCCATTCGGTGCAGATCAGCAGCGCGTCGGCACCCTGAAGTGCGTCGTAGTTGAGGGTGTGGTAGCTGATGCGGTCGCCGAAGATGCGCCGCGCGTTGCCCATCGCCTCGGGGTCGTGGACGCGAATCTGCGCGCCCGCCGCCAGCAGCGATTCGATCACGGTGATCGCGGGCGCCTCGCGCATGTCGTCGGTGCGCGGTTTGAACGCCAGCCCCCAAAGCGCCAGCGTACGGCCCCGCAAATCGCCGGCAAAATACCCCTTGACGCGCTCCACCAGCAGCGACTTCTGCTTCTGATTGACCTCCTCGGCAGCCTCCAGCAAGCGGAAATTGACGTTGTACTCGCGCCCGGTGCGAATCAGAGCCTGCACGTCCTTGGGAAAGCACGATCCGCCGTAGCCGATTCCCGGAAACAGGAAAGCCGACCCGATGCGGCGGTCGGAGCTCAACCCGCGCCGCACGTGGGTGATTTCCGCGCCCACCGCCTCGCACAAATTGGCGATCTCGTTGATGAACGAGATGCGCAGCGCCAGCATCGAGTTGCACGCATACTTGGAGAGTTCGGCCGAGCGGCGGTCCATCACCAAAACCGGATTGTCGGTGCGCAAAAACGGCGAGTGCAGCTCGCGCAGAATCGCGGTCGCACGCTCGCTGTGCGAGCCGATAATCACCCGGTCGGGGCGGGTGAAGTCCTCGATGGCCGAACCTTCCTTCAAAAACTCGGGCACCGAGCAGACGTCGAAATCGTCGCCGGCGTAGCGCGCCACGATTTCCTCGACCTTGTCGTTGGTGCCCACCGGCACTGTGCTCTTGACCACCACGATGTGGTAGCCGCTGATCGCACGCCCGATCTCCTCGGCGGCCTTGAACACGGCCCCGAGATCGGCGGCCCCCGCCGCGTCCATCGGTGTGCCCACCGTGATGAACGTGATCATCGAGCGCGCCACCGCCGGAGCCAGTTCGGTTTCGAACGTCAGGCGGCCGTCCTTGAGGTTGCGCTTGACCAGCTCCGCCAGGCCGGGCTCATAGAACGGCACCTCGCCCTCGCGCAGGCGCTCGATGCGCGCGCGGTCGATGTCGACACAAACCACCTCGTTGCCGCTTTCGGCAAAACAGGTCCCCGTAACCAGGCCTACGTAGCCCGCACCGATGATCGCTATATTCATAGAGAGTTGTCTAAAATTCCTCTTTGACGATGTAAATCGGTTTGTCCTGGGATTCGTGATAAGTCCGGGCCAGCATCTCGCCCAACAGCCCCAGACTGATGAATTGCACCCCAACCACCACCAGCAGCACCGCCAGCAGCAACGCCGGCCGCGAGCCGAGCCGATAGCCTAGTACTATCTTTTCGAACACCAGCACGGTTGTCCAGATACCGCCCAAGGCGGCCAGCACCAGGCCGATTGCGCCAAAGGCTTGAATCGGACGCGTGCCGTAGCCCGACAGGAACAGCAGCGTGATGAGATCCAGGAAGGTGTGGATGATCCGGCCCAGCCCGTACTTGGACGCGCCGGTGCGGCGGGGACGGAAATTGACTTCCAACTCCGCGATCCGCGCGCCGAATTGGGCGGCGATGGCGGGCACGAAGCGATGCATCTCGCCGTACAGCCGCATCCGGCGCGCCAACTCGCCCCGATACGCCTTGAGCGTGCATCCGTAGTCGTGCAGGGCTACCCCGGTCATGCGCGAGATCAGCGCGTTGGCGGCGCGCGAGGGCAAGCGGCGTGTCAGCGGCGATCCCTTCCAGCGCTCCCGCCGCCATCCGCTGACCAGGTCGTAGCCTTCCTCCAGCTTGGCCAGCAGGCGCGGGATATCGGCCGGGTCGTTCTCGCCGTCGCCGTCGATCGCCACTACCACCGCCCCGCGCGAGTTCTGCAGCCCGCAGGCCAGCGCTGCGGTCTGGCCGCTGTTGAGCGCCAGGCACATCACGCGGCAGTGCGGGTCGCTGGCGCGCAACTCGCGCAAAACCGCCGCGCTGGCGTCGGTGCTGCCGTCGTCAACGAAGACAATTTCGTAGCTGCGCCCGATGGACTTGAGCGTCGCGTCAAGCTCGGCGTGCAGCGGACGCAGATTGTCCTGTTCGTTGAAGACCGGGACGACTACGGAGAGGTCCATCGCGGATGATGCGAATCCGTCAGCTCCAAAAAGGCCCGGTAGCGCCCTTCGACGTCGTCCCAGGTCAGCTCCAGAATGCGCTGCACCGAAAACCGCTCCACCACGTACGACGCCATCACGCTGCCATAGACGACCGCTGTGCGCCGGGCGCTTTCGGTCAGCCGGCCGTTGCGCGCAATGTAGCCCATGAACGCCCCGGCGAAGGTGTCACCCGCGCCGGTGGGGTCGTGCACCTCCTCCAGCGGATAGGCGGGCACCGCGAACATCCCTTCCTCGCTGAATTGCAGCACGCCGTACTCGCCGCGTTTGACCAGCGCCGTTTTGGGTCCCATGCGCAGGATCGCCTTGCCCGCCTTGACCAGGTTCTGCTCGCCCGACAGCATCCGCGCCTCTTCGTCGTTAAGCGTCAGGATGTCGATGCGGCTGAGCAGTTTGATCAGGTCGGGGCGGCAGTTTTCGATCCAATGGTTCATGGTGTCGGCGGCCACCACCCTGGGATTGGCCATCTGGTCGAGTACCGCGGCCTGCAATTCGGGCGAAATGTTGGCCAAAAACAGGTAATCGGCCCGCCGCTGGTCGGGCAGCAGATTGGGCACGAAATCGGCGAACACGTTGAGCGCCAGGTTGAGCGTATCGCGCCGGTTCATGTCCTCGTGATAGCGCCCATGCCAGCGGAAGGTCTGCCCCTTGCGGGTCTCCAGGCCGCGCAAGTCGATGCTGCGCTCGGCGAACAGTTCGCGATGCTCGGGTTTGAAATCGGTGCCGACCGCCGCCACCATGCTGACCGGTGCGAAAAAGCGCGCCGCCAGTGAAAAATAGGTCGCAGAACCACCCAAGGCGTCCACCGCCTTGTTGGTCTGCGTCTCGATCGTGTCGTAACCGATGGTGCCTACTACGACGATTCCCATGTTGCTTACCAGATGATGGACTCCCGGATGATGGCGGCGCGCGCGCAGTTGGTGAACCTGCCCGGTGGGCGGATTAAAGATACTTTCCGATAATCGGCCTGAGGTCGGCGGCGAGCTGGGGCGGAATCATCGCGCGGTCGGTGACAATCGCGTCCTTGAGGGCGTGGGCGCAGGCGCAGGTGCGCGGCTTGCCCGCCAGCGTCGGGGCCAGGTGGGCGATCACGCGCTGCGCCACGGCCACGTTTTCGTTGAGCACCCGCAGCACGCTGCCGATGTCGACCTCGCGTTCTTCCTCATGCCAGCAATCGTAGTCTGTCACCAGCGCCATCACCGCGTAGCAAAGCTCGGCTTCGCGGGCCAGCCGCGCCTCCTGCATCGCGGTCATGCTGATCACGTCGACCTTCCAACTGCGGTAAAGGTTGGACTCGGCGCGGGTGGAGAATTGCGGTCCTTCGATGCAAAGGTAGACTCCGCCCTGGCGGATGCGCGCGCCAGCCTCCTGCCCCGCCCGGGTCAGCGCCGCACTCAGCTCAGGGCATACGGGATCCGCCAGCGATACGTGGCCGACGATGCCGTTGCCGAAGAAGCTTTGGGCGCGCTTGTCGGTGCGGTCGATGAACTGGTCGGGGACCAGGAAGTCACCCGGATGGAGATCCTCGCGCATGGAGCCGGCGGAACTGACCGACACCAGATGCTCCACCCCCAATTGCTTCATGCCATAGATGTTGGCGCGAAAGTTGATCTCAGTGGGCAGCAGGCGATGGCCACGGCCATGGCGGGCCAGAAACACCACGCGCGCCTCGCCCAAGCGCCCGCGATAAAAGCTGTCCGACGGCGTGCCAAAAGGAGTATCGAGCTTGACTTCCTCCAACCCCTCCAGACCGCTAATCGAGTAAAATCCGCTGCCCCCGATTACGCCAATTACCGTTCCAGCCATTAGCCGCGCTTCCTTCCACCGGGCACTACCTTACCGAACTGAGGTGGGTGTGAATAGTGCCGCTGAGCGCCCCTGTTCGCCCCAGTCAATTCTCGCCGCGGCCCCGGCCAAGCCGACGGCATCCAATTGTCCGCAGCGATGCTACCCAGCCACAGTCTTGCCGGGCGCCGCAAAGCGGCGTCTGCTGCGGGCGGCAATCAGCGTGTTTAGAATCGCGCAGTCTGCGCCCGGTCCTCTGGCTTGATGGAAAGATCGCTGATTTGAAGCAGGCGTTCTTCCTGCTGCTGGTTGTCCGCAATCAGGGCTGCGATACGTACCAGAATTTCGCTCAGTTCGCGGCCTCCCGCGCCGATCTCTTCCGCCAGGCGCCGCTGGGGCGAATACAGGCAGGCTTGCACCTCCGGCCGGATGCGCTGCACTTGAAGCTCTGCATCCTTGGTGCGCACGATCCCTTCGTCGCTGCACTCAACCTGAACGGCACTTGAGAGCCCGGCCTCAACCGCCACAAAACCACGACCGTAGGCACCATCATGGCTGCGATAAGCGGCGCCAAATACCGGCGCAGGCCGGATGACAGTTCAGTGCGCCTGCCCCTGATGCTCCACGCGCAGTTGGCCGCAGGCGGCGGCGATATCCTGGCCGCGGCTTTCGCGGATGGTCGCGGTCAAATTGGCCTTGGAGAGATGAGCCTGAAAGCGCTCCACTGCCTGGCGCGAACTGGGCGTAAACTCCGCGCCTGGAAAGGGATTAAACAGGAGCAGATTGACCTTGGCGCGCAGCGGTGCCATCAACTTCGCCAGGCGCGCCGCATCGGCCGGCGAATCGTTGACGCCGGCCAGCATTACATACTCGAAGGTGATCCGGCGCCGGCCCAGGTCAAGCCGCCGGCAGCACTCCAGCAACTGCTCCAGCGGATAGCGGCGATTGATCGGCGCCAGCCTGTTGCGCAGTTCGTTGGTGGTCGCGGTCAGGGAGACCGCCAGATGCACCTGCGTGTCGGCCATCAGCTTTTCGATCATCGGCACCAGACCCACGGTCGAAACCGTAATACGGCGCGGCGAGATCCCCATCCCCCACGGCGCGGTCATGATGGTCAGCGCGCGCAGCAGGCGCGGATAGTTGCCCAGCGGCTCGCCCATCCCCATGAACACATAGTTGGTCAGATGCTGCCCCGCCTCCAAATAGCGCGACGCGGTGATTACCTGGGCGACCATCTCGCCGGCGCTCAGGTTGCGCTCCAGGCCCATCCGGGCGGTAGCGCAGAACGCGCATTTCATCGCGCATCCGGCCTGACTGGAAATGCACAACGTGGTGCGCTCTGGAGTTGGAATGATTACGCTTTCGATCTCGCGTCCATCAGTCAGCCGCAGCAGGAGCTTGACGGTGCCGTCTACCGAGCGCTTGACGGCCGCCACCGGCACCGGGGATAAGTTAAAGTATAACTTTAGGTCTTGCCGAAACGGAAAAGGCAGATTGGCCATCGCGTCGAAGGATTCCACGCGCCGGCCATAAAGCCATTGCGCGAGCTGTTTTGCCCTGAATTGCGGTTGCCCGGCTGCGATAACCCAGGCTTCGAGTTCCGCCAAGAGCAGATCGCGAATGTCGCGCGGTTCCGATCCGACGCCGGCGCGCGCGTGAATTTTGGCTTCGAGCTCCATCTTTACTAATGTAAACCAAGCCGTGCCCGGATACATCCCATGCGGGCTTACGCTGATAAGGAGAACAACGTGAAGCTATCCAAAGAATCGATCGACCTCGGCATCGTCATCTCCGACCCCGCCCGGTCGCTGGCCTTTTATCGCGACATGCTGGGGATGGAGGACCAGGGCGAGATGGAAGTGCGGGGCGGGCGGATGTATCGCCTAATGTGCGGCAACAGTCTGATCAAGCTGGTCAAGATGGATCGCGAACCGGAGGGTAAGCCGGTAGGCGGCGGACCTGGGCGCGGCTATGGCCTGCGATATTTCACGATTCATGTCGCCGACGTGCGCGCCCTGGTCGCGCAACTGGAGGCAAGCGGAATCAAACTGCTGGTGCCGCCAGCGGAAAACCGGCCCGGTGTGGTCATGGCGATGGTCAACGATCCGGACGGCAATATCGTGGAGTTCCTGCAAGGGGCGTGAGCCCCGAGTCTCGGCCTGCGGGGAGACTGCGATGGCGAGGGTCAACATCGGTCGAATAATGGTCGGCGGCGGCGCTGCCGGCCTGATTTGCTTTGCCGGCGATGCCGTGGTGCATGGCGTATTGCTCAAGCCCGGTTGGGCCGCGGCGATGGCGGCGCTGGGTAGAAGCGGCGGCGGCGATGTCAGTATGCAGGCTCTGCTGTACTTTTTGGTTTACGACTTGCTCAAAGGACTGCTCGCCCTGTGGCTTTACAGCGCGATGCGCCCGCGCTTCGGTCCCGGACCTGCCACCGCGCTGGCAGCCGCGCTCACGGTTTGGTTGCTGGTCATCCCGGTGCCGGTAATCGGGCTTGCGCCGATGCGTTTCTTTAGCCTCAAACTGGCCGCCCTATGGTCGCTCTACGGGCTGATACCGATTGTAATCGGCACCGAAATTGGAGCCTGGATGTACCGCGAAGCGGCTGCCTGACCGCGTCCGGCTTTCAGTATGTGACGGAGGGCAGATAAGCTCCCGCGGGTTCGTTGTACAGGCCCATCGTCATCAGGGTCATCGGCTGGATGACGCGCAACCCCTGGCCCAGGCACCAGCGCATAAGCTCGCTGTTGCGCGAGGGCACCAAAAAACCGGGACCCCCGAACGAGCGCGCGGCGGCAATCAACGCCTTGAGGTCGTCGTTGGTTTCCGCCACGGCGTGGGCGAAAAACGCGATCATCGTGGCGTAGCCGGTAATGCGCCCCATCCGCTCGACCACGGTCGCGTTGCCCTGCTCCACGGCATCGCGCAGTTCGCCGCCGCGATGATGGCCATGGACGCGCACGCACAGATCGTTGCAGGCGTCGATATCCGCCAAGGTGGCGGCGCGCACCGTGTGACCCGGTATCGCCGCGTTGATCGCGTTGCCCTGCATACAGGACAGATGCTCGCGAACGTTGAAGCCCAATTTGAGATACAACGACAGCGAGCGGGTGTGATAGCCGGATTGAACCAGCCGGATACCGGCGAAGCCGCGCTGGCGCGACCGTTCGATCACGGCCGCCATCAGCCGCCGCCCCACGCCCGCGTTCTGCGCGCGCGGGTCGACCGTGATCGGACCCACGCCCGAGATGGGATTGCGCTCATCGAGAATGTTGCTGCCGATGATTTGTCCGTCGCGCTCTGCCACGACCCCGTAGAACCCGGCATGCTCAATCAGCATCGCCAGCAGATGCACCGCGTCCTCGGTGCTCGGGAAGTCGGGCGGGAAATTGTGCTGTTCGGCGATCGCCTTGAACGCCTCGTAGCAGATCCGGCCGCACACCGCGGCATCGGCCGACGTTGCCGTGCGTACGATCATCATGCGCAGCGCTCCTTGAGCCAGGCACAAACCTCTTCCAGCGCTTGCCCGGCTTTGTCAACGATGCCGTACATCTGAAAGAACCCGTGATGCATTCCCTCATAGCGCGTGACGCGGGTGGGCACGCCGGCTTGCGCCAGGCGTTGGCCGTAGCGCTCCCCTTCGTCGCGCAAGACGTCGTACTCGGCGGTGATGATCAAGGCTGGCGGCAACCCGCTTAGATTGGCGGCGCGCAACGGCGACACGTAGGGATTGTCGGCCTCGGCCTCATGGTTGAGGTAATGGCCCCAGAACCATCGCATGCCGGCCGCCGTCAAGCCGTAGCCCTCGGCGTTCTCGACGTAGGAGGGATGGCCGGGTTGGTAGTAATCGGTAACCGGATAGATCAGCAGTTGACCGCGCAGCCCCGGACCGCCCATGTCGCGCACCATCAAGGCGGTGACGGCAGCCAGGTTTCCGCCGGCGCTGTCGCCGGCGATGACTATCCGCGACGCGTCGGCGTTGAGTTCGGACGCATGCGCGGCGGCCCATTTGGTCGCGGCGTAACAGTCGTCGGGACCGGCCGGAAATTTGTGCTCCGGCGCCAGCCGATAATCAACCGACACCACGACACATCCGGCGCCGCCGCACAGGTTGCGGCAGGCGCCGTCGTGCGTGTCGAGATTGCAGATCACGAAGCCGCTGCCGTGAAAGAACACCATCAGTGCAAACGGTCCGCTGCCCTTTGGTGTGTAGATGCGCACCGGCAGCTCGCCGCCCGGCCCGGGTATGACCCGATTGACGACCGACGCTACCGGCAGTGTCGGCAAGCTGCCCGCCGCGCTGCGTTCGATGGTCTGCTTGCGCGCCTCTTCGACCGACAACTGCTCGAAGCGCGGCAGGCTGGCTGCCTGGTCGAGTATCGCCTTGACTTGCGGATCGAGCGGCATCGCGCACCTCCTGGGTTTGCCCGCGATATTATCACCTGTCTTAATGGGCCGGAATCATCAGACGCGAGCCCTCCAGCTCTGCAATTGACGCTGGCGCCCGTCGCGCGCTATGAGATTGCCCACTCGGGGTAACTCAGTAAATCCCCAAGCCAGAGGAATACATGCATGTATACTCCGCCAGTTGCCAACGGCAGAACGTTCGGCCGCCCGGCCGGCAAACCTGCGCGTTTGATGCGCTGAGCAACAAATTGCGCACGACGCCAATCGTGCTGCGGCCACACGCCGATCAACGCGGCCAGACCGCGCCGCCGCGTGCGGCCCACTCCCTGGCTTTGGCAATCGCAATGCGAATCGCCTTGCCCTCCTCGTAACCCTCTTCCAGCAGGGCGTTGGCGATCTCGATCGCCTTGCGGCGCACCTCAGGCGGCAGGTTGCGCATCGAACGGGGATAATATGTTTCGTCCCAGGGCATCGCCTAGCCGCTCAATCGTGCACGATGCGACCGTCAATAGCCTGCGCGAGACTCAGCCTGCGGCGCTGTCCGCGATTTCCACCCACACCGGCGCGTGATCGCTGGTCTTCTCCCAGCCGCGAACTTCGCGATCGACCTCCGCCGCCACCAGCCGGGGAGCGACTGACGGGCTGAGCAGGAGATGGTCGATGCGCAGTCCCGCGTTGCGCTGCCAGGCGTTTCGGAAGTAATCCCAGTAGGTGTAGATGCGTTCGCCCGGATGCAGCTTGCGCACGGCGTCGGTCCATCCCGGCGCCAGCAATTGGGCAAAGGCCTGACGAACCTCGGGCAGAAAAAGCGCGTCGCGCACCCAGTTTTCGGGTTTATATACGTCCAGTTCGGTGGGTATCACGTTGTAATCGCCGGCCAGCACAACCGGCACCGACCTCTTGAGCAAATCCTGCGCATGCGTCATGAGACGCTCGAACCAGCGCAGCTTGTAGTCGAACTTGGGACCCGGCGCGGGGTTGCCGTTGGGCAGGTAAAGACAGCCGACCAGTACGCCGCCGATCGTCGCTTCGATGTAGCGGCTGTGGAGGTCGTCCGGATCGCCGGGCAGGCCTCTGCGATTCTCCACCGGATCGCGGCCCCGCGCCAGGATCGCCACGCCGTTGAAACTCTTCTGACCATGCCATACCGCGCCGTAGCCGGCATCGCGGATGACTTCCAGCGGAAATTTATCTTGCGGCGCCTTCAGTTCCTGAAGGCACACGACATCGGGCTTTGATTCCGAAAGCCAGCGCAGCAGCACCGGCAGCCGCCCGTTGACACCGTTGACATTGTAGGTTGCAATCTTCACCAGCTAGCGCATTCGCCCTTGCGGCGTCCTCCTATCCGATCACCGTCTTCAGAGTGCAGTATAACAATGTGCCCTCGCAATAAGGACAGCGGGAAACGCTGCGTCTGCGGACGATGCGCCCTGCTCTGCCACGCGACAATCAGCCGACTAAAATCCTGTCCAAGTGCCGGGCCGGCGTCCGTAGGCGCTGCCCGACGGGTGGCTTAAAACTTCGCCCCGGCGACCACCGGATGCTTGAGACCGAACAAGCCTCCGACAGCTCCGGGTCTTTGCTTTTCGTCACTGACGGTGCTATTTGCCTTAAAAGAAGGCGCTATTCGTGCCTCCATTGCATTCCAAACTGTATACAACCGCTCCCACAGGCCAAGGACTGTTGGCCGCCGAACCGGATGAATCGCACAAGCTTGTGCGCGGGACCGGAAAGGGGATGCTGCTTGGTTACATTGACGTACGCTCACGCTTGACCAACGGATGTAGAACGTGCGACCTTAGTGCGCCGGCGGAGTCGTGCAATGCGCGCGATCCATCAGACGCTTGATAACGAGACGAGAATCCTCGCCAACCCCGTTAGCCGCTCCTGTTCAATACGCAGAGCGACATTTGCAACCCCCCGCTTGAACTCTTCGATCTTGCGCCGGCGCAGAACGCATGAGCTTCGTTTGCTTAGGAGGTTTACGCAGTCGCGCGACTGCTCAACTGGGGTCACAGCTATTACAACAATGGCTACAGAGGAGGGCGTTCGTCATGGTTCGCACAATGGCCGGCTTGATTCTCGGGGTAGTGCTGGCAGTGTCGTGGATGGGGATGGCGCTGGCGCAAAATGGGCTGCGTACGCTCCCGGTCGGCACGAAAATCACCACGCGCAACTGGCAACAATACAAGGATTACCTGACCGAAGGGTATCAGGCTCTACTTAGCGGCAAGTATCATTGGAAGGTGCCGGATGAGGCGGTGCTGGAAGTCGGCCCGACGCAATCCTATCCGCTGCCGCCTTCCTTCCAGCGCGCCACCGAGAAGTATGGCTCGCAGGTGAAATTGCGCCGGCTTCCAAGCGGCGGCTACACCATCGACGGCTACGTCGCCGGCGAGCCGTTCTTGAACCCCAGCGGACCTCTGGCCGGTGAGGAATTGCTGTACGACCAGTATTACAATTACACCCCCGCGGTAAATTACGAGTACTCCGGCAGCCACAACGTCGATCGATACGGCAGCGTTCTCGAAATGCTGGATACGGTGGTGTTTCGCCGCCTCGCCCATGTCAGCGACCCGGGGTGGGACATCACGAATCCGGCCGCTTCCGGTGTATACTTCACATTATACGTCGAGGTGATATTGCCGGAACAATCGAAGTATACCACCTCGTTGCAGAGTCAATACGATGATGTGCTGAAATTCCCGGAGGTTTACGTGTTCCTGCCTTCGCTGCGCCGCTCGCTGAGGCTTTCGAGCGCCGCGCGCTGCGCACCGCTGCTCGGGACGGACTTTACCAACGACGATTCGTCCTCGGTGCCACTGCCGCCGACGATCGATCAGGCCCGGCTGCTGGGGGAAAGGAAGGTCCTCGCGGCCTGGGGTCCGCAAGGTGCCGAGGGCACAACCTTCATGGACTTTGCCCACAACTGGTATTTTCCAGTGTACTGGCCCAAGGCGGCTTTGGACGTCAAGTGGCAACTGCGTGACGTGTGGGTACTGGAAATTAAGCGCATACCTTCCCAGCGCGCGGGCTACTGCTACGGCAAAAAGATCTACTACGTGGACAAGGAATTCTATGGCGCCGTGGAGATAGATTCCTATGACCCGTCGATGAAGCTGTGGAAGGTGTTCACCGGGTTTACCACGCCGATACCGGTGCCTGGCGGCGGTTTTTACGCGCGCAACGGCGGCGAAAACGTTATCTACGACCTGCAAAATCAGCACTCCAGCGTTTCGTGGGAGGGGAAGGTGCTGCTCAATTCCAACGCCCCGCGCCAGTATCACGATGTGAACAGATACGCTCTGCCGGCGGGACTGCAACAGATTATGCAATGATTTTGCAATTTTAACTGATACTGCCGGGCCGAGACCTCGAAGCAGTCGGCGCGGCCAGGGCCACCGAGGGGTAGAGAACCATGCCGCCGAGGGCGACGACCGCCCGGCCGCCGCCTTCGATCGCAGGGTGAACCCTTACGACGCGTGCCTGAACCCCATGTTCCGCTCCGGCATCGGGCATTTCGATGTGAAAGACATGCGCGGGGTCTCGGAGGAGGCGCATAAACTGGTCGGCCGCGGCCTGATGAGTCCGCAGGACTTCCGGTGCTTCGCACGGGACAATCCTGTCCGCCTGCACGGCGGGATGAACAAGGATTTCTTCAAGGGCACCGGAGTGGAAGCGGAGGCAAGAGTCATCCTGGCTGCCGACCATGTCCATCGCACCACGGCCGCAGGAGCGGCGCCAGCGCAGATTTAGAAGGTTGCGGCTAGCATTCGGGTGACCAGGCAAATCGCTTCGCTGATTTCGCGGCTTCGCTCGGGATGACAGGCAAAAGCCTTGCAGAAAAGTTAGGCCGGAAGCCGGTCCTGACGGGCTGGAAAGCCGGTTCGAGTCCGCCCATGTTTCGGTAATCAGCGCGCCGAGTAGCCGCCGTCCACCGTCACCACGCTGCCGGTTACGAAGTTGGAGGCGTCGGAGGCCAGGAAGATCGCGGTGCCGGCAACGTCCTCGGGCGCACCGAAACGGCCGGCCGGGGTGCGCAGGATTATCTCGTCGTACTGCGCGGTGTTCTTTACCGGCGCCGTCAGGTCGGTGTCGATCCATCCGGGCAGGATGGCGTTGACCTGGATGTTGTGAGGCGCCAGCTCGATCGCCATGGACTTGGTCAACTGCACTACGGCGCCCTTGGAGGCCGAATAGCCGGGAATCAGGCTCGAGCCGAAAATCGAGTATTCGCTGGCCAGGTTGATGATCTTGCCGCGCCGCCGCCTGGCCATCGAGCGCGCTGCGATCTGGGAGAGCAAAAAGACCGCGGTGAGGTTGGTCTCGATGACCGTATCCCAGGATTTTTGGTCGGCTTGCAGCGCGCCTTTTACGATTGCGATGGCGGCGTTGTTGACCAGGATATCCAGTGGACCAAGCGTTCGTTCGACTTCGGCGATGGCGGGTTCAAGCTCTGAGCGTTGGCGCACGTCGAGCGTGCGCGCCATCGCCGCGACGCCCAATTTACTCAGCTCCTGCACCACGGCGCGATTGTTGTCCGCCTTGCGCGCCAGCACCGCGACCGACGCGCCCGCTTGCGCCAATCCCAGCGCTATTGCGCGCCCGATTCCGCGATTGCCGCCGGTTACCGCCGCAATCCGCCCGCTTAGGTCAAAGAGGTTTGTCCGCGCCAAGTTTCTTCCTTCAACTGCATGTCGGGGGCGGCAGCGCGCCCCGGCCCCAAACCTTTGGTTTTTCCGCCGACATGCTAAGATACCGCCCGAATTTCGGGTTGTCTGCCCGTGGCCGCCAGACTATCGCACACCGGCAACGCTCTGGTAGGTTTTCCGGCGCGACTTGACAAAACGTGAGGGGATGTTTTGCAAATGGCACAACGCTCGAATCCGTGGGGCAAATCGGTCCGGCTACGTCCTGGCGCGGCCGCAGTTGAGGTGAGCTACTGATGGCAGGTACAGCCCGCAGCAACACCGAGGGGATCGGCAAGTACATCATCCGTTATCGGGCGCCGATCGGGATTCTCCTGATTGCGATCACGGCGTTCATGGGGTATTGGGCAGCGCACGCGCAGGTCGGGACCCAGTTCAACAACTTCTTCCCCGCCAATCATGAGGATACCAGGCTATACCGGGAGTTCCAGTATCAATACGGCGGGGCGCAGACGCTGGTGATCCTGATGCGGCTTAAACACGGCGACATCTTCAACGCCAAAACGCTGCATAAGATCCAGGACATGACCTTTGACGCCAACGCTTTGCCCGGCGTCAATCACAACGAGATTTTCTCGCTCGCCTCGCTGCGCAACGTGTACTCCGAGGCGCGTCCCGGCGCGCTGATTTCCAAGTGCTACATGTATCCGTTCGTGCCTGAAACGCAGGCGGAGATCGACCAGCTCAAGCGCATCGTGGACGCCCATCGCGAGGGCATCACGCCCTATGTCAACTACGACAACCGGGGCGCCGTAATCACCGCCAGCTTCGTCGAGGACAAGCTCGACTACGGCAAGCTGTTCGACGGTATCCAGGACATCATCCGCAAGTACCAGGACGACAACACGCAGATTTACGTGGCGGGCCTGCCGGTGGTGGCAGGATGGGGTTACCATTACCTGCCGCGCATCACCGTGATCTTCTTCCTGTCCATCGCGCTGATGCTGGTCATCCTCTACCTCAGCCTGGGGCAGCGCAGCAGTTGGTGGGCGCCGATCCTGACCGGTTCGTTCTCCGCCATCTGGGGCCTGGGATTCATTGGCTTGATGGGTTACAACTTCGACCCGGTCATGATGGTGATCCCGTTCATCCTGACCGCGCGCGACTTAAGCCACGGTATCCAATGGCAGGGCCGCTATTACAACGAGCTTGACGCGCTGGACGACAAGATCCTGGCCTGCATCACCACCACCAACGTGATGCTGCCGCCGGGGCTGCTGTCGATTCTGGCCGACATCGCCGGCATCATCTTCATCTCGCTGGGCGGCATTCCGGTGCTCAAGGAAATTGGCTTTGGCGGGGCGGTATGGCTGGCCGGCAGCGTGACCATGGTGTTCGTCTTCCAACCGATTTTCATGAGCTACCTGCCGCGCCCGCGCATCAGGCAGCGGCGCTGGTGGCAGAGCCAGTCGCCTAGCCGGCGCGAAACCCCACTGCACGCGCTGGCGCGCTGGGTGATCCACATCCCGGTGACGCCGGGTGCGCTGCGCGGCGCCCTGCTGGTGGGCGGTGCCGCCTTCATCGTGTGGGGCATCTCCTCGGGGCAGCGCGCGCGCATCGGCTATCAGCATCCGGGAACGCCCATCTACAAACCCGATTCAAAAGTCAACAAGGACATGGAAGTGATCAGTCACTACATGCCCACCGACGAGGGCTGGGTGGTGTTGCAGACGCCCGACTTTCCCAGCCCGCAGTCCACTATCGCGCCCAACGTGCTGCGGATGGTCAACGCGATGCAGGACTACCTGCTCAAGCGCGGCGACGTGCTGGCGGTGGTCAGTTTCGGCGGCGTGGGCATCGCGCCCATCAACCAGATGTTCCACAACGGCCATCCCAAGTATCGCAACATCCCCTCCTCGGTGAAGCTCAACGGTGCCTTGTGGTACATGTTTTTGGGCGGTACGGCGCCGGGTGAGATCGAACGCTTCTTCGCCCACAGCCCCAAGATGACCAGCGCCTGCATCCGCCTGTTCCTGCCCGATCACACCTATGATCGGCTCAATCGGGTCAGGCAGGAACTGCGCGACTTCGTCGCAACGCACGTTGAACACAACCCCGAACTCAGCCAGGTGAAGGTCCACTTCCTGGGCGGCGACTCGGGGCTGTACCTGGCCGCCAACGACGTTCTGTACCGCCTGGACCTGATCAACATCACCTTCGTGCTGGTGGTCATCTACCTGTGCTGCACGTTCTCCTTCCGCTCGCCGGTTGCCGGTGCGCTGTTCATCGTCTCGGCGGTGATGGCGAACTTCGGCGCCTTCATCTATATGAACGCGCGCTCGATCGGGCTGACCATCGATACGATTCCGGTCATCTCGCTGGGCATCGGCCTGGGCATCGACTACGGCATCTACGTGGTGGCGCGCATCCAGGATGAGGTCATCGGCGGGGCCACCATCGAAGATGCGATTATCACCGCGCTGAGCCAGACCGGGGCGGCGGTGTTCAGTACGTTCGCGGTGATGATTGGCGGCATTCTGCCGTGGGCGTTTTCGCCGCTGCTGTTCCATAACGAGATGAGCGTGCTGCTAATATTCCTGATGGGCACCAACATGGTGGCGGGCTGCCTGATTCTGCCCTCCTTCATCGCCTGGTGGCGTCCGCACTTCATCCGCCGCTACCTGCTCCCGCGCGCCGAAGCGGCCCAGGATCGGGCCGTGATCAGTTGACGCTTTGGACACCCCGGTGGTTTAGCGCTAATGCTGGCAGCAAACAGGAGGATTCCCCGATGGCAAAGATCGACGGCAACTCTCTGGTGGTCAAAGCACTTAAGGATGAAGGGGTCGATACGGTCTTTTATCTGACGGGCGGGCCGATGGTGGACGTGGCCGCCCGCTGCATCGAAGCCGGGTTTCGCTGCGTCGACGTCCGCCATGAGCAGGCCGCAGCGATGGCGGCGCACGCCTACAGCCGCGTGCTCGGCAAGCCGGGCGTATGTTTCGCCGCCTCCGGACCCGGCACCACCAACCTGATCACCGGGGTGGGCAACGCCTACCTGGACGCCGTGCCGGTGGTGGCACTGGGGGGCGCCAGTCCGCTGTCGGAGGTCGGCAAGCTCGCCTTCCAGGAGATGGATCAGGTCGCGATGTTCAAGCCCATCACCAAGTGGGCCGAGCGCGTGATGCATGTCAGCCGCATTCCGGAGATCATCAACAAGGCCTTCCGCATCGCCACCGGCGGCCAGCCGGGCCCGGTCTATATCGATCTGCCGGCCGACGTGCTCTACAACGTCGCCGACGAGAGCAAAGTGATGTTTCCCAAACGGCCCCATACGGTGGCGCGCACCGCCGGCGATCCGGCTCTGGTCAAACAGGCGATCGCGCTGCTTAAGGACGCGCAGCGGCCTGTCATTCTGACCGGCACCGGGATCTTGTGGTCGCGCGCGACGGAGGAACTGCGGGAGTTTGTCGAACTGAGCGGCATCCCGTTTTACACCACGCCGCAGGGTCGTGGCGTCATCCCCGAGGATCATCGGCTGGCCTTTCTGGGCGCGCGCAACCAGGCATGGAAGGAAGCCGACGTCGCACTGGTGATCGGCACGCGGCTTAACTTCATCGCCGGCTACGGTATGCCGCCGCGATGGGCAGCCGACCTCAAGGTAATCCAGGTTGACATCTGCGACGAAGAGATCGGCCGCAACCGCCCCATTGACGTCGCCATCGTGGGCGACGCCAAAATGGTTTTGCGCCAACTGATCGAAGAAGGGCGCGACGCGTTTAAGGGGCACACGGAGCTGCCCTGGATCGAAACGCTGCGCGGCTATGACCAGCGCTCGGCCGAGAAGGCCGCCGCCCTGCTCAACTCCGACGCCGTCCCCATTCATCCGCTGCGCCTGTGCAAGGAGGTGCGCGAGTTCATGGATCGCGACGCGATCATCGTGGTCGACGGCCATGAGATCCTCAACTTCGCGCGCCAGTCGATTCCCACCTTCGTGCCGGGCCATCGCGTCAATGCCGGTCCCAACGGATGCATGGGAGTGGCGGTGCCCTTCGGCCTGGGAGCCAAGGTCGCCAAGCCCAACACCCAGGTGATCGTGCTCAGCGGCGACGGCTCCTTCGGTTTCAACGGCATGGAAATCGACACCATGATGCGCCACAAAATCCCGGTGATGACCATCGTCAGCAACAATGGCGGCTGGGCGTCGGTGGGCGGGATGAGCGCGGGGCGTGACCTGGAGTTCAGCCGCTACGACAAGATGGCGGAAGTATTCGGTGCCCACGGCGAATTCGTCGAAAAGCCCCACGACATCCGGCCCGCGCTGGAGCGCGCCAAGGCCTCGGGCAAGCCCTCGGTGATCAACGTCATCACCGATTCCAAGGCGCGCTCGAGCACCACCGCGTTCGCCAATTACCGGGCGATCTGAGGCGGCGCGGCCAACTCCAGGCCGGGCGGCGGCCGCTCAGCGGTGGACTTGACTTGTTGGCTGAATAGAAATTTTCATAATCAAATTCGAGAGGTTATCCATGACCGCGCTCAAAGTGATATCGGCGGACTCGCATATGATGGAGCCGGGAGATTTGTGGGTTGAGCGGCTGGACCACAAGTTCAAGGATCGCGCACCGCGCGTAATCACTCACGATAAGAAATCGCAGCCGATTTTCACCGCGCCCGGGATGGCGCCGTATCCGGTGGCGCCCGCTTTTGCGGCCGGACGCAGCGGGCACGAGATGCAGGACTTCATCGATCATGCCACCGACGAACAGGCCCAGCGCTATCGCGACCCCGCCCTGCGCATCGAGGACCAGGACCGCGACGGGGTGTGCGCCGAGGTTCTGTACACGTCGCTGGGCATGTCGCTGTTCGGGCTGGAGGACGCCGAGTTGCAGGCGGCCTGCTTTCGCGCCTACAACGACTGGGTCAGCGAATTCTGCTCCTACGATCGCAAGCGTTTCGTGGGTATCGCGCTGATTTCGCTCGCCAACGTCGAGCAGGGCGCCGCCGAGTTGCGGCGGGTGGCGAAGGCCGGCCTTAAGGGCGCGATGATCTGGGGCGCGGCCCCGCCGGACAAGCCGTTCTGGTCGAGCTTGTACGACCCGTTCTGGGCGGCGGCGCAGGAATTGTCGATGCCGTTGTCGCTGCACGTAATCACCGGCGCTCCCGGCACCAGCGGCCGCACGCCGCGTGCGGCAACCGAAAAGCCCGCCGCCAAGCTCAAGGGCGCCACGCGCGTGATCCGGTACATGAAGCTGCCGCTGGACTGCCAGCAATCATTCACCGACATGATCCTGGGCGGCGTGCTGATGCGCTTTCCGCAGTTGAAGCTGGTGTCGGCGGAAAACGACACCGGATGGATCGCCCATTACATGTATCGGCTCGATCACGCGTTCGAAAAATTCGGCGTGTTCCTTGAGACCAAGCTGGATATGAAACCGAGCGAGTATGTAAGGCGTCAGCTCTGGGCGACCTTCCAGGATGACCCGATCGGCCCGCTGACCTGGCAGTACTTCGGCGAAGAACGCTTCATGTGGGCCTCCGATTATCCGCACACCGACTCCACGTTCCCCCATTCGCGCGAAGTCATCGAGCGCGACTTCGCCGCCATCCCCGAAGCGGTCAAGCGCAAGATAGTCTGCGACAACGCCGCCAGGCTATACGGAGTGGAGCTGAGTTAAAGCTGAAACTCTTTTTTGACTGAAAGGCCTCGAGACCCTCACCCTGCCCTCTCCCTGGTCAGGAAAGGGGATAAAAAGAGTGCCTTTTCCACAATAAATTGTGGGAGAGGAGACAAACAATGGTCTCGCCCGCGCCTGCGGACCCGGTGCGCAGGCGTAAACTGGGAGAGGCCGCCGTGCGATTTGCCTGGCAAATTGCACGCCGGGTGAGAGTGCAGATACGCTGCGAGCCAGCAGGTTCGGTATGCCGAACTGAGGTTTTCCGAATCCATAAGCCGCGTAACGCCATGTCACAGCGGCAGGGAGATTTCCGCCGGCCCTTTGGCCATCAGGAAGCCGTCCTGATTCTTCATCTCCACGTCGATAGTGACGATGCCTTTGCCGGCCGCCTGGTCGGCCTGCTTTTTGATCACCTTGCCGGTCAGGTAGGTGACGTCGCCGACGAAGGCTGGAAAGATGTAACGCGCGTTGCAGTGGCGTAATGTTGCAAGTTCGCCGGCCCAGTTGCTCAGGTAATCCAGTATCCATGCTCCCATCGACGCGCCGTAGCCGTAGCCGCGCGGCACGCCGATCAACTGCGCGTACTGCTGATGGACATGGCCGCGCGAGGCGCCGTAATAAAGCCCGTCGCCGTAGGTTGGATCGATCAGGGCCTTTTCATTGCTGCGGCTCATCTCGGGCAGCCATCCGGCGTCCAGCGTGGTGGTCAGCGCGTCGGTGTCGGGGGCGTTAGAACCCCAGACAGTGAAAATGTAGGAACGCCATTCAGTAGTGAAAGTCTGTAGCGTGTGCGGTCCGATCGGACGGCGTGGCAGCTCCTCGTTGTCCTTGACGTCCTTGAAGGTCCGCCGCACGTGGTCGCGGAAGGTGGCATAGTAGGCGAACTTTTCATCCTCGATCTGCTGCAGCTTCTCCATCGTCCATTCCGGCGCCCGCGCCTGTTCGCCGAAGGAGTTCATCTTGCGCGCATTGTCCGCCCGATAGCGGATCGAGGTGGAGCGCTGCTTGGCGACAATTTCGCCCTTTTGATTGATGTAGGTCGTATCGCCGCGGGAAAACATGGTCGGTCCCGCGAACTTGGTGTGCGTAACCCGGTAATCGACCAGCATCCGGTCGCAGCGGATCTTGTCGCCGGGGCGGACCAGCGGCCCGTAAAACCACCATTCATCGCCGCCGAACAGCATGTGCGAGCCGGGCACATTGCCCTGGATCGCGGGCTGCGCGCCGTGTCCGACGGTGCAGCAAACCGTAAACGAGCGCGGCGCAACAATTTCTCCAAACGCACTCTGTGCGGCGAACGCTTCGTCATAATACAGGCGGTTGGGATTCTGCATCCCTTGCGCCCAGCGCCGGATATCGTTGACCGAGATTGGTTCCTTGAGCTGCATACCCGCCAGCGGCACGCCCACCCAGCGGTCGACATCCGAGGTATCCATCGGAGAAAGGTCGAGGTCCTGCGCTTTCGATGCCATCTGCGTCGCTCCTCCAAACGGAAGGGTTTTACCAGCCAATAACCTCTGAAAATCCTAATCTGCCCGCCCCTGCGATGTCACGTCAACTCCCTGTTTACCGCGCTCTCAACGCGCGTGCCTTTGAAGAAGTCCGGGTTGCCGCCGGTCCATAGTTTGACCGGATTGGTGAACACGAAGTCCTTGAAGTCCTGGGCGGTCATCTTGCCCTCTTCCACCGGCTCCCAGGCTTCCTCCAGCACCTCGGTCATGTCGGGGACGTCCCAATGGCCGATGTCCGAGCCGAAGACGGCGTTGAGCCGGACGCCGAGCGGGTTGTGCTTCGAGTCGAAAGCTGAGCTGGTTACCGGATCGTCAGCCTCGCAGCCGAAATAGAATGGGGAGAAGAGGTGGGCGATATCCTCGACGCTTTCGATTCCGCATTCCGCCCATTCATCGAGCAGATTCAGATCTTGGGAGGGCAGTTCGGCATCGAACGCCTTGAACGCCGCCGGCAGAAATCTGTGGGCGACGTCGCTCAGCGTGACGTTGCCGCGCCCGAAGCTTGCGGTGCGCTCATCGCCATAGCGGGCCATCAGGTCGGCGAACTTTCTGAGATCGAGATTGCGCGGATCGTAGTTGGCCAGCGCCGCCACGTTGCGTTTGTTCCAATGGCCGACAATCCCGGCCAACAGGTTGCGCGCCCATCCCACGCCGCCTTCCAGAAACGCGAACTTGACCGGGAAGCGGCGCGTCACCCCGCCCAGGAACAGCGATTTGCAGATCGCCTCACCGGCGGCGGCAAAGTGTCCGATATGGTTGTACATGAAACTGGTGGTGCTGGTGTAACTGCCCCATCCGGCGCCGATCGAATGAAAGGTGCCGGCGACCCTCAGTTCCCGGCACTTGGCCCACACCGGATCATAGTCGTATTCGCTTTCGACTCCGTAGGTGTCGAGCCAGAATGCATAACGCGACGCGCCGGGATATTTGCGCTCGACCTCCGCAATCGGACGCCTGACGTAGCCGGGCAGCATGACCACCTTCAGTCCAAGCTTGCGGACCGCGAACTCCAGCTCGTCGATCGCCTCGGCCGGTGTATGCATCGGGATTAGCCCCGCCGGCGTCATCGCGTCGGCGTAGTCGCGATAGAGGTCGGCGAACATGCGGTTGAGGGCGCGGCACGACGCGCGGCGCAGCTCTTCGTCGGCGAAATGGACCGCGCCGATTCCCATACTCGGATACAGCACCGTGTAGTCGAGCCCCATCTCTTCCATCCGCTCGTACAGCAGGCGCGGCAATATGGTGGTGGCCAGATCTTCGGCGCGCCTGGTCGGGACGCTCCAGAATCCCGGACGCGTGATGCGGCGCTCGCGCCGCTGCTCGGGTGTCAGTTTGAACCACAGGCTGCCGGACACCGAGTTGGAAAACGCCGTGGCCAGCCGATCCGCCGCACCGCTGCCGCCTTCGCTTTTGAGGTAATCGACAACCATCGGATGAAACTCGAACAGATGGCCGTCGGAGTCGATCACAGGATGATCGAGACGCGAGCGGATGCGGGCTGAGCGTGACGCCATAGTTCATTCTCCTGGCGGAAGCGGGAGCCAAAAAAGGTCATCGAGGGTCGTTGGGAATCGCCCGTTCCGTGAAGCCGACCACCATCCCAAAGGTGTCCTCCTTGCTCAGCACCAGGGAATCTCCGCTCTGGCTCTCGATGTGCTGGCGCTTGGAGCGCAGGAATTCGGCCGCTCTGGCCAGGTTGATGGTCTTGAAGGTGAGGGCGTAGATGCTGTCGCCGTTTTGCGCCAGGTCGCGTCCCTCGGCGCTGGCCGCGGACAACGGCTGGCGCAGCTCGATAACCGTATCCTCGCCCACGGCGACGAACGCGCTCTTGTTCTCCCCCGCCCTTTCCTCCTCGTGAATCAATCTGCCCCGCAAAACGTCGCGGTAAAAGAACAGCGCCGGCGCAATTTCCCGCACCAGCACCGTGATATGCGAGGCGCGCTCGATTCCCAGCGGATGGCGCTCGCGCCAGAACGTCGAGGACCATCCCGGCTGCAGGCGCGCGTCGGTCGTAAAGCGCGGTATTTCGGCGAACTCAAGCAGGCCGTGGGTTTGCCGTGGCTGCGTCCAGATGGCGGTGCCCGGCCTAAGCGGCGTCTGCACCGGCTTGCCGACCAGATTGAACATCGCGATGTGGTGGCGGGCGAATTGCTCGGCCAGATCGGCGGTATCTTCCACGTACCAAGCGATCGAATGGAAGCGCTGGCCGAAGCGGGCCTTGAATCTGCCGATCGGCGATTTCTCGGCGTCGGGCACCTTGGCCAGGCTCAGCGGCTCCATCACCACCTCGCCAATCGCGAGCAGCGAGGCGTCACGCACGGCCAATTTCTCGTAGCCGCGATAAAACCGGTGGCAGGAGAAGACCTCGTCATACCAGGTGTCGCAGGCGTCGAGGTCGTTGACGAGATGGGTCAGATGGAACAGCTTGCCGATCTTGAACATGGATTTCTCCTAAATGGTGCGCGCTGCGCTTCTCGCTTCATGGACCAGCCGCGCCCACCTGGTAAAGACGATTTCGCCGATCGCTGCCAGGCGGGGGCAATTCTCGGCGGATTGCGCCGCCAGGTGCTGCGCGTCGCCGCCCGTCTGACGCAGTTCTTCGCCGAACGCCGCCGCCATTTCACCGATCATCTCCGCGGTCATCTCCAGATGGAACAACAGCCCGTAGGCGTAAGTGCCGTAGCGGAACGCCTGATGCGGCGTCAGGTCCGAAGAGGCCAGATTGACCGCCCCGGCCGGCAGGTCGAATACGTCGCCATGCCAATGCATCGCCATGAACTCGCGCGGCGCGCCGCTCCACAATCGATCCTCGGAAGCTGCCGCTGACAGCCGAATCGGATACCAACCGATCTCCTTGCGCGGGCCCTTCCTGACCGCGGCGCCCAATGCCGCGGCCAGCAACTGACTGCCCAGGCATACGCCCAGCACCGGCTTGCCGGTTTTGAGCGCGGCTTCGATCAGGCGCAATTCATCCTTCAGGTGCGGATGGCGATCCTGTTCGTAAACGCCCATCGGACCGCCCATCACGATCAGCCCACCGGCGTCTGCGATCTCGGCGGGAACAGGCATGCCCTCGAACACGCGCACGTATTGCCACGCCAGTGCCTCCGCTTCCAATGCGTCGGCGATGCTGCCCAACGTTTCGCAGGCGGTGTGCTGCAACACCCAAATCTTCGACATGGCGAATTGGTCCGCGTCCTCGCCCACAGGCTACTTCAGGCCGGACGGATTGGACAGCCTTAGCAAGTGTGTTGAAAAAGGATTTTCACAGCGTGCTCCCTCTCTCTTATCTCTCCCAAAGGGAGAGAAGATTAAGGAAGGAAGCCACTTTCCTATACAGGGTGTTGAGGACCACCTGCTTGGTAAACTCCAGAATCCTGCTTTCTCAACACCCCGCTAGGGCCCCGCGCCGCCGGGCGCGGAATCCCTCGATGCACGATCCGACAATCGTGCGGCCCTGCTGAAGGTATAGCGCACTTTGACGACGTTTGATTAGCGTTGCATCACGTATTGCAGATTGACTCGCGTTGCCCGGCTCGGTCACCTGCTTGGAACTATCGGACTAAACCTCTGCCGTGAATCCCCGACCGGGCGACAACGAGCGTCGACAGTGCGGCAGGCGCGCGATGCCAATCGGTGACGCTAGTTTGCGTACCCCGAATTTTCATCGTCACGCGCCAATGGACGCGACCGCGCGGTTCAGACGCTCGACGGTGCGCGACGCGCCCAGCACCGCGATTACTTCGTAGATGCCGGGACTGACGGTGCCCCCGGTCAGGGCCACCCGCACCGGCTGCGCCAGTTGGCCGAGCTTTAGCCCGAAGCGGGCGAGCACCTGCTCGAACACTGCCTGGACGGCGCTCTCGCTGCAATCGCTCAGTGCTGCGATTCCTTCGGCCAGCGCCTTCAATGGCTCCGCGATGTCGGGCTTGAGGAACTTTGCCGCCGCCTTGGGATCAACCTTGATATCGTCGCTCAGGTAGAAGTGCGCAAAGTCGACCAACTCCACCAGCGTCTTGGCACGCTCGCGCAGCGTGACCACCATCTTCTCCAGCCATTTCTCGTCGCCGGGGATTTTATAGCCGCGCTTTTCGATGAACGGGATCACCTCGCGTGCAAGCTGCGCCGGAGGGCGCTGCTTGAGGTAATGGAAGTTCAGCCATAGCAGCTTTTCCGGATTGAAGATGCCTGGCGACTTGCCGCAGGCCTCGAAGCCGAAGTACTCGATCAGCTCCTGCTTGGAGAAGATTTCCTGATCGCCGTGCGACCATCCCATGCGCGCCAGATAGTTGAGCAGCGCTTCGGGAAAATAGCCCGCGTCGCGATAGGCGAAGACCGAAGTTGCGCCATGGCGCTTGGACAGCGGCTTGCCGTCGGGCCCCGCCACCATCGGCAGATGCGCGTAGGCGGGCGGTGTGTATCCCAGCGCCAGGAAAATCTGGATCTGGCGGGGCGTATTGGGCAGATGGTCGTCGCCGCGCACCACGTGGGTGATTTCGAAATCGGCGTCGTCCACTACGGTGGCGAAGTTGTAGGTCGGCACACCGTCGGAGCGGAAGATGATGAGGTCGTCCAATTCGCTGTTTTGAAACACCGAATGCCCTTTGACCAGGTCCTCGACCACGGTCTGACCCTCGCGCGGCGAACGGAAGCGGATGGTGTAGTTGCGGCCGGAATTGCGGTCGGGCAGCAGCAGGCCGGCCTCATACGGCTTATCGCGGCAGGTGCCGTCGTAGCCGGGTTTGCGCCGCTCGCGCTCGGCCTGCCGGCGCTTGGCTTCCAACTCCTGAGCCGTGCAGTAGCAGGGATAGGCCTTGCCCTCGCGCAGCAGGCGCAGCGCCGCCTCGCGGTAGCGGTCGAAGCGGCTGGACTGGAAGTAACGCCGATCGGGCGGGCCGGCGTCCCATTCGATCCCCAGCCATTGCAGGCTGGCGATTATCTCCTCCAACGACTCCTGCGTGGAGCGCTCCCGGTCGGTGTCGTCGATGCGCAGGATGAAGCGGCCGCGGTGGTGGCGCGCGAACAGGTAGGCGAACAGTCCGGAGCGGACGTTGCCGATATGCAGCGAGCCGGTCGGACTGGGCGCGTAACGGGTGCAAACTGTCACTTTATTCCCACTCAATCGTCGCCGGCGGCTTGGAGGTGATGTCGTAGACGACGCGGTTGATGCCCCGGATTTCGTTGGTGATGCGGCTGCTGAGGCGGGCCAGGACGGCGGGGTCAAGCCGCGCCCAATCCGCGGTCATCCCGTCGGAGGACTCCACCGCGCGAATCGCCAGCACGCTTTCATAAGTGCGTCCGTCGCCCATCACGCCGACCGTCTTGAGCGGCAGCAGTACCGCGAAGCTCTGCCACAGCCGCTGCTGCAATCCCGCCGCACGCGTCTCTTCCATCACGATTCGGTCGGCGCGGCGCAGCAAGTCGAGCCGCTCGCGCGTTACCTCGCCGATGATCCGAATTGCCAATCCGGGCCCGGGAAACGGCTCGCGATCCACGACGTCGCCCGGCAATCCGAGCCGGCGCCCCAGTTCACGCACTTCGTCCTTGAACAATTCGCGCAGCGGCTCAATCAGCTCAAAGCGCATCGTCTCGGGCAGTCCGCCGACATTATGATGGCTCTTGATAGTGGCGGAGGGACCCTTGAACGACACCGATTCGATGACGTCGGGATAGAGCGTGCCTTGACCCAAAAAGCGCGCGCCGCCCAACGCCCGGGCCTGCTGCTCAAAGACCTCGATGAAGGTATGCCCGATGATGCGGCGCTTGTGCTCGGGGTCGGTGACACCCGCTAGCCGCTCTAAAAACAACTGCGAGGCATCGGCAACCGTCAGCGCGATACCGAGTTGACGAGCGAACACCTCCTCCATCCGCTGACGCTCGCCGGCGCGCAGCAAGGCGGTATCGACGAACACGCAGTGCAGGCGGTCGCCAATCGCGCGATGGATCAGCGCCGCAGCCACCGACGAATCCACGCCGCCCGACAGGCCCATCAGGACCCGATCCTGCGCGCCAACCCGGGCGCGAATGTCGGCGACCTTGGTCTCGATAAAGTTGGCCATCGTCCAATCGCCGGGCTCGCCGCAAATCCTGTGAACAAAGTTGCTCAGGATGGCGACACCCTGCGGCGTATGGACAACTTCGGGATGGAACTGGATGCCGCGCAGGCGGCCGTCGTGGCTGCGCACCGCGGCGTAGGGCGAATTGTCAGTGTGCGCGATCGCGCACAGACCCTGCGGCAGCTCCTCGACGCGGTCGCCGTGGCTCATCCACACCAGATGCTGGCTGCCGCCCAGCCCCTCGAATAGTTCGTCGGGCTGGTCGATGGTGAGGGTCGCGGGGCCGTACTCGCGGCGCGCGGCACCGGCGCTGCGGGCGCCGAAGTGTTGCGCGATCACGTACATGCCGTAGCAGATACCCAGCACCGGACAGCCGATATCCAGCACGGCACGCTCGATATTGGGTGCATCGCGTTCGTAGAGGCTGGCGGGACCGCCGGACAGGATGATGCCCCTTGGATTGAGCGCGCGAATCTTCTCCAGCGCCAGGTTATACGGATGGATTTCGCAATAGACCCGCGCCTCGCGCACGCGTCGCGCTATCAATTGCGTGTACTGGCTGCCAAAGTCGAGAATTAAAATCATCGCAAGCGCCCGGGCCGTTCGTTTAATATTAACCAAGCGCACAATCCCGGCGAATAGCGGTCAACGGCGCGCCTCACAGGATTTTCACAACCGGCATCAGGTCGCCCTCGCCGGCGCCCGGCCATGGCAGGCCGCGGCTGATGCGCCAGTTGGGATTGTTGACCTGGCTGGCGTGCACCAGCCATCCGCCGGCTACCCGCTCGATTAGCATCCGCGCCGCTTCATCGGGTTCGGCATAGGCAGGAAAGGTCCCCAGTAGAAAGCTGGTGCCGTCGCGCAGCGGCGCCCACGCGTTCGGGTCGACCCAGGCGCGATCTCCGATGCGCATGTCCGCGATCGTCATGTTGGAGGCGCGCTCGCTCACCGATCCTGATCGTAGTCGGCAGCCGCCGCCTGGCGATGATCACTTTTAACCGCGCCGCGTTTGCGGAACACCATCCGCAGCGGCGTGCCACTCAGTCCCAGGGCTGCGCGGAAGCGATTTTCCAGAAAGCGGATATAATGGGCCGGGATGTCGCGCTCCAGATTGGAGAAGAACATCAGACGCGGCGGGGAGCTGGCAACTTGCGTCACATAAAGCAGCTTAAGGCGCCGCCCGGCCACCAGCGGCGGGTCCATCGCCGCGGTAGCCTGCTCCAGGATGCGATTTAGATGGGCGGTTTGGAAGACCGCGCGGAAATTCGCACCCACTCTGAGCGCCTCGGGCAGGATGTCGCGCACACCGTCGCCGGTGGTCGCCGAGGTATAGATCAACGGGGCGAATTCCAGGAACGGAAAGCGCTGATGGGCGTCGCGAGTGAAGGAGGCCTGTTTGCGACCGGTTCGCGCTGCAACATCCCATTTGTTGCAGATCACCATCAAGGCGCGGTCTGCGCTTTCCACCAGGCGTGCCAGCCGCGCGTCCTGATCGGTAATACCCTCGCTGGCGTCCACGACCAGCAGCAGGACTTCGGCGCGGCGGATGATCTCGATCGCGCGCCCCACCGAATGACGTTCCAGTTCGCCCTCGACGCGGGCCGGCCGCCGGATACCGGCCGTGTCGATCAGAATGAGTTCGTGACCGTCGGAGGCGATCCTGACGTCGACGGGGTCGCGGGTGGTGCCCGGCGTGGCATCCACCAGTGAACGCTGCGCTCGGGCCAGGCAGTTGGTGAGCGATGACTTGCCGACGTTGGGCCGGCCGATCAGCGCGATCCGCAAATCCACCGGCGCCGCTGCCTGTGCCGATTGAGTCGGCAGCAGCTCAACAATCGCGTCGAGCAATTCTTCCACTCCCCGGCCATGCGAAGCCGAGACCATGAACAGCCGCTCTACGCCGAGGCTATGGAACTCCGCCGCGCCGGCATCGAGCGCGGGCGAATCCAGCTTGTTGACGGCGAGCAGAATGGGACGGCCGACCTCGCGAATCAGCGACAGGGCTTCGGTATCGGCGGCGCTCAGCCCGGCCCTGCCGTCCACCACGAACACCACCACATCGGCGGCGGCAACCGCCCGCAGCGCCTCAGCCGCAACGCGCTCGCTGAGTCCCTCGGCGCCCAGCTCCAATCCACCACTGTCAACCACAGCGAAGTGGCGGCCCTGATGCTCGGCGGCGAGCAGGTTGAGGTCGCGGGTGGTACCGGCAATGGGACTGACGATGGCGCGGCCGCGGCGGGTAATTCGATTAAAAAGTGTGGATTTGCCCGCATTAGCGCGTCCTACCAGGCTCACGACCGGCAGTCCGGGGCTGACTCCGGGCAGCGCTGTACGGCTTGTGCATGTCCGCGTAGCAGTCATCAATAAAATTTTAGCGGTTTTTTAGCATTCGCTCATCAGCTCTCCGAATAATTCAAGCTGTATCCGAGGGCGTCAGAAAGCGTGGAAAAGTGCGACACCCTGCACAACCTGCGTGGCACAGTTCCCCGCCTCACGGCGCTAGTGAGCAGCCTCCAGGCGCGTCATTTTTCTTGCTTGCAAAAACCGAACGGGGTTAGATTGTCCTGGTCTGAACGATTGGTCAGCCTGGGCGGCGGCGGTGAAAAAGCCGCTAGTTTCTCGACAATATGGTTCGTTGCCACAGTTGCGGTTTAGGCGGGAAAGCTGCCGTTTGCTGAAAATAGCCGTCATAGCACTCTTGGCCGAAATCGGGCGGGAGCCGCCCCGGGCGCGGATGGCAAGCTAATTGCACAGAACCGCATTAGACCCGTGAAAAAGTTGGCAAAAAAGAGCAAGGCGATGGGGCGCGTAAAGGCAACCAGCAACGGCGAAGCCAAGGCCGCAGGTAATGGAGCGAGCGGGAAACCTCCGCTGATCAATCCATTGCTGACCAAGCCGTCCAAGGAATCGGGCGATCAGATTCTGACCGTTCCGATGCTGGCGGAATATCTGCTTTGTCATCCGAGCACGATTTACCGTTTGCTCAAGAACAAGCGGATTCCCGGCTTCAGGGTCGGCAGCGATTGGCGCTTCCGCCGCTCGGCCATCGACCAGTGGCTGAATAAGGCGACCATTCCTGCCGGGCGCTGACGCAGCGCCGCGGTGGGCTGCGGTCTAGCCGCAGAACGCCCCACGGTCCACAATTTACCCGGCGCTCCGGGTGAGACTGGATTCGTGTCTGCGCTCTGCCGGAGCAGGCGGCGGTAGTGTACTACAGCGCTGTTTTGTCTGCGGCTTTACGGTTTTCACTCTATGGCGTGGAGGCCGCAACCTACCCTGTCACCCATGCTCGCGCGCCGTCCAGCGGCGATTCTCGAAAATCCCCTCAAAAAAGTCACTTGATGGTAAAACCTATGCGCATCGCCTTAACCGCACTCCGGTCAGCGCATGAGGGGCCGTCAGCCATCTGCGGCGGCAGGCGATGCCTGCTTCGACGCTAGGCTCGGCTCTTACAGGTCCAGCTCGGCGAGGCGGCGCGGGTCGCGCGTCCAGTCCTTTTCGACTTTAACATTGAGCGCCAGGAAGACCTTCATTCCCAGGTGCTGCTCGATCTCGAGCCGCGCCGCCTGACCGATCTCTTTGAGCCGGCGGCCGCCCGCCCCGATCATCATGCCCTTGTGCGAGTCGCGGTCGACGATGATGGTGGCATGGATTCGCACCAGGCCGCGGTCTTCAAGCTCGGTGAATTGTTCGACCTTGACCGCGGTGGAGAACGGAATCTCCTGGCGCATCGCGAGGAAGATCTTTTCGCGGATGATTTCCTCGACCAGCGCGCGCTCGGTCTGATCGGTGTACTGATCCTCTGGCAGCAGCGCGGGTCCCGCCGGCAGCATCCCCTTGAGCGTGGTGCACAACTCCGCGACGTTCTCCCCGGACAGGGCGCTGACCGGCACGATTTCCGCACCGGGCACCAGACGCAGGCATTCCTGTGCCAGCGGGATAAGCCACGCGCGGCGCACCAGATCGATCTTGTTGATGATCACGACTGTGGGCCGCCCAAGCCGTGCGGCCTCGGCCAGGACCGCGCGATCCTCCGCCGCAAGCCTCTCGCCGGCCTCGACCACCACCGCCAGCACATCCCCCTGGGCCATCGCCGCGCGCGCCACCTCCACCATGCGCCGATTCAGCAGCCGGGTCGCTTCGTGCAGACCGGGGGTGTCGACCAGAATCAATTGCGCGTCGGGGTCGGTGCGGACGCCGACAATGCGTCGGCGCGTGGTCTGCGGACGGGGCGTGACGATTGCCACCTTCTCGCCGACGATCCTGTTGAGCAGCGTGGACTTGCCTACGTTGGAGCGCCCACACAGCACCACGTAGCCGGCCCGATACTCAACGCCGCCGCTGGCCATCGGCTCCCTCCTGCTGTGGCTGTCCTTGCGGCGCCTGTTCGCTGCGAATCACCTCCAGGGCTTGGCGCGCGGCGGCCTGCTCGGCCAGCTTCTTACTCGATCCCTCGCCGACGCCAAACTGGCGCGAGCCGATACGGATGCGGGTGACAAAGCGTTTGGCATGATCGGGTCCGCTCTCGCTGATCACCTCGTAGACCGGATGGGCGCGGAAGAAGCGATGGGCCGCTTCCTGCAACTCGGTCTTGTAATCACGTTCCACCGTCGGCCCGCCGATATCGCCGCCGAACAGCCGCTCCACCACCTGCTGCGCCTGCGCCAGGCCGCCGTCGGAATAAATCGCGCCGATTAGGGCTTCGAAGCCGGCTGCCAGAATCGAGGTCTTGTACCGCCCACCGCTCTTTTCCTCGCCGCGGCCCAGCAGCAGGCACTGGCCTAGTCCGATGGCCTGTGCCTTGGCGGCCAGGGTGCGGGCGTTGACGATCGAGGCGCGCTGGCGTGACAGCAGTCCTTCCTTGCCGTCGGGAAAATGGCGCATCAGCATGTCGGCAATTGCCAGGTCGAGCACCGCGTCGCCCAAAAACTCCAGCCGCTCGTAATGCTGATCGCTGCCTTCGGCGGCACTGGGATGGGTCAGGGCCAACTTCAAAAGTTCGGGACGGGTGAAGGAATAGCCGACCGCCCGTTCCAGCGCCAGCGGACGTTGCTCGGCCTCAGCCTCGGCTGCCCCCGGCGGTGGCTTGGGGCTGACCAACCCTGCCAACCAGTGCCACACCGTCGACAGCCGATGCCTCAACGTCGAGCTCATGGTTTTTAAGCTCATCCGCTCCCTGGATCAGGACCTTGATGTAGTTGCGGCTGTAACCGCGCAGCCGCTGGCAGCCGGGCTCACGAGTCTCTTCAATCAGTACCTTCAGCCTTGTCCCTACAAAGCGCCTGACGAATGCCAGGCGCCGCTGCTCGCCCAACTCGCGCAGGCGCACGGCGCGGACCTTGATTTCACGGGCGTCGACCTTGCCGCCCAACCTGGCGGCCGTCGTACCTGATCTAACCGAATAGGGAAAAACATGGAAATATGCCAGCGGCAAGCTTTGAATAAACGCAAAATAGCGTTCGAAGTGTTCAGCCGTCTCGCCGGGAAAGCCGACAATCAGATCGGTTCCGATCGCCGCCTCCGGCATGCGCGCCAAAATCCGCTCGACCCGCTCACGGTAGTCGACGGTATGATAACGGCGGCGCATCCGCTCCAGGATCCGGTCGTCGCCCGCTTGCAGCGGCAGATGAAAGTGCGGGCAGAACTTGTCCGCGCCGGCCACCAGGTCGATTATCCCGTCGCTCAGCTCCTCGGGGTCGATCGAACTCAGCCGCACGCGCGGAATCGAACAGCGCTCCGCGATCATCTCCAGCAGAGCCATCAAGGTCACCGGCGGCGACAGGTCCTTGCCATAGCCGCCCAGATGGACGCCGGAGAGGATGACTTCCTTGAAGCCCTGGTCATGCAGCGCATCGAGCACTTCGAGCACCCGGCGGGGCGGCACGCTGCGCGAGGCGCCGCGCGAGAACGGCACGATGCAGAAACTGCAAAACTGATCGCATCCTTCCTGCAGCTTCAGGAAGGCGCGGGTCTGACCGGCGGGAACCACTGCGGCGGCGTCGATCGCGGCCCGGCCCTTGCGCAGATTGGAAACCATCACGCGCGTCGTGTCCTGGCCGGCCGCGGCGCGTACCAGGTCGTCGATACGGGTCAGGCCGATCACCTGATCGACTTCAGGCGCCGCGGCCAAGGTGGAGGGATTCGCCTGTGCCAGGCATCCGGTCATGATTACGCGCGCGTGGGGGTTGAGGCGGCGCGCGCGGCGCGCCAGTTTGAGGCTTTCGGCGTCGGCGCGGTCGGTCACGGTGCAGGTGTTGACGACGTAAACGTCGGCCACCTGGTCGAAGTCGCACCGTTGCAGGCCGGCCGCGCCCAGGCGCGCCTCGATCATCGCCGAATCGTACTGATTGACCTTGCAGCCCAGGGTAGTGATCGCAAAGCGCATCGCCTTAGCCTTGCAGCGCCCCCTCGATGAATCCACCGCCCAGGACCTCCTCGCCGCGATAGAACACGCAAGCCTGGCCGGGCGTGACAGCGGGGTTTTCGCGGGCAAAAACCACCTCGGCCCGGTCAGCCGCCGTCAGCTTCAGGCGGGCGGGGATGGCCGGATGGCGGTAGCGGATTTTGACTTCGACTTCGAATTCGCGGCGCGCGCCGGCGCCCGGCTCCACCCAGCACAGCCGCGATGCGCGCAGACCGCGGGCGGCCAACTCCGCGCGTGCTCCCACCGTCACTTCACCGCTCTGAGCGTTGATGCTGCGCACATACAAGGGGCGCCCCGCAGCGATACCCAAGCCGCGGCGCTGTCCGACGGTAAAGCGATGCACCCCGTCATGGCGCGCCAGCACCCGGCCCTCCGAATCAACCACGGGTCCGGGGCGGATTTGCTGGGGAGCACTATGGGCCTGCACGAAGGCGGCGTAATCGCCGCCCGCAACGAAGCAGATTTCCTGGCTTTCGGGCTTGTCGGCGTTGGCCAGACCGAGCTTTTTGGCGATCGACCTCACCTGCTCCTTGGTCATAGCACCGAGCGGAAACAGGGTGCGGGCAAGCTGCGCCTGGTTGAGGGTATACAGAAAGTAGGACTGATCCTTGCGCGCATCCGCGGCGGCCAGCAGATGAAAGACGCCCCGCGCATCGCGCCGGATGCGCGCATAATGGCCGGTGGCGACGAAGCTGGCGCCCAGCGTCCCGGCGCGCTGCCACAGCCGGTCGAACTTGATGTCGCGGTTGCACAGCAGGCAGGGATTGGGCGTGCGTCCGGCCAGGTATTCGGCCACGAAGGGCGCGATTACACCGGCGTCAAACTCCTCGCGCAGATCCATCACATAGAAGGGAAAGTTCATGCGCTCGGCGACGCGCCGCGCGTCTTCGAAATCCTCGTAGGAACAGCAGGCGGCGCGGCCGCCGCTGCGCGACGTGCTGTCGGGCGCCAGACGCATCGCGATCCCCACTACGTCCCAGCCCTGCTCAACCAGCAGCGCCGCGGCCACGGAACTGTCCACGCCGCCCGACATCGCCGCAATCACACGCGCACTCATGGCGCAGCCTCCGCCGCCTGGCGCTGTGCCGCGTGCGCAATCCTGCGCCAGGTCGCGATGATAATGGCGCTGGCCTCCTCCACCTCGCGCGGTGTGGTCGAATAACCCAGGCTGATGCGCAGCGAACTGCGCGCCGCCTGCGCATCGCGGCCCATCGCGAGCAGCACGTGGGAGGGCTCGACCGCCCCGGCTGCACACGCCGAGCCCATCGAAACCTGCACGCCCTCAAGGTCCAGCGCGATCAGCATCGTCTCGCCGAGCACGCCGGGAAACTGTAAGTTAAGCGTATTGGGCAGCACCGCCTGACGCGGACCGTTCACCGCCAGACCGGGAATCGCGGCCCTGAGCCGCTCTAACAACATGTTACGCAACTGCGCCATGGTGGCGGATTCCTGCGCCATCCGTGCGCATACGGCCTCGGCCGCTGCGCCCAATCCCACGGCGCCGAACAGGTTGGGCGTGCCGGCGCGCAGGCCGCGCTCCTGCGGTCCGCCCACAATCAGCGGCGCCAGCGCCGAGGCGTCGCGCACATACAGCGCGCCGATTCCGGCGGGCGCGCCCAGCTTGTGTCCGCTGAGCGTCATCAGGTCGCATCCCAGTTGCGCCGCGTCAACCGCGATGCGGCCGGCGGCCTGCGCTGCGTCGATATGGAAAATCGCAGCGGCATCGCGCGCGGCCTGCGTTATTGGCGCCAAGTCCTGGATCGTGCCGACCTCGGAGTTGGCCAGCCCCAGCGCGACCAGCGCGCAATCGCGGGTGATGAGTTCGATGATGCGCTGCGGATCAAGCCGCCCCTCATGGTCCGGCGTGACCCGCACCACCTCCATTCCCTCCGCCTCCAGGCGCTCGACGGGCTTGAGGATGGAAGAATGCTCGATGGCGGAGGTGACGATCCGATGCCGGCCGCTGCGGACGCGCACCGCTCCGGCGATGGCCAGGTTGTTGGCTTCGGTTCCCCCGCTGCAAAAGACGATTTGTGCCGGTCGCGCGCCGATCAGCGCCGCCACCCGGCCGCGCGCCTGCTCCAGCATCCGGCGCGCCGCCTGACCGCTGCGATGCACGGAGGACGGATTGCCCACGCCCGCTTCCAGCAACGGTGCGAGCGCGGCGCGCACCTCGGGCCGAATCGGGGCACCGGCGTTGTGGTCGAGATAGATCGCCATGCAAGCCATCGATTATAGACCAACCAGGGACAGTCTGTCCCCTGCCCCGTTGTCGGAGCGGAGATGGAAATCACCTGGTGGCGCAAATTCAGCGCTGCTTGGGTAACGCGTCATCCGGGCGCGGCGCGGGCGGCTCTTCGGAAATTTTGTCCTCCAGGCAATCCTGACGCTCCTCGATCTCGTTGATGCGGGCCGCGATGCGGTTGATCTGTTCGGTCAGGTTGTTGATGGCACGCGCCACCGGGTCCGGCAGACGGGCATGGTCGAGGTCCACCACGTCGCGCGCGCGGTCGCGTTCCACGACCTTGCCGGGGATGCCTACGATCGTCGAGTAGGGCGGCGCCGAGGACACTACCACGGCGCCCGCGCCGATGCGGCTGCCGTGCCCGATTGTCACCGGCCCGATCACCGACGCGCCCGCGCTGATCATGACGTGGTCCTCGATGGTCGGATGGCGTTTTTCCTTCTTGAGCGAGGTGCCGCCCAGCGTCACTCCCTGGTAGATGAGGACGTCGTCGCCGATCTCGGAGGTCTCGCCGATCACCACACCGGCGCCGTGATCGATAAACAGGCGGCGCCCGATGGTGGCGCCGGGATGGATTTCCACGCCGGTCAGGAATCGGGCCAGCTCGCTCAGCAGCCGGGCGGGCAGCCTCAGGCGATGGTTCCACATCCAATGGGCGACGCGGTAAGCCCAGATGGCGTGCAGACCGGGATAGGCCAGCACCACCTCCAGGGCGTTGCGCGCCGCGGGGTCGCAGTTCAGTGCAGTTTGAATGTCTTCACGCAGGCGGCTGAAAATGGCCATGGCTTAAACCACCTCGGCGAACTTGGCGTTTGAGGATCGTCAGACGGCGGTGCGGGCACGCCCCTCGCTGCCGGCGGCGGCTCTGCGGCCTTTGGGCTGCGCGCGCGGCTTGACGTGGTCGCGATGGAGCTTGTATTCGACCGAATCGACCAGCGCCTGCCAGCTTGCTTCGATCACATTATTTGAAACACCCACCGTACCCCAGCGCCGTTTGCCGTCGGTCGACTCGATCAACACGCGCACCCGTGCCGCGGTGCCCGCCCCGTTGTCCAGCACACGGACCTTGTAGTCGCTAAGCTGCATCGCGGCCAGGTTCGGATAGTAAGGCACCAGCGCCTTGCGCAACGCCGAATCCAGGGCGTTGACCGGGCCGTTGCCGATCGCGGAGTTGCGGCTGCGCCGCCCGTCGGGACCGTCGATCACCACGATCGCCTCGCTGAAGGGCACCTGGTCCTCGTCCCACTTGTCGTCGAAGACGCGGAAGCTGACCAGGCGGAAGTGCTCGCGCTCCAGGCCCAGCGCACGCAGCATCACCAGCTCAAAGGAGGCGTCGGCGCCGTCAAAGGCGTAGCCCTCGCCTTCCAGGCGCTTAAGCTCGGCCAGCAGCGCGCTGACCTTGTCATCCTTAGGATCGATATCCAGTCCGAACTCGCGCGCCTTGTAGACGATGTTGCTCTGGCCCGCCAGCTCCGAGAGCAGCACGCGCCGGTCGTTGCCGACCAGCGCCGGGTCGATATGCTCGTAGGTGCGGGCGTTGCGCTGAATCGCGGAGACGTGCAGGCCCCCCTTGTGCGCAAACGCGCTGCGGCCGACGTAAGGCTGGCGCGCGATAGGGGTGATATTCGCCAGTTCGTAGACCAGCGTCGACAACTCGCGCAGCGACTTGAGCTTGGCCTGCGGCACGCACTGGCATCCCATCTTGAGCTGCAGGTTGGCGATCGCCGAAATCAGGTTGGTGTTGCCGCAGCGCTCGCCGAAGCCGTTGACGGTGCCCTGAATCTGCACCGCGCCCGCCCGCACCGCGGCGATCGTGTTGGCCACCGCCACGTCGGAGTCGTTGTGGCAGTGGATGCCGAGCGGGCAGCTCACGGCCGCCCGCGCTAGCCGCACCATTTCCTCGATTTCAAAGGGCAGCCGGCCGCCGTTGGTATCGCACAGGCAAATCAGGTCCGCACCCGCATCGGCGGCCGCGCTCAGGCATTTCAGCGCGAAATCCTGGTTGGCCGCCATGCCGTCGAAAAAGTGCTCGGCGTCGAAGATCACCTCATCGACGTGCTTCTTGAGGTAGGCGATGGTGTCGTGGATGACTTCGAAGTTATGCTCGTGCGAAATGCGCAGCGCCTCGCGCACATGCAGGTCCCAGGTCTTGCCGACCACCGTGGCCACCGGAGCGCCGGCGCGCAGGATCAACTCCAGGTTGCGATCCTGCGACGCTTTGAGGTTGGCGCGGCGGGTGGAGCCGAAGGCCGCGATTTTGGCATGCCGCAGCTTGAGTTTCCTGACCTCGGTGAAAAAGGCTGCGTCGCGCTCGTTGGAGCCGGGCCATCCACCCTCGATGTAATCGAAGCCGAATTCATCCAGGCGCGCTGCGATGGTGAGCTTGTCGTCCACCGTCAGCGACACGTCTTCGGACTGGCAGCCGTCGCGCAGCGTCGTGTCGTAGAGCTGTATCTTTTTGCCGTTAGCCATCGGGGTCAGGAAGCCCTGGCTTGCGGGCCGGCCTCGATAAACGCATCGTGCAGGGCGCGTACCGCCAGTTCGCCGTACTTGTTGTTAACCACGACCGACACTTTGATCTCGGAGGTGGCGATCATTTCGATGTTGATGCTCTCGCGCGCCAGCACCTCGAACATCCGCGCCGCGACCCCGGCATGAGTGCGCATCCCGCAGCCCACAATCGAGACCTTGGCGACCTGATCCTCATGGCGCACGCCGCGGGCGCCAATCTCTCGCGCGACGCCCTCGATCACTTCCAGCGCCCGTTTGAGGTCGGTGCGGGCCACGGTGAAGGTCATGTCGGTGCGGCCGTCGGCGCTGGCGTTCTGGATAATCATGTCCACCACGATGCCGGCCGCCGCGATCGGGCCGAAGATGCGCGCCGCCAGGCCCGGACGGTCTTCGACGCCGGCAATCGTAAGCTTGCTTTGGTTCTGGTCCAGCGTCACGCCCGAGACCAGAACGTCTTCCATCGATTGATCTTCCTGTCCCACCCAAGTCCCCGGAGCATCGCAAAAGCTCGACCGTACCATCAGCGGTACATTGAAACGCTTGGCGACCTCAACCGACCGATGCTGGAGGACCTTGGCGCCCAAGCCCGCCAACTCCAGCATCTCCTCGTAGGAGATGCGCTCGAGTTTGCGCGCGTTGGGGCACAGGTTGGGGTCGGCCGTGTAAACGCCTTCAACATCGGTGTAAATCTCGCACAAGTCGGCACCCAGCGCGGCCGCCAGCGCCACCGCGGTCAAGTCCGAAGCGCCGCGTCCCAGTGTGGTGATGTCGCCCTTGGCGTCGACGCCCTGGTAGCCGGCCACCACAACGATATTCCGCTGTTTAAGCGCCTGCAACACGGCTTTGCAATCGATTGACTTGATCCGCGCACGGCCGTGGTTGGAATCGGTGAAGATGCGCAATTGATGGGCCAAAAAGGAGATTGCCGGCTGACCCATCCCTTTCAGCGTAATCGCCAGCAAGGCGGCCGACACCTGCTCGCCGGTCGCGACCAGCACGTCGGTTTCGCGCGGGTCGGGCGACTCGCACAGTTGGCCCGCGATCGCGAACAGCCGATTGGTCTCCCCCGCCATCGCGGAGACCACCACAATGATATCGTTGCCGGCAGCGCGCGACTTCATCACGCGGTTGGCAACCGCCTTGATTCGTTCCACCGAGCCGACCGAAGTGCCGCCGAACTTCTGGACAATCAGCGCCATCGCGCAACCGCCCTCCCCCTGGAGATTGTCGATTTTCTCCTCAGGCACCACACGTTCGACCATGGGAGGTTTGAATTACCTCTCCCGCAAGGGAGACGGTTAGGGTTAGGGACCTTAGCGCGCCCTATTTTTTCGCCGCGCCTCAAAATTTTGATGCCTGACGCCCAAGGCTGCGCCAGGCGCTGAGGTCCCTCACCCGGCGCTGCGGGCCGGCCTCTCCCGTCAGGGAGAGGTGATTTGCGCGCCTGCGCATAAAAATCGACACTCTCCCTGGCCGGGGGGAGATAAGCCCGTCCTGAGCGCAGCCGAAGGAAGAGAGGGAGAAGGGTGCGGAACGATTTTCCGCACCCTTCTGGCACCGCCAATTTGCTAGCCATCACTCCTCGTCAAATCAGAATCCTGATACGCAGCCTGCGGCTGCCGGAGCCGAAACTAGAATTGTTGCGTAAAGCACCAAACCGGGCAAACGGGGGGCAGAGCCGGCGTCCGACGCGCTGGGTTCAGCAGTGGGCGTCGCGTCAACCACGAGCGAGATTTGGGGAGACGCAACCTACGGCCATGACGGCGATTCACACGTGACTTCGATCAGCTATGGCACGGGTTGCAGTTGCACCAACCCGCCGAGCAATCTGGGCAGCCTAACGTACGGATTGGGCGGCAGGCGTTCGATTTGCCGCAAGCGGCGGAGCACCTTGAGGCCGGGCTTGCTGGTAGCGGTCTGCCTGGCCTTGGGATAAAGCAGCTCGTCGGTAGTGACGTCGAGGGCGAGGGCGAAGCGGACGCCCATCTCGGCCGAGGGGCACCAGCACCACACTTTCGACCATGGGAGGTTTGAATCACCTCTCCCGGAAGGGAGAGGGTTAGGGAGAGGTGATTTGTGCGTCTGCGCATGAAAATCAACAATCTCACCGAATGGAAAAGAGCCCGCCGGCCTCCCCCACTCGCGTCGCAGGCCGGAAGCTTGTGCCACGCTGGCTTAACCGAATTGCTGCTGCAGGCGATGCAGGATCGATTCGTAGCGCTCGTCGGTGGCGATCAGTTCGATTTTGCGGTAGTTGGCGCCGTCGTAGGAAATCCGGATCTGAAGGCAGTTGAGTTCCGGGGCTTCGCGCAGGCGCTCGAACCATTCCACCGCCGCCACCCCCGGCGAGAACAGGTATTCGCGCAGGCCCAACTCATCGACGTCGGTCTCCTCCAGCCGGTACAGGTCGATATGGTACAGCGGCAGGCGGCCGTGATGCTCCTGGATCATGGTGAAGGTGGGGCTTAAGACACGCTCCTCGGCCAGATTGAGGCCGCGCGCCAGTCCCTTGATGAAGCAGGTCTTGCCCGCACCCAGCTCGCCTGACAACCCGAGCAGCTCGCCGCCGCTCAGCAGCGAGGCCAGCCGACGCCCCCACGCTTTGGTTTCGCGCGCCGAGGAACTGCGCACGGTCATGACGAACATCGCAGCAAATCCTCAACTATATCCTAACGCCGCGGCGGCGGCAGGCAACTCGGCGATAACGTCGCCGCTAAGGTAGCCCACCGGACCCATTCGGCGCGCGACCCGGTCGGCGGCGGCGCCGTGGAGAAAAACGCCCAGTGCCATCGCGTCCAACGGCGCCATCCCCTGCCCCAGCAAGGTACCGAGCATACCCGACAACGCATCACCCATCCCCGGCGTCGCCATCCCGGGATTCCCCGATGAATTGACATAGACGGCGCCGTCGGGACTGGCGATGACCGTGCGGTTGCCCTTGAGCAGGCAATGCGCGCCGGTTAACTCGCACAGGCGGCGTGCGGCGCAGATGCGGTCGGCGTTGACCTCCGCCGTGCCGCAGGACAAAAGCCGCGCCATCTCGCCGGGATGCGGCGTCAGTACCACCGGCCCGCCAGCCTTGCGCAGCTTGTCGCCGCCTAGTTCGGCCAATGCGTTGAGACCGTCGGCGTCGATCAGCAGCGGGCATTGGACCGCTGCGCCCTCGCCAATCAGAAATCGCAACAACTCCCGGGTATCGCTGTTGACCGCGATACCCGGTCCGAATACCAGCGCGGTCTTGCGCGGAATCAGCTCGCGCAGCCGCTCGATCGTCCCGCGCGCCGAGAAATGACCGTCGGCGTCGGGCATCGGCTCGGTCATCAACTCGGCTTGACCGGCGGCCACCACCGGCGCCACGCACGCCGGAATCGCGGCGGTGACCAGACCCGCGCCGGTGCGCAACGCAGCACGCGACGCGAGCAGCGCGGCGCCGCTCTTGCCCATCCCGCCGGCGATGATCAGCGGATGGCCGAACGTGCCCTTGTGAGAATCGGCCGGGCGCGGACGCAGCAGCGGGCGGACGTCGTCGGCTTCCAAGTATCGGCCCCGCGGTTGGACGTCGTCCACCGCCGCAGGCGGGAAGCCGATATCGACAATTTTCAACTCGCCGCAATAAGCAGCCCCCGGATGGCTGACGTGTCCGAACTTGGCGAAACCGAAGGTCACGGTCAGCGCCGCGCGCACCGCCGCGCCCATGATTGCGCCGGTATCGGAATTGACCCCCGATGCGATATCGACCGCCACCACCGGCGCCCGGCAGCGGTTGAGCAACTCCACGGCAAGCGCAGGCAGGCCCGAAACCGTTGCGTTCAAACCGGTGCCGAAAATCGCGTCGATCGCGATCCCCGGTCCGGATGCGAACGCCGCGCGGACCCGCTCCTCGCCGTCGGCTTGCTCCACCGACCCGCCGATGTTCATAAATTCCGCAAGTGCGCGGGCAGCGTCGCCCTTGACCGCATCGGCAGAGCCGAGCAGTACTGCGCGAACCTTTATCCCTGCCTCAAGCAGCCGGCGCGCCGCCACCATCCCGTCGCCGCCGTTGTTGCCCCTGCCTGCCACCACCAGTACGCCGGCGCCAAGGACCGCCGTCGAGGACCATCGTGCGATGATTTCCTGCGCAACGGACTCCCCGGCGCGGGTCATCAAAGCGTAGGACGGCACGCCGTATTTCTGCTGGCTGAGCTGGTCGACCTGGCGGCTTTCCGCGGCGCTAAGCAGCTTCATCTGATTGATGTCGCGCGCATTGGGTCGAGCGCGGTGCCCGATCAAGTTTTGCGTTTGCCGCGAAAGGCGGCGGCGTCCGCCACGGCGGCAATCAGGGTTTTCATCTCGCGCACCGCCCGCGCCATCCCGACCATCACCGCGCGGGCCACGATCGCATGCCCGATGTGCAGCCATTGCAGGCCTGCGATGGAAGCAATCGGACCAACATTGACATAGTTGAGTCCGTGGCCGGCATTGACCTTCAGGCCCAGTGCGCGCGCCGCTTTGACGGCGTCGCGGATGCGCTGCAACTCGGCGCGCGCCTCCTCGCCGAGCTCCAAACTGCGCCGGCGGGCGGGCGCGGCCAGGTCGCGGTCGGCCAGATGCGCATATGTACCGGTGTGCAGCTCGACATGGTTTGCGCCGACATCGCGCGCCGCAGCCAATTGCTTCTGGTCGGGCTCGACGAACAAACTGACGCCGACACGGGCCTGGCGCAGGCGGGCGACCATCGGCCCCAGCCGGCCGGCCATGCCCGCCACATCCAATCCGCCCTCGGTGGTCAATTCCTCGCGCCGCTCGGGCACGATGCACACTTCGTCGGGCCTGACCCTCAGCGCCAGCTCGACCATCTCTTCGGTGGGAGCCAGCTCCTGATTGATGGGGACCTTGACGGCCGAAGCGATTCGGAACAGGTCGCGGTCCACGATATGGCGGCGGTCCTCGCGCAGATGGAGCGTGATGGCGTCGGCGCCGGCCTTTTCGGCTGCTATTGCGGCCTCCAGCGGGTCGGGATAATCGACCCGGCGCACCTGGCGCAGAGTTGCCACGTGATCGATATTAACTCCCAGTTTTATCATTCCAACAAGCCGGCTGGGTCAGTGGTTTTGCGCAACCCCGATCTGTTTTTCGATCGCCGCTCCGATCTCGCGCGCCCCCGCTTCGATTTCCTTTTCATCCTCGCCTTCGATCATCACGCGCGCGAGCAATTCGGTACCCGAGTAGCGCACGAAGACGCGGCCGCGCCCGTCAAGCCGCTGCTCCACGGCGCCGATCGCGCGGGCTACCTCGCGCATGTCGCTAAACGGCACCCGGTCGCGCACCCTGATGTTGTACAGCACCTGGGGGAAGTGCTGCATGGCGCGCAATTCGCACAGCGGCTTGCCGGTCTCCAGCATGTGCTCGAGCACCATCAGGGTAGTGATCAGGCCGTCGCCGGTGGTCGAGCAGTCCATGAAGATGATGTGGCCCGATTGTTCGCCGCCCAGGTTATAGCCGTTGGCACGCATCTCGCGGCACACGGCGGGGTCGCCGACGTCGGTGCGCACCAGGCGCAATCCGGCCTGCGCCAGCGACTTCTCCAGCCCCAGGTTGCTCATGACGGTCGCCACCACGGTGTTGGCAGCCAGCCGGCCCTTGGCGGCCAGCGCGCGCCCCATGATCGCCATCACGTCATCGCCGTCGAAGAGCTCGCCGCGCGAATCGACCATGATGGCGCGGTCGGCGTCGCCGTCCAGGGCCACACCGAAATCGGCGTGCTCGCGCAGCACGGTCTGGCGCACGCGGGCGGGGTTGAGCGCTCCGCCGTCGAGGTTGATGTTCTTGCCGTCGGGGTCGACGCCCAACGCGATCACGTCGGCGCCCAGCTCATCAAGCACGTCGGGACCGACCTTGTAGGCCGCCCCGTTGGCGCAATCAATCACCACCTTGAGGCCGTCGAAGGTGCGCTCGCGATGCTGCAGGCAGGATTTCAGGAACACCAGGTAGCGACCGATCGCGTCGTCGATGCGCATCGCCTTGCCGATTTCCCCGGGCCCGGCCAGAGCGTCGAGTTTACTCTCGTCGAAGACCAGTTCCTCGATCCGGCGTTCGATCTCGTCGTCGAGCTTGAATCCCTCGTGCGAGAAGAACTTGATGCCGTTGTCCTGGTAGGGATTGTGCGAGGCCGAGATCACCACCCCGGCTGCGGCGCGCATGCTGCGCGTCAAAAACGCGATGGCGGGCGTGGGCATCGGCCCCACCAGCATCACGTCGGCGCCCATCGAGCAGATCCCCGAGGCCATCGCCGTCTCCAGCATATAGCCCGATAGCCGGGTGTCTTTGCCGATCAGGATGCGGCGATGGCGTCCGGTGGGACTCCGGAAGACCTGGGCCAGGGCCCGTGCCAGCTTGAGCGCCATCTCGCTGGTAATCGGATATTGATTGGCGACGCCGCGTACGCCGTCGGTGCCAAACAGCCTGCTGGCGGCGGGAGGGGAATTTGCGGAACTCAACTGCTAGCCTCTATCTTCGCTTTGTAAAGGCGCAGTTTAACCTTGTCGGGACTCTCATGCACCACTTCCAGTCCCTTGGGCAGGTCAACCTGCACCGGCGTCTCGAACCATCCCACTCCAAGATCGCGCGCATCGACGTAGACCGCGCCGTCGAGGTCCAGCTTGGTCAGGCTCTTTTGCGGCCCGCGCACGGTTACCGAGACATGCGGCGGATGAACCACGAATTTGCGGTCGGCATTCCTGACCGACACCGTCACGTCGTGGAATTCGCGCTCGGAGATCACTTCCTGCAGCTTGACTGTGGCCAGCACCCACTTGGTGGAAAGGCTGATCAGCGAACCGACATCGGCCAACTGCACGTAGCGCGAAACCGGCTCGGAAGCGCCCTGCACGTCAAACGGCATCGTGTCGATCGCGTCGAGATTGCGCAGCGCATGGCTGGGTCCGGTCGCGGTCACCACCGCGGGTTTCAAATCCACCGCTCCGATCGCCAGTCCGCTGGCGACCTGTCCGTTGATACTGAGGCGCACCGGCAACTCGCGCGTCATGATCTGATCGACGTCCAGTGTGACCTGGGAGGGCACGATGCGGTCGATCGTGGTCTGGCGCGGGATGCGGAACATGTCGGGGGTGATCTTGAGGTCGGCCTGACCCGGGGTAAGGCCGCGCAGGTCAAGATGGACGGTCAGCCGGCCGGGGTCGAGCAGCGACAGCAGCGTGCGCGGTCCGGAGATCGACAGGTTGACAAAGTCGGGACGGCGATTGACGATAATCAGGCCGTTAGGCAGGCCGCGATACTCGACCGGGACCAGCAGGTTGCTTTGCGCCTCGCGCTGGCCCGCGTTGACAAAGAACCACAGCCCAAGCGCAATCAGCACCGCCAGCACGCGCAGGCTTAAATTGTGCAGCAGAAACCGCTTGATCCTGACCAACCACATCGTCGCGAAGCTGCGCCGGCGCCGGCGCCCAGGCTCATGAGTTCAGAGCCTCCAACCGCTGGCGCAGCGTAGCCGGTTCGAGGTGGCGGGTGAGCACTCCGCCCCTGGCCAGCGAAATCGTGCCGTCCTCCTCCGACACCACCACCACTGCCGCGTCAGTCTCCTCCGTCAGCCCAATGGCGGCCCGATGGCGGGTGCCGAGCGAGCCCAAATCGGTGCTGGCCGAGAGCGGCAGCAGGCATTTGGCCGCCACCACCTGTTCACCCTTGACGATCACCGCGCCGTCATGCAGCGGCGAGCCGGGCATGAAAATGGTCTCCAGCAGTGGCGCCGACAGACGCGCGTCCACCGGCCGCCCGGCCTCTATATAATCGCTCAGTCCTACTTCGCGTTCCAGCACGATCAGGCCGCCGATGCGGTGGGCCGACAGCCACCCGGCCGCCTGCGCCACCTCCTCGGCCGCCATCGAACCGTTGACGCGAAAGCCCAGAAAAGGGCCGGTTCCAAAGCGCGTCAGCGCGCGGCGGATGTCAGCCTGGAAGATCACCACCAGGATAATGATCAAAGAGCCCAGAAAATTGTTGAGCAGCCAGTTGAGCGTGAACAGACCGAAGATCTGGGAGGCCAGGTAGGCCACGCCCAGCAGCGCCAGCCCTAACACCATCTGCACCGCGCGCGTGCCGCGAATCAGCAACGCGATGCGATAGACGATAAACGCGACGACCGCGATATCGAGCGCGTCCATCCAGCGCAGGGTGGGAACAAAATCCGGTTCAAGGCTCATCGTCGGATCCCGCCGCCATTGGCGCTCAATGCGCGCTTGAACAATGCCAGATGCCGCCGCATGCCGATGCTTCAATCCGGTCGCAAAATTATACCTACGGCTTACCGGCCGGCGGCGCTAATCGCCGCCGCTACTCTGACCGCCGCCGCCATCGGACCCGGGTCATGCACGCGGACGATAGAGGCACCGGCGGCAATCGCCAAACAGACCGCTGCCGCAGTGCCCAAGGTCAACTGGTCCGGCTCAACGCCGGCAATCCGGCGGATGAAGTTCTTGCGCGAGACGCCCACCAGTACCGGGTATCCAAGCCTGCACAGCCGCGACAGCCCTGCCAGCAATTTCAAATTGTGACTGGTTTGTTTGGCAAATCCAATGCCGGGGTCGAGGATGATGCGCGATTTGGGGATGCCCGCCGCCTGCGCGGCGCGCGCCCGCGCCGCCAGGTAGCGGCAGACTTCGCCCACGACATCGTGATAACGGGCCATCCGCTGCATCGTCGCCGGCGTGCCGCGCATATGCATCAACACCACCGCGGCCCGATAGCGCGCCACCACGCCCGCCATCGCGCGGTCGAAGGTCATCGCGCTGACGTCGTTGACCATCACGGCTCCCGCCTCCAGTGCCTGTTGCGCTACCATCGCCTTGCGTGTGTCTATTGAAATAGGACGGTCGAGCCGCCCGGCCAGTTTACGGATCACGGGCAGCACGCGTTCACATTCGATCCCGGCCGGCACCTCCTGCGCGCCGGGCCGGGTCGACTCGCCGCCGATGTCGATAATCGCGGCCCCCTCGCGCGCCATCTCAAGCGCCCGCTCCACGGCGCGATCGGGGTCGAGGTAGCGGCCGCCGTCGGAAAAGGAGTCGGGAGTTACGTTAAGGACCCCCATCACCGCGGGCAGTGCAATCCGGACGCGGTTTGCCAGGCGTAGGGTGCCGGCTGAGTGCGGGTGCCAATCCGGAGCTGCCTGAGCCGCACGCGTCACGGCAACAGCAGGCGCCCGGAATCAGGCCAGAACTGGCTTGGGCGGCAGACCAGGAACCGAGCCGCGGTCCTCTTCCTGAACCTTGCCCGGCTGCTTTTCGCGCGACAATTCCACCCGCGCCGGACCATCGGCAGCCGCCGGCGGCGGAGTCTGGAGCGCGGCGCCGTGGGGCAATGCGCCGTCGGCGTAAGCCTTGACGATCGCTTCCACCTCGCTGCCATCAAGCACTTCCTTCTCCAGCAGCTTTTCCGCCACCGCGTGCAGCGCGTCGATATGCTCGGCGAGCAGTGAACGCGCGGTGTCGTAGGCTTCCTGGATCATGCGCCGCACCTCGCGATCGATCTCGATCGCGGTATGCTCGGAGTAGTCGCGCTGATGGTAGAGGTCTTTACCCAGGAAGACCTGCTCATCCTTGCGCCCGAAGGTCATCGGACCCAACTCGGGGCTCATGCCGAATTCGCATACCATCTTGCGCGCCAGTTCGGTGGCCTTTTCGATATCGTCGCCGGCGCCGGTGGTCATATGGCCGAACACCAGTTCCTCGGCGGTACGCCCCCCGAACATCATCGCCAGGCGCGTCATCAGGTACTCGCGCGTGTAGGTGTAGCGGTCGTCCAGGGGCAGTTGCTGCGTGATGCCCAGCGCCATGCCGCGCGGGATGATCGTCACTTTGTGCACCGGGTCGGCGCCGGGCAGCAGGATCGCGACCAGAGCATGGCCGGCTTCGTGATAGGCGGTGTTGCGGCGCTCGGCCAGCGACATTACCATCGAGCGCCGTTCGGCCCCCATCATCACCTTGTCCTTGGCCAGCTCGAAATCGCTCATGTCGACCTTGTCCTTGTTGCGGCGCGCCGCCAGCAGCGCCGCCTCATTGACCAGGTTCTCCAAATCCGCACCGGCAAATCCCGGCGTGCCGCGCGCCAGCTTCTCCAGCGACACGTCCTCGCCGATCGGAACCTTGCGCATATGGACGCGCAGAATCCCCTCGCGCCCCTTCATGTCGGGCCGCGGCACCACCACGCGGCGGTCGAAGCGGCCGGGCCTGAGCAGGGCGGGGTCCAGCACGTCGGGACGGTTGGTGGCCGCCACCAGGATCACTCCCTCGTTGGCCTCAAATCCGTCCATCTCCACCAGCAACTGGTTGAGGGTCTGCTCGCGCTCGTCGTGACCGCCGCCCAATCCGGCCCCGCGATGGCGTCCGACGGCGTCGATCTCATCGATAAATATGATGCACGGGGCGTGCTTTTTGCCCTGCACGAACAGATCGCGCACCCGCGAGGCGCCCACCCCAACGAACATCTCGACGAAGTCAGAGCCCGAGATGGAAAAAAACGGCACGCCGGCTTCACCCGCAATCGCGCGCGCCAGCAGGGTCTTGCCGGTCCCCGGCGGTCCCACCAGCAAGACGCCCTTGGGAATGCGTCCGCCCAGTTTGGTGAAGCGCTTGGGATCGCGCAGGAACTGAATTATTTCCTCAAGCTCGTCCTTGGCCTCATCGATTCCCGAAACGTCGGCAAAGGTAACCTTGTGCGTGTTCTCATTGAGCAGACGTGCCCGGCTTTTGCCAAAGGACATCGCCTTGCCGCCGCCAATCTGCATCTGGCGCATGAAAAAGATCCACACCGCCACCAGCAGCAGCATCGGGAACCATTGCACCAGCACCACCATCCACCACGAATCGCCCTCCTCGGGCTTGGCGGTGATCTTGACCTTGTTGGCGAGCAGGACCTTTACCAGATCGGGGTCGCGGGGCGCGTAGGTTTTGAAATGCTCCCCGGAAGGACCCTGGCCGTGGATGGTGTTGCCTTGAATAACGACTTCCGAGACCTGATGGTTCTCGACTTGCGCCAGGAAATCGGAGAAACGCACCTCCGGCTCCCGAGTCTGCTGCCGGTTGAAGACGTTGAACAGCAGCAGGAACATCAGGCCCAGCACCAGCCAGAGAGCGATGCTGCGCGAAAATTGATTCATTCTCAGTTAGACGCTAGCACGCCGGTTAAATTCCAAGCAATGTCCGGAAGTAGCCGTAAGCCGAACTATTTCGGTGGTTTGCGCGGTGACCGGTGCCAGGTTGGAGCGCACCAGGCCGGGCAGCCACGCCACCCGCCCGTCGAGCAGCACGATGGGGAAACGCCGGCGCGCTTCGCTTGGAATTTTGTGTTCGATAAATACGTCCTTGACCTTGCGCCTGCCCGACATCCCAAAGGGTGCGATGCGGTCGCCGGGTTTGAAGTTGCGCACCGACAGCCCCGCACCCAGCTTGCGCGCGTCGAACACGGCCTGCGTGGCATCATGGGGCATCGAGATGCGATCGCGAGGGAGCAGCGCCGATTCGAATGTCGTGCGCGCCGCCTCCACCACCGTCACACCGTGGACCGCCAGGGGAATTTCGAAGGCGGGTGCCGCATCGTAATGCCGTTCGCTGCTCACTAAGAACATTTTGCCGTATCTGCGCTTCATTATCCAGCCACGCGGCAGGACGATGCGGCCATTGGGCGGCCCCTCGCGCGCCAAACGGCGCATCGCTTCAAAATGATTGCGCTCAAAGCCCAACAGATCTCCCACGCGCGAGGCCACATAGCGGCGCATCAGGGGGCTGCAGAGCGCGGGATGCAGCCGCAAGACAGCGGCCACCTCCAGCGAGCCATCCGGGTTTTGGCATTCGCCCAAGCATTTCCCGGCCAGGGCGCCGACCAGGTCGTCGACCTCGCGCATCTCCTGGGCCAACTCAACCAGCCGTCCGGTCAGACCCGGTGCGTAATCACGCTCCAGCAGCGGCAGCAGCTGATGGCGCACGCGGTTGCGATCGTAGGTCAGCCAGGCATTGGATGAATCCTCGACAAACTCGGCGCCGATCGCGGCCAGGTACTGCATAATCGCGGCGCGGCGCACCCCGAGCAGGGGGCGGATGATTCTGCCCGGTCCGACCTCGGCCATCGCGCCCAACCCGGTTACCCCGGTCCCTCGCAACAGCCGCATCATCACCGTTTCCGCCTGATCGTCGGCGTGATGCGCCGTCGCGATGTAATCGGCCCCGTTTCGCTCGGCCAGCGCGGTCAAAAATCCGTAACGCGCGGCGCGGCAACGTGCTTCCAGATTGCTCGAGTCAGGCTCCAAACCATGGGCGCGCTCGACGGTCAGGTCGATGCCCATCCCCGCGCACAGGCGGCGGACGAAAGCCTCGTCGCGATCGGATTCGGCGGCGCGCAGGCCGTGATTGAGATGGGCCGCAGCGAGACTGAAATGAAAGCGTCGGCGCATCGTTGCCAGCGCATGCAGCAAAGCGGTGGAATCGGGGCCGCCCGACAACGCGAGCAGGATCCGCCTGCCCCGCAAATCGGGGAGTTTTGCGAGAAATCGCGCAACCGCGTTGATCACGTCGCGCGTGGCGCTTCTGGCCATGTTCGACAAATTCCGAAAAATCGCTCCTCCTTAATTGATTATCCCAGCCGAGGCGGGAAATGCCACGCGCAGCCGCGCCCCGGTGCAGCAACCGCCGAGCGACACAAAAGCGGGATGGGGCCGCCGGCCGCCAACCGCCACGGTCTCGATGCCCGTCGGCTTGCGATATGGGCCTGTCAGTGGGCGCGGGCCGAGGGAGCGTCCACCGCGGTGAATTTGACCGGCAGGTGTTTGATGCCCGCTACCACGCAGGAGCGCAGGCGCTGCACCTCGCCGTCCAACTCAAGGTAGCGCAGACGGCGCAGTATCTCTTCCACCATCACCTTGATTTCCAGCCGGGCCAGGTTAGAGCCCAGGCAAAAATGTTCGCCGTAGCCGAAAGCGAGGTGATAGTTGGGCGAGCGCGTGATGTCAAACCGGTAGGGGTCGGAGAACACCAGTTCATCGCGGTTGGCGGAGGCGTTCCAGATTGCCACCTTCTGTCCGCATTTGATGCTGCGCCCGGCCAGCTCGGTGTCGCGCGTCGCAGTGCGCATGATGTGCGCGATTGGGCTGGTCCAGCGCAAAATCTCCTCGACCGCGCTGTTGATCAATTGCGGCTGAGCAAGCAGCAGCTCGCGCTGCTCATGCTGGCGCATCAGTTCCAGCACGCCGCCCGAAATCGCGTTGCGGGTGGTTTCCAGGCCGCCCAGCAGGAGCAGGAAACAGTCGGCCAGCGCCTCGCGGTCGTCAAGCTTTCGGCCCTCGACCTCGCAGTTGGCAACCACGCTGACCAGATCGGAACCGGGCCGCGCGCGGCGCGCACCCAGCATGGCGCCGAAGTACTCAAAGATTCCGGCCTGCGCCTGGCGGGCGGTGTCGGCCGCCGAAGCACCGTTTTGGTATTCGGGATCGGTGGCGCCCACCGAACGGTTGCCCAGGCTGATCATGTGGTTCCAGTCGGATTTGGGCACCGCCAGCATCTGGCAGATTACCGCCGTCGGCATCCGGGCCGCCAAATCGACCACCAGGTCGCAACTGCCGCGTTCGGCCACCGCATCGATCAGCTCGGCGGCGATCGCCCGGAACTCCAATTCCATCCGCGAAATCGCCAGCGGCGTGAACCATTTCTTGAACACCTGGCGCACCTTGGTGTGGCGCGGCGGATCAAGCTGGATCATCATCAGGTTGCCGCCCAGTTCCTCCGCCCTGCGTTCCTCTTCGGGCGGATTGGTCGGCAGGCCTATCCCCCGCGAGGAGCAAAACGTTTGCGGATCGCGATAGACCGCCTGGCAGTCCTCATACCTTGTAACCGACCAGTAAGCCCAACCGTGCCGGCCCACACCCCAATGCACGGGGTCGTTGTGGCGCAGCTCGCGCAGCGCGGCGTGATAGTCAGCAACGGCAAAAAACTCGGGATCGTTGAGCGATTCGTGGATTTCCATGGCGGCCGCCGGACTTTGCCCAAATGCTTGATTTGACCCCTTTTACAACCCAGTGCCGGTTGCCGTCAATACCCTTGAACTTGAAAATCTTTTCCTTTGGAAAGTATCGTGCGGCACTGAAAAACCCGCCGTCGCGCGACGGGCCGGGCTTGGTGCTGCAAGAATTGCTAGCGCCGGAGTTGTTCGAGGAGGCGCAAAATCACGCTGATCCCGGGAAGGTTTACTTCCAGCTCGTCGGCCAGCGTGCGAATCAGCCGGATGCGGCGCAGGGCGGCCTCATCGTAGAGCGGTTCAAAGTGCTCGCCGCGCTCAAGCAGGCGCGCCGGCGCAACCAAATCCTCGGCCTCCCACTGCGCCAGCTCGCGCTCGCTCACCCCGCACAGGCTGCACGCCACCGATCGGCTGTAGAAGCGCAAAACGGGACGCGCGGTCGCTTTGTTGCTTGCTCTGCGTGCCGCCATCGTGCGCTACCTCAGCATCGCGGCCCGCGGATCGGGGACGTGGCGCTGGCGTTGCTTGTCGGCCAGCTCGCGCAGCAAGGCGCGTTCGACGTCGGTGAGATTCTCGGGCGCCAGCACCTTCAACTCGAAGAGCAGGTCGCCGGCTGGCTCCTTGCCGCGTCCGGGCAAACCCTTGCCGCGCAGGCGCATCACCCGGCCGGTCTGGCTGCCGGGCGGGATTTTCAGCGACAGCCGGCCCGACAGCGTCGGCACCGTAACCTCGGCGCCCAGCGCGGCTTCGTAGTCCCACACCGGCAGTTCGCATCGCAGGTCGCGGCCGCTGAGCCTGAAGAGGCGATCGGGCGCGATGTGCACCGTTAGATAGAGGTCACCGTTGAGGTCGGGGCGCGGACCGCGTCCGCCCTGCCCCGCCAGGCGCATCCGCGTACCGTCGGTAGTGCCGGCGGGAATCGTCACTTCCAGCGTGCGGCGATTGGGAATCACGCCATCACCGCCGCAGCGCGAACAGGGCTGCGCCGAGCGTACCACGCGTGCCTGCCCCATCCGTTCCTCCTGCATCACCATGCCCGAGCCTTTGCAGACCGGGCAGTCGTCCTGCGCGGTGAGCTCCAGACGACGTCGGGTGCCCTGCGCCGCTTCGGCCAGGGTGATCTGAACCTCGGCACTGAGGTCGGGCGCCTTCTGCTCGCGCGGCGCAAAGCCGAAGTCGAAACCTTCGAAGCCGCCGCGCCCGCGCCGTGCGCCGAACCCGCCGCCGAAGAAGCTGGAGAAGAAATCGCTGAAGTCCTCGGCGCCCGGACCGGGGCGGAACCCGCCTGCGGCGCGCTGCGAGGCATAGCGGCGGCGCAACTCTTCTTCCGCAGCGCCGCGCTCCCAGTCGGCGCCCAACTCATCGTACTTCTTGCGTTTTTCGGCGTCGCCGAGCACCTGGTAGGCCTCGTTGATCTCTTTGAAGCGCTTCTCGGCCTCCTTGTTGCCCGGATTGAGGTCGGGATGGTACTTGCGGGCGAGCTTGCGGTAGGCGGACTTGATCTCTTTGTCGCTGGCCGTGCGCTCGACACCCAAAGTCTTGTAGTAGTCCTGAAATTCCATCTATTGCGCCGACACTTGATCGCGGCGGCCGCGCTCAGGCCGCCCTCAAGGCTAAGTTATAAAGTGCGCACGAACTGCCGCCAAGCAAGGTCAAGGAATCAACCGGCTGCCGCAGCGCTCCATTAAGGGCCGGACTGATGTTGTTCGGGCGACGCCGCCGGCTGTTGCGCGGCGCGCAGGGCGGCCTCCAGGCGGGCGACTTCGCGGTCCAGCCGGGCCTGGCGGCGGCCGATGAAGATCGCGTACAGACCGATCGCGATGAAGATAATACTGTAGGCAGCGAACAAGTATCCGAAGTGCTCCATCAGCGATGCGCTCCCGCCAGGTCCAACAGCGCCACGTCTTTGCGCAATGCGGCCACGCGGGTGCGCAGGCGTAAAGTCGCCAGCCGCAACCATAGCAGCCATACGAACACCATCGTGAACGCCCCCAGCGCCACCAGCAGCGTGGCGACCATCCGCGGGTCTTCCAGCCCATGCTCGCCCTGGCGGGTAAGCAGCACCGCGGGATGAATCGTGCGCCACAGCCGCACCGAGATGATCACGATTGGAACGTCAAGCACGCCCACAATCCCCAATACGGCCGCGAAGCGCGCGATCTCATCGGTGTCGTCGGCCAATGCGCGCAACAGCAGGTATCCCCCATAGAGCAGCCACAGGATGAAGGTCGTGGTAAGGCGCGAATCCCAGGTCCACCACGTGCCCCAAATCGGCTTGGCCCAGATCGATCCGGTAATCAGCACCAGTGTGCAGAACAGCATCCCCAGCTCCGCCGACGCGTAACTGAGGTCGTCCCAAATCCTGTGACCCAGCCACAGGTAAAGCGCGCCGGCCACAGCCACGATCCCGAAGGCCAAAAACGCCACCCACGCGCACGGCAGATGGAAGTAAAAGATGCGCTGGACGATGCCCTGTTCGGCCTCGGTTGGCACGTACACGAACACCATGAAGAGCGCAGCCAGCATCGACAGGCAGCTGGCGGCGGCGAGCGCGATCGAAACGGGTCCCTTCATCCTGCATCAATCCTCAAGGATCACGTGCTCGAACAGCAGATAGCCGGCGGTCACGAACAGCACATCGAACGCCGCCAGCAGCTTAAGCCAGGTCGTGACGGCGCCGATTGGCTGCCCGGCCAGCAGCGCTGCACTGGCCTTGCATCCCGCGATCAGCGCCGGCGTAAACAGCGGCACGACCAGCACCGGCAGCAGCATCGCACCCGCGCGCACGCGCCCGCAAACCGTCGCGAGCAACGTGCATAGCGCGGCCAATCCCAATGCGCCGAGCAGGAAAACCGGCACCAGGCGCGCCAGCGCGGCGCCGAATTCGAGGTTGAAAAACAGCACCAGTACGGCCAACACCGCCACCCCGGCTTCGGTCATGAAGATCATCGCCACGGCCAGCTTGGCGGCGTAGATGGTAGCCGGTTCCAGCGGACTCAGTAACAGGCCGCGGATACATCCGCTCTCACGCTCCGCCAGCAGCGCCTGATTGGCGCCCAGCGTTCCGGCGAAGATCAGCGCCACCCACAGCGCCCCGGCCGCGACCTCCGCGCGCCGCGCTCCGCCCGGCCCAAAGGCCAGCACCATCACGACCAGGATTAGCAGCGACAACGACACCAGCGCGACGGTGCTCTCGCCGCTGCGCAACTCCAGGCGCAAATCCTTGCGCACCAACGGGCCGAATCCCTCCAGCATGCTCACAATCGGCGCAGCAGCGAACGCAGCGCGCCCCGGCGCCCTTCGTCCTTAAACGGCGTCAGGCCGCTGCCTTCCAGCTTGAACAACGACAACTCGACGCCCGCGATTTCCAGCGGAGCATGCGCGGTGAATACCACCGCGGCATTGCGCGCCAGCGCCTCCCTGACCAGCGACGCGACCAGCGCGGCGCCGTCGGCATCCAGCGCCGCAAACGGCTCATCGAGCAGGATTAGGTCGGGATCGGCCAGCATCGCGCGCGCGATACCTAACCGCTGCTCCATCCCGCGCGACAGGGCGCTGACCGGCTCGTCGGCGCTGTGTTCCAGGCCCACCCGACGCAGCCATCGCAGGGCATGCGCGGCGGGATCGGCAATGCCGAGGATCTCGCTGTAGAACTCCAGGTTCTCGTGCGCCGACAGATTGGCATAAAGCAGCGTCTGATGGAGCAGAACGCCGACGCGGCGAAAATGCGCCGCCTGCAGGGCGGTAGGTTCGCGGCCGAACAGCAGCAGGCGTCCGGCGCTGGGCCGCGTAAGGCCGCAGAAGACCCTGATCAGAGTCGATTTTCCAGCTCCGTTGCGCCCCACGATCACCGCCGCCTCGCCGCCCTGGGCGCTGAAGCTGATACCGTGAAACACCGGGCGGTCGCCGTAGAACTTGGAAATGCGATGCGCCTGGAGAGCGACTTCGGCCATGGCTCAGCGCGTCCCGCTGATCTCACGCAGCGCAACGGCGGCGCCGCATTGGGCGCAGAAGTTGACCTTGCCGGACAGCGGCTTGCCGCAGGTCGGACAGAATCTGACCGCTTGCCCGCCGCTCCCGGCGGCCTCGCCGATGCGCGTCACGCGCTTGCGTCCGGCCGCGCCGCGCGCGGCGGCGTCCTTGTCGAGCTTCTCCAGGGCTGCCATCGCACGCAGCGCGCGGGCTTCCAGATTCTGCTTGAGCTCCGCCCAATCCTGGTCGGAAAGTTTGCGCATCTCGCGGTCGAATTCCAATTCGCGAAGCCCCTGCACGGCCAGGGCCCGTTCATGTTCAAGGCGGCTGCGCTCCAGCTCGAGGCGATCCTCGCGTGCGCGGCGCGCGCTCTCGAACAGCGGCGCCGCGACGAACAGCGCCACGCCCACGATTATGAGCACCAGCCCCAGGTAAATCACGGCCTACAACTGCCGCCGCAGGTCCTCTTCAAGGCGATGCTTTAAAGCGGCGTCGACTTGCTCGCCGGCCAATGCGACCGCGGGTCTTGTGCCGCCCGCTTCGCGCTGGGGCCTGCGCCATCGCACCACCGCAATCAGTATCAACACCATCCCGCTGCCGACCGCGACATAGGGAATAACCCACGCCAGCAGGTTGAATCCCTCGGTGGTCGGCGCCGACAGCACCTTCTCACCATACTTATGGCGGAACGCATGCAGAATTTGCGCGCGGCTCATCCCTTTCTCAATCATCGCCGCGATTTCACCGCGGGTGGGGATTGCAAAGCCGCAACTCGGATGATTGCAATTGGCCACCGTCAAGCCGCATCCGCACTGACAGGTCAGCCCTTCGCCGACCTCCTGGATAGTGGCGCGCGCCGGCGCACCGGCCCGCGCGCTCCGGGGCACCGACATCGCGGCCACCAGCACCAGCGATAGCACCATCGACCAGCGCATCACGCACCGCGCACTTCGCTAGCCAGCTCCCGCTCCAATGCGCTGACGCGCCGCCGCGCGGCGGCCGCGATCGCTTCGCGCTCGCGCGCGTTGGGCCACATCGTCACCACCGTTCCCAGCGCCATCGTCACTCCGCCCAGCCATAGCCAGCTCACCAGCGGAGTGAGGAAGACGTCAAACGTCACCAGCCCGCTCTTGTCGTCGACGCCGGCTAACACGATGTAGAGGTCGGAGCCCAGCGTCGAACGAATCGCTACCCTGGTGGCCGGTTGTTGCTGGCGCTTGTAAAGAAGTTTGGCCGGCTCCAGCACTTCGACCGTCTTGCCGTCGCGCATCACGTTGAGCCGCGCGCTCACGTTCTCAAGGTGCACCGTGTCCAGAGAGGAAAGCCCGAGATATACCAGCTTGTAAGGACCGACTTCGAAGCTCTGACCTTCCCGGACACTGCGCTTGACCTCGGTTTTGAAGAACGAGGAGCCGATAATCGCAACGAATGCGAACACCACGCCGATATGGATGATGTAGCCGCCGTAGCGGCGGTTGTTCTTGGCCACCAGGTTGACCAGCGCACGGGGCGGCCTTTCATGTACCATGCGTCCGCGCGCCGCAACGCCGCGCTCGAATTCCACCACGATCGTGCCAAGCACAAAGGCGGCCAGCGAAAACCCACTCAGCACGTACCATTGGTGAATCCCCGCGGCCAGCGCGAACAACCCGGTCACGATTCCGGCCGCAGCCGGGGCGGTGAAGCTCTGAACCAGGTTCCTGCGCGTCGCCCGCCGCCAGGCGATCAGCGGCCCCACGCCCATCAGGAAGATCAATGCCAGCGCCAGCGGGCCGTTGACCTTGTTGAAGAACGGCGGGCCGACGGTGATCTTGACGCCGCGCACCGCTTCGGAGATGACTGGGAAAATCGTGCCCCAAAACACCGCAAACGCAATCCCCACCAGGATCAGGTTGTTGAACAGGAAGGCCGCCTCGCGCGACAAATAGGATTCCAATTCCGCCGCGCTGCGCAGGAGGCGCAGCCGGCTCAGCAGCAAGCCCGTGTATCCGGCCACCACGGCCAGCAGAAAGCTCAGGAAGTAGGGTCCCAGGCCCGACTGCGTGAATGAATGGACCGAGGAGATGACTCCGCTGCGCGTGATGAAGGTGCCGAACAGGGTCAGCGCGAAGGCCAGTCCGATCAGTGCCAGGTTCCACACCTTGAGCATGTCCTTGCGCTCCTGCACCATCACCGAATGGAGGTAGGCGGTCATCACCAGCCAGGGCATGAACGCTGCGTTCTCCACCGGATCCCATGCCCAGTAACCGCCCCAACCCAAAACCTCGTACGCCCATCGCGCGCCGAACATGTTGCCCAGCGTCAGGAAGAACCACGAGAACAGCGCCCAGCGCCGCGTGCTGCGGATCCAACCGTCGTCCAGCCGCCCGGTGATCAGCGCCGCGCAGGCAAAGGCAAACGGCACGGTGGCGCTGACGTAACCGGTGTACAGCGACGGCGGATGGATCGCCATCCAGTAGTTTTGCAGCAGCGGATTGAGGTCGGCACCTTCGGCGGGCGCCGGTATCATGGGATCGAAGGGACGCGTCACGAAATTGAGCATTCCCAGGAAGAACACCGCCACCGCCGCCATCACGATCAACACATAGGGGGCGATTTCGGCGTTGCGCTCGCGGGTCTGAAACGCCACAATCGCCGTGAAGATCGCCAGCAACAGGGTCCAAAACAGCAGTGAGCCCTGCTGCCCGCCCCACAGCGCGGTCAATTTGTAGAGGGTTGGCAGTGTGGTGCTCGAATAGCTGGCAACATATTCGAGCGAAAAATCGCTGCGCAGCAGGCCGCTCCATAGCGCGCCCGCCGCCAGCGCCACCATCGCAGCCATCGCCCACAACGCATGCCGCGCGCTGGCCAGCACGTCCAGGCGCCGTGAGCGCAGTCCAAAGAGGTTGGCGCCGATCGAATACAGGGCCAGGATCAGAGCCAGGGCTAGCGCCGTTTGTCCGATTAGTGTCATCGCTGTATCAACCGGTCTTTTTGGCCCGGTACTTGGAGGGACAACTGGTCATCACCTGTTCGGCGGTGACGAAGTTGTGCGAAGTAAGACGCCCCTCCACGATTACGTCGCGGCCGGCGGCGAACATATCGGGCTTGGGCTGCCCCTTGCACAACACCTTTATCTCGGGCGCCGCGCGCATGCTAACTGGCTCCACTTTCGCGCCGTCCTGCGGCGGGAGCGGCAGGATTGCAAAGCCCAGCGTCAGCGTGGCGGGATCCCAACTGATCGAGCCCGCTTTGACGCGACCCGCCACCCGAACCGCCTGTCCCGTCAACTCGGTCTGCCGCGCCACCGCTTCATCGACCGTCAGGTAGTATTCCGATGTGCTACGGATCCCCAGTGCGATTAGGTAGGCAATCGCCGCGACAATCAGCGCCCCGCCGACCAAGAACCGTGGTTTTATGCGCATTGTCCTAATCTCTATCCCACCCCCCTATCCGTCGCAAGAAAGGTCAACGCGTGCGGCCGCGCAAGTGCCCGCAGGCCACACCGACCCAGCGTCGCCGGCTTGACCGCACTCCGCTCGATCGCGCAAACAATAACCTATGGATGCTTGGCCCGCGTCGTGCTCCTTCCTTACTTTCAACCTGTTCTCCGACCTTCCCGCCTTCCGCCAGCTGGACCGCCGCCTGGAAATCACCGCCGCCGCCATCGCCGCCCAACGGCCTGGCATCGTTGCGCTGCAGGAAATAGTTCGCTCTCCGGTATGCGGCGACATGGGCCGCAAACTGTGCGAACTGGTCAACCGGCGTTGCAACGGCCCCGAGTATCATCTGCATTATGCGCCTGCCGACGGCCTGGGCGAAGGCGATTGGAAGTTCGACGAAGGCGTCGCGCTGATGAGCCGCCACCCACGGGGGCTGCGCGACGTCGCGGTGCTCAAGTATGCCGCCCAAGTCAGAATCGCCGCCCGCGTCGGAGGTCAGGAGTATCGGCTGCCCGACGACCGTATCGCGATGCATATGCGCTATGTCGTAACTCCCGCAATCCAGTTGGACGCCTATGTTACTCATCTGACCGATCGCAACGAAGAAGCGGCAGACGCGCCGGTCAGGGTGCTGCAGGCTCGCGAGCTAATTCAATGGGTGGACCGCACCAGTGATTGCGGCAATCCAGTGCTGATCGGCGGCGATTTCAACGACGTTCCGGAATCGGATACCGTTCGCACGCTGACTGGCAGCGGTTTCATTGACGTACATGCAGCCGCCGGCCGCGAGCCCGGCTTTACCAACGATCGCAACGACCTCGATCTCGAGGCACCGCACGCCAGCCCCAATCAGCGCATCGATTACGTTTTCTTCCGCCCCGGCCGCAGCCGCAACTTCACCATCCAGTCGGTGCAGCTGTTTCTCGACCGGCCTTCGGCCGAGCCGGACGGACGATGGCTGTGGGCGTCGGACCATTTCGGCGTCCTCGCCCACCTGCAATTGGGCTGATTGACCGCCACCGCTACTCATCCGACCCGACGCCCGGACGCCTGGGGCCGAAGGCCACCCCGCGGCGCGAGGCGCGGATGAATTCGACCAGCTCGGCAACCTCGGCCGAGGGCGTTCCCCGCGCCAGCAAATCTTCAATGGCTACTTTAAGATTGTGCCGGGCCATGAACAGCGCTCTGAAGGCGTTGCGGACGGCGCGAATCTGGGCGCTGTTCCAGCCCGCGCGTTGCAGTCCGCGCACGTTGACGCCGTGCACGGTGTGGGTGCCGTCGGCGATACAAAAGGGCGGGATATCGCGGCTGGTGCGGCTCAGTCCGCGCATCAGCGCCAGGCGCCCGATACGGACGAACTGATGCACTACGCAATTGCCCGAGACCAGCGCCCGATCCCCGACCTCCACCCAGCCCGCCAGCAGCGCCCCGCCGGCGATAATCGTGGCGTTGCCGATTCGGCAATCGTGCGCGGCATGGGCATTCTGCATGAAGTAATTGTCGCTGCCGACGATCGTGACCTCGCCTTTTTCGCTGCCGCGATGGATGGTCACGCCTTCGCGAAAGATGTTGCGGTCACCGATGCGCACCGCGCGCGGACCGCCCGTGTAACTGATGTCCTGCGGTTCGTCGCCGATTACGACATTGGGATGGAGCACGTTGTCGCGCCCAATCTCGGTATCGCCCAGGATAGTGACATGGCTGATCAGGCGCGTCCCGGCGCCGACCTTTACGCGCCCGTCCAGAAAACAGAACGGCCCGACCTCCACACCGTCGTCCAGTTCCACCCCCTCGCCGAGCACGGCGCTGGGATGGACCACCGGGTCGCCGCGGCTGGGCCGCTCCTCGCCAACCATTACCGATCCGCCTTCACCGCTTTGTTTGCCCGCCGGGCGGCTCCTTCGCACTTGCGCGTAGACGTCAGTTGAGGAGTTTTTTGCGGCGGTCGTCGGGATGGTCGCGGTCGGGAAGTTTGGCCCCTGGCACGCGGTAACCTTCGCCCGCCCAGGTCCCCAGGTCGACCATTTGGCAGCGTTCGGAACAGAACGGCCGAAAGCGGTTGGCGGCCGAGTTATCCGCCGGCTTCTTACAAATCGGACAGATCATCGATCTTACAGTATGGCCTAGAACTTGAGCGGCCTGAACTTCGGGATTGTTACCTCCGGCGTGACGTCGTCAAACCACACCTCCACCGGCATGTCGGCCTTCAGTTGCATCGGATCGATGCCGGTAACCCAGCTCACCATCCTGGGCCCCTCCTCCAGTTCCACGATCACACCCGCGTAAGGAACGTCTTGTTTGAACTGCGGGTAGAGCGGCTGGAAGGTCACGGTCCACGTGTACACCTTACCCCTGCCGGCTACCTTTTCCCATTTCCATTCCAGCGATTGGCAGTCGCCGCACATCGGACGCGGCGTATGGCGCCACGCACCGCATCTGGTACAGCGCTGAAACCGCAGTTCACGATTGCGGCAAAAATCGTAAAACTCCTTGGTGTAACCCCGCATCAGCGGCAGCGGCTTGCCATAATCGGCGCTGTGCCCGGCCATCGCCTATCTCCTTAGCACCGCAATCGAACCGTGGCCATGGCCGCCCCAGGCGCACACCGCCCCCAGCTCCGCGTCCTTGACCTGACGGAGGTCGGCCTGATGGCGCAGCTGGCAGACCGCTTCCACGATATGGTTCATCGCGCAAACGTGCGCCTGCGACAAAAGCCCGCCGTGGGTGTTGATCGGCATCTCGCCGCCGAGCTCGATCCGCCCGCCCATCACGAACGGACCGCCCTCGCCCCGTTTGCACAACCCCATCTCTTCGATCTGTTGCAGAGTCTGAAAGGTGAAGCAGTCGTAGATTTCCGCAAAGTCAAGGTCGTGCGGCGTCGCGCCGGCCATCGCGAAAGCGCGCGGCGCGGCATGGGTCAGCCCGATGGTGAACATGTCCCTGCGGTTGGGAATCTCATGGGCGGGATACGGATGGCCGCTGGCGATTCCGGCCACGTAAACCGGCCGCTGCCTGAGGTCGCACGCGCGCTCCGGCGTCGTCACCACCACCGCGGCGGCACCGTCGGTTTCCAGGCAGCAATCCAACAGATGGTAGGGGTAGGTGACCCAGCGCGAATTCATGTAATCGTCAAGCGTCATCGGGCGGTCGCGCATGACGGCGTTGGGATGGAGCTGGGCATGGCGGCGCATGGTCACCGCGATGGTGCCCAGATGCTCGTGGGTGGTGCCGAACTCCAGCATGTGGCGCTGGCACATCCACGAATAATACTGGGGCGGCGCGCCCATCCCGTAGGGCATATAGAAGTCGCGCACCGCCATCGCGGCCGGAATCCGGCTCGCTTCATTGGCGGTGCCCTCGCGCGCCTTCATCCCCGAGTACCAGCGCGCCACAAACGGGATCAGCACGTAGTTGGCCACCCCCGCCACCAGCGCCATCGCGGCCGTCTCCACCGCGCTGACCGTCATCGCTCCGCCCATCTCCTCCAGCGAAGCGGTAAAGCGTAAATCTTCGATTCCGAAGCAGGCCGCGTAATCGCCCGCGGTCGTGCCGAAGCCGCCCGGGATGACAATCGCGTCGATGTCGCGCGGTTTAAGCCCGGCGTCATCGATCGCCGCCATCGAGGCCTGCAGACCCAACTCCAGGTCGCTGTAGGGAGTCCCGCGGCTATATTTGCTCTCCCCGATTCCGACGATGCAGGACTGATCCTTGAGCGAACCGGCCATACCAACCTCCAATTTCAACACTGGCAGCGATTATTCCATAGCGCCAGGCGGCGCCCAAATCGCCCCGCAGCCGCTGCCTACGGCTGCTTGCCCAGCCGCAGCTCGCGCATAAAGGCGCGTCCCACCTCGTTGGCCCAGATCAGCTCCACGTACGAGGCGCCCTGCGCGCGGCAGTCAAAGTAGGCAAACTCCACATGAAACCCGCCGGCTTGATTGCAGCCCTGGATAACGGGTTCGAAGCCGTTGGCCCCAAACAGCTTCAGTGCAGGTTCGAACTCCGGCACCATGAAGCAGATGTGATGCAGTCCCGGGCCGGCGGTTTTCAGATGTTCGGCCCACAGGCTGCCCTCACTGCGCGGCTGAATCAATTCAATCTCGGTTCCGTTGAGGTCGCCCAGCGCCATCGTGATCGAGGCGCGCGCCGGCTGTCCGCGGTAAAAAAATCGGCTCTCCGCACTTCCACCCATCTCGGCCTCCAGCGTGCCGAAATGCTTGACGCCAAAGACCCGCTTGTACCATGCCTGAGCCGCGGCCATATCGGGGACGACATAGCCCACCTGATAGAAATAAGGCGCCAGCCCGTCAAGTACGCCGCCCATTTCGACCTCCGTCGCACGCAAGACGTCAGACGCAATGCCTGACATTGTCTGTTGCGAGCCTTTACGCCAGGCCCCTGGCCAAAGTCAAATCCACAGCCACGCCGGCGCGCGCCGCGCGCCACAGCCGCAAATCAGCGACGCGCCAACCCTCTTCAGCCATCTCACCACCGCCCGGGGGGAGCGGGCGACGGGGGTCGAACCCGTGACGTCCAGCTTGGGAAGCTGGCTGCGGGCTGGGAGGGTGGGATCACGGCTTGTGCGATGCGGGCGGATGGCTCGGGAGAAAGGGGCGATAATCGGGGGCGCGGCTCATCGAGGCTTGGCAACGCAAATTGTTGATGCGCCACAATTTTGCCATTTCGCTTTGCCACAATTCTGCCAGCACGTGTAGGAATCCTGCGGGCGAGTTCTCAGAGACCGGCGGCGTGCAATTGGTGTGCATCCCGCGGGGGTTTATGCGCCCAGCGTGCATAGTGGCGGATCACCATCGCGAGCGTGGTGTGACCCATCTGATGCGCCACGTAATGAGGGTTGGCGCCCTCGGCCAACAAGGTTGCCGCGTAGGTGTGGCGACACTGGTAAGGTGGACGCATCCGCACCCCGGCGTTTTGCAGCAGGCGGCGCCAATTGCGCTGACGAAAGTTGTTCCAATCCAGTCCCGCTCCGCGCGGACCGGTAAAGACATAATCGCCGGCGCGATGCGTGGCGCCAAGCGCAGCCAGTTCCGCCGCCAGATGGGCGACCACATCAACCTCGCGCTCGGAGGCCTGCGTCTTGGTCATGCCCGCGCCCCATCGCGTGCGGCCGCGGCGTACGCTGATCAGGTTGCGGCGCAAGTCGACGTCGCGCCACTGCAAACCCAGCGCCTCACTGGGACGTAAGCCGGCCAGCAGCAGCGTGGCAACGAAGGCCCGTTCGACGCCCGGCGCGGCGGCCCGCAGCAGGGCCTGGGTTTCGCGCGCGGTGAATGGATCGATCGCGGCCCGCGGTTCGCGCAAGCTGCGTACGAAACGGGCGGGGTTGTCGACGATCAAACCCTCATCTTCGGCCATCCGGAAGATGGTTCTAATGCGTGCCAAAGCCATGTTGACGCGCCGCGGGCCGCAGCCCTTTTCCTGAAGCTCGATGATCCATCGCTCGAGGTCGCGCCGTTTGACCTGGTCCACAGCTACCGCACCCAGCGCCGCACCGGCAATTTGTTTTTTGACCAGCAAGCCATAGTCGTAAAAGGTGCCCGCCGTCAGATGGGCACGATGGGCCTGCAGCCATTGGTGCGCATACTCGGCTACGGACGGCACGGGAGTGCGGGCCGACTGCAGCCCCAGGCGCCTGGGCATGCGGCTGGCCGGGAAGCGTGAGCCGTATTCGAAGGTGCCGGCCGCCAAGTCGCGCTCGACCTGGGCCGCGACACGTGCGGCCAAGCGGCGATTTTCGCGGGTGTCGGCAAGTCCCAGAAACTCACGGCACCTCAACTTGGTCCCGTTGTGAGGGAGCTGGAAGCTCAGTACCAGGCGTCCGTTTTGCGCGTGTACCCCGGCCATGGCTTCCACCCCTTGCAGGCCGCAGGCACGCTAACGCTGGTGGCCATTGTTGGGATCCAAGCTGCCGCTGAGCGCGCGCGCCTTCAGCGTCGGCCAATGAAAGAGGGTACGCCGGCGCACCCGGAACAGCCCGTCCTGGTAGGTCAGGCGGCCGTCGGTGATCCAGTTGTAGATGGTGTTGACCGCAACGTGCAGACGTGCGGCGGCTTCTTTGACGGTGATGATATCAGCGTCCATGTTCGCTCCCCCCGAGACCCCCGTGCGCGGCCCGCTCGAAAGCCGTGGCCACGGCGCGCGGGGGCCTTGAGTCAATCGGCTCTCAGGCCGTGCTACAACTTGTCATCATCGGGCTCCATCGGCGTGCCTGGCCCTGGGCGGCATCCCTGGTGAAACGCCATCACGCAAGCGCCATGCCCTGGTGCGTTGCCCCTCAGCACGTCAACCTCTGAGCAGCAGTTCGACCGGCAGACCGGTCAGTTCGTGCACACGCAGCACTTCGGCGCCGCGCGCCTCGAGCAGGTTTCCGGCCCGACGCCATCGGTAAAGCGTCGGCTCGCTGACGCCAATAATTCGCGCCGCGCGCGGCACCTCGCCAGGTTCAGAACCGGCGACGATACGGATCGCGGTCTTAACAATGTTGGTCAGTTCGGGGGCCTGGAGCGGTTGACGTTTGTGCAGGGTGACAGCCGGTTTACGGTGTTTTGACACTGAGACTGAATTCATGGGAACGCGAGACGGCCTTTCAAGAGCGGTCTTCATTGTTTTCAACTTTAAGCCCTAGCTTGAGTCAAGGTCAAGACAAATGCTTTCAAATTTGACAGACTGATGGCAACAGCTTTCAAAGCATAAGCAAAAAATCCGGCCGCAATCAAGTCTCGGACATCAAGATCTTCCATATTTTATCGCTCATTTTACGATCGGTTTGGCAACTTAACTTACTAATGGGTTAGAAAATCCGTCAATCAGATTTGACAGAGATTCAAGGGACCATCTAATATGGAGGGAAGCAACGGGGGCGCATCCGAAACCCTATACAGAATGCAACGGGCGGTAGGGGAAAGCGGAAAGCAGTGAAGTAACGGAGCGAAGACACCGCTGTGCCCCGCAGGTGGAGAGCGCGGCGGGAGCGGGGGGAAGAGGTGGTTGGTAGGGCTTGGGATTGGGTTCTCCAGCGCCCCCTGCCCCGCCGGCGCGCGGGCCTGAAAGCATCTCTCGGCCAGGCCCCAGGCGCGCGTGCGCGGGTATGGCGCCGAAAGCGCTGCACGCTGGTTGGTATAATCATCCGCCGCCCGCGCCGTCATTGTCGATGGCCCGTGCCCTGTAACCTGTTTCGGGTTGCCGTTCGGGCCCAGTCGGCCAAACGAGGTCGATACAGGAACCAAAGGTAGGGTGAGGTGAGGAATTCGCGAACCGGCTCGATCAAGCCGGCGACCAAGCCGTTGGGCGGCAAGGCCGGTCCCGCGCGTCCGGCTGCGCGGCGGACTCTCCCATCCAGAGAGTTCGCGGCAGCAGCACGAAGCCTTGGGGCAAAGATCAGCGCTCTGGAGGTGGCCGACGTTGCTGCGGCCGAACTTGCCGCACGCTGGCGTCTGGAGATCGACGCGCAGCAGGACAAGGTGATCCAATGGTTCGCGCCGGCCAAGCAGGCGGCCTTCCGGGCTCATGTCGCCATCTGCAGGCAAGAGAACCAAGCGCTGGCGCCTTACCGCGAGGCGCGACGCGTAATCAACGCCAAGCTCGCGGCCTGGCGGGCGGCGCAACGCCACGGCGAAGGCCCGACAGAACGGCAGCCGGTGGCCCCGCCTGCCTGCGTAAGTGAGGAGGCCGCCGCTTCGCGGAGTGCCGGGCAAATCGAGGGCGTGCGCTTTCGCGAAGCCTGGCACGCTGAGGTGGTTGACAAGATCGTCTTCGTAAAGGCAATCGCGGAGCGAAACGATCTGGTCAACCTGCTCGAGCCCAATCTGACCGCGCTCGGCCATCTGGCCCGAGCGCACAAGAACGCGCTGGACATTCCTGGGGTAAGGGTCTGGTGCGATCTGTCGGTCGCAACTGCGCGACGTCCGTGATCCTGCTCGCATCGGGCATGCGGCCATAGCCGCGATCCAAAGCGTTGCCGTGCCGCTGCGGCTCCGTATAGGTTTGGAGAAGGAAGGCATCTGAGCCGAATGGAGCAGGGATTGGCGATCAGCGCGCCGGCCCGGCGCGCTGCGCCTGTTATGTGGATGGTTGGGGGGATGATAGCTGCCAGCCTGACAGTGGCGGGATGCTCCACGATCGTTGCTCCGTCGCCGTCGATACCTCGCACCACGCCGCTTAGCGCCGCCCCTGGCGGGACCCAGGTGGTGACTGCGTCATGGTATGGAAACGAGTTCAGCGGGCGGCGCACATCCAACGGTGAGGTGTTTGACCCCAATCAACTGACCGCGGCTTCGCGTTCCCTGCCGATGGGCTCGCGCGTCAGGGTAACCAATATGTCCAACGGACGGACGGTGGTGGTGCGAATCAATGATCGGGGTCCCTACGTCAGAGGACGCAGCCTCGATCTGTCGCATGCCGCCGCACAGCACATCGGCCTGACCCACAGGGGCGTGGGGCGCGTGCAAATCGCGCGTGTCGATACCACCCGATCCCAGCCGCCGCCGACCGCGGTTTCACGTGTCTCCTACACGGCGCCCGTACGTCCCCGCCCTCGCTGGCGCAGCATCTGGCCGCATTCAACGCGCATCGCGGGGCGGCGGCGACGGCCGCACAGGAGGATTGTCAGCAACCCGATCGGGCACTGGATCCTGTCTGCGTTGCCCGGTTTTTGATCCGCCCCGCAACACCTGCGCGCCAACAGCCACGGCATTAGCGCTAAAAAAAGCCCGCTCACCATCGTCGGGCAAGCGGGCTTTTCACCTGATTGCGCGGACGCTCCGATTTTCAGGAGCCGCCCCAGCGACCGTCAACAACGCAACATCACGAGGCCCAGCGCATCTCCTGGGTTGGGGTTTCCGGTTTGACGTTGGCGTACTGGCGGCTGACCGGCGTGTTGAGTTCAAACGGGCTGTTGAGCCCCAGCTCCTTGCCCATCTCGCGCAGCGCGGGCAGCACCTCCTGGCCCATCAGGCGGATGTAGCTCATCGAATCCTCATGGCTGATGCGGCCGTCGTTGCCCCACAGCGCTACGATCGACGGACGGGTTTCCTCCAGGTAGATGCGCAGCTTCTCGATGACCTGCTTGGGCGTGCCCGCGATTAGCGTGAGGTTCTTGAGCTGATCCTCCAGGGTCACGCGCTCATGCTTGGCCTTGGTGCGATAACCCGCGCGCAGCTCGGCCATCGGCCGGCGCGCCCATTCGCCCAGATACCCCGACGGCGCCGCCCACACCGGATGGGTCAAGCCGGTGAATTCGCCCTGCATCCACATGAACTCGCGCGCGTTGCGCAGCGCCTTCTCCTCGGTCTCGTCGACGCGCACCCGCAGCAGATAGCCGCGATACTCGGGACCGGCCTGGTAGCCGCTCTTTTCCGCGGTCTCGTCATACAGCCGCCACACTTCCTTACCTGCTGCGATCGGCAGGTTGAGCGCGATATAGGGATAACCGTGCTGGGCGCACCACACGATAGTCTCGCGGCTGGACACGCCGGGCACCCAGATGCGCGGATGCGGCTTTTGCATCGGGATGACCCACGGATTGACCACCCGGAACTGATAGTGGTTGCCCTCCCATCG
>JAJPHZ010000002.1 GCA_021325025.1 Pseudomonadota bacterium | reverse complement strand
GGAGGAAAGTCCGGGCTCCACAGGGCAGGGTGGCTGCTAACGGCAGCGCGGAGCGATCCGCGGAAAGTGGCACAGAAAACAGACCGCCCGCAAGGGTAAGGGTGAAACGGCGGGGTAAGAGCCCACCGGCGCGCGAGTGATCGCGCGCGCATGTCAAACCCCACCCGGAGCAAGACCAAATAGGAGGGAATGGGTGGCCCGCCCAACCCTCGGGTATGGTCGCTAGAGCCGCCGAGCAATCGGCGGTCCAGAGGAATGGCCGTCACCCGCGCCGCGGCGCGGGTACAGAACCCGGCTTACAGGCTCACTCCGGCCTCATATCGCATCGCTGCCGCGCGCAGCCGCGCCTCCTTAAGGCGCGGTTCCTCCAGATACTCCGCGAAGTGCGCCAGTTGCTGCAAGCCCAGCACGCCGCGCCGAATCTCGGGCGTGATCGCCAGTCGCACTCCCGCTGGCAGCGCCTGCGCAAATGCCGCGGTCCGAGCGATATCGTGCCAGGCGCGTGTGCGATAACTCTCCAGATACTTGACCAGCGCGTCGAGGCCGGGGCGGCGGTCAAGGATCCCTCCCAGCGCGCTGCGCAAGCCGTCGATCGCTGCCACCCCGGGCGGCATCCCCCGGCTGCTCCCCGCCAGGTAGCGCCAGCTTTCCTCGTCGAGAAAGCGGTTGATGATGATTGCGGACAGATTGAGCCGCTCCGCGCGCATCTCTTCGATCAGCGCGGGCGCCTGGCGCAGCCGTTCCTCTTCGGCGGTCGTCACCAGCACGAAGGCGGCGTGTCCGGAATGCAGCAGCGCCTCGGTCTTGCGCAGGCGCTCGAGCAGTCCGTCAACGGTTTCCTGCGCGGCGATGAAGAATTCGGAAATCGAGGTCAGCGCGGACGCACCCGCAAACCGCTCCAGTTCGCGCACCACGAAGCGCGCCGCGCCGCTGGCCAGGCGAATCGCGAAGCGGCCGCCCAAAAAGTAGGGCGCGAACAGCCATCGCGCCATCGGCGAATCCAGCAGGCGCGCCAGATGGGCGGGCGCCTGGAGAAATTCGAAGGCATTGGCCGCCGGCGGCGTATCGACCACGATCAGGTCGAAGTCACCGCGCGAATGCAGGTCGTAGAGTTGCTCCAGCGCGGCATAGGCTTCGGAGCCGGCAAACTGGCCGGTAAGTTGACGATAAAAGGGATTGTTCAGGATGCGGTCGCGCGCGGCACGGTCCGTGGTGAAGCGCTCGATCAGGCCGTCCCACGCCCGCTTGGCGTCCAGCACCATCGCGAAAAGTTCAAGCGATGGGTCAAGTCCGGCGGCCTCCAGACGATGGCGCCCGAGGCTGGTCGGCTTGCCGCCCAGTTGTTCCACACCCAGCGCATCGCGCAGCCGACGCGCCGGGTCCACGGTGATCAGCGCAGTCTTGAGCCCCAAGCGCGCCCCCACCAGCCCCATCGCGGCCGCGACTGTTGTCTTGCCCACCCCGCCGTTGCCGAGCACGATCAGGGTCGAGCCCTTTGTCAACAACTCCTTCAAATTATGCGGGCGGCGTCGGCGCCCGGGTTAGAAACATAGCAAGGCATAGCATTTCGCGCATCGCGCTTCTCAAGCCGGGCAAACCGAGCGCTGCTGCCAACCGTTGTCGGTCGGGCGTGGAGAATTGGGGATAACGCTCTGCGCCGAGTTTGTGGCTGGAGCAGCCTGAAAGCTAAACTTAACACAATGGATTGTGGCTAAAAGGAGCAGGCAGGTGGGGATCCAATTGGCATTGGCGGTCGGATTGGCGGCTGGATTGGGCGGTGTCCTGGGATGGGTCGTGGCGTCGGCGCGGGCCCGCACCGCATCTCAGGACCTCATCCGCCAACTGGAAGGGCGCGCAGCGGCGGCCGAGGCCGGAGCGCAGGAACTGCGCGCCCAGCTCGAGCCGCTCAAGGCGCAGGCGGACAACCTGACTGAGGCGCTGCGCCGCGCCGACGGCGCGCGCGCCGCCGCCGATGCGCGGCTCGAGGAGATGCAGCGCAGCTTCGAGCAGCAGCGCGCCACCCTGGAGCAGGACCGCGAACGGCTGTCGGAAACCTTCAGGGCGCTGGCCGCCGAAACCTTGCGCGCCACTAACGAGGACTTCCTTAAGCTGGCCGGCGAGCGGTTGGGCGCAGTGCAGAAGCAGACCGAAGCCGGCCTGGCCAGCGCGCAGAACGCGATCGCCGGAATTGTCGAACCGGTGCGCGAGTCGCTCAGCCGCGTCGATCGCCAATTGCAGGAAATCGAGGGCACGCGCCGCGAAGCCTACGGCATGCTCACCGAGCAGGTAAGTTCGCTGGCGCAGGCGCAACGCCAGTTGCAATTGGAGACCGCCAACCTGGCGCAGGCGCTCAGGTCGCCGGTGGTGCGCGGACGCTGGGGCGAGGTACAGTTGCGCCGCGTCGTGGAGCTGGCTGGGATGGAAGAATACTGCGACTTCGTCGAGCAGACCGGGATCGGCGGCGAGGGCGGGGTGCGGCCCGACATGATTATCAAGCTAACCGGGGGCCGCCAGATTGCGGTCGACGCCAAGGCTTCGCTCCAGGCCTACCTGGAGGCGCTGGAAGCGCCCAGCGAGGAAGTTCAATCCGCCAAGCTGCGCGAGCATTCGCAGCAGGTCAGGGCGCGCGTCAGCGAACTGGCTTCCAAAAACTACGCGCAGCGGCTGGGGCGCAGCGTCGAATTCGTCGTCCTGTTTATCCCCGGCGAGGTGTTCTTCAGCGCCGCGCTGCGCGCCGCGCCCGAACTAATCGAAGAGAGCGCCAACAAGGGCATCATCCTGGCCTCGCCGACCACGCTGTTGGCGATGCTCAAGGCGGTGGCCTACGGATGGCGCGAGCAGCGGATGGCGGACAATGCCCAACGCATCAGCGAACTAGGGCGCGAGCTGCATCAGCGTCTGACCACGATGCTCGAGCACCTGAGCCGCCTGGGCCAGTCATTGGAAAAATCGGTGGAGGCCTTCAACTCGACCATCGGCTCGTTCAACTACCGTGTCATGCCGTCCGCCCAGCGCCTGGCGGATCTGGGCACCGCCGGCCCGCGCGAACTGCCCGCCCTGGAAGAAGTCGACAACCGCCCTCGCCTGGTCGCCCCGTAGTCGAGCTCGCAGCGGCTGTCGGGCCCCGAGACACTCGATTGCGATTCTGGCAGGTGATAAACCGCACAGGCGTATGGTTCGTCCTGGAGGCGCTATTCTTTGTGGAGCGGGTGATCGGTTTCGAACCGACGACCTTGTGCTTGGCAAGCACACGCTCTACCAACTGAGCTACACCCGCTCGCCTTGGGGAAGGCCGGTATTAAGGATTTATCCGCCGTCGCGGTCCGTGTCAATTCGCAATCGGTGCGCGTGAAGCGCGCAGCCTTAAGAAGCCTGCGCCGACCCCGAGCGGCTCAGCGGCCCTGGGCGGTGCGGCCGATGGATTGCTGGCCGGCCTGCGCGCGGGCGTGGGCGTCTTCGCGCAGCAGCCAGTGCAGCTTCAGGTAGTACTCGACGCCCGACCAGATGCTGACCACCATCGAAATCCACAGCAGGAACATCCCGGCGCCGAAAAAGTCGATGTGCCAGTGCGTGTAGTGGACCAGCAGCGCCTCCAGCGCGATCGCCTGCAGGGTCATCTTGTACTTGCCCATCTCCTCCGCGCCGACTACCAGCCCTTCGCTGGCTGCCACCGCGCGCAGCGCCGTGACCATGATTTCGCGCCCCACGATGACCGCCACCATCCAGGCCGGCACGCGCGGCGTGCGCGCCATCCCGGCCAGCATGATGAGTGCGGCGCTGACCAACAGCTTGTCGGCCAGCGGGTCGAGAAAAGTCCCCAGCACGCTGCCCGAGCGGTAGTTGCGCGCGATGTAGCCGTCGAGGTAGTCGCTCAGCGTGGCGATTAGAAAGACGCCCGCCGCCAGCCACGACGCGGTGGGTCCGGTGAACAGCAGCAGGACCATCAGCACTGGCACCAAACCGATGCGGAAGAGGGTCACGATGTTGGGGACGGTTAACACCACGGCTGGCTAACCTTGAATCGATGGTCGAAGCAGCTTAAATGGCGGCCTTTTCTACCTCGACAATAGGGCAATCGAGCGAGTCGGGCAATCATGTGAAAAGACGCGCCGCGCGATTGAATCGTTGACGAGACCTCGGGCGAGGGCGCGCGCGGCTCGCGGGCACTTTTCTGTTACAATTGCGTTAAGGAAATGCTACCACCGGATGGCGTCTGGCGCCTGCGATGCCTAACACGCGAATAACCACTGATTTCCTGGTGATCGGCGGCGGAATCGCCGGCCTCAGCTTCGCCCTTAAGGCCGCCGCGCTTGGCACCGTGGCGGTGCTGGCCAAAGCTGGCAGCGCCGACGCCAACACCTCCTACGCGCAGGGCGGAATCGCCAGCGTCTGGAGCGTGGACGACTCCTTCGAATCCCATGTCGAAGACACGCTCAAAGCCGGCGCCGGATTGTGCCATCGCGCGGCAGTGGAGGCGATTGTGCGCGACGGTCCGGAGGTGGTGCGCGAATTGATTAGGCTGGGAACGCGCTTTACCCGGGTGCCCGAAGGCAACGAACACGAATACGACCTCGGACGTGAGGGCGGCCACAGTCATCGCCGGGTCCTCCACGCCCAGGACCTGACCGGGCAGGAGATCATGCGCGCCCTGTGGGAGGCGGTGCGCGCCCGGCCTAATATCGTTTTTTACGACGAGCATCTGGCGGTTGACCTGTTGATTGCAAATCGTGGCCGGCCTGACGCGCGATGCTGGGGTTCATACGCCCTGGACCGGCGCAGCGGCACCATTCGCCGCTTCGTGGCGCCCTTTACGCTGCTGGCCACTGGCGGCGCCGGCAAGGTCTACCTGTACACCACCAATCCCGACATCGCCTCGGGCGACGGCGTGGCGATGGCGCATCGGGCGGGCGTGCCGATCGCCAACATGGAGTTCTACCAGTTCCATCCCACCTGCCTGTACCATCCCGAGGCCAAATCGTTCCTGATTTCCGAGGCGCTGCGCGGCGAGGGCGCGATTCTGAAGCTGCCCAATGGCGAGCCGTTCATGCAACGCTACAGCGCCGACGCTGAGTTGGCGCCGCGCGATATCGTGGCGCGCGCGATCGATGCCGAGATGAAGCGCCATGGTCTGGATTGCGTGTACCTCGACTTGAGCCATCGCGGCGCCGATTTCATCCGCCGCCGCTTCCCCAACATCTATACACGATGCGCCGCGCTGGGCATCGACATCACCCACGAGCCGATCCCGGTGGTTCCCGCGGCGCATTATATGTGCGGTGGCGTGGTCACGGACCTCAGCGCCCGTACCGCGCTGGCGGGACTATATGCCGCCGGCGAGGTGGCGATGACGGGGCTGCATGGCGCCAATCGCCTGGCATCCAACTCACTGCTGGAGGCGGCGGTGATGGCGCGGCGCGCCTTTGTCGACATCGCCGAACGGGGCGCAGCGCGCGCCGTTGGCTCGCCGCCCGATTTTCCGGCCTGGAATCCGGGGCGCGCCATTCGCAGCGACGAGCGCGTACTGATCACGCAGAGCTGGGATGAAATCCGCCGCCTGATGTGGAATTACGTCGGCATCGTACGCAGCGATCGGCGCCTTGAGCGCGCCTATCGGCGCCTGGCCCTGCTGCGCGAGGAGATCCATTCGTACTACTGGGACTATCTGCTGGACTCCGACCTGATCGAGCTGCGCAACCTGGCGGTGGTGGCGGAGCTGATCGTGCGCTCGGCGATGCAGCGCAAGGAATCGCGCGGCCTGCACTACAATATCGACCATCCGCAGACCGACGACGCGCACTGGCTGCACGACACCATCATCCGCGATTGAAGCCGCCCGCCCTTCGCTGCTTGCGCTGACGGCGGGACGCTGGGTGCGCGGCGCGGAACGGCGATCGGCGGCAAATAGTATACGTACAGTATAGTCATTAACAATACTGACGGTTTGTCTATGTGCTTCGTCTTTCTATCAAGAAATCCGGAAATTCTTGTTATTAATTGCATACTACAAGTATAGTAGAAAACTTATTTCTTTTGCATTTTCTGTCTTGACTTCTCCCCGTCAAAGGCATTTACAAACTGGGATAGCAGGAATCTTTTTCGCGCCGGCGGACGGACGAGAAAGGTACGCTCTGTTTCCAGCCTTTTACGGGAGAGGGGGCCGGCGTGAATCGGCTAACAAGATTCGTAGTTCGTTTGCGTCAGGAGGAGTTTCGCCGTTTCGTCGAATATATCGTGATAATGGGGATGGTCGGCGCCGTGATGGCGGCCGTGGTGGTCTCCTTTACGGGTCACATCAACAGCGTCTTGGCCGCCATCGGCTCCAGCCTGTAAGACGGTTGGATGGCGGACTCCTCGCCCGCGCTGCAAAGTACGACCGCTGGCAACGGCGCGCAGCGTAACCGATTGCGGTGGAGCCTGGATGATCGTGGGCGGATGCGGTTGCGAGCAAGCCGCACGACCGGGGGAAGAGGCAGGCTACTTCTTGCCCAGCAAATGTGCAAAGACCGGGCCCCTTCCCAAAACGGAAAGGGGCCCGGTTCCCCTTCCTTCTCAGGGAAGGGGTCAGGGGTTAGGTTGCAGCTTCAGTACGGATGCGCTTGGCGCCAGGCCTTCCACGGCTCGAGCGAACCCACCGACTCGGGCTTGCCGGCATGGGCGAGCGGGCGCGCTCCGGGCTTGGCCTCGTAGGGCGACTTCAGATCGAGCTCTTTGCCCATCTCGCGCACGGCCGGCATTACCTCGGCGGCGAGCAGCTTGAGGTTGTTTTCGCGATCCTTGCGCGTGATGGGGCCGTCGTTCTGCCAGATGATGAAGATTCCGGGGCGCAGCGTTTCCAGCACCACTCGGATCTTCGGGATGACGCTCTTGGGGGTGCCGCAGATGATACCGAAGGAATTGAGCACGTCGGGGAGCTGACCGAAGATCGCCTTGCGCGTCTGTTCGATGTCGACCGTGGCCTCCTGCCAGAAGCGCGAGCGATGGTCGACCTGGGCGGCCGATACTTCCGCCCGCGAGGTCTCGCCCGCCGCCTGGAAGGGCGAGCTGCTGCGTTTTTTGTTGGGGTCGGAGAACTGCGTGGCGATACGCCGGGTGGCAAGCTTGGAGTTATAGCCCGGAGGGAAGTTGTACGCGGGCTGCGCGAACAGGCTGTAGCCGCTGCCGGCGCCGCCGAACATGTCGAACTTGGCGATTTCCTGTGCCTTCTCCTCGGTCTCGGCCACGTACACTTTCTGCATGTAGCCGAAATTTTCCGGACCGACCTGGTAGCCCAACTCGGCGGCGCGGTCGCGATAGATGTTCCACAACTCCACGGTGGGCTCCAGGAAGGTAGCCAGCGCGATGTACGGATAGCGTTTTTCGGCGCACCACAGGGCGGTTTCGGGGCTTAGCAGGCCTGGGATCCACATCTGCGGATGCGGCTTTTGCATCGGCACCGGCCACGGATCGACAAAGCGGTAATGGAAATGGCGCCCCTCGTAGCGCCATGGACCGGGCTGGGTCCACGCCTTGACGATGAAGTCGTGGGCCTCGTTGAAATACTCGCGATTGTAGGCCGGGTTGGCGTTGTGCGCGAATTGCTCGCTGCCCGCGCCGCGCACCCATCCGGCGACCAGCCGGCCGCCCGAGATGACGTCGATCATCGCCAGCTCCTCGGCCAGCCGCAGGGGACCGCCTAGCGGCAGCGGATTGCCGATCAGAATGATCTTCACCTTCTTGGTAACGCGCGCCAGGATCGACGCCTCGACATCCATCACCGCGCCCATCGTAAAGGGCGTGTCATGATGCTCGTTGAGCGCGACACCGTCGAAGCCCAGCTCCTCGCACAAGATCTTTTCGTCGATATACTCGTGATAGAGTTCGTGTCCCTTGGCGGGATCGAAAAAACTGTTGGGAGTCCCAAAGAAGCCCTTCTCGATAACGCGATCCTGCGGCGCGTAGCGGTAGGGACGCTCGGTAAAATACGCTAAATGCACGGTCAAATCCTCCCTGTTCGAGACTAGCTCAAAAACCCTTTGACTTCGCGGACGAACGCCGCGTTCTGCTCGATTTCGGGGCGATGCCCGCATTGGTCGAGCACCACCAGGCGCGAGCCGGCGATCGCCTGCTGGTAGGCCTCACCGGCGCTGAGCGGCACCACGCGGTCCTCGCGTCCCCACACCAGCAGCGTCGGCAGGCTGTCGATGACGCGCAGCAGATGGGGCAGGCTGGGGTTGTGCATGTAGGGTACCCAGGCCAGCCGCGCGGTTGCGGCGCGTGCCTCTTCCCACAGCTCGAACGCGGCCGGGCCGATGCCGCCATAGAGCTGGTCGAATTCCGGCGTGTTCTCGGGATCCAGCACGCTGGCCGCCAGTTCGGCCGGCGCCATGAGCTGGAAGATGTCGAGGATCTCGCCCTGGGGCGGACGCACGCCGGCCGCCCCCACCAGCACCATGCGGCGGAACTGCTCCTGGTTGTTGGCCGCCATCTCCGCCGCGACCCATCCGCCCAGCGAAAAGCCGATCACGTCGATCGGATTGAGCTTTTGCTGGCGCAGGAAGCGCGCATAGAAGCCGGCCAGGTCGCGCACATTCCAGATCCAGTCGATGCGTGGGCTGACGCCGAACCCGGGATGGAGCGGGATTATCAATGAGTGCTCGCGGGCCAGTTCGGTGTGCCACTTAAGCCAGCCCGGATGGCCCATTTCCTCGTGCAAAACCAGCAACGGACGGCCCGCGCCGCCTTTTATCACCTGCAGCTCGGCGCCGTCGAGGTTAACCGTTTCCTGATGCCACTGCGCTTTTTCCGCCATTTAGACCTTCCGCAACTCTGTCGTATTCCGCCCCGCCGAGCCGCCAGGTAATGCGCGTTCAGCGGCGGTTTACTCAATCTATTAGCGCATTTGGCTTGAGGATGAACAGTCCCGCACCGGGCGGTTGGCCGGCGCCGCGCGATGCGCGGCGCCGCCGTCGTCTTACTCGAACACCACGACCGAACGCAGCACTTCCCCGGCGGTCATCGCGCGGAACGCCTCGTTGATGTCCTCGAGCTTGACGCGGCGCGTCACCATGTCGTCGAGGTTGAGCCGCCCCTGCAAGTAGAAATCGACGTAGGTGGGGATGTCGATACGGAAGCGGTTGGAGCCCATCTGGCTGCCGGTCAGTTTCTTCTCCTGGAACAAGTCGTTCCACTGCACCTTGATGGGATCGGTGGGCGGCACTACGCCGACGCTGACCGCCGTTCCACCCGGCCCCACGCAGGCCAGCGCCTGTTCGACCACCCTGGCAATTCCAATCACCTCGAAGGCGTAGTCCGCACCGCCGCCGGTGATGTTCTTAATTTCGGCGACTGGATCCGACGAACTCGCATCGACAGTGTGCGTGGCGCCCATCTTGCGCGCCGCGGCCAGCTTGTTCTCCAGCAGATCGACGGCGATGATCTTGGCGGCGCCCGCCAGCCGCGCGGCCTGAATCGCGGCCAGCCCGACGCCGCCGGCGCCGAAGATCGCCACACTGGCGCCGGTATGGACCCGGGCGGTGTTGAGCACCGCGCCCATCCCGGTGGTCACGCCGCATCCGATCAGTGCCGCGCGATCCAGCGGCATCGCGTCGGGCACCTTGACCACTGCGTTTTCATGCAGCAGCAGTTCTTCGGCGTATCCGCCGATGTCGGCGAACTGGGTCAGCGCTTCGCCGCCGGCCGATAAACGCGCCGGCTGGTTGCGGCGGCGGCGCAAGGTGCCGCGCCCGGCGCATAGATGGGGATGGCCGGTCAGGCACTGGGAGCATTTACCGCAAAACGGCGATGGGCAGGCGACCACGCGGTCGCCGGGCTTGACGTAGCTGACCGCGCTGCCCACCGCGGTCACGGTGCCCGCCGCCTCGTGCCCCATCACCGCGCCCGGCGGCCATGGCAGGACGCCCTGAACAATATGTAGGTCGCTGTGGCAGACGCCGCAGGCGGCGGTGCGGATGAGCACTTCATTGGGGCCCGGCGCGTCGACCGCGACCTCTTCGATCGCCAGCGGCTGTCCCACTTTGCGGAATACGGCTGCCTTCATGACTGTTCCCCTGCCCGATTACGGGCGGCCCGACTGGCGCATCTGCTTCATCATCGCCTGAATCGCGGCGGTGTCGTTGAGATGGGGGAAGGGTTCATCAGGCACCGCCACGCCCAGAAAACGGCATAGCGGCTCCCATCCCTGTTTGGCGTCGAACACCAGCAGGCGGCCCGGTGCGATGGCGCGCTGTACTTCCCGGTTGTGCCGGTTGTACACCTCGAGCGCGTGTGCCTTGTCCTCGAAGCGCCCGTCAAAGGTATCTTCGAGCACGACCTTGCGCGCCATCTCCATCTGCTGGCGGCGTGCGGCGGCGATGCCGTCAGGTATGGGCATCTTAAGCCCCTGGTAGATGGTATCGGTCATGCTCTTGTACCATGACTCCGGGTCGCGCAAGGACAGCAGCACCTTGGCGTCGGGATAATGCGCCGCCAGCTCGCGCCAGTAGCGCGCCGCCGGCCAGTCCACGGTGGCTTGGAAATCCCTGAACAGCAGGTCCCAATCGACCGCGCCGCCGAAGGCTAACCGATGCCACAGCGCGATGTGGTCGGGCCGCTCCAGCACTTCGAACATGTGATAGCAGGGTCCGAAGCCGAGTTTTTCCAGCGCGTTCTTCAGCGACAGCGTACCGGTTCGTCCGAACCCGGCGCCGACAACCTTCAAAGCCATCCCGCTTTATCCTTCCCGGCGCCGCCGCCCGGGCAGATGCGCCGGTCCGCAGCTTAGAACGCTTCGGCTTGCGGTGCAAAGCGGCAGAACTGCCAGCTTGGGTGATGGGCTGCCTATTTTTCAAATAAACTGCGCAAAACTATGGACTGTTGTATAGCGTAGGAGAATTTGACATTAATTATCAACATGTAGTTAAATTCCACTACGGGAGGAAAGAGCGTGCGGCCCGTGAAAATCTCTCTCATCACCCTGGCGGTGCTGCTGGCGCTGCGCGGCTCGGCGGTTGCGCAGGCCGGCACCTGCGCGGGGATGACGGTCGGCCAGCTCACAAGCCTCAATGGTTTCGTTCCCTTCCAGGGCACCAACAGCCTGTGGAACGCCGACGTTTCATCCGCGCCGGTCGATCCCAACTCCACCAACATCATCAATTTCATCGGCCCCGCTACCACACTGCATCCCGACTTCGGGGCGGGCTACTACAACCGCCAGACCATCGGCATTCCCTACCAGGTGGTGGCGGGCAGTCAGGCCAAGGTGCCGATCATCTTCGGCCTTTATCCCGACGAGAGCGATCCGGGGCCGATGCCGATTCCACAGAATGCGCTGATTGAGGGTTATCCCAAGCCCGGCAACGGCGACCGGCACGTACTGGTGCTGGAGAAGGACGGCTGCTGGCTCTACGAGCTGTATCATGCCTATCTGCAGAAAAACGGAAGCTGGAAGGCGGATTCCGCCGCGGTGTGGGACATGACGATCAGCCAGCAGCGGCCCTACACCTGGACTTCGGCAGACGCGGCCGGGCTGCCGATCTTCCCGGGACTGGTGCGTTACGATGAAGTCGCGGCGGGTGCGATCAACCATGCGCTGCGCTTCACGGTGCCGGCCACGCGTCAGGCCTTTGTGGCGCCCGCCTCTCATTGGGCGTCGACCGACACCAGCACGAGTGCGCCGCCGATGGGCACGCGGCTGCGGCTTAAGGCGAGTTTCGACATTTCGGGCTACTCCGCGGCCAACCGGGTGCTTCTCACCGCGCTCAAGAAATACGGGATGATCCTGGCTGACAACGGCAGCGGGATCTTCATCAGCGGCGCGCCCGACAACCGCTGGAACAACAGCGACCTGAGCAATCTCAAAAAGATCACCGCGGCCAGTTTCGACGTGGTGGCAATGGGCACGATCTACACTCCCGGCAACGTGCCGAGCGGACCCGCGCCCACCATTCTGAGTTTTACCGCCAATCCGTCATCAGTGGCCAAGGGCCAGCCGGTGACGCTCGGCTGGAGCACCAGCGGCGCCGATTACAACCTCATCTCGCCCGCCCTAGGCCCGGTACGCGGTACCAGTGTCAGCGTCGTTCCATCGGCCACCACCACTTACACTTTGTATTCCACCAACGCCTACGGCCGCACGACCACCACCGTGACCGTGACGGTGCATTGAGGGCGATGCCGGCCGAGTCGGCTGAGCGGCAGAACGTTTTAAGGCGATAGTGAAGAGGCGGTCCGCATCGCGGCCCGCCTCTTGGTTCTTTTTTTTTGCGCAGCCCGGCGGCGCGTCAGGCGCGGGCGCCGGCCGCCTCGGGCTCTTCCCTGGGCTGAAAGGCCGGGTCGCGCTGGAGGACCGGCAACACCTTCTCCGCGAACAGCTTGAGGCTGCGCTCGCCCAAATGGTAGGGCATTGCGCCGGGCAGGAACTGCGCAGCGGCGTGCCCCAACCCGGTCAGACTGAACACGTGGCGAAACTTTTCCAGCACCTGCGCCGGCGTCCCTACCATCTGCAGGTTCTTGAAGAACTCCACCGCCCGGGCGCGCTCCTCGGGGGAATTCAACCGCGAGTAGGTTTTGGCCATCTTGGCCCAGAACTCATAGCCCTTGACCTTGCCCAGGTGTCCGTCGGACAGCCCGTAATGCAGGTCGACGTGCTCGAAACCCTTGGCGATGTAGATGTCGCCCAAGTCACGCGCCTCGGCCGCATCTTCCGCCATCAGCACCGTCATCAGCGCGATCGGCGGCTTGACGCCGTAGCCGTTGGCGCGCGCAACGTCGCAGTAGCGATGGTAGTCGTCAGCCGCCTTCTCCCACGTGCTCTGCGCGATGATCATCACGCCGAAGCCCATTTGCGCCATCATCTCGGATGACTCGGGGCTGACGGTGGAGGCATAGAAGCGGCGCTCGGGATGGGAGATGGGGCGCGGACGGATCGTGGTCGGCGGGACCTTCCAAAACTGGCCGTCGTGCTCGAACACCTCCTGCGTCAGCGCCTTGCGGATAATCGTGGCGGCTTCAGCAAAGCGCTGGCGCGACTGCTCCTGCGGGCTATCCAGGCGCTCGAACTCGACCGTCGCCGTGCCGCGGCCAAAGACGAAAATCGTCCGCCCGCCCGACAGCACGTCGAGCAGCGCGATGTCTTCGGCGACCCGCACCGGGTTGTGCCAGGGCAGCACGATTACCGCCGTGCCGAGCTGTACACGGCTGGTGCGCGCAGCGAAGTAACTCAGCATCTGGGTCGGATTGGGCACCATGTTGTAACCGGTGAAATGGTGCTCCAGGCTCCAGATCGAATCGAAGCCCAGCGGCTCAGCCATGTCGGCCAGCTTCAACTCCTCCTGGTAGAGTTGATGGTCGGGACGATCCAGACCCAGTCCGGCCAGGGTAAGCGCAATTCCTGCTTTCATCTGTTGCGACTCTCGCTTGTGGTTTCGATCGCCAAAGCAGCGCCCGGCAGGCGGCGGCCGACCGCGCGGCACATCTGGCCGACACTGTAGCCGCGGCGCGCCGATGACGGAAGTGCGCGCGGTTTGAGGTTTGTTGGGCGCTGAACTACGATGCGCCCGTCACACCATCGATCCGCCGCGGCGCCGGCGGCCGCGGCGTGCCAAGCCATGGCCGGGAAGGGCGCGACATGGACTTCGAAGTGACCTACAGCGAGGAGCAGCAGCGCTTTCGGGCCGAGGTGCGTGCGTGGTTGGAGGCCAACGTGCCGGCGGGGATCACGCGGCGGCCCACCACCGACGCGGAGTCGGCGGCCAACTACCGCATGCGCCGCGAACTGGGGCGCAAGCTGGGCGCGAAGGGATGGCTGTATCCGATGGCACCCAAAGAGTACGGTGGCGGCGGGTTGGACGTCGATCACGCAATCGTGCTGGAAGAAGAGGCCGACCGTCTCGACTTGTCGCTGCCACCCTACTACAACAGCGGCGGCACGCTGGGCGCGCCCACCATCCTGGTGTGGGGCACGGAGGAGCAGCGCAAAACGCTGCTGCCGCCCATCTATCACGGCGACGTGCGCGTGTGGCAACTGCTGTCGGAGCCCGAGGCCGGCTCGGATTTGGCGGGAGTGCGGATGCGCGCGATTCGCGACGGCGATCATTATGTGCTCAACGGCCAGAAGGTGTTTATCGGCAGCGACAACGGCACCGACTGGATGTGGACGCTGGCGGTCACCGACCCCAACGGCGAGCGGCACAAAAACCTGAGCTGGTTCATGGTCGATGCGCGCCTGCCGGGGATTACCGTGCAGCCGATGGATTTGCTGGGGGCGGGCGAGAGCAGCGCGCGCAGCGGACAGAAGAACACTATCTTCTTCGAGGACGTACGCGTGCCGGCCTCATGCCTGGTCGGCGGAGAGAACAACGGATGGCGCGTTGCGTCCACCCATCTGGAACTGGAGCACGGCGGCGGCGGACATATCGGACGCAATCGCTTCTGGCACAGCCTACTGGATTACTGCCGTACCACCCAGCGCGACGGCCGCCCGTTGGTCGAGGACCCCGACGTGCGTGACACGCTGGCCGACATCTACATCAGAAGCCAGGTGGGACGGCTGTTCGGCCTGCGCAACTTCTGGCTGACCTACGCCAGGCAGCCGAGGTCCTACGAGGGACCGCAGTTGTCGCTATACATGAAGCAGGCGGGACTGTGGATGACGCAGCAAATCCTACAAGTGGTTGGCCCCGCGGCCTTGACCACGGATCCGGTTTGGGGCTCGGAGGAGGGCTTCCTCGACGCCCAGCAGCGCAACGGCATCGTCCTGATGCATCCGGGCGGCACCGCCGACATCCAGAAGGTCAGCATGGCGCGCCGCATCGGCATCGGCCGCACCACTCGTGAAGCCGCCGGCAAGGTCTTATGAGGGTGGGGCGCCATGGATCTCTCGTATAACGAACATCAGCGGATGCTGGCGCAAAGTGCGCGGACGTTTATGCAGCGGCGGATGCCGAAAGCCGCGGTCGTGGCGCTGCAAAAATCGGAAAGCGGGTATGAGCCGCAGATATGGAGCACGATTGCGCAGTTGGGATGGCTGGGATTGCTGATTCCCACCCCCTACGGCGGGGGCGGCGCGACGTTGACCGATGCCGCCGCGCTGTACGAGGAGTTCGGGCGCGGACCGCTGCCCGGACCGTTCTTCAGTTCCGGCGTGCTCAGCGCGCTGACCGTGATGGAGGCGGGCGACGACGCCCAGCGCCGGCGGATCCTGCCGGAGATCGCGTCGGGGCGGCAAATCTTTAGCGTCGCGATCACCGAGCCGCATCGGTCGTGGGGGCCGCAGGGCGTGGCAATGGAACCGCGCCGCGTGGGCGATCGCTACGTACTCGACGGCGTCAAACTATTTGTCAGCGACGCGGTCGCCGCCTCGCATCTGATCGTGGCCGTGCGCACCGGCCCCGGCGCCGATGGTGTGAGCCTGCTGATTGTTGACAAGCAGGCCAAAGGCGTTTCGGCTCGCAATCTGCCGGGACTGCTGAGCTGGCAGGCGGAGGTCAGGTTCGAGCGCGTCGAGGTTCCCGCCGATGCACTGCTGGGCGGCCGCGAGAATAGCGGATGGGCGGCGCTGACGCGCGCCATGGAACGCGCGATTGCGGTGCTATGCGCGTTTCAGGTCGGCAGTTGTCAGGCGGTGTTCGAGATGTCGGTGGAATACAGCAACACCCGCATCCAGTTCGGCGTTCCGATTGGCCGCTTTCAACGTGTGCAGGACCACATCGTGCGCCTGGTCAACCATCTGGATGCCGCCCGCTGGACGACCTACGAAGCGCTGTGGAAGTTAGACGCCGGGCGGCCCGCCGCCGACAGCGTGCATCTGGCCAAGGCGGTCACCGCCGAGGCGCACATGGAGGCGTGCAACGCCGCGCACGAAGTCCACGCCGGCATCGGCTCGGTCCACGAATACGGCCTGACGCCGCATACCCAGTTGTCGCGCACGCTGTTCAATTACCTGGGTGATCCGAAATGGCACAAGCGGCGCATGGCCGGGGTCCTGCAATGGTGAGCGCTTGGGCCGCAACGCCTTACTCTTCGAGCTGCAGATGATCCTCGATATTCATCGCGCCGGTGATCATCGAGGCTTCGTTTTCGATCGTTTCACGGTCGGCGTCGCTGCGCACCTTGCCCCACAATGAGATCGTCGAGCCGCTCAGTTTGAAGCGGACCGCGCCGTAGCCCTGCGCATCGAGCATCTGGCGCAGCATCGTGGTTCGAAGCGGATCGACAGGGTCGGCTTCGGACTCGCCCCAGGGGTTGTCAGAACGGGCGACGGGCGGGACCGGCGGCGCGCTGGCGCCCGACTGGATCGCGGAGACCACATCGGACAGAAACAGCAGCAACTTGACGACCGCAACCGCCAGCAGGACCACTACCAGCACTGTGAGGAGGAGCGGCGAGCGGCGTCCGCGCCGGTGCCAGGGACGGCCGATGGGCGGCGCGGCAGCGGTGCGGGGATGTCCCGGCGAAGGCTGGCTGAGCGTGATGGTTTGCGCGTTGGGATCGCTGACCACCTGGAAGAGTTCCAGCACGTTGCGCAGGTCGGCGGCGCAATAACTGCAAAAGCGCGAATCCCCGGGGATCGCCCGCGTGCAGGCGGGACAGGCGATCTCGTTGGTCAGCAGCGTAGGAGCCGACGCGGAGGCGGCAGCCGGCGGCGTCTTCAGCGGCAGTTTCAACTGCGGCTGACCGGCCGGCGCGGCGGCCTGAGCGCCGTTGGCCGCCGCCGCCGCGCCGTTTTTGATGGCGAGCAGCCGGCGCTTCATCTCGCCGACGTCGCGGATGCGCTGCTCGACGTCATAGGCCAGTGCGTCGCTGACCAAATCGGCCAGCGCGGCGTTGAGTTCGGGGCAAAACTTGCGTAGCACGGGAAAGCTGAAGGGCGGCTCGGTAGTCGGATCGCGGCCCGACAGCGCGTGATGCATCGTTGCGCCCAGCGCGTAGAGATCCGAGCGCGTTTCGACCTTGCCGCGATACTGCTCGGGCGGCGCGTAGCCCTGCGTTCCCACCATTGTGGCGCTGCTCAGCGGTTGGAAATGGCGCGCGATACCGAAGTCGATGAGCTTTACCTGCCCGCCAGGCGTGATCATGATGTTGGAGGGCTTGAGGTCGCGGTAGATGACCGGCGGCTCGCGATGGTGCAGGTACTCCAGGGTGTCGAGCACCTGCAGCGCGATATCGATCACACGCTCCTGGGGCAGCTTGCCGCCGGCCTCCTTGAGCTGCTCCTCCAGCGTCTGGCCGGCAACGTATTCCATCACCAGGTAATGGCGGTTCTGCTCGCTGAAGCGGTCGTAGATGCGGGGAATGTGCTGGTGATCGAGTTCGGCCAGCATGTCGGCTTCGCGCTGAAAACTGGCCGAGGCCTGCTGTTGCAAGTCGGGGTTGCTGATCGCGTCGACCATCTCGGCCAACGCGCAGGGCCGATCGGCCAGACGCATGTCCTCGGCCAGATAGACCATCTTCATGCCGCCGCCGCCTAACAGCCGCGTCACACGATAGCGGTTACCGATGACGGTGTTGGGAGCAATCATGGCCGGTTCGCCAGGCTATTGGCACCGCGCGCGGAGGCCGCCGGCAGGCGCGCGGCGGGAAAATCGATCGCGCCGGCCAGCGCCGCGTTGGCGATGCAGATCAGATGCACCAGCGGACCGACCGGTCCCGCCGCGTAAAGAATCACAACGCCAACAAACCACAACCCGGCTTGCCAGCGCTCTCCTTTATAGAATTGGCCCAGCCCCGGTATCAAACTGAGCGAGGCGGCCAACCACGGATTCCAGTTCAGGTCGTGCTTGAAGCGCAGGCCGGTAGCCAGCGCCGCGCCGCAGTCCTTGCAAAAGCGCGCGTCGCCAACCACCACCGGATGGCCGCAACTGGAACAAAAGCGTGGAGCCGCCATCGCCGCGTCAGGCCCGGAATTTGAACTGCGCGTCACCAAGCTTAATCATATCACCGTCGCGCAGCGGCGCCTCGCTGACCCGTTTGCCGTCCACGAAGCAGCCGTTTTGGCTGCCCAGGTCGTGCAGGCGAAAGGCGCCGCCGACCTGTGCAATTCTGGCATGATGGCGCGAGATGGACTGATAGGGCAGCACCAGATCGTTATCCAGCGAGCGGCCGATGGTGGTAGGTGCGTCGCGGCGCAACTCCAGCCGCCGCCCGTCCGCATCGATCAGGCACGGGCCGGCACCCGCCGCTGCCTCCGGATACGCCGCGGGCAGCGATGGGGCGGCGCTGCGAGCGGGCGCCGCGCTGCGCATGTTGAAGCGTACCTGGTAGCCGCCGATCGTGATCAGGTCGCCCGGATGCAGCGGCGCGCTCTCGATGCGCTGTCCGTTGACGAGAGTGCCAGGCTCGCGCGTCAGGTCCTTGATGGTGAAATCGGCGCCCTTGCGCTCGATCGTGGCATGACGCGCCGCCACCGCGGGATCGCCGAACAGCCCCACGTCGCACTCCTCGGCGCGACCGACAATTGCCAGCGCCTTTTCCAGCCGGTACTCGCGTCCCCGCAGACGTCCCGCCTCCACCGTCAGCCACGCCACCTTGGTCAGTTCCTGAACCAGGCCGATGAACAGCCCGATCATCAATCCGATGGCGCTCAGCCCGAACAGGCGCGAGGCCAGTCCGCCGCCCGACAGCGCGCTGATGGCGTCGAACAGCACGCCGCCTAAGAAGCCGCCGGCCAGTCCGCCCGCCGCGCCCTTGAAGATGTTGGGCGCCGAAAACGTTGCAATACCGACGCCGGCGCCGAGCATCACTCCCATCAAGCTCCATCCCACCAGCCGTCCGAAAATCAGGTAGGCGATGGAGCCGGCCTGACCAATGCGCCATCCGCCGGCGTTGAGGATCGCGGCGAAGGCCACGTTGGAATAGTAAGTCGACGGCAGAGAGAGCAGGGCGCAGATGATAAATCCCTGCATGAAGCGCCGCTTGACCAGCGGCGTCAGTTCCAGCACCTGGGCCTGTGCGGCGTTGATCAGTCCGCCAATCAGACCTGACAGCAGCGCCAATGCGCCGAAATTAAGGTAAAATGCGGCGGCGGAAGGTGCTTCGGTGAGCGAATGACCGTGGGTGGCGATTTCCACTGGCAGCCATCCCACGGCCCCGCCCAGCAGTCCGGCCAGGCTTTTGAAGGTCAGATCGCGTCGGTTGATAACCCCGTCCATCTCCAAATCGACTGCGCGTGCCCCATGTGCGGTTGCGCAACTTTTAAAACATCATATCCTGCCCGTAAACAGGAACAAGCAGCCCTCCGCAGCCCTGTTGAGAAGCCTCGACCATGAAGTTTACCTTGAGATCCACGCTCAACATCCTGTTAATGGTGGACGGACCGGATTAGGCGGACGATGATGGTGACCGCGGCTTTGGGGGAGAAATGGAGCGCGAACGACGATGAGCATCGACAACCTGGTTCCGGAACGCTTCGGCCCGCTGCAGGGTGTGCGGATAATCTCCAGCGGCACTTTGATCGCTCAGCCATGGGCGGCCGAGCTGGCCTCCGAAATGGGGGCGGAGGTGATTCAAATCGAGCGGCCAGGCGTGGGCGACAGCGGATGGCGCACGTTGGGTATCCGCCTGGAGACGGCCGACGGCAGCCCGCCGGTGGCAACCAACTGGATCCAGGAGCGGCGCAACATGTTCTGCGTATCGCTGGACCTGTCCAAGCCGCAGGGCCGCGAGCTGTTCCTAAAGCTGGCGGCGCGCGCCGACATCTGGATGGAAAGCTCCAAGCCCGGCACCTATCCCAAATTCGGCCTGGACGATGAGACCATCTTCAAGGTTAATCCCAAACTGGTAATCACCCACGTTTCCGGCTACGGGCAGACCGGCGACCCGCATTACATTCAGCGCGCCTCCTACGACATTGTGGGGCAGGCCTTCGGCGGCATGATGTATCAGACCGGCTTTCCCGACCCCGACCCGCCCACCCGCGCCGCGCCGTGGACGGCCGATTACATCACTGCGCTGTTCACGTTGTGGTCGTCGCTGGCGGGGCTGACTTACGCGCGCAGCACCGGTCAGGGGCAGTCGATCGATCTGGCCCAGTACGAAGCGGTTCATCGCACGCTGGGCGGCACGATGATGGAATACTTCGAACAGGGGCTGGTACGCGAGCGCAGCGGCAACCGTGCGCAGGGTTTCCAGCCGCTGGACACGTTCGCCGCCAGGGACGGATGGGTCGTCATCGGAGCCGTAGCGGATGTCTACAAACGGTTATGCCGGGTGATCGGACTCGACGGCGACGATCCCAAATGGCAGAGCGCGCGGGTCAACCTGGAATCGGTCGAGGGAATCGAGTTCGACGCGATACTGCGCGGGTGGATCAACGAACGCACCATCGAGCAGGTGGTGCAGGCGATGAACGAGGCGCAGGTGCCGTGCTCGCGCATCATGTCCAGCGACCTGATGGCCGCCGACCCGCATTACCAGGCGCGCGGCGTGCATGTCGAATGGCGCGACGAACAACTGGGCCGCACCGTCAAGGGAATGGGCATCGTGCCCAGGTTCAGCCGCACGCCGGGTAAAATCTGGCGCGGCTCGGTGAAAATCGGCCACGACAACGACCTCGTCTACGGGCGGGTGCTGGGCCTGAGCGAGGCCCAGATCGCGCAACTGCGCGCCGCTGGCGTGATCTGAGGGCAGCCTACGGCCGTGCCACCCGGGCCATGAAGCTTTCCGCCTCGCGCATGAACTGGTCGGCGTCGGCGTAGCGGCCCAAATCCAGGATGACGTAGCTGGCGCCGGCGTTCTTGTATCCGTCCAGGCGTTCGCGCGCGCGGACCGGATCGTCGAGCGGGAATCCCGAGCGGACCACGATTTCGAGATCCGTCCTGCCGCGCGCGGCGGTTTCGCGCTTGACGCGCTCCACCGCGGGTTTCAACTCGCCGGCACGCAGCATCGGATGCCATCCGTCGCCGAACTCCATCACGCGCGCAATCGCAGCGGGCCCGTTGCCGCCGATCCAAATCGGCGGACACTTGGGACGCGGTTTAAACACAAAGGAGGGAAAACTTACCAACTTGCCGTGGTAGGGTTCGGCCTCGTGCGCAAACAGATGGCGGATGACGCGGAGCGTCTCGGTCGTGATCGCGCCGCGCCGCTTGAAGTCCACGCCCAGCGCCTCGAACTCCGCACCCATCCAGCCGCTGCCGACGCCCAGGATCATCCGCTCCCCCGACAACTCCTGGATGGTCGCGACCAGCTTGGCCGTGTACACCGCGGGACGATAGGGCAGCACCAGGACCGAAATGCCCAGCCGGATGCGCGCCGTGGTGCCGGCCAAAAAGGCCAGCGTCGCCAGCACGTCGAGGTAGCGCCCGCCTGAGCCTTCGGTCTGATCGGGCGGGATGCACAGATGGTCGGATACGAACAGCGCGTCGTAGCCCAGCCGCTCCGCGGCCAGCGCGCAGGCCTTGATGGTGGGCATCGTGGACTGCGCTCCCATGTTGCGAATCGCAACGGCGAACTTCATCGCATCCTCCTTCGGCGCTCGGGCGATGTAACCGGCGGCATCCGCACGCAGCGCCTTATCCTATACTTTCACTCCGCTTGCCAGCCGCACGCCAATCAAGAAAAGATCGCACCCAGGCGCGGGTGCAAGGAAGACGCGATGGACTTTTCATACACGCCGGAGCAGGAAGCATTCCGTATGCAAGTACGGCGCTGGCTTGCCGAAAATCTGCCGCCCGAACTGCGCATCGACGATCCGGTGGATGATTGGGTGCCAGCCAGCCGCGAAATTTTCGAGCGCCGGCGCGCCTGGCAGGCCAAGATGTACGCCGCGGGATGGGTCGGCATCGGTTGGCCCAAAGAGTACGGCGGGCGTGGCGCGGGCCTGCTCGAGCAGGTCATCTTCAACGAAGAGTACGGCCGCGCGCGGGCGCCGATCCTGCCCGGCTATTCGGGAATCAGCATGTGCGGACCGACCATTGCGCAATGGGGCAGCGACGAACAGCGCCGCCGCTTTCTAAAGCGTATTCTGAGCGGCGAGGACATCTGGTGCCAGGGCTATTCAGAACCCGCCGCGGGCTCCGATTTGGCCGCCGTCCAGACCCGGGCCGAAGACAAGGGCGATTACTTCGTGCTCAACGGGCAGAAGGTCTGGACCTCGGCCGCCCAGTACGCCGACTGGATGTATCTGCTGGCGCGCACCGAACCCGGTGCGCCCCGCCATCTGGGCATCAGCTACCTGCTGCTCGACATGAGGAGCAAGGGCGTGGAGGTGCGCCCGCTGGTGACCGCCGCCGGCCATGCCCATTTCAACCAGGTGTTCTTCGAGGACGTCGAGGTACCGAAGGAAAACCTGGTCGGGCCCGCCAACCAGGGATGGAAGGTGGCGATGACCACCCTGTCGTACGAGCGCGGCGCCAGCGGCGGCGGTTACGATTCGCAAATTCACGGCCTGGTGGACCTCGCCCATCGCCATCAAATCGACGGACGGCCGGCGTGGGAGCATGACTGGGTGCGCCAGCGCATCGCGCATTTGGCGATCGAGTCGCGGGCCGCCAAATACACGCGTCTGCGTTCGCTGACGCGTCAGCTCAAGGGGCAGCCGCCTGGACCGGAGGGCTCGATGCTGAAACTGTTCGGCACGGAGTTGGGCGTGCGCATCGCGTTTTTCGCCGCCGAGATGCTGGGGCCATACGCGCAGCTCGCCCAGCCGATGCCGGCGCTGGCAGATGCGCCGCGATGGCAGAATCGGGTGATCAACTCCCGCCAGTACACGATCGCCGGCGGCACCAGCGAGATTCAGCGCAACATCATCGGCGAGCGTACGCTGAAGCTGCCCAGGTAGCCGCAGCGGCGCTCAAGGCATTGACAAGGCAGGATTGGACATGGACTTTTCGTTTACCCCCGAACAGGAAGCGTTCCGGATGGAGCTGCGGCGGTGGCTTGAGGCTAACCTCGATCCGCAGCTGCGCGTTTACGACGCGATGGACGAGCGAGTCGCCGCCTCGCGCGAGGTCTTCGAAAAGCGCCGCGCGTGGCAAGCGAAGCTGTACGCGGCCGGATGGGCCGGGATCGCCTGGCCCAAAGAATACGGCGGCCGCGGCGCCGGACTGATTGAACAAATTATCTACAACGAGGAGTATGCGCGCGCCCGCGCCCCGATCGTGCCCGGCTACCTGGGAATCGGGATGTGCGGACCCACGCTTATCCAGTACGGCACCGAGGAGCAGAAGCGCCGCTACGTCAGGCGCATCCTGAGCGGCGAGGACATCTGGTGTCAGGGCTACTCGGAGCCCGGCGCCGGCTCCGACCTGGCTGCGATCCAGACCCGCGCCGAGGACAAGGGCGATTACTTCGTGCTCAACGGGCAGAAGATCTGGACCTCTGCCGCGCAGTACGCCGACATGATGTTCCTGCTGGCGCGCACCGACCCCACCGCGCCCAAGCACAAGGGCATCAGCTACCTGTTGCTCGACATGAAGAGCAAGGGCGTCACAGTGCGTCCGCTGGTCGTGGCCAGCGGCCACGCCCATTTCAACGAAGTCTTCTTCGATGACGTTGAAGTGCCGCGCGAAAACCTGGTCGGTCCCAAGAACGAAGGCTGGCGCGTGGCGATGACCACGCTGTCTTACGAGCGCGCCTTTGTCGGCGGCGAAGGGCAGGCCGAAGCCGTTCGCGCGCTGATCGAACTGGCCCAGCGTGTCGAAGTGCAGGGACAGCCGGCATGGCAGGTGCCGTGGGTGCGTCAGCGCCTCACCGCGCTTGCGATCGAATGTCAGGCTGCGAAGTACACCCAGCTGCGGTCGCTGACGCGCCAACTGCGCGGTCTGCCGCCGGGACCCGAGGGCTCGATGCTGAAGCTGTTCGGCTCGGAGTTGGGAGTGCGCATCGCGCATCTTGCCACCGAACTGCTGGGTCCGTACGCACAACTGGGCGACGCGCTGCCCGCGGTGCCGGAGGCGCCGCGCTGGCAGAGCAGGGTGATTAGCTGCCTGCAATTCAGAATCGCCGGGGGCACCAGCGAGATTCAACGCAACATCATCGGCGAGCGCAGCCTCGGCTTGCCCAAGGATTGACTTCAAACCTGGCGGGCCACGGCATTCGTGGCCAGTTTGACGCGGACTAACATATTTGTTAGCCGTATAATTACAATAGTTTTTCGGCCTGCGTGTGGGAGACCAGACGATGAGAACCGGTTACGTGCCTTTTTTGACCGCGGTCGGCGATGCGATGACAGACCTCGAACTCTACCAGGATGCGATGGCGCTGGCCGATCTGGTGGAACCGCTAGGCTTCGATTCACTGTGGAGTCTGGAGCATCATTTCACCGGCTACGCGATGACGCCCAGCCCGCTCCAGTTCCTCTCCTACTATGCGGGCCGCACGCGGCGCATCCAGTTGGGCACCGCGGTGATTGTGCTGCCCTGGCATGACCCGGTGCGAATCGCCGAAGAGATTGCACTGCTCGACGTGATGGCCGGCGGGCGCACCGTGTTCGGCTTCGGCCGCGGCGCGGGGTCGGTGGAATACGCCGGCTTTCGCGTGCCGATGGACGAAGCGCGCGGGCGCTTCGTGGAAATCGCGGAAATCGTCCGTCTGGCGCTCAGCCGCCCGCGTTTTTCCTACCAGGGCAGGTTCTACCAAATTCCTGAAACCTCGATTCGGCCCCGTCCGATCTCCCATCCCGAGGAGCGTTTTTATGCCTCCACGGTCAGTCCCGAATCCGCCGAGCTGATGGCGAAGATGGGCTTCGGCATGATGATCATCTCGCAGAAAGACTGGGAGTCGGCGGCGCTTGACTGCCGGCGCTATCGCGCCACGGCCGAGGCCGCCGGCAAGCCGGTACGCCCGGTGATCGCTCTGGGCAACGTGATCCTGTCCGAAGATCCGGCCGAGGCCCGCGACCTCGCCAAGACCCATCTGCGCGCCTTTGCCAAATCGGTGGACGACCACTACCGCTTCTCCGACGGTCATCTGACCGGCGTCAAAGGCTACGAGTATTACACGAAGGTTGCGAAAACCTACGCCAAGATCAGTGAGGCGACGGCCAGGAAGAGTAACGGCGAGGGGGCGTCAGCGCCTCCAAAAAAGCCCTCGGCATCGATGGACAACCTGCACGTGTGGGGCACGCCGGCGCAGGCTTTGGAGAAGCTGCGCTACATCCATGAATTGACCGGCGCCAGCGACTTTCTGGGCCAGTTCACAATCGGCGGAATCTCGTTCCGGAACGCCAGGCGCAGCATGACGCTGTTCGCCGAAAAGGTCGCCCCGGTGGTGCAAAAAGATCCCGCCTTCGCGCCCCGCATTCCCGACCTGCCGGCCGCGCAGCCCGGCGCGTGAGGCAGACGGTCGATTTTATCGGCAGCGCAACGCAAGCCGACGAAGATTTTGATGTCCTCTCCCGGAAGCGAGAGGATTATGGTGAGGGTCCTTGGCGCGCGGCGCCATTTTTTCAGCGCAGCGCTTTGAGATTTTGCTGCCTGGCGTCCACGCTCCGCCAAACAAAAGTTTCATCCATCACGGTGCGCAACGCGCTTGACAGACTCACCGGGCGCTGTACGCTGGCCTCTCTCCTCCGGGGAGACGCCAATCCAACCCTGACCGTCCGAAGATCGGCAGCCTCTGCAGACGCGCTGCGCATGCGGAACGGGCTGGCGGCGTTCGGTACTTTGGCCGCGCGGTTGCCGTCCGTGAAAAGATTCGTTAGTTAGATAACAAGTTTTTGCGAGGCCGGCTCACGTGCGGTGCACCGCTGGAGGGTTTTGGCGGCGCATCGCGTCTGGTGCTTGAAGTCTTCCACCATTCGTCGATAATCCGTGACCGGCGCGGACGAGATTGCTGCATAAATCGGCCAGATAGGGAGATTTATAGTGAAAGTTGGTTATGTGCCCGTCGTGACTGCGGTGGACGAAACGAAGTCCGACCGGCAGTTGTACGAAGAGGCGATGGCGTTGGCGGACATGGCCGAACCGCTAGGCTTCGATTCGCTGTGGAGCCTGGAGCACCATTTCACCGGCTACTCGATGATTCCCAATCCGGTCCAGTTCCTGACCTACTATGCCGCCCGCACCCGCACCATTCAGTTGGGGACCGCGGTAATTGTGCTGCCCTGGCACGACCCGGTGCGGGTTGCCGAAGAAATCGCGATGCTCGATGTGATGGCGGGCGGGCGCACGATCTTCGGCTTCGGCCGCGGCGCGGGCTCCGTGGAGTACGACGGGCTGCGCATCCCGATGGAAGAGTCGCGCGATCGCTTTGCGGAGATCGCCACGATCGTGCGCCTGGCGCTGACGCAAAAGCGTTTTTCCTACGCGGGCAAATTCTTCAGGATTCCTGAAACGTCGATTCGTCCGCAGCCGATCTCCAATCCGGTCGAGCGCTTCTATGCTTCTTCGGTGAGTCCCGAGTCGGCGGAGCTGATGGCGCGCATGGGTTTCGGAATGATGATCATCGGCCAGAAGGACTGGGAGTCGGCGGCGGTTGACGTCCAGCATTATCGCTCCACCGCGGCTGCCTGCGGCCATCGGGTGCGTCCGGTGATGGCGCTGGCCAACGTAATCGTGGCCGAAGATCCGTCCGAGGCGCGCGACCTGACGCATACGCATCTGCGCCTCTACATGAAGACGATCGACAACCACTACCGGTTTTCCGACGGGCATCTGGCGGGGCTTAAGGGATATGAGTTCTACGCCAGGATGGCGAAGACCTACGCCAAGGTGGGTGGGGCCAAAAAGGCGCAACAGACCGCCACGCCGGCCGCGGCGCCCAGGAAGAAGGCCGGGGACCTCAACGTCACCGGCACGCCGGCCGAGGCGCTGGAGAAGCTGCGCTATATTCATCAATTGACCGGTGCCAGCGACTTTTTGGGGCAGTTTTGCGTCGGTGGGCTGTCCTTCGAGAATACCCGCCGCAGCATGAAACTGTTTGCCGAAAAGATTGCTCCGGTGTTAAAGAATGACCCTGCTTTCGCGCCGCGCACCGGCGACGAGCAGCCCGGTGTGCACGCCTGATCGCGGTTTGGCTGGGGGCAGATGGCGGAATACAGGAACATCATCTATGACAAGCCGGCCGACAAGGTGGCCCGTGTCACTTTGAATCGGCCCGAGCGGATGAACGCGATGTCGCCGGAATTGCTGGCCGAACTGGACAGCGCGATGGACGAGTTCGAGCAGGACCCCGAACTCAGCGTCATGATCATCCGCGGCGCGGGCCGTTCGTTTTGCGCCGGCTATGACTTGGGCATCGATCAGAAGCGCGGCTCGGGCTCGCGGATCATGCGCGATCGGGCGGCGATGCAGGGTCTGGTGACGCGCTGGATGCGCCTGTGGGGCCTGCTCAAGCCCACCATCGCGCAGGTCCACGGCCATTGTATCGCAGGCGGCACCGAACTGGCCGGCCATTGCGACCTGATCTTCGCCGCCGAGGACGCCACCTTCGGCAATCAGCCGGGCCGCACGATGGGTATCCTGCCCACGATGTCGATGTGGCCGACGATGATGGGACCGCGGCGCACCAAGGAGTTGTTTTTCACCGGCGACCCGTTCACCGCGCGCCAGGCTCATGACTGGGGTCTGGTCAACCGCGTCTATCCGCGCGAGCGCCTGGACGAGGAGACGCTCAACTATGCCAGCCGCGTGGCAATGGTATCGGTGGAGCTGCTGATGCTGCACAAGGCGGCAGTCAATCGCTACCTGGAGGTGATGGGAATCCGCGCGGCGGAGCAGTCGGCCGCCGACCTCGACGTAATCGCGCACGAGACCGACACCGTGCGCAACTGGATGCGCATGATCAAGGAAAAGGGGCTCAAAGCGGCGCTGGAGGCCCGCGACGGGCCGTTTCGCCAATGAGCCGCTTGCGGGCGCGTCGCGCAATCAACGAGATGGCCGCGGAATCCGAAACGCGCACACCGCCACGGCGACTGACCCAGGACCAGCGCCGCGAGCGCTCGGAAAGCCGCATGCTGGCCGCCGCCGTCGAGCTGTTCGCACGCCAGGGCAGCGGCCGCACCACGCTGGTGGAAATCGGCAAAGTGGCGGGTTACACGCACGGCCTGGTGGGCCATCGGTTTGGCTCCAAGAGCGGCCTGGTCCGGCGCCTGATCAAGAACCTGCAGCGCGATTTTACGCGCCGTCAGCTCAGCGAAATCACCCAGCGCCGCGCCGGCCTGGAGGCGCTGCTCGAAGTGGTCAGAAGCAGCCTCAACCTGCTGGCCGAGGGCACCACCAGCGCGCGCGTGATCCGGGCGCTGACCGTGCTGGCGGGCGAGGCGCTGGGTCCGGTGCCGGAAATCCTGGCCGACATCAACAGCCTCAACCGCAACTTCAAGGCGGTGCTGCGCAAACTGATCGAGCAGGGTATCGAGGCGGGTGAGATTCGCAAGGACGTGCGTCCGGCCGAGCAGGCAGTGCTTATCTTGGGCATGCTGCGCGGCATCGAAATCCAGTGGTGTCAGGATCCCAACGCGATCGCCCTGGACGCGATAACCAACGAGGTCATCACCTCGCTTAGAAGAAGTCTGCAAAGCACCGCCGCGCGCTAACGCGGCCGCGGCTAGCAGGCGGGACGGAGTGCAAGTTCATGCGGTTAGCCGATAAAATCGCGCTGATTACCGGCGGCGGCCGCGGGGTCGGCCGGGTGGTGGCGCTGACCTTTGCGCGCGAGGGCGCCGATGTGGCGATCTGCGCGCGTACCGAAAGCGAGCTTAAAAGCACTGCCGCCGAGGTCGAAAAGCTGGGCCGGCAATGCTTTATCGGCACCTGCGACGTAACCGTTAACGAGCAGTGCGTGGCATTCGTGCAAAACGCGCTGCGCCATTTCGGCCGCCTCGACATCCTGGTCAACAACGCCGGCGGCGGCGATGTCGCGCGCCATGCGTCGGTGGGCAAGGCGGACGATGCGTGGTGGTTCGACAACATCGCGCTCAACCTGCACAGCGTGTTCTTCTTCTGCCGCGCGCTCCTGCCGCACATGATCGAGCGGCGCTACGGGCGCATCGTCAACATCTCGTCGATCGCGGGCCTGCGCGGCCTGCCCAACATGGCCAGCTACGCCGCCGCCAAGCACGGCGTGGAGGGACTGTCGCGGACCATCGCGCTGGAGTGCGGCAAACTGGGCGTGACCTGCAATTCGATCTGCCCGGGCTCGGTGCGCGCAGGATGGACAATCAGCGAGGGCGGGGCGGGCAAGGCGGCCCGCGCGCTGGGCATGACGATGGAGGAATACACCAGGGTCACCGCCAGGGCGCATACCACCGGCCGCATCGTCGAGCCCGAGGAAATTGCGGAGCTGGCCGTGTTTCTGGCCAGCGATCTGGGCGGCACGACGACCGGCCAATCCATCCTGATGGGCTTTGCCTGAGCGCGCGGTGCCGTGGTCTTGGTGTGCCCGAACGGCGAATCGCTTTGACATCGGGCACGCCTGCCCGTTAGGATTTTTAACAGTTTGATTTAGCGTCCGTGTCGATCCGGTCTTGCGCGTGGGGGGTTTTATGCGCCGGAGTCTTGCCATTCATCGGCAGATGCGCGACTCGATCGAGCAGGAGATCGCGGCCCGTGCCAGAGCTCATCAGGCAACCATCGCGAGATTGAAGGGCGCCAGAAGAACCATGGCGCTGGCCGGGGCCGCGCCGGCGGCGGCGCCGCTGGTGATGCTTGCGCACGGCGATTCGTGGTTCGACTACCCGCTGGCCGGCAACGGCCTGTCCCTGGGCGACACCGATGTAATCGCGCAGTTGCGCACGATGGGCCAGGTCAATCCGATCATCCTCAATGTTTCCCATTACGGCGACGCGTCCACCGATGAGCTGTCGTGGCCCAAACAGCAGCGCATGATCGACGCTTTGAGCGATTCGGCCAACTGGCTGGAGGCGGCGGCGCCCGACGCGATCCTGTTCTCGGGCGGCGGCAACGATATCGCCGGCGATCAGTTCTGCATCTTTCTCAATTACGCCACACCTGGCACTTCCGGCTTGAACATCGCCCGCCTGGAAAAGGCGCTGGGCATGGTGGAAGCCTCCTACCTTGACTTGTTCGCCTTTCGGGATCGGTATGCTCCTGGCGTGCCAATTTTCGGTCATTGCTACGACTTCCCCATTCCGAACGGCGCGCATCCCGATTGCGCCGGCCCGTGGCTCAAACCGTCGCTGGATTACAGCGGTTGGACCGATCTTGACGCAGGCATGGCGATTGTACGCCAGGCGCTGATCGAATTCAGAAACCTGCTGGAGCGGCTGGCGAGCAACCCCGATCACAATTTCTTCCTGGTTGCCACGCAAGGCTCGCTTGGCCCCCAGGATTGGGCCAATGAACTGCATCCTTTTCCCGACGGTTTTAAAAAGATTGCCGCCAGATTCGTTGACACGCTGCGCGGTAAGTTTCCCGGCCGAATCTAACGCGACCGCGTCGGTGGAGGGCCAAACAAATGATTCATCGCATTCTGATTGGGGCAGAAGGCGGCAGTGAGCCACAGGGCGCGATTGCGATGGCCCGCGCACTGCTGGTGCGCTGCGCCATCTTGGCCGCCTGGGACCTCGCCCCTGGCGGCTTTTTCAACTGCGCACGGGTGCTCTCGCTGCCGGGCGTGGTCAGCTCCGACGACCAGGCCGCTTTTGACGCGATGCTCGACAATGAAGCGCGCAGCTTCAGCGTCATCCGGCGCAACGATGTCGGCGCATTCCTGGGCGTTGTGGGTACGTTAATCGAGCTCTGATCGGGCCCAACGCCCGTGGCCTGCTAGGTATAGCTCTCCGCGACGGCGAAAGCGGGGTCGTGATGGAGCACGGGCAGGACCTTGTCGGCGAACAGCCGCATGCTGCGTTCGACCTCGGCGCGCGGCATTCCGCCGAAGCTGAACCCCACGCCCAGATGCTCCATTCCCATCTTCTTCTGAATCGTCTCCAATTGCTCCAGCACTTGGTGCGGCGTGCCGATCACGTGCAGCTTCATGAAATATTCCAGCGCCCGGGCTTCGGCCGATGAGTCGGCGGTCAGCTTGGCAAAGGTCTTTTCGAAGCGGGCATGGAATTCGAAGTCCTTTACACCCTGAAGCCGCCCTTGGGCGAAGCCGTAATGGCTGTTGATGGCCTTGAACATGTTGCCGAAGTAAAGATGGGCACGCTCCCAGACCTCGGCTGAGTCTTCGCCCACCATCACGTTGACCGTGCAGATCGGAGGACGCGGCTTGAGGCCAACGCTGAGCGCGGTCTGGCGGTAGCGCTCCAGGTCGGCGCGCGCGCTATCCCAGTCCTTTTGCGCGATGATGAAGACACCGAAACCCAGGCGCGCCATGATTTCAGCCGACTCGGGGCTGATCGAGGCGGCGTAAAAGCGGCGCTCGGGATGGGACACGGGGCGCGGCCGGATGCTGATCTCCGGGATGTTGAAGTGCTTGCCGCGGTAAGAGAAGCGCTCGTGGGTGAGCCCCTTGAGCACAATTTCGGCCGCCTCCTTGAAGCGTTCACGCGATTGTTCCATCGGCACGCCGAAACCCTCGTATTCCACCGGCGCCGCGCCGCGCCCAAAGCCGAAGATGGTGCGCCCGCCCGACAGCACGTCGAGGGAAGCGACCTCTTCTGCAACGCGGATCGGGTCGTGCCAGGGCAGCACAATCACGTCGGTCACCAGTTGGATGCGTCGGGTGCGTCCGGCGACGTAGGCCAGCAACTGGGTGTTGTTGGGGATCATGGCAAAGCCGGTAAAGTGGTGCTCGACGCACATCAGCGAGTCGAAGTTGAGCGGCTCAACCAGGTCGATCAGTGCGAGTTCGTCGTGGTAAATCTCGTCGTCGGAGCGATTGCTGCCGGCAGGATTGATCATCGTGACATTGGCGCCAACTTTCATCCGGACTCCTCCCGTGCGATGTGTCAACCGCGCGCTGGGTGTCGGCGGTACCGCGAACGACCCAATGTGTGCAATCATCGCATCCGGCCGGGCTGAGGTCAAAAATCGGAGGCTGGGGAAAATGGACGAGATACTGGAGGGACTGGCGCCATATTACCTGCATGTCTCCTATGTCGTGCGCGATATCGAAGCGGTTCGCGAATCGTTCATGCGGCTGATGGGAGTCAAGCACTTCGGGATGATGGAAGTGCCGATGCAGGCACCGCTGCTCATGCGCGGCAAGCCGGTTGACCAGCCGTTCCGGATCAAGCTGGCGGTGGGACGGGTGGGAGCGGGCGGCAGCAACGAGATCGAACTGATACAGCCGCTTGCGCTCGGCGACGATATTTACAGCGAATTCATCAAGACGGTTGGCCCCGGCATTCATCACATCGCCTTTCTGGTGCCCGACTGGGAGAAGGCCACCGCCGAACTGCGCGCCGCCGGCGTCCCGCGCATCCTGGAAAGCCAAAACGGCGAGTTTCATTTCGCCTACTTCGACCTGCGTGAGCGCATCGGGTCGGCGGTCGAGGTCGTGCAATACGACCGCCAGGCTTATGAGATGATCGAAAATCTCAAAGGGCCGCGCCAGTAACCGCTGCGTCCGTGCGCAGTTATCGGGGCGCCGCAGCGAGGAGCGGGGCCGGGGCTGTCCCCTTGCTTGGACAAAGCGATTGCCCGCGTGCTTCGGTTGTGACACGCTTGAGGTATCTGGACCAAGGATTGTTCAGTGTCGCCGCTCCTGCTTACTGATGGCGCGGGTTAAGCGTCGCGCATGGCAAGACGCTTGAAATTGCTCGCCACGTCCCTTCTCCTGACGTGCTTTGTGCTTCTGGCCGTCGCCGAAGTCGCGCGTCCGCTGCGCTCAATCACGACCGATGCGGCATCCGCGCTGTCCGCGCCGCATAGGGCGCTGACCCGTCACATCGCACTGGAGGCGCCCGCCGCCGCGGCGGATATCCAAGCACCGCGCCAGCTTGGCTCGATCGAGGCCGATGATGGAGTTGACTCGGCAGCGATTGACACCTCGGCGCCCAAGTTTGAGTTTATCCCGCTCGGTTCATTTTGGAGCGGCCGAATACTGCGTCGAATCAATTCTTCCGAACCCGACGGCCACTAGCCGCTGCCGGGATCTGCCCGGGTTTCAAACATTGCGTCGTCTGTTGATTCAGCAGCGGCGAGCATACGCCGCCGCGTGACGTTTTCTATTTTGCGGACGTTGGAGATGCTGACAATGAAATCGATGACAGTGCCTTTGCTGGTTGCCGCGGCGCTGGTCTGGCTGTGCTTGCCGGGCCCCGCCGTGGCGCAGGTCAGTTGGAACCAGACCAGTTACAACAATCTGGTCGGGGCGGATTCTTCCAGCACCATTGCGCCCGGAACGCTTATCACTGCGCGCAACTGGCAGCAGTACCGGGACTTCATGCCGGTCGGGATGCAGGAGCTATGGGCGAATCAATTCTTCTGGCGCCTGCCCGCCAACGCGGCGATGCAGGTGGTTGCTACCGTGCCGACACCGCTGCCCAAGAAGTATCGTGATGACACCGAGAAATACGCCAGCCAGGTGTCGCTCGTTCCCGATCCCAGCGGCGGATACAACATCAAGGGTTATGTCGCCGGCGTTCCGTTTCCACATCCGAGCGGTCCACAGGCCGGCGTTCAGATCATGTACAACGAATATTATGCCTATATCCCGTACGTGATTACGACATACGCCAAACTCGGTTTCACGATGGATAAATTCGGCAACAAGTACGTAAACGAAGTCCGGGAAGTCAACTTCAAGGTCAAACATCTGAGCGACCCGGGCAAGGCCGTCGACCTGCCGGGTACCGGCGATGTATTCCTCACCCAAAACAACGTCATCATGGAGCCCGAACAGTCCAAGTACGTCAACTCGCTCCAGATCTTTCACGACAATCCCGCCGACCTGCCCGAGTCTTACGTGTTCGTGCCCTCGCTGCGCCGCTCGCTTCGCCTGACCACCGCGGCGCGCTGCTCCCCGCTGGTCGGCAGCGACTACACGCAGGACGACGAGCGTTCGATGAACCTGCAGCCGCCGATCTTCCAATCCCGCTTTTTGGGATACAAGAAGATCCTGGTCGCCTATCCGACCTCCGGCTACACCGAGAAAAACAATTACTACAAACCCCTGTACTTTCCGAGTCCTGCGGCGGTGACCTGGCAGGTGCGTCCTGTAGCCGTACTCGACATCCGCCGCGTACCGTCGATGACGGGCGGATATTGTTACGGAAGCCGGATGGCGTACATCGACCGGGAAACCTGGCAGCCGATCTGGATGGATCTGTACGACGCTGAACTCCATCTGTGGAAAATCGGCCCGTCGATTTACCGCCCCATGCCTATTCCAGGCACCAATGGCGATGTTGCGACCGGAGCCGGCGGGCCCGGCGACGGCGACTACATGTTCTGGGACATCCAGAACAACCATCTTACCTTTGACATACAGAGCGGAGGCCAAATCAACCAGGATGCGGGCCAGTTCGACAACTATGCCCGCTGGGGTACGCCGGGCGGAATGGATCAGGTGATGCAGTAAACGGGCGTGCTGTGCGTCCGGGTGCCATGCCTGACCGGACCCAACACATGAAACCAAGAGGCAAAGCAATGTCATGAAAAAAATTATGGCGCTCGCGTGGCTGGCGTTGGCCTGGACCCTTTGGGCGGCATACGCAGCCAACGCGCAAATGACCTGGAATGAACAGAATTACCGGGAACTGGTGGATGCGAATTCACCGCGGACAATTCCGCCAGGAACGCGCATCACCGTCGCCAACTGGCGCCAGTACAAAGACTTCCTTCCTATCAGTTTGTGGGCGGCTTTCGGCGGGTCCTATCCGTATCACATTACCGCGGATCCCCAATACACGATCGTGGTGGAACCCACGACGCACTTTGCGATGCCGTCGAAGTGGAGGGAAGACGGCGAGAAGTACGGCGGTCAAACGCGCCTGGAACGCACCCCGCAGGGTGGCTACGTCATGCACAACTGGATGGCCGGACCGCCGTTTCCAAACCCGTCGGGACCAAACCAGGGCGTGGAAATCATGTATAACGCCTGGACACCCCTGCGCCCGTTCAATATGCATTCGCAATCCGATGGATGGCTGGTCGACCGTTACGGAAACCGCACCCAGAACACCAGCGACGACAGCTTCTTTCAGCTCTCGCATCTGAGCGAACCGAACATGAGCACGAACATGTCGTATGCCGGCGGGATGTTCTATGTATCGCGCTTTATGGTGATCGAGCCCGAGCAGTCGAAGTACACCACGCAGTTGCAGTCGCAGCCCGATGATCCCACCCGCGTTCCCGAGACCTATGTTTTTCTGCCCTCGCTGCGCCGTTCACTGCGCCTGTCGAGCGCGGCCCGGTGTTCGCCGATCCTCGGCACCGACTGGGTGCAGGATGACAACGCGTGGAACCCGCCCTATTTCAAGGTCAACTTTCTGGGCGAGAAAAAGGTGCTGATGAACATCCAGGATCCTGCCAAGGCCTTCAGCGCCAATTCCTATGTCGGCATCGCGGACAGTAGCGCCGGCGACTTTCCCGGATGGCCCAAGGCGGGGACCGGGCATTTCGAACCCCGCACCGTCGCGATAATCGACCTGGAATGGATTCCGTCGCTGGGACCCTACTGCTTTTCCCATCGCGTCTTTTACGTCGACCGTGAGACTTGGGTACCGATGGTGATTGATGAGTACGACAATCAGGGCAAATTCTGGAAGATGGGATGGAACAAGTATGCACCGTTGGACTTCCACGGCCAACCGTTCCTGTTTCTGGATGGTTACTCCGCGCCCCAGATGATCGACTTCCAAAACGTGCACACCACCATCGGCTGGGCGACCCATCCGACCATCGACGAGCAGGTTCCCGAGGCTTACCGCGATGTTGCGGTCCTCAGTTCGCCGGGTGGACTGGATCGGATATTGAGGTAGTCATTCGCCGCCATGGCGCCGCCGCGCCCGGCTTGAACCGGGCGCGGCGGGTGTGACATTTGCCATACCGCGTGCAGGAAACAGCCCGACGCCCGCGCCGGCGCTGTGTTGGCGCCCGAAGTGGGCGCCTCTCCGCGCAACTGCGCTTTTTCTCACCTCAATCTGAGCACACCAACAGACCGCTTTCGTAGCTGAACCGCAGACGCGATTGACTGTACCGCGGCAGCCGGTTAGGCGTTATCGCTGGTTTGCAGTCTGTATCGGTCTGGAGAAGGGAAGGAATGACAGCAAAGAGAGGGTTTTTGCTAAGCGCGGCTGGAGTCCTGTGGTTATGCGCTTCGGGGCTGGCTGCCGCACAGGTAAGCTGGAGTCAGCAAAGCTACGACAGCCTGGTTTCCGCGGACTCGTCCAAGACGATTGCGCCGGGAACGCGGATCAACGCCCAGAATTGGCAGCAGTACAAGGATTTCATGCCGGTCGGAATGCAGCAGTTGTGGACCGGCAAGTTGTTCTGGCATCTGCCAGCCGACGCGCAGATGGTGGTGGGCGCCACGACGCCAACCCCGCTGCCCAAAAAGTATCGGGAGGATACCGAAAAGTACGCCAGCCAGGTGACGCTGGTTAAGAACGCCGACGGCGGCTACGAAATCAAGGGCTACGTGGCGGGGGTGCCTTTTCCAAGGCCCGGCGGTCCGCAGGCCGGCGCCCAGATCATGTATAACGAATACTATGCCTATATTCCATACTTGATCACCACGTATGCGCACCTTGGTTTTAACATGGACAAGTTCGGTAACAAGTATGTAAGCGGCGTTCGCGAAGTCAATTTCAAACTAAAGCACCTGAGCGACCCGGGCAAGCCGATCAATCTGCCCGGCGTCGGCGATACCTTTCTTACCCAGAACAACATCATCATGGAGCCCGAGCAGTCCAAGTACGTCAACGCGCTCCAGATCTTCCACGACAATCCAGCCGACCTGCCCGATTCCTACGTGTTCGTGCCCTCCCTGCGCCGCTCGATTCGTCTGACTACGGCGGCGCGATGCTCGCCGTTGGTCGGCAGCGACTATACTCAGGACGACGAGCGCTCGATGAACCTGCAGCCACCCATCTTCCAGGCGCGTTTCCTGGGTTACAAGAACATCCTGGTCGGATATCCCGCGCCGGGCTATACAGACAAGAATAACTACTACAAGCCTCTGTATTTCCCCGGGCCCGCGGCGGTTACCTGGCAGGTGCGGCCAGTGGCGGTGCTCGATATCCGGCGCGTCCCGGCCAAGTCAGGCGGATATTGCTACGGCAGCCGCATGGCCTATATCGACAAGGAAACCTGGCAGCCGATCTGGATGGACCTGTACGACGCGGAACTGCATCTGTGGAAGATCGGTCCGTCGATTTACCGCCCGATGCCGATTCCCGGCACCAGCGGCGACGTGGCGACCGGCGCCGGCGGTCCCGGCGACGGCGACTACACGTTCTGGGATGTGCAGAACAATCACATGAGCCTCGACATACAAAGCGATGGGCAGATTAACGAGAACGCCAAAGGATATGACGACTATAATCGCTGGGCGACCCCGGGCGGTATGGCGCAGGTGATGCAGTAAAGCTCACTCCTCTAGGGTGAGAATATGACCAAGCCGGCAGGTGCAAAGCCTGCCGGCTTTTTGGTCCGCGGCGGCGCTGCAGACCGGGGGAAGAAGGCCGCGCGAGCCCTCACATATCACTTCAATGTGAACGCGCCGTCCGGATCGCTGTCCGAACTGGTGTAAGGTACGAAGGGCGGATTGAAGGCCTGGAGGTAGGCCGGTCCCGCCATCGCGCCGGACGGCACAGTGAAGGTGAATTGCGTGTCATTGACGAGATTCAGCGCAATCGCCGCCTTACCGGATTTGATACCGCCCAGATTCACTACTCCGCCGCCCTGAGCGTTGAACAGATTGATTACCGTCAGCGTCGAGAACCCGGTACCTTTAACCGTCACCGTACTGCCGACTCCGCTGCCGGTCTGTGTCACGGAGGTGATGCTAAGGAGCGCGCCGATCGGCACCGACACCGCGTTGCTCTTCTTGGTGTAATCGTGGGTCGGCCCGCCGTTGCTGATCACGAAGGAACCCGGCCCGGTCTCCGGCCCGGCCATCCCGCTGGGCACAGTAAACTGGATCTGGGTGCTGCTCAGCCCCGGATTGCCGGGGTTGAGGAAGTAAGGCCCCACCTTGTTGCCGGTCTTGGGGCAGGCGCAGAATATATCGACGGCGACACCGTTGGTGGTGTCGAAGCCCGTCCCGCCCAGCGTTACGGTGTTGCCCTGCACCACGAGCGATTGCACATTGTTGGTGGCGAAGTTCGGATCGCTGCTGGTCGCCGCCAGGCCGGTGCCGTTGATGCTGGTAAGGCTTGGGATGCCCGCCGCCGGGTTGCCCTGCAGCAGCGCGTAGACGGTGTTGGACACGGTGAAGCTTTGGTCCGTGTCGATCACCTGGACCGAGGCAAACCCCTCTCCAAGCGGGATCGTATCGGGCACGTCGATGGTCATGGCCGTGGAGCTATGACCGGGACGCGGTGACAGCGGTCCATGGTTGACCGGTCCGCTGGAGGTGGACACGAAGAAGTTGATCACTGCACCCGGCGTAAAGCCCGTGCCATTGATACTGAAGCTGCCGCCCACCAGGATCGTGCCGCTGCTGAGCGAACTGATGTGCGGCACGATTGGAGCCGCGGTCGGGGTCGCCGTGGGAGCAATCGGCGTGTGGGTCGGCGTAGCGGTGGAGGTGGGTTTGGCGGTCGCGGTCGGCTTGGGAGTCGCGGTTGGCTTGGGAGTCGCGGTTACGGTGACGCTGGGACTCGGGATCGGCGTCGGACAGACTGTGCTGGATGGATCCAGCTTGGTGATAAACGCGTTAGTGGTGCCGGCCGCGAAGGCGTTGTTGCCGAACTGGTAAGCGCTGCCGGTGACTGGAAAGTCGCCGGAAAACGTCACGCCTGCCACGTAAATCTTGTTGGTTGAATCGCGCGCGATTGCGCCAGCCGCGTCGATTTCGGCGCCGCCCAGGTAAGTGGAAAATTCAAGTTGAGCGGAAGCAGAGGCGGCGTTGGGGTTGAGAATACTGACAAAGGCGTCCATCTGATCGCTGGCATCGATGGTCGCCATCCGTGAACAGGTGTTGATGACCGGAAATTTGTCCGACGTCGCGCCGCCCGTGAGGTAGATCTTGCCGGTGGTGCTATCCACGGCGACATCGGTGGCGGCGTCGCCCGGTCTGGGCGGAGTTCCCAACAGATTGGAGGTGCCGCCCAGATAAGTCGAATACACCAGCTGCTTGGCAGGGACCTGACTGGGATCCAATTCGCTGACAAAAGCGTTAGCGCCCGGGTTAGCGGCGTTGGTGGACTGATAGGCCGGCTTGCTTCCGTTAACCGGAAAGTTATTGGATACGGCGATTCCGGCCACGTAGATACGATTGCTGGAATCCAGCGTGATTCCGGCGCCGATGTCGCCGAAGTTTCCTACAAAGAGGATCGAAAGCCCGCTGCCGCCCAGATAGGTCGAATACACCAGTGAGTTCGCGCCGATCTTGGTCGGATCGATCTCGGACACCACTGCGTTTTGAACGCCCAGACCCGAGCCGTTGTTGGCTGATTGAAAGGCGTTTTTGGTCGGATAGTCCGTCGAGTAGGTTGCGCCCGTGACGTACATCCTGCCGCTGGAATCGACCGCCACCCGGGTCAGCGACTCGCCGCCGGTGGGCGTGCCGCTGCCGCCCAGGAAGCTTGAATAGACCAGCGACTTGCCGCCGCCGGCGATTTCCTGGACGTAGCCTGCGCTGTTCTTGTTGGTATCGGGATTGGTGGCCTGGAACGCGCTGCCGGCGGTGACTATGTAATCACCCGCCGCCGAACGCGTGTTGCCGGCCACGTACGCCGCACAATTGCTTGCGCATCCGGGCTTGATCGCAATTCCGGTCACCGCCGCATCGTCACTGCCATGGACAAAGCATGAGTAGACCAGTCCGCTGCCGGTCGGATTGAGTTCGGCAACAAAACCGTTGTTGTTATCGGGTGCGGAATGGTTGTTGCCGGTGCCGAAGGTTCCGCAGCCGACGTTGGGAAAATCGTTCGAGTAGCTGAAGCCGCCCACGTAGGCGTCGCCGCTGGTATCCACCGCGATCCCCGTACCCTGGTCGCCGTCATGACCGGGCGTGCACGGCGACGTGCTGCATCCGCTGCCGCCCAAATAGCTGGAGTAGACCAGGGAATTGGCGCCGACCTTGGTGGTGTCGAACTTCGCGACAAACCCGTTGGGTGTCGTGTTCGGTGTGGCCTGGTTGGTGGTCTGGAAAGCGCCCGGCGTGGTGGGAAAGTTCGATGAGTAGGCAAGGCCGGTGGTGAAAACGGTGTTGCCCGGACCCAGCGCCAGAGAGATCGCGGCGTCGGAAAAGTTGTTGGGCAGCAAGCCCGACGGCAGCGAGGCGAAACCCTGAAGCGGGCCGCTGCGATCGCCCTTGCCGCCCAGGTAGGTCGAATAGACCAGCTCCGGGTCGATCAGCAGCGGCAGACGCGGATTGTGATCGGCCAGCGCCAACGCAATCGTGCGTTTGCCGCCCGCCGAACTCGCCACGTAATGCGCGTCCACGGCGACGCGCTCGCCCGAAGCGCTGTCCTGATAAACGCGCGGCTTGCGCATCGTCAGGTCCCCTGCCGCCGTGGTAATTACCAGATCGCCCGATTGGTTGAGGCGGGCTTGCTGTGCGCCCTCAAGCTCCATCCGGATCAAGCCGGGGTCGGCACCCGGCGCTGCGATCAGGTCGTATTCAAGCGCCTGCGGTGTGCCGTAATAGACCAGATCAATTCCCGGGTAGATCGAACGGTATCTGACCCGGGCATAGGTCGGGATATTCGTATGCCAGCGCGATGGGTCATTGCCGATCAGGTAATTGACGCGTCCGGGCAGCGGATCGATTCCCTCAACCTGGGCGTCGCGCCGCGCCCCGGCCAGATTGATCCACACCGAGGCGGTGGTCAGCTTGACCGGCTGCGCGGCGGCGGGATTGGTATTGCGCCCAGCCGAGCGGGGTTGCGCCGAAACGCTCGCCCTGCGCAAGGCGAGCACCGTTCCTTGGCCGGTCAGGAATACCGTGTAGCCCGGACCGCGCGACAAAAAACGCACCCGCGCATCGGTCTGCCCGCGGTTTTGCTCAAAGTAGACCGGGAAGGTCTTGTAGTCCCGCAACGAAGGCTGGGGGATCTTGGCTGAGGGCTGCAAGCCGGCATTTTGCGCGCGCAGCCCGTATTTTGCTGCAGCGCCGAGCGCGATTATCGCCACGATCGCGATCGTTACAACCACTACACGCGATAGTCGGGCCGGACGGCCATGAGAGATTGTCGGACGCATGTCGGAACCACTCCTACCTGTTCACTGTGGGACCTAAAGCCGACCAGTCCCGCCCGTTCAAAACGCGAAAACCGATAGCATTATTTCGACCTTAAGAGCAATCAAAAGCGCGCTTGTAATGTAATACGCTACGATTAGTGCGGAAGCTATCCAACTGAGCAGTCAGCAATACGTATCAAAATTCTCCGCGCTATTGCGCAATCTTGCATCAGCGGCTGGACGTCCGGCCCACGACCGGTCTTGCGCTCCGATTTCAACCGGCGTCCTCGTGTGCTATCGGGTCGATCGCGGCGAACGAATCACCAAGCATCGGGCTGCCTTGTCATTCGGCCCGACGATGGCGGGTGCGCGCACGGAGGTTTGAGCGATGGAAGTAGGAGTCATGATCGCGGCGACAGCGGAGACCGGCGACATCGCCGAGATCGCCCGCGAAGTGGAAAACCTCGGCTTCGCCTCGTTTTTCATCCCCGAACATCCGGTCATCCCGATCGGGTTCAAGACCAGGCCGCCGCTGGGCGGGGAGTTGCCCGAGCATTACGGCCGCTGGATGGATCCCTTTGTCGCGCTCAGTGTGGCGGCCGCGGTTACCCGGCGCGTCAAGCTCGGCACCGGGATTTGCCTGCTGCCCGAGCGCGAACCGATCCTCACCGCCAAGGTGATCGCGACGCTCGACGTTATCTCTGGTGGCAGGGTCGTGTTGGGAGTGGGCGCCGGATGGCTGCGCGAAGAGACCGAAGTGATGGGGACGCAGTTCGTCAAACGCTGGAAGCGGCTGCGCGAAAGCACCGAAGCGATGCGCGTGCTGTGGACGCAAAAGGAGGCCGCGTACCAAGGCGAGCTGGTGCGTTTCCCGCCGGTGCGATGCGAGCCGAAGCCGGTGCAAAAGGGCGGCCCGCCGGTTTTGCTCGGCGCGCGCGGCCCCAAGGCGTTGGAGCGCGTGGTGCGCAGCTACGACGGATGGTGTCCGGTGGTGGGCAAGCCCGAGTCTTTCAAGCGCGATATCGCGGCGCTGCGCAAGCTGGCCGCCGAGCGCGGGCGCAATCCCGACACGCTGCGCTTTACCGGATTTGTCGCGCCCGGTGAGGATGGGCTTTCGCTTGACCAACTGAAGTTCTTCAAGGACGCGGGCGCCGATCATCTGGTGATGTTTTCGCAAAGGGACGCGATCGAGATGGCGGCCGGCCGCGCGCTGGAGATCGTGCGCCGGCTCGCCCCCACGGTCGAGCGCCTGCAGCACGCGTAACGAAGAGCCGGTTCGAGCCGCGGCTCCCGCAACGCCGCGAGCTTCTTTCCGAAGGTCACTCCGGTGCGCGAGCGGACGGCGCGTTTGACTCACCTCGGTGGCGCCGCTTTAATCCATCCGTTCCCCACATCATCCATTCAGAGGACTAACGTGGCAGCAATCGAAAAGTCAGGTCCGCTCAAGGGCATCAAGGTCGTCGAAATCGGCATGTGGGCGGCAGGGCCCGCGGCCGGCGCGATCTTCACCGATTGGGGTGCCGACGTCATCAAGGTCGAACCACTGGAAGGCGACCCTTATCGCGCCCTGGTCGTGCAGCGCTCCAACGAGGGGCAGGACAGCCCGCAATTCCGCCTGGACAATCGCGCCAAGCGCAGCATGACGCTGGACGTCCGAACCGAAGAGGGACGCCAGATCGCCTACGAACTGATCCGGCGCGCGGATGTGTTCCTGACCAACATCAGGATGCAGTCGCTGGAGCGCTTCAAGATGACGTGGGACATCCTCAAGGAGATCAACCCGCGCCTGATCTACACGATCGTTACCGGCTACGGCATCAGGGGCAAGGAGATCAACCGCCCGGCGTTTGACTCCGGCGCATGGTGGGGACGGGGCGGCGTGGCAGCGACCGTGCTTCCCGACGGCATCCCGCCGCTGTTTTTGGCCGGCGGCATTGGTGACCATTTCACCGCGATGGCCGGGGTGACCGGCACGTGCGCGGCGCTGTACGCCCGCGAGCGCACTGGCAAGGGTCAGTTGGTGGACGTCTCGATGCTGCGCACCGCGGCCTATTTCATCAGCTTCAATTTGTTCGACCAGATGCTGGGGCGGCCGCGCAAGAAGCAGCAGCGCGAGGAGACGCTAAACCCGATGATCATTCCCTATCAGGCCAAGGGCGGGAAATGGTTCTCGCTGCTCGGCCTGCAGGGCGACCGGGTGTGGCCGCTGGTGTGCCGCGCGATCGACCGGCCTGAACTGATTGACGACGATCGCTACAATACGGCGGCCAAGCGCAGTCAGCGCAGTCAGGAACTGGTCAGGATGCTCGACGAGATCTTCGCCACCCGCACCGTTGCGGAATGGGCGGCGGCGTTCGATCGCGAAGACGTATGGTGGGCGCCGGTGCAGACCACCGAGGACCTGCTCAGCGATCCACAGGTGCGCGCCGCCGGCGTGTTCATGGAGGTGCCCACCGAGGACGGCAACACCATCGAAATGGTCGCCTCGCCTGTCGATTACAGCGGCACGCCGTGGCGCGCGACCGGCACCCATCCGGCACTGGGCCAGCATACCGAGGAAATCCTGCTCGAGCTGGGCAAGAGCTGGGAGGAGATCGCGCGGTTGAAGGAAAAGAAAGTCATCGGCTGAAGCAAAAAACCGGCGCCGGGATCTGCGTTACAAACTCAAGAAGACGCCCTTGCGTTCGGCCGTTGCCTGCGCGCCGGTTCTTTTTTGCCGTTCTAGACTAAATTGAATCGATCCACCAACTCCCGCGCTACCAGCACCTGGCCGCTTAACTCCAGCGGGCATTGACAGCACAAGTACTCCGCGGCTGCCGCCGGGATCTCCATCGGCTGGCGCACGCCGATGCTGGGGCGCCGGCCGGTGCGAATCTCATGGTCCGCGCGTTCGGTCAGTACCGCTCCCGGATCGAGCGCGAATACGCCGATGCCGGCGGCCCTGGTTTCCAGCGCCAGCGCCACCACCAAGCGATTCAACGCCGCTTTGGAGACAGCGTACGGTGCGCCGATGCCCAACGCACCCGGTGTGGCGACGCTCATCGTTGCCACCACTGAAGTCAGGTTGAGGATCACCCCCCGCTTACGCTCAAGCATCGCGGGCAGGCAGGTCCTGCTAGCGACCACCGCCGCCATCAGATTGGCCTCGAGGTTGCGATCCCAGGTCTCAAAGGCGGTCTCAAGAAAGGGATTGTAGTTGCCCGGGCCCAGATACAGGGCGTTGTTGACCAGGATGTCGACTGCGGCGTACCGGGCCAGGGCGCTCTTGCACAACTCTTCCACTTCGGTGCGACGTGTCACGTCGCACTTGATGGCCGTCGCCTCGACGCCCAGGGCGCGCGCCGCCGCCGCAGTTTCCTCCAGCGAGCCGGGCCATCTGGAGCTGCCCGCCTCAAGCGTGCGCGCCGCGAGCACCAGGTTGACGCCGTTGCGCGCCAGCCGTAGAGCGATTTGCTTGCCGATTCCGCGGCTGGCGCCGGTGACGATCGCGGTCTTTCTTGCGCTGCTCATAGTTGTGTCTGTAAGGCTGGATTCCCGCCAGTTTGACCATCTCGCCTAGCTTGCGCGCCACCGTCCCGGCTTCGGCCGACGGCACGCCCGGCACGACGCGATCGAATCGAAAGCGCGCTCCTTGACGGCGCGCGCGAGTTGGTCGGCGCGCATCGAATATGCCGTGGGAAAATAGAAAATTCCGTACTTCATGAATATCTCCGGCCGGGCGCCGATAGCCTGATTGCAAAATCAACGTCCGATGAAGCGCGGTGGACGGCCTTCGGCGAACGCTCTGACGCCTTCCTTGAAGTCCTCACTCAGATACATCCGATCGGTGGTCTCGCCGCATCGGGCAACCGCGGTTGGAAGGTCGCAGCTTAACGCCTCATAGGCCAGACGTTTGCCTTCCATCACGGCGGCCGGTGAGCAGTTGCGTGCGATGTCCATCGCAATCTCCTGCGCCTTGGCCAACGCCTGCCCCTCGGGTACGAGGTGGTTGACCAGGCCGATGGCTAGCGCCTCGCGCGCTGCCACCAGGCGTCCGGTGATTTGCAGTTCGATCGCCATTCCGATTCCGATTATGCGCGGCAGGATCCAGTTGACGCCGTCTTCCGTGGTCAGGCCGCGCCGCACGAATACCAGACCCATCCGGGCGTTTTCGGCGGCGACGCGGATGTCGCAGTAAACCGCCAGATTGAACGCCATCCCCACGCACGCGCCGTTGATTGCCGCGATTACCGGCTTGCGCAGCGCCAGGATGTTGCTGAAGGTATTGCCTCGGTCGCGGATGGCGGTGATCACGCCGCGGCCCTCGGCCGCCGCCTGACCGCGCACCTCTTCCAGGACGGCGATATCAGCGCCCGCCGAAAAGGCGCGCCCGGCGCCGGTGATGATCGCCGCCCTGACGGCGTCGTCGGCGTCGGCCCGGCGCAGCGCGTCGAGAATTTCACCGTCGGTTGCCAGCGTAAAGGCGTTGAGGCGATGGGGCCGGTTGAGCGTGATCAAGGCCACCCCGTCGGACGTCTCATAGGTGATGTCGCGATACTCCATGCACAACTCTCCTGGCCGGGGCGCACTTCGTCCCGCATCGTGAGTAGCCCATTGCGCGGGCAGAGTCGAACCCTGAGGCGGCGGGATTCAGGCGGCGGCATCGATCTTTTGCAGGAGTTGCGCGACTCCTTTGGGCTCGCGCAGTCGGTAAGGTGTATACGAGCGCGACATCACCTTGCGCAGCCGCGAGTTGACGAAGGCGGACTCGCGCCGGCGAATCTCCGCAAAACGTTGGCGCGACACCCGTTGTTCTTCGGAGGTCATCAGTTTGGCGTCCTCGCTCAACAGGTACTTGACGGCTGCGCCGTTGATCATCTCCAGGTCGCGCAGGAACGCACGCAGACCGTAGATGCGATAGTGATAGCCGCCGAACAGCTCCTGGTAGACGTCCCAGGCGACCGTGCGATGCTCGAATTCCTCGGCCAGGTGCCACTTCCACAGGCTGACCACGGACGGATCGGCGTCCGCCATCACATCGGCGGTCTGTTCGAACCACCATTCGGTATATATCGGCCCGATACTTTCAAAGCCCAGCGAGTAGGCACAGTTGAACTTGAGCGAGCGCTCCTCGAGCAGCCGCGCGAAGTGGGCGCGAAAGCGTTCCTCGAACTGGGGCAGGCGTGCGTAACCGGCGCGGCGCAAAGCTTCGTTGTAAGCGTCGTGCTGCAGGTAATGCGCGGCTTCCTGTTTGCAGAACAGGGAGATGTCAGCATTCAGAGGATGCGCCGGACCGAGCTTGGCCTGCGCGCGGCGCATCACGGTGTTGAGATAGGGTTCCAGGTAGGGCAGCGTCAGGGAGGCGACGTTGACCACCTGCGAATATTCGGGATAGGTCCTGCACCATCGCGGCAGCGAGGCGCTGTAGTCCCAGGACGGCTTTCTGACCTTCATGGCTTCTTCCTGTGCGAGCCGCTTGTGAGGAAACTAACACGCCCGCTGCGATGCGCCAAATTCAAGCCCCGCATCGCCGCGCTCAGTCCTTCCATCGCGGCGGCCGTTTTTCCATGAACGCCCTGGGTCCCTCGACGCTGTCGGGATGGCCGCGGTATTCGGCGCCGACCAGTTCGGCAAAAGCGTGCGCGTCGCGCAGGTTGCGCTCCAGCGATTCCCACAGGATGCGCTTGCTGGCGCGGACGGCAGCCGGCGAGTTGGACGCGATCAGGCTTGCGAGTTCGCGCGCACGCTGCCCCAGCGCGGCGCCTGCCACCACCTCGGTGACGATTCCCAATTCCAGCGCGCGCCGCGCGTCGAGGCGCTCCTTGCTGCCCATCAGCGTCATCCCCATCAGGGCAGGGAAGGGCACCCATCTGCTCCACGTGGTGGGCGCGACGAATGCCAGTTGGCCTATCGAGACGGCGGGATTGAAGAAGGTGGCATGCTCGGCGGCAATCGCGATATCGCTATCGGCGACGAACATCAGCCCGCCGCCCGCGCACATTCCGTTGACCGCACAAATCACCGGCTTGGTCACCTTGTTGTGGCGGGCCGAGATCAGCAGCACCTGATCGCGCGGCGCGTTTTGCCGATCGGATTCCGACAGCGCCGACAGCGCCTGCACGTCGGCGCCCGAGCAGAACGCGCGTTCGCCCGCGCCGGTGAACACAATGACGCGCACGGCCGGGTCTTTCTCCGCCGCCTGCCACATTTCGGGAAGCTGCTCGCGCCACATCCGCGGCGTCAGCGCGTTGAGGCGATGGGGCCGGTTGAGCGTGATGGTCGCGATGCCTTCGGACTTATCCCACAGGATGTCGCTGTCTGATTCCGCCATGGCACCGCCTCCTTGTCGGCCGCCGCCGTGGTTGCGGCGTTTGCATGAACGCTTACCCATCGTGCTAAGAGAATCGATGGATCGCAACCCGGACCGCATCCTTGCGTGCGCACACCGAAGAATCGCAAGGTCAAGCGGCATCGCGTTGCGGCGTCAGGAGGCACTTGATGTTGCTGCGGAAGGTTAGCAAATGGGATCGGATAGCCGACGTAGTCGTGGTCGGCTCGGGCGGCGCGGCGCTGACGGCGGCGGTGACTGCAGCGGCCGGCGGCGCGCAGGTCACGATACTGGAGAAGAGCGACAAGGTGGGCGGCACGACCGGCGTGTCGGGCGGGGTGCTGTGGATTCCTGCCAACTACCACATGAAGGAGCTCGGGGTGGAGGATTCGCCGGAGGAGGCGCTGCGCTACATCCGGCGGCTGACGATGGGCCGCGAGCCGGATCCCGCCCTGATCGATGATTTCGTCGCCACCGGCGGCGACGTCGTGCAGTGGCTGGAGGACAACACGCCGGTCAAAATGTTCCCGACCAAGTGGTTCGCCGACTACTACGCCGATATGCCCGGCGGCAAGCGCGAAGGGCGTTCGCTTGAGCCCCACGTATTCGAGGCGCGCACCCATCTGGGCGACTGGGTGGCGCGCGTGCGCATCAGTCCCTACGAGCCGCTGCTCACGATGGAAGAAAAATTCTCGTTGGGACTGAGCGGAAAACTGCGCGACGGGCGGCCGGTGGAGGAGGTGATTGCGGCACGCGCGCGCTCGGGTGCGGCGGTGATCGGCGGCGCTTTGATCTCCATGCTGCTCAAGGGATGTTTGGATCGCGGCGCGACGGTGTTGACCAAGACACCGGCCCGCGAACTGGTGGTCGACGACGACGGGCGCGTGGTCGGCATACGCGCGGAAAGTGCCGGTGCCGCGACGTTGATCGGTGCGCGGCGCGGCGTGGTCCTGGCCGCGGGCGGCTACGAATGGAATACCGAGCTGGTCAGGTCCTTCCTGAGTGTGCCGTCGCTGGCTGCGCTCAGCCCGCCGTTCAACGAGGGCGACGCCTTGATCATGGGGCTGGAAGCGGGCGCGGCGGTGGCCAACATGAATTCGGCCTGGTGGTTCCCGGCGATGCGCGATCCGACCATGACCTACGAAGGCAAGCCGCTGTACCATCTGGGCGCCGGCCGCAACGTGGCCGGTACCATCGTGGTCAACAAACACGGGCGGCGCTTTGCCAACGAAGGGACGACGTATCAGGACTATCCCAAATCGCTGATGAGCTACGATCCGGTCGCGGTCGAATTTCCCAACGAATCGCCGGTATGGATGATCTTCGACCAGCGCGCCAGGGACAGCCAGGTGCTGCTCAACATGATGCCGGGGCAGCCCGCGCCGCAATGGGTGACCCGTTCCACTTCGATTCGCGGTCTGGCCGAGTTGATTGGGGTGCCGCCCGACGCGCTGGTCGAGACGCTGGAGCGCTTCAACGCCAACGCCGCGCGCGGCGTGGATCCCGATTTCCATCGCGGCACCGTGTACTGGGAAAACTTCCTGGCCGGCGGGCCGTCGGCGGCGGCCAACCTGGCGCCGATTACCACGCCGCCGTTTTACGCGCTGCCCATTTACCTGGGCGCGCTGGGCACCAACGGCGGCTTGCGTATCGACGTCGACGGGCGCGTGCGCAGCCTGCGCGGCGGCATTATCGAAGGGCTGTACGCCGCAGGCAACACGGCCGCCAACATCTTCGGCGCGATGTATCCGGCGGGCGGCGCGACCATCGGCCCCGCCATCGTGTTTGGCCATCACGCGGGCAAGCATGCGGCGTCGAACCGGGTTGCGAAGTCGTTGGATTAGGAACGGAGAAAGACCTAACCCCCGG
>JAJPHZ010000029.1 GCA_021325025.1 Pseudomonadota bacterium | reverse complement strand
TGGGCGAGGACGGCCCGACCCATCAGCCGATCGAGCAACTGGCGGCGCTGCGCTCCACGCCCCATCTGATCACGCTGCGCCCCGCCGACGCCAACGAAGTAGTCGAGGCATGGCGCACCGTGATGCCGCTGCAGCATCAGCCCGCCGCCCTGATCCTGAGCCGACAGGCGCTGCCGACCCTGGATCGATCCAAATACGCGTCTGCCGCCGGGGTGAAGTTCGGCGCTTACGTGCTGGCCGACGCACCGGGCGGCAGGCCCGAGGTAATTCTGATCGGAACCGGCAGCGAAGTTGCGATGTGCGTGGAGGCTTATGAGCGGCTGACCGGAGAGGGCGTGCGGGCGCGCGTGGTCAGCATGCCGTCGTGGGAGCTGTTCGAGCAGCAAAGCCAGCAGTATCGCGACAGCGTGCTGCCGCCCGCCGTCACGGCGCGCGTGTCGGTGGAAGCGGCGGGAGTGTTCGGGTGGTCGCGCTACGTGGGGCTGGGGGGCGCCAGCATCGGGATGCATTCCTTCGGTGCCTCGGCGCCGATCAAGGAGTTGCTCAAGCATTTCGGCTTCACCGCCGACCACATCGTGGCCGCGGCCAAAGAGCAGTTGGCCAAGGCAAACAAAAAGTAAAGTTCGGCCCGGGGAGTCCGGCATGGCGCGCTATGATTTCGACCTGATAACGATTGGCGCCGGTTCCGGCGGGGTGCGGGCCAGCCGCATTGCGGCCGGATATGGCGCGCGCGTGGCGGTTGTCGAGCAACGCTACCTGGGCGGCACTTGCGTCAACGTCGGGTGCATTCCAAAGAAGCTGCTGGTCTATGCGTCGGAGTATGGGCCGGCGCTTGAGGAGGCGGCGGGTTTCGGATGGACTTTCGCGCCGGGCAGATTCGACTGGGCGCGTCTGATCGCGAACAAGAACCGCGAGATCCAACGGCTCAACGGTGTCTATGGCGACCTGCTCGCTTCCGCGGGCGTGACGGTCATCAATGGCCGCGCCCAACTGCTCGATCCTCACACCGTCGCGGTGGATGAGCGGCGGTTTAGCGCCGAGTATGTGCTGATTGCGACCGGAAGCTGGCCGGTGGTGCCGCCGGTGGCCGGCGCCGAGCACGCGATCACCTCCAACGAGGCATTCTTTTTAGAGCAGTTGCCGGCTGCGGTCATTCTGGTGGGCGGCGGCTACATCGCGGCCGAGTTCGCCGGCATCTTTCACGGGTTGGGCGTCAAGGTGACGCAACTCTATCGCGGCGAGTTGTTCATGCGCGGCTTCGACGACGACTTGCGCCTGATGCTGGCCCAGGAGATGCGCAAGCGCGGTGTAGACCTGCGGTTCAACGCCGATGTCGCAAGGATTGAGGCTTCCTCCAAGCGCGTGCGCGCGACGCTCAATGACGGCGCGCGCCTCGAGGCCGATCTGATCATGTATGCGACCGGGCGCGCCCCCAACACGCGCGGCATCGGTCTGGAACGCGCCGGCGTCAGGCTGGACGCGGCGGGCGCGGTGGTGGTCGATCGCTACTCGCGCTCCTCTCAACCCAATATCTATGCGGTGGGCGACTGCACCAACCGCGCGATGCTCACGCCGGTGGCGATCGCGGAAGGCCAGGCGGTGGCCGAAACCATCTTCAACCGTAACCCCGTGGCGGTGGACTACTCGCTGGTGCCGTCGGCGGTCTTCAGCCAGCCGAACCTTGGGACCGTAGGATTGAGCGAGACGCAGGCGCGCGAACGTTTTGGCGCAATTGATGTCTACAAGTCGCATTTTCGGCCCCTGCGCCATACGCTCAGCGGGCGCGACGAACAGACCTTCATGAAGCTGGTGGTGGAGCGCAGGACCGACCGCGTCGTCGGATGCCACATGATCGGGGCGGAGGCGGGCGAGATCATCCAGGGTCTGGCGGTGGCGCTCAAGTGCAAGGCGACCAAGGCTGATTTCGACGCCACCATCGCGATTCATCCCACCGCCGCCGAGGAATTCGTCACGATGCGTAACAAGGCCGGATAGGCGTGCGTAATTCAGACTTGCGGCTCACGCGCAACCGGAGTTATGGTGATGGCCAGGTTGACCGCGAGCCTGAATCAAAGCGGTGGAGGGGAGCACGATGGCTCCGAAGCGATCCTCCCAGGGCAGCCCCGAGCAAGTGCTGCATCAGCGCTACCACGCGTTGCTGGGCCCGCGCCAAACCTTCACCAGCGAACAACATCTGATGTTGGCGCTGCTGGCCGATGCGGTGGCGCTGACGCTGCGCGACGACCCCACCGAGCATCACGCTGCCGCACAGGCCTGGGACTGGATTCTGGGCCTGGGGCCGGCGTGCGTTTCCTTCGAAGACGCGTGCGACGCGGTGGGCCTGGACTATCGGGCGCTGCGCCGATACCTGCGCCGCTGGCGCCGCAATCACGCGCGCGGCGAGCATCGTGTTTAACTCCGCATCGCTGCCGGCCGTAGCGGCGGGGCCCACTGTGCCGCGCCCTGGCGGCTGCAAGCGCGAAAAAGTCAATCAAATTTGACAGACCCTTTTTATAAAAATTCCCAGTAATTCCGAATTTTTTAAAATCAGCATAAGAAAACTACTTAAATGCTTGACAGAGCCTGCCGGATTCTTGCATACCAATCATAACGGAGGTGCCGGTGGGCCGCTTGTCCGGTGCCGACCGGCCGCGGTGGTTGCAATCCTGTGCGTTCCGAGCCCGCGTGTTCCGGGCGCGAAGCGCACGTAGCTTTGGGGGGGAGGGCTCGCCCGGGTGGACGGCGAGAGGGCGCACGACACCGACGCGCTCAGTGCCGGTCCTGGTAGTTATAGGGGGGCGGACCAACTAAGGCGAGGTGGCGAGTTCCATCAGAGCCCGATGACCCGGGCGAGCCTTGCCATCGATACAACGCAGTCTAATTGGCGTGCGCGGGAATGACGCGGTCAGCAAGGAGGCGATTTGGCGGCGGGCAATCGCACCAGCACTTCCGCCCGCCGGCGCAACAGCCGCAGCCGGTACTGACGGCATCGCCACTGGAATTCACGAATCCTCCACAGGTTGCCTTTGAACAGAAAGTTCGATGACGCGTTTGTCGAAGTTGCGCCGTCCACCGTTCTCTCGCGCCTCATAGATACTGTCCAGCTCGGCGATGGTTGCCGCCGAAAGCTGGGAAATTCCGTCGCGATCGATCACGAAAATATCCGTCATCTTCCCTACGCCGCCGGCCGCCTCAGCACGCTTTTTGGCTTCGAAGGCGACCCACAGCGCCTCGTTTAGGCGGAACGCCTGGGTGTAGCGGTACCAGGCGAAAACGCCCTCGACGTGCCGGTTACCCATCCCGGCATAAGCATGCGCTACCATGTCCCAACTGGTCCAGATGCCCGGGTCCTCGATCACGATCACGTGGCCCTGGCCGTCGTAGCCGGCCAGCAGCAGCGTCAGCCCCAGTGAGAACTCGGCGATCCGGGCGTTGAGTTCCATCAGCACGCCTTCGTGCAGCGAGGATTGCTTTTGATGGAATTCGGCGAAGGAGCGGATGCCGGCCAGCGGACGCAGGATTTCGTCCTCTACGCGCCGCTCGCGGATACTCTGGTATTGCTCCTTGAGCACTTCGGCGATGTCGCGGATACGATCCTTGCCACGAATGAGCTGGCGCGCGTCGTCGATCAGGTCCGGTTCGTGCATGGTGCCCGAAGTAAGCAGCACGGCGTTGCGCGCGATGGGGATGGCTTTGCTGCGGTCGGGTTCGAAGGTCAGCGTCATGTCACCGGTGGAAATCATGCGATCGGAAACCGTAACCACGGTCTGACCTCCATCGCAGATTGCCGCTATCAGTTGAGTCATCGGGCTCCATAGCCGGCGGCGGCCGTTGCCTGTGACAGGCGTGCCGCGGCGCGCGCTAAAGTTGTGTGATCAGTTTCGAACAGATCGAAGCCCGCGCGCAACCGCGGACGGTTCGAACCGGTAAAGAGGCCCGCCCCCGCGCAGTGCGACAGGCCGGGGGGCCGGCGCGGCGCTTCGGCGGTGATGCGGGCGGAATCAGAAATTCCGCCCGGTGACTAGTGCGCCTACCAGCGGTTGGCGCCGCGCCGATTGTTGCCACCACCGCCGCGGCTGCGGTTGGCGCCGCCGCTGCCGGCGTTGTCGCGCGGACGCGCCTGGTCGACCCGGATGTTGCGTCCCTTGAGTTCGGTTTCGTTGAATTGATCGATCGCCCGGGCCGCCTCCTCGGAATCGGACATCTCCACGAAGCCGAATCCCTTGGATTGACCGGAGAATTTGTCCGTTACGACGGCGGCGCTTTCCACCTTTCCTGCCTGCGAGAACAGCGCTTCGAGGTCCGAACTGGTGACCGAGTAGGACAGATTGCCTACGTACAGCTTGCTGGGCATCTAATGCCCTCCTGATAAGAAAAAAGTGCCGGGAAGCATCAAACAGAAGGTCCGCGCGGCGGGCCAAAGGAGAGGTGCGTCCAAGCTTCAGTCTAGCTTAATCACCATTGAAGCCAAAGTAAAGCACCGCGTCGGGGCCGGCGGCCGAAACGACACCTCGTGCCATGGCGGCGGTTGGCAAAGCGATGGCCGGAGCAAACAATAAACCCGCTATGATCAGAAAGCTTCTGATGCGCGTGCTGGTGGTGCTGGTTGCCGGCGCTATCCTGGGGGCGTTTGTTGTCGCGATTGTGATGCCGCAGCTGGACTGGAGTGCGAGCGCCCGGCCGCCCGCAGCCGAAAAGCGCCTGGCCTCCCTGGTGTTGCATCGATGGGTCAGGCGCAACGCTGCCGTGCAGAGCAATCCGCTGGCACCCAGCCCCGACAACCTCAAGGCCGGGCGCGCCGAATTCATCGAGCACTGCGCCATATGCCACGGCGCCGACGGCAGCGCCCACACCCCGCTGGGGGCGGACTTCTATCCGCCGGTTGCGCGGCTTGAGCGCGGCGCTCCGGGATGGACGGACGGGGAGTTGTACTTCATAATCGCCGCCGGCATCCGCTACACGGGAATGCCGGGGTTCGGCGCGCATCATCCGCCCGCCGACATCTGGCGCATGATCCTATGGATACGCCATCTGCCGCGTCTGAGTGGCCAGGAGCGCACCGAACTGCGCAAGGAGGCGGCGCAACTGATGGAACATGACGGGCGGAACTGACGCTAGCGCGCGCTGGCGGTCAGATTCTGGTTGGATTGAGCGATGAATTGCGCCAGTTCGGCGATGTTGCCCCCGGGCAGCGGGCATCCGTAGGCCGCGATCATCTTGTGCAGCTCGGCCTGCCATTGGGCCAGCGTCAGCGGCGGCTGCGTCATCACCATGCCGCCCGAATGGCACATTAGACAGTAGGTATTTGCTACAGACGCTTGGGGTCCGCCGGAAAACTGCCGGCCGTGCGCAGGCAGGGTGATGCGCTGCGAGCGCAGCACGATTGCGCCCGGCGCCTTGATCGCCGGGTGCCGGACGCAGCCGGCCAGCGCGATCGCCGCGCCCCACAGGCATAGCAGGATTGCGGTGGCAGGCTTCACTCTCCAAGCTCCACTAAAGGACCCGGATCCGCGTCCGCTCGACGACGTTGCGCGCGTAGCCGCCCGGATTCCAGTTCGGTTGCAGGGGTTGGGCGAGGCCGTCATTGTTGACCGCCTGCACCATCAGCACGGCGTCGCCTTTGCTGGCCGGCACGAAACTCGTGTTAAAGCGGCGGAAACTGTACTTGCCGTAATCGTTCTCCAGGTCGGTCTCATGCCAGTTGTTGCCGCCGTCGGGAGAGAACATTACCCGGGCGATTCCGGTGTCGCCCCCAAAGGCGATGCCGCCGACCGCGACGCGGCGGCCGGCAGCCACCGTGTCGCCGTCTTTGAGACTGGTGATGAACGAGCGCGGCGGCATGCGTCCGATCGGAACCATCTTCACCCCCGCCTGGCCCGGTTTCATGCTGGCCTGCGGCGTGTCCGGCACCAAATAGGCGCTCTTCATCCAGAAATTGTCGTCCGGATGCTCCAGTACCTCGATGTCGGTCAGCGCCTTGACCCAGTAGGTCGCGAACCATCCCGGCACCACCAGGCGCAGGGGAAAGCCATTGAGCATCGGCAGCGGCTGATGGTTCATTCCGTAGGCGATCATCACCTCGCCGTTCATCGCGTGCTCGATGTCGAGCGATTTCATGAAGTCGGGCGTGTTGGGTTGGGTGCCCTTGTCAAGCCCGTTGAAGCGCACGAAGCGTGCTCCCGCACGCGGCGCAGCCTTGGCCAGCAGGTCCTTGAGCCGGATCCCGCTCCACAGCGCATTGCCCATCGCGCCGTTGCCCCACTCTCCGCCCGGTACGCGCGGAGTAAAGAAGCCGCGGCTGTTGCCCGAGCATTGATTGACCGCCGCGATTTCAAACGGCGCAAAGCCGCGGACCAGCTCGCTCAGGTAAATGTCCATCGGCGAGGCGACGTGGCCGAACACGCGCACGCGGTAGGTATCGACGTCGATTTCGGTGGGGATGTCGGCCAGATGCCAGCGGACGTAAAAGGCGTCATTGGCGGTGAAGACGCCGGCGTTGAACACCGACATCGGGGTTTCGAGCAGGGGCGGGCGGGTGCGCAGCAGGAGCAGCGGCCGCTTTTGCGGGAAGGCCTCCACGCGCCGTGCGCCGTTGGCGAACGGCAGTTCCACCACGTCCGCTGCCAGCGCGGCCAACTCGCCGCCGGCGAGTGCGCCCGCCGCGCCCATCAGGGCGAGCATCTTGAGAAAAGCGCGCCGCTCCGGCCGGTACGTGTTAATGCGACGCGGGTTGCTCATTTCAAATCAACCGCCGATCGCGCCTTGGCGCGGTCTTGGGCCATGTGAATCGGCTTGACGAACTTCAACGTCATCCGGTCGCTCTCGCCGATTGCCAGGTATTTGTCGCGATCCACTTTGCCCATGCGCAGCGTGGGCGGCAAGCTCCATACCCCCTTGGGATAATCCTTGGTATCCCTGGGATTGGCGTTGACTTCCGACTTGGCGACCAGGTGGAAGCCAGCCTTCTCGGCCAGCTTGATTACGTAATCCTCGCGCCCGTAGCCGCTGGCGGCCTTGGGGTCCTGCGGGAGTTTGGGGTTGCCGCGATGCTCCACCACTCCCAGAATGCCGCCCGGGCGCAGCGCTTCGTACATCGCCTCGAACGCTTTGTCGGCAAATCCGCCCCTCATCCAGTTGTGGACGTTGCGGAACGTCAGCACCATGTCGGCGCGGTGGGGCGGCGCAATCGCCCAATGGTCGGGCGGGCCCAGTTCCGTGATCGTAACGGCGCCATAAAGCTTGGGGTCCGTGGCCAGCCTCCTGCGGTAGGCCTCGGAGCGCGGCCCCGGCGCCACCGCCGCGTACAACTTGCCGTGCTCCCTGAGATAAGGCGCCAGGATCGCCGTGTACCATCCGCCCCCCGGCCAGATCTCCACCACCGTCATGTCGGGCTTGATGCCGAAGAACTGCAGGGTTTGCAGCGGATGACGATAGCGGTCGCGCGCCCGCTCGGCCGCCGGCCGCGCCGGGTCGTCGATCGCCGCGCCCAACGCCGCCTCGTTGGCGGCCTTGCCGGTTTCAGCCCGCGCGGCAACCGTATGCAGCGCAAACGCAATTGCAAACGCGCAGCTTGCAGCCAGCACTGCTGCAAAGCGGCTAACGGGCGGCGAAGACGCGGTTTTCATGCTTCAAGTTTGAAGCGAATCGGCGGCCAATGCGAGAGGCGCGGACCTTTTAAGCGGCCGGCCAACTGAGCTAGGTTCCCCGATGCAGGCAGGAGGGTGCCGATGACCAAACCGCTAGACGGATACAAGGTGATCGAGATCGCGCAGGAAATCCAGGGGCCGTTCGCCGCCATGATGCTGGCCAATCTGGGCGCCGACGTGGTCAAAGTCGAGCATCCGGCCAGCGGCGATCTGAGCCGCTGGATGATGACCTCGCTGATCGGCGGCCCCACCGTCAACAATCCCGGGGTCTCGCACTATTTTATCGCGATGAATCAGGGCAAGCGCAGCATCACGCTCGATCTGAAAAAACCCGCCGCCGTCGAGGTCGTGCGCCGCATGGCCGCCCGCTACGACGTGCTTCTCACCAATTACCGGCCCGGCGTGCTCGACCGCCTGGGATTGGGCTACGAGCAGTTGCTGCGCGTCAATCCCAAAATCGTCTACGCGCAGGGCAGCTCGTGGGGGCCCAAGGGGCCCTGGGTCACGCGTCCCAGCCGCGACACACTGGCGCAGGCGGCCAGCGGCCTGATGGCCAAGACCGGGATGCCCGATGACCCGCCGCTGCCGGCCGGGATCATGGCCGCCGACCATTCGGGCGCAATCAGCCTGGCGGCGGGAATCCTTGCCGCGCTGCTGGCGCGCGAGCGCACCGGCCAGGGACAGAAGGTGGACGTGTCGATCTACGGCACGCTGCTGGCGATGCAGGGATTCGAGATCAATTACACCTCGCTGTCGGGGCAGGAGCCCGGCCGCGCCGGCCGCAGTCATGCTTTCCTACAGGGAGTATGGGGGGCGTTTCGCACCGCCGACGGCTACCTCTGCCTGGCCGGAGTGGACGACGGGCGCTGGCCGCGCTTTTGCCGCATCCTGGGCATCGAGCACCTGGAGAAGGCGCCGGGCTTCGACAATATCGGGCGCAACATGCACGGCGAGCGCGTACGCGCCGAACTCGACCGAATCTTTCCCACGCGCACCACCGCGCAATGGCTTGCCGAGCTTAACGCGGCGGACATCCTGGTCACTGAAGTGGCCGATTACAAATCGGTGCTGGACAGCGAGCAGGCGCGCGCCAACGGCTATATTTGCGACCTGCACCATCCGAGCGCCGGCACGGTGCGCATCGCCGGCAACCCGATCATCGTCAACGAAGAGGTCGAGTCCAGCGCCAAGATGCCGCCCGAGCTGGGCCAGCATACCGAGGAGGTGCTGCTGGAACTGGGCTATAGCTGGGAGGAAATCGACGGGCTGCGCACCGCGCAGGTGTTGTGAAGCCCGGTTGCGGAGGGCGTGTGAAACTTGCAGACAAGGTTGCCCTGATCACTGGGGCGGGCTCGGGAATCGGACGCGGCTCCGCGCTGCTCTTCGCACGCGAAGGAGCGCGCATCGCCGCGGCGGACATCGACGAGCAGTCGGCGGCGCAGACCGTGGATCTGATCGAGTCGCAGGGCGGACGGGCGATGGCGATTCGGGCCGACGTCTCAAGTCCTGACGATGCGCAGGCGATGGTGGAGGCGGCGGCGCGCCGCTTCGGCACCATCGACATCCTGTACAACAACGCCGCCATCGAAGGCCCGATCTGCTTCGCCGCCCAGATCAGCGTCGCGCAGTTTGACCACGTCATCGGCGTCAACCTGCGCGGCACATGGCTGGGGATGAAGTACGCGCTCCCGATCATGATGGCGAACAGGAGCGGCGCCATCCTCAACGTCTCCTCGCTGGCGGGGCTGCGGGCGACGCCGGGCGGTGCTGTCTACTGCGCCTCCAAGTTCGGCGTGATCGCGCTCACCCAGGCGGTAGCGATTGAATACGGCAAGTACAATATCCGGGCTAATTGTATAGTCCCGGGGTGGATCGAAACGCCGATGGTGCATCGGTTGTTTGGCGCCACCCTGCCGCCAAGCAGCGCCACGGCGCCGCCCCTGCGGCGGATCGGACAGCCGCAGGACGTGGCGCGTGCGGCGCTGTTTTTGGCCAGCGAGGACGCCAATTATATCACCGGGACAGTCTTCCCGGTCGATGGCGGCATCAACGCCGGCGACCGCGGACCATGATTCGGACGAGGCATACAAAATGGGCAGACTCGATAACAAAGTGGCGGTAATAACCGGCGGCGCCAGCGGGATGGGGCGGGCGATCGGCCTGCGCTTCGTGCGCGAAGGCGCGGCGGTCGTGCTGGCCGATCTCAACGAGCGCGGCGGCGCCGAAGTGGTGCGCGAATGCGCCGCGGCGGGCGGCCGGGCGGTCTTTCAAAGGACCGACGTGACGCTGGAGTCCGACCTCAGGGATGCGGTCGCGCGCGCGGTGGGCGAGTTCGGGCGGCTCGACATCATGGTCAACAACGCCGGCGTCGGCGGTGCGCTGGGCAGGCTGGAGGAGATCCCGCTCGAGGAATGGGAGCGCACCCAGGCCGTGCTGCTGCGCAGCGTGTTCCTGGGCATGAAGCACGCGATACCCGAACTGCGCCGATGCGGCGGCGGATCGATCATTTCGACCGCATCGATTGCGGGCATCTCTGGCGACTTCGGACCGCATCCCTACAGCGCCGCCAAGGCCGGGGTCATCAATCTGACGCGCAGCGCCGCCGCGGAACTCGCCTGCGACAGGATCCGCGTTAACGCGATTGCACCCGGCGGCATCAAGACGCCGATGTTCGTGGGCGGAGGCGGCTTTGGTCAGGACGATGCGACGATCGAGGCGAACATGGCCCGGCTGCAGCCGATCGCGCGCGCCGGCCGGCCCGAGGATATCGCGGCGATGGCGCTGTTCTTGGCCAGCGACGAGTCCGAATGGATCACCGGTACGGTGATGGTGGTCGATGGCGGTGCGCTGGTGGCGCACAAGAATGCGATTTCCGCCGCCAGCACCGGCCGCGGCTACGCCGGCCCGTCGTTTGAACGGCGTTAGCGCTGCGCCTCAACTCACCATCGCGACGCCCACCTTGGCGGTGTTCAAGGTGACGTATTTTTCCGGCACCAGGCGCATCACTTCGCGGCCGCGGGTGTTGATGTGCCCGATGAATCGCTCGCGCGCCTCTCCCTTCATGTTCACCGCGTCGGCCATCGTGTTATAGACGCGCATCTTGAGCGCCGCATCCTCTTCGAACACGACCTTGCCGATCACGGTGACGCCGCCTTTGCCGGGCACGTCGAACACCCAGGCGCTGCGGGGGTCGCGCCGCCAGGCCTTGTTCTTGCCGCGATCGTCGGTGGAGGTGGTGTACATTTGTCCGTCCATCACGACGATCTGGACATAGGCGCCCACCGGATGGCCGTCGCGCCGCACCCAGGTTACGGTGCCGCCGCCAGCTTCCTTGATGATCTGGGCGGTTTCCTCCTCGCTCAGCTTGAACAGTGCCAGATTTTCCATCGGTTCCTCAGCCATCGCTTCTTCTCCTTGGCCTGATATCCCCAAACGGGCACACCAGTCGTCATCTGGGATTCGCGTGCGTTACAATGCCCCGAACAGGAACGAAGTTCAAAATCCCCCGCACTGCGTGCTTGCCGGCGCAAAACCAGCCCGATTCGATTGCAGCCTGCCTCGCATGTGAGGATGCCCGTCGAAGCAATGGCCCGGCGCACTCACCGGCATGGACCGCGCGGGCGGCCTTGACCGGCCGGGGTTGACGCCGTATCGAGAAGCGATGGACCTCAGCTTCACCGAAGAAGAAGAACGTTATCGCGCGCGGGTGCGCGAATTTCTGAAGAACAACCTGCCCGAAGGGTGGGGCACGCCCGGTTACGTGCTGCCCAGGGGCCGCGCGCTGGTGGAAATGCTGCGCGACTGGCAGCGGCGGATGCTCAAGCACGGGTTCGTGGCGATGGCCTGGCCCAAGGAGTGGGGCGGCCAGGGCGCCAGCGCCGTGGAGATGGCGATCTTCAACGAAGAATGTGCGCGCGTGCGGGCGCCCGGCGCGCTCAACTCGCTGGCTATCTCGCAGGTCGGTCCCACCATTATCCAGCACGGCACCGAGGAGCAGAAGCGCCGCTTTCTGCCGGCGATCGTCAACGCCGAGGAGATCTGGTGCCAGGGTTTTTCGGAGCCCAACGCGGGCTCGGACCTGGCCTCGCTGCGCACGCGCGCGGAGCTGGTGGGCGATGAATTTGTCGTCAACGGCCAGAAGATCTGGACCTCGTACGCACAGTATGCGGATTGGTGCTACCTGCTGGTGCGCACCGACCCCAACGCCGCGCGCCATCGGGGGCTGAGCTATCTGCTGGTGGACATGAAGAGCCCCGGCATCACGGTCAAGCCGCTGCGCCAGATGCACGGCGGTCAGGACTTCAACGAGGTGTTCTTCGAAAACGTGCACGTGCCGCGCCAAAATCTGCTGGGCGCTCTCAACGACGGATGGCGCGTGAGCATGACCACGCTGGCCAACGAGCGCGGCACCAGTGCGCTGTCGCAGTACGTGCGCTACGAGCAGATCTTCAACGATTTGGTGGAGCTGGCGCGCCGCGCGACGCGCAACGGGCGTCCGGCGCTCGAGCGCGAGGCAATCCGCCAGGAACTGGCGCGCCATTACGTCGATTTGCAGGGCTTCAAGTACAACTGCTTGCGGGTGTTCTCGGCGATCATCAACGGTGGCACCCCGGGCGCCGAGGGCTCGATTCTCAAACTGCTGTGGTCCGAGCTCAATCAGCGCATGCAGGAGACCGCGATGGCGCTGGAGGGGCCGGCCAGCCAGTTGACCGCGGACAGCGCCCACGCGATCGAAAACGGCCGCTGGCAGACCTCCTTTCTGCGCTCGCGCGCCAACACCATCGAAGCCGGCACCTCCGAGATCCAGCGCAACATCGTGTGCGAGCGCGTGCTGGGCCTGCCCCGCTCGCGCTGAGCGCTCAGCCGGCCTCGCGAAACTGCCCGTCCCACAATGCGTCGAGGGACTCGGTGCAGGGCAGGACGGAGACCGCGCCGAGCTTGCGGGGCTGCGGTTCCAGACAGACGCACACCAGCGAGCGGAAGCTGCGCTCTTCAGCCAGTGCCAGGAGCGATTTGAGGTCCTGCCTGGAGACGTTGCGGGTTGCCTTCACTTCGATGGCGGTGTGATCGCCAAGGAGAAAGTCGACTTCGAAGCCCGACGTTGACCTCCAGTAGGACAACGGCTGTGCGCAGACGTAGTCGCGATAGGCGACGAGTTCGCTGAAGATCAGAGTCTCCAATGCCTGGCCGAACTCCGGTGTGCCGGCGCGAAAAGGGCGGCCTTGCAGCGCCCCGGCCACGCCCACATCAAACAGATAATACTTCGATGAGCCGAGCGGTTTGCGCCGTGTTGACTTTTGCCAGAGCGGCAGTTCGTGCAGCACCAGCGCGTCCTTCAAAATCTCGAAGTACTCATAGACCGTGTGTGCGGTACCTGCGCGTGGTTGGCGATGTTGGTGAAGTTCACGATGGTGCCGTTGCACAGCGCGGCCGCTTTCAGAAAGCGGCTGAAGGCGGGCGCGTTGCGAGCAGCGCCCTCGGCAACGATCTCCTGCTGCAGATAGGTGCCCGCGTAGGCCTCAAGGTCAGCCCACGCGTCGGCGGAGAAATAAATCGACGGCAGCCTTCCGTTCTGTGACGCCCGCTCAAGGTCGAAATGCGCGCCCAGTTCCCGCGATGTCAGCGGATGCAGATACTGCGTGCGCGCACGGCCGCCAAGCAGGTTGACGCCGCCGGCGCGCAGCTTGCGCGCACTGGAGCCGGTCAGCAGGAAGCGCAGACGGCGCGTCTCGATCAGACGGTGCACCTCGTTGAGCAGGCCGGGTAAGCGCTGCACTTCGTCGATCACAACGATGCGGTCGCGCTCGGTTAGCTACTGGGCAATTCGGCCCGGCTCCCGGCTCAATGCCAGATAGGTCGCGCTGTCAAGCAGGTCATAAACGCGCACCCCACCAAGCGTGGCGGATCAGAAACGAGACTTGCCGGTCTGACGCGGACCGAGCAGGAAGTACGACTTTTTGGCCAGTAAAGCCGGCAACTCGACGGTTCGCCGGATAACCGGGGGCTCAGACGAGACCATCGTCATTTATCATCACAAATGACGACATGGGCGTCAATCTGGCTTCGGTCCCGTGCGCGCTCAATCACCCCCACAGCTGGGCCGAGGCGATGCGGCAGCCTTCGGCCAGCGCCTTGAACTTCAGCCACACTACGCCGTGATACACCGGGGTCAGCCCGGCGAAGGTGGCGAAGCCGCAATCGGTGCCAGCCATCAGGCGGTCACGTCCCACCACCGACGCCCATCGCAGCAGGCGCTGTGCGATCAGTTGCGGATGCTCGACAAAGTTGGTGGTCGAATCGAGCATCCCCGGTATCAGGACCTTGTCGTCGGGCAGTTTGACGGTCTCGAACAGTTGCCATTCGTGCTCGTGGCGCGGATTGGCCGCTTCAAGCGAGATCGTGGCGGGGCGCGCCTTGAGTACGATGTCGATGATGTCGGCCAGCGGCACATCGTAATGATGCGGCCCCTCGTAGTTGCCCCAGCACAGATGCATCCGCATGCTCTCGGGCGGGATTGCGGCGGTGGCGTGATTGAGCGCCTCGACGTGCATCGCGATCCGCTTGCGGAAGTCGGCGAGACTCAAATCGGGGAACCAGATGTGGCGGCTCATCGCCAGGTCGGGGCAGTCCAATTGCAGGGTCAGGCCGGCCTGATGGATCGCCTCGTACTCGGTCTTCATCGCGTCGGCCAGCGCGCCCACGTAGGCGTCGGGTGTCTTGTAGTAATGATTGGGCAGAAAGCCCGAAATTACGCCGGGCGACGCGGCGCTCATGAAGGCGCCCTCGACGTTGACGCCGCTGAGCGCGGCCTTGAGGTTGGCGATATCGGTCTGGACCTCGCGCAGGTCCCTGTACCGGATCGGGCCGTCGCAAGCCGGCGCCTTGGTTTTGGTCATCCCGGCGCTCTGAAACAGCCGGGCCGCCAATTCGGGAAATTCCTTGAAGTCGGCCAGCGCCAGCCCGGAGGCGGACAGCAATCCCTCGCCTTCAAACCCGGTCAGACGGTCCTTGACATAGGTGGAGTAGGAAATCTTGCTGACTTCGCCGTCATTGACGATATCCACTCCGGATTCGACCTGCTTGCGGACGATTTCGTCCACCGCGGCGGCGATCGAGGCCTCCAGGGCGGAGGGGTCGGTCAACTCACCCTCCTCGCGCGCACTGATCAGGCGCATCAATTCCGCGGGACGCGGCAGGCTGCCGGTGTGAGTAGTTAAGATCCGCTTGATGCTGTTCGTCATCGCTGTACCTTTAACTTCCGCATCTTGGCACGGGGCCGCTACACTTCATCACGCCTGCCCCATCGATCACAAGCGCGCGCGGGCAGCGTGGCTGGTGGCCAAGTCTGCTTGGGAGATTCGGGAGCTTTGCGGCTTGAACGGCGATGGCGGCGTCGCGCAATCCGCAAGCCTTAAAGGCCGCCGCCCGGTCTTGGGACGCAAGGCCATGGCTGGTCAGCTTTCCTATCGACGGTGATGCTGAACAGGTGGTCGGCGCTCACCTTGCTTCGTCAGGCTTACGTTTGATAAGAAAAGAAAAGCCGAGACAACATCAACAGAGGCTTTGTCGCCTTGGAGACATTGGGGGGCAAGGGTGACCTTATGCCTGTACGTGGTGGAGCGGATGAAACAAGCAGACGTCACGAACCACGCGGCCGCATCGGCCCTGCGGCGTTGGTGGAGACGGATAGCCGATAAACCGGCCGGCGAGGTCGCGCTCGACGCCGTGTTGTTCGTGCTGGGGATAGTGGTTTTGTACGTGATCGATCTGACCGTCATTTCGCGCGGTGCGCCCGTTGCCTGTCGTTACATGCTCGACTTTTTGGTCTACCTCGACCATCACGCTGTGGCCGCGGTCCAGACTCTGTACTGACGCAAGCCGCGCCCGGCGCGCTTAACCGGCGGCGGATGCGACGGGAAGCTGCTCCGCATTGCCCGGCGCGGGCAGGGGCAGTCTGACCCGCACCGTGGTACCTTCGCGCACCCGGCTTTCGATTTGCAGCTCCCCCTGATGGAGCTGGACGATGTGCTTGACGATCGCCAGTCCCAAACCGGTACCGCCCAGTTCGCGCGACCGGGCGCGGTCGACGCGGTAAAAGCGCTCGGTCAGACGGGGAATATGCTGGGGTGGGATTCCCTCGCCGGTGTCGGCAACCGCGATCTCCAGCAGCGGTTTGCCGCCGGTTTCGGCCGCTTCGGGCTTGCGCGCCGACAGCGTCACGCGGCCGCCGCGCGGCGTGTACTTGATCGCGTTGTCCAACAAATTGATTAACACCTGATACAGCCGGTCATGGTCTCCGATCAGGGCGGGCAGCGCCTCAGGGCATTGGATTTCGATGGCAACGCCCTGACGCTCGGCTTGTTCACCCATCAGCTCGACCGCTTCTTCGAACAGGCGGCGCACCTCCAGTTCGCGCGGGCGCAGCGGGGTAAGCCCGCGCTCGAGGTCGGACAGCGAGATCAGGTCGTCAACCAGACGGGCTAGCCGATGCGACTGGCGTTCGATAATTTGCAAAAAGCGCCGCTGCGTGTCCGGGTCCTCTACGCCGGCCAGCAGCGTTTCCGTGTAACCGCACAAGGCGCTCAGCGGGGTGCGGATTTCGTGGGTGAGGTTGGCGATGAAGTCCGAGCGCAGACCTTCATAAGCCTTGAGCTGCGTGACGTCGTACAGTACCAGAACCCAGGCGGCGCGCGCCCGCGCCGCGGCACTGACCGCGCCCGCCGTGACGCGCAGGCGGCGCGTGGGACCGGCCCGCTGGATCGACAGCTCGATACTTTCGGGCCACGGTTGATGACGTTCTGTGGGGCCTGCCACCAGCTGCTGGACCGCGGGGTCGCGGCAGATCTCGACCAGGCCGCGCCCGCGATAGTCGGCCTCGGGGCTGAGTTCGAGCATCTCGCGCGCGGCGCGGTTGATGAGCATCACCTGGCCGTGCGCGTCGGTCACCACCACCCCCTCCGACATGCTGCGCAGGATGACGTCGAGTTCTTCGCGCTGCTCGGCCAGCTCTTCGAGGTCGCGCACCATCGCGTCGGCGGCCGCGACCAGGCGCTGCTCGGCCAGACCGAACAGTTGATCTCCACGCACCAGGCGCAGCGGACGGCGGCGGGCTTCGAGTTCCTCGGCCGCGTCCTCCAGGCTGTCGCGCCGATCGATCAGGACGCGCACCACCGAGGCCGCCGCCATCACTCCGCCCGCGGTTCCCGCCACCAGCACCAGGGTCAGAAGCGCAAACGAGACCGTCCCTTTCGCTGCCAGCACTGCCAGCAGCACGGCGGGCGGCAGGATGCTGAGCAGCACCGCCACCGCCAGGCGGCGGACAATCGTTCTACCCAAGCGCCTGCGGGTTAAAGCGGTAACCCACGCTCCTTACAGTGAGTATCAATTCCGGCTTGCTGTCGTCGCGCTCGATCTGGCGGCGCAGCCGGCGTACGTGGACGTCCACCGTGCGCGGCTCGACGAACACGTCGCGCCCCCAGACCAGGTCGAGCAGTTGTTCGCGGCTGTACACCCGCATCGGATGTTCGACGAAAAACCGCAGCAGCTCGAACTCGCGCAGGCATAGCTGGCGCTGTTTACCGTCCACGAACACCTCGTAGGTGCCCATGTCCATGCGCAGGCGGCCGCGCTCGTAAACCGGCCCGGCGGCAGGCGCGCCCTGGGCGTTGGCGCGGCGCAGCACGGCGCGGATTCGGGCCACCAGTTCGCGCGGGCTGAAGGGCTTGACAATATAGTCGTCGGCGCCCATCTCCAGGCCCAGGATGCGGTCGACTTCCGAACCCTTGGCGGTGAGCATGACGATCGGCAGCAAGTGGGTGGCGGCTTCGGCGCGCAGCTTCTGGCACAACTCCAGTCCCGGCATCCCGGGCAGCATCAGGTCGAGCACCAGCGCGTCGGGCAGGCGCCGGCGGATGGATTCGTAAGCCCCTGCGCCGTCGCGCGCCTCGTCCACCCGGAAGCCCTCCTGCTCCAGGTTGTAGCGCACCAGCGTGCGGATGTCATCTTCGTCTTCGACCACCAGCACCCGCGGCTGTGGTCCCTTGCGTTCGGCCGGCTCCAGGTGGCTCATTTCTTGTCTTTGTCCATGTGGCGGATGGTCTTGCCCTTGACCATGAAGACCACCATCTCGGCAATGTTGGTGGCATGGTCGGCGATGCGCTCGAGGTACTTGGAGACGAACAACACGCGCGTGGCGCGCCCGATGGTGCGCGGCTCCTCGGCCATGTAGCTCAGCAGCTCGCGAAAGATTTGGTAGTTGAGCTGGTCGACCTCGTCGTCGCGCCCGATTACCTGCTCGGCCAGGTCGGTGTCGTTGTTGACGAACGCGTCGAGGCTGTCCTTGACCATCGACTGCGCCAGCGCCGCCATCCGCGGGATATCGATATAGGGCTTGAGCACCGGCTCGTGATTGAGCTCCAGCGCGCGCTCGCAGATGTTGACCGCCATGTCGCCGATCCGCTCCAGGTCAGTAGTGATCTTCAAGCCCGTGGTGATAAAGCGCAGGTCAGAGGCCGCGGGCTGACGCAGCGCCAGCAGGCGGATGCACAGGGCGTCGATGTCGATATCCATGCGGTTGACCTCGGCATCCCTGGCGATCGTGCTGCGCGCCAGTTCGGAGTCGCGTTCGACCAGCGACTCGACCGCGTTGGCGATCTGGCGCTCCACCAGCCCGCCCATCTGGAGCAGGCTGGTACGCAGGTTGCGCAGCTCCTCTTCGTACTGCCGGTTGGTATGCTGCAAATGCGTGTTTTCCATCGTACCCTCCCCTAGCCGAAGCGCCCGGTGATGTATTCCTCGGTCTCGCGGCGAGCGGGGTTGGTGAAGATCTGATTGGTCTCGCCGAACTCGATCAGGTCGCCGTTTAACAGGAAGGCGGTGTAGTCCGAGGCTCGCGCCGCCTGCTGCATGTTGTGCGTGACCAGTACGATGGTGTAGGAGGCCTTCAACTCCAGGATCAGCTCCTCGATGCGGGCGGTGGAGATTGGGTCCAGCGCCGAGCACGGTTCGTCCATCAGCAACACTTCGGGCTCCACCGCCAGCGCGCGCGCGATACACAACCGCTGCTGCTGGCCGCCGGAGAGGCTGATGCCGGGTTCGCGCAGCTTGTCGCGCACCTCCTCCCACAGCGCGGCCTGGCGCAGGCTGCGCTCCACGATGCGGTCGCGCTCGGCGCGGCTCATGCGGCGATTGTTAAGCCGCAGTCCGGCGGTCACGTTGTCCTCGATCGACATGGTAGGGAAGGGCGTTGCCTTCTGAAACACCATCCCCACCCGCCGCCGGATCTGAACCGGGTCGACGCCCGGCGCGTAGATGTTTTCGCCGTCCAGCCATACCTCGCCTTCGGCGTGGTTGCCCGGCTGCACTTCATGCATGCGGTTAAGGCATCGCACCAGGGTGGACTTGCCGCAGCCCGAGGGGCCGATGATGGCGGTGACCTGGTTGGCCGCGATGTCGACCCGAATCTTGCGCAGCGCGATTTTGCCCCGATAAAAGGCGCTCAGCTCCACCACTTTGAGCTTGTCGGGGTCGGGCGCGCTCGCGGCGTCCTCTTGCGGCCCGCCCGAGGGGACGGGAATTATCGCAGCGGCTTGAGCCGTCCTCGCGTTATCCATCGCACTCCTAGCTCCAGCGCCAGTACGATCGCAGTCAGCACCAGCGCGCCTGCCCACGCCTGACGCTGCCAATCGGCGAATGGGGAGATAGCATAAGTATAGACTTGAACGGTTAAAGACGCGATGGGCTCGCGCAGCCCGCGCGCCCAGAAGCGATTGCCAAAGGCGGTAAACAGCAGCGGCGCAGTCTCGCCCGCCACCCGCGCAATGGCCAGGATGACACCGGTGGCGATGCCTGCCGCTGCGGTCCGCACCACGACCGACACCGTAGTGCGCCATCGCGTCACGCCCAGCGCCAGCGCCGCCTCGCGCAATTCCTGGGGCACCAGCCGCACCATCTCTTCGGTGGTGCGCATGACCAGCGGAATCATGATGATGCCCAGGGCGAAGCCGCCCGCCAGGGCCGAGAAGCCGCGCATCGGGCGCACCAACACGGCGTAAGCAAAGATGCCGACCACGATCGACGGCATCCCGATCAGGACGTCGGCGGCAAAGCGCGCCGGTGCGCTCAGCGCGCCGCCGTACTCATTGAGATAAAGCCCGGCGCCGATTCCGATCGGCACGCCGATCAGGCTGGCCAGACCGATCAATTCAAAGGTGCCGACAATCGCGTTGGCCATCCCGCCCCCCGGCTCGCCCACCGGCTTGGGCAGGTGGGTGAAGAAAGCCAGATTGAGGCTGGTGACTCCCTTGCTGAGCAGGTAGGCGAGTACGAAGAACAGCGGCAGCAGCGTGATGACGGTGGCGGCCAGGGTCAGCCCCATCATCAGGCGGCTCTTGAGCTTGCGATACAGGTAGGAGGATGGCCCGCCGCCCGCCGCCCTCATCGCCCCTCTCCCTGACTCACCACGCCGGTCACCAGCGCGCGCGCCGCGGCGTTGAGCACCACCGCCAGCACCATCAGCACCAGCCCCAACTCGACCAGCGCCGACAGGTACATATCGCCGGTGGCTTCGGTGAATTCGTTGGCGATCGCGCTGGCCAAAGTGGAGGAAGGCAGGAACAGCGAGGCGGAAATCTCCGGCCGATTCCCGATCACCATCGCCACCGCGATGGTCTCGCCCAGCGCGCGGCCCAAACCCAGTATGATCGCTCCGATCACGCCGGTGTAACCGTAGGGGATGACCGCCATGCGAATCATCTCCCATTTGGTGGCGCCCAGCGCCAGCGCTGCCTCGCGCTGGGTTTGCGGAACGACGCGGAAGACCTCCGTGCACACCGCCGTGATATACGGAATGATCATTACCGAGAGCAGCACGCCGGCGGTCAGCAGACTGACCGCCAGATGGGGCCCCTGGAACTGGGGCAGAAAACCCAGGTATCGCGCCAGCAGCGGGTCGACGGCGTCGCGCAGCCACGGACCCAGCACGAAGATGCCCCACAATCCATAGACCACGCTGGGAATCGCGGCGAGCAGTTCCACCAGGAATCCGATGCGCGCCGCCAGCCATTGCGGCAGTAGCTCGACCATGCATAGCGACACACCCAGGCTCAGCGGGACGGCAATCAGCAGGGCGATTGCGGAAGTCACCACCGTGCCGTAAACGAAGGGCAGGGCGCCGAATTCCTCATTGACCGGGTCCCAGTTGGTGCTGGTAAAGAAACTCAGCCCGAACTTGACCAGCGACAGCCGCGACTCCATCGCCAGCACAATCGCAAAGCCCAATAGCAGCGCCAGCACCAGCAGCGCGAGCAGGGCAGTGGAGAAGCGGAAGAGGCGGTCGCCGAGCAGGCCCGGGGCAATGCGATGGCGCGCGGGCGCGGCCACGGTCGGCAGGGTCACCGCCTCAGTGGCTTGCGGGTCGGGCTCCGGACGGGTCCGCAGTGAAAGCTGGATGGAGGGCTCCATACCCTTAGAACGTACCCTCTTGCGCAAATCCAGTGTAAGGTCGATTTGTTACGGCTGTGTTACAAAAGAGCGAATTTAACGCGAAGCAGGCGTGATCCGTTCCACCTCGGGCAGGTAGGGCCGCAGCACCGGGGGGATTATCACCGAGCCGTCGGCCTGTTGATAATTCTCCAGCACCGCAATCAGCGTGCGCGGCAGCCCCAGTCCCGAGCCGTTAAGCGTGTGGACGAATTCGTTACGCCCGCTGCTCGCGTTGCGGAAGCGGATTTGGGCGCGCCGCGCCTGAAAATCCCAGCAGTTGGAGCAGGAGCTGACCTCCAGCCATTCGCCGCAGCCGGGCGCCCAGACTTCGACGTCATACTTGGCGGCGGCGGCGAAACCCAAATCGCCGGTGCCCATGCGAATCACGCGAAAGGCCAGCCCCAGCCGGCGGCAGACTTCGCAGGCGTTTTCCACCAGCGACTCCAACTCCGCGTCGGAACGGTCGGGATGCACCAGCTTGACCATCTCGACCTTGTCGAACTGATGGCCGCGTTTGATGCCGCGCACGTCGCGTCCCGCCGACATCTTTTCACGCCGAAAGCATGGCGTGTAGGCGGTCAGGTAAATCGGCAGGCACTCGGGGTCAAGGATTTCGCGGGCGTAAAAGTTGGTCAACGGCACCTCGGCGGTGGGGACGAACCAGTAGTCCTCCTCGATATCGCGGTACATGGTGTCGGCGAATTTGGGCAGATGGGCGGTGCCGGTCACGGTCTCGCTGTTGACCATCAGGGGCGGCGCGACCTCCAGGTAGCCCTGCTCGCGCTTTAGGTCGAGCATCATTGCGATCAGCGCCCGCTCCAGCCGGGCGCCCAGACCAAGCAAAAAGTAGAAGCGGCTGCCCGCAAGCTTGACGCCGCGCGCGAAGTCGATGATGCCGAGCTGCTCGCCCAGTTCCCAATGCGGCCGGGCGGTGAAATCCAGCCGCCGCGGCTCGCCTTCGCTGCGCACCACGGCGTTGGCGCTTTCGCCCTCGCCCTCGGGCACCCACGGCCGCGGCAGGTTGGGCACCAGCAGCATCTGGCGCGTGAACTCGGCCTCGGCTTCGGCCAGTTCACGCTCGCCCGCCGTGATCTGCTCGCCCAGGGCGCGCATCTCGGCGCGCCGCGCCTCGCGCTCAGCCGGCGCCATCTTGCCCAGTTCTTTCGATTCGCGGCTGCGCCGCGCGCGCAGTTCGTCGAGCTCGTGCTGGAGCTTGCGCCGGCGCGCGTCGGCGGCGAGCAGGCGGTCAACATCTTCAGCGGGAAAACCTACTTTTTGTAGTTGCCGCTTGATCTGGTCCGGGTTTTCGCGAATCAGCCTTATGTCAAGCATCAAAATGCGTCCTTGATAATCTCAAGCCGCCACCGCCCGCCGTCCGCGCGCGATACCGCCACCACGTCGAACCGGATCGGCCGCTGCTCCATCGCATGGGCCCGCGCGTAGACCGCCGCGGCGCGCCGGATATGATTCTGTTTGAGCGCGTGCACCGCCTCCTCCGGGCGCCCGGTAGCGCAGGTCGTGCGTGTCTTTACCTCGACAAAAACCAGGGTGTCGCCGTCCATGGCGATAGCGTCGATTTCGGCGCCGGCGGCGCGGAAGTTGCGCGCCAGCATCCGGTAGCCCTCCCGGCGCAGCCGCCGCACCGCCATCCGCTCGCCCTTGGCGCCCAGTGCGGCCCGTCCGTCGCGGGCGGGACCTTTGAACAGGCCCGCGAGCTGTCCCACACGTGTGAGCAATCGTGTGAGCGCATTGCCACTCGGCCCACGGCTTCGGGCGGTGTCGGAACCGCGGATCCGGCCTACTGTACGCTGCGGGGCCACCGCGCCTCCAAGTTAAGGTTTTGGCCGCCGGGAAACAAGCCGGTGCTTTAGCAAGAGGACCTGCCTGCGCAAGCCGCAACGGGTTGAAAAGAGCCGAGGCGGCGCGAGGCAAAGCGTCGGAGCTGACATGAAAATTAACGGTTCGGCCTCTCCCCGACCTGGTTTTGGTCTGCGCTTAACGCCCGCCTCCGTACCGGTTGTCTTAGTTCGTCGCGACCGCGGAGGTCCTGGTAGCGGTTTGACGGCTGTGCGGCAAAAAGCGTAGGTTTGTATCGCACAGAATGTTTGGGGCACCGGCGGCATTAGGTGCTGCTTTGATTTGCTGGTCCGCAAACAAATAGGGGATTGGAGCGGGCCGTGGGCCGGCCACACGGAGCTGCGATGGATTGGTGGCGTCGGCCATCGGCGCTTCAGTTGTCATCGTGATGGGAAACCACGCCTCAGCCGTGCTCGGCGGCGGGCGAAAGGAGAGGTCAAGCCATGGAGGAGCTCAAGTACATCTCGGCGGATTCACACGTCGTCGAGCCCGCCGACTTCTGGGTGACGCGGCTGGACAAGAAGTTCCAGGATCAGGCGCCGCGCGTTATCGTCAAGGAGACCAGGACGGGGCCCAGCTACGCCTTCCGGATTCCGGGGCTGTTCGACCTGCCGATCGTCGCCGAGTTGTTCGCCGCCGGTCAGAACGTTGGCCGCTCCGGCGAACTGCTGCGCGAGTCGGCCGAAGACTTCAAAAAGTTCGTCACCTCCTCGGCCGGCTATGAAACGGCCCGGCCGGGCGCCTGGGATCCGGTCGAGCGCATCAAGGACCAGGACCTCGACGGCGTCAGCGCCGAGGTCCTGTACACGTCGCTGGGGATGCCGCTGTTCCAGATCACCGACAAGGAACTGCAAGGGGCATGCTTCAGCGTCTACAACACCTGGCTGGGCGAATTCTGTTCGAGCAATCCCAGGCGGCTGATTGGGCTGGCGCTGATTCCGATGTGGGACATCCCGAGCGCGGTCAGGGAGCTGGAGCGATGCGCGAAGATCGGACTGCGCGGCGCCGAGATCTGGGGCAACGCGCCCGATGACAAGCCGTACTCCAACCCCATGTACGATCCGTTCTGGCAGGCGGCGCAGGACCTCAACATGCCCATCTCGCTGCACGTCGGGACCAGCGTAATGCCGCGCCGGCCCACCGGCGGCACCGCCATCACGTCGCGGATGGAGGGCTTTGCCAACGCGATTCATCCGATTCAGCAGGCGATCACCACGCTGACGCTCAACGGCGTGCTGGAGCGCTATCCGGGGCTGAAGATCGTGTCAGCGGAGAACGACATCGGCTGGCTGCCGCATCTGGTCTGGCGTCTGGACCACGCCTACCGCCATTACGGGTCGCTGTCGGGCATCAAGCTCAAGGAGATGCCGAGCTACTATCTGAAACGCCAGCTTTTCGGCACCTTCGAGGACGAGCCGCTCAACTCCGAATCGCTCAAACAGTTTGGCGCGGATAACTACATGTGGGCGTCGGACTATCCGCACGGCGTGTCGACCTGGCCGCGTTCGCGCAAGGCGATCGAAAAGGACTTCGCCGGGGTGTCGGCCGAAGTGCGCCGCAAGATCATCCTGGACAACGTCAAGCGCTGCTACAACATCGAAGTGTAATCGGAACACGTGCAGGGGAGGGCGCCGCCGGCGCCTTCCCGGCACGGGTTGCCAACGTGAATCTCCTGCGGTGCGCCACCAACCGACGCTCTCAATGAGCGCTACGCGCGGCTGGCGCTGCCCGCTGGAATCGGTGGAGCGTTTGACGCCGGAGGGACATCCCCCGAACGCCGGGCGTTGTCGAATCCGCCCAGGAATGACATGACATTGAGCATCAGGCGCCCGGCGCGCGCCATGGTGAGCGTCGGGTCAAAGAGCGAATTGACCAGCAGTCCCATCCAGATTGCGGCGGCCACGGTCGCCGCGTCATCCACCGGCATGGTCGCGGTCGCGGAAGATTTTCGATAAATCTGTTTTAGAAAAGCCTTGAACCTGCCCGCCTGCTGGCGCATCCGGCCGAGCAGCTCGGGGTCGTGAGTCGCCACCCCCATGAGTTGCAGCAGCACGCCGCGAAAGGCGGCCGGCACGTTGCGGCGGCCAAAGAAGTACCCAACCAGCTGGTGGCATTGGACCTGCGGCGGCTTGTCAACCAAGCCGGCCATGAAGCCGAGGGTTCCGTCATTGATTGATTTGGCCAGCTGGACCAGCACCGCTTCCTTATCGGGATAATAATAGAGCAGATGGCTCGGCGACATGCCGGCCCGTCTGGCGAGTTCAGTCAGCGAGGTGGCGGAAAAGCCCTTTTCCGACATCGACTGAAGTAGCGCTTCGGCAATCGCCGCGCGCCTGCGATCGACGGACCGGTATGCTGGATGGCGTGCGGCCCTTGTCCCGCGCTTTGGAGTCTTCATAGCCAGTGCTCTTGACCGGATCCCAAGGTCCGGATCGCCAGTGTGACCTTCAAAAGCACCAATAAGCTGTAAAAAGCGCTGTCCGTCTTCTTGACAACGAGATGCCCTTTTGAATAATATTCAGCCATCTTGAAAAATCTTCGAAAAGATTCTCGCTCCAGTGGCGGGCGGCTGTCAAGCCGCGCCCGCCGTGGCCGAATGTGGATTGCGGTCGCGCCTCCGACAAGGCCGAAAGAGCCAGGCAGATCGCTTCAGTCGTTCCGCGAGGAGAGCTATGGATCAGGGGGCTACCGTCAGGGCAAGGATGCGCCGCGTCTGCCGGCGCGGTGGGTTGGCCTCGCTCGGGGTGCTGCTGCAGTTATGGTGTGCCGCGTGCGGCGGCAGTTCGAATTCTTCGCCGGCAGCGATGCCGCAAGCCTTGGTGGCTGGCGCCGCCAGCGGGCCTGTCCTTCAGACCATCGGGACGCAATACAGGCTTGTAGCGGGTAGCGGGAGCGAAGATCCCGGGCCCTACGCGATGATCATCTTCGATGGCAACAACACCACGCCGGCGCAGCTTCAGGCTAACCCCGGGGTAGCGAATTTTCTGGCGGCCGGCAAGGCGGTGGTGATTCTGAACAACACTGAGGACCATCGCAGCGCAGGCCTCAAGGGTGCGGTATGGGCGCATGCGGAAGGATCGTCACCGGCCGCGGGCTGGATCTATTTCTTCAATAAAACCGGCCACAACATCAGGATACTGGGGACAAAGGAGCTGGAACAGATCGATTTCCCGCAGCGCATAATTGCGCCGCTGCCGGGAGAAACCCCCACCGCGGTGACGCCCGACGCGGCGCAGCTGCAGCACGATAGCGAGCAGTGGCTGGGCGCGTTGCAACGGGGGATGGCGGGCGGCGGCAGCGACATCGGACCGTCGAGCTGCAGCGCAGCAAACGCCGCGGATTGCTCCAATCAGACCGTGTTGTCCTTTCACGACCTCCAGTCGCTGAACATCACGGTACCGCTGATAATCAACAGCCAGGACAATCTGCCGCCGGATTTTACGACTTGGGGTCCCGACAATTCACAGCCGCCGTCGAGTTCCCCCGCCAGCCGGATCCAGATCAACGCTACGTTCGAGACGCGCGGTTACGCGCTGCTGGAGGGTAATGCGAACAGCGGCTACTTTCACAAGATTATCGTCCGCCAGTACCTCGATGTAAGTCCGCCGCCAGCGCCCGTCGGACAGAGTTGGACCTCCGTCTACACGCAGCAGATTACCGACCAGCAGCCCATCGCCGGATCGTGCGACAGCTGGAACTACCTATGGCCGGTGTACGCCACGCTTGGTTGGAACGACGCCGTGACGTTGGACGCGCAACTTGAAGATTTGCCCGGCGCAGTTTCGCTCGGCATCCGTTCTTTCCTGCCCAAAGTGGCCAACAACGTCACCACCTTGACCACCTCCAACAGCCACACCGAAACCGTGGGAGTATCCGCCACGGCGGGAATCCAGAACGAGACCGGGGTGGGTACGTTGTCCGCATCGTGGAGTGAGTCATGGACGTGGGGGCAGGCGCAAACGATCTCGATCGCGGACTGGCAAGTGTCAGACTCTTCGATCGGCAGCAACAATACCGAGGCAACCTATGCATACGACGCGTCGGGTAACAGCGACATCACCGACTCAGTCTTGACTTCGCACGCCCTGATTCTGCCCTTGGACTCCAATCCGGCCAGCAACAACCAGTTGAACAATCCCAATTACTGCGATCTGCGATATGTCACATTCAATGGCGTGGTCATCCCGCCGGGTTTGAATGGACTTCAGACCAACGCTCTGGCGACCCAGTCCGAAACTGTGTGGGAGGTCAACACCAACGCGCAAGGCAATGGTTTGATTCCGCCCCAAACCATCAAGCTGGTCAGCTCCGGTACAATAACAAGTGGAGAAGTGTTGGACCTGGTAGGCGGCGATGGACCGTTTCCAAACTGCAATTTTGTGCAGCCTTGCCCTGGCCTGGTGGGATTTACTGCGGCGATAACCACGCCCCTGCAAGAGAGGTTCGACCTCGACTTCAGCAATCCGGCTTTGCAGCCACCCGGCTGGGACACGTCAACCCAGCAGTCGGTTCCGGCGCCATGGACGCTGAGCTTTCCCCTGTGGCCCAATGAGATCTCACTGAATCAACCGCTGACCGGAACGGTCACCATACCGCAAGATGCGCTGACGGCGCTGAGCGCCACCAGTCAGAACCTCCTGCTCACGTACGTGGTTGGAACCCAGAGTGCCTTGCAAACGCTGCCTGCGGAGCAGGCATGCCCGGGCAATGAGTTCACCTTCAATCCGGGCAACAACGCCGTCAGCAACGGCAAACCGCCTCTGCAAATTCCCTGGTCGGCGTTCACCTGCAGCTCCGGCACTTGCTCTGCGCCCGTGTCCCTGACGTTCCAGACCTCCCAAACCAACCAGTACGACGTCCAGGTCGTGGCATGGTTGCCCAGAATGGTTGCACTCAATGGCGACACGGTGCTGGGCCCGCAGTCGGCGTGGTGCCTCGACGTTCCGGAAACCACCATCCAGTGACTGCCGCGCGATCATATCGGCGGGTTGAAAACAGGTAAGCGGCGTGTTGCTTCCCTGTTCCCGCAGGCCGGCGGGAGATATGTTGACAAAAGGAGCGGGGATGCAATTCGGCGCCATGGCCATCCCGCTGCGCACAAACGATCTTGGGCACCGGGCCAGGCGTCGTTGCGTGGAAATATTGGTGGTGGCGGCGGTAGGACTTGAACCTACGACTCCGCGGATATGAGCCGCGTGCTCTAACCAACTGAGCTACGCCGCCACTGAATTGCACAGATTAGCTGGCGATCGCGGGGGACGAAAGGGGGCTAGCGCAGCGCCTTGATGCGATGGCTGCTGACTTTTTTGCTGCCGCGCGCCACCTGAAAGCATCGCCCTTCGCTGAATTCCAGCGCACTCAGCCGGCCCCCGTACACCAACCCCGTATCGAGCCCGATTTTATAGGGTAGGTCGAGCAGCACGTCGCGCATCGGGGTGTGGCCGAAAATCACCGTATGCCCCAGGTCGTGCGGATTGGCGATGAACTCCTGGCGAATCCATAGCATGTCCTCGGCTTCCTGCTCCTCCAGCGAGCGCAGTGGATGCACCCCGGCGTGGACGAAGAGGTAGGGCGGACGCAGATAGCTGGTCTCCAGCCTTTGCAGGAACTCAAGATGCGCGGGCGGCAGCAGCTCCAGCGCGTGGTCGAGCCGCGACTCGTCGATGTCGTAGCTCATCATGGTGGCGAAGCCGCCGTTGAACAGAAAGGAGTCCCCGTAATGGCCGGGCATGCCGAGGAAATGCAGCATCATGTCCTCGTGATTGCCCTTGAGGAAGATGGCGGCAGGATGGCGCTGCTTGAAGGCTATGAGCCGGTCGATTACGTCACGGGCCGACGGACCGCGATCGACGTAATCGCCGACGAAGATTACGGTGTCCGCGGGACCGGGATCGATCCCCTTGAGCAGAGCGTCGAGTTCCTGCGGACATCCGTGGATGTCCCCGATCGCGAACACGCGCCCGTCATTTCTCCATCCCATCGTCAGCAGTCTACCACCGTCTTGCTGAGCAATGCACCCATCGCGGCAGGATCGTCAAGCAGCAGGCGCGCCGCCGCATAGGGGTTGAGGCGGCCGGTGCACACCGATTCCAACAGCTCGTGTGCGCGGCCGTTGCCAAACGCGTTCCTGGCGCGCTCTTCGATCTGACCGGTGAGGATTTCCAAGAACTCGTGTACGCGGTGCTGGCGTTCGGCCTGCGGGTCGGTATGGGTGCGCACGTATTCCCAATGGCGGTCCAGTTGCGCGATGAGTGCTTCCACTCCGCGGTCGTTGGCCGCCTGCGTCAGCAGCACCGGCGGCCGCCATCCGGCGCCGCCGCGCAGATAAACGTTCAGTTCCAGCTCCGCCTTGACCCGGTCGGCGCCATCGCGGTCGGCCTTGTTGACCACGAAGATGTCGGCAATTTCGTTCAGCCCCGCCTTCATGATCTGAATCCCGTCGCCGCCCTCGGGCACCGTCACCACCACGGTGGTGTGCGCCAAATCCATGATGTCCAGTTCGGTCTGCCCTACGCCCGCGGTCTCGACCAGGATCACATCGAACTTGAACGCCTCGAGCAGGGTGACGATTTGACGTGCCGCGCGGCTGAGCCCGCCGTGGCTGCCGCGCGTGGACAGGCTGCGGATGTAAACGCCGGGATCATTGTAATGGTCACCCATGCGCACCCGGTCGCCCAGCACGGCGCCGCCCGAGAAGGGACTGGACGGGTCGATGGCGAGGACCGCCACCTGCTGCTTGCGCGCGCGCAGCTTGGCGACCACACGGTCGATCAGCGTGGACTTGCCGGCGCCCGGTGGGCCGGTGATGCCGGCGATATGGGCGTGGGCGGCGCCGCTGTAGAGCCGTTCCATCACCGCGGCGACGTCGGCGCTGCGATTTTCCACCAGCGTGATTAGGCGGGCCAGCGCCAGCCGGTCGCCCGCTGCGAAGCGGCTCAGCAGTTGCTCAAGCCGACTATTGGTTGCGTTGCTCATCGGTACCTAAGGTTATCGCAATCCCTACCTTCAGTGTATCAGAAGCGCGGCGCGCCCAGGCGCATGGTCAACAGGCCTGGCCGGTTTGCCGATTTGTGTTTGCCGCCCACCACACGTATCTTTGATTGTCATGAAACCGCCCGAGCTGTACAGCGACTGGCGCGTGGTGGCGGGGGTGGTACTGATGCTGCTGGGCACCGGCAACTGGCTGGTCGGACTCAACGGTATCGTGCAATATCGGCGCTTGGTGGTGGCTAGTCCTCCCAGCCCCGAGTTGTACCGTAATTTCGACGAACTGGACGCGCGCACCGACGGTGCCGTGCTCGCGCCGTTGACCCAGGATGAACGGACGATTTCCTATGCCGCGGCACAGATGGACTTCTATCACGCCGTCTACCTGACCGGATGCATCCTGTTTGCCGTGGGCCTGATGGTGTCGCTGATGGCGTTCATTGGCGCAATTCGCCGCGATGCCCGCCAGGCGATGAACGAGCGCGCCCGCCGCGCCACGTTATACCCCGATGATCAAACGCCTGGAATTGCTGACGCCCGCCAAAATCAACCTCTTCCTGCGCATAACCGGGCGCCGTCCTGACGGCTATCACCAGCTTGACTCGCTTTTCCTGCCCATTTCCCTGTTCGACCGCGTGGTGATTGAAGTCGACGACAGCGCCGCAACCGCCGCGGTGGCGCTGCGCTGCAACTGGCCGGAACTTGGGCCGCACGACGCCAACCTGGCCGTGCGCGCGGCGCGCTTGTTCATGGAAGAGCGCGGCCTCAATTGGCGGGTCGCGATTGATTTGCACAAGCGCATTCCGGCCGGGGCAGGGCTAGGCGGCGGCTCCAGCGACGCCGGCGCGGTGCTGCGCCTGATGGCGCAGCTGGCCGCAAGCGAACCGGCGGCACTGGCTGCCACCGCCCTGCGTTTGGGTGCCGACGTCCCATTCTTCCTCGATCCGCGTCCCGCGCGCGTGGGCGGTATCGGCGAGCGCATCACCTACCTGGAGGGCACTTGTCGCCTGCACCTGGCAATTGGAGTGCCGCCGTTCGCGGTGTCCACCGCCGAGATCTACCGCGGCTTGCAGCCTGACCAATGGAGCGGCCCCAGCCCGGCCATCTTGCCCCGGATACTCGACGCCACGAGCGTGACGCGGGAGTTGCTGGTCAATGATTTGCAGCAGGTCGCCATTGCGCGTCATTCGACCATCGGTGAAATTAAGGTGTTACTTCAAGAATTGGGAGCGGCCGGGGTGGCCATGTCGGGCAGCGGCGGGGCGGTGTTCGGAATCTTTGCCGATCAGGTGCAGGCCGGGGTGGCGGCGCAAAGGGCGGCGGCGCGGATGCCGACGGTGCGGTTTCTGACCGCGCAAACAGTGTAAAATAAATGCCGTCCACAAGCTTTGGCACGCTTGTTGACGTATGTTAAAAAGCATAATTGACAAAGTCGTAACCCGGCCATAACATCGCCGCCGAATCCCAACTGAGAACTGTGCGAGGGCCTGAACGCCGGTTCCGCCTGGATCTCGGGCTTCGCTCCCCATCTTCGGATCGCGGTCAGGCGCTGCCAGAGGGCTTTGGATGCTGCCAGGCGCCATCCTTGCGCACAGTGCGTTGGCGAGGGCGGTGGGCGTCATCACCGGGCCGGCTGGGAGAGGCAGATCAGAGTTGGGCGGTCGCCAAGCTGGTAAGGCACCAGGCTTTGGACCTGGCATTCGAAGGTTCGAATCCTTCCCGCCCAGCCCAACGCGACTGAGGATGTCCGTGGCAGCGGCGGTAGGCAGCGCTCGATTGAGAAGAGGTCGATACAATAGATGCCTGAGCGGGCAAAAGACGAGCTGAAGATTTTCACCGGCAATTCCAATCCGGCCCTGGCGCGCGACGTATGTTCAGTGTTGGGCGTGCGTTTGGGCAACGCCGAGGTGGGCCGCTTCCCCGACGGCGAGGTGATGGTGGAGATTCGCGAGAATGTGCGCGGCGGCGACTGCTTTGTGATGCAGTCGATCTGCACGCCGCCCAACGACAACCTGATGGAGTTGCTGCTCCTGATGGACGCGTTGCGCCGCGCCTCGGCCAAGCGCATCACCGCCGTGATCCCCTATTTCGGCTATGCTCGGCAGGATCGCAAGGTTGCGCCGCGCGTCCCGATCAGCGCCAAGGTGGTGGCTGACCTGATCACCACCGCGGGCGCGTCGCGCGTGATGACGGTGGACCTGCACGCGGGCCAGATCCAGGGCTTTTTCAATATTCCGGTGGACAATCTGTTCGCGATGCCGGTGCTGATTCCCTATCTGCGCAAGCGCATCGACGGCAAACGCGTCACCGTGGTTTCGCCCGATGCGGGCGGCGTGGAGCGGGCACGGGCCTTTGCGGGCCGCCTCAACGCCAGCCTGGCGATTATCGACAAGCGCCGCCGGCGCGCCAGCGAGGTCGCCGAAATGCAACTGGTGGGCGATGTCAACGACGCCACCGCTGTCCTGCTCGATGACATGATCGACACCGCAGGCACGGTTACCGAGGCGGCCAAGGTGGTGATGAAGGCGGGCGCGATCGAAGTGATCGCCTGCGCCACCCATCCGATCCTGTCCGACCCCGCCTGCGAACGCCTCAACCATTGCCAGGTGCAGGAATTGATTACCACCAACACCGTTCCGCTGCGGCCCAAGGCGCTGGCGGAGTTGCGCAACGTCAAGATATTGTCGGTGGCCGACCTGCTGGCCGAAGCCGTGCGCCGCGTGCATAGCGAGGAGTCGGTCAGTTCGCTCTTCCTGTGACGATCGGGCCGCTGTCGCAGCGCGCCGCGCCCCGCTATGATGGGTTATCCGGAGTTCTAGCTGATGGAGACACTTGACCTTAATTGTGAAAAGCGCCAGTTGGGTACCAAGGGGCAGGTGCGTGCTTTGCGCCGCGAGGGCAAGGTTCCGGCCGTGGTCTATGGCCCCAAGCGCCCCGCGACCCCGATTGCGGTGGCCGGACGCAGCCTCAAGGCGTCGGTGACCACCGATGCCAGCCAGCGCCTGCTCAAGTTAAAGGCGCCGGAGTCCGATCTCGACGGCTGCCACGTGATTATCAAGGATGTGCAGCGGGCGCCGGTCTCGGGTGCGTTGCTGCATGCCGACCTTTACGAAGTCGACCTCAGCGCCAAACTTCAGGTCAGCGTGCCGCTGCGCTTCCATGGCAAGGCCAAAGGCGTGGCCGAGGGCGGAATCCTGCAGCCCCTGGTGCGCACCATCGACGTCGAATGCCTGCCGACCGATATCCCCGAGGCGATCGATGTCGACGTCAGCGAACTGGGCATCCACGATGCAATCCACATCTCGGCCCTGCAATTCGGCCCCAACGTCAGCCCGGTATACGACAGCGACTTCGCCGTCGTGACCGTGCTGCCGCCCACGGTCGAAGCAGCGCCCGCGGCAGCCGAGGCGGCGCCCGAAGAGGCTGCTGCTGCGGCCGCGCCCGCCGAAGGCGGCGAGGCGGCTGCGGCCGGCGGCGAAGCCAAAAAGGCCGAGCCTGCCGCCAAGAAGTAGGTTTGGTTTCTCTCCCCCCAGTCAGTTTTGCGGGAGGGAGTCGCAGGGTTACCTCTCCCACACTCAGGTGCGGGAGAGGGTCGGGGTGAGGGCGCCCGGTACACTTCGAGCACCAGACTCGGGCGCATCGCGGCCGGTTCCGCAGGTGCTATCTTGCCATGGTCCGGCAAGGCGTTTTCCCCCAGTCTGTTCCTTGCCCTCTTGCTGGCGCAATGGGAGAGGAGACAGAGGCAGATAATGGATGAGGGGTTGAGGGGTCAGCGATGAGTTTCGTCCATCTTCACGTCCATACCCAGTACAGCCTGCTTGACGGCGCCAACAAACTGGCTCCTCTGCTCGATCATGCCAAGGAGTCGGGGATGCCGGCGATTGCAATCACCGACCATGGCAACATGTTCGGCGCCGTCGAGTTCTACAAAAAGGCGGTGGAGCGGGGCATCAAGCCGATCATCGGCTGCGAGGCGTACCTGGCGCCGGGCAAGCGCACCGACCGCGGCTTTGCGGTCAAGGCCGATGACGTCGAGGGGGCGGGCAACTACCATCTGATCCTGCTGGTACAAAACCACCTCGGTTACCGCAACCTTTGTCAGTTGCTGACCGCCGCCTATCGCGAAGGGTTGTACTACAAACCGCGCATCGACAAGGAAATCCTGGCCGAGCATTCCGAGGGCTTGATCGCGCTGTCCGGATGCCTGTCGGGCGAGTTGGCGCGCGCGCTGCGCGCCGGGCGCAAGGACAAGGCGCGCGAGGTGGCCGAGTCTTACGCACGGATGTTTCCAGGGCGTTTTTATATCGAGTTGCAGGACAACAAGCTGCACGGTCCCTACAACGAGGCGCTGCGCGAGTTGGCCAATCAGCTCGGCCTGCCGATGGTTGCCACCAACGACTGCCATTACCTGCATCGCGCCGACGCCCGCGCCCACGAGGTGCTGCTTTGCATCCAGACCGGCAAGACGATGGCGGACGAGACGCGCTGGCGCTTCGACACCGACGAGCTGTACGTCAAGACGCCGGCCGAGATGGAAGCGGCCTTCGCCGACGACCTGACGCCGGTGCGCAACACGCTGGAAATCGCCAATCGCGTCGATTTCCAGTTCGACTTCGGCAAGTTCCATTTTCCCCGCTATCAGATGTCGCAGGAGGAGTTGGAGCGCGCCGGTGCAGCCGGCGATGAGGAGGCGGCATTCCAGCGTTTGCTTGAAGAGCGCACCCGCGAAGGGCTGCGTCAGCGGCTTGAGGAATTGCACGCCCGGCGCGGCGATTTCGACGAAACGCCCTACCATCAGCGGCTCGACCGTGAGTTGCCGGTAATCCGCGAGATGGGCTTTTCGGGCTACATGCTGATCGTCGCCGACTTCATCAATTATGCACGCGGCCTCGGTATCCCGGTTGGTCCCGGCCGCGGCTCGGTGGTCGGCAGCCTGGTCTCTTACGCGCTGCGCATCACCGAGCTGGACCCCATCGAGCACAAGCTGCTGTTCGAGCGATGGCTCAATCCGGGGCGCAAGTCGATGCCCGACATCGACGTGGACTTCTGCTTTGAGCGGCGCGACGAAGTCATCGAATACGTGCGCCGCAAGTACGGCGAGGAGCGCGTCGCCCAGATCATCACCTTCGGCACGATCAAGGGTAAGCAGGCCATTCGCGACGTGGGCCGCGTGTTGGGCCTGTCATTCGCCGATACCGATCGCATCTGCAAGCTCTATCCCGCGCCCAAACAGGGCCGCGACTTCCCGCTGGAGGACGCGCTCAAGATGGAGCCGCGGCTGCGCGAGGAGCGCCAGAAGTATCCCGAGCTGTTCGAGTTCGCCTTCAAGCTCGAAGGGTTGCTGCGCCACGCCTCGCGCCATGCGGCCGGTGTGGTAATTGCCGACGGTCCGCTGGATGAGATGGTGCCGCTTTACGCCGACAAGGAGCGTGCGGAGGGTGCCCCGGCGATTACCCAGTACTCGATGAAGTTTGTCGAGGACATCGGACTGGTCAAGTTCGACTTTTTGGGGCTCAAGAACCTGACCCTGATCCAGGACACGCTGGAGCTGATCAAGGCGGGCGGCAAGACTCCCCCGGACCTCCACCGCTTGCCGCTGGACGACCCCGACGCCTACCGGCTGCTGGCGCGCGGCGACACGGTGGGCGTGTTCCAGATGGAGAGCTCGGGGATGCGCCGGTTTGTGACCGACCTCAAGCCGACCTGCTTCGACGACATCATCGCGGCCGGCTCACTATTCCGTCCCGGCCCGCTCGATGCGGTGGTGGACGGCAAGACGATGGTGCAGCATTACGTCGATCGCAAGCACGGGCGCGAGCCGGTCAAGTATCAGCATCCGCTGCTGGAGCCGGTGCTGCGCGACACCTACGGCGTGATCATCTACCAGGAACAGGTGATGCGTGTGGCGCAGGCGCTGGCGGGATACACGCTGGAGCAGGCCGATATTTTGCGCGCCGCGATGGGCAAGAAGAACAAGGCGGTGATGGAAAGGGAGCGCGAGCGCTTCATCCAGGGTGCGGTCGATAACGGCGTGGACAAGGAGACCGCCCAGGCCATCTTCGAGCAAATCGAGACCTTCGCCTCCTACGGATTCAATCGCAGCCACGCCGCCGCTTATGCGCTGACCACCTACACCACCGCCTACCTCAAGGCGCATTTCCCCTACGAGTTCATGGCCGCTTTGACCTCGCTGGACATGGACGACGTGGACAAGACCTACAAGAACATCGCGGCGCTGCGCGAGATGGGCATCAAGCTGCTGCCGCCCGACGTCAACGAAAGCCGGGTCAAGTTCACGGTCATGCCCGACGCCATCCGCTTCGGCCTGGGTGCGATCCGCGGCGTAGGTGCCAAGACGGCCGAGGCCATAATCGCCGCGCGCGAGCAAGGCGGCCGCTTCACCAGTGTGACCGACCTGTGCATGCGCGCCGACCCGCAGCAAATCAACCGCAAGGTGCTTGAAGCGCTGGTCAAATGCGGCGCGTTCGATTCCACCGGGATCACGCGCGCCGAAGCGATGGCCCAGATCGAGGACGCGCTGAAGTTGGTGGCGCGGCGTGCCGACCCGGCGGGCGCCAATCAGATGGGACTATTCGGCGCGATGGCGCCGGCGCTGCGCGCCACGCCGCGTGCTGCGGTTGAGCAATGGGACCTCAAGGAGCTGCTGCGTGCCGAAAAGGAAGCGCTGGGCTTTTACGTCACCGCGCATCCGCTGGACAAGTACGCCGACAGGATCGGCCGGCTGACCGGCGGCGTTACCACTGCAGACCTGGCGTCGGCGCCCGACGGCAGCTCGGTGGTGCTGGTGGGCGTGGTCCAGGCGGTCAAGCTCAAGAACAACAAGGCGGGCAAGCGCTACGCCACCTTCACGCTGGAGGACTTAAACGGCGCGGTGGAGGTGATCGCGTGGCCCGAGACCTATCAACGCGTGGAGGCGGTGATTGCCAGCGATGAGCCGGTGGTGGCGCGCGGCAAGCTGGATATCGACGAAGAACGCGCCCAAGTGCTGCTTGACGAACTCAAACCGCTCGCTGTGGTGATGGCAGACAGCGTGCGCGAGGTGCATATTCGCGCGCCCAAGGAGCGCCTTGACGAGGCCTCGCTGCAGGACCTCAAGGCCCTGCTCGGACGCCATGGCGGCGGATGCCCGATTTACCTGCATCTGGAGTTGGACCCGGCGCGCGAAGCGATCTTCCTGCTCGGCAACGACTTTCGCGTTGCACCTACCGAGAGCTTTGTGGGGGAAGTGGAACGGATGCTGGCGCCGGGGGCGGTCGAATTAAGGGCGCAACAAGGAGCCGCGATCTGATACAATCCTCTTTGAATTCATCTTGAGAGGACAGCCCTGGCGCCCGCTTACCAACCAACCATACCCGAGCGCGAACGCGCGCTGCTGGTCGGCGTCGCCGTCGGCGCGGCCGACCGCTTCGCCGCCGAGGATTCGCTGGTCGAATTGGGCGCGCTGGCGCAAAGCGCCGGCGCGACGGTGGCCGGCGAGGTTTTCCAAAACCTCAAGGAAGTCGACCCCCGCACTTTTATCGGACGGGGCAAGGTCGCTGAATTGCGCGAGCTGGCGCGGGCGCGCGATGCCACGCTGACCATCTTCGACGAAAGTCTTTCCCCGGCCCAGGCGCGCAATTTGGAAGGCGAGCTCAAGCTGCGCGTGATCGACCGCACCCAACTCATCCTGGACATCTTCGCCCAGCGCGCTCACAGCCAGGCCGGCAAGTTGCAAGTCGAGGTCGCTCAGCTCGCCTATCTGCAGCCGCGCCTGACGCGGCAATGGACCCACCTGTCGCGCCTCAGTGCGGGTGCCGGGTCGGGCGGACGCATCGGCACGCGCGGACCCGGCGAGACACAGCTTGAGGTGGACCGCCGCCGGCTCGCAGAACGTCTGACACGTCTGCGCCGGCGGCTGCGCGAGGTGGAGCGCACGCGCGACATCCAGCGCCGGCGCCGAGTCGCGGTTCCCTACCCCAGTGTCGCGCTGGTCGGCTACACCAACTCCGGCAAATCGACTTTGATGAATACGCTGACGGGTGCGGGCGTGGAGGCGGCGGCGCGGCCGTTTTCCACCCTGGACCCGACCATCAGGCGGCTTAAGCTGCCGGGCGGGATGAGTGTAATGCTCAGTGACACGGTGGGGTTTATCCATCGCCTGCCCCATCAACTGGTGGAGGCCTTCAAGGCGACACTGGAAGAAGTGCGCACCGCCGATCTGCTGCTGCACGTAGTGGACGGCAGTTCGCCCACGCACAGCGAGCAGATCGAAGTCGTGGAGCGGGTGCTCAAGGAAATCGGGGCGGACCAGATTGCACGCATCACGGTGTTCAACAAGGCCGACCTTGCCGACAGCCCGCTTTAAAGGTTACATAGCGAGGCCGCGATCAGAATCAGCGCGCTGCGCGGCGAGGGTATCGAGGAATTGGTGGCGATGATGGCCGGATTTTTTGCCAAACTGCGTGAGGAGGTGGCGGTCACGCTGCCCGCCGGGCGCGGCGACCTGATTGCCGCGGCGCGGCGCGACGGGCAGGTACTCAGCGAGGATTATAGCGACGGATGCGTGCACGTGCGCGCGCTGGTCACGCGGCCGATGGCGGGGCGGATGCGCAAGGCGTCGCTGCCGAGCGGAGCGAGGTAAACGGTGTCCTCGTCCTCACCCAATCCCGCCCTGCGCCAGACTCAGCCGGTCCGCACCGCTCCGGCCCTGCACCATCATCTGCTCAATCTGCCCAACTTCCTGACCCTGTGCCGGATTGCCTCCATTCCGGTTTTCGTGGCATTGCTCAGCCGCAACCGCTCGCGCGAAGCGCTTTACATCTTCGCCCTGGCCGCGTTGACCGACAGCCTCGACGGCACCCTGGCGCGATGGACCAACAAGCGCACCGAGTTGGGCGCCTTTCTGGATCCGTTTGCCGATTTCCTGATGCTGATCAGCGCGCTGGTCATCCTCACCGTGCAGGGCATCATCCCCGGCTGGGTGCTGAGCGTGATCGCGATCCGCGACGTGGTGGTGAAGTTTGGCTATTTGATGCTGGTGTTTTGGATCGGCGAGCGCATTCCGGTGCGTCCCTCCTATGTCGGCAAAGCTTCCACCGTTTTGCAGATCATCTGCGTGGTCGCGGGCCTGCTCGGATGGTCGTACATGGCCAACATGCGCTACATCTGGAACGGCCTATTGATGCTGACCGCATTCATGACCGCCCTGTCGGGTCTGCAATACACCTACCGCGGGCTGGTGCTGCTCAACTCGCGCGAACCGCAGATGTTCGAATAGACCGACGTATCCGGGGCAGGAAACTCAACTCCGGATACCTCGGTCCAGCGCCAACAGCCCAGACCGTTAATACTGAGGTGACCAAGCCACGGGGGTGCGTTGGCCGCGCCGCCCGTGGCCTGGCGATAACAAAACCCGGTTACGGCCTAGCCGCGCGCGCCGGTTGAGCCGAGCAGGTTGCCACCCAGGGTCGGATGGCCCACTGTCTTGTCGCCGATCACGTTGATGAACGACGGCTTGCCCGACTTAAAGGCCCGCTCCAGCGCCGGGATTATCTGGTCGGGCTTCTCGACATGCTCGCCATGGCATCCCAGCTCGGCAAAGATTTTGTCGTAGCGGATGTTCTCGAGCATGTTGAAGGGGTCGCTGCGGCCCTTAAGCAGCGGCATCGAGTCGAAGCCCGGGCCCCATGAGCTGTTGTTCCACAACACGCAGCACACCGGCAGGTTGTAACGCGCCGCGGTTTCCATGTCGAAGCCGCCGATTCCCAAGCCGCCATCGCCGCTGACCACCACCACCTGCGCGCCGGGGCGTGCCAACTGCACCCCGATTCCCATCCCCACGCCGTGTCCGACCGGCGCCAGCGGACCGGCGTCGACTACCTGACCCATGAAGCGGCAGGTCATCCACAAGCTCAGGTAGCCTGACAGCGTGAAGCTGTCGACGATGACGGTGGCGTTCTTGTCGAGCACCGTGACCAGATCGTTGGTCAGGCGGGAGGGATGGATGGGGACCTTGTCGCTGGCTTCCTTGGCCAACTCCGCAAGCCGGCGCGCCATGTTGGTCTTGGCCTCGACCACGTTTTTGGTCCACTGCGAGGTGCGGTTTTTGGAAAAGTCGAGCTTCAGCTCTTTGGCGCGGTTGATGAGCTGGCGCAGCACCAGTTTGGGGTCGCCGACGATCGGCACATCGGCCCCGACCTGCCATCCGATACGGCTGGGCGTGGGATCGACCTGGATGTACTTGGCCTTGTCGTTCCAGGTCGGCGGCTGTCCGAAGTGTTCGCCGCTCCAGAAGCGGAAGCCGATGGTCAGGATGACGTCGGCGGCGCCGGTAAAGGGTTTCTTGAAGGCGCCGCGAATCGCCAGCGGATGCTCCTCGGATACTGCGCCCTGACCGGCACGCCGGGCGTAGACCGGGATGCTGGTCAGTTCGACGAACTCCTTGAGCTCGGCGCCGGCATGCGACCAGAACAAACCGTCACCGCCCACCACCAAGGGCCGTTCCGCGGCGACGAGCAACTCCAGGGCGTGATCGATCTTGGCGGGATCACCCGCACAACGGACTTCCTCGGGTCCGAACTGGCTGGCGCCTTTTTGCTGTCTGGCCTCGTCATTGGCCTGATAGAGGATGTTTTGCGGAATCTCGAACAGCGCCACACCCTGGGGCGGCGCGATGGCGTCGCGAAAGGCCGAGCGCAGGTCGAACTCGATGGTCGACCAGTCGGTGACGCGTTTGGTGTATTTGGCGAAGCTGCGCACCACCTCCGAACCGTACGCTTCCTGGAACGAGCCGAGACGGTCCTCGGTGTTCGGATGCTGTCCGGAGATGCACACGACGGCGCTGCCGGTCAGCCCCGCCACGCACAGCCCGGTTACGGCGTTGGTCAGGCCGCAGCCCGCGGTCACCATGCATACGCCCACTTCGCCGCTGGTGCGCGCGTAGGCGTCCGCAGCATAGGCGGTCGCCTGTTCGTGGCGCATGTGAATGAGCTTGACGTCGTTGTTGCGCAGATTGGCGAGTATCGGGAACAAGTGTCCACCATTGATCGCGAAGCAGTACTTGACTCTGTTCTCACGCAATACCCGCCCGATCAGCGCGCCGCCATCGAGTTTGGCCATTTCAAACCTCCTGATTTTGCCGTCCCCGGCGCTTGGTGTGCACTGCTCCCGAAGCGTCTGTTGCCAAGACGGACGTTCCCTTTGGCGCCATCCTGCCATGTTTCGATCCCAGCTCCAAGCGGAACGCGGGCGGGTACGATGGTGGTTTCGCGTCCGCAACCCCGGGCCGGCTGTCGGCGGCGTAAAACCGGAGTTGACCTGCTTTCACGGCAGCGGACGCGTAGGTACAATCGCTGGGCAAAACAGAGCAAGTCCAGTAAATTCCGTACCAGGGTTAATAACTTCGGGGCGGGGTGGAGCGTGAAGCCCGGTGATACCGCCGGTCTTGACCCAAGGTTGGCCAGTTGATTGGTTGGCGCGAACTGGCCTTGCTGAATCCCCGGTGGTTCCTGCAGCAGAGCCTGAACATCAATGCGCAGATGCTTTGCAATATTGGCGGGGCTTGTTGCGTTGCTGCTAGTCGCGGCGCGCGCACACGCCGACCTGTTCGATTTGGACCCCAGGACATGGAGTCTGCCCCAGTCGTGGACCTCGCCGGTCTTCCATCCCACCCAGTGGCCGTTCAGCCTCTTTCCCGTCCCGGAGATAGCCACCGATCCCAATGAGGGCACCACCATCGGCATCCTGCCGGTCATGCTGTTCACCGACGAGCATCACGAGATAAAACAAATCGTTGCGCCCGACATCGCGATCAACACCATCCTGGGCGCGACCGGCAATTTTCGCTACTTGGCCTATCCCTCCAGCGACACGCAGTACTACCTGATGGGCGGCGGTTCGCAGAACATCGCGCGGCGGGTGGATTTGTTCTATTCCACCGGCCGGGATCGCGACAAATGGTGGTCGTTTGAAGGCCGGCTGTTTTTCGAGAAGGATCCTACCGAACGTTTCTACGGTCTGGGCAACAACTCGCCGCAGGGCGCCGAGACCAACTATACCACCGAGCAGCTCTATTTCAGGGCCACACTGGGAATCAATTTCACCCACGAGATCCAGCTGGCGATAACCGAGCAGCCCTGGTACGTGCGGATTCAGCAGGGCGCGCTGGACAATTTGCCGTTTATCGGCACCAGCTTTCCATTCCTTAAAGGGCTGGGCGGGGGCAGCGAAATGGTGACCCAGTTGGTGGCCAGCTACGACAGCCGCGATTCGATCGACGTCCCGCGCCGTGGCGGCCTGTACCGCGCGTTTTACGGCGTTGCGGATCGCGCCTTCCTGAGTTCATACTCCTACAATCAATTTGGCTTCGAAGTGCGCCAATACTATCCGCTCACCAAGCGCATCACGCTGGCGGGCCACATCTATTCCCAGTACACCCCGGCGGGGGCGGAGACCCCGTTTTGGGCGATGTCGCGGCTGGGCGGCGAGGAGAGCTATCTGTTCGGACAACAGACCCTGCGCGGCTATGGCGCCGGCCGCTACGTGGACAACAATCTGACCGATTTCAACCTGGAAGTTCGCACCCGGGTTTACGAGCGCAACATAGTGGGCACCCATGGCATCCTGGAACTTGCCCCGTTCATCGACGCCGGCAAGGTCTTCGCCTACGCCGACCAAAACCCCATCACTCCGCTCCATCCCGTGGGAGGACTGGGCTTCCGCGGTATCGCGGAGCCGTTCGTAGTCGGCTACGTCGATGTGGGGTGGGGCTCGCAGGGCCCGGCGTTCTTTTCGGGAATCAATTACCCGTTCTAGCTTTCCCCCGCGCGTCCTATTTTTGAGCGAGCAACCGCGCCCTATTCATGCGCGGCGGAACCTCCAACGATGATGTTCCGCGCTGCGGACCTGCCTGCTGACCGTTGGGCGTGGACGCCTCTGTTCCTGGGCGTGCCGGGAAGCTCCGATCCGTATGGCCGCCAAACGGACGGATGGGTGTATGTGCGAGCGGGCGGTCCTGCCGCGTGCGGGGCGCCCGCTCGCGTCGATTCAGCGGGCCAGATGCGTGCGGTAATACTCGCGCATCGTGCGCAGCGCGCGCTCCTGATGATGGCGCAGTTCGTCCTCGGGGTAGCGATGCTCGGGGCCGATCACGCAGCCAAGGCGCGAATAGCATCCCGCCGAGCAATCGGGCGCGGCTTCCACACGATGCTTGACGCACTTGATAACGTCCCATCCAAGCTCGCTGACCGCGCCGACCGGACAGGCCGGTCTACAGCTTTTGGACACGCATCGAGGACACGGATCGAAACCCAGCGCGTCGCCGGGTTCGTCGAGCGCTGCTTGCATCAATAATGCGGCGCGCAGCGCGATCCAGGCGCCGTATTTCGGATGAATCAGCACGCCAAGCAGGCTGGGGCCGCCGATTCCCGCCATCCGGCCCAATGCCATGAAGTGCAGATTGCCAGCCTCGCTCACGAACGGATAGACAACGGTAAATCGAAGACCGCGGGCACGCAGTGGAGCCACGATTTCGCGCTCCACCACTTCGCGGGTGAAATCATCCAGCGGATGGTCGCGCAGCGCCCATCGCGGGTCGGTCTCCACGCGGCGCCGATAGGCCTGCCAAAACGCACCGCCCCCGTTACCGATCACGATGATCGAACGGGCGCGCGAATCGATCGCCCGGGCTCGCAGATGGGTCGGCGCGATGGCGTCATAGCGATCGGCGGGGACCGCGCCGAGCAGATTGAGCCCGTATGGAGCGGCGCGCGTCGTGAGGAAGTCGAGTATTTCGCTCATGGTTAGGAATGATACCGCTTGGGAGCGCCTGAAGATCCGGCCGCGCCTTAACCCACCTTGAAGATCACCAGCGCGTCAGCGATTAACCGGCCCGACTCGTCGACCACTTCGACGGCGAGGCTGGCGATGCGGCGGCCCCGTTTGCGCACCCGCGCGGTCGCAATCAGGTCCGAGGCCACGCCCGCGTTGAGGTAATTGATGGTCATCGAGATCGTCGCACTCTGCTCCATCCTGGGGTCGGTCCACACCGCGGTTACCGCCGCTGTGTCGATGAGCGAAGCGATCGCGCCGCCGTGAATCGGCGCGCGCGGGCCCCCTTCGTTGAGCAGGTCGAGCCGAAACGGCATCCGCACCCGCGCCTCGCCGTTGGCGGCGTTTTCGATTTTGAGCCCCAGCAGCGCGGAGAACGGTGCGCGCTGGATCGATCGCGGGTCGAAAATGTCAGCCATCGATGGTCATCTCTTACGGTTTGGCAAGCTGCTCGCGCAGACCCGTATCGTATTTGTGCTGAAGACGCTTGCGATCGACGATCAGATTGCGCCCCTCGCGCCACACCAGGTGTTCGCGCCGCAGATTGGCCATCAGCCCGATGACTTCGCGGACCGAACAACCAAGGATGCCGGCCAGGTCAACATTGGTGATGCGCAGCGGGATCAAAGTGCCGCGATCGTCCTGGACGCCAAACTGCTGGGCCAGAAAAAGGATTTCGCCGGCCAGCCGCAAGGCCAATGGATAACCGAGCGCTCGGGAATAGTGCACCAGGATATCAAACGCGGGTTTTACCAGTACCTCGAATGCTGGTTTGAGGGTGTCAAAACTGACGCCGCAGACCGCGCGCGCGAACTGGTCGTGAGTGAGTTTGGCGATGGTCGAATCGACCATCGCCTGATGGAGCGGACCGGGCCATGGGAAACCGCCAAAAATCGACCCACGTCCGGCGATTTTAGTCACGCGCCGCCGTCCGCCGCGAAGCACTTCAAAGACCCGCACCGCGCCCTGGAGAACAATGACCGGGCCGTCGTGATCGGGAAGTATCGCGCCGGCCCTGATGCGCTCCACCGTGCAAGCCGCGGCCAGGGCCTGGAGCTGCCGGCTTGAAAGCGAAGCCAGCACGCCCTTGCGGGCCAGAATCCGGTAATCCGGCAGGCCGCAATGCCCGGCGCGTATCAGCGGCTTGGGCGGCGTATTTTTGAATGCCTCATCCATCAAAAGCATTTAGTTGGATACAGCAAAATTGCCTGCTTTCAGCAAAAACCCGGCGCCGTGTCCATTACCTGCCTTGACAACCTTTGATCAGAGAACCGATAGTTCGCAACAGCGAACCACGGGCCCGCCAAAGCGCGATCATAACAAACAGCCCGCGGCGCGCCATTCCAACGGAGCGTTCGGAACATGAGTCAGACCAAGCATGCGATGCCATACGAATTGAAGCGCTTTCCCCACGCCGGCGCGGTCGACGCCGACGGTCACGTGGCGGAGCCGGCCGACTTGTGGGAAAACTATCTGGAAAACAAGTACAAGCCGCGCGCCTTGCGCATCCGGACCGACAGCGAGGGCCTGGAGTACCTGGAAAGCGACGGCCAATCGGTTCCCTTCGTCGCCAAGGGCATCATCAGCAGAGTTCACGCGATGGGCTCCGACCCGTTGGCGCCGCGCACCTATATGGGCAGCGCGCCTTACGGTGCGATGGACCCGCACGAGCGCCTTGACATGATGGATAAGGAGAATCTGGAGCACGCCATTCTCTATCCCACCATTATGTTGAACTGGGAGTACGTCACGCCCGACCCCGAAATCTCGCTGGCATACTGCCGCGCCTACAACCGCTGGATCGCCGATTTCTGCCGGGTCGGCAACGGCCGCATGGTCGCGGTGGCGCAACTGACGCTGCTCGATGTCGAAGGCTCGGTCAAAGAGATGGAACGCGCGGTGAAAGACGGATGCCGCGGCGCGTTCCTGACCCTGGGTGCGCCGGTCGAAAAGCCCCACGCCCATCCCGATCATGACCCGCTGTTCGCCAAAGCCCAGGAGCTTGATATTCCACTCACGCTTCACGTCTCGGTGGATCAAGCGAAATACCACCTCGCCCGATACAACTGGGACGCCTATAAACCCAGGAACATGTTTTACACCTTGTCGCTGGTAAATCTGGGAACGATGGAGGCGCTCGGGGGCTTCTTCAATTACGGTGTGTTCGAGAAATTCCCCAACTTCCGCCTCGGGGTATTGGAAGCGGAGGCCGGGTGGATCGGCTCGTTCCTGGACCGGCTCGACGCGCTGAAGAAAACTCATCTCGGCGCGATGGTGCCGCTGAAGCTCAAACCGAGCGAGTACTTCAAACGCCAATGCTTCATTTCGGGCGACCCCGACGAACATGCCATGGCCTACGCCATCAAGTACCTGGGCCCCGAGATTTTTGCCTGGGCAACCGATTATCCCCATCCCGATCACACCGCGTCATGGGTGCCCGAACTCGAAGAACTGCTTGAGCTTCTCGACGAGCGCAGCGCGCGGCTGGTGATGGGCGAAAATATCAAGCGGATTTACAAGCTCAACTGAAGCCGCCGCGATGCGGGAGAAGTTTCCATGAACGGGCGGTTGCAAGGACGGGTGGCGGTGATTACCGGCGGGGCCAGCGGTATCGGCAGGGGCGCCGGTCTGCGCTTTGCGCAAGAGGGTGCGAAAATCGTGATTGCCGATCTCGACCGTGAGGCGGGGGAGCGCACCGCGGCCGAGATCAGGGCGCAAGGCGGTGCGGCGGTCTTCATCCGCACCGACACCGCCTCCGCCGCCGACAACGATGCGATGGCACAAAAGGCGCTCGACGAATATGGCCGGCTCGATATTCTGATCGCGTCGGCGGGCATTTCGCACGCCGGCTACGATCCCGCCCACCCCGGCTCGCAGCGCCGCTGCCCGATTGTCGACAAGCCGCTGGAAGAATGGGAACGCGTCATCCGGGTGAACCTGACCGGCGTGATGCTGAGCAACCAGGCTGCGGCACGCCGGATGATCAAGGCTGGAAACGGCGGCGCGATCGTCAACGTCTCCTCGATTGCGGCAATCGGGCCGGCCCCGATGCTGGCCGATTACAGCGTGTCCAAAGCCGGAGTGCTGATGCTGACCCGGGTGCTGGCGCTGGAACTGGCGCCGCACAAGATTCGCGTCAATTGCATTTTGCCCGGGCATATCCGCACGCCCATGACCGCCGGCTTGTACGAGACCGCGCAGTTGATGCCGCCGATTGGACGTTATGGTGAACCGGCCGACACGGCGGCGGCGTTGTTGTTTTTTGCCAGCGACGATTCCTCCTACATCACCGGCAAGCATCTGGCCGTCGATGGCGGCCGCACCTAAGGATTCACGACGGTGCGGCGGGCAGAAGGTGAGATAAGACGTGTCCGCCATGGAGCGATCCAAACGATTTTACTGCGGCGTGCCTGGCTTTCGCTGCGTGCGCCGCGTTGAGGGAGAGCGAGATGCCAGCTTTCGCCTGGTACGGATAGCGAGTTCGGACCGACCCGGCTGAAATCAACCGCGGTCCCCTGAAGGTGGCTGGCCTTTCCAGCCGGCGGCCGCCTTTGCGCCAACTGTAGATTTCGGCGCACGGAATGTCAGGGCGTTGGTTCGGTTCTGATGCTAGTTGAAATCAACATTGGATTGTGCAGTCTCGCAAGGCTCGTGGCGCGAGCCGTTCGCGTCACGGGAGTTCAACGGGCCTTTGGTACATGTTTCAGGCTTTCAGCGTTAGGTTAAGCAGCGCGGAGAGAGCGAACATGGCAAAAAAACTTGTAGCCGGACTGCTCGCTTGCAGCCTAATCGCAGCCGCAGGATGGGCTGGTGAGCCAACTACGGGGACGATTGCGCCGGGCACAGTGATCACGGCGCAGAATTGGCGGCAGTACAAAGACTTCATGCCGGTGGGCCTGCAGAAGATCCTCCAGGGCGACACCATCTGGCGTTTGCCCCAGGGCTGGGAGATGGAGGTCGGGGCCACGGTGGATTATCCGCTGCCCAGGGCCTATTGGGACGCAACTGAAAAATATAGGAACCAGGCCCGTTTGGTCCCATTGCCCACCGGCGGGTACACGATCCAGGGCTATAATTCCGGTGCCCCGTTTCCTGATTATTCCGGAACCTTGGCGGGCTACAAAATCCTCTACAACGTCTACTACCATTATCCCGGAGAGATTAACTATTTCACCAGCTTCAGCCCGGAGGTCGACCGCTATCTTAATGCCACCGTGTTCACGGCCTTTGGCATTTACGCGCGGATCGCCCATGGTGTCCATCCCGGATTCAGCCACGAAAGGGAGATGCCAGGTTACTACGAGGCTTTCTACGGAGAAGTTCTGACACCCGAGCAGGAAAAATATACCGCCTCGGATGAGCTCATTTTCGACGACCCCAATACAGTTCCGGAATTCTACGTATTTGTGCCGGCGTTGCGGCGAGCGCTGCGGCTTTCGGGCGGCGCGCGATGCGCGCCGTATTTGGGTACCGACTACGTGGGGGACGACGTTTTTGGCTATATTCCTTTGCCGGTTGGATGGTTCAACGCCAGGTTCCAGGGCCATCGAAAGATGCTGATGTTTCGCCCCGAGCCGGGCAATCGCGCCCAGTTCGACAGCAAGAACTTCTATCCGCCCATCTGGTTTCCCAAGCCAGTGGTGGGCAAATGGCAACTGTTCGACGCCCTGGTGGTGGACGTGACGCGCGTTCCGAGCTTGCAAAAGGGCTACTGTTACGGGTTGCGGCGGATGTATGTCGACCCGCGCAGTTGGGTCCCGCAATATGTCGACCTGTGGGATTCGTCGATGAAATTCTGGAAGATGGCAGCGGCATTGGAATCCCCCCATCCGGTTCCCGGCGGCGGCTTTCTCATCAATGTCCGCGGCGTGAACTGGATTATCGATTTCCAAAACCTGCACGCCAGCATCGCGGTGGTCGGGAAGGATACCTTCGCCGTCAATGAAGAAGTACCCGAGCAGTACCGGGATCTGAGCCGCTACGGCTCACCGGCCGGATTGCAGAAGATCCTGCAATAGCAAGGGGTTGCCAAGATGGCGGAGTTTACGGGGGTGACCGCACTCTACGCACCGGTTGATCGCCGGTCGCGGCGTTGGAAGCGGCGGACGTTGAAGTGATTCGCTCATCCGTGATCGAGAGCGGCGGCTACAACATGGCCGTCTTTGCGAAGGACCGCCGACGGCCTGCCTTCTCCTGCATCACCGGCAAGCATCCAGCCGCAGATGACGGTCGCAGGTGAGGATTCACGACGTCAGGAGGTGAGATGGGCACCTTTCACAAGCTAACCCACATCGGCGTGTGCGTGTCCGACATGGAGCGCTCCAAACAGTTCTACTGCGGCGTGCTGGGCTTCCGCTACGTGCGTGAACTGCGCGTCGAGGGAGAGCCGAGCGACACCCTGTTGCGCCTGAGCGGCGTCAAGGTCCACGCCGTGTACATCGAGCGTGACGGCTTCCAGCTCGAGCTGCTCCACTACGATTCGCCGCCCTCGCCGAAGCCCGCTCCGGCGCACGCCATGAACGACCTTGGCTTTACCCACCTGTCGATCCAGGTGCCTGATGTGGAAGAAGCGGTCGCGGCACTGGAAGCGGCGGGCGTCGAAGTGATGCGCTCGACCATGATCAGGATGGGCGGCCATAGCGTGGCGGTCTTTGCCAAGGACCCCGACGGCCTGCTGATCGAGCTGGTGCGCGCGCAGCCACAGTGACTCAACCGCAGGCCTGCCGCGTCCCCCAGAACTGCAGGCCGGGGCAGCCCGGGCGCTGACCGCGGCGTAATCATTCGATTGGCGCAGGGAAAGACGGCTATGAGAACTTACGTGCTTGTGCATGGCGGAGGACACGGCGGATGGTGCTATCAGCGAGTGGCGCGGCTCATCCGCTCTCACGGGCATGAGGTGTACACGCCAACCCTGACGGGCCTGGGGGAGCGGGCGCATCTGCTGAGCCATGCCGTCGATCTCGATCTCCACATCACGGACATCGTCAGGGTGCTGGAGTTCGAGGACCTCCGCGATGTGATACTGGTGGGTCACAGTTACGGCGGCATGGTTATCACCGGCGTGGCCGACCGTGCCACCGAACGGGTCGGCCACCTCGTCTACCTGGACGCCGCCACACCGGCCAACGGCCAGTCGCTGGTCGACATCGCGGGATCGCTGATGGCCGCCGCGCGCGCCGACGGCCGCATCGTGGACGGGATCGAGCTGGTGCTCTATCCAGGGAAGGATCCGATGCACTTCTACGGCGTGAAGGATCCCGAACAGATTGCCTGGATGGAGCCGAAACTGACGCCCCATCCATGGAAGTGTTTCGAACAGAAGCTGTGGCTGCGCAACGAGGCCGCACTGCGCCGGATCCCTCAGACCCATATCGTTTGCTCCTCGACGCTGCCGTCGCGCAACGTCGCCGCGCTGAAAGCGGCCTCGGACGGGCGCGTTTGGGAGATCGATACCGGGCACGACCTGATGATCACCGAACCCCGGGCCGTTGCTGAGATGCTGCTGAGGCTGGCGTCGCTCTGAAAGCCCGTGAAGCCACCGATAGACAGATAGAAGGAGGTTAGAATTCCATGGGACTGCTCGATGGTAAAGTGGCGGTCATCACGGGCGCCGGCTCGGGGATGGCCAAGGCGTCGACCAAAGTTTTTGTCCGCGAGGGCGCCCGGGTGGTGGCAGCCGACATTAGCGGGGCGGAGCAGAAAACCGCCGCCGAGGTCGGCGGGGCCGTCATTCCCTTTCACTGCGACGTCAGCAAGGAAGCCGATGTCGAAGCGCTGATGGCCAAGGCGGTCAAGGAGCTCGGACGCGTTGACGCGGTCCTCAACGTGGCCGGCATCGGCGCCGGTGGCCTTATTGCCGACGTCGCCATGGAGGACTACGACCGGACGCTGGATGTTGACCTGCGGGGGGTCCTGCTGGGGATGAAGCACGGTATCCGCGCGATGCTCAAGAGCGGCGGCGGGGTGATTCTCAACTGGTCATCGATCGGCGGGCTTAATGCATCGCCCGGCACCGGGGTGTACTCCGCGGCCAAGGCCGGTGTCATCGCGATTACCAAGGCGGCTGCGATTGAATACGGACCCAGCGGCATCCGCGCCAACGCCATCTGCCCTGGTTTCATCCTTACCGAGATCATGGGCGCGCAGGGCAGCGCACGGTTCCCGGAGATGCTGCAGAAGGGTGCGCTTAAGCGTCCCGGACAACCGGCCGAGGTTGCTGAGGTGGCGGCATTCCTGGCCTCCGATCGGGCTTCCTTCGTCACCGGCGCGGTGATCACCGTCGACGGCGGATGGTCCGCCCAAATCGCCTGAACCGCTATCTTTTTTGGCACAGGACAGCCCGCCGCTGCGGTTCGAAGCGGCGAGCCATTGAGTACGCCGACGCAGCCAGTCCGCCTTTAGACGCGCGCTTCTTCGCTGACGGATGCTCCGCCCAGCAGCGCTTTGGCGCTGCGGCCCGCAGCCGCCGTGGTTTTGCGATAGCGCTGCGGCGTCGATCCGGTCCAGCGTTTGAAGGCGCGGCCGAAACTGGAGGCCTCGGAGTAACCGAGCAAGGCAGCGATGTCGTCCAGCGAGGAGGCGCCCTCTTCAAGATATATCCTGGCCAGAGCGATGCGCTGTTTTTCCAAAATGTCGGAGAATTTCAGGCCATGATCGCTTAGATTGGCCTGTAGCGTGCGCACCGAGGTACCGAGTTTGCGGGCACAACATTGGATCGAGCAAGTTCCCGACGCCAGCGCGCCGCGCACGTAATCTTCGACCCGTTCCACGATCGTGGTCCGGCGCGCCGCCTTGAGCCGATCCAAATAGCCGTCCAGCAGCCTGTACAATAATGGGCTGGAACTGGCGACCGGCTGATCGAGGAGTGCGGCCGGAAAAGCGATGGCGTTGGTTGCCGCTTTGTCGTGGAAGCGGCAGCCGAGTTTATCTTCGATCTCAGGCAGGTCCTTGCGCCGCGCATCGACCCACAGATTGACGTAGCTCGGACGGAACCTGCATCCCCCGATCAGCCGCAGAAGTTTCAAATTCAGCAACACCGCCTGGTAATTGCCCTGGTTACCCGAGCCCAAATCGGCGCGGCGGATGCCCCATCTCAGCTCAGCGGTCTGGCTGCCCTCGACCAGCTCCAGAATCGTAACCGGCGCGTGAATCACCGGAATGTACTTGATGAAACCTTCGAGGGCTTCTCTAAAGTTCGACGCCGCCCGGCACAGTGCGGTGACGCATCCGTAAACGTCGGCGTCCTGGCGCTCAGCCAGGCGCAGACCGAACAGCGAGTCGTTGAACAAGGCGCTGCAATACTCGAACACCTCGACCATGGATTTGCAGTCGATGTAGGAATCCGGATCGCGAATGGCTCGCGGATCGAGCCCGTGGCGTTCCAGGATGGGGCGTGGATCGGAGCCCCGGTTGCGAATCAAGTCCGCAAAGCCGGCGAAATTGGCCGTGCGCATCTGCCGCCTGCCCGGCATCGGGTAAAGCGGCCCTTCCAAGGCGTAAAAGAAATTGCCGTTCATCTCTTTTACTCCTCCTGACTCCAACAGAATGCGGAAAAACTAGCACCACCAGGCGGAAAAAGCATACCGATAAGCGCCGCCAACCGGCTATCGGGGGAGAAGCCGGACACTAAGGGCAAGCGATGCGGCGTTGCATCAAATGCACAGGCTCGTGCGCAAATTGTCTGGAACCGCCCGGCACGCCGTTAGTAGATCAGAAGATGCCGGTCTTGGCATCCGCGGCTCCACTGCCGTCCCTGGCCGCCAGCCGCGCCATCGGCCGGCGCTTGGACAAGTCAAGATTGCGGAGGTATGAGCGTGAGCGCCACCAGCGAGGACCCGGTTTACTGGGATCCATATGACGCCCAGATTGCCGCGAATCCGTATCCGGTATTCCGGCGTCTGCGCGAGCAAGCGCCCCTGTATTATAACGAGCGCCATGATTTCTATGCGCTGAGCCGGTTTGATGACGTAGCTCAAGCCTTGCTCGATCACGCCACCTACATCTCGGGCCGCGGCGTTATCCTGGAGGCCATCAAAGCGAACCTGCCCGCGCCCCCTGGCGTGTTCATCTTCGAGGATCCGCCCGTCCACACAGTCCATCGCGGGCTGCTCAGCCGGGTGTTCACGGCCAGAAAGATGAATGCGCTCGAACCCAGGATTCGCGAATTCTGCGCGCGCTGCCTCGACCCGCTGGTCGGTGCTGGAAAGTTCGACTTTGTCGCCGACTTAGGGGCGCAGGTGCCGATGAAGGTCATCGGCATGCTGCTGGGTATTCCGGAGCAGGACCAACAGGCCGTACGCGAACGTGGCGACGCGAGGCTGCGCAGCGAAGCCGGCAAGCCGATGGCATATACCGAGCGCCAGTTCGTTGACATGAGTTTCGACGAGTACATCGAGTGGCGCGTCAAGCACCCGTCCGACGATTTGATGACAGAGTTGCTAAATGCTGAGTTCGTCGATGAAACCGGCACCACCCGGCGCCTGACCCGCACCGAGGTGCTGGTCTTCGTCAGTGTGCTTGCCACGGCCGGCAATGAAACGACCAATCGCCTCATCGGATGGACCGGAAAGGTCCTCGCTGACCACCCCGAGCAGCGGCGCCAGATCGCCCAGAACCGGGCGCTAATCCCGCAGGCGATCGAGGAAATCCTGCGCTACGAGCCCCCGGCCGACCATATCGGACGATGTTTGGCGCGGGACGTTGAACTTTACGGCACGACCGTTCCCAAGGGCAGCGCGATGCTGCTGCTCACGGGGGCCGCAAACCGCGATGAACGCCGTTTCCCCGACGGTGAGCGCTTCGACATCCACCGCGATCAATATCCGCACCTCACATTCGGATACGGCATCCACGCTTGCCTCGGCAGTGCGCTCGCCCGGGTCGAAGGCCGCGTGGTGCTGGACGAGGTGTTGAAACGCTTTCCCGAGTGGGAGGTTGATTTGGATAATGCCCGTCTGCGTTCAACAACGACCGTGCGCGGCTGGGAGACGCTGCCGGTCTTCGTTCGTTGACTTCGGACAGGATGCTTTCGCCAGGGAGGATTAGATGCCAGCCTCAACCAGTCTTTTTCGTTCGGACTATCCCGGTCCGCCCAACAAGCGGCAGGTTCAAACCGCAACTGACCTGGTACTGCCCTCGGGCACCGAGGTCTTCTCTGCCGACACTCATATCTCGGTAACCGAGGATATCTGGTACCCGCGTTTTCCGGCCGTGATGAAAGAGCGCGCGCCGCGGATTTGGTGCGTCAACGGCCTGCCTACAATCGGAATCGGCGGCAAGTCCTTCCTGCCAGAGCCGTTCTTCGCAGTGGTCGAGCACTATGGCGACATGCCCGGCATGAGCGCCAGCAACATCGAGGCCCGCATGGCTGATCTCGACGCGGAAGGTATCGCCGCGGAACTGGCCTTTCCAAACGAGCTTCTGGTTCTGCTCGGTTACCCCGATCTTGAAGCCAGAGAGCTGTGCTTTCGCATCTACAACGAGTATATCGCCGAGCGCCAGGCGCAGGCGCCAGGGCGCTTTTATGCCGTGGGCGTAATCAACTGGTGGGATGCAAAAGGCGCCCGCACGACGCTGAGCGAACTCAAAGCGCTGGGGCTCAGGACGTTCTGGCTGCCGCTGCATCCTGGCAAGGACGCCGACGGCAAGCCGATCGACTATGCCAGTTCGGCGATGACGCCGGTGTGGGAGGCGATCGAAGAGGCCGGCCTTCCTGTCAGTCATCACATCGGCGAAGGGGGCGGGTCAGGTTACCCCTGCCAGTTCAACGCCGTTGCGGTCGGTATGGTGCACCAGGTGGCGCCGTTTCGCGAGATGTTCGGCAAGTACATTCTCGGCGGTATCCTCGATCGCCATAAGAGCCTGCGCATCGGATGGTTCGAAGGCGGTATCAACTGGGTACCTTCGGCGATACAGGATGCCGAATACATTTACGCATCCTTCCGGCACATGAACAACCTGAAAATCGAGCATGACGTATCCTATTACTGGCAAAAGCACATGGTGTCGTCTTTCGTCGTCGATCCCCTGGGCCTGGAGCTGATCGATCGCATCGGGATTGACAAAGTGATGTGGTCCACTGACTACCCCCACAACGAGAGTAGCTTCGGCTACTCCAGGAAATCCCTCAAGCAGGTGGTGGATCTGGTCGGACCGGAGGTCACTCCTCAGGTGGTCGGCGGCAATGTGAAACGATTCCTGGGCATCTAGCCCCCGGGCGGAAAATCTCCGAACGAAGAATCAACCATGAGCAGCACCTCTCTTGAACACGGCTTGTTCATTGCGCCCTATCACGACATTGATGAAAGTCCCACCATCGCCTTGCGGCGCGACCTGGAGCTGGTCGAGTGGGTCGATCGGCTGGGCTTCAAGGAAGCATGGTTCGGCGAGCACCATTCCACGGGCTGGGAGACGATCTCGTCGCCGGAACTGATGATCGCGGCGGCGGCGGAAATCACCAGCCACATCCGCCTGGGCACCGGCGTAATCTCGCTGCCGTTCCACAATCCGCTGATGGTCGCCGAACGCATCATCCAGCTCGATCACATGACCATGGGCCGCGCCATGTTTGGGTTCGGTCCGGGACTGTTGCCGACCGACGCCATGATGCTGGGCGTGGACATCAAGGCGCAGCGGGACCTGTTGGCTCAGGGGCTCGATGTCGTACTGCGCCTGCTCAGGGGCGAGGAAGTTACGGAAAGCTCGTCGTGGTACAACCTCAACAAGGCGCGTGTCCACCTGCTGCCGTACTCGCATCCGCATCCCGAAGTGGCGGTGGCCAGTGCGGTTTCGCCATCGGGCGGCATGCTCGCCGGTCTTTATGGGGTGGGCATGCTTTGCCTGGCCGCGACGGAGCCGCAGGGCTTCGACGTGCTGGCCGAGAACTGGGAAATCGCCAACCGGGTGGCCGCCGAGCGGGGTCTGCGCATGAATCCGCGCCAATTGCGGCTGGTGGCGCCGATATACATCGCCGAAACCCGTGAAAAAGCTCGGGCCGACGTTGCCGCCGGCCTGGCGCGCTGGTGCGAGTATTTCAGCCGCCCCTCGCCGAGAGGGGGCATTTTCGGACCATTGGACCAGGGCGATCCTGTTGACCTGCTGGTCAACTCCGGAAGAGCCGCGATCGGCACCCCAGCGGACGCGATCGCGCTCATCGAAAAGCTGCAAAAGAAGCAGGGTGATTTCGGCGTCATGTTGACGCTGGCGACGAACTGGGCGGAGTGGGAGAACACCAAGAAATCCTACGAGCTGTATGCCCGGTTCGTCATGCCGCATTTTGCCAGGGTCAACGAACATCGGCGGCAATCCTTCGAGCGGCTCAAGGAGGATTTCGCGGCCGCCGCCGGCGACGCGCAAAAGAGCGTCGAGATGGCATTCGCGCGCTGGAAAGAAAAAAAGGCGGCGATGCCGTCCTAGCCTTCAACAGACAATCCTCAGGCAGTATCGCGTAACTTGAAGCATCGGGGGTGGGAGGGACCCATGGCAAGAAGACTGATGGCTGGATTACTTGGTTTGTGCCTGATCGCATCCGCAGCAGGGGCTGCCGATGCAAAGCAGCCTGCGATTGCGCCGGGCACCGTGATCACCGCGCAAAATTGGCAGCAATACCGGGACTTCATGCCGCTGGGCCTGCAGAAAATCCTCCAAGGCGCCAGCGTCTGGAGTCTGCCGCCGGACTGGGCGATGGAGGTCGGGCCCACGGTGGATTATCCTGTCCCCCGCCAATGGTGGGATGCGACCGAGAAGTATAAGGGCCAGACCCGGCTGATTAAGCTCGCCAGCGGCGGCTACACCGTCGAAGGGTACACCGCCGGCACGCCCTTTCCCGACTACTCCGGTCCCGATGCTGCCTACAAACTGCTTTACAACCTGTATTACCACTATATCGGCGCGATTAACTATTATCAGAGCGTCGGCTACGCAATCGACCGCTATCTCAACAAAACCGAGAATTTATCCTACCAGGTCTATTTGCAGTTCACCCATCTCGTCGATCCGGGCTTTCCAGGCTACGCGCGGGAAATGCCTGGCTATTTCGCCAGCTACTACAACGAACTGGTGGCACCCGAGCAGTCCAAGTATACTACTCCGCTGTACCTGATCCGGGACAATCCACAGACGGTGCCGGAGTTTTACGTATTTCTGCCGTCGTTGCGCCGGTCGCTGCGGCTGTCCGCCGGAGCGCGATGTGCGCCGTATGCTGGCACCGACTACGTCGGCGACGACACTTACTGGGGGGTTCCACTCCCGGTCGGTTGGTTTCAGGCCAGCTTCGTGGGCCACCGGCAGATGCTGATATTCCGCCCCACCCCCGACAACCGCGCGCTCTACAACGTCAAGGACAACTATTATCCCCGTTTTCTTTTCCCCAAACCGGTGATCGGCAAATGGCAGGTCTTTGACGCTGTGGTGCTGGACCTTTCGCGCGTGCCTACCATGAGCAGCGGCTATTGTTACGGACTGCGGCGGATATACGCCGACCCGCGCACCTGGAACGTAATATGGATCGATCTGTATGACGCGCAGCACCGGTTCTGGAAACTTAACGGATACCTGCAGTCGCCCCATCCGATCCCCGGCGGCGGCTACCTTCCGGAAGCCGGCGGTGTGAACTGGATGATCGACTTTCAGAACCTGCACGCCAGCATGTCGCTGGTGGGCGGAGACGTCTTTACCGTCAACCAGGAAGTTCCCAGGCAATTCTGGGACGTTAGCCGTTACGGTTCACCGGGAGGGCTGCAAAAGATCATGCGATAAGCGTGTGGCGCGCGGCTTCGACCGCACGGACGCGCAATGGGACCAGTGCTATCTCGATAATTGGACAGTCCAAGGAGGACAACCATGGCCGGCCGCGAGACACGAACCGCTGAAGAGATGATGCTCTATGAGAAGGACGTCAAAAACAAGATTGCCTACCTGACGCTCAACCGTCCGGACCGGTTGAACGCACCCGATACGGCAATGCGCATTCGTTACGGCGAACTGCTGCGGCAGGCCAACGCGGACGATGACGTGAAGGTGGTGGTGATTCGCGGCGCCGGCGATCACTTCGGGTCAGGTGCCGATTTACCGGAACAGCAGGAGAAGATGGCCGCCGATCCGCTCGCCGAATACGCCTTCCCCCAAGATGCGGGCGTCAAGCCTCCTCCGCCCGGGTCCTTCCGCCGCGGCTTCAACTTCGGCTCGCTGTACGCCTCAACCAGAGGCGGGTGCCGCAGTCTTCAGGAATTCAAGAAGATTAGTATCGTCGAAGCGAAGGGCTATTGCTACGGGTGGCACTTCTATCAGGCCGGCGATGCTGACCTGCTTATCTCCTCGGATGATGCCCTGTATGGGCATGCGGCATTTCGTTATTCCGGCTGGGGTCCGCGTCTGTGGACATGGATCGAGACCATCGGCCTGCGGAAGTTTCAGGAGATGCTGTTCACTGGACGCCCGTTCACGGCCCAGGAGATGTATGAATGCGGATTTATCAACAGCATGGTGCCGCGTGCGCGGCTGGAAGAAGAAGTTGAGAAGTATGCACTTGCATGCGTGCGCAACGGGCCGACTGACAGGATCGTCGTCCAGAAGACGTTTTTGGAAATATATAAACAGTACCGGGGAGAATATATGGGGAGCATTCTCACCTCACTGGTTGAATCGTTGGGCGCGCACCTGCACGCCGACGAGGGCGAGTTTGTGCTCAACTCCGAGGTTCTCAAACGCGGGCTCGCCTCCATGGTTAAAGAGACCGAAGCCAAGTTTCCCCCGGAATGGCGGCTGAGCCAGTCCGGACGCCGCGGCTCCTGAGGCCCTGTGCGATGTCTGCTTTAAGCGATTTCAGGATAGTGGAGCTGTCGGAAAGCGTGTGCGGCGAATATTGCGGCAAGCTGCTCTCGGACTTCGGCGCCGAGGTGATCAAGCTTGAAAGGCCCGCCTGCGGCAGCCCCACCCGCAGCCTGGGCCCGTTCGCGGCGGGCGAGGCCGGCGTGGAAAGAAGCGGGTTGTTTGCCTATCTGAATACCAACAAGAATTCCGTCGCGCTCGAACTTTCGACGCCGGCCGGCGCAGCGACGCTGGGCAGGTTAGTGGCCCGTGCCGACGCCGTGATCGACGATCACGCTCCGGGCTGGCTGAAGAGCGTGGGGCTCGATCCTGGGACATTTCAGGACAGGTATCCGCGACTGGTCCTGTGCGCCATTACGCCCTATGGTCAGGATGCGCCCGCGGACCGCGCGCACGCCGAGGACCTCAACGTCTTCCACGCCAGCGGCTGGGGTTACCACACGCCAACGGCTGCCGACGACAACAAACCGCCGCTTAAAGGGCCCGGACGCTTCCTCCCCAGCTACGAAGCCGGGCTGGATGCGGCGCTGTGCGTGGTTGCGGCATTGTACGGGCGGGAAGAATCCGGGCGCGGACAGTTCATCGACGTGTCCGCGCAGGCGGTTCTGGCCTCCCGGGTTGACTATGTCCTGGGACAACTGGTGGCGGGCGACATGGAGGCGACGCCCAGGCGCACCGTGTTCGATTTGTGGGGTCCGGCCACGATCTTTGCGTGCCGGGACGGCTACGTCTATCTGTGGCTGTCCGAACGCGGGCATTGGGCGGCGATGCGTCAGCTCATGGGCAATCCGCAATGGATGAATTCCTTTCCCGAACGTTGGATGGAGCTTGAGTGTACGCCCGAGCGCGTTGCCAAGTGCCGTCAGGAGTTTGGGGCATTTCTCAAGACGCGCGGCCGCGACGAGGTATCGGCGCAAGCCCAGAAACTGGGGCTGCCGCTGGTGGCGGTAAAAAATGCGGGCGACCTGCAACGCTCGCCCCAATATGTCTATCGCGGATTCTTCGCCGAGCTGGATCATCCGGTGTTGGGCACGGCCGCATATCCCACCGTGCCCTATAAATTGAGCGCAACGCGCGCCAAAATCGTCAGACCGGCGCCCTTGCTTGGACAGCATACTGAAGCAAAGCTGGCAGCATTGTCCGGCACGACTGCCGAGGCTGGGCCGGCGCGCGCCGGCGGGGAACATCACTCATGAGCAATCAGGCGCGGGGCGGACCGCTACAAGGTGTACGCGTGGTCGAGCTGACGCGGGTGTGGGCGGGCCCGTTTGGCGGCAAGCTGTTGGCCTTCCTGGGCGCCGAGGTGATCAAGATCGAAAGCCTCGGCTCGCTCGACCCCTCACGAGGCTACGGCGGCGTCAAGGTCAACCAGGCTCCGGGTTTCCAGGCGGTCAATCCGCAAAAGCTGAGCGTGCAGATCGATGTCAAGTCCAAAGAAGGCCGCGCACTGGTGCTGGAGTTGCTGAGCAAGTCCGATGTTTTGCTCGAGAACCTGCGGCCCGGTGCCATCGATCGCCTGGGGCTGGGCTACGAGGCGGTCAAAGCCGTAAAGCCTGACATCGTCTACGTATCGATGGGCATGTACGGGAGCGAGGGACCGCTGGCCTATCAAACCGGCTATGCGCCCAGCTTTGCGGCATTGGGCGGAGTAACTTTCATGGTCGGTTACGAAGGGGAGCCGCCGGCCGGGATGAATATCCGCTACGGCGACGCAACCTTCGGCACCGCCGCCGCTTTCGCCGCGGTGGTCGCCCTGATGCATCGCCGCCGCACCGGCGCCGGCCAGTTCGTGGACGTCTCCGCGGTTGAGACGATGAGCAGCATGATCGGCGACACGATCATGGACTTCACGCTCAATGGCCGGCTGCAGGTGTGCGACGGCAACCGCCATCCGGAGATGGCGCCGCACGGCGTATATCCCTGTCGCGGCGGCGACTGGATCAGTATCGCGGTTTCTTCGGATCAGGCCTGGAGGGAGCTGGCCGATGCGATGGGTCAGCCCGCCCTGGCCGAGCATCCCCACTTCAGGACGCGCGCCGATCGCAAGGCCAACGAGAGCGAGCTGGACCGCCTGGTTACGCAATGGACCTTGCGCCACGATGCGCGGGCGCTGGCCGCGTCGCTGCAGCAACGCGGCATCGCGGCCGCCAAGAGTCAGAACTCGATTGATTTGATTTCCGACCAGCATCTCTGGCAAAGGGAGTTTTACCGTACGGTAACCGGCGGGGCAGGGCAGAGCAGACCTATCGTCGGACCCGCCTGGAGGATGTCCCGCGGCGCAGCGGTTACCGACGGCGCACCGCAACTGGGTGAGCACAACGCCTATGTGCTGGGCGAGGTGCTCGGACTGTCCGCCGAGGAACAGAGGCGGCTGGCGGAGGCGGGCATCACGCTCTAACAGGGTGCGGAAAAGGATGCTTGTGCCCTCATGAAGACACGTGCGTTCCGCACCCTGGATAAAAGATGGCCGCTTTCCTTTACTTCTCTCCCTCTGGGAGAGACTAGCGTGAGGGAGCAGGTTGCGGAAAATCGTTTTTTCCGTAACCCGCTAGCGCTCGGGCGCCGGGAGTGGTAACGCTTCCATTTCAGAGACACCAGCTTTGTCATTTGCCATAGCGGAGGAGCAGTAGAGATGGCAGAGAAAGTTGACAAGATAAACATGGAACCGCTGGACACCACTGAGACCGACAAATGGGTCGGCGTGCCGCTGGGTGGCGGCCAGTTGAAGGAACCGATCACGCTGACCGATATTCGCCGCTGGGCGCAGGGTATGCAGAATCCCAACCCTCTATATTACGACGAGAAGTATGCGGCTGAAAGCGCGCTCGGCGAAATCGTTGCTCCGCAATCCTTCACGGTTAACTGCACCTCTGGGCACGGCGCGGTTCCCGCAATCCAGGGCTACATCGCGGGCACGCATATGCTGTTCGGCGGCGACGAGTGGTGGTTCTACGGCCCGCGCATCCGGGCCGGCGACAAGATCCGGTCGGACCGGATGCTGTTCGATTACCGGGTGACGCATACCAAGTTCGCCGGGCCGACGATGTTCTCGCGCGGCGATACCACCTACATCAACCAGCGCGGCGAAGTAATCGCCAAGCAGCGCTCGACCTCAATCCGCTACCGCGCGGAGAACGCCCGCGCGATGAATTCCTTCGCCGAACAGCGCACGCCGCCGCAGTGGACGATGGAGGATCTCGATAATATCGAGGCGCAGAAGTTCGAATACTACAAGACCTTCCAGAACCACATGATTCGTTACTTCAACGACGTCAAGGAAGGCCAGGAGCTGCCCGTCCGGCCGATCGGCCCGCACACTATCCAGACTTTCACCACCGAATGGCGCGCCTACATCTTCACGGTGTGGGGCAGCGATGAGCCGGACGAATTACCCAGTACATCGATG
>JAJPHZ010000017.1 GCA_021325025.1 Pseudomonadota bacterium | reverse complement strand
GGCCAGGTGTCGGCGCCGGTATGCTCGAACACGATATCGGCGCGCTTGCCGCCGGTGAACTTGCGCACTTCCTTGAAGACGTCCTGCTTGCTGCGGTTGATCACGAACTCCGCGCCCAGCTCACTGCACATCTTGAGCTTGTCGTCGCCCGAGGCGACCGCGATCGGGCGGGCGTTGAACAATTTGGCGACCTGGATGGCCATGATGCCCAGGCCGCCGGCGGCCCCCCAGATCAGCACGAAATCGCCGGCGCGGATGTTGGCGCGCGTCACCAGCATCCGCCATACCGTGACCAGCACCAGCGGGATGGAGGCGGCCTGCTCGTGACTGAGCTTGGTGGGCTTGGGCAGGACGTTGACGGCCGGAACCTTGCAGAACTCGGCGTGGCCGCCGTCGAGCGGACCGGTCTGGAAGCCCCAGATTTTGAAGTCCTTGCAGAAGAACTCGTTGCCCGCCGTGCAGGCTTCGCATTCGCGGCAGGAGATTCCGCAATGGACGATCACCTCGTCCCCGACTTTGACGTTGCGCACGCCGGGCCCGATTTCGGCCACCACCCCCGATACGTCCGAGCCGGAAATGTGCGGCAGGATGATTTCCATTCCGGGCAACCCGCGCCGCGCCCAGATGTCGTTGTAGTTGCACGCCGACGCCTTGACCTGGATCAGTACCTCGTTGTGGCCGGGCCTGGGCTCGGGAGTATCCTTATATTGAAGGACCTCGGGGCCGCCGTTTTTCTCGAATATGACCGCCTTCATGTTTTAAACGCTCCGCAAACTGCTTGAGGATTTGCGACTGAAAACCCAACATAGGTAGCCTTTCGGCGCCCTTCAGACAACCCTTGTCCACTGCGCCGCGGCTTGCCCGGCCCGCCGCACAGTTGATTGATCCATGGGAATTCCGTAGAAATCAACCGGCGCTCCCCCTGAGCGTTTAGGCTGGCCGGAGCTATCCGGTGCCATAAGCGGCAGCCGGCGGGGGCCAGAGGAACTAAACGGCCTCAGACAAGCCTCGCCTGTAACTCTATAGGTATCGCAGGGTCGAATCGAAGGCCGGCATAGTGGTGTAAGATGGCAGTCAGGAAAATCGAACGGGGACACTACTTCGAAGACTTCGAAGTGGGCCAGGTGTTCAAGCATCATTGGGGCCGCACCATCAACGAGGGCGACAACTCGCTGTTCACCAGCGTGACGATGAATTTCAATCCGGTTTACTTCAACCGCGAATACGCCCGTAGCCTGGGCTACAACGACATCATCGTCAATCACCTGCTGGTGCTCAACGTGGTCTTCGGCTTGTCGGTGGAGGACCTCAGCGAACGTGCGATCGCCCATCTGGGATACGAGAAGGTCAAGTTCCTCGCCACTGTCTATCCCGGCGATACGCTGACTTCGCAGTCCGAAGTGCTGTCCAAGCGCGAAGCCTCGCGCCCCGACCGCGGGGTGGTGAAGTTTCGCACCACGGGATTCAATCAGCGCGGCGAGAAGGTGCTCGAGTACGAGCGGCCAGTGCTGATTCGCAAACGCAATCCCGGCGCCGCCAAGGAGTGATGCAACGATGCCGTCCGTAACGCCCGAACATGAGGAAATCCGCCGCTCGGTGCGCGAGTTCGTCGAGCATGAGGTGGTGCCGATCGCCAACGACCTCGACCGCCAGGAGGCGCAAATCCCCGAACACATCATCCAGAAGATGGCCGAACTGGGCTACTTCGGCATCATCTTTCCGCCCGAAGAAGGGGGGATGGGTCTGGACTTCGTGTCGATGGCGATCGTCACCGAGGAGTTGTCGCGCGGATGGCTTTCGGTGGGCTCGGTGATGACCCGCAACCTCATCACCGGCAGCCTCATCCATAACAACGGCACCCCTGAGCAAAAGCAGAACTTCATGCCCAAAATTGCGCGCGGTGAAGTGATGACGGCGGCGGCGTTTACCGAACCCGACACCGGGTCGGACACCGCCTCGCTCAAGCTGCGTGCGGTCAGGCACGGCGACGGCTACCTGCTCAAGGGCGCCAAGATGTGGTGTACGTTCGCCAACCGCGCCAATATTCTGACCGTGATGACGCGCACCGACCCCGACGCGTCGAAAAAGCATCGGGGCCTGTCGCTGATGCTGTTCGAAAAGACGCCGGGCGACGATTTCGCGCCGCCCCATCTGACCGGCTCCAAAATCCCGACCATCGGTTATCACGGCATGAACAGCTACGCGCTGTCCTTCGATGACGCGTTCGTGCCGGCGGGCAACCTGATCGGCGGCAAGGAAGGGCAGGGCTTCTATCAACTGATGAACACCTACGAGGCGGCGCGCATCCAGACTGCCGCGCGCGGCGTGGGCGTGGCGCAGGCCGCCTACGAATGCGCGGTCAAGTACGCCAAAGAGCGCACCCAGTTCGGTGTGCCGATCGGAAACCATCAGGTGATCCGGCACAAGCTGGCGCACATGGCGGTGGAGATCGAGGCGGCGCGCCAGCTTGCCTACTTCGCGGCCTCGCAGAAGGACACCGGCAAGCGATGTGATTACGAGGCGGGACTGGCCAAGGTGTTTGCTGCCGAGATGGCGGAACGGGTTACGCGCGAGGCGATGCAGATTCACGGCGGATACGGCTATTCGATGGAGTTCAACGCGCAGCGCTTCTGGCGCGACGCGCGGGTGCTGTCGATCTTCGAGGGCACCAGCGAAATCCAGCTCGAGGTCATCGGGCGCCGCATCATGGAGCAGTAGGAAGATGAGCATCACCGCCGAGGGCAGTTACTTCGAGGATTTCAACGTCGGCGACACGCTGGTCCATCAGCGCGGCCGCACCATCACCGAAACCGACAATCACATGTTCACCTCGCTGGTGATGAACACCGCCGAGCTTCATTTCAACCAGCATCTGGTGGACCGCGAGCCCGAGACCTACTTCAGCGGCCGGCGCGTGGTGTACGGCGGCGTGGTGCTCGCCTTCGTGGTCGGTCTGGCTTCGGAGGACACCAGCGAAAACGCAATCGCCGAGCTGGAGATGGACAACGGGCGCCACACCAATCCGGTCTTCCACGGCGATACGATCTACGCCGAGTCCACGGTGCTGGAAAAGCGCGACTCGCATCGGCCCGACGCGGGGATCGTCAAGTTCAAGCTGGTCGGCAAGCGCTCCGACGGTACGGTGGTGGTGGAAATCGAGCGTGCCGTGCTGCTCAAGCGCAAGTCATATTTTCTGAAAAATTCCTGAAGAGGCTATAGACGATGTTTGTTCTCGACGGCGGCAAGCGCTTTGTCATTCCCCGCACCGAGATGACCTATCCGGGTCACAATTTCAAGCTGCATCAGAACGCGGCCGATCCGGTCAAGGCGCCGGTGGACCACGTGATGGCGGATTTCGAAGACGCCTGCCCCTACGAGTTCAAGGGCGAGAAAAGCCGCAAGGTAATGGTCGAGGCGCTCAACACGCTGGACTTCGGCAAGAAGGTCGTCACCATCCGCCCCAACAACATCCACTCCTCTTTCTTCAAGGGCGACATGGAGGCGGTGATGCTGGGTGCGCCCAACCGCTTCCACGGCATTATCCTGCCCAAGACGCGCGGTCCCGAGGAGATCGTCGCGGTATCCAGGCTGCTGGAAGATCTCGAGCGGCGCGGCGGATGGAAATACAGGGTTCAGATCGAATCGCTGATCGAAACGCCCCACGCCCTGATCAAGGCCTACGACATCGCGACCGCTTCGGATCGGATGGCGGGGCTGATTTTCGGAATCGCCGATTTCGCCGCCAACCTGGGCATCCGTGAGATCGTCGACGATCAGAACCGCAACTTCCATTATGCCAAGCAGGCGGTGGTGGTTGCCGCCAAGGCGGCCGGACTGCATGCGATCGACAACGTCTATCTGCGCCTGATACGCAAGGACGATCCGCCCGAGCGCGTGGCGGAAATCGAGCGCGGGCTGCGCGAAAAGAACATCGGCGCGGCCAACCTCGGGATGGATGGCACCTGGGTCATTCATCCGCAGCAAGCCGAGATCGCCAACGCCTGCTTCTCACCGACGCCCGAGCAAATCGACGAGGCACGGCGGGTCGTCAAGCTGTATCACGAAAAGGGCGGCGGCTCGATGGCTGACCCCAAGACCGGCGACATGATCGATGAGGCCACCATCAAGATTGCCCTGATGGACCTGGCCAAGGGCGTCCAGATGGGACTGGTGTCGCAGGAGGAGCTGGCCGACTGGTCCGCGCGCAGCCACGAAATCACCGGCTATGACATCCTCCAGCTAATGCGCCGCGTGCAGTAAGCGGGGCCGAAGCCCGGGCCTTAGCGGGGCAAAGATAAAGATCATCGCCGCGGCCACCCGGCGTCTGCATGTGATGCGCTTCAATCCTGAGCGATGCCGGGTTCCGTTGAGTACGTGGCGCGGTTGCAATCGACGGGTCATTCTGCGCCAGGGAACGAACAAGGACGACCGGTCATTTGCTGACGCCCTGATTGCAGCGCGCGGGCATCGAAGCTGGATGCAGCGCAACCCTGACCTTCGACCGCAAGGCCGTGCGCCTGCCGGGCTTCGAGCTTTCGTAAGCATCTCCAGCTCCCTTCTGAGCGGCGGGAAGATCAGTTCTCCGGCGCGGCTGATTCGTGCCGCGCGCCATTGGTTCCGTTGGCGAACAGATCCAACGGGGCCAATGGTGGGCGGCGGCGGCGCTTTAATTCGCTCAACTCGGCTTGTGCCTTGGTCTGTGCATTGCGCCGGCGGATTTCCTCGAGCTTGCGATCGACTTCCGCGTCGTGGACTTCGCGATTCACCCCGGCTTCGGCCAGCGCCTGCGCGATCGATTCGCGCACTTCGGCCAGGGCGCGCAAATCCTCCTCGTAGGGAAGCTCCTCCAGCGCGCGCGCAATCCGCGTGCGCGCCTGCGCGTTGCGCAGCCGCGCCACCATCGTGACCTTCTCCGCCTTGAGCTTGTCGATCTCGCCCTTGAAGGCGACGAGGTTGCGCTTGGCGCCCTCCGCCTCCGCGGTGAGCTGCGAGAGGTCCTCTTTGAGCCGCTCGATCTCAGCTTCCAGTTCATGCTTGCGGTGGATGAGGAGCAGCGCGCATTGGTCTTCGTTAAGGTCGGCCGCCTGGCCGGCCTGCTCCTCGACCTCGCCGAGCTCGCGCGATTTATCTCTCAGTTCGCGCTCCAGCTTGGTCCTCATGTAGATTACGCCGGCGGCGGCAGACTTGAGCTGCGTATAGCGTCGGAGGCGGTCGGCGATCGCCGACTCGTACACGGCCTCGGGGTCGCGCACCTCGCGCCGCTTGAGCCATCGGGTGAATTTGCCCTTGACCAGATTGGCCAGCCTTGAGAAAAACACTGCCGTTCTCCTTCAATGAATCTTAAAGCCAGCGGCGGACGCGGCGTCGATAATCCTGGTAGGCGGCGCCGAAGGCGTGCTCCAGTGTTTGCTCTTCTTGGGGAATAACCACTCGGTCGATGATCAGGAAAAATATAATCGGTGCCAGTACCATCACCGGCGATCGGAAAAAGACGGCGAAGCCGAGCAATATAATGATGACTCCGAGATACATCGGATTGCGGGTGAACGTGTATGGCGCGATAGTCACGAGCTGGCTTGGTTCGCCGTAGGGATTTCGCGTCGTGTCGCGGGCCGAGAACAGCGCCGCGGCATAGGCGGACAGCCCCGTGCCCGCCGCGACCAGCAGCAAGCCGGCCAGCGAGTGAAAATGAACGCGATGATGGTGGCCGCCGAGCAGATGGATTATCAGTGTGGCAAGCAGCAGTCCCAGGGCGAGCAGCGGCGGATGAATCCTGATGCTCCCGTTGCGATCGCTGACATTACCCGCGGTTTCATCCATAACTGCTCCATTGCAACGCACTACTCGTCTTCGGACTTCAGTCCCAGCTCCGCGACGCTGACGCCAAGCTCGCGCATCTTCTGCTGAAAACTCTGCCGGTACATCCCGGCGCGTTCGGCCGCGCGCGAGATATTGCCGCCGCTGGCACGCAGGGCGCCAACGATGAAATCGCGCTCCCACTGCGCCACGAATTTCTCCTTGGCCTCGCGGAACTTCAGCTCACCCACGCCGTCGGCTGACGCGGGCGCGGCGGGCTGAACGATCGCCTCAGGCCGCGGCATCGCCGGAGCGCGCGACGCCGCCGCTTCGCCGCCCAGCAACTCATCGGCGGTGATTTCGGTTGCGGCGGAGAGGATTACCGCCTGCTCGATCGCCGCCTTGAGCGAGCGCACGTTGCCGCGCCACGGATGCTCCACGCATGCGCGCATCGCTTCGGGCGACAGGGTTTTGTGCACGGTGCCGAAGCTTTTACAGGCCTCCTCCAGGAAGTACATCGCCAGCGGCGCGATGTCCTCGGGACGCTCGCGCAGCGGCGGGATGCGCACTTCGACCACCTTGATGCGGTAATAAAGATCCTCGCGGAAGCGTCCGCTGGCCGCCATCGCCTCCAGGTCCTGGTTGGTGGCGGCGATGATGCGCACGTCGACGGCCAGCGGCTGATTGCCGCCGACCCGCTCGAAGCGCTTTTCCTGGATCGCGCGCAGCAGCTTGGCCTGGGTTTCCAGGCTCATGTCGCCGATTTCGTCGAGGAACAGCGTGCCGCCGTCGGCGGCTTCGAATTTGCCCTCGCGGCGGGCCACCGCGCCGGTAAAGGCCCCCTTCTCATGGCCGAACAGCTCGCTTTCCACCAGCTCGCGCGAAAACGACGCACAATTGACTGCCACGAAGCTGCGCTTGGCGCGCGGACTGCGCGCGTGAATCGCGCGCGCCACCAGTTCCTTGCCGGTGCCGGACTCGCCGCGGATGAGCACCGTGACGTCGGTGGGCGCGACCTTCTCGATCGTCTCGAACACGCGCATCATCGCGCGCGACTTCGCGATCATCCCGGCAAACCGGCCCGACTCAAGGTTGACCTGCTCGACCAACTGATTGTAGGCGCGGCGCAGGAGCTGCTTCTCCATCGCGTTGCGCACCTTGATGCGCAGTTCGTCGTTGTCAAAGGGCTTGGGCAGATAGTCCTCGGCGCCCGCCTTCATCGCCTCCACCGCGATGCGCTGGGTGCCGTAGGCCGTGATCATCAGCACCGCGCAAGCCGGGTCCAGTTCGCGCACCGTGCGCAGCAACTCAAGCCCGTTCATCCCTTTCATGCTGAGATCGGTGATGATCACGTGGAACAGTCCGGCCTTGACCATCTCCAGCGCCTGCTCGGCCGACTCCGCGGTCTCGACTTCGTAGCCTTCCTTGCGGAACAGGCCGCCCAGCGCAAAACGGATGCTGCGCTCGTCGTCAACGATCAGCAGCCGGCCCTTCATCGATCGCTCTCCGTGTCGGGCCGCAGGTCGGGCCGCGCCCCGCCATCCGCGTCATCGGCGGACGCGCCAGCGCGGCCGTCGGCGCTGCGGGCACCGTTTGCGCCGTTTTGGTTGAAGGCGGCGTCAGGCCTCCTCGCGCCCGCCGTGTTTTCGGCTGTGCGCAGCGCGTCGGAAATCGGGATCGAGATCAGGAACTCGGTGCCGGCGCCGACCTGGCTGCGAACCTCGATGCGCCCGTTGTGGGCGTCCATGACCTTCTTGGCGATACCCATTCCAAGCCCGGTGCCGTTGGCTTTGCTGGTGTAAAACGGGTTGAAAATCCTGCTCAGCTTGTCTTGCGGAATTCCGCATCCGTTGTCGCGAATCGCCACCGCCGCCGCGCCCGGCACGAGCGCGCGGATGCCGATTTCAAGCCGCCGTTCGCCCGCGTTGGACTCCATCGCATCGATCGCGTTGTCGATCACGTTGGTGAACACCTGGCGCAGCTTGTCGGCGTCGGCGCGCACCGTCGGGCCGCCGATGTAATTGCGCGACACGGCGACGTCCTTGGCCTCCAGTTTGCCGCGCATCTGGGTGATGGCGGCGTCGACCACCGCCGCCAGATTGACGTTGTCGAAGTGATAGTCCTCCTCCTTGGCATACTTCAGCAGATGCGAGACGCTGCGCTCCACGCGCGCCAGTTCTTCGAGCGCGACCCGTGCGTATTCGACGTTTTCGGTCGAGGTCGGATCCTCGCCCATCTGCTGGACCAGGCTTTTGGCGGCGGCGATCGGGTTGCGAATCTCGTGCGCAAAGCTGGCGGTCAATTCATCGAGCGAGGCCTGCTTTTCGGTGCGCAGCGCTTCCTTTTCGATCGTGACCTCGCGCCGCACTTCGCGCTGGATCGCCGGTTCGAAGACGCGCTGATGAATCCAGCGCCATCCGTAAACGGCGCCGAAATGGCTGACCAGCCCGATGCCCCATCCCAGCGCCGGGAACACCCACCATTGGAAGGAAGGCGTGGTGACAAGGTTGACCAGCAGGCAGGAACCGATCACGATCCCATACCACATCAGATGGACGTAAAAGCCTGCTTCTTGTGCAGCCCGTTTGCGGGCGCGCAGATAGGCCTTGCGCTCCTCCTCGTCGGCAAATCCCCGGGTCTGTGCGGAGCCGCCATCAGCCGCCGGATCACGGCGCTGCGCAGCGCCGGTTGACGGCTGCGGATTGGCCGGCTCCGGGTGGGCGGCCGAACGCGCATAGCGGCGCAGCCGTTCCGCCTCGCGCCGGATACGCTGTTCGGCTCGTTCGATCTTGCGTGCGATCTGGTCCTCGACGTCGGCCGCCTGCTCGCGCGCTTGCCCGGCCCATTTCTCCCACTCCTGCCATTGCCGGTTCCATTTGTCCCATTTCTCGGCGTTCCAGTGACTGGAATCGGCGCCGGGCTGCCATCGCTCCCATCTGCGCGACCATCGATCGCAACCCTGCATCCGGTCCAGCCGCCGGTACCGATGGCGCTGAACGACAGCGAAGATGATTAGTGCGGCAATCAAAAAAACAAGCATCGGGTGCGCCCCCGTTGCGAGCGCCTTGACGCGCCGCCGCTGGTCTTTGCTGCCAGCTTAGCCCGCGTCGCGTACAAAGGGGAGCAAGCCCGATGCCATGTTCAGACCCGCGCCGACTGTCGCGAAAAATCGCGGCCTTTTCAGGACCGGGTTAGCCGCTAATCAGCAAGTGCAGTCTGCGCGCTGCAGCCGGCCCATTGCAGTAGAAGGCAGATGAACGGCCCTTGCTTATAATCGTACCTGGAGGCGCTCTTCGCTTCCCGGTTGCGCGCCTGCCGGGTCTGCTGGCATCCGGCGAGACGCAGAAATCGATCCTCAAACGCTTTTCGTCTGGACGCCCCCGATGTCGCCGACGCGCCGCCCTACGCGGCGTGAGTTGCGGGAGATGAAACCATCGAATTGGGTTAGCCCGCATCGCCTCATTAGCGATGCTGGGGAGCGCGGCGGGCCTCGACGACGCGCGCGCCGGTGGGCCGCACTTCGACCACCTGGCCGGCCTGGCTGTCGTCCTCGATGAAGTTGAGCACCACCTCGGCGATCGCCTCGGGCTGCATCAAGGTTCTGGCCGGGGGTGCCTGGCGGCCGGCAGCCTTCTCCTCGCGCGCCTGCGCGCGCGACAGCGGGGTGTCGACGATACCGGGACAGACGCAATTAACCCTGATGCGGCGCTTGGACCAGTAGCTCAGCGAATGGGTCAGATGGATGACGCCCGCTTTGGCGGCGGCATAGACGGGGTCGCCCGGGATCGGATACACCCCGGCCATCGAGGCCGTGTTGACGATCACGCCGCCGTTTTCGCGCATCAGCGGAAACGCCAGGTAGCATCCCAGCACCACGCCCATCAGATCGATATCCAGCACGCGCTTCCACTGTTCGACCGCGATCCGCGTGAAGCCGGGCTGCGGGGTGGCGATGCCGGCGTTGTTGAACACGATGTCCAGCCGGCCGAAGCGCGCCAGCGCCTGTTCGAACGCGCGGCGCATCTGGGTTTCGTCGCGCACGTCGGCGCGCACGAACGCGGCGCGCCCGCCGCCGCTTTCGATCGACGTGACGGTCTCCTCGCCCAACTGCTGGTTGACGTCGACGAGCATCAGGCTGGCACCTTTGGCCGCCAGCATCCGCGCGGTGGTCTTGCCGATACCCGAGGCACCGCCCGTAATCAAGGCGGCCTTGCCATTGATCTCCATCTTGATGCGGCTCCGCGAACAAAGCTGGCGCGGCCTGCCGTGGTGGCGAGGCCGCGCCGCAGTTTAAGTCCGCGATGTTATCCCAGCGTTCCTTTCGACGCCATTGGCCCGGTGCCGGGTTTGCTCCGGGTTCAGCCCAGATTGTAGAGCCGCACCGTGTTGTCGCAGGTGATCTTCCTGATTACCGCCGGCGACAGCCCCTTCATGTGCTCCTGGACGTATTTGCGCGAGTTGGGCCAGGTGCTGTCGGGATGCGGGTAGTCCGAGGCCCAGACCACATTGTCCTCGCCGATTTCAGGAATCAGCTTGAGGCCGAGGTCGTCCTCCTCGAAACTGACGTAGACGTGGCGGCGGAACAGCTCGCTGGGCTTGGCCGACAATTTGACCGTATTGCGGAACAGCTTGTCGTATTCATGGTCCATCCGCCACAGCAGATACGGAATCCAGCCCAGCCCGGCCTCGGCCAGGATCACGCGCAGTTTGGGGTAGGCGTCCAGCGCGCCGCAGAAGAGCAGTTCGCACAGCGGCTCGTCAAGCTGCATCGGCAGCGCCGACACCAGCGCCGCGATCTGGCCGCGGCGCGCGTCGAAACGGGCGTTGCGCACGCCGCCGCTCAGATGGAAGCTCAGCACCACACCGGCTTCGGCGGCGGCCGCCCACAGCGGCTCCCAATCTTCATGGAAGACCGGCCGGGCTGCTTCGAACACGCCGAACAGCGCGCCGCGCAGGCCCAGTTTGGCGACACGCTGCAGTTCGGTGACCGTGGCGCGCGGGTCGTGCATCGGCAGCATCGCCACGCCGACCAGGCGCTGCGGCGCCTCGGCGCAGAATTCCGCCAGCCAGGTGTTGTACGCTTCGAGGCAGATCGCTTTCAGTTCCGGATCGTGGAACTGCAATGGCAGCGGTGGTCCGTAGATCACCTGCGCATCGATGCCGTCGCGGTCCATGTCCTCCAGGCGGTAACGCGCGGTGGAGGGGCGGAAGGCGCCCGGCTCGGGTTCCTCCTTGGCCCCGGCGCGCGGGATAGCGCCGCGCAGCAGCGGGTTGTCCATCGTGCCGTAAACGCCCTGGTCCCAAGGCTTGCCCTCGCATATCCAGCGCCGTTTGCCTTCGACTTCGGCCACCTGCGGCGCCGCTTCGCGGTATTTGCCAGGCACGCGCTCCACCCACAGGCGTGCCGGAATGTAGGTGAGATCCATGTGATCGTCGCCGGAGACGAAATTGTATTGCATGGCCCGACCCTCCCCGATGGTTGCTGTGCTTTGTTATTGCACAGCCGCGGCGATTTTTCTAATAGCGCTGATGCGACCCCAATCGGCAAAGGAGACACCCGATGGACCTGGAAGCGACGGTGCGCGCGCTGGCAAAGCGCGTCTGCGAGCTGGAGGACCAGCTTGCCATTTACAACCTGATGTTCAGCTACGGGCCGGCCGCTGACAGCGGCTCAGCACAGGCTGCGGCCCATCTATGGACCGCCGACGGCGTTTATGACGTCGGCGATCTGGCCGCGATGACCGGCCATAGCGAGCTGCAAAAGATGTACGAGGGCGCGGCCCATCAGGCGCTGATCAGAAAAGGCTCCATACATCTGACCGCCTCGCCGGTGGTTGCGATCGACGGTGACAACGCGGTCGCCACCTGCTATTCGCTGGTTTTCATCAACGAGGACGGAGCGTACAAAATCTGGCGGATGTCCTCGAATCGATGGGAGATGGTGCGCGAGGCGGGGCGATGGCGGATCAAGCGGCGGATGAATCGGCTGCTTAACGGCTCCGAGCAGGCGCGCGCGCTGCTGGCCGGCGCGTTCAAATAACCCGGCCTCAGTCGTCGGAGTCGGGCCGCCACGCGATACCGAAGGCGGTCTTGCCCAGCAGCTCCAGCGTCTCGTCGCTGTCGAAGGGATGGAACAATCCGGCGCGCACGTCGCGGAACAGCCGCTCCAGCGGCAGGCGTTTGAAGTAAGAGGCCCCGCCCACCGCGCGCATCGCCAGGTCCACCACGCGCACCGAGTTTTCGATCGCGATCATGCGCGCGGCCACCGCCTTGCGCGACCAGGCGACGGATTCGTCGAGGTCCACTTCAGCCGCCGCTTTCCACATCGCGGCACGCGCTCCCTCGATCAGCATGTCCATCTCGCCCACCTTGTTATACACGCTGGGCAGGTGGCTCATTGGATGCTTGAGCGGAAAGCGCGGGCGGTCGCGCATAAAGTCGACCACAAAATTGCGCGCCGCCACGGCGATTCCGATATAGGGTGCGCCGATTGAAAACGGCGCCTTGGCGAAAATCTTGGTGACGCGCAGCGTGCGGCCCATCCGGTACTGTGCCGCGACATCCTCGTCGCGCACAAAGGCGTCCTTCAGCTCCGAGCTGCGCGACTCCGTCGCCCGCATCCCCATCACGTCCCAGTCGTCCTTGAAGACCAGCCCCGGGGTCTCGCGCGGTGAAATGAAGAACGTCAGCACGGTAGGTCCCTGCGGTGCGTCCTCCCACAGCGCCTGGGCGAAGAAGTAATCGATGGCGATGCTCTGGGTGCCGAAGATCTTGCGCCCGTTGACGATGAAGCCGCCTTCCACGCGCCGCGCCGTAGTGCGCGGGCGCAAACTGTAGATCGCGTTGTCGGGCTCGGAGCCGGAACCACCGCAAATCAGCCGCTCCTGCGCGATTTTCCTTAGCTTCGCCTCGACGTGAGGCGGCTTGGAGCGATGGTAGATGTCGATCAGCAGGCCCAGCGTGTTGAAGTGCATGTTGATCGCCAGCGCGGTGGCGCCGTCGCCCTGCGCCAGACGCTCCTGGGCCTTGATACGCTCGAGCAGGCTGGCGCCCATCCCGCCCAGTTCCTCGGGGATGGTAAGAATCGTGTAGCCGCTTTCCTTGAGCCGCGCGTAGTTCTCGTAGGGAAACGACGCCTCGGCATCGTGTTGCGCGGCGCGTGTGGCGAAGTCGTCGGCCAGTTCCGCTGCCAGGGCGATAAAACGCTGCTCACGCTCGGTGTAATGTTGCTCCATTGCCTGCCTCCCGCAGCGGGATCCCTCCCCGCCAGAGGTAGCGCAAGAGCGGGACGGATTGAAAGCGGATTCTGTTATTCGACCCGGTCTTTCGGCAGGCGAATCGGCGCGCCGCTTACGGCTGGTGGGCAGCGCCGCGCATTACAGTAATACGGTATTACCAACAAACGGAGGCATCGATGGCTGCCGGTAAACGCCCAACCACGCCCCACTCTCGCAGGCAGCCGACCCGCCGACACCGTCATCTTCCGAGGAATCAGAAGGGGGGAGCCGTCGGCATTCGAGCAGCCGCGCCCCCGCACATCGAGCTTCTCTCTGCGTTGGAAAATACGCTGTCGGAGTGCAACTTGGAGAACGACGTTCGGGCCTACCGTGACGTTTCGGGGAACTGGGCGAGAGCCGGTTTCAATCCCAGCCTGCGGGAATCTTGCTGACCAGGACGCCCGAGGCTGTCAGGTCCGCGATGCGCTGGGGTGTGTAGTTCGGCAGTTGCGACAGGATCGTCTCGTTGTGCTCACCCAGCGCCGGGGTGCGGCCGCGGATCGCGACGCGCTCATCGGAAAAGCGCATCGGCGCGACTGGCAGCGCCAGCGCGCCGACCCCTGGATGGTCGACCTCCTGCATGGCGTGGCGGGCCTGCATCTGCGGATGGTTGGCGGCCTGCGCCACGTCGAGAACCGGTCCGCTGATTACCCGATGCTGTGCCAGGATCGCCAGCGGCTCCTCGCGCGAGGGGAAGGATTGCAACCATTCCTCGATTATTTCGGCCAGCGCGTAGCGGTTTTTCGCGCGCTCCGGCGCGGTGGCAAAGCGCGGGTCGGTCAGCAGCTCGGGCTTGCCGATCGCGTTGGCGAAGGCCTCCCACTGATGCAAAAAGGCGGAAATTACTACATATCCATCGCGCGCCCTGAAGGTGCCGGTCGGTGCAGTGGTGAGATTGTGCACGCCGCAGCGCTGTGGCGCGATTTGTCCGCTGCTGAGCAGATGAATCGCCAGCGGCAGGTCCAGGGTGTGGAACAGCGTCTCCATCAGCGAGATGTCGACATATTGACCGCGGCCGGTCCGGCTGCGCGCAAACAGCGCAGCGCAGATCGCGCCAAACGCGTGGACGCCAGCGGTCGAGTCCGCCATCGAGGTCCCGATCGGCATCGGCGGTCCGTCCGGGTCGCCGGTCAGATGCATGATCCCGCTCATCGCGACCGCCAGCCGGTCGTTGCTGGGACGATTCGCGAACGGGCCGGTCTGGCCGAAGCCCGACACCGAGCACATGATCAGGCCCGGATTGTTGCGCGAGAGTTCATCGTAATCCAGGCCGCGCCGCGCCAGCACGCCCGGGCTGAAGTTTTCAATCACCACATCGGCGCTGGCGGCCAGTGCCCTGACGATTTCCACGCCCTCGGGGCGATTGAGATCGACACAGACGCTTTGCTTGCCACGGTTTTCGAGCATGAACACGCCGCTCTGCGCAGCCTTGAGCGGTGGATAGTTGCGCATCAAATCGCCGTCGGGCGCCGGTTCGACCTTGATCACCTCCGCGCCCAGGTCCGCCATCATCCGCCCGGCGCGCGGCCCGGCGATAAACTGGCCCAGTTCCAAAACCCTGACGCCCGAGAGAACTCCATCGCCCGAAAAAGGCATTCCTTCCTTCCCCATCTGCATTGTTCGTCTGCCTGGACTCCGAATAACACATCTGCAACCGGGAGTCCCGCCAAGCCATGGTGAGGATGATGCCGCTTATGAGCGGACCTCTCTGCTACGCGACCAACACTCGGGAAGGATCGCCGTCGGCGGGGACTCACAGACCTCTCCCCGGCGCCTTCCCTGACCGGGGGCGCGAACACGAAACGCTCGCGCATCAGGGAAAGGCCGGTGACGGCCTTTACCGATGCTTCATAAAGTAAGCTGTCTTGGGCGGTCCATTAACGCGCGCCTTCCCTGAACGATTAGGGAAACCACTTTAGCTTTCACCCTTTCTTTTGGGGGGGAAGGTGACAGAGGTCTCTATTGCAACTTACGCCTGCGGCAGGCCGAAGATCGCGGCGGCGTTGCCGCCCATGAATTTGGCGATGGCGGCAGGCGGAACGTTGGCGGCGGCTAGCTGGCGCTCCATCTCGGCCGGCATCGCCGCGTCATGATTGGGATAGCGCGAGCCCCACGCGCCGACGTTCTCGACGATGTCGTACAGGCGCGCGATCGAACGCTCCCACGGATTGAAGGTCACCAGGTAGTTGCGGCGAAAGAAAATCTTTTCCGGCTCCAGGCACACCTTGTCCACCATGAAAAAGGTCAGGTACGTCTCGGCCTTCTCCAGCGCGAGCACCACCCAGGAGGCGCCGCTGTGTGCGAAGACCAGCTTGAGTTTCGGAAAGCTCTCCATGTGGCCGCAGAATGCAAACGCGATGAGCGCGGTGGCGTTATCCATGAAGGGCGCGGCCGCTTCGGCGATGTTGTGGCCGATGCGCAAATTGGCGGCCATGCGTTCGACAAACGCTCCGTGCGAGGTCCATTGCGGATTGGCGCTGCCCGGGGAGGGATGGACGCATACCGTCAGTCCGATGCGTTCAGCCTCCGCCCACAGCGGATCGTAACAAGGATGGTTCAGAAAGCGGTCCTGAAAGAAGCTCGGCCGCACCATGCAAGCCTTGAATCCGGCGGATGCGACACGGCGCAGCTCCTCGATTGCGAACGCGACGTCCTGAAGGGGCAGGACCGCGGCCGGATACAGGCGCTGCGCAGCGGCGCGGCAGAAGTCGGCAGCCCAGTCGTTATAGGCGCGGGCCAGCGCCGCGGCGACATAGGGATCCTCGACCAGCGGAAAATATTCGGCGAACAGGGTCGGAAAAATTATCGCGCACCCGACGCCCATCGCGTCCATGTCGGTCAGCCGCGCTTTCGCATCCGCGGCGCCCGGATTGATCGGATAAGGCTGGCGCGGATCGATTTTGCCGATGTGCTCGGGCGTCATTCCCGGCCGCCAGATCGCCTGACGATTGAGTGCCCCTGGATTCATCGGCGGTGCGGGCCGGCCGTTGAGAATCACGGCGGTCCGGCCGTCATCCGCCAGATGGTAGGAAAAAGCGGACCGCGCGGCGATGCGGTAGCTGGGCTCAAGGTACTGCTCCCAAATCGCCGGGGGTTCGAAAACATGGCTGTCGGCGTCGACGATTTGCGGCGTCGTGACGGGCATCGGCGTTTCTCCCTACTTCGCCGCGGCCAGTGAGCCGCGCGGGTCGGCTTCCTTCTCCCACCATCGCGCAAACTCCTCATCCTCCCTTGGAAACCATGCCGGCCGTTCAATCTCGTGTTGCTCGCTGACATACAGCCGCCCGTCGATACCGTAAAAGCGGCGCGCGTTCTCCCCCAGCAGCATCGCGGCGGCCGCGGCCGGCACTTCAGCCTCCTGCATAAAGCGCAGCGCGGCCCACGCGTCGGAGGAATCGTGATGGTAGACGTCGGAAGCCCAGATGCCGACCTTCTGGAATCGCTCCCAGTCGCGATAAACCGCGAGTTCGTCGGATTCGAAGGAGATCATGCACTGGGCGCTGAAGGCCTCGCTGGGCAGGCGGCGCGCCGGATAATTGCGCTCGTTTTTGTAGAGTTTGAACATCACGTCGCAATGGTCGAGCAGTTCGGGCAGCCACGCCGCGTTGGATTCGAAGATCGCCATCTTCAGCCGCGGATACAGATCGAGGAAACCTGAGAGCAGAACCTGGCTGAGCCAGGTCATCGCCTCGAAAATGAAGCTCATGGTCGAGCTTACGACCAGTCGTCCGGTTCCCAGCGCGGTCCGTTCGACCAGCTCACCGGGCGACCACTGATAGCCGCGATCGATCCCGATCGGCGCGGGGAACGTGTGCATCCCCAGCACCAATCCCTGCTCCTCGATGGTCTTGAACATTCGATGCAGATTGCCGTGCGGCTCTGCCATCCGCTCGCGTGTGGGAAAGATTCGATTTGGGTAGTGGCCGTTGGCATCGATCGGGCGCACCAGCACGACGCGGAAGCCGCGCCGGGCCACGCGCCGCACCTCCTGCACGGCGTACTCCGGATTCTGAATCGGAATCAGCGCGGCGGGATACAGGCGGTCGGGAGCCGCGGCGCACCAGTCGTAAGCCCAGTTGTTATAGGCGCGGGCAAACGCCCACGCGCCGTCGGCATTCTCGATGAAGGGGAAATGATGCACGAGCATGGTGGGAATCACCAGCACCTGGTCGATTCCCATCACATCCAGCTCGCGCAACCGCGCGCCCGGGTCATAGGCGCCGCGATGGTCGAGGTATTCGCGCTGCTCGCGAGTCAGGCGGCTGCGCATGATGCGGCGCTGGACGCGCTTGCCGACGCCGGGACCGCCAATTGTGATGCCGTTAATGGTGATGGTCTCGCCGGGAATTTCGTGGCCGCCGGCGACGGTCTGCCGCCCGTTGAGGATGGCATAGCCGGGATAATTCCAGTACGACTGCCTGACCAAATCCCTGTAGTCCGGCTCGACATACTTCTCCCAGATCTCCAGTGGGTCGTTGACGTGGGCGTCGCAATCGAAGACCGCGAAATTCTTGCGCAACCTTGTCTCTGCCATAGGCGCACGCCTCGCTTGGTCATTGTCCGGCAGCGGACTTTTGTAACACCACGTTCAAAAAGGGATCGACCGTGATGGTGTAGCCAGCCGGGCAGAGCGTGGTTGAATCCGGCTCTTCCAGAACCGCCGGTCCCTCCAGGCAGTCGCCGTTTTGCAGTCGGCGGCGATCATACACCCTGCACTGGACAAAGTCGCGCTGCTCGCCGAAATAAACCTGGCGCATACCCTTGAGCGCGCGCCCAAAATTGCCGTCGCCCGCCGGCGCCGTGGATCGGCGCGGCTTGGGTACAATTCCGGTGGCGCGCACGCTGAAATTGACGAATCGGCACGGGTCCTCGGTCTTGACCCGATATAACTCGAAGTAGCGGGCGCGAAAGCGCTCCTCCGCCTCCGCGACAGTCCGCTCGGTGATCTCTTCGTTGGGTATAGCAATGGGAAGGTCGTGCTGCTGATGCACGAATCGCACCTCCACCGTGCGGGCCAGCACGATGTTTTCGTCCTCGATGCCCTCGGCGTAAAGCGCTTCGCGTCCGCTGCGTTCGAGCGCGGCGAAGATCTCGCGGATGCGCGGGATGTTGTCGGCCGTGGCGGGCATGATCTGGGTGGTGACGAAGTCGTAAGCCACGTCCGACACCAGCAAGCCGAAGGCGGAGGCCACGCCGGGCGAGGGCGGGATGATGATGGTCGGGATGCGGAACTGCTCGGCCACCTTGACGACATGGATCGGCCCGGCGCCGCCGAACGCCACCAGTGCGAATTCGCGCGGATCGATGCCGCGCTGCACCGTGATCAGGCGCAGCGCCGAGCCCATTTTGGTGTTGGCCAGCTCGTAAATCCCCTGCGCCACCGCGATCGGCGGCAGCTCGAGCCGCCGCGCCAGCGCATCGATCGCCTCGCGGCTGCGCTCGGGATAGATCTTCATCCTGCCGCCCAAAAAGTATTCGGGATTGAGGTAGCCCAGCATCAGGTTGGCGTCGGTGACGGTGGCCTGTGTGCCGCCGAATCCGTAACAGGCCGGACCCGGCGCCGCGCCGGCGCTGTGCGGCCCGACCTGCAGGAAACCCCCGGAATCGATCGACGCGATACTGCCGCCGCCCGCGCCCACCTCGACCAAATCGATGACCGGCATCTTGATCGGCTCGCCCGTGCTGCGCGCGCCGGAGCTGACCGCGCCGCCCACGCAGAAGTTGTGCGTGATGGTGGGTTTGCCGTCGCGCACCAGGCCGACCTTGGCGGTCGTGCCGCCCATGTCGAAGGAGATAAGGTTGGGGCGGGAGCAGATGCGTCCGAGATGGGCGCTCGCAATAACGCCCGCGGCGGGACCGGATTCAAGGCTGTAGGCGGCCTTGCGCGCGGCCATCGGCGCGGTCATCACGGCGCCGCTCGATTGCATGATTTGCAGTGCCGAACGCACCCCGGCGCCTTGCAGTCGCTGCGCGAGCTGCCCCACGTACGCCGACATCATCGGACCGACGTATGCCGACACCACGGTGGTGGCGGCGCGTTCATATTCCTGGAACTCCGGCCATACTTCAGAGGACAGCGCCACGTACACTCCGGGCATCCGCCGCCTGATGATCTCGGCCAGCCGGCGCTCGTGGACGGGGTTGGCGTAAGCGTGCAGCAGGCAGACCGCGACGGCCTGTGGATGTTTGGCAGCCAACGCCGCGACGGCCTCCTCCGCCTGGCGCTCGTCGAGCGCCGCCAACACCTCACCCTGAGCGTTGAGGCGTTCGTCCACCTCCGCCACCATCTCACGCTCGACGAACCCGGGCGGCCGCACATATAACAAATTGTAGCGATCAAGGCCGGTCGCGCGCTGCTTGCTGATCTGGAACATGTCGCCGAAGCCTTCGGTGGTTATAAACCCGACCCGCGCGCCCTTGCGCTCCAGGATAAGGTTGGTGGCGAGCGTCGTGGCGTGGACGACGCGTTCCACGTCCGCGGCCGAAGCGCCCGCCTGCTCCAGCACCTCGCGCACGCCATTCATCACCCCTTCCACCGGATTGTCGGGCGTGGTCAGGGTTTTGGCGTTGTGCAGCCCGCTGCCGGTCTCCTGCGCCAAAACCAGGTCGGTGAAGGTGCCGCCGATATCGATGCCGAGGAAGTATTTGCTGTGCCCCACAGTAGTTTAGCCCCTTCTCAGAACCTAACCCCCGGCCCCTTCCCGGAACGGGAAGGGGAGGCGGAAGAGTTCCCCTTCCCTTTCAGGGAAGGGGTCAGGGGTTAGGTTTTCTCTGGCAATGCCGGTCTCCTGCGCCAAAACCAGGTCGGTGAAGGTGCCGCCGATATCGATGCCGAGGAAGTATTTGCCGTGCCCCACAGTAGTTTAGCCCCTTCTCAGAACCTAACCCCCGGCCCCTTCCCGGAACGGGAAGGGGAGACAGAAGAGTTCCCCTTCCCTTTCAGGGAAGGGGTTAGGGGTTAGGTCTCTGACGCAGGCGCCTGGTCGCGTTCGCGTCGACCGCGCCGCTGGCGTCGATGATTACGCCGTAGTCGCGGGCAGCGCCCTCGGCGCTGACGATGCCGGCGCGCACGTCGGCCGCGACCAGTTCGGGGTCGCGCGTCATCGGGTCGCCGAAGCCACCGCCGCCCGACACCAGCATCACCAGGGTATCGCCCTGATGCACGTGCACGTTGGTCTTTTTGAGCGGTAGCTCCTCGGCGTCGGGGCGGCCGGGATTGAGAATCCATCCGCCGCCCTTGCCCGGCTTGCCGCCCCTGGTACCCTGCGGCGGCAGTTTGCATCGATCCACGGCGCGCACCGTCAGTTCAGCGTCGGTTAAAAATTTCAACTCCTTGATAAGTCCGCATCCGCCGCGCCATTTGCCCGGCCCCGGCGAGTCGGGCATGAAGCGAAAACGCCGGTACAACACCGGATACTGCCATTCGTAGGACTCGATATTGCCCCAATAGCCGGGGAAGCCGAGCACCGGATGCGACAGCGCGTCGACGCCGTCGCGGTCGGCCCGCCCGCCCATCGGCGCGAATTGCAGGTCCAGCATGCTCCACATCTGATTAGTGTCGGGGTAGCGGCCGCTGACGGTATAGACGTGCGGTGCGCCGCTGGCCGCCATCGCTTTTTGCGGAAAGGCCGGCGCCAGCGCCTGGTTGATCGACTCGACCATCGCCTGCACGGTGGCCAGGCGGACGTTGCAGGCTGCAGGATATTTGGGATTGACCAGCGTGCCCGGCGGCAGCACCAATTCGATGGGCCGGTAAAAACCTTCGTTCATCGGCACGTCGATATCCAGAAAGCATCGCAGCGTGAACACCGCGCCCGAGATTGATTGCGAGCACGACGAGTTGATCGCGCCGCGCGCCTGCGGGTCGGTGCCGGTGAAATCAAGCTTGCAGTGCGAACCGTCGATGGTGACGGTCGCCACCACGGTGTAGGTCTTGTCCGCCTCGATGCCATCTTCCTCCACGACGTAGGAGCCGCGATAGACGCCGTCGGGCATGCGCTCGATGGCCTGGCGCGTCAGGCGCTCGGAGTAATTGAGCAGCTCGTCGATCATCGCCGAGACTTCTTCGTAGCCGTACTTCCCGACCAGTTCCGCAAGCCGCGTCTCCGCCATCCCGCCGCCTGCGACCAGCGCCCGGATGTCGCCCATCACGCGCTGCGGCGTGCGGCTGTTGGCCTGAATCATCCGGTGCACGGCGGGATTGGGCTCGCCGGCTTCGTACAGCTTGACCGGCGGAATCATCAGCCCCTCGTGAAAGCATTCGGTGGCGTTGGCCGGCAAGCCGCCGGTGGACACGCCGCCCAAATCCGACACGATCATCATGGCGCCGTAGTAAAACAGCGGCGCGCCCTGCCCGAAGATCGGGCGGAAGACGCCGACGTCAGTGGGGTGGATGCCGCCGCGGAAGTGGTCATTGCAAATAATCGCGTCGCCGTCGCGCAGCGTGCCGGGCGGATGGTCCTTGAGGACTTCAGGCAACATGCTGTGCAGCGCCGCCACGTGCATCGTGCCGCTGCCCGAATGCGCGATCAGGCGGGCGTCGCGGTCGAAGAGCGCGATTGCAATTTCGGAGGACTGGTTGACGAAGGGCGAATAGGCGCTGCGCGCGCCGAAAATTCCCGCTTCTTCCGCGATCCCCATCAACGCGTTCTGTACGATTTCACGCAGAAACGGATCACGCATCATTCGCCCTCCTTGCGCCCTGCGCTAAACCGGGATGGGCAGAAAGTAGTAGGGAGCATGCCCCGATTTCAACCGCATCGCAAAGCCAGGCGCGGGGCGGGTCAATCCGGTGTCATGCCGTGCGACGTAATCAACAAGGGAGGGGCGTTGCTTGAGGTGCGCGGGCTGAAGCCCCGCTTCCCGCGCGCTTCCCTCGTCTCTCGCCATCCATTGACGGTTTGGACCGCCAGCGCAGGCCCGCGCGATGCGCGTGGAGATAGAGGAGCGAGCCAGCGCCCGAACCGATTGCCTCGACGCGCGACATCACGGTCTGGGGCGCGGAGCATGATATCCCCGCACGAGTATTTACTCCGCAGGGTAGTTCGGCGCACATGGCCGGGCCTGCCGCACGGCTTCTTCGTCATGTCCAGCCTGTATCCACAGGCGCTGGAAGCTGCGGAGTACGCAAGCGCGCGATTTACGCGTCGAGTTCGCGCGCTGAGCAGGCCCACACATCGGCTTGCCAATCGCGGCTGAACATCTGTATAGAAACGGCAGAGAGGCGGGAAAAGCAGCCGCACTGGCGCCGCATCATCGCCGGTTTGCACTTGCGCGCACGGAGGTGAAGATCGTCATGACGACCTCGCGCATCATCTCGGCAGATTCCCACATGATGGAGCCGCCTGACCTGTGGACTACGCGGCTGGACCAACGCCTGCGCGAGCAGGCGCCGCGGGTGATCAGGCAGGAGAACAAGGGGTCGGTCTTCGTCGGCCCCGGGATGCGGCCGTTTCCGGTGGCGGGCGGCTTTGCGGCCGGTCGCAGCGGCGAGGACCTGAAGAATTTCATGCAGCGCGCGCAAGGCTACGAGGACGCGCGGCCCAGCGGATGGGATCCGGTGGAGCGCATCAAGGACCAGGACGTCGACGGAGTGTCGGCGGAGGTTCTGTACACGACGTTGGGGATGTCGCTGTTCGGGATGGAGGATGCCGATCTGCAGCACGCCTGCTTTCGCACCTACAACGACTGGCTGGCGGAGTTCTGCGCCTACGATCCCCGGCGTCTTCACGGCATCGCCCTGATCTCGCTCAAAGACATCGGGCGCGGCGCCCAGGAGTTGGAGCGGGCAGCGAAAATCGGGCTTAAGGGCGCGATGATCTGGGGCGCGCCATCGCCCAACCAGCCCTTCTGGCATCGCATGTACGACCCGTTTTGGGCAGCGGCGCAGGAATTGGCGATGCCGCTGTCGCTGCATCTGGGAACCTCCGGCTCGCGTCCGGCGCGCGTCAAGGATCCGAATCAGCCGCGATGGGAGGACATGCCGTTTGCGCGCGGCTACATGAACGTCATCCACGAGGTGCAGCGCTCCTTTACCGATATCATCTTCAGCGGCGTGCTGATGCGGTTTCCGCGGCTCAAGCTGGTTTCTGCCGAAAACGACAGCGGCTGGATCGCGCACTACATGTATCGGCTCGACCACGCCTTCGAAAAGTGGGGCGCCTCGATGGGCGAGCCGCTCGACCTGCGGCCCAGCGAGTACATCCGCCGTCAGGTGTGGGTGACCTTCCAGGACGACCCGATCGGGCCGATGACCTGGCAGTTCTTCGGCGAAGACAACTACATGTGGGCGTCGGACTTTCCGCACACCGACTCGACTTGGCCGCACTCGCGCGAGGTCATCGAAAAAGATTTCAAGGGCGTGCCCGAGACAGTCAAACGCAAGATCACCTGCGACAACGCCGCCAAGCTCTATCGAATCCCATTGTAGACAAAGCGAACCGCTTGGTTAGAGGCGGCCGGATTTCAGCGCCGCGAAGTAATCGCGGATCGCGGCGCACAGCGCCGGGGCCGTGTATGACGCGGGCTGCACGACCACGTTGAGGCCGTGCGAGCGGGCGGTGTCGGCGGTGATTGGCCCGATTGCGGCGGCGGCCAGGCCGCGCGCTGCGTCCTCGCCCACCATCGCGCAGAAGTTGTCCACCGTGCTTGAACTGGTGAAAGCGGCCAGATCGACCTCGCCCCGCGCCAGCATCCGCTTGACCGCACCCAGCACCGGCGGCTGCGGGCGGATGGTCTTGTAGGCCGCCACGACGTCGACTGCGGCCGCACCCGCCTCCTTGAGCAGATCGATCAACGCTTGGCGCGCGATCTGCGCACGGGGAATCAGGATGCGGGCGGCGTGGATACGGTGGCGGCCGATCGCATCCACGATCGCCTCGGCGCGATACTCGCTGGGGACCGCCGCTGCACGCAGGCCGTAGTTGCGCAAGCGGGCGGTGGTGGCGGGTCCGATCGCGGCGATGCTGGCGGCGGCCATCTCGCGCACGTCGTGCCCGGTGTCGGCCAGACGCGCGATCAGGGCGTCCACGCCGGTTGCGGCGGTGAAGATGATCCAGTTGTAGGAGCCGAGTTGGGCAATCGCGCCGTCAAGCCCCGTATAGTCGTCGGGCGGCACGGTTTCGATGGTGGGCAACTCGATCGCTTCCGCGCCCAACTCGCGCAGCGCGCGGGCAAACGCGGCGGAGGCGGTGCGGGCGCGCGTGATAATGATGCGCCGGCCGAAGAGAGGGCGGCGCTCGAACCATGCCAGCTTCTGGCGCAGCGACGCGGCTTGTCCGATCACGATGATCGCGGGCGGCGCCACTTGCGCGTCGGCGCATCGCTGCGCGATCGTCGCCAGTGTCGCGGCCAGAGTGCGCTGCGACGCGCCGGTGCCGTGCGCGATTGCCGCAGCAGGCGTCTGCGGCGCCATCCCGGCAGCGAGCAGGCGCGCCGCGATGTCGTGCAGATGAGCGGTCGCCATCAGCAGGACCAGCGTGCCGCGCTCGCGCGCCGCACGCGCCAATTCCTCCCACGGTACGGCGCCTGCGTCGCGCGTTTGATCCTCATGGCCGGTGACGAAGGCAACGAAGGAGCCGTAGCCGCGATGGGTCAGCGGGATGCCGGCGAAAGCGGGCACCGCGATCGCCGAGGTGATGCCGGGGACGACTTCGAAGTCGATCCCGGCTTGCGCCAGCGCCGCCGCTTCCTCGCCGCCGCGCCCGAAGATGAAAGGGTCGCCGCCTTTAAGCCGCACCACGTGCCGCCCGGCGCGTGCGTGCTCGACCATCAGTTGATTTATCGCGTCCTGATCCAGTGCGCGTTCGCCGCCGCCCCGTTTGCCGGCGTATATCAACTGCGCTCCGGTGGGCGCGAGATTGAGCAGTTCCTCATTAACCAAATGGTCGTAAATTACTACATCAGCGCCGGCCAGCACCTCGGCGCCGCGCACGGTGATCAGGTCAGGCGCGCCAGGCCCGGCGCCGGTCAGATAGACTTTGCCCCTAGGAGGTTCCACCCGATTCTCCGAGTCCTGGCGCGCGGCTTGCGGCCCCGTTCGGGGGTTGCGGCCGCTACAGTCTCATATCTGGACCCTGCTCGCGTGCAGGAGGCTGTGCTTGGGAATGCGCGGCGCCGATCGGTGCGGATATAGCGCGGGGATTCCTCGCCTTCGGCTCGGAATGACATTACAGGCAATGCCGAATGTAGAAACTCCGCAAACAGGCTGAAAGCCTGCGCCAGGAATGCCGGCCGACCAGATGGGCTTCGACCGGCATTCCAACTGTGTCGGCCTATATCCGCTCCAGGATGGTCGCGATTCCCATGCCGCCGCCGATACACATCGTGACCAGCGCCGTGTTCTTGTCGCGCCGCTCCAATTCGTCGAGCACCGTTCCCACCAGCATCGCGCCCGTGGCGCCCAGCGGATGCCCCAGCGCGATGGCGCCGCCGTTGACGTTGACCTTGTCGCGCGGGATGCCGAGGTCCTTCATCACCTTAAGCGGGATGGCGGCGAAGGCCTCGTTGATTTCCCACAGGTCGATGTCGTTGACGGTCATTTTGGCCTTCTGCAACACGCGTTTGCTGGCCGGCACCGGCGCCGTCAACATGATGATCGGCTCGTCGCCGTACGTCGCGGTCTGGATAATGCGGGCGCGCGGCTTGAGCCCGTGCGCCTTGGCGTAATCGGGCGAGGCCAGCAGCACCACGCCGGCGCCGTCCACGATGCCGCTGGAATTGCCCGGGGTATGGACGTGATTGATTACCTCGGCCTGCGGGTAGCGGGTCTTGGCCTTCTGGTCGAAGGTCAGCGGACCGTCCTTCATCCGGTAGCCGCCGCCGTTGGGATGCGTTCCGGCAAACGACGGCTCCAGTTTCGCCAGCCCCTCCATCGTGGTGTTGGGGCGCGGATGCTCGTCGTGATCGAGCACCACCTTGCCCTCGGCATTCTTGACCGGCACCAGGCTCTTCTTGAAGTAACCCTTCTCCATCGCGTTCTTGCACATCATCTGCGACTCGTACGCAAAGCGGTCGCAGTCCTCGCGCGAGAAACCCTCCAGGGTGGCGATCAGGTCGGCCGACACGCCCTGCGGCACCAGCGGATGGAGCTCGCGCAGGTGGCGGTTATGGCCGTCCAGCCCCGAGCCGTCGGCACCCATCGGCACCCGCGACATACTCTCCACGCCGCCGCCGATCACCAGGTCCTGCTGCCCTGACATCACGCCCATCGCGGCGAAGTTGACCGCCTGCAAGCCCGAGCCGCAGAAGCGGTTGAGCGACACCCCGGTCGCCTCGTTAGGCCATCCCGCCGCCAGCACCGCCATCCGGGCGATACACCCACCCTGCTCGCCGACTTCGCTGACGGTGCCGACCACCACGTCCTCGACGTCGCGCTTTTCGATCCCATGGCGATCGACCAGCGCGTTGAGGGCGGTAGCGAACAGTTCCTGCGGATGAATCCCGGACAGGGCGCCGGAATCCTTTTTGCCGCGGCCTCGCGGGGTTCTTACGCAATCGATAATCCAGGCCTCACTCATGGTTTTGGGTCTCCCTTTGATGTTTGTATCTTCGGTAACACCGGCCTCGATGCCGGTGCGGCCGCGGCCGGGCGGCGCAGTCTGCGGACCCGAGTCCGCCACCCTCAACACCGCTCCGAAACCCCATCATTCAGCGCATCGTAGCATCGTGTCAAACACGCCGCGCGCCGCGAAAACCGGCCGCCGCTAACCCAACTGCGGCAGGATTGCGGCGCGAGTCACCTCGCGGCGCTCGCTTTTGTCCAGCGCCTCGGCTGCGCGCGACAGCGGGAACTTCGCGTCGCACAACTCATGATACGGGTAGCGGTCGATGTGCCGGCTGAGGAAATCCAGCGCCTTCTTCAGGTAATGCGGCGGATAGCCCGTCATCGCGATTACCTGGACCGACTTCATCGTCATGGTCGAGGGCGCAAACTCGATTGTCAGGCTGCGCGCGATGTTGCCCAGTTCCAGTACAAGGCCGCCGGCGCGAACCATGCCCAGCGCCTCCATGAACGCCTGCGGGATGCCCGCCACTTCCAGCACCGCGTCGGGACCGGCTGGGCCGCTCAGCTCGCGCACCCTGCGCTGGCGGTCGCGCGCTTCGGGATACTGGCGGATATCGATGGTCTCGTCGGCGCCGAACTGCCTGGCATGCGCCAGCCGCACGTCGACGCCGTCGATCGCGATTACGCGCACGCCGCGCGCCTTGGCGATCGCCATCGCATGCAGTCCCAGGCCGCCGGCGCCCTGCACCACCAGGACATCATCGTAACCGACACCGCCGCGGTCCAGCGCCCAGAACACCTGCGACATGGCGCAATTGGCCGACGCCGCAACGCCGTCGGGAACGTTGTCGGGCACGCGGTAGAAGATCTGCTCGGGGCGGATGAAGTAATGGGTCGAGAAGCCGGCGGTGAAATGGGGCGGGTTATCGGGATGGGGATTGCCAGGCAGCGGATTCAGACACGCGGCATGGTTGCCGGTGACGCAGTTCTTGCATCGATAACAGACGCGAAAGTACACCGGCGCGATGCGGTCGCCGACCTTGATCGGCGTGCCGGCAGAATCCTTGCTCACGCCCTGGCCCAGCCGCGCGATGCGCCCCGCCAGCTCATGTCCCGGCATCATGCCGCGCCCGGCCATGAACTCGCCCTTCCAGACGTGCACTTCCGAGCCGCACACATTGCTTTGCATCACCTCCAGCAGGGTCCAGCCGGGTGCGACCTCGGGAACCTCATACTCATGAAATTCCAGCGTATGGGCCGCGGGCATGAATGCGATTTTGCCCTTCATCGGGGACTCCCTTGTTTGTGGGGTTGATGAGTGCGCTCGAAGTGTATTCAGACCCTCACCCTGACCCTGTCCGACATTTTGTTGTGGGTGAGTGAGGTTCCGGTACCCTTCGAGCATCCTGCGCGCATCAGCTTTTACGTCAGCGGAACTCCGGCATCACTTTGGCGGCGAACAGCTCCATGTGCTCGCGCATCACGCGCGGCGGGCAGGCCGCCTCGTTCATGATGAAGGTCAGCGTGGTAGTGTGCATCGTCTGCGCATACTCACGAATCGCTTTGACCGCCTGCTCGGGCGTCAGCACGGTCAGCAGCCCCGTCTTGCGCAGTTCTTCCTTGTTGCTCACCGGCGGGTACAGCGGCGGCGTGTTCCAGTTCAGCATCCACACCGAATAACATTCGATGGCGTGGATTACGTAAGGCGCGATTTCGTTCCACGCTTTTTCCGGATCATTGGATACGTACTGCCAGGCCGGCCCGTTGGCCAGGATTGCCGCCGCCGGGTCCTTGCCCAAACGCTTGAGTTCGTCGAGGTAGATTCGGATGCTGTCCAGCTCGCCGGAGAGCAGCCCGTCGCCCGCGCGCGCGGCGCGTTTGACGGCGTTGGGCGCGAAGCCGCCGATGTACATGGGCGGACGCGGCTGCTGCACGGGACGCGGCGTGAGGCGGGTTTTTTCGCACTGGAAGTACTTGCCCCTGAAGGTGACGGTCTCGCCCTCCCACAGGCGGCGGATTATTTCCAGCATCTCGTCCGCCCGCCGGCTGCGCTGCTTCATCTCCATCCCGTAGCCCATGAACTCCTCGGGCCGATAGCCCAGCCCGAAACCGAACTCGTAGCGCCCGCCCGACAGGATGTCGAGCACGGCGCCGTCTTCGGCCAGGCGCACCGGATGGTAGAACGGCAGCAGGCCGACGAAGGTGCCAAGCCGGATGCGTTTGGTGCGCATCGCGATCGCGCTCAGCAGCATCAGCGGCGACGGTGCCCAGTCGTCATCGGTGAAATGATGCTCGGTGATGTAGATTGCGTCGTAGCCGAGGTCCTCGGCCATCACGATGCTGTCGATGATTTCATGGTACAGCTCGGTGGAATTGCGCCGCCATTTGGGCGGATTGCGGAAATGCACTATCGGAGCGAATTTCAATTTGAGCCGCGTTTCCATTCATAACCTCCGCAGGTGCGCCAAAGGTTAGGATAACGGCTGTTCAGCATCAACCGGGTGCGGCGCGCCCGATCACAGCGTGCGCTTGAAGGACAGACTGGCCAGGATCAGCATTAACACCATGAAGACGGCCAAGAAGGCCAGGTCGCTTGAGACCGCGGTCAGTGCCACGCCCTTGAACAGGATCGACTTGAGCGCGTTGACCGCGTGGGTTTCCGGATTGTAGCGGGCGAAGGCGCGCAGCCATGGCGGAAAACTCTCCACCGGGTAGATGGCGCCGCTGGGGAAGAACAGCACCACGTTGAGGAAGCCCGCGAAGACGCCGACCAGCCGCGGATGGTCGGCGCGCCCCAGCAGGCAGAACATCATCGCCAGCAGTCCGGTGGCGACCAGCACGATAATTCCGATCAGCACTGCCAGCGCGGGCAGTCCCCCCGCGATCGTGCTGCCGGTGACGATCAGCGAGATGAACAGCACCGCCACCCCGGCGATACTGGTCACCACCACGCTGCTGGCCAGCATCCCGCCAGCGATATCGAAGCGGCGCAGCGGCGTCACCAGGTAGCATTCGGTCACCCCCATGAATTTGTCCATCACCCAGTTGAACACGCCCGAGGTGAGCGAGCCCATGAACAGCGCCATCACGATTACCCCCGGAATCAGCGAGCGGTCGTAGTCCAACTGCGGATACAGAGGCCCTTCGCGCATCACCAGGCCGTGCAGCTTGAGCGGGCGGGCGGTGGTGAATTCGCTGTTGAGCGCCGCCACCGCGGAGTTGAACAGCGCCGCCAGGGTGGTGGAGGAAACGATATCCACGTTGTCGGTGAATAGCCCGACCTCGCCCACCCGGTCGTGCGCCAGGTCGCGGCTGAAGTCGGCGGGAATGATCACCGCCGCCTTGTACTTGCCGTGGCGCACGTCCTCGATCGCGGCTGCGGGGTTGGACAGGTAGGTCAAGGTGATGGTTTTGGGGCCGGCGGCCAGCGCCTGGATGCGCGCGATCAGGCGGCGGGCGTAAAACCCGTTGTCCTGCGCGACGACCGCAACCGGCAGATTCTTGAGCTGACCCTGAAAGGAGTTGCCCATAATCACCAGGTACACGATCGGCATCACGATCGAGGTCGCCATCGTTAATGGATTGCGTACGAACTTGCGCAAGTCGCGGCGCATCACCGCCCAGATTCTCATCGCCGTCAGATCCTCGTCCCCCGCGGCAGCCCCATATCGAGCAGACTGAGTTTGCGCGCGGCCGATTCGCGCAGCGTGCGCCCGGTGAAATGGATGAACACGTCCTCCAGCGTGACCGCGTGCAGGCTCATCGATACCACCTTGCGGCCCGCTCCCTCGACGCGATCCACCAGGCGGGGAATCGCCCGGGCGCCGTCCTGGGTGGTGACGCTCAGCCGGTTGCCGTCCTCAACCGTCAGCCCGCGCACATACGGCTCGGTGCGCAGGACCTGCGCGATGCGCTCGCCTTCGGCGTCGACCTCCAACTCGATGCGGTCGGCGCCGGCCAGACCGGCCTTGAGCGCGGCAGGCGTGTCGAGCGCTACGATCCTGCCGCCGTCGACGATCGCGATGCGGTCGCACAACGCGTCGGCCTCTTCCATGTAATGGGTGGTCAGCGAAATAGTCAGCGACGTTTCATGGCGCAGGCGTTCGAGCAGCTCCCACACGGCGCGGCGGCTTTGCGGATCCAGCCCGATCGTCGGCTCGTCGAGGAACAGCACCTTTGGTTCATGCATCAGGCCGCGTGCGATTTCCAGCCGCCGGCGCATCCCGCCCGAGTAGGTGGCGACCAGATCGTCCGCACGCTGGGCCAGCCCCACCAGTTCGAGCAGATAGGCGGCACGTTCATGGCGCCGGCGCCGCCCCATGCCGTAAAACTCGCCGTAGATGTCGAGGTTCTCGAAGCCCGTCAAATCGAGGTCGGAGGTCAGGGCCTGGGGAATCACGCCGATCGACTCCCGAACCGCATGCGGAGCGGCGGCCACGTCGTGACCGGCCACCATCGCCTGGCCCGAGGTGGGAGGCAGCAGGGTGGTCAGCATGCGGATGAGCGTGGTCTTGCCCGCGCCGTTGGGGCCGAGCAGGCCGAACGCTTCGCCTTCGCTGACCTCGAAGCTGACCGCGTCGACGGCGGTGAAGGTGCCGAAGCGCTTAGTCAACCCGCGGACGCGAATTGCGGCTGCTGAACGCGGTTCCATCGCTGCGCCTGAAGGCGACCTCGGCGGTCATCCCGGGCTTAACCATACCGGCCGGTTGCAGGATTCGCACCTTGACGTAAAAGGTGCGGATATCCTGGCGCCCACGCTGCACGTCGTGCTCGGTGGCGAATTCCCCTTCCTGGCCAATCGCAATAATCTTGCCCGTAAACACCATCGGCGGTTTGGTCGGCAGCGTGACCGTGGCGGGCTTGCCGATGGTGAGCGCGGGCAATTCGCTCTCCTGCACGTTGACGCGCGCCCAGAGCAGCGACAGGTCGTCGACCGTCACTATCGTAGTGCCCGGATTGACCCATTCGCCGGCTTCCAGCGCCTTGTTCACCACCACACCATCGATCGGCGACACGATGCGCGTGTCGCGAAGCTGATCGGCGTAATAGTTGATGCTGGCCGATGCGCTGGCGACTGCGGCTCGCTGCGCCTCCACACGCGTGGCGGCACTGTCATACTGCTCCTGGGAGATCACCTTTTCCCTGACCAGCTCGCGGTAGCGGCGCTCGATTCGTTGGGCGTCGGCCAAATCGGCGCGCGCCTTGAGCAGGTCGGCCTGCGCCTTTCGAAGCTGGTTTTCGATATCGGTACTTTCTATCCGGCAGATCAACTGGCCGCGCTTGACCGTGTCGCCCTCGATTACCGTAATCTCGGCGATGCGTCCCTGGATGCGGCTGGTGACGTTGACTTCGGGCGCCTCGATTATTCCGACCGCATTGATGGTGGACAGGTCCGGCGTCGGCCACAGGTATTTTTCGCCGCCAAAATACAGCCCCGCGCCCGCAGCGGCCAGCACTATGAGGAGCAACAGGCGGCGAATCAGTGTTTTCATCAAGTCAGGTGAGGAAAGCGGCCACGGCAGGCTTCCATACTGCAAGCATATGCCTCAGTGCGCCAAACTGGAACCGTCATCCGTGCGCGATAGTGTCGCGGTGCGGGTTGACAGGCGGTGCGCAGGCCCGCCACGCTGTAGGGCGGCTTGGGCCGAAGGGCCCCGGCAATCGACGCGGGAGACATCGCAATGGCGCACAAACTGACGCTCGGAGTCGGATGGGAAGGCAGGCCGGACTTTACGGGGCTGATCGAACGCTCCAAGATCATGGACGAGGCTGGAATTCATTCCATCTGGCTGGCCGAGGCCTGGGGACACGACGCCTTCACGTTGCTGACTTTGGTTGCCGAGCACACCCGGCGCATCCAGATCGGCACGTTTATCGTCAATATCTACGGCCGCACGCCGGGCGCGTATGCGCAGCATTTCGGTACCCTGGACGCGCTGAGCGAAGGGCGCATGATCATCGGGCTAGGCACCACCAGCGCCAACGTGGCGGAGCATTTCCACGGCGTCAGGTTCCAACCCGCGGTGACCCGGATGCGCGAGTATATCGACATCATCAACATGCTGATCGCCGGCCAGCCGCTCAAATACGAGGGCAAGCTGTTCAAGCTGCAGCGCGGCTTCACGCTGCGCTTTGAGACGGTGCGCAAGCATATCCCGATATTCGTCGGCGCGATGAATCCCAAGAGCGTCGAACTGACCGCGCAAAAGGCCGACGGCTGGTTCCCGGTCGACATTCCGCTGAGCCGGCTGGGAGAAGCGATCGGCGAGTTTCGCGCAATTGCGCGGGCGGCGGGACGCGATCCGATGGCGATCGACGTCATGACGCCGGGTTCGGTGATTGTCACCCGCAACGTCGAGCGCGCCAGAGCCGCGACCGCCGGCGGGCTTGCCTTTTACGCCGGCCGGATGGGGACCTTCTACTCCACGCAGCTCACCCGCTACGGCTTCGGCGACGAGGTTGCGAAGATCAAGCAGGCGTGGGAGGCGCGCGACGCCAAGGCGGCCACCGCGGCGGTATCCGAACGGATGCTCAACGAGATGTGCTACGTGACCACCCCCGACGACCTCAGCGGGGCGCGCGAGCGGCTGGCGGCGCAGGAGGAGGCCGGTGCGACGCTGCATCGGGTGGACATCGTGGAGCGCGATCCGGCGGCGTTTGCGAAGATCGTCGCGGAGTTGTCGAGATAGGCGTTCCCGGCAGCCCGCGCGAGCGCCTGCAGGCGCTCGCGCGGGCTGCCGGAGCAAGCAGCAGGGCCGCAGCGCGCGCGCAATTGCTTGGCGCGCGCTGCGGCCCTGCTGCTGGAGGGGTGGGCGGCGGCCGGCGCCGCCGGCCGCCGCCCACCCCTCCACACCCTATGCCGCCGCCCACGGCATCTGCGAGGACGGCCGCTCGGGATCCATGATAAAGCGCGGCGGCGGCAGCGCCATATCGCAGCGCGAATAAACCGCCACGATTCCCTGGTTGAGCTGCACATGCCCGCCCATCCGCCACGCCGCCTGATTGAAGCTCAACACGCGCGGGCGGCCCCGTTCCGCCTTACCGTACTCATAGGCGGGTTCCACCTGGATCAGCACCAAATTGCCGTCGGCGGCGTTGCGCGCCAGATGCGTGCTCGCCAGTGGCTCCATGTCCGCACCCTCGACCGGTTCGCGATCGGTCATCTCACACTGCGCGATCAACGCGCCGCCCGCCCAGGCCTCGGCCCGCACGCGGTCGTGGCGGGAGATGATTTTCGCCTCGCCCTCCGCCGCCGGATAACCCCATCGCGCCGTCAGTTCGCGCCGCGCCGCTTCGCTGCTGACCAGCGTCTTGAGGACAAAGCCGCGCGGGCGGATTCCAACTCGGCCTGAAATCAGTACCTGCGCGATGCTGAACGATCCCACGGGACTTTCCGCGAACTTGCCGAAGCTGAACACGACATACATCGGCACGCTCGGATGCATCCCCGGCGGCAGCAGCGCCCGCCCACCGGGTTGGATCTCGAGCGATACCGTAAACAACTCGGCGTTCTTCAGCACCCACGCCTCGCCGTCCCACGGATCGAAAGTTGAAACGCCGCCGCCTGCGGCCCATTGCCGGATATCCAACGTTCCCAGTGTCGGCATCAGTGCGCTCCGGCCGCGGCGGCTGGTTGGGGCGACGGCTGCACAGCGGGACCGCGCGCAAAGCGCGGCATCACTTCCCTGGCGAACAGGCGCAGGCTGGCCAGCACTTCGTGCTGCGGAACCGTCTCGGCGGCATTGAGGATAAAGTTGACGGTATCGACTCCCGCCGATTCCCATCGCCGCAGCGCCTTCTCGACGCGGTTGGGATCGCCGATCGTGATGCTTTCGGGAACCTTGGGAGCGTCCTCGGATTTAACCCGCGGTCTGGGCGCGGCGCCGCGCTTGTGCGGGTCGGCGCGCAGGCCGGGCAGCAGGCCCGCCGTCTTGTAGGCGGTGGTCGGGTAGACGTCGTGGGTGGAAAGCAGCATCGCTGCCAGGTAGCCGAACGCGCCGGCAAACCGCTGGCCGGTGCGCACGCCCTCCTCGTTATCCTGATGGCAATACAGAAAGTTAAGCGCCGATACCTGATCGTTGACGACTTCGCCCACCGGCTCGCAGTTGCGGACCAGCTCGCGGTAGGTTTTGCCGCGCTCTTCCTGCTGCGCCACACTGCCGAAAGTAAGCCCCAGGCATCCAAGGCCGCGCTCCCCGGCGTCGACTTCGGTGCCCGGCGAAGTCACCGCGACCCACATCGGCGGATGGGGCTTCTGGTAGGGCTTGGGGATGATCGCGCGCGGCGGCATCGAGAAGTAGCGCCCGTCATATGAAAAGGTTTCCTGCGTCCACATTTTCGGCAGGCAATGGACCACTTCGTCCCACATCTTCTTGGTGTCATCGGGATTGACGCCGAACCCGCCCATCTCCACCCAGGTGCCCGATCGGCCGGTGCCGACATCCAGCCGCCCGCCCGACACGATATCCATCGTGGCGGTGCGCTCGGCGATGCGCGCCGGATGGTTGATCTGCGGCAGGCATACCACGATTCCGTGTCCGATGCGGATACGTTGGGTGACCATCGCACACGCCGTGAGAAACACCTCCGGCGCCGAGCAATGCGAATACTCCTCCAGGAAATGATGCTCGACCGCCCACACGTAATCGAAGCCCAACTCGTCGGCCAGCTTGACCTGCTCGATGCAGTTGTCGAAGACCTTCTTTTCGGCCTGCGCCGTCCACGGCCGCGGCACGGAAATTTCGTAGAAAATGCCAAACTTCATGATCGTCCTCTCACTCCAGAGGCGGCATTACTCAAGCCTTCCGGGTTCTCGGATTCTTTTGGGGGGCATAACATGATCGCCTGCGTGGTCGCAATGCGATGTCCAAAGCCAGTCGAGCCAAGTCAGCCAGCGCACAGAAAAGAGGCTGGCGCCACGGAGCCGGGCGTGGACGCATAGACAATTCAGCATCGCAAGGTTTCGTCGGATGGGCGGATCTTTCGTAGCGCCGTCTATCGCGCGTTCGCCTGCTCCGACTATGCCAGCCGCTTGATTGTTGGGAGCTTATCAGTTCTGTCCGCGCCAGGTAGCGGATCGAAAAACTTCGCCAAAGCGCGGCGCAATTCATCCAGCGCGATTCCTCCGTAGCCGTCCGGCAGCGGGCCGAGCTTGTCGATCGCTTTGGCCCACAGCGATTTGGCGCCCTCGAGGTTACCGCGCTGCGCGTGCAAAATCGCGGCCGCCGCCTGAATCAATCCCTGATAGAAGAGTTTCTCCATACCGCCGCTGCGCAGCCATGCCTGTTCCCACGCCTCATGCGATTCAAAGAATCGGCCCTCGTTGAACAAATCGATTCCTTGCTGGAAGAACTCTTCGATGCTCCGCAACCTCATCGGATTGGCGCAGCACCGGATGAAGCGGCCGCGCCCTCGGATGTCGTCGTACGCGACTTTACACCATGTAGCCGCCGCCATTGGCGTGCAGGGTCTGGCCGGTCAGCACGTGGGTGGGATGGGTCGCGGCGTAAATTACCACCTCGGCCACCTCGGCAGGATAGAGCGGGCGCTTGAAGAGCTGATGTTTGCCCTGACGCTCGAACTCCTCCTGAGAGGGCGCGCTCTCCGAGCCCATCGCGGTATGCATCACACCCGGTGCTACGATGGTTACCACGATGTTGTCGCGCGCCACTTCCTGGGCGAGGATTTTGCTGAAGCTGATCACCGCCGCCTTGCTGGCGGAGTAAATCGAAAGTCCGCGAATCGGCTGCAGGGCGCCGCCCGAGGAGATATTGACGATGCGGCCGCCGCCCGCCTTGCGCATGTGCGGCAGCACCGCCTGGCAGGTCAGCACCGTGCCGCGCAGATTGATGTTGATGACCTGATCGAAGTGCTCGTCGGTGATGTCATCGATGTACACGCGCGGCGAGATGGCGGCGTCGTTGACCAGGGCATCGATGCGCCCGAACTCTTTGGCCACCGCGGCCACCATCGCACCGACGCTGGCGCGGCTGGCGACGTCGGTCTTGACGAAGATGGCGCGCCGGCCGGTCTCGGCCTCGATCGACTGGGCCGACTCCTTGCCCCAATCCTCGCGAATATCGGCTACCGCGATATCCAGCCCCTTCCTGGCAAGGCCCATCGCAATCTGCCATCCCATGCCCCAGCGCCGTCCGGCGCCGGTCACGATCGCAACCTTGTTTTCATCGCTCATTGGTGTTTCTCCTGTTCCAATCGCTTACGGCAGGTTCGCTCCGCGTTGGAAGTATCGGGATGCTACGCGGGGGCTTTGAAAACTGTCAAGCGGGGCCTTTGCGAACGCGACGGAGCAACGTGCAAAGCCCCCAGGCGCGGCGTATAAGTTTGCCGGGAGAACGGTATGGGTAGACGCACAGCCGCGGCATCGATGTTGATGACGGCGACCTTCGCCCTGTCCCTGATCGGGTGCGGCGGCGGGGCAGGACCGCTTGCCCCCACTACCACACCCATTGAGCACCTGATCGTAATCGTCGGCGAGAATCACAGCTTCGACAACGTCTTCGCGACCTACGTGCCATCCGATCCCTCCCAGCACGTCTGGAACCTGCTCTCGCAAGGAATCATCGACGCGGCCGGCAGACCCGGACCCAACTTCTCGCTGGCGCTCCAGCAGCAGGCCACGGACCGGACCGAATATGAACTGAGTCCGACCCGAACGGGGCCGTTCGCCAACCTGCCGCAGCCCAGCACCACGTTGAGCGCGCTCCCGGCGCCGCCCTGTCTGCTCACCACGGTTCTGTTTCACACCCCGCTGTGCTCCGATATCGGGCTGGATGCCGCCGCGCAGGGGCTGCTCAACGTCGGTGGAACCGGACAGTCGCTTTATTTTCCCGGTCTTCACTTGTTTCCGGTCCCCGACTGCCGCTATCCGTCGGATCTTCCCAACGGACCTTACTCGCTGGTCGGCGCTTCGCAGCTCAACGGCTGCGGGACACCGATCCTGGTTGCGCCGGCGCCCCTGCAATACACGGGCAACACCGGCGACCCGGTGCATCGCTTCTTCCAGATGTGGCAGCAGAACGATTGCAGCGCCGCCCACATCAGCGCCGCCAATCCCAGCGGCTGCCTGGGGGATCTCTACACATGGGTCGCCACCAGCGTCGGATGGCAGATCACGGCCGACGGCATGCCGCCCGCCGGCAACCAGGGGACCTTCCAGGGCGGGATCGCGATGGGCTTTTACAACATGGCAGCGGGCGACTATCCCTACTTTTTGTCATTGGCGCAGAACTTTGCAATTAACGACAACTACCATCAGTTTGCGATGGGCGGGAGCGGGCCCAATTCCGAAGCGATCGCCACGGGCGACGTCTATTTCTATACCGACGGCAATGGAAACCCCGCCGTGCCGCCATTCCCCAACCTGATCGAGAATCCGAATCCGCAGCCCGGCAGCGACAACTTCTATATTCAGTCGCGGCCGGACCCGGGCGACCTGGGCAATACCAGCAGCGGCGGGCTGGTGAACTGTTCCGACCCGTCCGCGCCGGGCGTCAAGGCGGTTGCCGACTATCTGGACGCGTTGCCCTACGAGCCGTTTAGGGGCGGCAATTGCGCGCCGGGAGTCTACTACCAGGTCGACAACGAATATCCGAGCTTCGACACGATGGGCCAGCCGATCGCCAGGGGCAACGCTTTTCCCAACGGACCGGATTTCGCGATCGGCCCGCAGACCATCCCCACCATCGGCGACGCGCTCTCGGCCCGCGGCATTTCCTGGAAGTATTACGGCGAGGGGATGAAGGTCGCCGACAGCGATCCGCCGCTGAATGAACTGTACTGCGCGATCTGCAACCCGTTTCAGTATTCCCGCTCGATCATGACCACCAGCCTCAAGAACAACCTTCAGGATCTCGATGCGCTTTACTCCGACCTCGCGTCCGGCAGCCTTCCCGCCGTCGCTTTCGTCAAACCTGACAGCCTGCTCGACAGCCATCCCGGCAGTTCCACCGCGCCGTTGTTCGAGGCGTTTTGCCGCAAGATCGTCAACATGGTGCAGGCTAACAGCGCGTTGTGGAGCCGCACCGCAATTCTGATCACCTTTGATGAAGGGGGTGGATGGTACGACTCGGGCTACATCCAGCCGATCGACTTTTTCGGCGACGGCCCGCGTACGGTGATGATCGCGGTATCCCCGTTCGCCAGGACCGGATTCGTCGATCACACCTATTCGGACCACGCGTCGATACTGAAGTTCATCGAACGCAACTGGCGCCTGGCGCCGCTGTCGGCGCGCAGCCGCGACAATCTGCCCAATCCGGCGGTCGAGGCGGCGGCGCCTTACTTTCCAATTAACAGCCCGGCGATCGGCGACTTGATGAACATGTTCGACTTCACGGCGCGGCTAACGGGCCGGCTTCGCGTCAGCCCGTCCAACGGATGATTTATCGGCCATCGAGCCGGCGCTGTGTGTTGTCGGGGAAGATAGCAGTGCGGTATCGGAAATATGCTTAAGCCGGGCCGCGCAGCGAGGTGGGAGAAGTAGACCGAATGCGCGTCTTCATCACCGGAGCGACGGGATTCATCGGGCGGGCCCTGACTTTGCGCCTGCTGGGCGGCGGGCATGAAGTATCGGCTTGGGTGCGGGATGAATCTCGAGCCCGCAACCTGCTTGGCGCAGGCGTGCGGCTGGCGGCGGCGCCCGGCGGCGCGCCGGCGCTGGCCCAGGAGATTGCCCGCTCCGACGCTGTGATCAATCTGGCCGGCGAACCGGTGCTGGGCGGGCGATGGAACAGTGCGCGCAAAGAAGCGCTGCGCCAAAGCCGCATCGAGCTTACCGCCTCCATCGCCGACACCATCAGCCGGTCCCCGACTCGCCCATCGGTACTGATTTCCGCCAGCGCGGTCGGCTACTACGGCGACCGCGGCGATGAGCTGCTCGATGAGCGTTCGGCGCCCGGCGATGACTTCCTGGCCCGCCTGTGCCGGGAATGGGAGGAAGCCGCGCAGCGCGCCGAGCAGTTGGGCGTGCGGGTCTTCATCCCGCGCATCGGGATTGTCCTGGGGCTGGAGGGCGGCGCGCTGGCACGGATGCTGGCGCCGTTTCAATTGGGCGCCGGCGGTCCGATCGGATCGGGACGCCAATGGATGGCATGGATCCACCTGTTCGATCTGGTCGACGTTATCGCCGCCGCCCTTGAAGACGAGCGCTACCGCGGCGCCGCGGTTGCCGCCGCGCCCTGGCCTGTGACCAACCGCGACTTCGCCCGCGCACTGGGCGGGATTCTGCATCGTCCGAGTTTCGTCCCTGTCCCGGCGCCGGCGCTGCGCGCAATGTTCGGCGAGGGCGCCGCGGTGCTGATCGGCGGACAGCGGGCGATGCCGGCGCGGCTCGCGGAGTGGGGTTTCAGGTGGCGCTTCGAGAAGATCGAAGATGCGTTGCGCCATCTCCTGGCCGAGAACAATCCTGTGATCGGCGCGCTGGATGCCAATTCTCCCAAGCCCGAGAATCCTCACGGTTCGAACTACCTGGAGACGCGGCGCCCAAACTACCTGCTGCGCCATACGATGCGTGTCAACGCACCGCTTGCAGAGGCCTTCGCTTTCTTCTCGCAGCCGCGAAACCTGGGCGTGATGACGCCGGCTGACATGCGCTTTCAGATCACCAGCCTCGCCCCGGCGGAAATGGCCCGCGGAACTTGCATCGAATACAAGCTGCGGGTGGGACCGCTGCCGCTCAGCTGGCGGACACTGATTGAGGCGTGGGAGCCCGAGCGCCTGTTCGTCGATTTCCAGGAGCAGGGGCCCTACCGATGCTGGTGGCATGAGCATCATTTTCAGCCCGACGGCGCCGCGACGCTGATGGAGGATCGCGTCTACTTCGCGCCGCCGCTGGGTGCTGTCGGCGCCGCCGCGGGCCGTCTGTTCGTAATTCCGGCGCTGCGGCGGATTTTTCGTTTCCGCGCGCAAGCAGTGCAACTCCGATTCCGCACCTGAGGGCCTGGCGCTCGGGCTGTATGCGCTGCCGTTTTGGCGGGCATCGCGCGCTTTGCAGGCATGCGACGTGCGATTGCGCCGCATCGGGCCGCCGGTGCCGCGATGGCATACTTCCTGCTGCTTGAATACGCGAAATCGCGGCAGCGTCTGCAAGTCAGGATTGATTCGATACGGCTCGCGCTCGGCGCTTCAAAGTGCCAGCATTATCGAAAGCGAGCGCTGCAACTTCGAACAGGAGTAACAGCGGCATGAACGATACACGCGAACAACGCAAGCTTGCGATTTTGGTGGGCGGCGGACCGGCGCCGGGGATCAACAGCGTGATCGCCTCGGCCACCATCGAAGCGATCAATTGCGGGCTGCGCGTAATCGGCCTGCGCGACGGCTTCAAATGGCTGGTCGAGGGCGACGCCTCGCACGTCGTCGATCTGACCATCCGCGACGTCAGCCGCATCATTTCACCGGCGGCTCGATTCTGCGCACCTCGCGCACCAACCCGGCGAAAGACGAACAAAGCGTGCGCCGCGCGGTGCAGGCGCTGACCGGGATCGGCGTCAACTACCTGCTGTGTATCGGCGGCGACGATACCACCTACGGCGCGTTGAAAATCGCCGAAGTCAGCAACGGCAGGATCGGCGTGGTCACCGTGCCCAAGACGATCGACAACGATCTGCCGCTGCCCGACAATGCGCCCACGTTTGGCTTTGAGACGGCGCGGGCGGTGGGTGCGGCGATCGTGGAGTCGCTGATGGAAGACGCGCGCACGACCGGGCGATGGTACGTGGCGGTTTCGATGGGCCGCAAGTCGGGCGCCCTAGCGCTGGGGATGTGCAAGTCGGCGGGCGCCACACTGGCCGTAATTCCCGAGGAGTTTCACGTCGCCCAGTTCGAACTGCACCTGGTGGTCGACACCATCGTCGGCGCGATCGTCAAGCGCCGGGCCTGGGGCCGCGACGACGGCGTGGCGCTGGTCGCGGAAGGAATCGCGGAGCGGCTGGAGCCGGGCGTGCTGCAGCGCCTGGCGGAGTCCGAGCGCGACGCGTACGGCCACGTGCATCTGTCCGATGTTCCGATCGGCTCGGTGCTGCGCGACCAGATCACCAAAACGCTGGCCGAGGTGGGCGTCAATGCCACCGTGGTCAGCAAGGACATCGGTTACGAATTGCGCTGCGCCAAGCCGCTGCCCTTCGACGTCGAGTACACGCGCACGCTGGGCTATGGTGCGGTGCGCTATCTGCTCAACGGCGGCTCCGGCGCGCTGATCGCAATCAGCGGCGGGCGGGTGACACCGGTCAACCTGAACGATCTCATGGATCCACAAACCGGACGCGTGCGCACGCGGATGGTGGCGGTCGATACCGAGTCATACCAGGTGGCGCGCTCCTACATGATCCGGCTGGAAACTCACGACTTCGAAGAGCCGGCGCTGTCGTCGCTGGCCGCGCAAACCAAACTCACACCTGCGCAGTTCAGAAATCGCTTCCTGCCGGTGGTCAAGGCGACTGCCCCCGCCGCGCCGCACGTCAACCCGGCCTGACCGTCGGCCGGGCGGCAGTTGCGCGCGAGGCGCGGTGGGGGCGACAATAGTCTTGTGCGCAGCCAGCGCTGCGCGGGGACGCGCGGCGGGACAGGCCGCGAAGGGAGCTTCCCATGGCCACGCATCGAGTGCATCCGGAGACCGCCGTTCTTACCCGTGGTTTCGATCCTCGTCTTTCGGTAGGTGCGGCGCGTCCGCCTGTCTACCGCACCTCCACCTATGTCTTTTCCAGTCCCGAGGCGGCCGAGCGCGCCTTCGCGGTGGCGCTGGGCAAAGTCCAGCCCGACGAGTTGGAGACGGGCGATCTCATTTACGCCCGCTTGTCGCATCCCAATGCTGAAATCGTCGAAGATCAGCTGGTGCCGCTGGAGCCCGGGGCGCAGGCGGCGGCGGTGTTCAACTCGGGGATGGCGGCGATCTCAACCGTGCTGCTGGCGCTGCTGCACCCGGGCGACGCAATCGTCTACACGATACCGCTCTACGGCGGCACCTACCATCTGATTCAGCGCGTGATCATTCCTCTCGGCATCGAGGCGCGGCCCGTTGAAGCAGGCGACACCAGGGGGTTGAAAAGGGCGATCGAGGAGACCGAGAACCTGCGGTTGGTGTTCATCGAGACCCCGGCCAATCCGACCTTGGTGATGACCGACATCGGCGCGGCGGCGGCCGCGCTCAGGAGTCATTCCGAGCCGCCGCTGCTGGCGGTGGATAACACGCTGCTGGGGCCGACGTTTCAGCATCCGCTGGCCCATGGCGCGGACCTGGTGCTGTATTCGGCTACCAAGTTCCTGGGCGGTTTCAGCGATCTGCTGGCGGGCGTGGTGATGGCGGCCGATGCGGAACTGGTGGTGCGGATGCGCCGGTTGCGGGCGCTGCTGGGCAACATCCTGCAGGCCGACGAATGCTGGATCCTCGATTCGCGGCTTTCCACCGTGAGCCTGCGGATGAATCGTCAGAGCAAGAACGCCCAGCGCATCGCCACACGCCTGGCCGACCATCCGGCGATCAAGCGCGTCTACTATCCGAGTCTGTTCGCCGACCCCGAGCAATGCCGCATCCGCGACGCGCAGACCGATTTTCCCGGCTCCTTGATGACGCTGGAATTCAAGGGCGGCAAGCCGGCCGCGTTCGATTTCCTGCGCCGGCTGACGATCGCGCGCAACGCCGTCAGCCTGGGCGGCGTGGAAAGCCTGGCGTGCCATCCCGCCACCACCACGCACAGCGAGCTGTCGGCCGAGGAACTGGCGCAAGCCGGCATCAACGAGGCGATGGTGCGCGTATCGGTCGGCACCGAACACTGGCGCGACCTGCTCGAGGATTTCCTCAATGCCCTGAAGCCCTGAGACCAACCGCCACGGGTCACTTCAACGTAAAGGCGCCGCCCGGGCCGCCGCCCGAACTGGTAGCGCAATAGATCGTGCCGCCGGAACCGCTGGAGGCCGTGTTGTCGCTGAAGCTGCTACCGCTAATCAGCAACTGATAAGTAGCATCATCGTAGATTGCCCCGCCCGAGCCACCCGCGTGGATGGGACTAATGGTGCTGTCGGAAATGATGACATCTGAAGAACCGATCGCGTAGCTCGCACCGCCCTTCGCGAAGGCGCAGTTCTGCGCGAAACCGCAGCCGGTGTTATGCACCGCCACACCCCAAATGGAAACGTCTCCCCCGGTCGCCGCTGAGCCATTTATGAAATCGATGTCGTTGAGGTAGACGACACCGCCGGGGATGAAGAGGATGGGCGCGCTGCCTCCGTCCGGGGTGATAGAGCCGACACCTTATCACGCTCTTGCTGATGGTCGGAAGGCCTTGCGTGAGCTGAATCAGGTTTCCGCCAATGGCAAATTCGATAGCGCAGGCAATCTCGCGCCGTGGCCGCGCACCGAAACGAAGCGTCCTGTCGTTATCAGGCGAACAGCATCTCCGACATCGCGCCGCCGGGCGGGATCATCGGCATCACCGCTTCTTCCTTGGGGATCACCACGTCGACCAGCACCGGGCCGGGAGTCTCGAAAGCCTGCTTCATGGTGGCGGCCAACTCGGCGGGCTTTTCAACTCTGAAACCCTTGGCGTTGTAAGCCTTGGCCAGCATGACAAAATCAGGCACCGAGATCTCGGAGTAGGAATAGCGTTCCTGGTAGAACTTCTCCTGCCACTGCCGCACCATCCCCAGGTAGTGGTTGTTCATGATCACCACCTTGATGTCGATGTTGTACTGGACGGCGGTGGCCAGCTCCTGGATGTTCATCTGGATCGACCCGTCGCCCGATACCACCACGACGCGGCGCTCGGGCGCAGCGAACTTCGCGCCGATGCCCGCCGGCAGCCCGTAGCCCATCGTGCCCAGCCCGCCCGAGGTCAGCAGCGAGCGCGGCCGCTCAAACGGGAAGAGCTGGGCGACCCACATCTGATGCTGTCCGACGTCGGTAGCGACGATACAATCGCCGCCGGTCAGCTTGTGCAGTTCCTCGATTACGGAGACGGCCGAGATGTGGTCGTTGCCATTGCCGTTGCGCCGTTCGTAAAGCGGTTTTTCCTTCTGCCACTGCAGGATTTGCTGATGCCACTTCGACCAGGCCGGGCGGCGCTTGCCCAGACTCTCGCGCCCGCGCACCACCTCGAGCATATCGGCCAGAATCGGCTTGATGTCGCCCACGATCGGGATATCGACCTTGACGTTTTTGGAAATCGAGGACGGATCGATATCGAGATGGATGATCGACCTGGCCTTGGGGGCGAAGTCAGCAATGCGCCCGGTGACGCGGTCGTCAAAACGCGCGCCCACCGCAATCAGGCAGTCGGTATTGCACACCGCGGTGTTGGTGGCGTACGAGCCATGCATCCCCAGCATCCCCAGGCACAGCGGGTCGGAGGCCGGAAAGGAGCCCAGGCCCATCAGGGTTTCGCAAATCGGAATCCCCAGCCCGCGCACCAGTTGAATCAGTTCGGGCGACGCGCCCGACCATTGCACGCCGCCGCCCACATAGAACAGCGGCCGTTCGGATTGCTCGATTGCGTCGACCGCGCGTTCGATCTGGCGCGGATTGCCCTTGATGGTCGGCTTGTAGCCGCGGAGCTCGACGTGGTCGGGATATTTGAAGGTGTGCTGCGCCTGCTGCACGTCCTTGGGCAGATCGACCAGCACAGGACCGGGCCGGCCGTTGCCGGCGATGTAGAACGCCTCCTTGATGATGCGGGCGATGTCCTTGACGTCCTTGACCAGGTAGTTGTGCTTGGTGCAGGGGCGGGTGATGCCGACCACGTCGGCTTCCTGGAAGGCGTCGTTGCCGATCATCGTGGTGGGAACCTGCCCGGTGATAACAACCAGCGGAATCGAATCCATGTAAGCGTCGGCCAGCCCGGTGACGGTGTTGGTGGCACCGGGACCGGAGGTCACCAGCACAACTCCCGGCCGCCCGCTGACGCGCGCGTAGCCCTCCGCCATGTGGGTCGCGCCCTGCTCGTGGCGAACCAGGACGTGGCGGATCTTCGAATCCAGCAGAGCGTCGTAAGTAGGCAGGATAGCGCCGCCCGGATAGCCGAAAATGGTATCCACCCCTTCGGCTATCAGGCTTTCAATTACAATCTGCGCACCGGTGAGCTTTTTCATCTGGCCTTTGCGTGTTGGTTGTGCCTTGCAGGCGGCGATAGCCGCGTCAGGCTTGAGCAATTAGTCAAGCAAAATTGTCAGGTTAAAGAAAGGACGGCCCTCGCGGCAGAGAAGGGTGGAAGGACCTCCACCTGTCGATGATCATGACCTAACCCCGCAGCCCTTCCCTCTGGAAGGGCAGGGGAACAATCCTCGCCACGAGCTGGCTTTGGCTGCCCTTCCTTTGGAAGGAGCCGGCGGTTAGGTCTCTGGCTGGCAGCCTGGCTCGCGGCAAAGGGCAAATTCAGGCGCGAAAGATGAAGCTCACTTCGCCCAGACGCACTTCGCTGCCCGGCGCCAGCGGGACCGAACCGTGGACCGGTTGATCGTTGATGAACGTGCCGTTGGTGGAGTTGAGATCGATTAGCTGGTAGGCGCCGCCACGGCGTTGGATGCGCGCGTGGGTGCGCGAGACGCTGGCGTGCGGCACCACCAGGTCGTTTTCGGTGCCGCGTCCCAGCGAGATTTCATCCTTGAGCAGACTGTACTCGGTGGGCAGCGGAGCGACCGGATTGACCGTGATGAGCTTGGCCTGAGTGCTCCCAACCGCAGGCGCGGCCGCAGCCGGATGCTGCCGCGGCGCGGGCGCAGCGGGGCGCGCCGGCGCGGGCTGCGGCCGCAACACCGGTGCCCGAATCGTCGACTGATTGTAGGCGTCAAGCACGGCCTTGAGTTCCTCGGCCGGTGGGCCCAGCCCGGCGCGGGACAGTGCGAACAAAGCCAGAATCGCAATCAGCGGTACGGCGCCGTTCCACCATCGGAAGGAGAACTGACGCAGCCCAATACCGCCTTCGTTGGCGGTGGCGCCCGCGCCACCTTCGTCGGGGATGTTGATCGCGCCGCCGATACCGGGAACCTGGTAGCCCGTTTCCGCCTCCGCGCTCTGGCCCTCGTAGTTGACCTTCAACTCGATCTTGCGCGAGGTCCCGTCCATGATCGGGACCGGGGTGCGGTAGGTCAGCGAATACTGAGTTGCGATCGAATGACCGATTTCGCGCACCAGCTCGGAAAAGCGCCCCTGCTCGGTAACGATGTTGTAGGAGCGGCCGTGGCTGGCGGCAACCAGCATCGCGTAATCGGGGGCGATAAAGGGCGGCGGTACGACCGCGTACAGCGTCAGGCCGCCCTTCTTGAACATCGCCGCGACCTGCTCCGCGGTCAGGTCGGTGACGTCCTTATTGCGATCGGGATGGTGGTCCCAGAAGGCCTGGTCGTGCTGGGTGTGCGCGGAGCCGTCGCCCGCATGATGGTCGGGTGCGTCGGTGACGATGATCACGATGCCCTGGGCCTCAGGGCGAAACGGAAAGGTCGAGGCGTAGGCCAGCGCGTCGAGCTGGTCCTCGGGGATGTCGCCGCCGCCGCCTGCGTGCAGCGATCCCACCCATTGGGTGAACTCCTGCACGTTGGAGGTCATCTTTTTCTGGTAGGGGCAATTGCAGTCGGAAGCAGCCGAGACGACGTAATCCTCAAACGTCACCAGTCCCAGCCGGTAATCGCGATTGTTGCGCGCCAGGTCCTCGGCGAAACTGATCACGTTCTGCTTGACCGCGTCGATATAGGGCTGCATCGATTCGGTCACGTCCAGCACGAAGACGATATCGACCGGACGGCCCTGCCCCTGGCCGCGGAAGTCGAGGATTTTGGCGCGCTTGCCGTCCTCGTAGACCTCGACGTTGTTGACGCGCAGATTGCCCACCGGCGCCCCGTTCTGATCGGTCAGGCCGAAGTCAATCTGTACGCCGCCGTCAGTGTCGAAATGTTCCAGGCTGGGATTGCCTACGGACAGTTGCATGGCGGCCCGCGCGGGCCGGGCACCCGCCCACACGAGCACGGCCAGCATGCTTACCAACACCGCCGCACGGCTGCTTGAGTTCATCGTCATTTGATTGTGAAAGCGGCACTGGCGCCTAGTCAATATATCCGCACCAGGCGGTGGAGACCACGCTATCGCGGCGACGGTGCGCGCTCGCAGCGATTTATGGCGCAAACCAGCTAGCTGCTTGCCTTCACCCGCCCGGTAAGTTATCCAAGGACGAACCTATCTTTTTGGACGTATGGTCGGCGAGTGAAACGATTACCTGCCTTTTACAGCATCCTGGTACTGATTGGTCCGTTGCTTGTGATTGCCGCGCTGATGGCGGGGCCGTTCGGCTGCGGCGGCGGCGGGGGCGGCGGCCCGACGGCGACGCCACTCACTGGTTCGGTGGAAATCGGTTTTATCGACAGCCCCAGCAGCGCTTTCCAGGCGATCTCCGTCAACATCGTATCGGTGCGACTCAATCCGGCGGCGACGCCGGTTCCCGATTCCGACCCCAACTGGGTGACCATCACCGCACCCTCGGGATCGGGACCCGGCGAACTGTCGGTTAACCTGCTCGATTTTCAGAACAATGCGGTAGTCTTCAACACCGGCCAGGTCACGGCCCAGACCTACCATCAGGTGGAAGTGGTGTTCGACAGCTCCCAGCCTGCGATGGTGATACCGTCGTGCATAGCGGGCGCTTCGCCGGTGCAGGAAGGATGCATCACGGCCAACGCAACCTTCACCGGCAGTACGAGCCTTATGACGTCGGCCACGGTAATTGTTCCTCCCAACGGCCTGCAAACTCTGCTCATCGATATCAATCCCGGCAATCCGGTTTCACCCACGTCACCTGGCGGCAACTACCTGCTTAACCCGTCGATTACGGTGGTGCCGTCCACCGGCTACCTGGTTCCGGTCAGCGGCACCGTTTCCGGGCTGTCGTTGGGCAGCGTGGTCACAATCAATGCCGAGTTGACCGGCACCAATTCCGTGGTCGCCACCGCACCCGTGGCCAGCGACGGCGCCTATACGATCGACCTGCCGGCGGCCGCCAACGGCGGCACGATTTACGATCTGTTCGTCTCGGGCAGCACGACGTTCGCAGTGTTCCAGGGCCTGACCGTGACCCGAACCGGGCCGCCTCCAACCGGACCGAACTTCGCGGTGACAACTGGTGCCTCGGCCTCGATTACCGGCGCGGTGATCGACGCGCGCACCAAGGGCGCACTGGTCGGAGCCACGGTCAACCTGCTGCTTCAGCAAAGCGCCAGCGATGACTGTACCACGAGCATGACAGGTTGCGTGGTGGTCAGCACCACTACGTCTAACAGCGTCGGCAACTACACGTTCAGCGCGCCGCTGCCGCCCTCGGGGCTTTCGTACTTTGTGCAGGCGAGCATGACCGGCACCCAGACCGTCACCGAGCAGGTCAACTTCTCCAGCTCGGGAATCACGTGCACGGGCAGCCCCAACCCGAGCAATTGCAGTTTCTCGATGCCTAACACGCTGCTCAGCGGGACAGTGACGGTCGATCCGCCGCCGGGGCCGGGAAGCAATATCGTGGTAACGGTGATGGCGGAGCAGACCGGTACCGGCAATCTGGTCGGCCTGACCCAGGTGACGGTACCAGCCAGCGGGACCGCGCCGTTTTCGATGGAAGTCCCACCCGCGCCGCCCGGTACCAACGTGGACCTGATTGCCTCGGCCCAGGACGCCTACCTGGGCGTGGGCACGCCGTTCTCCGGCCATTCGATCGCCGTGATGTCGAACGTCGATCCGTCGTCTTCGGGGCCGATAAACCTCACCGTCAACTGCCTGGGTCACGGCACCATCGCCGGGGTGGCCAACAGTTCGGACGCCGGCACGCATGTGGTGTTGTTCCAAAGCGGCGTGCAGTTGATGGATTCCACCGTCGGCACCACGGTGCCGGTACCGTCATCGTCGGCGACCCCGGCTTATCCCAACCAGTACTCCTTCTGCGTGCCGCCCAACACTTACACCCTGGAGCGGACCGAACAGAGCGGGCCCACCGGCAGTCCGAGCCCGGTAGCCACCCAGGTCGTAGTTGTGCCGCCGCCGGCGCCGCTTCCCAGTCCCACGGCGACCTCGACCGCATGTCCGTTGTGCGAGAACGCCGGCGGCCAGTGTCCGGGAAACTGTAGCGCGACACAGGCGAGCCCGTTCTGACCATGAAACCGGCGATTGCAGTTAAATCGCGGCTGGTGCTAGCAGCGCTGGCGATGTTATGTGGGTTCGCCCTGGCACAGTCGGGATGCGGCAACCTGAGCGGATGCGGCGGGTTGACCGGCTTCGGCAACGCGCCGTTTACCGGATGCGGCGGCGGACAAGGCATCCCGCCGCAAAGCTCGGTTAACTTTGTCGGCACCAACGGCACCGTGTTCAGGGCGATCGTCTCCGACACGGTGGCTTCCTACACGTTGCAGGCCACGGTGCCGTTGAAGCTAATCTACGTCAACAACGTGCCGCCGCTGCGCGTGCTGGCAACCAACCTCAGTCCCAACGGCCATGTGCTGAGCGTCCAAGCGCTGTCCGGTTTTACCACCACGCAGTTGGCGACCACCAGCGTCCAGGGCAGCACAGTTTCGGTTAATGTCGGCGGGCCGCTACCCGCGATCGCGGCCCCGCCGGTGTGCGACGTGCGCTTCATCGTCAGCGGACCGCCCAATCAGGCCTATGAGGCGCTGCTGGAGCAAAACAACAACGCCTACGAAAATCTTACCACCGCGCCGACCTACTACCTGCTGGGCCGGGCCAGCGGTGACGTGGACGGGGTCTTCACTGAGATTTCGCCCTACTTCGGTGCAATAAATGTCCAGTTGGTCATAAACGGCGTGCTGAACGATATCGGTGCGGGCAACAATTTCACGGTCAAATCGGGCTGTCCGTGAACTCGCCGTACCCGCGCGCATTCGATGGCGCCACGGCCGGTTGCAGGCGGGAGCGCAGCCGCCTGCCCCTATCGCCTCATCCTCTGATTTACTGCATATTGCAGGCTTGGTAGATAGTTGAACGCGGGTTTCAAAAATGCGGGATAACGCGGCCGTGGGACCTCTGGATGAATCGGTTCTTTCGTAGACGCTACATCGTCGCAGTGCTGGTGCTGGTCGGGCTCGCATTCGCCGCAAAGCCGGCGCTGCGTTACTATCGGTTCATGACCACCCACGTCACCACCGACGACGCCTACGTCGACGGCACGGTGGATCTGATCTCCTCGCGGGTTTCCGGTACCGTAAGCCAGGTTTACGTACAGGATAACTGGATCGTCAAGGCCGGCGATCTGCTGGTCGCCCTGGACCCGACCGATTTCGAAGTGCGGGTGGAGCGTGCGCGCGCCAACCTCAACCGGGCGCGCAGCATGGTCGATCAGGAATACGCCCAGTTGACCGAAGCCGAAGCCGGTCAGCGCTTGGCCGAAGCCCAACTCAGCCAAGCCCAGACCGACTACAAGCGGGCCAAGACCCTGCGCACCGTGGGAGTGGTATCGCAGGAGTTCTACGATCAGTCCGAAACCGCCTACCGCGCCTCCGAGGCCAATCTGGCGCTGGCCAAGCAGGAAGTGGCGCGCTCGCGCGCCGCGCTGGGCGGCGCCGACAGCGTCGACCATGACCGCTACGATCAGGCGATTGTCAGGCAGGCCGAATCCGAACTGAAGGCTGCGGAGCTGGATCTCGGCTACACCAAGATCAAAGCGCCGGTGGGCGGTGTGGTAACACGCAAGACCGTGCACGTTGGCCATCGCGTCCAGGCCGGCGAACCGCTGATGACCATCGTGCCGCTGGACAGCCTCTATGTGACAGCCAACTTCAAGGAAACGCAGCTCACCTGGGTGCGTGTGGGGCAGAAGGCGGAAATCGTCGCGGACATTTATCCCGACTACGTTTTCCGCGGGCACGTGGATTCGATCAGCCTGGGTACCGGGGCCGCCTTCTCGCTGCTGCCACCCGAAAACGCGACCGGTAACTGGGTTAAGGTCGTCCAGCGCGTGCCGGTCAAGATTGTATTCGACGATCCGCCGCCCCCCGACCGGCAGTTGCGCCTGGGGTTGTCGGTGGATGCATCGATCGATATCAGCGATACGCGCGGACCGTTGATTTCCTCACTGCTGCAGAGGGAGTTCCGCCGTTTCCACGGCCAAAAGACCGCCCCGCGCTGAGCGCGGCTGCGTGCTAGGAGTCGGCGCGGTGATGCGGTTTTTTGGGGCGCTGCGTACCGTTGAACCGCGTCACGTTGGACGGCACCCTGCGCGTCGCGCGCCGGCGCTTGACGATCAGGATGGCCAGCGGAGCACAGCCCGGCAGGATCACCCAGAACGGCGCCACCGCAGCGCCCACATAGTTGCCGCGTTGCACGAACTCGGCAACAATCCACAGCCCAAACACAGTGGCTGCAGCGGCCACCAGCGCGGCCACCGCTAATGCCAGTGCATTGGTCGTGGGTGGATGGGGCTTGTCCGGACCCGCAGGGCGGCGCCGGCGACGCCGCGCCGCATCAATCGCAACCACCGAACTCTTTTTTTTCGGGAGGGCGCCCATCAAACTGCCCCCATCGGGATTCAACCCAAGCTTAGCGCCGTTGCGCGGCGAGAGCCAGCGCGACACCATGATCGCGGCATTTCCCGTGCAGAACTCACCTTTTGCGCAGGGCTGCCATGTTCAGCGTTGCAACTGCCACAGCCTTGGCCTTAAGCTGCCCAGCCACGATGGCTGAATTCAGTGAGGTCCAGAGGCGGCTTGCGGAGTGCCTGGGCGCCGCGGTCGATCACTTCCGCGTCCTCGCCAGCGGATGGGAGACGACGGTGTTCGAGTTCGCAGCGGGCGCCGCCGGGCGCCTCGAATTGCCGCCCCGGCGTCCCCTGGTGCTGCGGTTTTACCATGGACCCGACGCAGCGCCCAAGGGCCGCCGCGAGCACCGCGTGCTGCAACTGCTGCACGCAACTGGATTCCCCGTTCCGATCCCCTACCTGTTCGAATCTGATCCGGGCCTGCTGGGCGCGCCATTTCTGATCATGCAACGCCTGGAAGGCGGCCCGCTGCTGCGGCTGGGCAGCTTTCCCAACGCGCTCAAGACCTTCACCCTGGCCTTTATTCCGTTCGTCAGGCTGCACACCCGGCTGCATCAGCTCAATCCCGCCGCCGCTGGCATCGCCGGCCTGGCGCCCGCCTTCAGCCCCAACGGCGACGGCGCCGCAAGCCCGCTGCTGGAGCGCATGCTGGCGGCGATCGCATCGCGCGTGGAGCGCGGGCCGCTGCCGTGGCTGGCGCCCGCGCTGCAGTGGGCGCGCACCGAGTCGGTCAAATTCTGCGGCGGCGCGCCGTCGGTGTTGCACATGGACTACCATCCGCTCAACGTGCTGGTCGCAGGGGCGCGCATCAGCGGCATCATCGACTGGGTCAGCGCCGAGAGCGGCGACCGCCATCTGGACGCCGCGACCACCTCGGCGATCCTGTCTTGTCACGCGATGGAGAATCCGCCGTGGCTGCGCGACAACCTGGCGGGCAACTCGCTGCGCCGGCTGTACAACGGGCTTTACGTGGCGCTGTATCACGCGCTGATGCCGCTTGAGTTTGCGCGCCTGCGCTACTACCAGGGGTTAGCATCGATCTACCGGCTGTCGACGCTGGGGATGATGCGCAGCCGCGGCGCGGAATCGGTCGGCTACCGCGCCGAAGCGGTAAACGAAGTCACAGCTCCGGTGCTGCAATTGCTGGCCCGCTACGCCGCGCGCAAATGCGGGGTGCCAATCGTGCCGCCCCGTGCGTAAACTCGCGGCGCCTACCACAATCAGGCCGCGATCAACTGCCGCAACACGTAGGGCAGGATACCGCCGTGCTTGATGTACTCCACTTCCTCGGGAGTATCGACGCGCGCGATTACCTCGAACTGGCGCGTCGTGCCGCCTTCCTGGGCGCGCACCGTGAGTGTTTGCCCGGGCCTGAGTCCCGCGGCGATGCCGCCGATGGAGTAGGTTTCGCGTCCGCTCAGGCCCAGCGTCTCGCGGGTTTCGCCGGGCTTGAATTGCAGCGCCAGCACACCCATCCCGATCAGATTGCTGCGATGGATGCGTTCGAAGCTCTCCGCGATGACCGCGCGCACGCCCAGCAACTGGGTACCTTTGGCGGCCCAGTCGCGCGAGGAGCCCGAACCGTACTCCTTGCCGGCGATTACGATCAGCGGCACGCCCTCGGCGCGATACTGCTCCGAGGCCTCGAAGATGGTGGTCTGTGCGCCGTCGGGGAGATGAATCGTGTAGCCGCCCTCCACACCCGGCACCAGCAGGTTGCGCAGCCGGATGTTGGCGAAGGTGCCGCGCACCATCACTTCGTGGTTGCCGCGCCGGGCGCCGAATGAGTTGAAGTCCTTGGGCTGCACGCCGTTGGCGATAAGATACCGCCCCGCCGGGCCGTCGGCGGGAATCGAGCCGGCCGGCGAGATGTGGTCGGTCGTCACGCTGTGGCCCAGCATCGCCAGCACCCGCGCGTTGACGATGTCGGTCAGCGGCGCGGGCGTCACGCCGACGCCGTCAAAGAACGGCGGCGCCTTGACGTAGGTCGAATCGCCCTGCCATCGGAACAGCTCGCCCGTGGGAATCTGCAATCCGCGCCATCGCTCGTCGCCGTCGAACACGCGTGCATATTCGGCGCGGAACATCGCCGCGTCTATCGATTCGGCCATCGCCTTGCGCACCTCCTCCGCACTCGGCCAGATATCCGCAAGGTACACCGGCTTGCCGTCGCTGCCGGTGCCGATCGGCGCCTGCGCCAGGTTGATGTCGATGGTGCCGGCCAGCGCGTAGGCCACCACCAGCGGCGGCGAGGCCAGGTAATTAAACCGCACCACCGGATTGATGCGCCCTTCGAAGTTGCGATTGCCGCTGAGCACCGCCGTCGCGACCAGGTTATTTTGCTTGACCGCCGCCGCCAGCGCCTCCGCCACCGGTCCGCTGTTGCCGATACAAGTCGTGCATCCGTAACCGACCAGATGGAATCCGAGCTGCTCCAAATACGGCGTCAGGCCGGCGCGATTGAGATACTGCGTGACGACCTTGGAGCCCGGCGCCAGGCTGGTCTTGACCCACGGCTTGCTGCGCAATCCGCGCTCGACCGCCTTTTTGGCGAGAATTCCTGCTCCAAGCATCACGGAGGGATTCGAGGTGTTGGTGCAGCTTGTGATGGCCGCAATCAGCACCGAGCCGTGGCCGATCTCGACCCTGCCCGATTCGGTCTGCACCGTCGCGGTGTGCACCAGATGGCCCAACTCGGACTCCGGAATCTCGCTGGCGGCGCCGTTGTCGGGATTGCCGCCTTCAGCCGCCCATCGTCCGGTGAGGTTCGGATCGACGCCCTTGATATGTTCGGTGATTTCCTTGACCAGTTGCTCGCGGTAGTCGCGCTGCGCCGCGCCCAGCGCCACCCGATCCTGCGGCCGGCGCGGCCCCGCCAGGCTGGGCTCGACCTTGGCGAGGTCCAGCTCCAGGCTGTCGCTGAATGTCGGCTCGGTTGAGTTCGGGCTGTGGAACAGCCCCTGCTCCTTGCAATAGGCCTCGACCAGCTTTATCTGATGATCGCTGCGGCCGGTCAGCCGCAGGTATTCCAGCGTCTGCGCATCGACCGGGAAAAAGCCGATCGTCGCGCCGTACTCAGGCGACATGTTGCCCAGCGTGGCGCGGTCGGCGATGGTCAACGTGGCCAGCCCCGGTCCGTAGTATTCCACGAACTTGCCCACCACGCCTCTGGCGCGCAGCATCTGCGTGACGGTCAGCACCAGGTCGGTGGCGGTCGCGCCCGGCGCCAGCTCGCCGTAGAGCCGCACGCCGACCACTTCGGGAATCAGCATCGGCACCGACCGCCCAAGCATCGCCGCCTCCGCCTCGATTCCGCCCACACCCCATCCGACCACCCCCAGCCCGTTGATCATCGTGGTGTGCGAATCGGTGCCCAGCACCGTGTCGGGATATGCCTCGCCCGCCGCCGACGCGAACACCACCGGCGCCAGGTACTCCAGGTTGACCTGATGCACGATCCCGGTATCGGGCGGCACCACGTGAAAGTTGTTGAACGCCTGCTGACCCCAGCGCAGGAACTGGTAGCGCTCCTGGTTGCGCTCGAACTCCAGCTCGGCGTTCTTCGCGAATGCTGCCGTGCTGCCGAACGCGTCGACCTGCACCGAATGGTCGATGACCAAATCGGCGGGCTGCAGCGGATTGACCTTGGCCGGATTGCCACCCAGCCGCTTGACCGCGTCGCGCATCACGGCCAAATCGGCCACCACCGGCACACCGGTAAAATCCTGCAGCAGGACGCGGGCGGGCATGAAGGAGAACTCGCGCTCGGGCGGCTTGGGGCTCCATCGCGCGACGGTTTCGATCTGGTCGGCCCCAACTACCATCCCGTCTTCGCGCCGCAGTACGTTCTCCACCATCACCTTGATCGAGTACGGCATGCGGGAGAGGTTGAACCCGCGCCGCTCGAGCGCCGCAAGCCTGTAGATTTGGTAGCTTTTTCCCTCGACCGTGAGCGTGCTGCGCGCACCGAAACTGTCCTTGGCCATTTTCCCTGCTCTCATTCCCGGGGTTGTCAACTCCGCGCGCCGGGCGCGGAATGGAGGTCTGTCAGCGTCAGAATAGCGCGGATCGGAACGCCAAAAAAACCGCTGACGTGCGCCGGCACCTAATCAACGCCGCAGCGCGCCGAGGCCCTGGACGCGGCCGCCCAGCGCGTTTCGCACCTGCTCGAGTGCGGCAGGCGCGTCGGCTACTTCAACCACCAGATAATCGTACTGCCATCCGGTGAGTTCGATCACCAACACGTTGTCGCGCCTCCCCCGCACGTCCCAAAACGACCAGCCCGAACCATTCCAGTAACTACCCGCCTTGATCACCCATGGAATACAGGTACCGGGCATTCGAACCCAATAGCCATGGGGCAATTCGCCACCGACGCGGACCCGCCGCACGCATCGCAGCGGAACGTCGAGCCGGCGCTTAACGCACCACAACTTGCTCCAACCCAAGACCTCGACCGCAAGTTTGTCGCCCGCGACCGAGATCTTGACCATGTGGCTTTTGGCACCAGGATCGGCGCCAACGACCGGTGTGCGCCTGGCCTCAGGCGCGTGCTTGCCCGGCCGGGAACGCAGAACCGCGCCGGCGCCGGCGGGCCGGAAGATGCAACGCGTTGAGCACACGGAACAGCACGTTGCGCATCGACTCCATCGTCCACAGTAGTGCCAGTCCCGACGAGATCCCAACCCCAATCAGGATCTGTCGGAACATGTCGCTCCGCGTCAATTGTTCGACTTCAACTGCAGTGGCAACGTTAGTGTCTGTGATTTCCGCCATCGTAGACGAGCTTAGATATCCACCACCGCTCATTCAAGGTCTTCCACCCGTGTGAGGTCATGCATCAAACCGCATCGCGGGCACCATTTCCCGCGGTCTGTCAAATCACTCTGTGTCGTGGTTCAACCGGCCCTTTAGACGTAGAAAAAGCGAAAGTGCTTGGATTGCCGCAATATTTGTTTTCTTCGAGCTTAGACGCCCTTGACAGCGGGTGGGGAGAAGTGGGATAAGGTGGTGCAGCGAGGTACGATGCGGTGTTCAGCGGTCGCTTCGACCATGCGATCGACAGCAAGGGACGGGTGAGTATCCCGGTTCGCTTCCGCGAAGTACTGCAAAAGGCCGAGTTCGACCGCCTCTTCATCACCAACTTCATGCTGGACAACGAGCCTTGCCTGGAGCTGTATCCGCCCGATGAATGGTGGCGCCTGGTGGCGAAAATCAGGCAGCGGCCGAGTTTCGATCGCAACATGCAGCTTTTCCAGACCTTTTATTTGGGGGGCGCGCACGAAGTCGAAGTCGATCGTCAGGGGCGGATTCTGATTCCGCCCAAGCTGCGTCAGTTCGCGCATTTGGATAAGGATGTGACTTTCTCGGCGATGCCCGATCATTTCCAGCTCTGGGACAAGGCCACGCTGGAACGAGTACTGGGCGACGCGATGAAGAATTTTTCCGATCCCAACTTCCTCAACAGTCTGGGATTGTAGGACACGATGCACGAGGCTGCGTATAGCGACAAGCCCGGCACCGGCACCGTTCACGAACCTGTGATGGGTGCCGAAGTGGTGGCAATGCTTTGCGAGCGGCGTCCGCTGCGTATCGTCGACGCGACGCTGGGCACGGGCGGGCATGCCGCGATGCTGCTGGAGGCGGCGCCAGCGGGAGCGTGCCTGCTGGGGCTGGATCGCGACGCACAGGCGCTGGCATTGGCGGCGATGCGGCTTGAGCGCTTCGGCAGCCGGGTCATCGTGCGGCACGCCAATTTCTCCGCGCTCGCCCAGATGGTTGGCGAAGCCGGCTTCAGCGGTGTCGATGCGATCCTGGCCGATCTCGGCATGAGCAGTTTTGCGCTGGACGATCCGACCCGCGGCTTCAGCTTCATGCGCGAGGGTCCGCTGGACATGCGCATGGACAACACGGCGCGGCTGCGCGCCTACGACCTGGTCAACGAAGAACCCGAGGCGGAACTGGCGCGCATCATCTATGAATACGGCGAAGAGCGCGGCTCGCGGCGGATCGCACGGGCGATGGTCGAGGCGCGCCGGCGCCATCCGATTGAGACCACCGGCGAGTTGCGCGCCTTAATTGAGCGCGCGATCGGCTCTCGCCGCGTCGGCGGAGTGCATCCCGCCACCCGCACCTTCCAGGCGCTGCGCATCGCGGTCAACGACGAGCTCGGCAGTTTGCGCGCGCTGCTGGAAGAAGGGCCGCGATGTTTGGCGCCGGGCGGCCGGATGGCGGTGATCGCGTACCATTCGCTGGAAGACCGGATGGTCAAGACGCGCATGCGCGAGTTGGCCCATCAGGGCGACTTCAGCCTGCTGACGCGCAAGGCGATGCGTCCGGGGCCGGAGGAGATTGCACGCAACCCACGAGCACGGAGCGCGCGGCTTAGATGCCTGCAGCGAAATCCATAAAGCGCAAGGTCAAGCCCGCCCACGCCCCCCATCGCCTGTTGCAGGCACTGTTGGGTGTGGCGCTGGTGGCGGCGGTGTTTGCGACCTTGATGGTGCGGCTGGCGGTGATGCGCGAAGGCTATCGCCTGTCGGCGCTGCGCGCACAGATCGACGAACTTAAAGAGAGCAACCGCACCCTCAAGCTGAAGGTGGCGGAGCTGGCCTCGCACAGCCGGCTGCGAGCGCTGGCGGCCAAATACAGGATGACCCCGCCGGCACGAGGGCAGGTGGTGGTGGTGCCGTGAACGTCGTGGCGGAAAAGCGCCGTTTACGGGTTGGGGTATTGACCCTCGTGCTGGCGGGCCTGTTCGGACTGATCGTCATCCGGCTCGCCGTGCTGCTGGCCCTGGACGGCTCGCGTCTGAGTTCGCTGGCGCGCGGCGAGCACAGCGAGCAGGTAACGCTGACCGCGCCGCGCGGACCGATTGTCGATCGCCACGGTGCGGCGCTGGCGCTCTCTGCCCAGGCGTTTTCCGTCTATGCGCGGCCGGCGCGGCTGCTGCGCTCCTCCAGCGCCGCCGAGCGCGCACGTCTGGCGCAGGTGTTGGCGCTTGATCCCAAGGAATTGACGGCGCGGCTTGGCCGGCCGTCGCATTTTGTTTGGCTCGCCCGGCGGATTCCCCGCACCCAGGCCGATCAGGTCGAGGCGCTGGGTCTGGAGGGAGTCGGCGTGCTGAGCGAGTACAAACGGTATTACCCGGAGAGCAACCTGGCCGCGGCGGTGGTTGGGATGGCAGGTGCGGACGACCAGGGGCTCTCCGGGTTGGAGTTGCAATACGACCGGCTGATGCGCGGGGGCCCGGTAGAGTTGCGCGAGGATCGCGACGCGCTGGGACACGCGATCCTCGACAGTCCCCTGGCGCTGCGCGACGCCGCGCCCGGTGCGCGCCTGGAGTTGACGCTTGACGCGCAAATCCAGGCGCGGGCGGAGACCGAACTGGCTGCCGAAGTCAAGCAGTCGGGCGCCCGGCGCGGAATCGCGGTCGTGCTCGACCCGTTCACCGGCGAAGTGATGGCGATGGCGTCGGTGGAGGGCAGCGGGGCAGGCGACCGCCTGCATAATCCGGCAGTGCAGGACGTCTTCGAGCCCGGTTCCACCATCAAAGGCATCCTGGCCGCGATCGCGCTGGAGGACCGCGTGGTCGGGGCGCATCAGAAGGTTTACTGCGAGAACGGCGAATGGACGGTAGGCGGCAAGCCGATTCACGACCACGGACGCCATCAATGGCTTGACTTGCAGGAAATCGTCGAGGTCTCTTCCAACATCGGCGCGGCCAAGGTTGCGCTGGAGCTGGGTGCTGCGCGCTACTACCGCGGCCTGCGCGCCTTTGGTTTCGGCAGTCCCACGGGAATCGACCTGCCGGGCGAGGCGAGCGGAATCGTGCGTCCGGCCCGGACCTGGCAGCAGATTGACCTGGCCAATCACGGCTTCGGGCAGGGCATTGCGGTTACCGCCATCCAACTGGCCTCGGCTTACGCGGCGATCGCCAACGGCGGCGTGTGGATGCGTCCGTTCGTGGTCAAAGCCGCCTACGGTGCCGACGGCAGTCCGATCTTCATCCATACCCCGCAAGCGCTGGGCCGCGTGATCTCACCGACCGTGGCGCACAGCGCCAACGTAATCCTGCGCAGCGTGGTCAACGGCGATGACGGCACCGGGCGGCGCGCTGCGATCGACGATTTCGTGGTGGCGGGCAAGACCGGCACCGCGCAGATGATCAACGCCGCCACCGGCGCCTACTATCAGAACCGGCTGGTGGCGTCCTTCGTCGGCTTCGTGCCGGCGGACAATCCGCGCCTGGTCGTGCTGGTGGTGCTCGAAGACGTTGGCCACGGCCACATGGGCGGTCTGATCGCGGCGCCCGTGTTCAGCGAAATCGCGGCCGGAGCACTGACCCGCCTCAACGTGACGTCGCGGCGCGCCGATTTCGACTCGGCCAGCCTGCTGCCCCTGTCATCGCCCGCTTCCGACAATTGGAGCGCAGAGGACAATCCCGTTGCGCCGCAGCCCGATCGCGTTCGCGATGTGCGTTCGGTACCCGATTTTCGCGGTCTGTCGCTGCGTGGGGCGCTGCGGATGGCGGCCGGACGCGAGTTGAATATCCAGGTCGAAGGCAGCGGCTATGTAATCGCGCAGCGCCCGGCCGCGGGTCAGCCGCTGGACGGCACCCCGATTCGATTGACGCTGGGTGAAAACGAACAGATGGCCGACGCGCCGCCAGCAGTCCGGCGCGTCCGCTGCGGACGGCGAGGGGGTGCATGAAGTTGGATGCGCTCATCGCCGGTGCCGATTGCCAGGTGAGTGGAAGTGCGGATGTGGAAGTGACCGGCATCTGTTACGATTCGCGCCGCGCCGCGCCGGGCAATGTGTTCTTCGCGCTGGCGCGCGATGCGCAGCAAAATCAGCACAATATCGATGAAGCCTTGCGCCGCGGGGCGCGTGCAGTGGTGGTGCGGCAGTGGAGCGGCGCATCGCGTCCCGCGGCAACCCTGCTCCAGTGCGAGCAGCCGCGCCGGCTGATGGCGCTGATGGCGGGCCGGTTCTTCGACTGGCCCAGCCGGCGTTTGGAGCTGATCGGCGTCACCGGCACCAGCGGCAAGACCACCTCGACCTACCTGCTGGCTTCGATTTTCCAGGCCGCCGGCGAGATTCCCGGCGTAATCGGCACGCTCGGCATCAGGATTGGCGAGCGCCATATTCCCACCGAGTTGACCACGCCTGAATCGGTGGACTTCGAGTCGGCGCTGGCGCAGATGGTCCGCGCCGGGGTGCGCCGCGTGGCGGCCGAAATCTCCTCGATTGGACTCAGCGAGGGACGCGCCGACGAGTTGGATTTCCGCGCCTGCCTGTTTACCAACCTGGGCCGCGATCATCTCGATTATCACCACTCGGTGGAGGACTACTTCGCCGCCAAGCTGCGGTTGTTCACCGATTTGCTGGCCGCAAGCCGCAAGGCCGACCCGGTGGCGGTGGCGATGGCCGACGATCCGTTTGGCAAGCGCGTCCTGCAAGCCGTCGCCGGCCGCAGGATCAGCTTCGGAATCAAGCCCGAAGCGGACGTCTATCCGCTCGGTTACGAACTTGGCCTGCAGGGCATCCGCGCCACGGTCCAGGCCGCGGGCCGGATAATTGAACTGCAGTCTGCACTGCTCGGCGAGTTCAACCTGCTCAACATCCTGGGAGCAGTGGCAGTGTCGGTGGCCCTGGGCATCGATGAGGGTGCCGTGGTTGAGGGTGTGCGGCGATGCCCAGGGGCCCCCGGCAGGCTACAAGTGGTGGCGCGGCCGCGCGGCGCGCTGGTGATGGTGGATTACGCCCACAAACCCGACGCGCTGGCGGCGGTGCTCCAGACGCTGCGCAGGCTTAACCCCAAACGCCTGATCTGCGTCTTCGGCTGCGGCGGCGACCGCGACCGCGGTAAGCGCCCCATCATGGGCGACATCGCGGCGCGGCTCGCCGACCTGCCGGTTCTGACTTCCGACAATCCGCGCACCGAAGACCCGCTGCGCATTATCGCCGACGTCGAAGCCGGGCTGCTGGGCGCGGGGCTCAAGCGCGGCCACGGCTACCTGGTTGAACCCGATCGGCGCGCCGCGATCGGCCTGGCGCTGTCGATGGCGCAGGCGGGCGACATGATCGTAATCGCGGGCAAGGGCCACGAGGATTATCAGATCATCGGCAGGCAGAAGTTTCATTTCGACGATCGCGAGGTGGTGCGCGATTTTCTGCGTGAACAACAGGAGGATGCTGGAGCCTGATCCGGAGGGAAGGCGGAGATGGGCGGTTGAGGTCGGGTAGCGGAGCCATTGCGTAGGGCGGCGTTGTCGGGGAAGCCTTCGGCCGGCGGATGTCGTGGGCGGTGTGCGGATAAGGGAGGTGGATGCGGCCGGATGGCGGTGGAGGCGGTCGGAGGCTTGCCTGACAATGCCGTGAAACTCGGGACGTGGTCGGATAGCATGCGGTGGAGTAAGTTAGGTGGACGGATCAGAATTCATGCTTTACCTGTTGTTGTTTACTCTCCACGGCCACTACCCCGGGCTCAATGTCCTCCGCTATGTCACTTTCCGCTCCGTTCTGGCCGGACTTGGCGCGCTGGCCTTCTCGCTGACCACCGGACCGGTCCTGATCGAACGCTTTCGCCAGGCCCATATCGGCCAGACCATTCGCGATGAGGTGCCCGCCGCCCATCAAAAGAAGGCCGGCACGCCTACCATGGGCGGCGTGTTGATCCTCGCCGCCACCGCTATTACCACCTTGCTGCTCGCCGACCTGCGCGACCCTTACGTGTGGGTCGCGGTGCTGGTGACGCTGGCTTTTGGTGCGATCGGCCTGGCCGACGACATGCTCAAGCTGCGCCGCGGGCGGGGCAAGGGACTGACCGGCCCGCAGAAGCTGATCTGGCAGTTCGCCTGCGCGATCACCGCGGGCGCAGTGCTCTTTTTGGGCCTCCACTTCAGCACCAACCTGACCATCCCCTTTTTGAAAAACATCAACCCCAACCTGGGGCCCTGGGTGTACATCGCGTTTGCCGCCGTGGTGATCGTCGGTGCGGCCAACGCCGTCAACCTGACCGACGGCCTTGACGGACTCGCGATCGGCCCCGTGATGACAGTCGCATTTTGCTACTGGGTGTTTGCCTATGCGGCAGGCAACGTCAAGTTCGCCTCCTACCTGGCGATTCCCCACGTGCCCGGCGTCAGCGAGATTGCGATCTTCTGCGGCGCCCTGATTGCTGCCTCGCTGGGTTTTCTGTGGTACAACGCCTACCCCGCCTCGATGATGATGGGCGATGTCGGCGCGCTGGGCCTGGGCGCGGCACTGGGCACGGTGGCGATTCTGTGCAAGCAGGAGCTGGCGTTGATCATGGCCGGCGGCGTGTTCGTGATCGAGGCCGCCTCGGTCATCATCCAGCGCTACTACTACAAGGCCACGCACAAGCGGGTTTTTCGCATGGCGCCGTTGCATCACCATTTCGAGCTCAAGGGATGGCCCGAAACGGTGGTCGTCACGCGGTTTTGGATCGTTTCCATCGTGTGCGCGCTGGTCGCGCTGAGCACACTGAAACTGAGGTAGGACAAGAAGGCGGGACCTGATGCCGTCCGCGGCGCGCCCAAATCCAATCATCCTCAACCCGCCGCGGCGGGCGGGCGTCGAGCTGCGCCAATGGGTGGGGCGCGTGGACCCGCGCGCGGCCCTGCGCGCCGACCCCTGGCTGGTGGGATGCGTGGGCGCGCTTGTCGTGTTGGGCCTGATGATGGTACTCAACACCACTTATTTCCTGGGCCTGAACAAGACCGGCAATCCGTTTTACTTCTTCGAGCGCCAGCTCTTTAACCTGGCCGTGGCAGTGACGGTGATGTTCGCAGCGGCGCAATTGACCCTGCGCGGGTTGCGCGGCGTGTCGATGGCCGTGATCGTTGCCGCCACGGCGATGGCGGTCGCGGTTTGGATTCCGGGTCTGGGCGTGGTGCGCGGCGGCGCGCGCCGCTGGCTCAGGCTGGGGCCGATGCTGGTGGAGCCGTCGGAAATACTGAAACTGGCCGCGGTGTTCTTCCTGGCTCGCTATCTGAGCCGCCATCAGGACAAGCTCGAGGCGCCGAGGTTTTTGCTGCCGCTGTTTGCAGCGATCCTTGCCATGGCGCTGCTGTTACTCAAGCAGCCCGATTTCGGCGCCGCCGTGATGCTTACCTTGCTGCTGTTCACGATGCTGTTTGCGGCCGGCGCCCGGCTGAAGCATCTGGGAATCGCCGGCGGGGCCGCGCTGTTGGCGTTGGCGGTTCAGGCCGGGCACAAAGCCTATCGCATGCGCCGGCTGTCTGCGTTTCTCAATCCATGGCGCAGCGCGCAAGGTTCGGGCTTTCAGCTCATTCAGTCCTTTATCGCCTTTGGCGCGGGCGGCGGATGGGGCGTGGGTTTGGGCGCCAGCCGCCAGAAGATGTTCTACCTGCCGCAGGCGCACAACGATTTCGTCTTCGCCGTCATCGGCGAAGAATTCGGCATGGCCGGCGCGATGGTGGTAATTGCCCTGTTCGTCACCATCCTGATTCGCGGCATGCGCATCGCCCGCCATCAGACCGACCCCTTCGGCAGCCTGCTGGCCGTGGGCCTGACGGCACTGCTCTCCTTGCAGGCGTTTGTTAACATGGCGGTAGTCACAGGGCTGGTTCCAACCAAGGGCTTGCCGTTGCCGTTTTTGAGCTACGGGGGAACGTCGATGGTTGTGTCGCTCGCTGCGGTCGGGATTCTGATGGCGCTGGGGCGGCGCACGGAGCTGCGATGAAGGTCGTGATTTCAGGCGGCGGAACCGGCGGGCATCTGTCACCCGCCCTGGCCCTGGGCGAAGAGCTCAAGCGGATGCGTCCCGAGGCCGAGTTGCTGTTTATCGGCACGCGCGCCGGGCTCGACCAGCAGTTCCTCTCCCGCAGCGGCTTTGCTTACCAACTGCTCGATGTGGGCGGCGTGGCCGGACATGGCGTGCGCGAAGTGCCGGTGGCACTGGTGAAGATGGCCAGTGCGATCATCAAGGCGCGCGCGCTGCTGAAAAGATGGCGGCCGGACCTGGTGGTCGGGGTCGGCGGTTACGCGTCGATGCCGGCGGGAATCGCGGCGCTGACCTTGCGCGTGCCGCTGCTGCTGATGGAGCAGAACACCCGTCCGGGTTTGACCAATCGGGTGCTGGCGCACTTCGCGCGGCGTATCTGCGTGGCCTTTGAGGACTCCCTGCCGCTGCTGCCCCGGGCCAAGGTGCAGCTCACCGGCAACCCGGTACGCTTCACACCTGTCAACAAGCCCTGTCCACAGCCTGAAACGTTTTCAATCTTCGTTTTAGGCGGATCGAGCGGAGCGCATCGGCTTAATTTGGGTGCCCTGAAAGCCTTTGAAATTTTAAATAAAAATGTTATAAAATTCAAAATTCTGCATCAGACCGGTGCTGCTGACGAGAGTCTGGTGCGAAGCGCTTATCAACAGGCGGGGATTGAGGCGGAGGTGGTGCCCTTCATCTATACGATGGCGGAGGCGTTTGCGCAGGCCGATCTGGTGGTGGCGCGCGCCGGCGCCATGACCGTTTCCGAAATTGCCCTGGCCGGGCGGCCCGCCATCTTCGTCCCCTATCCGTTCCATCGCGACCGCCAGCAGGAGCATAATGCCCGCACCCTGGAGCGGCAGGGCGCGGCGCTGATCGTCGCCGACGACGAGCATCTGGGCGAAAACCTGGCACGCGCGATTCGCGAGTTGATTGACGATCCGGCGCGGCTGCGCGCGATGGCCGAGCGTGCCGCGCGCGCCGCCAGGCCCGATGCCGCCGCAACCATCGCCAAGGCCTGCCTGGAAATCGTTCAGGAGGCGGCATGAGCGGACCGACTCCAAGGGGCCTGCTGACCGGCCAGCGCCGCCTGCATTTTATCGGCATCGGCGGCGCCGGGATGAGCGGCATCGCGGAGCTGTGTCTGCGCCTGAATTTCGCCGTCAGTGGATGCGATCAGAATTCGACCCGCGTCACGCAGCGTCTGGCCGCACTGGGCGCGCAGATCAGCACCGGTCATCATCCCGAGCATATCCTCCCCGAGCTTGACGCCGTGGTAATCTCCTCGGCGGTCAGATTTTCCAATCCTGAAGTGCAGCGCGCGCGCGAAATGCGCGTGCCGGTCATCCCGCGCGCCGAGATGCTGGGGGAGTTGCTGCGGATGGCGCGCATGGGCGTGGCGGTGGCGGGCACTCATGGCAAGACCACCACGACCTCGCTGGTGGCGTTGATTTTGGAAGAAGCGGGACTGGATCCGACCGTCGCGATCGGCGGCAACATGCGGGCGCGCGGTACCAACGTGCGTTTGGGCCGCGGCGATTTCATGGTGGCCGAGGCCGACGAGAGCGACGCGTCATTCCTTTTGCTGCTGCCCACCGTCGCCGTCGTGACCAACATCGACCCCGAGCACCTGGATTACTACGGCACGATGGAGCGGGTTCACGACGCGTATTTGAGTTTCATCAACCGCGTGCCGTTTTACGGCGCGGCGATTTTGGGGATCGACAGTCCCAATGTGCGCGCTTTGCTGCCGGCGGCGCGCAAGCTGACGCTCACCTACGGAGAGGCCGCCGACGCGGACCTGCGCGCCGAGCACATCGCGATCGACGGCTTCTCCACCTCCTTCGAGGTGGTGCACAAGGGCGAACGGCTGGGCCGTGTGACGGTGCCTTCTCCCGGCCGTCATGTGGCGCTCAATTCGCTGGCGGCGATCGGCGTGGCGCTGGAGGTGGGAATTCCATTCCAGGTCGCGGCCGCCGCGCTGGCCAAATTCGCCGGCATCTCGCGCCGCTTCGAAATCAAGGGCGAAGGCGCCGGGCGTATCGTGCTCGACGACTATGCGCACCATCCGCAGGAAGTGCGCGCCACGCTGGCAGCCGCGCGCGCTGCCTTCCGCCGCCGCATCCTCGCCGTCTTTCAGCCCCATCGCTTCACCCGCCTGCGCGATCTGTTCGACGACTTTATCGGTGCCTTCGACGACGCCGACGTGCTCTATCTGGCCGAGGTATATTCGGCCGGCGAAGAGCCGATTGCCAATGTTACTTCGCGCCGCCTGTACGAGGCGCTGCGTGCACGGGGCCATCTGGAGGTGCGCTACCTGGGCGACGAGGCCGAACCTGCCGTGCGCATCGCCGCCGATTCCGCGCCGGGCGACCTGATCGCCACGCTGGGTGCGGGCGACGTTTACAAGGTTGGCGAAGCGGTGCTGGAAGTCCTCAATGCGGAGGCCAAGCCCGATGAACGCGTTTGAAGCCGAACTGGCGCAAAGTTTCGGCGCGCGCGTCGAGCGGGGCCGGCCGCTTGCCGCGTTGACCTCATTCCGCATCGGCGGACCGGCGGATTTCCTGCTCGAGGTCGGCGACGAGCAGGAGTTGGCCGACGCCTTGGCCATCGCCGCCCGCCACTCGATGCCGGCGTTCTGCCTGGGCACCGGTACCAATCTTTTGATCAGCGATCGGGGCGTGCGCGGCCTGGTGCTGCGGCTGGGGGCAGGCTTCAGGCAGGTTCAATTCAACGGATGCCGCGCAAGGGCGGGCGCCGCCGTGCCGTTTGGAGAACTGGTCGCGCAGGCGGTCGCGCACGGGCTGGCCGGACTGGAGTTCGGCGAGGGCATCCCCGGCAGCGTCGGTGGCGCGTTGATCATGAACGCAGGCGCGTTCGGCGGCGAACTGGCCCCGGTGGTAAGCGCGGTGCGCGGCGCGCAGCGCGACGGCACGCTGCGCACGCTGGGCAAGGACGAAATCGGATTTTCCTATCGGCGCAGCGTTCTGCCGCCGGGATTCATCGTGGCTGCCGTCCAATTCGATCTGATCGCCGGCGACCGCGCCGCGTTGCAGGCCAAGGTCGCGGAGCTCAAGGCCAAGCGTGCTGCGCGCCAGCCCCAAGGCGTTCCCAACGCGGGCTCGATCTTCAAAAATCCGCCCGGCCATTTTGCCGGGCGGCTGCTGGAAGCGTGCGGACTCAAGGGCGAGCGCATCGGCGGCGCCGCGTTCTCCCATCAGCACGCCAACTTCATCGTCAATCTCGGCGGTGCACGCGCCGGCGAGGTGCGCGCCCTGATGGAGCTGGCGCGCGAGCGGGTTGAACAACAAACTGGCGTCAGACTGGAACCCGAAGTTAAGCTGGTGGGCGAATGGTAAGCGGTTTGAACTGAGGATTTTCGGGAGGCGCGGCGGGCGCTTCCCGCTGGTGGTGTGGTGGCGCGGCGCAGGAAAAAAAAGCGCAATTCGGAGTGGGGCTGGCGGCTGTTGGGCGTGGTGTTGTGCGCCTTCTTCGCGCTGGGAGTCTACGCCGGGCTGACGGTTGCCAACCGCGCCCGTGCGATGGATGCGACGGGGCGGCTGTCCCGCATCCTCACCAAATTGCATTTGCGGCCGGGGCGCGACCTGCCCCAGCGCGCCAGCGATGGCGCGGTCGCGGTGGTCGAGCGCACCGACGGCTTTTACGCCTTGTCGGCCGGCGGCGACCTGCGCGGGCCGCTTTCCGCCCAGGCGATCAGCGACCTGCCCATCATCAGCGGTCCGGCGCTGGATTCGATGAGCGGCGCCCAGTTGCTTGACTGCGCCGAACTGGTGGTGCGCGCCGAGGCCGCTTTGTCCGAACTGGTGTCCGAAGTGCGGATTGCCGGCGACGGCACCGCGACGCTTTACCTCGAGCGCCGCCACACCATCCTGGTACTCGACCGCGAGCGCATCTCCGAGGAGTTGGCTCACGCGGCAGCGGTCATGAACCGCTGGCGCGATCACCTGGACCTGATGGCCGCGCTGGACATGACGACTCCGGGCGAGGCGGTGGTGCGCTTGCGCCAGCCGGTCAGCGTCGCGCTGGCTGAAATCGGCGCCACCCCGCGCTATCAGACCGTAACGGGCAAGGAGCCGGTGCCACGATGAGAAATATCCTGAGCGCGTTGGATATCGGCACCAGCAAGACATGCGCGCTGGTGGCGGAGGTCGGCGAGACCAACGGTAACGGCAACGGCCAGCATGGGATGGCGCTGTTGGGTTACGGCGTGGTGCCGTGCGCGGGTCTGCGCAAGGGCGTGGTGGTTAACATCGACGCCACCGTCGACTCGATCCGCGACGCAGTGGCCGAGGCGGAGAAGACCTCCGGCGTCAAGATTTCCGCGGCTACGGTGGGAATCGCCGGTGCGCACATCCGCGGCTTCAACAGTCACGGCATCGTCGCCGTGCGCGGCGGCGAAGTTGGCGCGCGCGACGTCGAGCGCGTGATTGATGCGGCGCGCGCGGTTGCCATTCCGCTCGATCGCCAGGTACTGCACGTGCTGCCGCAGCAGTTCGCAGTCGATGAGCAGGAGGGCGTTCACGACCCGATCGGGATGGCGGGGGTGCGCCTTGAGGCGCGTATCCATATCGTAACCGCCGCGCAGAGCTACGCGCAGAACCTGATGAAGTGCTGCGAACGCGGCGGAGTGCGGGCCGCGACGATGGTGCTCGAACCGCTGGCGTCGGCCGAAGCGGCGCTGTTTTCCGAGGAGCGCGAACTGGGCGTGGCGCTGGTCGATATCGGCGGCGGCACCACCGACATTATCGTCTTTCACGGCGGCGCCGTGATGCATACCGCGGTGCTGCCGCTGGGCGGTAATCATCTGACCGGCGACCTTGCCGCCGGGCTGCGCACCGCGCTGGCCGACGCGGAACGGCTCAAGACCAGCTACGGCGTGGCCACCAACATCGTGGTCGGACGCGACGAGATGGTCAGTGTGCCGGGGGTGGGCGGACGCGAGCCGCGCATCATCGCGCGCCGGCTGCTGGGCGAAATCCTGGAGCCGCGCATGGAGGAGATTTTCGCGATGGTGCAGCGCGAGCTGCTCCGCTCGGGCGTGGCCGAAGCGCTCGCCTCGGGGCTGGTGCTGGTGGGCGGCAGCTCGCTGCTTGAAGGCACCCAGGAACTGGCCGAACGCGTGTTCAACCTGCCGGTGCGACGCGGGCTGCCGGTCAACCTGGCCGGGATGCCCGAGGATTTGATGAAGCCGATGTTCGCCACCGCCGCCGGATTGCTGCTGATGGCGCGCAGCAACGAGCGGTCATCGGTGGGGCGGCCGCGGCGATGGATAAAGTTGCGCTCGCGGGTCAGCGAGTGGGTACGGGATTTCTTTTAACCTCGGCGCGCCGCGCGCCTGCGCGCCGGACGCCCAAAGTGGAGCGGTTGAGGAGGAAGAGCGATGATCGAATTGGTTGAGACTCCGGATCCGGGTGCCAGGATCAAAGTTATCGGCGCGGGCGGCTGCGGCGGCAACGCGGTCAATCACATGATCCAGGCGGGGCTGCGCAACGTCGAATTCATCTCGGTCAACACCGATATCCAGGCGCTGCAAAACAACATCGCCCCAGTGCGGCTGCAAATCGGCACGCAAATCACCCGCGGCCGCGGCACCGGCGGCAATCCCGAAATCGGCCGCAAGGCCGCGCTGGAGGACGAAGAGCGGCTGCGCGAGGTGTTGGGCGACGCCGAGATGGTGTTCGTCACCGCCGGCATGGGCGGTGGCACCGGCACCGGCTCCGCTCCGGTGATCGCGCGGCTGGCCCGCGAGTCGGGCGCGCTGACCGTGGGCGTGGTGACCAAGCCCTTTCAATTCGAGGGGCGCAAACGCATGACCCAGGCCGAAGACGGGATGCGTGAGCTGAAGGCCGCCGTCGATACCCTGATCACCATCCCCAACCAGCGCCTGCTGTCCGTGGCCAGCCGCAATACGCCGCTGCGCGAGGCCTTTCAGCGCGCCGACGAAGTGCTGCTGCAGGCGGTGCGCGGCATCTCCGAACTGGTCACCGTGCACGGGCTGATCAACCTGGACTTTGCCGACGTGCGCTCGATCATGGCCGAGATGGGGCTGGCGATGATGGGGGCGGCCTCGGCCTCGGGCGAGAACCGCGCGGTGGAGGCGGCACAGCGCGCCATCTCCAGTCCGCTGCTCGAGGACCTGTCGATCAAGGGCGCGCGCGGCCTGCTGATCAACGTAACCGGCGGTCCCGACATGTCGCTGTACGAGGTCAACGAAGCGGCCAGCCTGATCCAGGAAGAGGCGCACGAGGACGCCAACATCATCTTCGGCGCCGTGATCGACGATCAACTCTCCGAAGAGATTCGCGTCACCGTGATCGCGACCGGCTTCGGCGACCTGGAGACGCGCTACACGCCGCGTCCGTTGGTCAGCACTCAGGCCACTGTGCCGCTGACCCCGCCGCCCGCGCCGATGCCCACCCCGACTGCGCCGCCCGCGGCGGTCACCGCGCCGGTGCAGTCGGCGCCCACGCGTCCGATGGAGCCGGCGGGCGAAGGTGCCGGCACCGGCCAGGTCAGGCTGTTTCCCAGCAACAAACCGGTGCGCCGGTTGGGGCTGATCGTGGACGAAAGCCTCGACATCCCGACCTTCAAGCGCCGCGCCCAGGAGGGCGGCCGCAGCGGCGAGATCAAGCTGGAACCGGGTAACCAGGTCGACAACAGCGACGACCTCGACGTGCCAACCTTCCTGCGCAAGCATCAGGACTAAAGCGCGGCAAAACGCTAAGCGTCCTCAATGAAGGGAAAGGTCGGTGCAAGGGCGCGTGCGGCCGCGGGGCACTTAATCGGCGACGCGTCACGCTACATCGCGGTCAGGCCGCCGTCGACCGGGGCGGCGAAGCCGGTTACGAACGAGGCCTCATCGGAGCACAGCCACAGTACGGCTGCGGCAATCTCTTCGGGCCGGCCCATCCGGCCGACCGGATGCGCCGCCCCCAGTTGCGCCTGGGTGCCGCCCGCGGCGGCGGCGATTCGCTCGGTCATCGGCGTGAGAATCCCGCCCGGACAGACCGCGTTGACCCTGACGTTGTTTTTGGCCAGTTGCAGCGCGGCTGACTTGGTCAACCCGACCACGCCGTGTTTGGATGCACCGTAGGCGGGCGAGCGCACACTGCCGACCAGGCCGGCGGCGGAGGACAGGTTGACGATCGCGCCGCCGCTTGCCTGCTTGAGCATCTGCACGACCTCGTACTTCATGCACAGCCACACGCCGCGCAAATTGACCTGGATGATGCGATCGAACTCCTCGTCCGGCACCTGGTCGATGCGGCGCGGAGTGCCCTCGATCGCCGCGATGTTGGCGGCGCAATCCAGGCGGCCGTATCTGCTCACCACGCGCTCGATCAGCGCCTTGACGTCTGCGGCCGACGAAACGTCGCATCCGGCAAACAAGCCGTCGCCGCCCGCCTGCTGGATCATCCCGAGCGTCTGCTCGCCGCCGCGCCCATCGATATCGGCGATCGCGACCTTGGCGCCGCCCCGTGCGAATGCGACCGCGGTGGCGCGGCCGATGCCCGAAGCGCCGCCCGTTACCAGCGCAACTTTACCGTTGAGATTCACGTTTCATCCTCCGCGCGGAGCATAACCTCACCCCCGCCCTGGTCAGGGAGAGGGGACCAGAAACGGCCAGGCGGAAGTCTAGCTGTAGTTTGATTTTTCTGCGAGAAGAAGCGGTAGGAGAATTGCCAGCGATGCTTCGAGACTTCAGATCTGGTGCTGACAAAGAACCGCTTCTGATCGCGCAGCAGGGCAGCTTTTTCGTGGGCGGGCGCACCGTTACCGCGCGCGGGACCTTCGACCCGGGCCGGTTTTTCGTACCGTTTAACAGCCAGGGACAGACCTACAGCATCGGCCATCTCTACGCCCAGTATCAAATTCCGCCTGACGCGAGGGAGCTGCCGCTGGTGATGGTGCACGGCGGATGCCAGACCGGCAAGACGTGGGAGACGACGCCGGATGGGCGCGAGGGCCTGCAGACCATCTTTGTGCGGCGCGGTTTTGCGGTTTACGTAATCGACTTTCCCGGCCGCGGCCGTTCGGGCATTCCCTCTTTCAGCGGCCCGCTGGGAGACCTGGCCGGCACACAAATCATCCCGCCGACGACCATCAACTTCGGCCACGAACTTGCCTTCTTGGCCGGGCGTCTGGGTCCAAGGCCGTTTGAGTTTTACCCCAACACGCAATTCCCCAAGCACGCGCTCGAGGAGTTCTACCGCCACGGCGTGGCTGGCATCGCAGATGACGCCGATGTGATTTCCGGCGCGATTGCCGCGCTGTTGGATCGAATCGGGCCCGCGATTCTCATCACCCATTCGCAGGGCGGCCTGATGGGATGGCTGGCGGCGGCCAGGAGCGCCAACGTTAGGGCGATTGTCGCCTACGAGCCGTTCGTGTCGTGTGTTCCACAGGGCGAGGCCTGCGATTTGCCGCCGCTGTCGGACGGGTCCGCTGGTGCCTCACTTGAAGCAATGCCTGCCGAGCGGTTCGCGAAGCTGACAAGCATCCCGATCCAGATCATCTGGGGCGACAACATTCCATCGGAGCCGTTTCCCGTCGTGGCCACCGATGTGTGGCGGCTGTCAAAGCTGGCCTCGCTCAGGTTCGCCGACGCGCTCAACCGCCGCGGCGGCAATGCGTCGATCCTGGATTTGCCGTCGATTGGTATCAGGGGCAATACGCACTTTCCGTTTTCCGATCTGAACACCGTGCAGATTGCCGATCTGCTGTCAGAGTTCCTGCACCAAAAGGGGCTCGATTGACCAACCCTCCGCGAGCCGGCGGCTCGAAAGCCGCGCGGCCCCGGCGTCGAAGCGTTTGATCGAGGAAATTGTTTCCTTTAGAAACTATGGCGATGGCCGGACGTGTTCACTTCGACGCGATGCTCGAATTTCTGGAGTTCTTCTATCCGCTTCATTACCGGGTTGGGATGGCGCTGGAGGACGCGCTGCGCCTGGGCAAACTGACTCGCAAGCAGGTCACCATCCTGTGGCTGATCCGCTCCGAAGGGCAGCAGGGCCGCCGCATCCAGCGCAAGCGCATCGAGCAACTGCTGTCGAGCTGGTTCGAGATCAGCAGCTCCGCCATCACCAAGGCGCTGCGCGCGATGGCGCGTCCGCCGCTGAGCCTGATCCACCTGAGCGAGGACCCGCATTCAGGACGCGAGAAGCTGGTGACGCTGACGCCCCGGGGCGAGCGGCTCATCGGCGCGATGGTGGAGGCGGGCCGGCAATTCATCGCAGACCTGGCGAGCGACTTAAGCCCGGCTGAGCTACGCCAGGGGATCGATTTCCTGCGTCGCGTCGACGACATTATCAGGGAACGCGCGCCCACCATCAGCCCCGTGCGCCGATAGTCGCGGCCGGGCCGCGCGCGATGCGGGGCGGCAATGAGCGAAGGCGAGCAGGGGAGTTGGGTTTGCAGCGCCTATCTGAGCGAGCGCTGCGGCGATCGTGCCTGCGCAAATGGCCCACACGGAAAAGTGTTGGTGCATCAATGGTGCGAGGGACGCCGCCCCACTGGTTGAGTCCACGCCTGCCCTCCTCAATGGGAGCCGCGGGCCAGGTTCACTTGAAGTGCGGCATCACCTTGGCGGCGAACAGCTCGATGTTGTCGCGCACCTGGCTTACCGGGACTCCCGGCGGTGCGATCGCGATACCGAAGGTCTCCACAGGCACTTCGGCGAACAGCGCCTTAATCATCGGTACAGCCTGCTCGGGGGTGACCACCGTCATCAGGTTGAGCCGCTTGAGGTCCTCGGCGCTGTCCAGATGGGGCCACACGTTGGTATCGGTGCCCTCGAACCACTTGGCATAGGCGTTGTACCAGTACATCACGTGCGGTGCGAAACGGTTGAAATCGCGCTCGGGGTCGTTGGAGACCACCAGCCACGGCAATCCGCCGGTCATGCGCGCCTGCGACGGATCCTTGCCCAACTTCTGCAATTCTTCGCGATACATCTGCAGCGTCTGTTTGGTCGCCGGCCCGGTGTAGCCGTCACCGTATTTCGCCGCGCGCCGGACCGCGGCGCGATTGAATCCTCCCACCCAAATCGGAGGATTGGGTTGCTGGATCGGACGCGGCGTGACCCTGGCGCCGTCGATATGAAAGTGCTTGCCGTGAAAGGTTACTTTTTCGCCCTGCCACAGGCGGCGAATAATCTCCAAGGCCTCGTTGGCACGCTGGCCCCTGGATTTGAGGTCGATGCCGTAGCCGGCGTATTCCTCGGCCCGATAGCCCAGCCCGACGCCGATTTCGAAGCGGCCGTTTGAAATCACGTCGAGCACCGCGCCGTCCTCGGCAAGCCGCACCGGATCATACAGCGGCAGGATGGCGATATTGGTGCCCACGCGCATGTTTTTGGTCCGCGCCGCGACGGCGGCGGCGGCGATCAGCGGCGAGGGGATGTAGCCGTCGTCGGTGAAGTGATGCTCGAGGAAGGCGGCGTCGGTAAAGCCCAGCGACTCGGCCCACACCATGTGGTCGATGATGTCGGCGTAAACCTCCGCCGATGGGCGCGCCCACTGCGGCGGATTGCGAAAATCGGTCATTAGTCCAAAACGCATCGGCCTGTTTCCTCCAGGCAGAGAATCGTGGCGGTGTTTTAAGCAAATTTCCGAAGTCCGCGCCAGAGCGGCATTTCGCCTACTGCGCGTTGCGCTCGGGCGGACGCATCGCGTAGATACGGCTGAGTTCGATGGCGAGTTCGACCACCCGCCGGGGCTTGCCGCTGCGGCCGGCGCGCGCCTCGCGCAGGCTGCCGGGGACTTCGCGGGCGCGTCCGTAAAGGATCGCCGCCGCACCGTCCTCGCGCCAGGTCGTGATTGCGACGCGCGGGTTGCGGGCAAGATCGGCGCGCCGCACCGCATCTTCATATATCACCATCCGCAGCGTTGTCAGGCCGCAGTTTTGGCCGGCTACAGCATCGCCGCCGTGACCCATGCGAAATCGCGCGCCGCCCAATTGCGCATGGACGGGTGCGATATGGGGCTGGCCCGCACCCCCGACCGTTGCCATCGCGACCAGCCGCACGCTGCGCCAGAACTCGACGAACTCGGCGGCTGACATCTGCCGTCCGCGGTATGCCACCGAGTCGGCCACCGATGCCGTCGCGGTGGCGGTGCTGCGATCGAGCAGCGCCTGCAGGCGCGCCAGTTCCGCATCGGAACAGGGCTGCAGTTGCTCGTCGTGCGCCGCTGGTTGTTCACGGTTGCGCATGGTTGTAAACCTCGACCGTTCAACCCTGCGCACGCAGCGCAGCGGCGCGGGCAGGGAGGGGACCGGGCAGGCCGTCGTACAGCAGGCTGCGGCCGTCGGAATGAAAGCGCATCGCGGCAAGCTCGCCGACGAGCTCGCAGCCCAGCGCGGGTTTGCGGTCCACGGTGTCGATTCTAAGCCTGGGCTTCAATCTGATGATGGCCGCGACCGCGGCGCGAAACTGCTCGGCGTCGATCGACGCAAAACACATCAAATCGCGGCCGGCCAGGCCCATGACCGGACGGCCGCCGGCGATGGCGATGAAATTGTCGGCTTCGCGCGCCACGCCGCATCCGGGCAGCGCGGCCCCGAAGGGATTGGCCGGATCGACGGCGCACAGCGCCACGAGACTCTGGCCAGCTTGCGGCGTGGCCCGCATGGCGCGCAGCATCTCAACCGCTTCGGGCAGCGCGTATTGTTCGCCCGACAGCGATCGCACGAAGTAGCCGCGCCGAATCGTTCCACCGTACTCCAGCCGGCGCAGCGCAAAGATAAGTTCCGACCATGTAACTCCTTCTTCTGCGGCAATAACTTCGCGCGTGAGGATGCCATGGCGGCGCAGCAACGTCATCGCCAGCTGGCGCGCCGCATCCGGTTGCGCGATGCCCTCGCTTTCGGCATCGGCCCCAAGTGCGACCCATCGGCCGCCAAGGCTGGATTTAAGCCGCGCGCGCAGCCCCGCGTCGTAGCGGGTGGACTTGCCGCCCACCGGCGCGCTGACAAGCGCAGACGCATCGGGCGCGCCGGCCAGCAGGCGCAGCGGCGCGAAGCTGTCATTGGTCGCCCATCCGCCGGCCGCCAGGCTCCACAATGCGCGCAGGACGTCGCGATCGGACAGGCCGGCACGCTGCGCAATCTGATCGAGGTACTGCGCGCCGCCGTCGCGCAGCGCCTTTAACACACGCTCTGCCTTGGCGTCTTCGGGTGCGGTGCCGTTTGCGGGTTGCCGCGCCAGCCGCGCGCGCTCGCGCGGCACGAAGCACACGCGCGAAGGAACCTCCTCGCCGCCGGCGCACCGGGGCCCCGCAACCCACATGATCTGCCCGCCCAGGCACAGCACGTCCAGATACTCGGGGCGATAATCCGGCACGCGGGCGGGCAGAATCGCGCGCTCCCACAGTTTGGTGTCGAGCGCGATGCCGCTTAACTGGTCGAGCACGGCGGCGACGCCTTCCGCGCCCGGCGGCAAATCGATTCCGCCTATGTGATGCCAGCGCATCAGGAAGGCGGCGTACTCGTGGTCTTCGCACGGCTCCGCCTCGGCGCGAATCTGCTCCAGCGTCAGGCGGTGGATGCGCTCCAAATTGTAGCGGTCGCACCAGCTTTCGCTGCTGTCGATAAAACGTCCGCGAAAGACCGCGCCGCGGGCTTCCAAAGCGGTCAGATGGCGCAGCGTTTCGGCGGTCTCGAACCCCAGCCGCCCGGCCAGATGCTCAACCGTAACCGGACCGGAAGTGCGCATCGCGCGGCGCACGATTTCCAGGCGCGCCGCGTCGCGTCCGACTTCGTTGGCGCCGCCGGAGTTTGACGGCGAACTGCGCAATTCGGCTTGCGCATAGGCGGCGCAAAACAGTGCGGCATCCTCGGCGGCGATCCATACTTCGCGGCGCCGATGCACCAGCCGCATCGGCGCGATTCTCGAACCCGTTGCGAGCGCGCGGATCAGGCCGGCACCGTCGCCGGCGACGCGCGCGCCGATTTCGTCCGCGTCGAGCGCGCCGTGCGCCTTGAGCAATTCGTAAAGTTCGTCGGCGTCGCGCGCTTTGCGTGCGGGCGCGGTGCCGGAAGCTTCCGCCTCAACGCGCGCAATCGCATCGCGTGCCAGCATCCCCGAGAGGTCTTCGCTCCGCAGCACATCCTCGGCCATCGAGCGATTCATCGTCACCGAGCGGCTGCGGCGGTTGGCGCGCTCGCCGTCATCGAGGAAGGAGTAGTCCCACGCCAGCAGCAGGCGCTGGGCGAAGACGGAGGGAGCGATCGAATCGACCGCGATGGTACGCACCCGGCCCTGTTCGATTCCCGCCAGCAACTCGCCCAGGCGTTTGATGTCGGCGGACTCCTCCAGGCATTCGCGAATCGCCTCGTTGACGATGAAGTGGTCGGGGACCTCGACGTGGGGCGGCTTGTTGTCGAAACAGGCCTGCTGCTGCGGGAACAGCGCAATCGTCAGGTCCTGCGCGCGCAGGCGCTGAATCCAGGCCGGCACCTTGCGCCCCCTGGTATTGCGCACCACGCTCAGCGCGCGCGTGGCGACATGGCGAAAGCGCACCTCGAAGGCGGGTGCCGCAAGCATCGCCTGGGTCAGCGTGTCGCGCACCGTGCGCGAATTGAGAAAGGTGAAGACCTGTTCGAGCGCAAAGCTGTGGCGTGAATTGAGCGCCAGCAGCACGCCGTCGTCGGTTGCCGAGGCCTGGATTTCGAAATCGAACGACTGGCACAGACGCTTGCGCAGGGCAAGCCCCAAGCCGCGGTTGAGCCGGATTCCCAACGGCGAATGGATCACGATCTGGGTGCCGCCCAGGCCGTCGAAGAAGCGTTCCGCCACAATCGTGTGTTGGTCGGGAATCGCGCCCAGGGCGGCCAGCCCGCGTCGGACGTAATCGACCGCTTGCGCCGCGGCGGACGGCTCGATTGCGCATTCCTCGACCAGCAAGCGCTGCGCCTGTTGAGGATCGGACAGGCGGCGCGCGATCTCATGGCGCAGTTGGCTCATCTCGGCCGACAGCGCCGCCGTTCTGCCCGCCGCCTCGGCCATCCAGAACGGCAGCGTCGGCGCCATCCCGGGTGCCGGCTCGACCATCAGGCGTCCGCGCGAGATGCGCTGGATCTGCCAGGGCATCGAACCCAACGCGAAGATGTCGCCGCGCGATGATTCCTGGGCGAAGTCCTCCTCGACATCGCCAATCTTGCGCTGCTGCGACTCGATCACGACGTCGTAATTTCCTGCTTCCGGTATAGTGCCGCCTGAGGTGATCGCGGCGATGCGCGCGCCGCGCCGCGCCCGCACCCGTTGTCCGAGGCGGTCGTAAAAGATTTTCGGATAGGCACCCTGGATTCGCTCGGGCACTTCGGCCGCCATCTGTTCCAGCAGATGGCGCAGTTGCGCGGCGTCAAGCGCGGCAAAGTTGTGCGCGCCGCGCACAATCCGCAGCAGTTCGGCCTCGCCAATCTCGCCCTCCTCCGCCGCAATCGCCACGATTTGCTGGGCGGCCACGTCCAGGCATCCGGTGGGAATCTCGACCTGGTCCAGACGCCCGCTGCGTATTGCGCGCACCGCTGCACCGCATTCGAGCAGGTCGTCGAGCGTCATCGCGAAAAATCGCCCCTTGGGCGTCTGCCCCAGCGCGTGGCCCGAACGGCCGACGCGCTGAATCGCCGCGGAAATCGACTTGGGCGAATCGATCTGGCAAACCAGGTCCACGGCGCCGACATCGATTCCCAGCTCCAGCGAGGCGGTGGCCACGATCGCGCGCAGCTCGCCGCGCTTTAGCCGCTGCTCGGCCGCCAGGCGTTCGGCACGCGCCAGGCTGCCATGATGCGCCATCACGGCCTGCCGGCCCAGGCGCTTTTGCAGCGCCAGCGCCACCCGCTCGGCCCATCGCCGGCTCAGCGTGAAGACCAGCGTCGTCCGATGCTGCCCGATCAGTTCGGCAATCCTGTCGTAAACCGCCTCCCAATGCGGATGGGTCGCCAGGGGACCCAGTTCGGGTCCAGGCGCGAGCACTTGCAGATCCAAATGGCGCGGACCGTCGCTGGCTTTGACGATGCGGCATGGGCGCTCGCTGCGATTGCCGGCGGCATCGACATCGGCCCCGGTCAGAAAACGGCCCAATTCCTCGATCGGACTCAACGTGGCGGAAAGACCGATACGCGCCGGACGCGCACCGGTGCGCGCCGCGACCATCCGCTCCAGACGCTCCAGGCTGATCGCCAGATGCGCGCCGCGCTTGTTGCCCGCCATCGCGTGCAGCTCATCGACGATTACCCATCGCACCGCTTCCAGCTTTTGGCGGAAACGGCTGCTGGTCAGCAGGATGAACAGCGATTCCGGCGTGGTGACCAGGATGTGCGGCGGCCGCCGCAGCATCGCGCCGCGCTCGCTGGCGGGCGTGTCGCCCGTACGCAGGCCGGCGCGAATCGGCGCCAGCGGGATTCCGGCTGCCACCGCCGCTTCGCGCACGCCGCCAAGCGGTTGCTCAAGGTTGAGCCGGATATCGTTGGCCAGCGCCTTGAGCGGGGAGACGTACAACACCGACACCTGGTCGGGCAGAAACCCCGACTGCGCTTCGATCGCCAGTTGATTTATGGACCACAGGAAAGCGGCCAGGGTTTTACCGCTGCCCGTGGGTGCGCACAGCAGCACGTCGTGGCCGCCGCCGATCAGCGGCCATCCCGCCTCCTGGATCGCCGAGGCGCGCCCGAAGCGGCGCTCAAACCAGGTGCGGACGATCGGATGGAATGCCGAGACTGCCGAGGCCACACCATCTTTATATCACGTCGCGCGCCTGTTGCCGCTCCCATTGTAAGCTGCGCGTCCGAGGGCATCGTCGACGCGCGTCGCTGCGCCCCTCCCGACAATGACCCGGCGGTATTTGGCCAGGGAGATTGCCGACGAACGGCTGATGAGCTGTCGTTATCCGGGCATGGCGCAAGCATCGGCGGCGTTTTGCGAATGCCAGCGCCAGGGCGGGTCCGGTCGCAGTTGTCCGCTCCCGATACTGTCGCGGCCGCTGCTCTGGTATAAAAGTCGGTTTAAAGAGTTGAGAAATTCCTTGAAACGGCTGTTGATCGCACTTGGCGCGGCGGCGCTGACCCTGCTTACCGCAGGCGCGGGCAATGCCCGCGCCCAAGCGCCGCTTTCGCTGGGGCAGCGCAACGAGCTGCTGCGCCCGCCGCTTCAGGACGGCGAGCCGATTGCGGTATCGGTTGGAATTGATGTCATCAACCTGACCGATATCGACGAGGTCCTGCAGCGGTTCCACATGATGCTCTACATGTTCGTGCAATGGCACGACCCGCGGCTGGCGTTTACGCCCAGCCGTCCGGGCGAACGCTTCCATGTCTATGCAATCGACGAAGTCTGGCATCCGCGGCTTGATTTCATCAACGGCGTGGGAGCGCGCACCATCAGCGAGGCTTCGCTGCGCGTCCAGCGCGACGGGCAGGTGCTTTACGCCGAGCGCGCGGAAGCGACCTTGAGCACGCGTTTTCATCTGCGGCGTTTTCCTTTCGATTGGCAGACGCTTCAGATCATCGTCCATCCGTTCGTCGGCCAGGCCCATATGGTCAGCTTCAAAGCGGGCCAGGAGCATGCCTGGATCAGCGGCGAGCAAGCCGCTTATTCCTCGCTGGCGCAATGGGAGTTGGCGGGCATCCGTTCCGGACACGACCATGTGCCGGTGTCGAAATTCGGCACCATACCCGAGGCGAGCTTCGAAATCGTGGTGCGGCGCAAATACGCCTTTTACCTGTGGAAGATCTTCCTGCCGCTGCTGCTGATGGTGATGCTGTCGTGGACGGTTTACTGGATCGATACGCACGACCTGAGCAGCCAGGTGCAGATCTCCATCACCACTATCCTGACCGTCATCGCCTTTGCCTTTTCGATTTCGCTCAGCCTGCCCAAGGTGCCCTACCTGACCTTCATCGATGCCTTTTTCCTGGACTGCCTGGTGTTCGTGTTCTTCACCGCGATCGAGATGACCACCGTGCACGTGTCGGGACGCACGCGGCGCGCCGCCATCGGGCACAAGTTGCAGCGCATAAGCCGGGTTGCGGTGCCGATCGCGTTTGTCGCCAGCAACGTGATTATCGCGCTCTATTATTTCGGCTGAGGCGGCTGCGGCGCGGATTTGAGCAGGGAAGGGAGCCGGGCGGCGAATTCCTGGCGCGACAGCACCTGCGTGAAGCCGGCCTGGCGCGCGCCGGCCAGGGACTTGAGATCGACGTGCGAGGCGAATCCGATCACCGCTGCGCCGGGCGCACGATCGCGCAGCACCGCCATCACGGAGTCCGGTGCAAAGGCCTTTTCGGAAAGGTCGATGATAACTACAGAGGGGCGGATTTCGCTACAGCGCTGCGGCAGAACTTCCGGGGTCGAAACATAGCCGACCTCCACGCCCAGGGATTCGCAGGCCGCGTCGATCCTGGAGCGGAACATCAGGTCCCTGACCAGGCCTAAAACCCGCATGGCTCAACCCAGCCCGGCGTGGCGGCCAGCGTTGTTGAAGCGGGCGGGTGAAAATGGCGCGAGGTCAACCGCGGGCTTGCTGCCGGTGACCATCGCTGCCATCTCGCGGCCGGTAATCGCCGCCAGCAGGATACCGCTGCGGAAGTGGCCGGTCGCATAATAAAGCCCGGCGATAGTGGGTGAGGGGCCCAACACGGGCAGGAAGTCGGCGGTGGCAGGACGCAAGCCGGCCCATGCCTCGCGAAAGCGCATCCCGGACAGCGAGGGGAGCATGTCGCGCGCCGCGCGCACGATGCCTTCCATCCCTTCCAGCGTTACGTCCTTGCTGTAGCGTGCCATCTCGCGCGTCGATCCGGCCAGCATCCGGCCGTCGCGCCGCGGCACCGCATAGCCGCGCAGCGAAAAGATCGAGGGACCGATCAGGTTGGGCCGGGTCTGGAAACACACGATTTGGCCGCGCACCGGGTAGAGCCTGACGTTGTCGGCTTCCGCGCCGCGAATCACACTGGCCCACGAACCGGCGGCGTTGATGGCGACGTCGCCCTCGACCAGGTCGCCGCCCTGCACGCGCACAGCCGCGAACTTACCGCCGCGCGTTTCAATCGCCTCGACGCGGCTGTCTTCCATCAGCCGGGCGCCGGCCTTGAGCGCCGCCACCAGGAAGGCTTGGGTAAGCTGGCGGTTTTCGATGCGGTTTTCGTGCGGGAAGTACAGCGCCGAGATCGCCTGGGGCGAAACCGCCGGCGCGATTTTGCGCGCCTGCTCGCCGCTGATCTCATCGACCTGCAATCCCGCCTCGCGTTGCGACTTGGCGCGCGCCCCGAGCTCGGCGCGGTCCTTGTCGTTGAAGGCGAGGTACAGTACGCCGCTCCCCTGGTCGTACTCGGGGTCGATGCCGCTTTCGGCAATCAGTTCGGGCAGCAGCGCCTCAAAGGCGTTTTTGCCTTCCACGCAAAAACGCAAAAACGGGCCGGCACCCTCAGCCTCGGCCTGGGGGGCAATCATGCCCGCCGCCGCCCACGACGCCTCCTGTCCCGCGCGTCCGCGCTCGAGGATGGTAACGTTGGCGCCCGCCCGCGCCAGGCGCCATGCCACGGCATTGCCGATAATCCCGGCACCAATAACCAGAGCTTTCATCTTCACTTGCGCACCGCTTGCAATAAGCTTAGCGGCGGGGCGCGGCGAATCAAATGGCCGGCATCAATCCTGCGCCGCGCGCAACAGGCGGTCGGGCGCTGCGGGCGTGGCGCGCCGATAGGCGAAGCTGAGCGTCCAGGCCATCGCGGCGCTGTATACCAGCCCGCCCAGTGCGATAAGCGCGGCTCCGGTGCGCGCCACCGCAAGCTGGCCGGTCAGCAATCCGCCGGCCATAAGCAGAACTCCGCCGTTGAAGGCGGCGAACACCAGCGGGCGTCCGGAGCTGACCGTAAGCTCGGCGGTGTTCAGGGGCGGCCAACCCAGCGCCAACCGCGCCCGCATCACGAATCCGGTGAACAATTGGTAGGACATTCCGACCACGAAGTTGCTGACCCATCCGAGCAGTCCCAAAATGCCGTAGGCGCCGGCCAGACGCGCGCCGAGGGGGCTGCCCACGCCAATCGCGGCCAACCAGACTCCGGCGCCGGCCGCCAGCAGCAGGTAGAACACCCCGGCCAGCGCGTGGCGCACCGTCCAGTCGGCGCCGGTGCCGCGCCGGCGTACGATGTCCTCGAAGATGATCGCGTAAGCGACCAGCGCCGCCGCGCTTGCCACGGTCCACACGCTGACGCCGCCCACGCCGGTGAACAGTGCCAGGAACAGCCCGACGGTTGCGGCGGCCAACGCGAAAATCTGCACCATCGCCGAACGCGGCACCTGCGCACCCTGCGGTATCAATGCCGTCATGAAGCGGTATGAGACCGCACATACCACCAGCGTTACCCATCCCAGCGCGGCCAGGTGCGCGTGCGCCGACAGATTGTGGAGCAGCGTTCCGGGCACCAAGCCGCGGTCCTTGTCGAACGCCAGCAGCGCGCCCAGCGAACTGGCGCAGAGCAGGAAAAACAGCGCTATCAGCATCCCGGTCTCCGCCACGCCGCGGCCGAAGCCCGGGGTGATGCAGGGAACGATATTGATCGCGAGCAGGATGACGCTGATCACCACCACCACACCGGCCATCCACACGCCGTCCCAGCTGCCCAGCATGAAGTGCGCCACCACGCCCGAGGCGCCTAGGAAATACAGCACCAACTGCACGGTGGCCAGCCGCGGATACCGGATTTCACGCTGCGTCATCGCCGGCACATAACGGTACATCACGCCGAAGATCGCCGCCGTGATCCATCCCAGCGTAAAGGTGTGCACCCACGACAGGATGGAAAGCTGATAGAAGTAGTCGGCCAGCCTGGGGGCGGCCCACGGCGCCGCGGCGGTGCCCAGCGCAAAGGAAAAGATGGCGATGGTGAAAAAGTGGATCGGGAGGCGAACCGGTTCGCCGGGTGCCGGCCGAAGTCCGATGCCCGCCAGTCCGCGATGGGATTGGAGCTTGTGCATCACCGCACTCATTTAACGCCAGATGTAAATTCCAGGCCAGCTACCAGTGCCGGCCGGTTTTGCGCGCCGGGGCGCGAATCTTTTACAATCTCCTGCGGGGTCCTGGAGCAACGATGGCGCAGCCGCTTCCCGAGGAATTTTTCCGCCGCATCGACGAGAGCGATGACGCGCTGTTCTACAGCTTTCCCCGCTTTGTCGTGCACATCGACGACTGGGCGATCGCCACGTTGGGCGAGATTTTCGAGCAGCGGCTGCCGCGCAACGCCGTGCTGCTCGACCTGATGAGCAGTTGGCGCTCGCATCTGCCGCCCGCGCTGCGTCCGGCCGCGGTGACCGGGCTGGGCCTCAATCGTGCCGAGATGGAGGACAATCCGGCGCTGACCGCGGTGGTCGTCCACGACCTCAACCGCGATCCGCATCTGCCCTTTGCCGACGCGAGCTTCGACGGCGCGACTTTGACCGTGTCGATTCAGTATCTTATCAAGCCGGTTGCGGTATTTGCCGAGATCGGCCGGGTGCTGCGGCCGGGTGCGCCGTTCGTGGTAAGCTTCTCCAATCGGATGTTCCCGACCAAGGCAATATGGGCCTGGCAGCGGGCCACCGAAGAGCAGCGCGTGGACCTGGTCAAGCGGTACTTCGCCGACAGCGGGGGTTTCGACCGCCTGGAGTCGCTGGAGCGGCGCTGCGCAAGCGGCTATGCGGACCCGGTATTCGCGGTGATCGGCACGCGCCGGCGCTGAGCATGGGGGGGTCGCATCCGGAAGCGGCAACCGCAGCTCTTGAAAATCGCGCGGCGCCGTGATTCTTAAGACAGTCGGGCTTCTGTGCGAAGCGGTCCCGAGCGGCCGCTTGGGTGTCAGGAGCAACGACTTACCGGGTTTGGAAGCGACGCGGAATCAAACCGCCGGAGCGCAAGACGCCCGGGCGGAGGAAATTGAACGATGGCGACCTACGATACGTTTGCAAATGTGCTGAGCGCGGAACCCGACAATCGCATGAAAACCTGCGATGAGCGGATCGACGACAACGGCGCCTTTGACGATTTCTACTGGCAATGCGGCTGCATCATCGAGGTTTACGCCGGCGACGGGAGCGCCAAGCTCAAGCCCTGCGCCAAACACGCCAATCTGGCCGCGAACTGAACGGCAACGCCGGCGAAATCCTGGGCCCGGAGCTTTAGCAATAATCATTTGCTGCGGGCGCAGGGCGGGAGTGCGGCTGTCCGGCCGTCCAGCGCCGACGTACCGTACCAGTACACTATTGCGCGTATTGCGGCGGCGGGCAGAGGGCCGGTTCCGAGCTTTTCGCGCCTTCTCCGTTCCGGTATGATTCAGCCACGCCCCGGCGGCAATTTTCAGCTTCCTTGACCGCGCTTGATTTGACGGCGCGCATGCGGAGCCGTCCGGGAGACGAGGGCAGGCGACGTGGCAAAAGAAAAGGCAGTCCGCAAAACCATCAAAACGGCAAGCACTCCGGCGCCGGCGCGTCAGGCCAAGGCCAAACCGGCCGTCCGGCGCCATCACGACGCCAACGTCGAGAACATCCTGGGTTCAGCAGCCAGCCTGTTCGCGGAAAAGAGCTTCGGCCTGGCCTCGATCCGAGAGATCGCGGCGCGGGCCGGGATTTCCTTTCCGCGCATCTATTACTACTTGCGCAACAAGGAGGAGCTGCTCTACCTGGTGGCCAAACGCGGCATCGAGCGCTCCATCACTTCCTACGACAACCTCTCCGCCAATGTCACCGACCCGGCAGAAAAGCTGCGCCTGTTTATCGAGAACCACTTCAGCTCCTCGACCGCCAGTCCGGCCGAAGCCAAGGTGCTGATTCAGGAAACCAGCAAGCTGTCGGAGCCCTACCTGTCGGAAATCCGCGCGATGGAGCGTCAGTACACCGAGACCTGCCGTACCCTGCTGACCGAATTGGCACGTGCCCACGGCAAGGAGCTCAGCCGCGCGCGCTCCCGAATCCTGGTCTCGCTGCTGTTCGGCACGCTCAATTCGATGGGCAACTGGTTCGATACCGAACGTGACATGCCCCATCTGCACGAGATCACCAACGAGATCTACCGCATGTTCGCCGGCGCCGTACAGTAGGATTGGACGGCCCAGGCGCGCGATGCACCGGCTTCAATACTGTTTGATCACCGAGACCCGGCCGGCGTCGTCATAGACGTAGGTTTCGCCTGCGGCTTCGTCCTTGGTTCTGCGATGGGAACCGTCGCAAAACGGCTTGTTCTTGGACAGGCCGCACGCGCAGATGTAAATGGGCAGCTCGGTGCCCTCGGGAATTTCGTAGGGCAGGTTCTTTTCATGCTTTACCATACGCGCCATCGGTGAACTCCTTCGACCCGTTATGGAACGCACTCATCCTGGGTCCGCGGCACGCCAACTAAAGACCAGCGGCCAACCATAGTCAATACGCGGGCGCCTGTGGGCCCGCACAGGCTAATCTTCGTGCCGATTTGCGTTCAGGCTCCGGGCGGCGCGGGTGCCTCGATCGCCTCAATTTGGGCCGCCGCCGGGCGCGATGGATCGGTGCCCAGCACCAGGCCGAGGATCCCGGCCACGGCGAGGGCCAGTGCGGCAAGCTGACGTGCGGAGGTGCGCTCGCCCAAAAACAACGCCGCAAACACCACCGACAGCACCGGAACCCCCGGCACCACCAGCGCCGTGGTCCAACTGAGCGACAGGCGGTTGATTGCGCCGTACCAGGTTAGCGTGCCGATAAAGTACACGATTGCGCCAGTGGCGAGCAGGATGCCGATGACGCTGAGATGCCCCAACTCTGACAGCGCCGTGGGGCGGTACACGACGGTGAGCGCCGCCAGCATCATCGCGGCATAAGTGTTGCGCGCCGCGGTGACGCCGATCGGACGCAGCGGCGGCATCACGCGCAGCGTAATGACGTGCGAAAGCTGCCACATCAGGGGCGTCAGGGCGACCAGCAAGGCCGTGCCGCTGAGGTCGATGGCGCCGCCGCCCCAAAAGGCCGAGACGATGCCGGCCAGGATCACCGCCGTGGCAATCAGTTGGCGCGGTGAGGGGGCTTCGCCGACCACCAGCGTGGCGATAATCAGCGAGTAAACCGGCTCGGTCTCAAGCAACAGCACTGCGCTCACCGCGTTAACCCGCTGCATCCCGTGCACCATCGCCAGACTGGGCAGAACGGTTCCGGCGATCGCAATGGCGGCCAGCGCCAGGCGGTAGCGGCGATCGAGCAGCAAACCCAGACCGTCGCTGCGATGCAATATCGGTAAGGCGCAGGCCGCCGCGACAATCGCCGAGCCGGCGCAGAAGAGCAGGGGGTCGATGTGGGTTGCGCCGTAGCGGGTTACGATCGGCAGCAGCGCGCCGGATATGGTGGTAATGGCGGCGCACGCGATTCCGGCCGCCGGGGAGCGCCTGCGCGATGGCATCGTTTCTCGGCGGCCTTTAGCCCGCGCGCATCAGGTAGATTGCCACCACCAGCACCGCCAGCGCCAGCCGGTACCAAACGAACACCTTGTAGGTGCGGGTGCGCACGTAGGCGATCAGCACCGCGATCGCGGCAAAGCTGAATACGGCCGACGCCACGAAGCCCGCGGTCAGCTCGCCGGTCATGCCCGAGCGCAACAGCTCATGGGCCTTGAGCAGGCCGGCGCCAGCAATGATCGGCGCCGACATCAGGAAGGAGAAATTGGCCGCATCCTGACGGTTGATCCCGAGCACACGGCCTACCGTGATGGTCGCGCCCGAGCGCGACACGCCGGGAATCAGCGCGAAGGCCTGCGCCAGGCCGATCAGGAGCGCGTCGCCCAGCCGGATGTCGTCGAGGTCGCGCCATTGCGGAGCGGCTACATCGAATACCCACAGCGCCAGGCCTAATACCGCCAGCGCAGCCGCGATCAGCAGGGGCGAGCGGAAGACCGTTTCAGCCTGCTTTTCGAACAGGAAGCCCAGGATGGCGCCCGGGACCGACGCCGCCACCAAAAGCACGAACAGCCGGCGTCCGCGTTGGTCGCCACTGAGCGCGCCGTTGATGATCAACAGCCAGTCGCGCCGGTAATAAATCAGCAGAGCAAGCAGGGAGCCCATGTGGAGCGCGACGTCAAAGGCCAGACCGGGGTCGTTCCACCCAAACAGCCAAGGGGTCAGGGTGAGATGGGCGGAGCTGGAAACGGGTAGAAATTCCGTCAAACCCTGGATGACACCTAATACCGCAGCATGAAATTCTGAATGCATGACTTCCGTTCACTTTTCGGTCCGAACCCGACTCCCTCCGCCTGACCGGCCGATCAATAGGGCGCCTCAAAGCCTTGACTCTCCCGGCTGTTGCCGAGAATACTGTATAGTCGGGCCTAGGATGAGCCCAATCAGATTCTTTGTAACGCTATGGCGAGCAACCTGAAGGGCAAGGTCATCCCGCTATGGGAAGATGATGCCGTAAAGAAGAAGGCGAGCGTTCCATTCACGCCATCGCCCGCTCCGCGCCAGTTTCCCGTCGTCACCACGCCACCTCGTTTGCCGGTCATGATACCGGACGAAATCCTCGACTACTACGGATGGGTCTTCTGCCAGGGTGGGTTTGTCCACCTGCAGATGACTTTCGAGCAGTTTCTCACCGTGATCGCTGCGGTCAGTCCCTCGGGCCTATGCCCCGAGTACGACGGCAGTGAGGAACGAGTCTCATCGACCGAGTAGCCGGCCCCCGAAGCTGGCGCTACCCTTACCGGTCTGAGGCCTGCCTGCGCGCTGCCTGGCGGCGATCGTTTTGCGCCGTGCACGGCCTCAGCGCGTTTGCGACGGGGCGGAGGATGGCTTGGTCTTGATCAGGTTGTCGGGCACCCAGATGGTTTGGAAAGGGGTAACGTCGGTGGGCGAGCTCAGCCCGTTGCGTTCCGCGATGGCCTTCCAGTTGTTGGGGTCGCCGGTGACGCGCTGGGCCAGACCGCGCAGGTCCTCGTTGGGAAGCAGAGCGAAGTTGACGCCGCCGGTGGTGGGCGTTTTACGCGCGGGCGGCAAAGTGGCCGCCAATTCGTCGATCTTGCGGAACATGTCGAAGCGCGTGCTTGCTTTATACTTGGCGACCTCCTGTTCAGGGACGTATTCGGTGCGCACATTAACTACCAGCCGGCTTTTGGAGCCGCCTTCGGGCACCACCGTGATCTCGTAGCGATAGCGCGGCTTCATCCCGGCCAGGGAGCTGAAGAACCCGGCGGGATTGTCGGCCGGCTTCCACAATGTCACGATCGTCTTGTCAGGCTGCACGTCGAACAGCATTCCCTCGCCGCGCAAAACGTCCTCGACCAGTTCCAGCGTCTGGTCGGCGGGGAAGGCTTCCTGATGCTCCTCGCCGACGGCGATGTCGGCGTGGGCGGGAGACGTCCACTGCACGCCACAAACAGACCAAAACAGTACAATAAGGGCAGCCCAAACCGGATGTGTGCGCATGACAGTCGATTGATACGAAACCATGGCGCGGCGGGCCAGTGCAAGGCTTCCGCGGCCTTGCGGTCAATGAGAGGGGTTATTGAGCTTGGATCGCGCCTATCCTATGCTCACGGGCCGGCACGGGGTGGAGATCCGGTAATTTCGGGTTCGGAACCCATGGGCCGTTTAGACCACTGAAGCTTAAAAGAATTTATGGCCACTGACAGCTCCCTGGCGCGCCACGTAGTCGCCGTGATCGGCGGCGCCACCGCCGGCTCCGAAGTCGCCCATATCCTGGCCCAGCGCGGGGCTTTGGTCGCGGTCATCGAACAAAACCCGCGTCCCTATGGCAAGATCGAAGATGGGCTACCGCGATGGCACGTCAAGCAGCGCAAGGATGAGTATGAGGAGATCAACTCCCGCCTGTGCCATCCCAATATCGAGTTTGTCCCGCTGACCCGCCTGGGCCGCGACATCAAGTTCGACGACCTGGCCCATCATTGGGGACTCAGCGCGGTCGTGCTGGCCAACGGCGCATGGCGCGACCGCCCGTTTCCGGTCGAGGGTGCCGACCAGTTCATCGATCGCGGGCTGATCTATCAAAACCCTCTCATCTACTGGTTCAATCATTACCCGGAACAAAACTACCAGGGGCAGCGCTACGAACTGGCGCCGGGCGCGATCGTGGTCGGCGGCGGCCTGGCGTCGATCGACGTGGTCAAGGTGCTCCAGATCGAAGTCACGCTCAAGGCGCTGGCCGCCCGCAACATCGCCGAGGACATGGTCAAACTGGAGCGCGAGGGACTGGAGCCTGTGCTCAAAGAGCACGGCCTGGCCTGGGCGGATTTGGGCGTTGCGCCCTGCCGCCTATTCTATCGCCGCCGGGTGCTGGATATGCCGCTGTCGGACATCCCGCCCGACGCCAATCCCAAGCGTGCCGAGGCGTTGCGTGCGGCACGCGCGAAAATCCTGGAAAAGGCACAGCGCAAGTTCCTGTTCCAGTTCCAGGAACTGCGCGCGCCCACCGGACTTATCGAACATGGCGGGCGGCTGGTCGGATTGCGCCTGAGCAGGACCGAGGTGGTCGATGGTCAGGCGCGGATTATTCCGGGTACCGAGGAGGAAGTGCGCGGTCCGTTCGTGGTCAGTTCCATCGGCAGCATCCCCGAGCGCATCCCCGACATCCCCCAGCAGGGCGAAGTCTATCGCTTCGTGGATGCCAAGGCCGGCCTGCTGATGGACGGCCAGACGGCGGTGTTCGCCGCCGGCAACGTCCTGACCGGCAAGGGCAACATCAAGGATTCACTCGACAGCGGCACCGAAATCGGCACGCGCGTGGCGGAAAGCTACCTGGGGCTGAGCGAGGAACGGCTGCCGTTGGCCGAGGTCGAGCGCCATCGCGCCCATCAGCAGGGCGAGACCGTAGCCAGTGCCGTGGCGGCGAGACCACCGCTGTCGGCCGAGGCGGTCGCGCGCCTGCGCGAGCGGATCCGGGCGATACAGCGTGCGCGCGGCTACGACGGCGATTACCGCGCCTGGATCGCCAAGGTCACCCCTGCCGATCTCCAGTAGAGCCACTTCTCCATCCGGTTGCGGCCAGGGCCAGAAGTTGGGTTTTCCCGCTCGCGTCATGGAATGGCCTCGGCGCGCCCGCTAAGCTGATGAGCAGGAGTTAGCACCGTGCAGGCACTCAAACAGACCGACCCGGAGATCTACGAGCTGATTCGGCAGGAAGAACGCTACGAACTGGAAACCATCCGCCTGATTCCGTCGGAGAACTACGTCTCGCAGGCAGTGCTCGAAGCGAGCGGGTCGATCCTGACCAACAAATACTCCGAAGGCTACCCGACCAAGCGCTATTACGAGGGCCAGCGTTACATCGACCAGCTCGAATCGCTGGTGATCGAGCGTGCGAAGAAACTGTTCGGCGCCGAACACGCCAACGTGCAACCCTACTCGGGGTCGCCCGCCAATCTGGCGGTTTACTTCGCACTGCTCAAGCCGGGCGACAAGATCATGGGGATGGGTCTGCCCCACGGTGGACATCTCAGTCACGGCTGGAACGTCACCATGTCGGGGCAATTCTGGAAGTCGGTCCAGTACCCGGTCGACCGCGAGACCAAGCGCATCGATTACGACGCGGTGCGCGATGCGGCCCGGCGCGAGCGTCCGCAATTGCTTATCGCGGGCGCCTCCGCCTATCCGCGCCAGATTGATTTCCGCATCTTTGGCGAAATCGCCAAAGAGGTCGGGGCGTTGATGATGGCCGACATCGCGCACATCGCGGGCTTGATCGTGGCCGGGGCCCATCCCGACCCCGTGCCTTACGCCGACGTGGTGACCACCACGGTGCACAAAACCCTGCGCGGGCCGCGCGGCGCGATGATCCTGTGCCGCAAGGAGTTCGCCGATCGCATCGACCGCGCCGTTTTTCCCGGTCTGCAGGGCGGACCCCACAACCACACTACCGCCGCCATCGGCGTCGCACTTAAGGAGGCCGCCACGCCCGCCTTCAGGGAGTACGGCCACCAGATCGTGCGCAACGCCCGGGCGATGGCGCAGGAGTTGATGCGCCGCGGTTTCGACCTGGTGTCGGGCGGCACCGACAATCATCTGATCCTGATCGACCTGACCAACAAGAACGTGCCGGGCAAGAAGGCCGCCAAGGCGCTGGAGAAGGCCGCTATCGTGTGCAACTACAACACGGTACCCTACGATCCGCGCAAGCCCTTCAATCCCAGTGGAATCCGCCTCGGCACACCTGCAGTAACCTCGCGCGGGATGGGCGAGGAGCAAATGCGCCAGATCGCCGCCTGGATAGAGCAGGTTATCGCGCGCGCCGACGACGACGCGGCCCTGGCCCGCATCGCCGAAGAAGTGCGCGCGATGTGCCGCGCGTTCCCCGCCCCCGGTATCCTGCTCGGCGCCGACTAAGCCGCATTCGTTTCATCGCGCGGACGCAGGCAAAGCGCGCGCGTCCGTCTCTTGCGGCTTGTGCCCGGTTGACCTGTTTCAGCCTCCCTTGACAGTTGCGTGCTGACCAACTAATCACGAAGAGGCACTGGCCATGGGTGGACGTTGTTGGCGACTGCCTCCGGCCGAGCGAACACATCAAACCTCGCCTGCTCGTGCGTTTGATGAAATTCAAAAGGTTACGCTCTGAAGTGTGCCGGATCGCATAGATCCCGGGGATGGGCCGTCAAGTATGGGGTTTGACACAGCGATTACTGACTCGACTTCCGCCCGCAAGACCCAATCAGTTGCAGCATGCTTTGCGGCATGGCTGACGGCAAATCAATGAGACTTGCCCGTCAGTATGCCGTGCCTGCGTTCGATTGCCGATGCGCTGACGGCGCCGCGTCCGCGGTGCCTGAACAATAGGAGGAAGAAGGTTGTTATGAGAACACGATCCCTGGCCATCCTCGCCGGCCTTGTCATCGGGTGCGCGCTCTCATTGCCGGTCCGCCCCGCGGTTGCGGAGACGATGTTCGATGAGGCGCATTACAAGGCTCTGGCGGATGACACTTCGCCTGATACCATCGCGCCGGGCACGAAGATTACCCGACAAAACTGGCAGCAGTACCGCAAGTTCATGCCGGTGTGGTTGCAGGCGCTGTACAGCGGCGATTATCACTGGCAGATCGGCTCGGGCCCCGAGTTCACCATCGAAGTCGGACCGACACATGACTTTCCGCTGCCGCAGAAATACAAGGAAGACACCGAGAAGTACGCGGGCCAGACCCGGCTGGTAAAGGCCTCCACCGGCGGCTGGACCATCGAGGGCTACACCGCCGGCGTGCCCTTCCCCAACCCCGAGGAGCCCAACAAGGCGGCCAAGGTCATGTACAACACCTGGCTGGTGTTCCGCCCGGCGATCATCCACTACTACACCTACGACTGGATCGTCGATCAGTACGACAACGTCTCCAAGGTTGAAACCGATGACACCTGGTACCAGTTGTCGCATCTGAGCGAGCCGGGGATGCCGGTCAATCTGCCGTATGCCAATGGCATTTTGTTCGCGGCCCGTTATCTGGTGGCAGCTCCCGAGCAGTCGAAGTACACTACCGAGCTGCAGCTTCAACCCGCCGACCCGTCGAGGTTTCAGGAAAGCTACGTCTTCCTGCCTTCGCTGCGCCGATCGCTGCGCCTGTCGTCGGCGGCGCGATGCTCGCCGGTGCTGGGCACCGATTACGTGCAGGACGACGGCGGCTGGATGCCCACCAACTTCGACGCGCATTACCTTGGCTCGAAAAAACTGCTGACCGTGATCATGGATCCGGCCAAGGCCTATTCGGCGGCCGCCTACATCGGCGGCGGCGGCACCCGTTCGGGTACCCTGCCGGGATGGCCCAAGGCCGGAACCAACAAGTGGGAACTGCGCACCTACGACGTGATCGACCTTCAGCCACTCCCGGTGATGGGCGCTTACTGTTACTCGCATCGCATCTTTTACGTTGACAAGCAGACCAAGATCGGTGCGATGGCGGGGTCGGAGGGTTACGATCGCACCGGCAAACTGTATAAGGTCCTGTGGGAAGCCCTGGTACCCCACGATGTCCACGGCCAAACCACCATCCTCAACTACACCACCGGGATGAGCCTGGAGTGGGACTTCCAGAACAAGCACGCGACCGCCAACAACGACGAGCCCTCGACGATCGACGAAGCGGTGCCCGCGCAGTATCGCGACGCCGCCACGCTGGCAACGCCGGCGGGCCTGGCCAGCGTTATGAAGTAGTCACGCAGGCCCGATCCGATTGAACAGCCATGGGGCCGGTCAGGATCACGTGGCCGGCCTCGTGCTTTTCGCCAAAAAGCAATGTTCCAGCTTGCCATCGGCTGCGCCCGCTTTGAGAGTTTGAAAAAGTTTGTTTTGGCCTTCTGGATATTGACCGGCCGGACCATGCCCACGACATTCGACTGAGCTCTGGACCAAGGTAAATTGCCCGATCCCACCATCATCTTTCGCGGCTTTTTGTCTTATGTTTAAGTCGCTGTGTGACTGTACAAATACAAGGATCGGCAGCGTCGGTTCCACCGATGGATCCCGCGGCGGCCTCCGTCGAGCGCCCGGCGCCCGATGTGCCGACTGCCGCGCGATGGTTCGAGCGGGCGGCGGCGCCGCAGTTCGCGATTCCACTGCTGACGCTGCTGTGCCTGGCCGCCTTCTTCGTCAATCTGGGCGGTTATCCGCTCTACACCCATGGCGAGACGCGCGAGGCGGTCAGCGTGCTCGACATGTTCAAGGGCCACAGCATCCGATCGTTTCTGCTGCCGATGCGCGCGGGGATCGAAATTCCGTCCAAGCCGCTGATGATGCATTGGCTGATCGCGGCGCTGTCGCTTATCAGCGGCGGTCTGAGCGAATGGACGATTCGCCTGCCCTCCGCAATCCTGGGCGCGCTCGGGGTGCTGTGCTGCTACCTGTACGTGCGGCGGCTGTTCAGCGCGTCGGCCGGACTGTTGGCCGCACTCATACTCGCCACCAACTTCCAGTATCTGCAAGCCGCCGGCGGCGCGCGGGTCGATATGACGCTGACGTTTTTCATGGAAATCGCGTTCTTCGAGTTTCTGCTGATGGCGGAGGGGTTGACGTCGCGCCGGATGCTGCTGTACCTGGCGCTGGCGTTTGCAGTGCTCTCCAAAGGACCGGTCGGAGTGGTGTTGCCCGGCGCGGTGGCGGCGCTCTTTATCGCCACCCAGCGCCGCTGGAATCTGGCCGGCCGGCTTGACCTTGTAAAGGGCGCGCTGGTGGTCGCGGTCCTTGCCGGGGGATGGTACCTTGCGGCGCTATCAATCGGCGGCAGAGCATTTTTCGACAAGCAGATCCTGGCCGAGAATGTCTTTACGTTTTTGCACCATCACGGCATGGACCCTGGACACGGGCATCCCTTCTATTACGTCGAATTGGCGCTGCTCGCCGGCTTTCTGCCCTGGACGTTGTTGTTGGCGCCCGCGGCATTTCGTCTGGCCCAGCGCCAAACGCTCAGCAATCCCCGCGTGCTGTATCTGATGATCTGGTTTGCGGTGGTGCTGGTCTTCTATAATTTCGCCGCTGCCAAGCGCGGTGTTTATCTGCTCGCGCTATATCCGGCGCTGGCCGCCGCGCTGGGGATTTATCTGGCTGCCGAGATGGCCGCGCCGTCCGCCTCGCGTGTCACGCGAGTGATGTCGGCTGCGATGGGAATCTTTTTTGCCACCGCTGGCGTGGGCGGGCTAATCGCAGCCGGAGTTATCAAGCTGTGGCCTGCCCTGGCACGTTTGCCGCTGGCGGCGTTTGATATCAAGGCGCCGCGGTTCGTTCCCGAGTTGTCCGCGGCGATCGGCGGGCACGGCCTGCTTGCGATTGCGATCGGCGCGATCGCCGCGGCCGCCGGATTGGTACTGATGCGCACCGCCGCGAGCGTGCCGAAATTGGTGTCCGCGACCGCGGCCGGGGTCGCCTGCATTTCGATGGTCGCCAATCTGTACGTGCAGCCCGCGATCGCCAATACCATCGGGCTCAAGGACTATGCGCTTGAGGCTGCACATATCATCGGCGACGGCAAGGCCGCCTACGTGTTCGGACTCAACTACGACATCGCATTTTACAGCGGCCTGACGATTCCTGTTCTGGCCATCACGCCCACGCAATGGCCCCAGTATCTGATCCTCGGCGAGGACACCTATCAGGCGTTGGGGGCGCACCAAATGCGCGACTATTCGCCGGTGCTTACCTCCGGCCCCACCGATCTCGATGGCACGGGTGAGATGGTGCTGGTCCGCCGCAAGTCAGGCTAACCAATCCAGCCGAGCAGGATGGCGCCGAGGGTGGCGCTGCCCATCAGCAGCCACAGCACAAAGCCCTGGAGCAGCGGCCGCTTGCCAACCAGTTGCAAGGCGCTGCGGCTGAGACCCGAGCCGATCAGAAACAGGGTCACGACCAGGGAGCGCTGGGCGGCAAGGAACACCAGATGGCCGGCGGGCTTGAGCGATGGCATCCAGGTTACGAGCGCCGCGGCCGCCAGGAATCCCAGGATAAACCACGGCCGTTTGGCCTTGGTTGCACCCGGCCCCGCCCCGCGATTCCAAACCATCCCGACCGCCAGCGTCACGGGCACGATCCACAGCGCGCGCGTCAGCTTGATGGTGGTGGCGATTTCCAGCGCGCGCGCCCCATATTGCATCGCCGCGCCGACCACCGAACTGGTGTCGTGAATCGCCAGTGCGCTCCACACTCCGAACTGCGCCTGGTTCAGCCCCAGACGGTGTCCCATCGAGGGGAAAATCAGCAGCGCGATCGCGTTGAGGAAAAATACCGTCGCCAACGCCACCGAGATCTCGTGGCTCTTGGCGCGGATGGCGGGGGCGACGGCCGCAATCGCGCTTCCTCCGCAAATCGCGGTGCCGACCGTCACCAGCAGTGAGGTGTCGCGCCCGGTCCTCAGCAAGCGGCCCAACGTCAGACCGACCGTCATGGTGAGCGTGATTCCAATCACGGTGTACAAGAAGCCGTGTGCGCCGGCACGGCCGACCTCGACCAGATTCATTCCGGCGCCCAGCCCGACGACCGAGATTTGCAGCAACGGCGTGACGGTGCGCGCCGTGGCCAGGGGAAACGGGTTACCCATCGTCAGCGCGACGGCTATCCCAAGCATCAGCGCCACACCGGGCGAGAAGAACGGATACAGCGTCGCCGCCGCCAGCAGCACGAACGCGATGCGTGCGGCGGGGCTTGCGGGGTTGGCCGAACTGAACTCCTGCCGCCAGTCAACGGGAGCGGTGGTCGTAGCAGCCGTCATGCGTACTCCGTGTTCGCAGCCATAGCAAATCAGCCTTGTGTCCTTGCGCTCAGCCTCCGGGCCTCGGTCCGGCGGTCCAGCATATCATCGCGCGCAGTTTGAAAAGCGCCGTGTGTAGGCGGTGTTTTTGCGGTTCGTGGGAGGCAAGAGATTGTCTAGTGCCGGGCGGCGGAATCGGGCTGCTCAGCGCAGGTTGTAGAACTCGATTGCGCCTTGCGCCAGCACCAGGCGCCTCATGGAGGGCGGCAACTTTTGCGCGATCATGGCCGGGGCGCCGGGGAAGAAGCCGTCCAGATGCGGATAGTCGGTCGCCCACAGGATCTTGTTGGGGCCCAGGTACTCCGCCATCGAAGCGATGGTGCCTTCGATCGGCTCGAAGGAGATCCAGCATTGGCGGCGGAAGATCTCGCTGGGCCGGGTGCGGATCGGCGGTCCCCAGACCTGGCTTTCGTCGAAATGGCGGTCCATCCGGTCCAGCCACGCCGCCATCCATCCGCCGCCCGACTCCAAAAACGCAAAGCGCACCTTGGGGAAGCGCTCACACACGCCGCCCCAGATGAGCGACAGCGCCGCCGCCATCATCTCCATCGTATGGCAGACGATGTGCCTGGCACCGACGTTGGGGAACCGCTCCGCGCCCATCGCCGGCATCCCGCCGATTCCTTCATGCAGGCCGATCGCGAAATCCAGTTCCTGCGCCTCGGCCCATAGCGGGTCGTAAGCCGGGTCGTCGAGTGAGCGCCCGTTGTAACGGTTGGGGCGCACGAATCCGGAGCGCATCCCCAGCTCCTTGCGCGCGTAGCGCATCTCCCCGATCGCCAACTCCACCGATTGCATCGGCAGTTGCGCCGCGCCAAACAGACGCTCGGGGTAGGGCTTGCAGAAATCCGCCAGCCATCGGTTGTAAGCGCGGCACACCGCGGCCGCCAGCGGCGGGTCCTGGATACTGCCCGCGTTGAGCGCCAGCGAGGGATACAGGAAGACGGCGTCGATGCCGTCAAGGTCGAGGTCAGCGATGCGCGCGTGCGGGTCAAAGCCGCCCTTGCGGCCCTCGTAATATTTCATCTCCCACGGCGGCCGCTGATGGTTCTTGGCGGTGCCGACGCCGCCGCTGAGCCCCAGCCCGCGCTCGCCGCCGGGAAATATGCGTCCTTCGAAAATCATGTGCTCGTTGCCGCGCTGGTCGATATGGCATCGCGGGGCGCGCTCGCGGAAGGCCGGGTCGATGTACTTCTCCCACAGGTCCAGCGGCTCCAGCACATGGCCGTCCGCATCGATGACGTTGTAGGTGCGGCTCATAGTCGCTCTCCGTTATCGGCCGTTACCGGCGATTCCAAAGCGCCGCCGCCCGCGTCACTGCGCGTATGCGGAGCGGCCGCTAAGAGCCCTGGCTTTCGCCCTCGCCCAGGTCGCGCTCTTCCGGAGTGAAGGTGACCAGCAGGCGCGAAGGGTCTTCCAGCGGGATTATCGCAAAGCGCGCCACCGGCGCGGTGTTGACGGTCACCGTCGTGCCGTCGGCGTCGGTCTTGATGTCGGAATCCTTGAAGATTGAGCGGTCGAACACGATGTGGTGGTCCAGCTTGGAGTCAGGCTGGGTGTTGAGCAGATGCACGGTCAGCGAGGCGAAGCCGGGACCGCTGGCCAGATGCTTCTCGAATTTGACCGGACCGCTCATGTCGAAAATTACCGACAGCGGGTTGGCCGAGGACGCCAGACGGATTCCGCGCAGGGTCACCGGAGTGCTGGGAACTGGTTTTTCCGCCGCGCGGGGCGCCGCGCCTTCCAGGCCGGGCGGAGCTTCGGCGCCGTTGGCGTCCGCGGTCAGGTCGGGGTTGAGGTCCTCGTGATGCTTGACGGTTACCAGCGGCGGCTCGGGCTGTGGCGGCCCGAATCCGCCCTCCGCCAGCACCATCCGCAGCGGGTCTTCTTCGGTATCGATCGGCTGGTTGAGCTTCTTGAGTTCTGCGCGCGCCTTGGCCGCGTACTTGGAGTCCTTGAAATGGCTGTCAAGGGCGGCAAACGCCTGTGCCGCGGAGTACTTCTTGCCCTCTTTTTCCAGGGTCACACCCAGATTGTACAACGCTTCGGGTGCCACCGGCGTTTCCGGATACTTCTCCATCAGCTCGGCCAGGCGCGACTCGGCGGCGCGGTAGTTGGCGCGCTTCTGGTAATATTCGCCAATCAGGTACTGGTTGCTGGCCAGCACTTCGCGGCATACCTCGATACGGTCATGCGCCAGGCCGGCGAACGGACTTTCAGGGTATTGGCGCTCGATGCTGCGGAACTGCTCCAGGGCCTTCTCGGTGACGCTCTGGTCCTGCCACGGCGCCGGAATCTGGTCGAAGTACGCCATCCCCAGGTAATACGACGCCATCGGCAGCTTCTTGTTGGTGGGATGCATGCGCACGAAGTCCGTCAGCGCGTTAATCGCCTCGGGATAGTTCTTCATCTTGTAGTACGCCAGGCCGATCTTCAGCTCGGCGTCTTCGGCATAGGCGCTGAAGGGATACTGGTCGATAAGATGCTGGTAATTGTCGATCGCGCCCTTGTAGAGCTTGCGATTGTAGAAATTTTCGGCCTGGGCGTAGTAGTCCTGGCCGGTCGGCAGCTTTTTGGTCGCGCAGCCCGCCCCTAAAACCCCCACCAGCAGAAGCGTCAAAAACCACCGATGCTTCATAGAATTTTTAAAGCGTATAAATTACCGGAACCCAACGCAAGCGACCGCGCCGCACGGTGCCTAAACGGTTGCCGCGGGCGGCGCGCATTGCGCCGGCACGCCCGCGTCGGCCGCCCGCTCGAAGCATCCGGCATAAATCGCTTTGCCCTCGGCCGCGAACCGGCGGCCGAAGTTGGTGCGTTGCGCCCCTGCGACGCTCGCCTCGCCGATGCGGAAGCCGCCTTGGTGCAGCAGCGCGCCGGCCTGCTCGAAGTACCATTGCACGTCGGTGGCCAGATAGGCGCGCCCACCCGGCTCCAGGCATCGGGCCAGCCCACGGATCAGCGACGCAGTGATCAGGCGATGGCGGGAGTGGCGGCTCTTGGGCCAGGGGTCAGGAAAATAGATGTGGAAGGCGCGTACGCTGTGCGCCGGCAGCATCAGGTTGACCACCGAGCGCGCGTCGGCGCGCACCGCGCGCAGATTGGAGAGGCCGCTGCGGGCCACGCGGATCGCGAGCCATTGGCAAACCGAGCCCGCCAGCTCGACGGCCAAAAAATTGTGGCGCGGAAACATCCGGGCCCGCTCCAGGATGAAGTCGCCTTTGCCGGCGCCCAGCTCGACCTCCAGCGGCGCCGCCTCGGTAAACAGCTCGCGGGGATCGAGCGCAAAGAAATCAGCGCTGGCACCAGAGGGACAGCCCGGCGCGTCGGCGTGCAAACCGGCCGCGCCGAAGAACTTTCGGGATTTCCGCAGACGCGCCATGCCTGTGCGGCCGCTCAAATCCGATGCAGCCGCGCCGGATTTTAACCGAAATCAGAACCCGAGTAAGCACCACGACCAGCGCCGACCGCGAGCCCTGCGCAAGCGGCGGCGCGCGATGCTAGATGACGCCCTGCTCTTTGAGCTGCGCGAGCTGCGCGGTGCCCAGTCCCAGCATTTCGCCGTACACTTCCGCGTTGTGCTGGCCCAGCAGGGGCGCGACGCGAATCTCCACCGGCGAGTCTTCCAATTGCACCGGGCATCCCGGCATCGCGAACTTGCCGCGCACCGGATGCTCGACCTCGACGATCATGCCGCGCTGGCGCAGATGGGGGTCTTCCAGCAGCTCGACGCTGTCGAGAATCTTGCCGCACGGCACCCCGGCGTCGCCCAGGATTTGCATCACTTCGTGCTTGGTGTGCGAGCCGGTCCACGCGTTGATGATCGAGCTGAGCTGCTCGACGTTTTGGGCGCGCAGCTTGTTGGTGGCGAAGCGCGGGTCCTCGATCAGTTCGGGCTGGCCCATCGCCTTGCACAACAGCCGCCACATCTCCTCGTTGCTGGTGAAGATGAAGCAGTAGTCGTCGTCGCCGCCGGGCGCGCACTTGTAGATGCCGTACACGCCCATCCCGGCGCCGCGATTGCCGTTG
>JAJPHZ010000006.1 GCA_021325025.1 Pseudomonadota bacterium | reverse complement strand
TCACCCTTACCCTTGCGGGCGGTCTGTTTTCTGTGCCACTTTCCGCGGATCGCTCCGCGCTGCCGTTAGCAGCCACCCTGCCCTGTGGAGCCCGGACTTTCCTCCCCAGCATATGGGGCGGCCGTCCGGCTCGCTCCGGCAGCTTTCAATTATACCTGGATCTGAGGCGCTGCGCGCCTACTCACCGGCCCGCTCAGGCTTCGCTTTCCTTGTTGGGCTCGTAGTACAGGATGCGCTGGCAGTTGGGACAGAAGTGGATAGCCTCGAAACGCTGGATCTGGTTGAAGAGTTGAGGTGGAATCCGCATCCGGCAGCCCTGACAGGTCCCCGCTTTGACCGCCACCACCGCGTAGCCGCCGCGCCGCTCGAAAATCATCTCGTAGCGCTGGCGCAGGTTGGCGTCGATCAGAGCGGCCAGCTCCTCGCGTTCGCGCCGGCGTGTGACGAGCCGGGTGCGCATCTCCTCGATCTGGCCCGCGATCTCCTTTTGCGCTTGCTTGAGCGCGGCCCGGTCGCGTTCGAGCGCTTCGGACAATTCCGTTATGCGCGCCGCGCTCTGCTCGCTGCCGTCCATGCGCGCCAGCAACTCGGCTTCGATGCGCTGATTGCTTTCCTTGAGGACCTCGACTTCGTGGCCAAGCGCCTGCAGCTCGCGCTCATTCTTGATCAGGCTCAGCCGCATGCGTTTGTTGCGGATCTGAACCTCGCCTTCGGCCAGCGTACGTTCCAGTTCGCGCCGGGCCAGCGCGCTTTCGCGTTCGGCGGTCTTGAGCTGCTCCAGTTCCGCCGCCGTCTGTTCCACACGCGCCTGCAACTCGTCGACTCGGGCACTGACCTTGGCCAGCTCCAGTTCCTGCGTGCGCAGTTCCTGATCGATAGCCTGCAGACCGGTGAGCCGCTTTATCTCTTCCCGCAATTCAACCTCCATTGAACAAAGATTGTGTTCATCGCTGCCGCCGCCCGCCGCAGCCGGCGGCATTTTGGTATGGGCCCACCAGGATTTGAACCTGGGACCAGCCGGTTATGAGCCGGCAGCTCTGAACCAAGCTGAGCTATGGGCCCACGAGAAGGCATGAACAATTGTTAATAGTACCAGTTTTTGAGGTTTTTATTAAAGACCACCAGGGCAAAGCGCCGGTGTTCGTTCACCTCGCCGCCTTGGCCTGCTCGCGCCGGCGCAGGATGATGGCCTGCGCCGCGGCCGTGGCCTCCGATTCTCCGGCGGCGGCTGCCGCCGCCACCAATCCTTTGACTTCGCGTGTCCGGCGCCAGCGTGCCAGCGCCCGCCCGCATTCTTCCAGCATCCGGCGCGCCGATTCCGCATTGTCCAGCAATGGATCGAGCATCTGCGCGCTGAGTGCGTCCTGCTGCTCCGGCGCCAGGCGCAAAGCTACCAGCGCCTGGGCCGGTTCGCTGCCCGATGCGCACAGCTCGGCGGCGACGGCGGCCAGCGCGCGGTCCTCGAAGTCGGACAGCGCCCCGCTGGCAAGGATTTCCTCGCGCAACTCCGGATACGCCACCGCAATTGCCAATACACCCAGTTCCGCAATCGTGCGCATGTCGCGCGCTGGGGCGGTGCGCTGCACCGGCGTTTCGCGCGATGCACGCAGCGCCGGAGGGCTGCCCTTGCGGGCCTGGGCGCGCAGCACTTCCTCGCGCACACCGAGCATCTCGGCCGCCTTGCGCGTCAGCAGGTCGAATTCAAAAGCGTTGTTGACCAGCGCCAGCAACTCGGCTACGTGCTCGGCCGCGCGCGCCCGGCCGCTCACCGAGCTTCCCGCCGCCGCAGCTTCGCTGCGCACGAAGTAGTCGACCAGCAGTTCGGCGGAATCGATCAACGCGGCAAAGCTCTGCGCGCCGCGCTCTTTTACCAGCGTGTCGGGGTCGAAGCCCTGCGGAATAAAGATGCCCCGTCCCAGCATCCCCGCTTCCAAAAAGGTGCGCACCGCGCGCAGCGACGCGCCATGCCCGGCGCGGTCACGGTCGAAGCAGGCAAACACGTTGCGTGTATAGCGCCCCAGCAGGCGTAGTTGCTCGACGGTCAGCGCGGTGCCCAGGCTCGCTACGGTCTCCCTAAAGCCCGCCTGCGCCAGCGCGATTGCGTCGATATAGCCTTCGACGACAATCGCGCGGTCGGCCTTGGCGATGGCGCCCCGCGCCTGCGCCAATCCGTAGAGATTACGCGCCTTTGAGTACAGCGGCGATTCCGGCGAATTGATGTACTTGGGCAGGCGATCGTCCAGCACGCGTCCGCCAAAGGCAATCACCCGCCCCGCCGCGTCGTGAATCGGAAACATCAGCCGCGCATAGAACGTGTCGGCCGCCTGGGAGCCGCTGACCTTGACCAGGCCGATGCGCGCACCCGCTTCCAACAGGCGGCGCTTGCTCAATGCCGCCGCCAAAGATGCGCCCGCGGGGGCGAAGCCGAGCTTGAAGGTTTTGGCGCTTTCGATATCGATGCCGCGCTTTTTCAAATACGCACGCGCGGGCGCGCCGGCTCTTTCCTCCCATAGCACGTGGGCGAAGAAGTCGCTGGCCACTTCGGCCGCGCGCAGCATCGTCTCGCGATCGGCTGACGCGCGCGGGTCGCGGCGGGCCTCCTCGGCGATCGTCACGCCGTAGCGATTGGCCAGCGAGCGCACCGCTTCGGGGAACGTCGCCCCTTCCATCTTCATCAGGAAGTTGAAGACCGTGCCTCCGGCCCCGCATCCAAAGCAGTGAAAGAAGCCCTTTTCGCGGTTGACCGTAAAAGACGGGGTCTTTTCGTTGTGAAATGGACACAGGCCCACGAAGTTGCGGCCCGCCTTGCGCAGCCGCACGTGCGCGCCGATCACCTCCACGATATCGGCGCGGCTGCGCACCTCTTCGATCTGCGTATCGCTAATCGGCGCCATCAGGGCCCACGCGCGCGCAATCCGCCGCTAGCAGCGCCGCCAGCCGCGCCGGATAGTTGGTCATGATTCCGTCCACGCCCATCGCAATCATCCGCCGCATCCGCGCCGCCCGATCGACCGTCCACACCAGCACCCGCAATCCCGCCTGATGGGCGCGCTCGATCAGAGCCCGGGTCACCATATCGTAGCGCGGATTTACGCTGACGGCGCCCAGCCGAACCGCCTCCTCAAGCATCGCATCCGGGTTCTTGTCGGCCAGCACTCCGATGCCCATTGCAGGTTCGAGCTTGCGCACCGCTCCCAGCGCAGGCCAGTCGAAGCTGGAGACAATTGTTTCAGCCAGCGCGCCGTGCGCGCGCGCCAGTCGGCATACTTCGCGCTCGGCTCCGGCGGCCTTCAGTTCCACATTGAGTGCGCATCGGCCCTTGGCAAGGCCGAACACCTCATCAAGCGTCGGGATGCGTGCGCCGGTGAAGCGCGCGCCGAATCTGCGGCCCGCGTCCAGACGCCGCAGTTGCGCCAGGGTCATCGAAGCGACCGCGCCGCGCCCGTCCGTGGTGCGGTCGACGGTATCGTCATGAATTACCACCGCCACGCCGTCGGCGCTGAGCTGCACGTCCAGCTCGCACATTTCCGCGCCGGCTTCGATCGCCGCCGCAAATGCCACCAGCGTGTTTTCGGGGTAGTCACCGGAGGCCCCGCGATGGGCGATGTTCAACAACCCTGCTCTAACCCTCGATGCGTTCAAACGCGGTCACTCTTAGATTTAACTACCTCAATCGCATCGCACGCAAATGCCGTGGTCCTTTTTTTTTAACAAAGCAGGCTCCCCTTCCCGTTCCGGGAAGGGGCCGCGGTGAGGTCTGTTGACTAAGCGCCCAGTCATATCAGTATTGGTGACTGTCGATGGCCGCCTCGCAAGACACGAAAACCTACGTCAAAGCCGAATTTCGCGTTCCGGCCGCGATGGCGGACGAAGCGGCCGGGATCCTGGCCGCGCGCGGCGCGCTGGGATGCGCCGCGCAGTGGACGCACGCAGCCCGGCGCTCGGGCGCGACGACGATCGCGCTGCAGGCTTTTTTCACGCACCTGTCCGCTACTGAGCTCAAGGCCCATCGCATCGCACTGAAAGACGCCGGCATGTTGGCTCCTTCGCCTCCACCGTCAGCGCCGGTCAAGCTGGTCGACCCGGGATGGGCCGCGATGTGGAAGCGGCGCTTCAAGCCGCTGCGAATCGGGCGCAAACTTCTCATCGTGCCGCCATGGCAGAGCGCCGAGGCCACCGGCCGCCTATCGATAATCATCGAGCCGGGACAGGGCTTCGGCACAGGCCATCACGCCACCACGCGCTCGACGCTGATGGCGCTGGAAACCCAATGCGCCCGGCGGACGTTCCAAAGCGCATTGGACGTGGGCTGCGGCTCCGGCATCCTGGCGCTGGCGATGGCGCGGCTGGGGGTGGGGCGAATCGCCGCGCTCGACAACGATCCGAACGCGTTGGACAATGCGCGGCACAATGCCGAACTCAACGGCCTTGCCCACGCGATACGCTTTTCGCGCGCGCCGCTGCGCGCCCTGCGCCGCAGCTTTGGGCTGATTACCGCCAACATCCTTTCCTCGACGCTGATCGCGATGGCGCCCGAGCTCGTGCGTCTGCTCGCTCCCGGCGGGCGCCTGATCCTGTCGGGCATCTTGGCCCGCGAAGCCGCCGGCGTAATCGCGCATTATGCGCCGCCGCTGCGCCGAGTATGGTCGCGCACCGAGCGCGGCTGGACTACGCTGGTCCTGGCGCGACCGCACTGATATGTCCTCGACGCCGCCACGCTTCATAATCAGCAGCGCATCCATCCGGGGCGACCGCGCTTCGATCGCCGGCGCCGAACTGCATCACCTGCGCGACGTGATGCGCCTGGGCCGCGGCGATGCGGTTGCGCTGATCGATGAGCGCGGACGGAGCTTTGCCGGGCGCATCGAATCGATAGATGCGCAGGCGGCGCTGATTCGAATCGAGCGTGTCGAGCAGCCGCGCGGCGGCGCACGGCCACTGATCCTGGCGCTCGCGATCATAAAGAATCCGCGCATGGACGTGGCGATCGAAAAGGCGGTGGAGCTGGGCGCCAGCGAAATTTGGCCACTGATTTGCGCGCGCTGCGTGGTGCGCGATCCCGGCCGCGAGCGGCTGGCGCGATGGCGGCGGTTGGCGGCCGCGGCCCGCAAGCAAAGTCTGGCCGAGCGTGCGGTCGAGATCAAAGCGCCCATCGGCTTCAACGAGATGCTGGCGCATCTACCCAACGGAATCCTGCCGATCTTGTGTCAGGCCGGTGCCCCGCCGCTTGCCGCGGCGCTGCGGCGCACGGCCGGCGGCGGTATTTTGATCGCATGCGGTCCGGAAGGTGACTTTACGGCGGATGAGGCTGCGGCCGCCGAGCGGGCCGGCTTTGTGCGCGCCGGTCTGGGCCGTAATCGGTTGCGCACCGAGACCGCGGCCCTGGCGGCGGTGGCGCTGGCTGCCTCAGCGCTTGAGGAAACGCTGTAGCCGCGCGTCCGTCCCCACTCGCAGCACGGCCTGTCTCGACGTACAATGGCGCCGCGCGGCTTGTGCCGCCGACTACGACAATGGCTGGACCGACCTACAAATTCGCTTTCGTCATGGATCCCCTGCACACCGTGCTGGTGGACAAGGACACGACCTTCGTAATGATGCTGGAGTCGCAGGCGCGCGGGCATCAGATCTTCTTCGTCGGGCTGAAGGACATGTTCTGCGTGGGGCCGCGCGCCCTGTGCCGAGCGCGCCGATGCGAGGTCAGCCGCGCCGCCGCCGGCCATTACCGCTTCCTGGACGACGGCGTGGAGATGCCGCTGGACGCCTTCGACGCGATTTTCATGCGCAAGGATCCGCCCGCCGACGCCAATTATATCTACGCCACGATGCTGCTCAGCCTGGCCGACAGCCGCCGCACTTTCGTCATGAACAGTCCCGAAGGATTGCGCGAGGCCAACGAGAAGCTGTATCAGCTCAACTTCCCCTCCGTCATTCCGCCCACCCTGGTCAGCTACGAGATTGCCAGGCTCAAGCGCTTTTTGGACGAGCAAGGCGGCGAAATAGTGATCAAGCCGCTGGACGGCCATGGCGGAGAAGGGGTTTTTGTGCTCAACCACGGCGACCGCAACCTCAACGCCATCCTCGAGACCGCGACGCATCTGGAAACGCGTCCGATCATGGCGCAGCGCTACATACCCGAAGTCCGCAAGGGCGACAAGCGTCTGATTGTGCTCGACGGCGAGCCCTTGGGATGCACGCTGCGGGTGCCGATGGCGGCCGAGCATCGCGGCAACATCCACGTCGGCGGCACCTGTGTTAAGGCCGACGTCACCGACCGCGACCGCGAAATCTGCCGCGTGCTCAAGCCGCGCCTGCAGCGCGACGGCTTGTACTTCGTGGGGCTGGACATCATCGGCGACTTCCTGACCGAGGTCAATGTCACCAGCCCTACCGGAGTGCAGGAGATCAACCGGCTCAACGGCGTCAAGCTCGAAGCACAGGTAATCGACTTCGTGGAGTCGCGCGTCGCGGCATTGCCGCTTCAGGCCAGGCGTTAAGCAAGGGGCCAGTGACAACCCTTCCCAAACGAAAAGGAAGAACCCTTCATGGACATCGACAAGTTGAATGAACTTTACGACCGCACCCACATAACCGAGGTCCTCTACCGCTACGCCACCGGCGTCGACACCAAGGACTGGGACCTGTTCCGCAGTTGCTTTACCGATCCGGTCAACGCCGACTTCACCTCTACGGGCGTGCCCGCGCCGCGCACCTTTGCGCTCGATACCTGGGTGCGCGTCGTGCAAAAGACGCTGGCGCCGTTTCGTGTGACGCAGCATTACAACTCCAACGTGACCATCGCGATCAACGGCGACGAAGCAACCGCCGTCGTCTATCTAAAGGCGCGTCATCTGCCCGCCGATGACCCCGAGGGCAGGAAATTCTGGGACGTGGGTGGCTATTATACCGATCACCTGGTCCGCACGCCCGACGGATGGAAGATCGCCGCGGTCAAGTTTACGCAGACGTGGACCGAAGGTCAGGCTCAGCCCTGATGCTCCGAGATCGAGCCCGGCTCCAGCACACAGCATTGCTGGATTTCGGTCTGCGCCTTGTCGGAGTCAATCGGGTACAGATGGGGATGGCCAATCGACACTCCCCATCCGATGTCCTCCTTGAGGTAATAGACGCCGCCCGGGCGGGCGTCGAATTCGACTGCGTCGGCGGTTTCGGTCTCGGTACGGCAGGTAACGGTGCCGGCGGGAACGGTGAAGACCTGGTAGCCGCCGGGCCCCAGGCGCGCCACCGAGTCGCCGCAGACCACCGGCGGCCGTAACAGCGAGCCGGCAAAATTGTACGGACGATAGATATAGACCTGGGCCTGGCCGGCGACCGGCGTCTGCTTCACGAAAGGCTGGCCCTGAACCGCGCATCCGGCCGCGATCACCGCCGCCAGACACGACCTCGCGCACACCGCACGCATTACGCCGCTCCTCCCTGCTCAGGGGCTTCCCGGCGCGGCGGCCTGTGCCAGGCGGCCGGCGTCGCGATACAATTGCTCGTCGATCTTTTCTCGCACTTTGGCCTTGGCCTCGTGCTCCAGCTCGATGTAGGTGGGTTGATAGTACAGGGTGTAGTCGCGCGATACCGTGACTTTGGCGGTATAGTCGCCCAGCACCCGATCGCCCCGGCTGATTCCCAGCGACGCAAAAGCCGTGACGCTGTAGCTGCCCAGCGGATAGCCGACGTAGGTCAGTGGATCGAATGCGCTGAGCGCCAGCGGGACAGTGTAATGGTCGTGGCTAAGTTCCTCGCGATAGTTGAACACCACGCTGCCCGAATCGGACAGCGCCGCCGCAACGGCGGGCGGCAGCGCCCTGGGATTGCCGTCCATCAACCGGCCCTTGAACGGCAGCCGCGGGGGCGCCGCGGCTGCGTGCGGCGGCGCGGTCGCGGTGGCGGATGGCGTCGCGGCCGGAGCGCCGATCGGGAAGCTGAAGGTGCGCGCGTACGTCTGGACGGTGCACGCGGCGAACGCCGCGCCGATCGCGAGCTCGAGCAGACCTGTGGCAAGCCGAGACAACACGGGGCCTGAACCGGATCTAAGCATGATCTTGAGACGCAGCGTAAGGGCTTTTGTTACAGGTCCGATTGCTGCCGTGACTGTCGCTAGGGACAGGTGTTTTCAGCTGTCAATCCGGCCTCCAAATCAGGAAAATAAATGACTGGCCGGAAAGCCGGTCCGCACGGTCCCAGCGGCTGGTTCCCTGGCACAGGCTGCCGGGCTGTAACCTGCCTCACTCGTGCGCCGCGGCCGCTGCCGAGCCGGCGCGCGCGACCTTGGGGGAATGCACGTACAGTACGTCGCCGGGCGGTCTGACCCCGGTCGGCTCCGGCAGCCGGATCTGGTACTTCACTTCGTTGAAGTGATCGCCGTATTGACGCTTAGGGTTGTACACCTTGCTGAATTTCCACAGCATCCGGGCAAAATTGGTCTGCCCCTGCAGGGCCAGCTTCGCCACCAGAAAGGCAACGTCCTTGATGATCCCAAAGCCCATGTGCTTGCGGTTGATCACCGACTGCGTCTTGACCAGCTCCTCGTAGAATTTGTCCAGCGGCAGCCGGGTCGGCAGCACGGCGTGCTGGATGTCGAACAGCCGGTAGTCGCGGGTGGTGAGCTTGCGCGATTCCGTAAACCAGGTCTCCGTACCCGGATAGGGCGTGGCCACGGTCAGATGCACGATTTCCGGGATGCTCAGCGCCCATTCGCGCACAATCTCAAACCGCCGTTCATCCCAGTCCGGATCGGCTATCAGGTTGATGGCCACCGTGATACCCAGTTTACGCGCCACTTCCAGCGCTTTGGCGTTGATCCCAGTCGAGGACCGCTTGCGATGCGCCTTGAGACCCTCTTCGTCAATCGCCTCCAGGCCCAGGAACATGTACGCCAGCCCCAGGCGCGACCAGTACTCGAAGACCTCCTGGTTGCGGCACAACACATCGGAGCGGGTTTCCAAGTAGTAGCGCTTCCTGATGTTGCGCTTCTCCAGTTCCTGCCCGATTGCGAAGCCGTGCTCGGGATGGATAAATGCCACGTCGTCGACGATGAAGACATTGGGCTCTTTGATCGAAGCCATGTCCTCCGCCGCCGCCTCCGGCGTGGATTTGCGATAGCTGCGGCCGTAAAAGGTCCATGCCGAGCAAAACGAACAATCCCACGGGCATCCGCGCGTGAACTCGATCGACGCGCAAGGATCCAGCTCGCCGATAAAGTACTTCCTGCGCCGCCGTCCCAGATGGCGTGCGGGCATGAAACGGTCGAGGTCCTCGATCAGCTTGGGCGGTCCGCCCGTTCCCTCGCGGGTCACGACACCGGGCAGCTTGCCGATTTTTCCGCCACCCAGCGCCTCGAGTAGCTGCTGGGTAATCGCTTCACCTTCGCCTCGCACTACGCAATCGATCGCACCCTGCGCGTGCTCGAGAATGTCGGAAGCCACGAAAGAAGCGCTATGGCCGCCCACGAAAATGAAGCACTCGCGCATCCGCTGCCGGGTGGCCTTGGCCAGGTCGACCACTTCGGGGACATTGGCCAGGTAATTGAGCGAAAAGCCGATCGCCTGCGGCTCGAAACTTTCCAGTTCCTTGAAATAGTCGCGATGGCTGAAGATTTGCAGGTCGATCAGCCTGACGTCATGACCCGCCTCCAACACCGCCGCCGCTACCCGCTCCACTCCCAGGGGCTCCAGGCGCAGATAAAGCTCGCTGTACATCAGCGGGCTGGGATGTACCAACAGGACTCTCATCTCCCTCCCCTCAGCTAACCTGGCTTCCTGCTAAGGTGCCTGACCGCGCAGTCAGATGCAAGGAAAGGCGCCCTCATGGGCGCGCCTGGATGACAGGACTGACTGCGAAAAATCGCTTGACTGACTCGCGCTGCCGAAATGCCCTTTGCGTCGCGCGTCATTTCCTTCTGCCTGGTCCGCAGATAACATGATGCGGTCCGAACTTTTGCTGGGGATAACAGGTGCGATGGCGAACAGGGCCAAACTGCTTGATGGGGTCAGCGTCCTTGAAATCGGCAGCGGAATCGGTGCGCCTTTATGTGGGCGGATCATGGCCGACCTGGGCGCGGCGGTGGTCAAGCTGGAAATTCCCCCCGCCGGCGACTGCACCCGCCAATGGATGTTTCCCGCGCCGGTCAACGGCGTCAGTCCCGCCTGGGTCTATTACAACCGGGGCAAGGCCAACGTGGCGATCGACATCACGCGCCGCGAAGGCGCTCAGGCGGTGCTGGATCTAGCCGCGCATTTCGACGTTGTGATCGAAAATTTTCCGCCAGGCGTGCTCGCCGGCTGCGGACTGGGTTACGACGCCTTTAAGAGCGCCAACCCCGGTCTGATCATGTGTTCGCTTACTCCGCACGGTCAGAGCGGTCCGCTGGCGTCGTGTCCCGGCGATGACGGTACCGCGCAAGCACTGTGCGCGCTGGCGCAATTGACCGGCAACGAGGACGGCTCGCCGGCCGTGATCGGCCAGCGCTATGCCGAGGGTGTGGGCGCGGTCTTTGCGCTCGGCGCAATCGCCGCCGCATTGCGCGACCGCGCTCGCGGCGGTCCCGGTCAGTACATCGATCTGGCTCTGTACGAAGGGCCACTGTACGTCCACGACACCTCGCTGATGCAGTACGTGTTCACCAATGGGCAGGAAATCGCCTTCCCCACCGGGGCCCATCGGCCCGGCACGATGCCGTGCGGGATGTTCCGGGCGGCTGACGGCTATATCGTGTTCACGATTCTGCAGCCGCAGGATTGGGAATGGTTTATCGCGCGCATCGGACGGCCCGACAAGGTCAACGACCCGCGCTGGAGCAACGCCGACAATCGCTTCGAGGATCGCTACGAGATCATCCCGATTATCGAGAAATGGCTGCAGAGCTTTCCCAAACGCGAGGAGCCGGTGCGTCTGCTGCTGGACCGCCATCTGTTGGCCGGCTCGGTACTGACGCTGGACGAAGCCGCCAACCATCCGCAGCTCCAACATCGCGGCGGCCTGCAGCCAGTTGACGTGCCGGAGTTCGGGCGCGTCAATCTGATGGCGGTGCCTTACCGCTTTTCCAACGCCACGGTCCAAATCGCCTCGCGCATCGCCCGCTTCGGCGAGGATAACGCCGCGGTCTTGAAAAAATACCTGGGCTGGAGCGACGACCGGATTGCCGCGCTTAAGCATATCGGCGTGCTCGCCGACGCGCCGCGGCCGGGCGCTTCGTCCCTCCCCTCAACTGTCGGCGCGCCCAAACCCGCGCCGGCGCCGGTAGCAAAATCGCCAACCGCGCCCAAGCGCAGGATCCTTGAGGGCGTTAAGGTTCTGGAGATCACCAATTACCTGGCGGGGCCGACCTGCGTGCGCATCATGCGCGACCTCGGCGCCGAGGTCGTCAAGGTGGAAATGCCGCCGATTGGCGACTACATGCGCCGCCAGTACTACGCCAAGGAAGGGATGAGCGCGGGTTACGCGTGGTTCAATCGCGGCAAACAATCGGTAAGTATCGACATCAAGCGGCCCGAGGGCGCAAAAATCGTCCTCGAACTGGCTGCGCACTTCGACATCGTGGTGCAGAACCTCACGCCCGGCGCGCTGGATAAACACGGCCTTTCCTATCAGGCGTTCGCCGCCGTCAATCCGCGTATCATCATGTGCTCGATTTCCGGCTACGGCCAGGACGGACCGTACGCGCGCCTGCCCGGCAACGATACCTGCTCACAGGCGATGGCAGGGCTGATTCAATTGACCGGCAACGAGGATGGCTCGCCGGTCTACAGCGGTATCTACCTGGCGGACATGAGTGGCGCGATCAACGGGTTTGCCAGCGTGATGGCGGCATTACTGGCGCGCGAGCGTACCGGGCTGGGCCAGCACATCGACCTGGCACTCACCGAATGCCTGTTCCATCTGCACGACGTGCCGTTGATTCAGTACCTGTTCAGCCATGGCCAGACGGTGCCGCAGCCCGACGGCCCGCATGCACACGGCTTCAGTCCGGCCGGGATGTTCGAGACCGCCGACGGCTACATCACGATGACCGTCGCCGATGAAGCTCAATGGCACCGGCTGACGGAGCTGATGGGCAAACCCCGGATGGCGCAGGATCCCGGATATGACGATGCGGTCAAGCGCCATCAGCGGCGGCGCGAACTGAAGACGGCCATTGAAGACTGGCTCAAGAGCTTTGCCTCGCGCGAGGAGGCGGTCGCAACCCTGCATCGGGCGGGCATCGCCGCGATGCCGCTGTATCGCGTCGATGAGGTCGCCAACCATTCGCATCTGGCCGCCCGCGGCTCGTTCGAAACCCGGGAGGTGGCGCCGTTCGGACCGATCGCGATGCCGGTGCTGCCCTTCCGCTATTCCGAGGCGGCCATCGAGATCGATCCCAGGTGCGCCGTGCTGGGCGAGGACAACTACGCGGTGCTGAGCAAGTACCTCAATTATCCGCCCGCCCGGGTCGAGCAATTGCTGCACGAAGGAGTGCTGTACGAAAACGCTTTGCTCGCAAAGCGCCGCCAGGCGGCGCCTTAGCGCTCATTGGCGTCAGAAGCCGAACTTGACGATTTCGGGATGCGTCTGGACGTAGTCGCGGGCGAATTGCAGTTGCGTGGCGCTCTCGGCGTGCAGTTCAAACAGCGGCTCACCTTTGGCCACCACGTCGCCCACGTCCCGATGCAGCAGCACGCCGGCTGAGACGTTGGCCGGCGCGCCGGCGCGTTTGGCGACGCGCGCGATCTCCCAGCAATCGATCTCGCGGATGCGTCCGTCCTGCGGCGCTCCGATCATGTCGCGATAGGGCGCCGGCGGCGGCAGGTCGCGCTCGCCTTGGGCCTGCACGATGCGCTGGAATTGGCGCAGCGCCTGCCCCGAGTCCAGCGCCTGCTGCGCGATGCGGTAGCCCGAGGCTGGCGGGCTCTTGCCGGTCATCTCCAGGATTCTGGCCGCCAGGTACAGCGACTTCTCCCGCAGGTCCACCGGCGCGTCGGGCGCGCGCTGCAGCACCTTGAGAACGTCGAGCGCCTCAAGACGGGGGCCGATGCCGCGGCCGATGGGCCCGGTGGCGGTAGTAACGGCTATTTCCAGTCCCAGACCGATTTCGGAGCCCACGGCGCGGAACAGCTCAGCGAGCCTTTGTGCGGCTGCCACCGTTCTGACCTTGGCGCTGGTCCCGACCGGAATATCGATCAGCACATGGGTGGCGCCTACCGACTTTTTCTTGGCCAGGATCGACGCCACCATCTGCGCCTCGGTGTCGATCTCCATCGGCCGTTCCACCGTGATCAGGATGTCGTCGGCGGGCGCCAGATTGACCGCGCCGCCCCACGCGATACATGCGCCGGTGCTCTCCACCACGTCGCGCAGCCGCTGCGGCGACAGCGCCACTTCGGCCACCACGCCCATCGTGTCCGCAGTGCCGGCAGGACTGGTGATCGCGCGCGAGGAAGTCTTGGGGGTCTTGAGCCCCAACGAGGAAAGGATCGGCACCACCACCATTGTGGTGCGATTGCCGGGTACGCCGCCCACCGAATGTTTGTCGGCGATGGGGCCGGCGCCGAACTCCAGCGTGGCACCGGTCGCGATCATCGCGCGCGTGTAGTCCACGATCTCGCGGAGGTCCAAGGTCTTGAGCGAGCAGGCCAGCACGAACATCGACAACTCCACTCGCGAGTAGCGATGGGCCACGACGTCGGTCATGATCGCGTCAAAGGCGGCGCGCGACAGGCGTTTGCCTTCCAGCTTGGCGCGCACCAGATCGACGCTGTGTGGCGCGACGGCCAACGTCGCATTGACGTCGGCGCCTTCGGGTAAACCCAGGTCGCGAAACGCCTCTTCGCACAGCCCGATTTCGTCGGGCCTGACCAGCAGGTCGGAGCAGAAATTGAGCACGCCGACCACCTCGCGCATCTCACCGCTGGCCGGATGGGGACCAAAGACGCGCGCGCGGTCGAGCGGATTGAAACCCAGGTTGCCGTTGCGCACGGCGCTCTGATGAATCGTGATGACGTGCTCGCGCAGCGTATCGATAGGCAGATGCTTGACCTTGAACACTTCTCTAATAAAGGGGCGCCGCTTTCAATTCTTACCCAGCCCCAACCTGCGCGGCAATCGCACCCGCAGCTTGACCACATGCCGCAAAAAGCAGACGATTCTGCGCCGAACTCAGCCCCAGCGGAGGATACGTCATGAACGCCAGCGCGGTCGAGATCACCAATCTTCTATATCGTTACGCGGAACTGATTGACAGCGGCGATTTGGAAGGAGCCGCCGGCCTGTTCAAACATGCGAAAATAAAGATGACGGGATCCGATGAGCCTCAGGATCACCGGGCCGTGCTGGCGCTCTGGCGCAACTCCATAAGACTCTATCCCTGCGGTACGCCGCGCACCAAGCACGTCATCACCAACCCGATTGTCGAGATCGACGAAGCGGCGGGAACCGCCACTTGCCGCTCCTATTACACGGTGCTCCAGGCCACCGATGACCTGCCGCTTCAGGCCGTAGCCGCCGGCCGTTATCACGACACCTTCCAGCGGGTTAACGGCAAGTGGCGTTTCAAATACCGCGACTATTCTCTGCTTGACTTGAAAGGCAACCTCAGCGGCCATCTGCACGCCTCGCTGCTGGCGGCATTGAAATGAACCCAAAGACATCAGGCGTCGATGTGAAGGCGTAGCGAACCCTCTGCACACAACCGATTGCGTGCGCGAGGCGACAGCAGAAATACCGCGGCCGCGGCTATGTGTGGAATCTGAACTTCAAGCGCTTGAAGTGCGGATCCTGTGAGGTGCGGCTGCTGATCCATCGGCGCAACCCCGGCGGCAGGTCGTCGTAGCTTGTGGTGCTCTTGCTGTAAATGTCCAGGTAACGGCCCCGGGTCAGGGTTGCGGCGGAGGCCTCGCCGGTATCCAGGTCGATCGCGAAGGCGGCCTGCTCGGCTTTGCAATTGTTGCGTGCACAGCCCTGCGCCACGATATCGCGCGATACGCGATCGATGGGCGTTACCTGTTGGAAGCGGCCAAGGAACCGCTCCAGGCCATCCCCCAACAGGCTGCTCAGCGCTCCATGCACCGCGGGTAGCGCCAGGAACTGCCGGTCAGGCATCTTTCCGACCCATTTGTCCAGGCTCAGGTAATTCTCCTGCGCTGCCGCCGCGCCCGCCAGCAGGCACAGGAGCAGCAGCAGATGGGCGGTTTGCGTCCACAATCGCTGTCGCTTCATGCTCGGAACACCAGAACAAAAATCCCCGGTTGCGCATCATGTCGCAACCGGGGATCGTTGGTCACATTGAAGGGAGCCGCGCTTAACTCGCCGCGAGCTGACCGGGCGGCTGCTTGGCCGACTGCACTTCGTACTTGCAGATAAAGCCGCTGCGCGACCAGGCGATGAACGCCGGCAGCACCAGGACGCCGGCGAACATGTTGGTGAACATCAAGAAGGTCAGCAGCACGCTCATCTGGTTGTGGAACAGCAGCGGTGAGAACGCCCACGGGATGATGCCGCCGACCATGACCGAGAAGGTCGAGAACACCGCCGCGCCGGTTGCCGAGATACCGGTGATGATCGCATCGCGCACGCTCTCGCCGCGCATCACCTCGTCCTGGATACGCGCGACGACGTAGATTCCGTAGTCAACGCCCAGACCGATGCCGAGCGAAATGACCGGCAGCGTGTCGATGGTCAGTCCGATGTCGCGGATGCGCATGTAGATGAAGGCCGCGAAGTTAGCCAGTACGCACGACAGCACGAACAGAACGCCGGCCACGAAGGAGCGGAAGGCTAGCACCGAAAACACGAAGATGACCAGCAGTACGAAAGTGATGTTGATCAGGTCAAGTTTGAACAACACATCGTTGGCCGCCGCGTACAATCCCGCGATTCCGCCCATATACAGCACGTTGACCTTGGACAGCTTGGGATTCTTGGCCACGTACTTGGCCACGAAATCCTCCAGACCCTTGGTCGCATCGGCCAGCGTGGTGTAGGTATGGTCGGACATCAGGATGCGGATACAGGTGTCCTGCGCCGCAGTGCTGGAAATGAACTGTTCCATTTCGCCCGGCGCCGTGCCGCCCAGGAACAGGTACCACAGGTTACCGGACTGCTGCGGGTTGCGCGGGATCGCGAAGAACTTCGGATGCGCGTAATGGAACATCTGGTCGAAGGGCCGGATGATGGTGGAGCCAAAGGAGATCACCTGCTTCATCCGCGGGTCGGTCAGCAGGTAGTCGCGCATATCGTCCGCCATCCGCAGCACGTCAGGACCCAGCACCGACTGCGGATCGGGATAGGCCGGGGTGGTGAGAATCACCCAGCCCTCGTCGGCGGGGAAGTACTGCGCAATCGCCTTGATGTCCTGGTTGACCTTGCTGTTGGCGCGATACAGCGGAGTGCCGGGAGTCGAGTAGCCGATCTTGGCCCGTTCGCCCGCGATCAGGCCCCACGCCATGATTGCGCCGGCAAACAGCAGCAGCACGCCGCGCACCTTGCCCGGGGTAACCGGAATCTCGACCAACGCCGACAACGCGCTCTTGAGGAAGTCGGGCGTGAAGTCGTTCCACAGTTTTTCACCGAAGGCGCCGCCCTTAAGCCGCGGAACCGGCGAAAAGCTCAGGAAGATCGGTTCGAACACGAACACCATCGTCAAGCTCGACGCCAGCCACACCGCGCCGGCCAGACCGATATGATGCAGCACCGGGATTCCGCCCAAAGAGACGAAGATGATGCCCGCAATGTCCGCAATGATCGATAGGAAACCGGGCGGCAGCATGTAGTTGGTGGTCGCCACGATCGCAATGTACTTGTCCTTGCAGGAGTCCAGCTCATTGTAATAGCGGCCCTGCCACTGGATACCGTGGCTCAGATCGCGTGCGGTCAGAATGAAGGGAATGACCAGCATGACCGGGTCGAAGTTGTAACCCATCCAGCCGACAAACCCGAGACCCCACACCGCCGACAAAGTACCGGTCACGATCGGCGCCCACCAGCGGCTGCGATGCCCCAGGCTGATGTAGAGCAGGATGATCATCGCACCCACCGCGGCCGCGAAGCACAGAAAGATCGCACGCAGGTAATGGTAGCCGTAGCCGCGCACCACCGGCTCCCCAGCCACATAAATCGAATGGTTGGGATCCTCGTACTTCTTGACGATCGCCTGGATGCCGTCGAACAGCTCGTGATAGTCGAGCGACTCCTCGTTGAAGGAGGCCATCACGCTGGCGGCCTTGTCGTCCGAGCTTACGAACTGGCGCAGTTCCTCGCGATGCGCGAAGACATGCTTTTTAAGGTCGTCAATCCCGGCCTGCGTGGTGGGAACGTCGGGGTACATATAGGGCTTGGTATCCAGGCCGCCGGGCACCGCTTCGGCAAAGGCCAAGCGGTAGGAAGAAAGCGACTTGACCTCCTGATGGTTGACGCCCGGCAGGCGGTCGATGTCGCTGGTGATGTCCTGGATTTTTTTGAGCGTCTTGTAGTTGAAGATGTCGCCGTTTTTGACCTTCAACATCAAGATCAGCGTCTGCGCGCCGCCGTAGTTGTGGTATTTGCGGTACAACTCGACGTTGCGATGGCTCTTGGGGAAGAAATCGGCAAATTCGGTCGCGATTTTGACCCGCGTCACCCCGTAGATCATGAACGCGCTTATCGCGACCAGCAGCAAGCCGATGGGCAGACGCCAGCGCAAAACGAATTTGCCGATGCCGCCCAGGCCTTCCGTCGCCCTGCCTTCGACTCTTTCCATCACTCCGGCGGGGAGCCGAAGGCGCATCGAATCGCGCCATCGGGTCTCGCCCGCGGCCTCGTTGACGGACCTCATTCTTTCGTCAATTTCGGATGCCAACGCTGTCCTCCATCTGTCGCGCCAACGGCGCCTGCGTCGCACGATTAAACCGTGACGAAGGCTTGCTTAGCGTGATTCAATAAAAATTCCAAGCCCCAGGCTCGACCGCGAACGGGGCGCCTGCCGGACATGAGCTCATCTTCCTCAGGTGCACCCCGTTGTCGCCCGAACCTGAAAGCAATATTTTTTGGCATTTTCCCCGGCCGAAGTCCAATGCTTTGGGCCTCGTCGATGCGCTACCGATGCAATACAAGGCCGGACCGGGTGTTGGAAGAGTGGAAATCCCCTGGTATTGCCGTTTCCCAGCGGCTCCTAGCATCGCATCAATGGCAACCCGATTCAAGCAACTACCTTGCCGCCCGGCCTATTGAATGGCCCCCTTCTCCGCGTCTAAAACTACCGCCAGCACCGCTGTGGGCGGGCGCCAACAAATCCATCGCGGACACCGTATACGATGCAACCATTGACCACTTGCGGGGGACTGGCGGCGGCGCTGACCGCCTGGCTCCTGCTGCTGCCCCCATTGTCAGTGACTCCGGCCGGGAAGAATTTCGTCGATACCGGCGCTCCGCTGTTTCAGTGGGAAACCTTTTCCACCCTCTCCACCGACACCCAATGTCGCAAGCATCGTGATGCCCTGCGCGCGCAACTGGCCAATAGCGCCACCGCAGCACCAAAAAGCTCATCAGGCAAAAAGGGCGGTCCAAGCAGAGCGGCGTTCGCGACCTTGCGTGAGCGCGCGGCCGCCGCCCGATGCGTTTCGAGCACCGACCCACGCCTGCACACCCCTGCCGCTACCGCCACCGCAAAATAAACCGAACGCGCCAACCAGCGCCCTGCGGACACCCGTCGCGCCCCGCAGACGGCGGTTCCTACTGCTTGAGGAAACTGCCCAGGGTCGCACCACCTGTGCTACTTACCGCGAGTGCGCCGTTGCCCATGTTGAACAGCACCGAAGCCACACTGGCGCCTGCCGAAGAGCATCCCGCGCTGGTCGGCGTTTCCGTGACGCTGATCGTGCCCGTGCCGTCGGGGTTCACCGTGAAGGTGCCCGACAGCGTAAAGCTGCACACCCCGCCGTTTTTGTTTTCAGTCAACGTGCCGGTCACCTTACTGACGCCGTCGCTGTTCAGCAGCCCCACCCCCGCGTCAGGATTTCCGCTCCTGGTCTTTCCGCTGAATCTGAGCGAGTAGGTGCCTTTGAAGGAACCGGGGCCGAACCCGGTCGGGGTCGCGGTGGGCGTCGCCGTGCGGGTGGCGGTCGGCGTGGGCGTGGCGGTCGGTGTTAACGTCGGCGTAATGGTCGGGGTTGCGCTCGGCGTAATAGTTGGGGTTGCGGTCGGCGTCGGCGTGGCCACCTCGTGGACGCACGTCGGGCAGGGATCGCACCCTGCAACCAATGTTGCACACCACGCTGTCAACATGACCGAGATCAGCTTGCGATTCACGCCGCGCCCCGCACCTTTGTTTGCCAACCGAGGCAGCCTTATTGCTTAGTCGCGCTTCCTGAAATCACCTGAAAGCAGTCGGTTCCAGTTAGGTCGATATGGTTGACGCCGTTGGCAAAGGTCAACGCACTGTTACCCGCGGTGCTGGTGCATCCGGCCGAAATACTTTTGGCATCGGGTGTGAATGTCACGTTGTTCAACGTCCCGGTTCCGTCGGCTGCGACCGTGTAGGTGCCCTTCAAAGTGCCCGAACAAACCAGCCCGTCGGCATTGAAGGTCTGAGTCCCACTGAGACCGCCCTTGCCGTCACCGATGAGCGTGCCCTCAATTGCTATCGGCAACGAAACCGCCGTCCATCCTGCACAGTTGGGCGTGGGTCCGGTGGAGGGCGGCGTGAAGATCACAGTGCCGCTGACCCCAAATGCCCAGGTCCCGTTGAAGTCGGCGTTGCTGTAAGGCGGCTGGGCTTGGAGAAGACTACCCATTTGGGGCAAAACGAGGATAAGTTGGAGAGCCAAAACCATGAAAAGGAGCTTTTTCATAACTTCTCCCACCCCTGTGCCTGACAGCCGTTTTTAGCAATGATGTGAACGGCCGGCAAGGATCGGTCCGGCGCGACCGCCGTCTCAGCAGTGCCACGTAGGGAATAAATCGGCCTGTCCGTGGGTATGCAATAAACAGGTGAAGTCTACAGCCACAGAGCCGATGGGACCGACTTCCCCGGACACGGCGCGCCGCTTCAGCCAAGTGGTCTTGCCCCATCTGGACGCCGCCTACAATTACGCCCGCTGGCTTACGCGCAACGATCAGGACGCCCAAGACGTTGCCCACGAGGCGATGCTGCGGGCACTGCAATTCTTCGACAGCTTCAATCGGGAGCAGGTGCGCCCCTGGCTGCTCGCCATCGTGCGCAATACCTTTTACACCTGGCTAAAGAAGAACCGGCCTTTGGAACTGGCCGAGCCCCTGGGCGAGGATTCGCCGGCTCCGAGCGGTGTTAATCCTGACCCCAGCGAAATCGCGATCCGCAACGCCGACCGACGCATATTGGCGCAGGCGCTGGAACGGCTGCCGCATGGTTACCGCGAGCCGCTGATTCTCCGAGAGTTCGAAGGACTATCCTATCAGGAGATTGCCGGAATTCTGGAAGTGCCGATCGGCACCGTGATGTCGCGTCTGGCGCGCGCTCGCAAGCGGCTGGCGCAAGTGGTTACGGGAGGGCAACGCAAGGATGCCTGGCAGCGAAAAGGCTGAGTGCCGGCCCGAGATGGTACAAGCGTACGCCGACGGTCAGTTGGGCGTGGCGGAGACGCTCGAACTCGAGCACCATCTGAAGACCTGCGCCAATTGCGCCGCCGCCTACCGCAACCATCGCGCACTGAGCGCCGCATTGGCCGACCCGGCCCTTTATTACAAGGCGCCGCCGGCGCTGCGCGACCGCCTCGGCGCCGCCCTAACATCGCGCGGCGCAAGGACCGAAGTCGCCCCGCCGCCTCCCCCGGCGCCGCGCCGCTTGTTATGGCGCAGCCTGGCGCTGGCCGCGTTGGCCGCCTTCGTAGTTATAATGACCGCTACGCTTTCGATTCGGCTTGGCCGGACCGCGCCGTCGGAGCTGCTCGTGCGCGACGTTGTTCAAAGCCACGTGCGGTCGCTGCTCCTCAACCATCTGACCGACGTGCCTTCCTCCGACCAGCATACGGTCAAGCCCTGGTTCAATGGCAAGCTGGATTTCTCACCGCCGGTCAAGGACTTGGCTGCTGATGGTTTTGTCTTGGTGGGCGGGCGGATCGACGTGATCGAAGACCGCCCGGTCGCCGCGCTCATCTACCGCCGGCGCGCCCATTATATCAACCTGTTCGTCTGGCCATCCGCCGATCAGCCCGGCGCCTTGATTGTAACTGCCCGCCGCGGCTTCAACGTAATCCATTGGAATGAGATGGGGATGGCGTGCTGGGCGGTGTCCGACCTCAATCGCGCCGAATTGCAACAGTTCGCCGACCTCTTACGCACAGCCTCTTAACCTCCGCACGCGCTGCGTTGCACTGACGCCGGGGGAATAAATTGCCGCCTCGTCCGGTAGCTACCGGCGTGGCATCCAGGCCGCACATTACCGGAAAGGACAATCGCTTGCGTGGAAAAGCATATCGACAGACGCGCTTTCCTCAAACTGGCCGGAATCGGGGGCGCCGTATTCGTTTCCGGCCTGGGCTTGTTGCAGCACGCCGATGGTATCGCGGCGGCGCGCGCCCTTTACCGGGGCAATGAAGCGGACGGCGAGGATTTCTTCTTCGTCCAGCTCTCCGACAGCCACTGGGGCTTTAGCAATCCTGCCATCAACCCGCATTATGGCACCACCCTTGTCCGCGCCGTCGAGGCGGTGAATCACCTGCCGCAAGCGCCGGACTTTGTGGTCTTTACGGGCGACTTGACCCAGACCACGGAGGACGGCTCCGAGCGGCGCCGGCGCATGGAGCAGTTTCGCGAAATCGCCGGCCGTCTGGCGGTCAAGGAGGTCAGGTTCCTGGCCGGCGAGCACGACGCCGCGCTGGACGAGGGCAAGGCGTTTCACGAATTCTTCGGCCCCAGCTTTTACACCTTCAAACACAAGGGCGTAACCTTCATCGCGCTGGACAACGTATCGGATCCCGAGGGCGCCGTCGGCGAGGGTCAGCGCAGATGGCTGGCGGGCGAATTGGCCAAACTCTCCCGCAGCGCTGCGATCATCGTACTGACCCATCTCCCGCTGTTCGACCTCTATCCGTCATGGGATTGGGCGACGGCTGACGGAGGGCAAGTCATGGAACTGCTGCTGCCCTATTCCAACGTCACGGTCTTCTACGGCCATATTCACCAGATTAATCACCATACGACCGGGCACATCAATCATCATTCGGCGCAATCGCTGATGTGGCCGCTGCCCGCTCCAGGTTCGCTGCCAAGGAAAATCCAACTCCCGTGGGATACGCGCCAACCTTACAAGGGATTGGGGTTTCGGGAGGTAGCAGCCGACCGCCGCCATTCGCGCTATGACCTGAGAGAATTCCCGATGGCGGAGGCGGCGAAATGAGAGTGCCTCATCGAATGGTAGTAACTGTCGCCGCCATGGCGGCTGCAGCCAGTGCGCTTGCGCCCATCCGGCAGGCGTTTCCGGCCAGCACCGCCCAGGTCGTTCACATCACCGCCCGGCGGTTTCAGTTCTCGCCCAGCGTGATTCATCTCAAACGCTCGCTGCCGGTCGTGCTGGAATTCACCACGCTGGATCGCAAGCATGGCTTCAAAAGCTCCCTACTGGGGCTGCATACGGCAATCAGTCCGGGCCAGACATCCCGTATCCGCCTGGTTCCGAACACAGCCGGCACCTTCACGTTTCATTGCGATGTCTTTTGCGGCTCGGGCCACGAAGAGATGGAGGGCACGATCGTGATCGAGTAGAGACGCAAAACGCTCGCTCCAACCCTTTGAGGAGAGCTGTTGGCTCTTCTCAATAGACCGACACGGTCTTGAGCTGCTCTTCCAGCGTGCGCACCAACTCCAGCAGGTGGCCTTCCTCTCCGCCCGCCGCCGCCCATGGGGCGAGAGCCGGCGCATCGCAGTTGAGCACCATCTCGCGCAGCGGCGCCAGGCTGGGCACACCGTCAGCGTTCTGCACACGCAGCGACTCAAGCCAGTCCGCAAAGCGCGCGTGAAGGGCGGCCCGCAGCGATAGGCTGTCCGGCGGTTGGGTATTCGGCACGTTGCACGCCTGCCGGGCAAGCAGGAGGCCAACCCGGCGCAAAGTATCGAGCGCGTCCACCAGATTGGCGGCGTCGATTCCGGCACCGCGCCCTTCCAGTTGCGCGTCGGCGGCCACGCCCAGCATCTCACGGATGCCATCGATCAGAACCATTTGCGCTTGGCCGACTTGCACCGCGCTGAGATGGCCGCGATGGGCTGTCGAGGCAAGCACCGTCAAGGCCTCGAGCGGCGGCTGGAATTCTTCGACCAACGTACGCCGGGGCCGTTCGCGCCAGATGAGCGACACGACTGCCCGAATCAGCATCCCGAAGCTGATACCCCAAATGGTCCATATCGAGGCGAAGGCGTCGTTGCGCGGCCCGGGGCCGCTAAAGGCGATGACGAAGGCCGTGCCGCCGATGGAAAGGAACGACAGCAGACCGCCCCCCTGTCCGATATATGCCATCAGCAGCGATCCGGCGAATATCGCAACCATGTAAGACGACACGGTCGTGCCGTTGGGAGCAAGCAGGATCGTGCCCAACGCGGCAAGGACCAGCGCGAGGGCCGCGCCGATCGCCCGAATGGTAAACTTGCGCACGGTGGCGCCGTGGCTGGGCGGTCCGCCGATCATCAACAGCCACAACGCCGCATGCATCGCCGGATTGTTGGCGAACAGCCCGCAGATGAAGGCCACTACCATCGCGATCGTGTGCCGGAGCGTGTAACGAATCAGGAACGGGTTGAAACGTGGACGCTCTGGCAGGGCTGGCACCTGCGTATCGGAGCCTTCGGCTACAATCGGGGGCGAATCCGCGGACCGGACCGATTGGTCGTTGTTGGGGCCGTCGCCCGCCTGTGCAGCATCGGCAGGGAGGAGCGGTGCGTCGGCGGGATGGAGTTCGAGCAGTGCAGCGATGTTGTGGAGGCGGGAGAGGATGGGGGTGGGACGCGGGGCCGCGCCGAGGGCGCGGTCTTGCGCCACGCCCCCGCCGCCGTGCGCATCCCGGCCCCGCCTCCCCACCCCCTGCCCCAGCTCCGCCGCATACCACTCCAGCATCTCATCCAGCGCCTGCCCGGCCCGACGCACCGCCTCACGTCGCCCTTCGTCCGGCTCCTCCCCAGCCTCAGCATTCACCAGGTCCGCGATGCGTTCGACTTCGTTGTGAATCCGCTCCGCTGTCATCATCGCTGATAGCAGACTCTCGAGCGCGTGCGGACCCGTCCCGTCATGAGCGGCTGGGCCCAGCAGCGTCAGATGGTAGCCGAGCTTGGACGCAACCGGACGGTCGTCCGCTGGTGTCAGCCCATCCACTCCCATCCAGATATTGAGTAGAACGCCAAGCCGTCGGCGCGAGCGATCCACTGTATCCGCCAACGACTCGGACAACACCTCGGCCGCCGAGCGCGGCCATAGCAGCGTGTTGCTCACATAAAGAATTGCCACCGCAACCGCCACCGCGCCAAATGCTTGTACGTCGGTCCAGCCGAAGCCGCCGGGGTCGAAGACTACCAGGTAGAAGGCGGTTAGAACCGGGACCTGGACCCAAACCCACAGCCGCCCGACACGTGGGTCGGCATAGATCAGATAGCCGCTTACCAGGGAAAGCGCGGCGAAAATTGTCAGATGCGGAATCGCTGAGTCGGCCATCGCACCCGCCAGCGCCAAACCGGCCGCCTGGCAGAGCGCGGCGCCGGCCAGGAACCGGCAGGCGGCCCTGAAGCTCGGCGCCATCTCGGGTGCGCCGAAATTGAACAGCAGTGTAAGCCCGAGCGCGTTGGAGATCTGTAAAGCGGCGGTGACACCCGCGCCCAGCGCGGTGATGAGCGCGATCCGCGCGGCGCGGCGCCATCGCTGCGGCGTCGCTTCCATCTCGGCGGCCAGCGCACGCAGCGTTTTGGCCAGTTCGGCGGTGCCGCCTACTGTACTGCGGGCTGCATCGGAAGATTTCTGGAGCGGCGCGCCTGCGGAAGACGGACTGTTCAACGCGAACCTGCGGGCGAACCAGCCAATGCTTGCCAGCTCGCCAAAGAAGGCAGCAGTATTCTGAGGAAACCGGATTCCACGTGCAAGCCAATCGCGCGCAAACCCCTTGTTTCGAGTCGTTTCAATGCGGAGCGCCGGCCCGATGCCGGTTCTTGTTGCAGTTCGGTGAGCCGATGATGAATCAGTCGAACAACAACCTCACGATACGCATGCAGCCCTTCTCGCTCCTGCCCGCCCTGATTGCAGCCGCGCTGCTGGCTGGATGCGCCACGATGCAGGGCCGGCCGGAGATCGATCCCGACGCTTATGCGCCGCCGGGCGCGGCCCGCGAATGGGCGCCGCGGGGTGAGCAGCGGGCAGGCAGCCTGGATTTGGCCGCAGAACTGGGCCCGATTGCGCAACCCGAAGCCGTCGAGCAGGGCCGCAAGTACACATTGCCGGAATTGGTGGAGATAGCGCTGCGGCGCAACCCCGAAACCCGCCGCACCTGGGAGCAGGCGCGTGCGGCCGCCGCTGAGTTTGGCCGTTCCCAGGCCCCCTATTACCCCTGGGTCAACCTTGACAGTGAGAGTGGCTACCGCCGCATCGCCGACCTCGTGCCCAAGCATTGGGGAGTACAAAAGAGCTGGCAGAGCCGCAATCTGCTGTCGGTCAACTACCTGCTGCTCGACTTCGGCCGCCGCGCCGCCGCCGCCCGCTCGGCGCACGAAGAGCTGCTGGCAGCCAATTTCCTGTTCAACCACAAGGTCCAGGAAGTCGTCTTCAACGTCGAGCAAGCCTACTACACGCTGGCCGCTGCCAAGGCCGACGTTAGCTCCGCTGAAGCGATCCTCAAGATGGCGCGCACGGATCGCATTGCGGCGCATCGGCGGCTCGAGGTCGGACTCGCCACCAAGCCCCAGGTTCTACTCTCCGAACAGCGCGAGGCGCAAGCCGAGTACGAATTGCAAAGCGCCCGTCTGGCGGTCAGCGACGCGCAGGCGCGGCTCGCCGTTGCCGTGGGCGTGGAGGCCAATCAGGCGCCCGAGGTCGAAAGCCTGGAAGGACGCCCTATTCCCAAGGCGTTGGGGGAATCAATGGACAAGTTGATCGCGACGGCGATCGATCAGCGGCCGGATCTGGCGGCTAAAGTCGCCGTGCTGCGCGCCGCCAAAGCGCAGGTCGACGCCGCCCGGGCCTCACTGTATCCGACCATCGACGGAACTGCCTACTACGGATTTCATGGTTTCAACTACAATCTGTCCAATCCACCGACCATGACCTTTTACTCGGGTGTGCCCGAATATGCCGCGCTGGTCACGCTGAGGTGGGACATTTTCACCGGATTTGACCGGCTCAATTCGATCCGGAAAGCGCAGGCGCAGCGCGAGGCCGCGCGCGAGGCGCTGCGCAGCCAGGAACTGGACCTGGTCGGCCAAGTGTGGAGTGCTTACTTCACTTTTTCGACCGCGCTCAAGAAGTACCAATATGCCGCCGCACTGCTCAAAGCCTCGCAATCGTCCTATGATTCCAATCTGCGCTCGTATCAGCATGGTCTCGCTTCGATCCTGGATTTGCTATCGGCCGAGCGCGATCTGGCCGGTGCGCGCTACGCGCTGATTCAAAGCAAGGCCGAAGTGCTGATCTCGGCCGCGTCGCTATCTTATGCAATCGGCGCCGTGCCCGAACAGGCTCGCCCGTAAATCCAGTCCCAGGAGAACAGCCCGAATGAAGACTGTTCCGGCACCTGGCGGTTGGTGAGCCGTTCCTGCGAGTTCATGCATTTGTGGCCACGTCATTCCGAACCATCGGCGATTGAATTTCCCGCGTTCAGGGCTGAAACCCCTGGATAGTTACCACGGCCGTCTCGCCCATGCGGAAGGGGCGGCCGGGGTCGCGCTCCTCAAGCGTGATTCGCACCGGGAAGCGCTGTGACAGGCGCACCCAGTTAAGCGTCGGCGCGACCCGCGCCAGGCCGTCGACGGTGGCACCGTTTTCCTGGAACAGCGCCCAGCCCACGCCTTGCACGACGCCGCGGAAGCGATGGTTGCGGTAGCTGATGAGGTAGACCCGCGCCTTCATCCCGGGCTGGATGCGGGAGAGAAAATTTTCGCGGAAGTTCGCCATCACGTACCACGTGCGGTTATCGACCAGGCTCAGCACCTGGCGACCCTGGTTGGCGTATTCGCCTACCGCGATATTGAGATTGGTGACGTAGGCGTCAAACGGCGCCCGCACGTAGCAATAGCCGACATTGAGTTTCGCGTCGTACACGGCGGCCTCGGCGGCTTTGCGCCGGGCGTTGATGTCGCCGTACTGACCGAGCTGGTTTTGCGCCTTCAAAACTTCGTTGCGGGCGTTGGCCACCGCGGCCTCGGCGGCGGCCAGTTTGGTGCGCGCGTTGTAGACCTCATCGGCGGTGACAAACTGCTCCTTGAGCAGCGGCAACAGACGGGCGAGATACTGCTGGTCATAACGGGCGTCGGCTTCCAACTGCGCCTGGCGCGCCTTGGCGGCATCGATCGCGTTGTCCAGCGCCTTGATCTCCAGGTTGGTCAGGTCCAGCCGGGCCTGTGCCATCGCCAGCGCCGCCTGATACGGCCGCGGATCGACCACGAACAGCAAGTCGCCCCTGCGCACGTGCTGGTTGTCCTGGATGGGCAGCTCGGTGATGGGGCCGCTTACGTGCGGTGCGATATGCACCACGTTGGCGCGCACATAGGCGTCGTCGGTCTGGGGAAAGAAGTAATAAAGCTGCGCCACGTGCACGCCGAGCGCCAGTGTAACCGCAACAATCGATATACCCAGCAGGCGGCCCGCAACGCGCAGCATCAAGGGGTCGCGGCGCAGGGCGCGCGGCTTTACGGCCATCGGTTCAAATCCGGTTGAAGAACATCAGCCATGCAATCAGCGCGAACATTATCGCGAGGCTGGCGTAAATGAGGGGTGCGGGTCCCAGGTAGGGGTCGAGCCGCGCGAAAATCAGCACCGGCCGCATGATCCCGGCCAGCATCGCACCCACCAGCAGGCACAACAACCAGGCCGGAAAGTTGGCGCCCGCGACGTCGATCACCGGGTCGCATCCCGCCATCACTGTCCCCACCGCAGCCGCGGCCCACAGCCGGCTCCGGGTCGTGGTCTTCGCCAAGCCTCGCTTCACGGTTCGTCTGACGCCAATGATGGCGAAAACCGCGCACCGTGTGCAACATTTCGAGGAGCTATGCCTGTTTACCCACCAGACTGCCGCTGATCGTCGATGCCGGCACCGGCTTCGGCGCAACCCTCAATGTGATGCGCGCGGTGCGCGAATTGGATGACAGTTCGACTAGTTCGGCTTCAAGATTGTGATCTGGCCGGTATTCCGCATTGCGCGTGGCGGCGCGGGCGGGCGGTCGAGGAGTTGTATCGCTCGACGGCACGGGAAGGCGGCACAGCGGCAATGCTGGCTCGGATGCAGCCCCGCACCCAACTCTACCAGTTAATCGGATACCATGACTATGAGGCGCTGGACGAATCGATCGCCGAAAGCATCCTGCCGTTCAAGCAGCCCGGCTGAAGGGCGGTGCGCTGATAGACCGCATGCTGCGGCTGCGGTATGACAATAGACCGGATTGAATGCCCCGAGGAGGAAAGCGCGATGAAAGCGGCCGTTTACCATGCTCCCTTGCAGCCTCACACCATCGAGGATGTCGAAATCGATCATCCCAGGGGAACCGAAGTCCTGGTCCGGATAATGGCCAGCGGCGTCTGCCACAGCGATCACGTGATCTGGTCAGGGCATCGCGCGGTCTTCGCGCCGCCGATGATCCTGGGGCATGAGGTGGCCGGAGTGGTCGAAGAGGTCGGACCCGAGGTGACCACCGTGCAGCCGGGCGATCACGTAATCGCCGGCGGCGGGCTGCGCTTTTGCGGGCGATGCAAGAACTGCCGCGCCAACCGCACCTACATGTGCCTGAACAAATTCACCTCCACCCGCGGACCCAACGACAAGCCCGCCCTCACCTGGAAGGGCAAGCCAATTCGCGGCATCGGCGGCATCTCGGTCGGCTTCGCGCAGATGTCGCTGACCGACGAACTCAGCCTGGTCAAGATCGACAACGACCTGCCGCTGGATCGGATGGCGCTGATCGGATGCGGCGTCACCACCGGGCTGGGCGCGGTGCTGCGCACCGCCAAGGTGCCGCCGGGTGCGAGTGTCGCCGTGATTGGCTCGGGCGGCGTGGGTTCCTCCGCAATCCAGGGCGCACGCATCGCCGGCGCGGGCCAGATAATCGCGGTGGACATCGTCGACAGCAAGCTGGAGACAGCCAAAAAATTCGGCGCGACCCATACGGTTAACGCCGCCAAGGTCGATCCGGTCCAGGCAATCCTGGAGTTGAGCGACGGCGGCGTCGAGTATTCATTCGAAGCGCTTGGCAACGTCAAGACCATCGAGCAGGCGATTCGATGCCTGATGCCGCGCGGAACCGCAACGCTCATCGGAGTGACGCCCGACGCCGACGACCTGAAGGTCAACGCCTACTTCGTAATCAGCGGCGAGCGCAGAATCCAGGGTCATCATCTGCTCTACTCCGTCGGCGCGCTCGACCAGCGCTATATCGTCAATCTCTACCGGCGCGGCCTGCTCAATCTCGACGACATGGTCAGCCGGCACGGCAAGCTCGAGGATCTCGACAACGCCTTCCGCGCGATGGAAAAGGGCGAGGTGGTGCGCACGGTGCTGATACCGAACTGATTTATGTCATTCGACCCGGATTGCCGCAGCCCTGCGCCCGCGCCGGACAGCGGGGCGCGCGTCGCGTGGACCGGCGGATGCACAGCGGCTCCTTATTGCAACGGCGCGTGCGCGCTGTACTTCACCGGCAGCCGGGTCAGGCCGGAAATAAAGTTTGACGCCAGCCATTGCGGCGGGCCCGCGGGTTGAATGTCGGGCAGGCGCGTGAAGATTTCCCGCAGCATCACCCGGATTTCCAGCCGCGCCAGATGCGCACCCAGGCAGAAGTGCGCACCGCCGCCGCCGAACGCGATGTGCTCGTTGGGCGTGCGTGCGATGTCGAATCGATCGGGGTTGGCGAAGATGGTCTCGTCGCGATTGGCCGAACCGTAGTACATCACCACCTTGTCCCCGGCGCGGATCTTCATTCCACCTAATTGCGTGTCGCAGGTCGCTGTACGCCGCATGTAGACGACCGGACTTACGTAGCGCAGCATCTCTTCAACCGCGCCGGGCAGCAGCGCCTCCAGGTCTGCCTGCAACCGCCGCCGCTGCTCGGGATTTTCGAACAGGGCAAGCATCCCGGCGGCAAGCAGATTGCGTGTGGTGTCGCCGCCGGCGTTGATCAGCAGCATGAAGAACAGACCGTATTCGGCGGGAGTCAGCCGGTCGCCGTCAATGTGCGAATTGAGAAGCTGAGTTGCCAAATCGGAGCCGGGATGCTTGCGCTTGTGCTCCGCCACACCCATTGCATAGTTGAGCATCTCCATCGACGCGATGTTGCGTTCCTCCTGCCCGACCGCCTCTTCCGCCGCATGCATCTTTTCCGTCAACTCGTACAGCCTGCGGCCGTCCTCCAGGGGGATACCCATCAGGTCCGCGATCACGTAGGAGGGCAGCTCGCCGGCGATGTCGCGCACCAGGTCGCATTCGCCGCGCGCGCTCACCCGGTCGATGATCCTTGCAGCCAGATGGTCGATGCGCGGTCGCAGGCCTTGCACATTGTGCGGCGTGAACTGGCGGCTGACCAACTGGCGGTAGCGGGTGTGCTGCGGCGGGTCCATCATGAGCATCATGTTGCGCGAGGCCGCCAACGCCGGTCCCGACGGGTCGTCGATCAAAACCCCGCCCTTGAACGACGAATAGGTAGCCGGATCGCGGCCGACCGTGCGCACATCGTGGTAGCGGGTCACGGCCCAGAAGCCGCCCCCGCGGGGCTCGGGATGCCAATAGACGGGAGCATTGCGCCGCAGCCAGCGAAATTGCCCATGCGGCTGACCGTTGGCGAACGAGGCCACGCTGAGCAGATCAATAACCGGAGGCTCTGCCATCTGAATCCGCTTTCTGTCGCCGGACGCGCCCTAGCCGGGTCGATCGATGGGGAAATCGTACAGCCGCGCAACGTTTCCGCAAACAATTTTGCGCGTGACTTCGGCGGGCAAACTGGCGAAGTTGCGGCTTACCACGGCGCGCGAATTCGGCCAGGTCGAGTCCGAATGCGGATAGTCGGAAGCCCACATGTAATTGTCTTCGCCGAAAAGCTGATAAGTGGCAGGACCCACCGGATCGTCCTGAAAAGTCGCGTAGAGCTGGCGGCGCAGATACTCGCTGGGAGGATGAGGCAACGGCTCGCTCATCATCGCCCAGTACTTTTCGTAAGCGTGGTCGAGCCGGTACATGAAATGCGGCAGCCAACCGACGTCGTTTTCCACCGAGATGAATTTCAACTTCGGGTAACGCTCCGTCACCCCGGCGTAGACCAGCGCGCACAGCGAGCGCGGTACCTCGTACATGGCGTTGACATAGCCTTCGGGCGCAAGGGTCTGGGTGGTGCGCTGCCGGGCGAAGAAGGTGGCGCCGGTCGCCAGATGGAGCGACAGCGGGAGGCCCGCCGCCGATGCCGCCTGCCAGAAAGGCTCGTAGACTTTGCTGCTGAACGGCCGGTCCTCCGGCGTTGCGGCCCAGATCGCGGCGCCGCGCAGCCCTGATTTGGTGCACCACTCCAGTTCCTTGACCGCGGCCCCGATGTCATCCAGCGGAATCAGCCCAACCCCGGCCAGGCGGCGCGAATCATAGGCGCAGAATTCGGCCAACCAGCCGTTGAAGGCGCGAAAGCAGGCGCTTTGAAATTCAGCGTCCTGAAGCCCGAACAGCCGCGCCCCAAGGGTTGTGTAGATGACCTCCGCCTGTACTCCATCGATGTCCTGGTCCTTGATACGTTCCGCCGGATCCCATCCGCCGGGGCGCGCTGCTTCATAACCGCTGGACATGTGCTCTCTCAGTTCATGGCCACTCTTGCCGGCCGCGAATCCGCCCGCGATCTGGGTAGCCATCACGCCCGGCACCACGAACAAAAAGCCCGGACCCTTTTCGTTCCTGGCGATATATGGCGCGCGGTCGCGAAACTTCCTGTCAAGCCGCGTCCGCCACAGGTCGGCAGGCTCATTGACGTGCGAATCGGCCGAAATAAGTCGCTGCGCTTGCATCGTGTAATCTCCAAACCGGGCCGCCGGCCCGCGCACTTCGGATCGCATCCCGAACCTAGCAACTGCCCGAACGCAAAACTTCGCCGGGCAGAGCGCCGCTATGTTTGCCGTGTTCGTAAACTACTTCGCCATTTACGATCGTATACTCTATTCCGCGGGCTTCCTGGACCAGGCGGCGTCCGCCGCCGGGGAGATCGCAACGTATCTCGACCGTACCCGGCATGACGCGGCCGTAGTCGAAGATCGTAATGTCCGCCGCCAGTCCTGGCATCAGGCGCCCTCTGGTCCTGATCCCGAAGTAATCGGCAGGTTCCGAAGTCAGGCGTTGAACCGCCCGCTCCAGGGTCAAGACCTGCTTCTCACGCGCCCATACGCCGAGCAGATAGGTGCAGTAGCCGGCGTCGCACAGCAGCCCGACATGCGCTCCAGCATCCGACAGTCCCAGTATCGTGCGCGAATCCGCAACCAGCTCCGGAATCTCTCCGACGTCCGATATCGTCGCATACTGAACGTTGAGGTCATCCTCGATTGCGATGTCGAGAAATGTATCGAGCGGGTCGTGGCCGCGCTCGCGCGCAATTCGGGCGACGGTTTTCCCCTCCAGCGGCTTGAGCGCCGCGCTGGCTGCGGTTCTGACTTCGATACGTTCCCAATTGCCCCGAAAGATGCGCGGACTTGCCAGCTCGGCGCGGAACGCACTACGAAATTCCGGTTCGCCCAAGACCTTTTTCTGCACCTCCCGGGGCTGATCCAGGACCCGCTTCCACGATTCGAAACCGGAGATACGTATCAGATAGGGATCCTTAAGGTCGAGCAGGGCAGTGGTTGGCCGGCAGTTGATCTGGGGCACGCCGCCGCGCCTGATCAATGGCTCGGCCCTGGCAAGAGTCCTGGCACAGGTATCGGGACGGTCCGCGCGCGAGGACAATGTAATCCACGTCACGGGCCGTCCGCTTTTAGCGAGCAGAAGGTCTAGCAAAGCGAATTCCGCGTCGCTCATCATGCCGGGGACATCGAGCAAGGTGATCTCGATCACGCCCCTGCCCATGTCCTTCATCACCTCAGCATAGCTTCCGAGCTCCTCGCGGCTGGCCCGGCGTGAACCCAAAGGGCGGCCCTGATATCCAATGTGATGTACGGTGCTGACGGAAAAACCCATCGCGCCGGCCCTGACCGCTTCTTTAAGCAGCGCCGCGATTTGCACCATCTCCTGCTCGTTGGCGGCACGACTGATCGACTCTTCATATCCCATCACGAAATGGCGAAACGGAGTAAGCGGCGCCAGAAAGCCCAGATTGATTGCTGTTTTGCGCCGCTGCGCCGCGTCCATGTATTCAGGGAAGCTCTGCCATTCCCAGCGGATACCCCGGTTCAGAACAGCAAAGGGAATCGCTTCGACATTGACCAGGTCCCAGGTGACGATCTCGCGATCGCTGACTTTGCACGGAGCGATACCAACTCCACAATTGCCCATCAGCACGGTCGTAACGCCATGCCACGACGAACACGTGACCAGCGGGTCCCAGCAGATCTGCGCATCATAATGGGTATGTGGATCGATAAAGCCGGGAGCAACAATCAGTCCGGAGGCGTCAATCAGCCTTTTGGCCGGTTCTCTCAGTCGGCCAATCGCGGCAATCTTTCCCCCGCTGACCGCCACGTCCGCCTGACATCCGGCGGCTCCGGTACCGTCGACGACCTTACCATTTTTGATCAGCAGATCGTATGTCATGAGAATTCAACCGAACTGTTCCAACTCGTCCCGGCCCTGCGACGCCTCGGGATTATTGTCAAACCCAGGCTGAAGTTGCGGCATTCCCAAGACGTCGGCAGCCTTGGCAACGAGTATCCCTTCATTCGGGCCATCCGTGGGCCACCTTTGCGGCGATTTCCCGCAGGAGCTGGTCCTTGCTCTTGCCGGGCCACATCACCAACTGGGCTTCGGAAAAGAAGTACCAGACGGGCTGGCAGAAGCGGTCGAAATCGGGCAGGAAGCTGCGCTGGTACTCGACCGATTTCAGCGCCTGGCGGGCGGCTTCCAGGCCGTCGAACCAGATCTCCTCAACGCCATCCCAACGCACGTCGCCCCAGGCGTAAGCTTCTTCCGGCTCCAGACACTGCTGATAATGGATCAGGCCGGGCAGCGTCCGCACGATCGGCTCGTGGACTTCGCACCAGTAGCGGCGGAATTCGTCGATCGGCATTCCCATTCTGTGGGTGAGCTGAAACACCCCCTGGATCATATCCGACTTCAGATACCCTTCCACGACTATCCGGTCCGTGGTGGCCATCCATCCCGTGCGGCGCGCGTCGATGAAGTGCTCCTCGTCAGCGATTCTCATCTTCGCGCCTTCCTCATTTCTGGACTGCAGCGCCGCCGGCGCATCGGTCCAGAACTCGGAGACCGCGTCAAAGGGTGAATTACCCCCAAGCGAGTGCACCCGATGGTTCTGAACATAGCGCTGGATGCTCTTGATCCGCGGTCCCGCGAACGGATGCACCTCCAGGTAGTGGCGATGGAACTCGAAACTGGTCACCGATGGCTTGCGCCCGAAGAAATACAGATTGTGAATCATAGTTTGGCTCCCAATCTCCAAACCGGACAACGGGTGCCGAACCTCGGAGAAATGCTGGCAGGCTGGCAACTCGCTCCGAGTATCTTGTACCGCCCCCTGTGCACAGCCCTCCACTCCTTGACCGGCGCGGCAATCCGCGATGTTTGCCCCCCCACCGCGCCTGACGCTGAGCTTCGATCTATTTCCGGACGCCGGGGGGTCCAAGTTTGGGCATTACTTTGTCGGCAATCAATTCGATGGAACGCATTATCTTGTCATGCGGCGTGGTATATAGCTGCATGAAGAGCAAGGCTTCGTCCACCCCTGCGTCGGAAAGGTACTTCAGGACATTGAGGCATGTTTCGGGACTGCCTATACACGCGCCGCCGGCCTTGACAATTTCCGACATCGGGACCGATTGCGTCATGTATTGAGTCTCTACCCAATACTTCATGAAGAACTCATAGGAACGCGGCGGTTTGCCGTCGATCCAGGGCGCAAACAGGTTGCGCACCGCTTCATTGTACATTTTGAAATTCGGTCCCTGGATCGCGAGCGCCTCCTCATCGGTATCGCAGCACAGGGTAAAGGTCAGCAGCGCGAACTTGTTGTTGATGGAGGAGCCAATCGGAGTGCAATTCCGGATCCGGTCGCGATAAAGCCGGACGTATTCATTGGACTGCCCCTGCCCGATTCCGAAGCCGAGCACGCCCAGACCATGACTGCCCGCGAATTCGAGTGTTGCCGGTTGAGTGCACGCCACCCACATCGGCGGATGCGGCTTTTGCACCGGCTTGGGCACCACCTGGCGTTCGGGAATTTTCAAGCTCGGACTTTCATATTCGAAACTCTCCTGGGTCCACATTTTGGGCAGAATCCGCAAAGACTCCTCCCACTGGGGACGAGTATCGTCAGGATCGACGCCAAAAGCCGAAAGTTCGGACTCCGAAATCGCGCGGCCGCCGCCGAACTCCACCCGGCCGTTGGACAGCAAATCGAGGGTAGCGATGCGCTCGGCCACCCGCAGGGGATGGTTAATCCGGAAGGGAAGCAACACGATGCCGTGTCCGAGGCGGATGTTTTGGGTCCTGGCGGCCAGATGGGCCAGTACCAATTCCGGCGAGGAACTGTAGGAAAATCCGGGCAGGAAATGATGTTCAGTAAACCATACCGCGCGGTAGCCGAGCCGGTCGGCGAGCATAACCTGCTCCACGCACTGATCGAAGGTGCGTTTGACCCCGGTCTCAGACAGGTCAGAGGTTTCGAGTTCGAAAAACAGACTCAGGTCCATACATGACCCTCCCCGGAGCCTCTTGCCATCTGCGCGGCGTACTCTGCCGCTGAGTCGCAGGCTGCGTCAGGCACGCCTATAACACAACCGTGTCATTCCTGAAAAGCGCGCAGTTGGCAGCGCCCGCGCGTTCTGCTGGATAACGGCGTCGACACGACGGACTGACCAGCCGGTTACGCCTGAACTGACGCCCAGGCGACGTCGCCGGCCCACCTTTGAGCATCGAGGATTGACGCTGAAGCAGGAGTGTCGAAGTATAGGGGCGAGCGGAGCGCTTGTTCCAGGCATGACCCTGCGCCCGCATCTCAGACCTATCAGGAGTATCAGGTTGAAGTTTGGCTATCTTGAATTTCTTCAGCTTCCCAAACCCTGGGGAGCGGACTCGGAGCATCGGGCGTGGAAGGAGGGGCTGGACCGCGTCGAATTCGCCGATCGTGCCGGTATCGACCATTTCTGGGAAGTCGAGCATCACTTTCTGGAGGAGTACGCCGATTCGTCGGCTTCGGAGAGCTTTCTGGCTGCCGCCAGTCAGCGCACCCGCCGAATCCGCCTGGGATCGGGTGTGACTCTGGTCGCGCCGCCGTACAATCATCCGGCACGAGTCGCCGAGCGCGTCGCGGCCCTGGATTTGATGAGCGACGGCCGCGCCGAATTCGGCACCGGCGAATCCACCGCGTTTGCCGAATTGGACGCGTTCCACATAAGCCGCGCCGAAAAGCGCGCGATGTGGCACGAAATGCTGCCGGTGATTACCCGCATGATGGTCGAGACACCGTTTCGCGGCTACCAGGGAAAGTACTTTTCGATGCCGCCGCGCAACGTTGTACCCAAGCCCCTGCAAAAGCCCCATCCACCGGTCTGGATGGCGGTGTCGCGCCAGGAAACCATCCTGCTGGCCGCCGCCTACGGCCTGGGCGTGCTCAGCTTCGGATTCCTGTCGCACGTGGAGGCCGGACGATGGACACAACAGTACTATGAGGCGCTCAAGGAATGCCGGCCGCTGACTTACCGGGTCAACCCAAATGTCGCGTTCCTGAGTTTCCTGATGTGCAAGCGCGACGGCGCCAGGGCGGTCGAACGCGGGCGCGCCAACGAGGGCTTCTTCACCTTCCTGTCCAAGCATCACTACGTCGACGGGCATCATCAGCCGGGGGCGACCAACCTGTGGGCGCAGTACCAGGCGCTATCGCAGCGGCACAAGGACATTTTCCATTCCAATTTCACCAGTTGCTTCGGGTCGCCCGACGATATCCGCAAACTGCTGCTCGCATACGAGGAGGCAGGCGTCGATCAGATCATGTTCATCCTCCAGTATGGAGATTTACACAATGACGAGATCCTGGAATCGCTTGACTTGTTCAGCAAAACCGTTTTGCCGGAGTTCAAGGAGCGCGAGGAACGACGCGCCAGGCAAAAGGCCGCTCAGCTTGAACCGGTTATCGAAGCGGCAATGAAGCGCCGCATCGAGGTCCGCGCCGAATGGTATCCCGAGGACTACTCCTACCACGCCGACGGCGCTCTCGTTTCTCACTACGGCTTCGGTGGCGAAGCCAGGCGGCAGAGCTGATTGACTCGCGACGCCAGCCAGCCTGCTTCGGCGGCAACGCGGTCAGAGGAGGCACGATATGGCCACGGTAGAGTCAAGGTCACAAGCGGCGCGCGCGAAACTGATTCATCCGGTTATAGACTCGGACGGGCATTTTACGGAATACCTGCCGATTCTGCGCGAATACCTGGTTAGAGCCGGTGGGCAGGATCTGGTGCGGGAGTTCTTCGAATCGTTCAAGGAAACCCCTTTGAGTACCGAATGGTACGGGTTGACGCCCGCGCAGCGGCGCGATCTGTGGGCCAAGCGGCCGCCGTTTTTCGCTACGCCGGCGGAAAACACCCTCGACCTCGCGACGTCATTCTTTCCCCGATTGTTGTATAGCCGCCTCGATGAGATTGGGTTGGACTACACGGTTCTTTACCCCGGGATCGGCTTCATTGCGCAGATGTTCTCCAACGATGACGTCCGCCGCGCCGGCATACGGGCTCTCAATGATTACTATGCTGACGCATTCGGTGAATTCGGCGATCGGATGACGCCGGTTGCGGCGATACCCATGCATACTCCGCACGAAGCGATCGAAGAGTTGGAATACGTGGTGCGCAAGCGCGGTTTCAAGGTTGTACTCTTTCCGAGCTACGTCAAGCGTCCGATCCCCGCCCTGGCGCGCAAATACCCCGAGGCGGGCCGCTATGCCTATCGCCTGGACACCTATGGCATAGACAGCGAATACGACTACGACCCGGTTTGGGCGAAATGCCTGGAGCTCAAGGTGGTGCCGACCTTCCACGGCCCGGGCGAAGGTCTGGTCAATCGCAACTCAATCTCCAATTATGTGTACAATCATATCGGCCACTTCGCCTGCGCCGGTGAAGCGGTATGCAAGTCTCTTTTCCTCGGCGGAGTCACGCGGCGCTTTCCCCGGCTCAGATTCCTTTTTCTGGAAGGAGGAATTGGTTGGGGACGCACGCTGCTGGCGGATCTGAAGTCCCACTGGGACAAGCGCAACCGCGACGCGATCAAAAAGCTGGACCCGGCCAGAATCGATCGCGAGCAATTCCTGGACCTCTATCGGCGCTACGGCGGCACGCTGTACCGCGAAAACGTAACGCTCAAGGATACCGCGCATTTCGTCGCCCAGCGCCAGAATCCAGCCGATATCGACGACTTTGCCGCGTGCGGCATCGAACGTGAGGAGGATATCCGGGATCTGTTCGTTCCCAACTTTTATTTTGGCTGCGAGGCCGACGACCCGGTAACCTCTTCGGCGTTCGACCCCAAACGCAATCCGTTCGGCGTCCGCCTCAATGCGGTGTTCGGCTCCGATATCGGCCACTGGGATGTCCCCGACATGACCGAGGTAACCGAAGAAGCCTTTGAAGCGGTCGAGCGCGGCCTGATAACCGGCGAAGATTTCAAGGATTTCGTGTTTACCAATCCCGTCGCGCTATGGACCGCGGTGAATCCCGATTTCTTCAAAGGCACCAGGGTCGAAGGAGCGGTCGCCAAAGCTTTATCCGCGGCGTGACTCGGTCCATCGACGTTCCAACGCAACAAGACGCCGGGGTCGTGGTTAAGGGCACCGTAATCCAGCTCACTTCAAGACACTGTCGGCGATCCGCCGCAAACAATCCGTATAAGGTTCCGCGGCCAAGGGCTCGAGCGTTGCCCAGATTATCCGATGCACACCGCAATCCTCGAAGCGCCGGATCAGCTCTTTGGCCCCTGTTCCTTCCAAAGCAGGCTTGGAATCAATCACAACGGTGATCTCGATTTTCGAAAAATCACGGCCAGCTTCGGAACACAGTTGTTCGAGCTTTGCCAGATGGGTTTTCATCTGCTGCGGGCTTACCGCCACCGGCATCCATCCATCGGCAAACGCCACCGTATTGCGCAGGGCGCGCTCGTTGTTGTGGCCCATCCCGCCGGCGCCGATATGAATTGGCGGATGCGGCTTTTGCATCGGTTTGGGATAGCAGAGAACCGGCGGAAAACTGATGAATTCCCCGTGGTAGGCGGCCTGATCCCTGGTCCACAGTTCCTTCATCGCCTGTATATAGTCGCGCGTGATATCCCATCGGCGGCGGAAGTTCACTCGCATCACCTCCGACTCCTCGCGCAGCCATCCGGCGCCGACGCCGATCAGGAGCCGGCCGCCGCTATAGAAGTCCAGGGTGGCGATATCTTTGGCCAGCCCGATGGGCTCGCGCTCGGGAATTAGAGCCACGTCCGTTCCGAGGCGAATGCGCTTTGTGACCGCGGCCGCTATCGCCAGGCAGATCCACGGCGACGGCATCCGCTCGTACCCATCGGGCAGTCCGCCGCCAAAGGGGTGACTGGTTTTGATCTGTACGGGTATGACGGTGTGCTCGCCCATGAAGAGCGACTCGAAGCCAAGGTCCTCGACCAGCCGGGCATAGCGAGCCATGTCCAGACCACGATCGGTGACCAGACCTGAAACGCCGTGTTTCATCGCGCACCTCGCTCGTAAACCACCGTCCCCTTATGGACTTTATGGAAGGGCGTAAGGTCAAGGCGTCCGCCGCTGGTCGTACTGTCCGACGCTACAAAGGCAGCTCCACCTCCGCGGTAGCGTCAAGCAACACGCCGCCGTCCTGGTTGGTCATGCGCACCTTAATCGTGACCAGCGGCGCGCCGAACGCCGATTCGGCCTCCTTGGCGATCACTTCGCCGTCTGTGTAGGTAACGTCGCCCTCAAAGGCCGGTCCGCGGAACTGCGCCCTGGAATGCCTGACCAAGCCGTCGTTGCCGGCCCAAAAGCTCAGGTAATCGGTGACCCACGCGCCCATCGTCGCGCCGTAGCCATAGGCGCGCGGCATACCGATCTCAGTGGCCCGGCTGGCGTCAACGTGGCCGCGAGAGGGGCCCAGGTAAAGACCGTCGCGTTTACGCGGGTCGATTTTGGCCGCTTCTTCGTCGAAGCCGAAGCCTTCCACCCAACCGGGATCCTGATTGATCCACGGGTCCTTCACACCGGGCGGCGCCACCCACCGGAAGCTGCCCCACACATTGAAGAGGAAGGCGCGATATTCGGTGGCGAACGACGCGATGGTGTGAGGACCGATCGCGCGGCGCGGCAGGCGGTCCCCGACCTTGACTTCCTCGAAGTGCGGCGAGATGCCCAGCCGGTTCGACATCAACCAGTCATGACGCACCTTTTCGACCTCCGCCAGTTCCCGCTGCGTCCAGCGACGAATCGGCGCCACCTGAGCTTTGTACATGCCCAGCCGCTCCGCCTCCGCGGCCAGATAGCGGATGCTGGTCGAGCGTTCGCGCGCCACCAATGTGCCGTTTTGGTTGGTGTGGACGGTATCGCCGCGCGCGAACATGGTGGGGCCGGCGAATTTGGTCTCGACCACCTTGTAGTCGTGAAAACGCCGCTCCTGGAACAGCCGGTCTCCGGGTCGAATCCGATACCCGTAAAACCACCATTCCTCGCCGCCGAAAATCAGGTGGGAGCCCGGAATGTGGCCGACGCAAGCGGGCTGCACGCCGTGACCATAATCCATCGCGACCGCGAAAGATTGCGGCGCCACGATCCCGCCGAACTTGGAATTGCGCGCGAACTCCTCGTCCCAATGGATAGGGTTGGGATAGTCCATCGCCATCACCCAGCGGCGAATATCGGTGGCCGAGCAGGGCTCGATTAACTGGCCCCCGCCGACCGGCTTGCCGACCCGATGGTCGACGTCGCTAAGATCGAGCTGCGGTTTGACGTTCTCCCCACTGCGGTTGGACATCTGAAAACTCCTGGCCATCGGCCCCCGCTACGATCGACGCCGTCCCATTGGATAATGGCGCCGCATGCCGCCGTAGCACGGACCGCTCAAGCATCGCCGGCGCATTCCTGTTTCGCCGGCGCATCGCACGACACCTGCTTCCCCGGGTTACGCCGTGCAGTCGCTGGGCAGCTATAACACAAGATGGTCGTTTACAAAAGCAAAAGCGCCGTGGGCGCGCGTCCAAATCACCTGCAGCGAAAGCTCATCGAACCGCAGCAGACTCCGCGCCATGCGCCTGGGCTTGCAAACGTCGGTGGGCACTGGAATAGGTTAATGGATCGACGGCCTGCCACAGATAGCGGAGGCGCGCGTGGATTTTTCCCTAACCCCTGAGCAGGAAGAATTCAAACGACAGGTCAGAGACTTCATCGAGGAACATCTGAGTGCGGAATTGCGCGCCGAGGTCGAACGCGAGCAGTATTCGATTGGACCGCTAGGCAAGAAATTCGTCCGTCTCATGGGACAACAGGGATGGCTGGGGATCGGATGGCCTAAAGAATACGGCGGGCAGGGACGCGGCGCCATCGAGCAGTGGTTGTTCCTGGAAGCGATGGACCTGGAGAACCTGCCCACCGGCGGCCTGACGCTGAGTTCGGCGGGACCAACCTTGATGCGCGTGGGCTCCGAAGAACTCAAGCGCGAATATCTGCCCAAAATTCTGAGCGGCGAGATCGAGTTCGCCATCGGCTACACTGAGCCCAACGCCGGCTCGGACCTGGCCTCGTTGCAGACCCGCGCCACACGCGACGGCGACAGCTACGTCATCAACGGCCAGAAGATCTATACTTCCGCGGCCCATCACGCTACCCACATATGGCTTCTGGCGCGCACCGACCCGCAGGCACCCAAGCATCGGGGCCTCTCCATCTTCATCGTGCCAATCGACGCTGCGGGGGTGACGATTCGTCCCCTGCGCACGATGGGCAGCGAACGGAGCAACGAGGTGTTTTTTGAAGAGGTCCGGATTCCCGCCGGCAACCTGGTCGGCGAAGAGAATCAGGGATGGTACTACGTTGCGATGGCGCTGGACTTCGAGCGGCTGATTCCGCATTCCCGCACCCGGCGGCAACTGCAAAATCTCGTCGATTACGCAAAGCAGACCATGGTCGACGGCCGGCCCCTGAGCAAGCATCCGCAGGTACGCCTGGCGCTGGCGCGGCTCGCGGTGGAGGTCGAGACGGTCCGGCTGTTCTCACTGCGCAGCGTATGGATGCTCGAATGCGGCAAGACTCCCAATGTCGAAGCGTCGGTCCTGAAAATCTTCATAAGCGAACTCAGCCAGCATATCGCCGTTGCCGCCCAGGACATAATGGGACCCTACGCAGGCTTGCGCGCGCAGGACCCGCTGGCGCCGATCGAGGGGCGGCTGGAGCGATTGTATCGAGGTTTTCCGATGTACAAATTCGCCGGCGGCACCAACGAAGTAATGCGAAATATAATCGCGCAGCGCGGTCTTGGCATGCCGCGCGGTTAATTTGCATTGCCGACATTGCCGCGGCGGGCGTACACAATAAACCAGTCGCCCTCAAATGCCGCAACGAAGTCGCGGCGCATCACAGTCCCGATTTCCGGTATTTCGTGCAGAAGATCATTTTGCGAGCGCGCCATCACAACCATCGAGGAGGCCTGCAGCTGCGCCAGCTTTCGTGACAGGTCATTACGGCCCACACCGGGCAACAGGAAAAAAGTCACCGGCGGGCTGAATTCGGAAAAGAGAAGATCCCCACACCCCGCATACTCAAGCAGCGCGGTCCGATGCCCCCGGATCAGCGCCAGGGTCTTCATCCATTCTTTGCGCTCGCCAGCCGACACCCAAAGATTGGCCGTCTGCGCACTGGGTGACGTCGTAAACCACAGTTGATAGGCGAAGCCGGATTCCCCGGGTAAGGCAGGGATTGCAACCGCATCCGATCCGCGCGTTTCCCTACCTGCCGAACTCGCGGGGCGAGATGAAGCGAGGTGCTCCATGATGCCCTTGTCGGCCTTTATTGAAGGAATGGCAAAGGCCAGACACGCGACTAGAATTTCCCATGACATACCAAGCCGGGCCGCGGTGGCCAGACCGATCACCGGAATATAGAAATAGTAGATCCACGAGGATTCGTTACCGAAAAAGAAAAAGATAAATGACAGATGAAGGAGCGCGCACGTGAGGATCAACTCCGGTGCGGAATCCGGTTCGCCCTTGCGTCCCAGGGCGTCTTTAGCCGCTACAAACCCGGCCGTCGACAGGACGATTGTGTAGGCGATCCATGGTCCGGCGACATTGGCAAAGTAATAGCTCCAGGGCGTACCACGGGGTGCGAGAAACAACTGTCCACCGGAGTTGAAGAAGCCAAAGCCCTGGGCGCGATAGATCGCCAGCCCTTGGGTCGGAATCAGCGAACGGAGGACCGCAGCCGGGCCGAAGCTGACCGCCAATGCCGCAGCGATAGACGTAACGACGAGAGCAGCCGGATAAATCTCTCTAAAGAATAGGCGCAGCGCCCGCACCCTAATCCGCAGCCGCTCGATCACCATAAACGCGATCAGGATCAGGCCGAGAAAGTACGCCATACTGGGCTTGACGAATAAGCAGGTCGCGGCAAGCGCCAGCGCGCGGCGCCGATTCCCACCGGCTTGATCGGCCAGGGAGTGAACCAGAAAGATCGGCTCGATACCATGCGCGAGATTTGGAAAAGATGAAGGGATGGTAAGTGAAGCCGTCAGCACAATTATCAGTACGCCGGCCAGATTCAGCTTCAGGTTAGCAGCCAACCGCACAAATCCCAAAACGATAAGGACGTCGATCAGCGGCACCGTCGCTATGCACGCAATCGGTGTAAATCCGAAAATTCGAAACCACGTGCGGCCAAGCCACAGCGGCAGCAGACCATAGGGGTAGAAGAAATCAATTGTTGGGCGGTAACCGGCGCCGATGAGGTACTGCACGGTCAGGTTCGAGCCGGTGTCGAAGAAGGCGAACTTGTCGAACTGCAGCGTCGCAGCCAACCGAAGGGCGAAAAGCGCAAGCGCCTCAGCGCTCAGTATCGCGAACAGGAAGCGCGTACCGATAGCCAGCCGTTCGGGAGTGGGATTGGGATGGATCCGGAACATTCTCTTTTTTGTCCTTGTGCATTGGAACTGGCAATCGGCACGAGTTGGAGCGCGCCCGGACGCCGCGAGCTGTGCGGGAATTTTGAGCCTGTTTGTCTGCAGCTTTCCGACCGTATTCCCGGACACGTACTCTGTGGCCCCTTCCCCGCGCCACCCGACGCGATCCCTGCGTAATCCACAGTTCACCCAATCCCAACCGTTCGTCCCGCGCGAATCAACTTGGAAAAGGCAAAACCGTGGGCAGCGGGCTCGGACTGATGCGTACCTATGCTGCGTGGCCTTGCGGAATCATCGCCGGCCCAAGGACTCAAAGCGCGGCGAAAGCGCCGCCGTCCGTGGACAGACAGCGTGCGCCGCGGACCTTCACCTCTGCATGGCGCTCCTATATCTTCACAGGCTGGGGTGGCAATGCAATCGGCAAGCGACGCTTTGGCTATTGCCTTACTCGGATCAATTGAACAACACGAAGGCCTCGCCGATGTTTGGAGACAGACGGCGGCCTTCTTTGGGCCGGGGGCTCCCGGCGTAAAAAGGAGAGAAGATGGAAGCAACGGGTCCACTTAAGGGAATCAAGGTCGTCGAGCTGGCGATGTGGGCCGCCGGGCCGATGGTGAGCGGGATTCTGGCGGACTGGGGCGCGGAGGTTATCAAGATCGAGTCTCCCGACGGCGACCCCTACCGAGCGCTGAACGTTCATCCCGGCGTGCAGCCGGCCAACATCACCAATCCCAATTTTAACGTCAGCAATCGGGGCAAGCGCGGTATCGTTATCAATCTTAAGACCGAAGAAGGCCGCGGGCTGGCGCGCGAACTGATTGGAACCGCCGACGTGTTCCTGACCAATATGCGGGTTGGCGCCGTCGAACGGCTGAAACTGGATTATGATACCCTGCACCAACTCTTCCCACGCCTGATCTATTGTCATGTGACCGGCTACGGCGCCGAGGGCGAGTGGCGCGATCGGGCCGGATACGATGCTGGCGCGTTCTACGCGCGAGCCGGGGTATGGTCGGCGCTGCTGCCGCCCGGGGACTTCCCGATGATGCGCTGTGGCGCCTTTGGTGATTATTACACCGCGTTGGCGGCCGCGGGCGGCATCTGCGCCGCACTGGTGGGACGCGCCACCAGCGGCAAAGGACAGCGCGTGCTGGCCTCGCTGCTGCGCACCGGAGCCTATTCGATAAGCAGCGCCATCAATCTTGCCCTGCTGGGATACCCGCAACGCTCCGCCAGCGGCCGCTCGCCGTCCTTCAATCCGCTGATCAACTGCTACCAGGACCGCGACCACAAATGGTTCTGGCTGCTATGCCTGCAAGGCGACCGCTTCTGGCCCGGCGTCACCCGCGCAATCGAGCGTCCGGACTTGCTTGACGATCCGCGTTTCAACTCCTTGGAAGCCCGCGGCAAAAATTCCGTGGAGTTGATTAAGATCCTGGACGACATCTTCAAAACCAGGACGCTCGAAGAGTGGGGGCCGATCTTCGATCGCGAGGATGTCTGGTACACGCCCGCCAACGACATCCCGAGCGCGCTCAAGGACGAGCAGATGCATGTCGCCGGATGCTTCACCAAGATGCCGACCAACCAGGGCGAGGTCGACGTGGTGCCGGCGCCGATCGACTTCAGCGAGATGCCCTGGAATATCCGCAACCCGGCCCCCGAACTGGGCCAGCATACCGAGGAAATCCTGCTCGAGATGGGCCGCAGTTGGGAGCAAATCGCCGGACTCAAGGAACGGGGCGTCATTTAGAGCTAAAGGCAGCGGCAAATCCCGTGGGCCAGGGGCGCAGGGTACAAGCGGCTCTGTCAATCCGGCGGGCTTTGTGCCACAAATGTCCAGGTTCCGTTCAGACAATTCAGCCGCCGGGTCCGTGTTACCGCGACGCACCAGTTGAGCGGGCCCGGCGCGAGATTCAATCGGGGCAATCGGTGGGGAAATGAAACTCAAGGGACAAGTTGCGCTGGTAACAGGGGCGAGCCGCGGGATCGGCAAGCGCATCGCCATCCAACTGGCCGAAGAAGGTGCCAACATCGTGCTGGCCGCGCGCACCGTGGAACCCGGTGCCGCGGCCTATCCGGGCAGTATCCAGGAGACGGCAGCCGAAGTGCGCCAGCGCGGCGCCCAGGCGCTGCCGGTCAAGTGCGACCTCACCGTCCCCGAACAGACCGAGCGGATGTGCCGGACGGCGCTGGAGCATTTCGGCCATGTCGATATCCTGGTAAACAACGCGCACCATCGCAGCGACCAGCACTACAGCATGTTCTTGGATATCAGGCTGGACACCTGGCAGGATACCTGGGCCGCCAACGTGCTGTCGCCGGTCGTGGCCTGCAAAACCTTGCTCCCGCGGATGATCGAGCGCCGGCACGGCATAATCATCTGCCTTACCTCCTCGGTCGTCACGACCGAATCGCCCAACCTGCCGGGCCAGGGCGCGGTCAACGTTGTGTACTCCGCCACCAAGGCGGCACTGCATCGCTTTGCCCAGGGCCTGGTCAAAGAAGTCCGCGAATACAATATTCCGGTAGTGTTGATCGATCCCGGATTTGCCCTCACCGAACGCATCGAGGTCGAAAGCCGCCGCCTGGGCGGAATCGATACCAGCCACGCACAGTCACCCGATGTGCCGGCCAAGGTGGCCCGCTACCTGTGCACCTGCCCCAACCCGATGGTTTTCACCGGCAAGACCATCTATTCCGGCCCGTTCGTCGAGGAACACAACCTGTAAGTCGAGACCCAACTGCTTCCCACCTGGCTCCGGCTAGCGCTTGATCGCCGCGGCGGGCTTCTGCGCGGGTCCCGAGGCGGCCGGAGGGGAAAGCGGCACCTGGCGAGCGCTGCGCATCAGTTGATGGAGAAACATTTCCTTAAGGACCCTCGCGTCCTTGGTCCAATCGCCGGCGGCATCGACTCGTTCGCGCAGCTCATAGCCGCGGATGCTGCCGATGACGATTCGCCGAATGGAACGCAGCGCCGGCGGGTCGATCTTCAGATCATGGAAGATCGCCTCCCAATCCTCGGCGGTTCCCTCCTGGCCCGCGCGCATCTGTCGGCTCAATTCGCGAAACAGCGCGGAATCACGGTTGATGCCGATCAAGAGGTTGAGGGCCGCGCGGTAAGCGCGGCTCAGGCACATCGCGCGGTAATGCTCGACCATCGCGTCAACGCGCTCCGGCACAGGCCGGGCGGCCAAGCCGGCCGGATCGATACGGAAATCTATCTGCGCGCGCAAGCGCTCCATCACGGCGCCTATCAGTTCGTCGCGCGACTTGAAATGATGTTGCAGGGCGCCGCGTGAAACTCCGGCGCGTTCGGCAACCAGGCTGGTGGTAGTCGCGGCATAGCCGCGCTCGATCAACAGCTCGACGGCCGCCCTCAGCAGGGCGTCGCGGGTGGCCCAACTGCGCTCCTCCTGGTTGCGGCGCGGGGGCCGCCGCCCTGGCGCGGCGGCCTGCCGCGCGCCGGCGGCATTCCGGGGCATAACGGTGTGTGGCAAACCTCTGCGTGTCATAAGGACGAGCGTTCAGCCAGCCTCTTTCCGGCATAATGATCAACAAGCATCGGGATCGAATCTAATACGAATTCACGGGCAATGTAATGCGCAGCGGCCGCACGCCGTCGATGGGTTTGGGCGGTTGACAAGAAATGGGCTTTCGTGCGAATCTGCCGCATCTAACATTCAATCATGATTGTTTGTTCTTTTGGAGGAGCCAATGAGAGCACAATCCAGGAGAAAAGCTTTCTCGGGCTGGGTGCCGACGGTGCTGGCGGTTTGCGCGGCCCTGCTTCCCCTCTCTGCCGCGCCGGCGGCGGCCGATAGTCCAACCATTTCAAACCCTCCGCCGGTCGGCACGCCGATCGTTTTTGAATTTCAGGAAATTGCACAAGTCGGGTACCGGCAAAGAGAGTTCTTCCTGTCCGGCAATGCGCATTCGTACTCGCCCGTGGTACCGCTGAGCCTTTCGCAGAAGGGGGCCTTCATGGTCACGCCCGACCCGGCCACCGCACCCTATACCACCCGCGTGGTCGTGGAACGCCCGATCGATCCTCACAGGTTCAACGGCGCCGTGTGGGTCGAATGGCTTAACGTCAGCGGCGGCGTCGATGCCGGACCTGATTGGACGCTGGCGCACAACGAGGCGGTGCGCGAAGGGGCGGTCTGGGTTGGCACCTCGGCGCAAAAGGTCGGCGTTGACTCGCTCAAGGGTCCGCCGGTCGGCAATCCGGGTCGATATGGGTCGCTGTCGCATCCCGGCGACAGCTACTCATATGATATCTTCTCGCAGGCGGGACAGGCGTTGCGCGACCACGCGGCAACGCTGCTGGGCGGACTTGTGCCGCAACGCATCATCGCCATCGGCGAATCGCAGTCAGCCGCCCGTCTTGTCACCTACATCGACGCAGTTCATCCGCTGGTCAACGTATACGACGGCTTCTTGGTACACAGCCGCTTTGCGCAAGGCGCGCCTTTGAAGCAGGCGCCGTTGCCATCGATACCGGTACCGAACCCGACGCTGATTCGCGCCGATCTCGCCGCACCGGTGCTCGTGTTCGAAACCGAAACCGACGTCTCTTTCAGCAACCTGATGCATCGGCAGCCCGATACCCACCGGTTCCGGCTGTGGGAGGTCGCGGGAACCTCGCACTTTGATTTCTATGGGCTGGTCACCGGCCTGACCGACATCGGCAACGGGCAGGGAGCGGTGGAGGTGCTCCAGGCGATGCAAAATCCTCCCAGCCAGACCACCGCGGGAACGTGCAACCTGCCGATCAACACCGGCCCGATGCATTGGGTGCTGGACGATGCGGTTTTCCAGCTCGACCGTTGGGTAAAGGAAGGCACTGTGCCGCCGGTCGCGCCGCGCCTGCGAACCATCGGCGTCTCACCGGTCGTGTTCGCGACCGATGCCCACGGCAACGTGCTGGGCGGCATACGCACTCCGCAGGTTGATGCGCCAGTGGCCACACTCAGCGGCGTCGGCAACACCGGCGCCGCGTTCTGCTTCCTGTTCGGCCGCACCATACCCTTCAGTCCGGCCGAGCTGGCGGGCCTGTACAAGAATCACGGTCAGTTCGTGTCGCAGTGGGGTCAGGCGGCACACGATGCGGTCAAGGCCGGATTCCTGGTCCAACCCGACGCGGTTGAGCTGCTCAAGGCGGCGGCAAAGTCTCAGATCGGGATGTAGCGATACTTCTTTGGCTGCCGGCCGGATTGACAGATGCGAACCGGCAAAGGTGGAGATCCTGCGTCGATGAGCGCACAGCCGAAAGCCGCCGTGCTCTGGATCAGGTGCTCAGGACCAGGCCCTCCATATCGCCCTTGTCGCGCCATTCCTTCAGCAGTTGCTCGAAGGCGTAAAAACCGGGGCCGTAAGGCTCACCCAGGTGAGAGCGGAAGGTCTGTTCGCCCTCGTTGTTGTAATAGCCGGGCGTGCATTCACGCCAGAATTCCCGGTCGGTGACCGAGGTCTCCCGGATGACCCGCACCCACTCGTCCTGGGCCTGCCGAGTAGGTTCCACGGTGGCGGCTCCGCGCGCCAACGTCTCCCTGATGATCCAGGAGATGTGACCGCCCTGCTGCTCGAACATCGCGGTCGTGTTCGCCGACACGCCGGCCTGCGTGAAGCCGGTAAAGAAGCAATTGGGGAACCCGTGGCTCATCATGCCATGCAACGTCCGGTAGCCGTCGGCCCAGTGATCGTACAGCGACAGGCCGTTGCGCCCCGCGAACGGGTCGATGCCGAAGCGGCGCCTGAGCTCGGTCGTGATCTCGAAGCCGCTGGCAAAGATGATGCAATCGACCTGATATTCGACGCCGTGGGCGACGATTCCATTTTCTGTGATTCGCTCCACGCCCCTGGAGCCCGATACATCGACCAGCGTGACATTGGGACGATTGAAGGTCGGCAGATATTCGTCGGAAAAGCACGGGCGCTTGCACAGGAACCGGTAGTAAGGCTTGAGGGCCTCGGCCGTTTTGCGGTCCTTGACGACGCTGTCGATGCGGCGGCGCAGGCGCTCCATGGCCTTGTAGTCTTCCAGCTCGCGCAGTTCCATCAACTGTTGGGGCGTCAGCTTGGGCCATCCCATCGCCTCCAGCCTGGCCGCCATGTTGCGGCTGACCTCGGTCCAGCCGTCGCACACCAGGTCGGGCTCACCCGGACCAAACCCGACGAATGCCGCGGTGTGGAAATTGGCCTGCCGCCGTTTCTGCCAGCCCGGCCCCTGGGCTCTTATCATCGCCGCATCCACCGGCTGGTTGCCGCGATCGTCGATGTAGGAAGGGGTGCGCTGCAAGACGAACAGGTGGCGGGCATAACGGGCGAGGAAGGGGATGCACTGGATGGCGCTGGCGCCGGTACCGATAATCGCAACGCGCTTGTCGCCCAGCTTGTTCAGCCCGCCCGTCATATCACCGCCGGTATAGTTGTAGTCCCAGCGCGCGGTGTGAAACGTATGCCCCTTGAAACTGCGGATTCCGGGGATGCCCGGCAGCTTCGGCCGGTTGAAGGGACCTGGACACATGACCACGAAGCGCGCCCGGAGATCGTCGCCGCGGTTGGTCGCGATTCGCCAGCGCTTGATCGATTCATCCCAGCGCAGTGAGCGGACCAGAGTGCCGAAGAGCGCGCCCTCATACAGGCCGAAATGCCGGCCGATCCGCCGGCAATGTTCGTAAACTTCGGCTCCGTAGGCGTACTTGTCCTTGGGAATGTAGTTCACCTCTTCGAGCAGCGGCAGGTAGCAACAGGAATCGGTATCGCATTGGATACCCGGATAGCGGTTCCAGTACCAGGCGCCGCCGAAGTCGCCGGCCAAATCGATAATACGCAGATTGGAGACGCCGGTTTGCTTGATGCGCGCGGCGCAAATCAGGCCTGCGAAGCCGCCGCCCAGGACGGCGACGTCGATATCTTCGCGGATCGCGTCGCGTACCACCGGCGCAGAATAGGGATCGGCTTCATAGTATTCCGCGAAGCCGTCCGCCGCTTCAATATATTGTTGCCCGCCTTCGGGCCGAATGCGCTTGTCGCGTTCCTGGCGGTATTTTTTCTGCAGCGCGGGCAGATCGACTTCGGGGGTCTGCGTCGGCGTACAATTTGTATCGTATGCCATGAGTCGGGCGTCATCTCCAATTGTATTTAGGCTAGGCGCCGGCAGGAAGCGCAGCCGCGTTGAGCGGCGCCTCCATTTTGTGGATGACGGGCAAAACCTCCCTGGCGAACAATCTCGTGCTCTTCTCGGCCTCGTCGTAGGGCATGGTGCCGAATTGCGGAACGATGGTGATCTCCGAGAAAGAACAGGCCTTCTGGGCGGCGATTATCCGTTCGATGACCTCCTCGGGCGTTCCGATCATCAGGTTCGACGGATGATATCCCGGAGTTTTTGCTTTGCCTTGCTCGATCCCGCTTGCGACCGCAGCCAGCACAGCCGTGGCGCCGGCGGCCCGGTTTGCATAGGCTTCGTATCCCTTGACCCCGATGAAATTGGAGGGGTCCGCGAATCCATAGTGAAGCGCGACGTCTCTGCCGGCGGTCAGTATGTACTCGTCGGCCCGCTTGGCCTCTTCCTTCGTGGACGTGCAGTACATGAACAGGACGTTCTTGGGCTGGCAGGGAGGCAATCCGATTTCCCGCCGGATAGTATTCACCAGGCGCACGTCTTGCCCGGCTTCCTCAAGCGGCTTGTTGCCGACGAACAGCGGCACCATCCCGCGCCGCGAGAGTATTTCGAGCGAATCGCGGTTGGAAGAGGAACCATAGATACGTGAAAACAAATCCCGGCTCTTGGGCGCCGGGCGCAGCGACATCTCGGGGATCTTGAAGATCTTTCCCTCGTAGGAAAAGCGCTCCTGGGAAAAGGCCAGTTTCAGGATATCGAGGGTTTCATCGAAACGCTGGCGGCTTTCCTCCCGCGGGACTCCGACCGCGTCGAACTCGGATTTCGAAACGCCGCGTCCAAGTCCAATCGTGTCGTAACGCCCGTTGGAGACGATGTCCAGATAGGCGATCTGATGCGCCAGGCGGATAGGATTCCACCATGGAGTGACTACCACCATAGATCCCAGGCTGATATGCCTGGTGCGGCCGGCGAAATAGGTAAGGGTCTGGATGGGGTTGGGCGTCATTCCATACGGAGTACCCTGGTGTTCCGGCGCCCAGATACCGTCAAAGCCAAGCGGCTCGGCCAGATCGGCGAGCGCACATGCTCGCTGGACAAATTCGTAATCTGGCGTGGCGGGCGGACGGCTATAATCCCCGCTCTGAATACGCTCCCAGTCTTTGGAATTGTGTGCGAATACGCCGATATTGACCTTCATCGATGATCCTCTCCCGCCGCCGTCACCTCGTACCGGCTGCCTGGCGCAGGCTTCCACCCGGCGATTGTTCTCGCACTGACGCTCGGTGGCTGCGAATGGCACCAAGGAGCATCACCGAATGTAAAAACTCCGGCGCGCAATGCGATTACGGTCGCCGCGTTGTTCATCTCAGCTTGCGCGGCGCGCCGGTGCCCATGTATTTGGCCAGATTGCGGTGAAGATTGGCGATGCTGCGCTCCCGATAGGGATTGGGCAGCGTGCCGCGGAAACCGGCCGACTTCATGCCCTGCTGCACGGCGGCCATGTTGGAAAAGTCCTGCGGCAGGACGCTCAGCCATGCCGGGTCGTCCACCGGCGTGTAAAGCCACTGCGTTTTGGGCTCCTGCCCTCTTGGATAAAGCTCAAGAGTAACAGCTTCGAAAATGCATTTATTCGGATCGTAGCCAAAGGGCCGCGCGCTGTAGCACAGGGCGTTGTTTAACGCGTGCCCAATCTGAAAGTTGGGAAAGATCTGCCATGCGGTGCCGCTTTTGCCGACATGTTGCGGATCGACGGTCGGCCAGATCACGCCGCGCGCAGCATCGTCGCGCCGCGCCGAGTCAAGCCAATGCTTGAGCACCTTGTCGGGCGGCGTCCCTTCCGGCAATTCATCGACCAGCCGCACCGCCGCGTCGACCAGCGTCTGGGTGGTGTTGGTCTTGACATGTTCCCAGGTATAGACCTGCATCTCCGCAGTCGAGGTGCGGGGGTCGCCCTTGCCAAGGCGCAATTTGGCCTGGTTCTCATCCAAATCCTTGGGCGCGTCGTAGCCGATGTTACTATGTTTTCCCTGCACCCGGGCCCATCCGCGAAAGTCGCCGAATTTTGTGAACTCCGGATGCGTCGCCGGGACGTGAAAGGTCTCGTTGAACGCCTCCAGGGCGACCTTCCAGTTGCAGTCGAACACCACCCACCGCCGCCATCGGTAACGCATGTTTTGCAGTTCGAAGGGATCGAGCATGGTAGCGGCGGGCTCCAGATAATCGCGCAGCGGTTCGCATTCGGGATCCATGTTGATCCAGATCCAGCCGCCCCAGGTGCCGACGCTGACCTCGCCCAGATGGGTGCGCTGGGCGGTCAGCGCGCCCTTCCAGTCCTCCTTCTCGGGCACGTGGATGCACTCGCCAGCGAGGTTGTAGCGAAAGCCGTGAAAGCCGCAGATGAACTGCCGCTTCCTGCCGCAGGCGTGGTGGGCACCCTGCGGCGTGTCGACCAGCCGGCGGCCGCGATGGGGACAGACATTATGGTAGGCGGAGAGCTTATCGGGCGCCGTGCGCACGATCACAATCGAGTCGTCGAGGATGTCGTAGGTCAGGTAATCGCCGACTTCGGGAATCTCCTCAACGCGGCCGGTCTGCAGCCACACCTTGCGCCACAGCTTGTCGCGCTCCTGGCGCGCATACTCCGGTGAGATGTAGGCCTCGACGCCGATCGTTACCGGCTCGGTCAGGTCTTCGGCGGCTTGAACCAAATCCGTGATGTCAACCGGCTCGTTCATGACCTCCTCCTATGCGGTAAATCGCGACCTGTGGCATGACCCGTTGAGCACGGCGCTTCGGGGATTTGCGCGTGGAAAAAACATCCGATGCTGCCCTGAACTTATCAGCGATTTCGCCGCAGTCAACCTTAAGACACTCCGGAATCTCATGAAAACCAATCAAATTTGTCCGGACATCTTTCAACGCTTCATGGCGGCGCGGAAGGATTCGTCCTTGAGAAAGGCGGGCGTGTTATCCTCGGCCAGATGGGACCACCTCAGGTTGATGCCGCCGTCCACGATCAGGCACTGGCCGGTGATGTAGCTGGACAGGTCCGAGAGCAGGAACAGCACGGCACCGGCAATTTCTTCGGGCCGTCCGCGCCGTCCCATCGGGATCGCCCGCCGGTCGCGCTGCGCATCTTCGCCGACGTAGGTGCCCGAGGCCGGGGTTGCCGTCGGTCCGGGCGCCACCGCATTAACCCGGATGCCGTCTAGGGCCAGCTCCAGCGCCATCGTTCGCACCACCGACAGCATCGCCGCCTTGGCCGCGCCATAGCCGACGTGGAAAGGCGCCGAATTGACGCCGCTGATCGAGGAGATCGAAACCAGCGAGCCGGGGCGCCCCTGCGCCCTCAGTTCCGCGGCCACCGCCCCGCTCATAAAGAACATGGAATCGAGATTCTGAGCGAACAGCGCATGCCAATCCGCCCGCGAAAGCCGCGTCGAGCGGCCCCAGGTCGAGGGCGCCGCGCCGCCGGCCACGTTGACCAGGCCATAAAGCGTGCCGCGCGCGCTGCGCACGCATTCCATCACCGCGGCCACGCCTTCTTCGGTCTGCGCGTCGGCGGCCACCGGCGTCACCGCAAGACCCTGCGATGCGAGGGGCGCGATATGGCGCTGGAGGTTCGCCTGGGAGCGGCTGACCGCGATCACCGTCGCCCCCGCGCCAGCTACCATCCGGGTGACCGTAGTGCCGATGCCGCCGCCGGCGGCACCCGACACCACGACGATGCGGCCGTCGAGCTTCAGAAGATTGTCTTGCATTGGTCTGTTCCTCGACTTCGTCGAATTCAGCGACGCGTGGGGCCCGGGCGCAGGGCCAGCACGCTGCCTTCCGTGTCGGCTGAGAGGTAGAGCGTGCCGTCGGGGCCGGCGGCGATGCCCGCAAAAGGACCCTGGGGGCCTGAGAACGGCGGCAATCCGCGCAAGGGCTTGGGCGTCACGCCGGGCGGGGCGCCGACCGGCAGGTCGGCGGCGATGATGCGTCGCGCCCCGCTTTGCAGGTCGAAAGCAATCAGCGCCTTGGCGCCGGCATCGACGACCAAAAGTTCGCTGCCGCGCGCCAGCACACCTTGCGGCCGTTGCAAGCCGTCGAGCACCGTTTCGCTCCCGGCTCCGCTCAGCTTGACGACCCGGCCCGCTCCCATCTCGGACACCAGCGGAGCGCCGTCCGGACCGATCGTCACGCCCAGCGGTTCGCGCAGGCCGGCGGCCAGCACCCGTACCTCGCCCGACCGCACCGACAGAACGCGCCCCGCGCCCAGTTCCGCGACCACAAGAGCATCGCCCGACGCGACCGCTACGCCGTAAAGCTGATCCAGCCCATCGGCCAGCACCTGGCTTTGCTTTTCCGAAGGCCGGTACAGCGCAACGTGACCACCCGCGGTGGTGACCGCGAAACAGCCATCCGCCAGCGGCGCCACGCCGCGCACGAAGCCCGGATAGCCTGGGCTGAACAACATCCCGACCGACCGCAACGTGCCTCCGGGCGGGAGGACGTACAAGTTCGTGCCGTCGGCGACGTATAGTTGGCCGTCAGCGCCGACCGCCAGGTCCAGCGGCCAGTTCAGGCCGCCCGGCAACAGGGTGCGGGTTGTGCCATCGCCGAGGACTTCGGCGATGCGACCGTCGAAATTCGACACGAACAGTCGGTCGCCGACGAAGGTCAGATTGTCCAGCCCCGGAGTGAGGGTGGCCAGCACGCTGCGCCGGCCACTTTGCGGGTCGATCCGCAGCACCTGGCCAGTCTGCACCTGGGTAGAGATGATGTACCCCTGGGCGTCGAACTTGACGGCGTCGGGAATGCCCAGGTCGGCAGCCACGCGTTGGGGCGTGCCGCCCTGCGGATCGATGCGCCAGATTTCGTTGGCACCCATCACCGGAAAATACAGCCAGCCGTCGGGTCCGGCCTCCAGCGCGTTGGGGAGGGGGATGTTATCCAACAGCACGCGCGGCGCGCCGCCGGCCGGATACAGCTCCAACAAGCGGCCGCTGGGCCGGCATTCGTCGATGAACAAGCGGCCGCGGTAAAAGGTGATGCCGTTGGCGGAAGGCAAGTCGTCGCGCAGCACTCTGGGACGCCTATCGGCACCGATTACGCTCACCCGCCCGTCCATCACTTCGGTGGCGTAGAGATTGCCGTGCGCGTCGAAGGCCACGTCATCAGGGGCAATGATTTCGCCGCCCAACGGACTGATGGTCTCCAACTGGCCGGTTCGCAGATCGACGGCGCTGATCTGGCTGCCCGTCACCTGCGCCACATAGATGCGGCCGTCGGGGCCGGTGCGCAGGCCGTTGGCGCCGAACAGCCGGCTGGGCGGCGTCAGCCGTTCCAGGCTCCATCCTTCAGCGACGCTGGGCGGTCTGGGGGCCGTGTAGCGCCCGCTTTGCAGCGACATCCAATTCGTCTCCTTGCCTTGCAGTCTGCGGGCCTGGTCAATATCCGCGCCCGCAGGTTGCGTCCTTTTGCCATCAAGTCTCTCCTAACTGGCGGACAATTTCCAGCGAAAGCCCGATCGCGTCGGCGCATTTGTCCGGACAACTATTGCCGGCCTTAAGGCCCTCCGCTCTGCCCCGCCGCCAGCGCTTGTCAGCGCGCGCGCAATTGGTAAAAAGGGACCATGGCACCGAAGACCGGACTGAAGTCGCATCGGGCAAGGCCGTTCAAAGGCGCACCGCGGGCCGCCTACGCGTCCGGCATCAAGCCCGCCGAGCATCTTTATCTCCAGGTGGCGCGCACATTGAAGGAGGAGATCGCAGGCGGCGTATATCCGGTGGGATCGCAACTTCCGACCGAAGATGACCTGTGCGAGCGCTTTTCCATCAGCCGCTACACGGTGCGGGAAGCGCTTCGACGCCTGCGCGAGGACAACCTGGTATCTTCGCGGCAGGGAGCGGGCACCATCGTCCTTCCTCCCCGCGCCTCAGACCTCTATGTTCACGACGCGATGTCGATCAACGACCTGGTCGCTTTCGCCACCGGTACGCGTTTCGCGATCGAGTCAATCAAGATGGTTTCGATCAACGGCAGACTCGCATCCCGCACCGGACTGGGGAGCGGCGAAGAATGGCTGTCCGTATGCGGATTCCGGCATAAAGATGGCGTCGACGCTCCCTTGTGCCGGACTGAATATTACATCAACCGCGAATTCGCGGCGGTAGGCAGGCTCCTGCAGCGCTATAGCGGTCCGGTCTTTCCTCTAATCGAAGACCTGTTCGGGCGAATGATCACGGAAGTTCAGCAGGAAATCGGCGCCGCGCTGATTTCGCCGGCGCTGGCTGCCGGGCTGAAGATCAAGGCCGGAACGGCGGCGCTTGAAATACGGCGCACTTATAAAATGTCTGATGGAAAAATCGCCCAGGTCACCATCAACACCCATCCGGCATCGCGGTTTCGTCACTCGATGACGATGCGCCGGGTAAAAGGCTAGCCCGCGGTTCGACCTGGGTTTTCACCGTTCCTGTCTCTTTCCGCTGCCGCGATGGCGGCCGCCGGACCTGGCGGCGCCATCGCCTGCCGCAAACAATGTTCACTCCACAACGAGATCCTCCCCAAGGTACGGCCGTACGGTGGGACTGGCTATTGCCTCCGGATCGCCGGGCTGTCTTCCGTTCATGCGGCCGGCCGGATTGCGCAGCCAGGTCCAGATCTTCCTCACGTCGATTGGGCAGTTGGCCGCTGACCGTCCGCTGTCGTTCTTGTAGTAGTTATGGGCGCGCGGATCCTTGTAAATCATCAGCGCCTCGGCCCGATCCACCTCATCGTTGTACCGCCAATAGGCGTCCAGTGTGACGTCGATGACGCGCTTGTTTTGAGTAATCACACCGGCCAGGCATTCAAGCGCGAATCTCGTCACCATCTCCTCAAAATCGACAATTTGCAGGCCGCCGAAGTTGTTGGTGTTAGGCCCGTAGATCATGAAAAAATTCGGAAACCCGGGCAGCATGGTGCCCAGGTACGCACGTGCACCGTCCTTTGCCCATAACTCCTCGATCCGTTTGCCGCCCCGCCCCCGAACCTCCATCGGCCACAGAAAGTCGTTGGCTTTGAAGCCGGTGGCATAAACGATAATGTCAAGCGGGATTTCACCACCGCCTTCAACTTCGATCCCGCGCGGCGTGATCCTCCGAATCGGCTCGGTAACCAGCGTAACATCATCGCGCAGCAATGCGTCGTAGATGCAGTAATTCGCATCAACGATAATGGGCCGCGCCGAGTATGGAGGCGCAACCGGGATCATCTTCTCGATAAGGTCCGGCCGGCTTGCGAGCTTTCTTTTGATGAATTCGATTTGCTGCTCGCGGACCCTCTTGTTGCGTTCACTCCTTGCATGCTCATCTTTGAACTCAGGATCGATGCGCATGGTCTTCATGACGCTGTCCGGGCCCGTAAGCCAACTGACTCGCAGGCGGATAAAATTCCTGACGTAGGGGAAGTTCCGATCCAGCCAGTTCACCTGCGGCGGAAACGGCTCCAGATATCCCTTGGTGTCGAAGCACCAATTGGGCGTGCGCTGAAAAACGTAGGTATGGCCGACCAATTTTGCGAGCTCCGGAATCAATTGGTATCCAGTGGCGCCGGTCCCAATCACCGCAACCCGTTTGCCCTTCAACTCCAGATCGCGGGGCCAGCGGGCGGTATGGAATGCCTGGCCCGCGAACGTCTCCATGCCTTCGATGTTTGGCATGTTCGGCCGCGCCAGGAATCCAACGCTCGTGATCACCGCGTTCGCGCGCCAAACGCGTGGCCCGTCGGGCCCTTCGGCCCTGATTTCCCACAGCTTGGCGTCCTCATCCCAGATGAGCGACTTGACCTCGGTGTTGAACGTAATGTCTTTGCGAATATCGAAATGGTCGGCCACCCACTTGAAATACTTCAGGTTCTCACGCTGCGGGCAGTAAGCATTAGGATATTCGAAATCAACTCCATAGATATGCGTGTAGGTGCGGCTTGGAGAATCCACCCGGGCGCCCGGGTAGCGGTTTTCATACCACGTACCGCCAACCTCGTCGTTCTTCTCGATTACGAAATATGGAATGCCGGCATGCTTCATTTGGACGGCCGCGTTCAGGCCTCCCATCCCGGCACCGATCACGGCTACCACGAATTTTTGTAACTCGTGCGCCGGCGGCGGCTCCTGCCAATTCAGGCCCCGCGCCCATGGATCGAGCGCCAATTGCTCCAGCCACAACTCGAATTCGGAGTCGGGAATATCAATTCCAAGAGTAAGATTCATGCTGCGGCGCAGCCGTTCGGGCGGACCGTAAGAGATGTCACCGGCGCCCTGGTCCCGATAGGACTTCAGAAATGCGGCCGCCTTGGCTTGAATCAGGGCTACGTCGGCGGGGTTGGTAACCGCCGTTATGTCGGTATTTCTGATGGTCATCGTGGCGACCCTGGTGGCCGCGATGCTCTCGTCACCCGTGAGCTGATACAGAAGGCCGCGAAGCACCATGGGATCGGCATACTTCACCGCGTCGTCGATAACCTCATCTGTGGCCTTGAGCAATTCGGATCGTTCACTCATCTGTGCGGTCTCCTTATCGATAGCGGCTCGCCCACAGGCAACCCGGCGTACCTTTTTCTAGCCGGAACGTCCGCTCCGAGCTCAATTTCATTAGCCTGAAGGACCTTGCGCCGCAAGCTCTGCGAGCAAGGCACGGTCGACGGTGCCGACCGCGGCGCGGGCCGCTCGAGGCCCGGCGGCCCTCCACCGCTTATTGCCGTTGTGATTTTACTTCGAAGCGCGGCCTTTGGCGGCCATCTCGAAACTATACCGAATATGATCGGCATGGGCATCGCCGCCGGCGATGAAGGGCGCATCCATGTTTCGGATGGCATCGATCTGCGCGGCCACATCTTCAATCGTCCATCTGCCTCTGTATACACCGCGGGACTCGATGATCAGGGCCTTCGCAACACGGCCGGCAATGGAAATCAGCATCTCCCCCGAGATCGAACAGGATTCGTGGGCAAGCCAGGCCACCACCGGCGCCACCATTTCGGGCGACATTGGCGGATAAGCGCTGGTGTCCAAGCCTTCGGCCATTCTGGTCACGGCGGCGGGCACGATGACGTTGCACTTGACGCCCTCGGCGGCACCCTCAAGCGCGACGACGTTGGACAATCCGATGATGCCCGCCTTGGCCACGCCGTAATTTGCCTGGCGCCGATTGCCATACAAGCCGCCGATCGATGACGTCAGCACGATTCGGCCGTAACCTGCCTTGCACATCTGAATGAAGGCGGGCCGAACAACGTGGAAAGCACCTCGAAGGTGGACATCGAGCACGGCGTCGAAGTCTTGCTGCGTCATTTCCTTGAGTGACGCTGCGCGCACTATGCCGGCGTTGTGGATGAGGATGTCGATGCGGCCATAGCGCTCCAGCGCCGCCTTGATAATCGCGTTTCCTCCTTCCGGTGTGGCTACCGACTGCGTAGCGGCGATCGCTTCGCCGCCGGCGGATTTTATCTCCCGCGCCACCGCCTCAGCAGGACCCGCATCGATGCCTTCCCCCGCCAGGCTGCCCCCGGTGTCGTTGACGACGACGCTTGCCCCTCTGGATGCAAGCAGCACAGCATAGGCACGGCCCAGGCCTCTGCCCGCCCCTGTAATCACGGCTACACGCTTATCGAATCTGAGTTCCGGCAATTGACGCTCCTTTTGGGTTGGCAACGAGTCCGGCCCGCTAAATCGGCGCGTAGAGTGGAGAGCCGCGCTGCGCGCGCAGCGACGGGGGCACTTTCCCGTCGATGTCAGTGACCCCATAGCGCTGCGCCAGTTCGGCGGCGATGTGAGTGCCGCCCGATTGCTTCATGATGTCCGGGTCTTTGGCAAGCGCCGCGATTACCCGGCCGGGAAACTCAATGGACGTGGCAACATCGGGGTTCGTAACGGTCTGCGACGACATCTCAGGATGTTCTTTGAGGGCGCGCTGCGCGCGTTCGGTAAAGGTGAGGCCCAGCCACAGCGAAATCGAAGCTACATTGTGTGGCCGCAGCTCGATTGCCATGTCGCGTGCCATCCGATCGACGGCGGCCTTGCAGGTGCCGAAGACCACGCCGTAAGTGTACCTGACTCCGGTGTAGCCCGAGGTGGCCACGATCAGACCCGACTTCTGCGGGACCATAATGCGGGCCGCATGCCACGCCGCTATATAGTTGGAACGCACGCCGACATCGACCATCTGCCAGTACAAGAGCGGCTTTTCCCAAAACGGTTTGGGCTCGGTCAGGTCTTCGGGCAACGCGAAGGCGTTGTTGACCAGGATGTCCAGGCGGCCCTGCTCTTGCCTGATCTGCGCGAAGAGCGACGCGACCTGGTCGTCATTGCCATGGTCAACCTGCACGGCAATGCCCTTACCGCCGCGGCGGTCGACCTCCGCAGCGGTCTGGCCGATGGTGCCAGGCAGCGGCGCGGAACCCGGGCTGACGGTCCGTCCAGTCACGTAAACCGTGGCGCCCTCTTCCCCCAAAGCCAGAGCAACTCCCTTGCCGATACCACGGCTGGCGCCCGTCACCACAGCGATCTTGCCCGAAAGCGAACCCACAACACGTCCTCGATTCTGCACGTCGGCACTTTAAAGGGGATCCCCCGCGAAATAGCGGCGCGGATTGTGCACCATCATGGTCTCAATCGCATCCGCACTGACTCCGGCGCGCAAAAGTCCAGGAACGAACTCTTCGAAAAGATAGGTGTAGCGGCGCCGGGGCGAGGACTCCAGGGTCTTGATAAGCTGCGGCAGGTCCTCTTCGGCAAACATCCAGCATCCGACGTTATCCTGCGACAGCATGATCTGCTTTTCGTAGCCCGCGCGGGCCAGCGCGACCAGATTTTCGGCGCGGACCTGGTCGGGCGGGGTGTCGCTGAATCCGATGGTGTCGAAGCCGACATAGCATCCCCGGTCCATCAGCGAGCGATGATAGGCCGGATCGGGATTGATGTCGGAATGTCCGATCACGATGTGATGCGGTTTCATGCCTTCGGAGAGGAAGATATCAAGTTGTTCGCTACCCATCGAGCCAGCAGTGGTATGAGTGGTGATGCGCACGTCGAGGGCGAGCGCGGTGCGCGCCGCCGCACGCAGCGCGCGCTCCTCATACTTGCCAATCCGATGCGGTCCGGTGGCGCACTTGATGAGGCCGGGACGGATGCGCTGCGGACCGATGCCCTGGGTCAATTCGGTGGTATACACGCGCTGGATCTGCGCTTCGCGCATCGTTTTAAAGTACGGCGGAAAGCCGGCCAGCGGCAGGCCGTGCTCGATGTACAACCCGGTGGTGCAGATTATGTTGATGCCGGTGCGGCGCGACACTTCGGCCATGAAAGCGGGATCGCGTCCAATCTCCATCGGACACGGATCCACCACCGACATGACTGCAAACCGCTTGAGCGCCGCAAGTTTGGCCGCGACTCGGGCAACCTCGCGCTCGCGGTCGAAGACCAGCGTCGTATCGACCTCCCATCCCGGATAACAGGCGCGAAGATGCTCGTGCATCAGGGTCAGGCCAAGCCGATCGACCGGAATCGGACCCAGCACTGTCTGCACCGTCGAGGCCATCGAGGATCTCTCCCATTATATCAACTTACCGATTAGTATCTGTCGTCCTTCGATGTAGTCGCAAATCGTTGAGGGTCAATCGAAACGGTAACCAGCGCCGTTCCGGCAAATCAAGTCAGTGATAGGCCATATAATTCCGCCGCGTTGTCCCGAACCAGGCGGCGCGTCTCAGCCTCCGGAATGTCGGCAAAATCCTGCTCGATGCGCTCCTTGGAATGCGGGAAGGTCCCTTCGCTGTGCGGATAGTCAGAGCCCCACATCAGGTGATTGGGATTGAGCAGATGACGAACCATCACACCCGGTCGATCATCCTCGAAGGTCGCCCAAAACTGCTGCTTGAAATAGGAGCTGGGCGGCTCCTCAAGTCTCGGCTGCATCCATTTGTGATGATCTTCCCACCAATGGTCCATAAAGCGCAGCATCGCCGGAATCCACCCGATTCCGCTCTCCACCATCACAAAGCGCAGGCGTGGATGGCGCTGGGGGACACCGCCTGCAATCAGCCGCGACAGCCAACGCATCATGTTGACGATCTTCTCGTCCACCACCCAGGCGTTTATCGGCACCGAAGTCACGGCCAGGTCCAGTTGCTCTTCCTGGGTAGCGGTGTGGGCTACAACCGGCAGACCGATAGCCTCCAGAGCATCCCACAGCGGTTCGTAATAGGGATCGTGATAGGGGCGGGCCGGAAGGTTCGGGATCATCACTTCGCGCAGCCCCAACCTGGCGCAGCGCTCGGCTTCCGCGATCGCCCATTCAAGCGGGCCCCGAAACGGTAGCATCCCCACGCCCAGCAGGCGCTGGGGGTTGGTGGCCGAAAACTCACTGGCGAAGTCGTTATAAACGCGCAGACACTCGCGCTGGTAGTCGGCATCGGCGATGCCGTAGAACAGCAGCGCGTGGCCGGGATACAGCACCTCGGCGCCAATATGGTCGACATCCTGGTCGAGCAGCCGCAGATGTGGATCCAGGCCGCCGGGCCGCACCTGTTCGTGCCGTCCGCCACGGCCGGTATCCATCGCCGGCCGCTGCTTTTCGTCGGTCGCCGCCATCAGGGGACTGTCCTCCGGCGTTGCATATAGACCTTTCACCACCCAGGTCTTGACGCCCTCTCGCACCTCCATATGCGGCGCGTCGTCGCGAAACCGCCGATCCATACGCGTGACCCACAAGTCGTCGGGTTCATTGATGTGGCTGTCGGCCGACACGAAGCGATCAATGTTCAGCGCCATTGGCCTTACCCCCGTACCTGTTCTCAAGCGCTCATACGCAAAAATGCTTACGACAAATTCACCGTGCAGCGCAAATGGGGATTTCGCCGGACCGCACGCGTCACCCGTCCCCCTACCGGCCCGCCGGCCGCGTCAACACACGGTACCGCACCTCATCTGAATTTCCCGCACCTCGCGGTTGCGCCATCGCCGATACCGAAAGTTAGCACCGACTCCTTGGCATGATGCGGTTTCTTCTGCGTGCCGTCGCGTCCTGCACTCGAACAGCACGGAATTTTTGCATATACAATTATTATTGCTGTTGACAATTATCCAGCGTCGGCGATAATGCCGCCATGGCGACGCTGACCGACGCCAAACCCGCTTTGCATAGAACCGCCAAAACCGACGCGCGGGCTCTATTGTCGAACACTCCCGCCTCCCGGCGGAAAATCGCGGCAACCATCGGGGCCGCAGATATTTGCTCTGAAATGGAGAAGAGACCATGAAGCGAGTGATGTGGGTAGCCGTAATTGCACTGGCCACTACGCTGACCGCCGCGATCGCGGCGGCCCAGCAGTTCGATCCCAAGGTTTACCAGCAGATGGTCGATGCGTCATCGCCACAAACGATTCCCCCCGGCACCAGGATTACGTTGCACAATTGGAAAAGCTACAGCAACTTTTTTCCTTATTTCGTGCGGCTTGCGTTCGAGGGCAACAGCCATTTTCACGTGCTCGACAGTCCCGAGTACGTAGTAGAAGTCGGACCTACCGGAGATTACCCGATTCCCAAAGCGATGCGTCAGGACACCGAAAAATACGCCGGGCAGACGCGGTTAGTTCCCTACCCTGCCACCGGCGGCTTTATCTACACCGGCTACCAGGCGGGAACACCGTTTCCGAACCCGACCGAGCCGAACAAGGCGGCCAAGATAATGTACAACCTCTGGATGGGGTTCTTTCAGCCCTTTGTGCTGCATGAATTCAGCCATAACTGGTTAACCGACTCATTCGGCAACGTGCAACCGGAGGACACGGATGACGCCTTTTACCGCCTGATGCACATGAGCGACCCGCCCTACCCGATGAACCTTCCCGACGCGGCCGGCTATATCGTCGCGAACCGTTTCATCGAAATGATTCCTGAACAGGCTAAATATACCACCGCGCTGGAGCTGATACCGGAAGATCCGACCCGGCTGACCGAGGAGTATGCATTCCTGCCCAGCCTGCGCCGGTCGCTGCGGCTGTCGAGCGCCTCGCGCTGTGCGCCGATCCTGGGGACCGATTTTCTGGCCGATGACAGCGACTGGAAGCCGGCCTTTTTCAGGCCCGAATATCTGGGTGAAAAGAAGTTACTGGTGCCTTTCATCGACGAAAAGGTCGCCTTCACCGAAGGTGCGCGCTCAGCCTTCATGGGCGGCGACAAGAATACCGGGGTGGCTTTCCCGGGCTGGCCGAAAGCCGGATATACAAAATGGCAAGTGCGCAAAGTATACTTGATTAACATGCGCGCAACCGAAGCTTTGGGACGGGGCTACTGCTATTCGGACCGCATCTTTTCCGTCGATACGCAGACCTGGCAAACATATACCGAAGAGAACTACGACCGTACCGAAAAACTCTACCATGTAGTATGGGATTACCCTGGCACCGTAATGTATGAAGGTCACAGAACGGTTCAGCCGCGGGCTTTCGGCGGTGCGATGGGCTATGATTGGGAGAACAACCACGCCACGGCCAGCTACGGCTACGACCTGACGATCGACGACCAGGTGCCGGGCGAGTACCGGGCTCCCGGCGTATACACTCCCAGCGGTCTGGATCGCGTGATGAAGTAATCCAAATCGGCTGCGGCCGCGCCCAATTTCAGCGGGCGCGGCCACGGCCGTCCTGTTTTCTCACCTCAGGGGCAGTCTGATCTCGGCCGGCCCCTTGGCCATCAGCATCCCGCTCTGATTTTTCATCTCGAAATCCACGGTGACGATGCCGTTTTTGGCTGCCGGGTTCTGCTCTTTCTTGGTGACCCGGCCGGTCAGGAACGTGGCGTCGCCAACAAAGGCGGGACCGATATAGCGCGCGTTGCAATGGACTACGAAGCCCAGTTCGCCGCCCCAGTTGCTAAGATAATCGAGGATCCAGGCGCCCATCGTGGCGCCGTAGCCGTAGCCGCGCGGCACGCCAATCAGTTGCGCATATTTTTCATGCACGTGGCCGCGCGAGGGGCCGTAGTAAAGCCCGTCGGCGTAAGTGGGATCGATTTTGGCCTTCTCCGCGTCGCGCGACATCTCCGGCAGCCATCCCGCCTCCATCGATGTACTGGGTAATTCGTCCGGCTCATCGCTGCCCCACACCGTGAAGATGTAGGCGCGCCATTCGGTGGTGAAAGTCTGGATAGTGTGCGGGCCGATCGGCC
>JAJPHZ010000011.1 GCA_021325025.1 Pseudomonadota bacterium | reverse complement strand
TTGGAGCCACCCGTCGGATTCGAACCGACGACCTGCTGATTACGAATCAGCTGCTCTACCGACTGAGCTAGGGTGGCTTCGCCTGGCATTGGCCTGCGCCCAGTTCCACGGCCAAAAACCATACTTTAGACGGGTTCTAGCTGCTATCCAAGCCGGGTCAAGCGACCCGGGTCAGGGATTTTTCCAAATCGCGCAGGTTGGGGCACGGGATCAGGGCGTCGACTTCGCGGGCGTAGGTCGCAATCGCGCTGTCGCCGCTGCCCCAGCGGGCGGGATCTTCGGGATTGAGCCACACCACCGCGCGGCACCGGCGCCGGATTTGGCGCAGCAGGTCGGCACGGGCCGGGCGGCGGTTGTTGCGGCCGTCGCCCAGGATTACCACCAGCGCGGCGCGGTTGAGCAGATGGCCTCTGGTGGCGACCAGCTCGGCCAGCACGCGGCCGAAGTCCGAGCGGGCGTAAAGGTCGAGCATCGGGGTCATGTGGAGGTAGCCGCGCTCGAAGCCCGCTTCCGCCAGATGGTCGACGTAAACGAAGCTATGGATGCTGCGGAAGCATTCGCGCGCGCCCGCCGCCAGCCCCAGCATCAGGCTCGACGCGTAGCGCACCGAGCCCGAGATGTCGGCCAGCAGTATCAGTTCGACGTGGCGCGGACGCCGCCGGCGCATCCGCAAATCGAGCAGCGCGCCGCCGCGCTGAATCGCGGCGCGGATCGTGCGCCGGATATCGATCCGGCCGCGCTGCGCCATCCGCAGCCGCCGTCCGACCCGAACGCGGAAGCGGCGCTTGAGCGGCTCCAGTGATTCAAGTGCCTGCTCGTAATCGAGGTCGGTGTAGACGCTGAAGAGCTTGGTTTCGGCCTCGCGATTGCGCGCCGCGGCGGCACCCGCCTGATTTGGTTTGCGATCGCCGCGGGCGCGTTCGCCCGCTTCATCCAAACCGCGATCCTCTTGCGGCGCAGCGGCTTTGTCGTCCCCTTCGACCGTGGCGGACTTGACGCTTTGATCCCGCGCCGGACGTTCCTGGTGCTGGCGCGGCGGATGCGGCTGCACGCCGCCCTCGGAAGGCCTGCCGTGCCGCCCGACCATCCCCTGCCAACTCTGCCCGCGCCGCACCTGGCGGCCCGCCTTGCGGGCGGCGGCGAAGTAGAGGTCGAACTCGCGATCGAACAGGGGCCGGTCGGCCTCATCCTTGATCAGCGTGGCGGCCAGCGCCTCGCGCATCCGGATGCGTTCCAAGCCGGCGGCCGCCACTGCGTGCGCCGCGTCGAGCGATTCGGCGACCGAAATCCGCACGCCGGCCTGGCGCAGGCGGGCGATAAATCCCAGGATCGTCTCGCGCATCTGGTTTTTATCGTTGCTTCAGTAGGCCTTGGCGAAGAAGGCGCGTTGGCCCGGCTTGCCGCACACGATACAGGGGCCGGTGGATTGCCGCTCCAGCGGGATAGCGCGGCAGGTGGCGCGGGTCTCTTCCCGGATGCGGGTTTCGCAGGCCGGGTCGCCGCACCAATGAAGCTCGGCCAGCCCGCCGCCGCCCTCGCCCTCCATCTGGCGGCGCAATGCCTCGTAGTTGTCAAACGTGCGCGTCTCGGCCGCCATCGCGGCCCTCGCCTGCGCAAACAGATTGTTCTGGATTTCGTCCAACAGTTTGTTCATTGCGGAGGTCAGATCGCCCAGCGGCGCCTTGACCTTGGCCTCCTTGGACGCGATATCGCGCCGCGCCAGGATCACGGATCCGGCGGCCACGTCGCGCGGGCCGATCTCGACGCGCACCGGCACCCCGCGCATCTCCCAGTCGTTGAACTTGAAACCGGGGGTGACGCCTTCGCGGGCGTCCAGGTGGGTGCGGATGCCGGCCGCCTGCAGCGCCGCCAGACACGATTGCGCCGCAGCGAGCACCTGCTCGCGTTCCTCGGCCTTGCGCCAGATCGGAACGATCACCGCCTGCATCGGCGCGACGCGCGGCGGCAGGCGCAGCCCCTGGTCGTCGCCATGCACCATGATCAGCGCGCCCAGCAGGCGCGTCGATACTCCCCAACTGGTCTGCCAGACGAATTGCAGCTCGTTGTTGTCGTCGAGGAAGCGGGTGTTGAAGGCGCGCGCGAAGTTCTGCCCCAAAAAGTGCGAAGTGCCGCATTGCAGCGCCCGCCCGTCGCCCATCAATCCCTCGATGGTGTAGGTCTCGACCGCGCCGGCAAAGCGCTCGGCCGCGCTCTTGCGGCCCCAGATCAGCGGAATCGCCAGGAACTCCTCGCCGAAGGTGCGGTACACCTCCAGCATCTTGAGCGTCTCGGCCTCGGCTTCGGTCTGCGTGGCGTGTGCGGTATGCCCCTCCTGCCAGAGAAATTCCGTGGTGCGCAGGAACATCCGGGTGCGCATCTCCCAGCGCACCACGTTGCACCATTGATTGACCATCAGCGGCAGGTCGCGATGGGAATGGATCCACTGCGCGAACATGTGGTTGATGATGGTCTCGGAAGTGGGGCGTACGATCAGCGGCTCCTCCAGCTCCTTGCCGCCGCCGTGCGTGACCACCGCCAACTCGGGCGAGAAGCCCTCGACATGCTCGGCTTCCCGGGCGATGAAGCTTTGCGGGATGAACATCGGGAAGTAGGCGTTGCGCGCGCCGGTGCGCTTGATGCGCCGGTCCAGCTCGTCGCGCAGCGCCTCCCAAATCGCAAAGCCGTCGGGCCGAAACACGATACATCCGCGCACCGGCGAGTAGTCGGCCAGTTCGGCGCGCAGAATCACGTCGTTGTACCATCCGGCGAAATCCTGCGAGCGGGGCGTGACTTTCTTTTCCTGCTTGTCTGCCATCGTGGAGGCGCCCGCACCTGGCGCGGCCGCTGCTTCAGATTAAGCGCGCGCCCGCTGCGATTCCATATCCGCCCGCTGATCGATCTGACGCCAGGGTTGCGCCCGATGCGCCTGCGCAGCCAAAATTGAAGCAACCCAGGTACGCGCAAGGACTGCCGATGAAGACTCCCCTCCTGCTGATGATGCTTGCGCTGATCGCACCCGCTCCGGCCATGGCCCAGGCCACACCGCAGAGCACGCCGGTCCCGACTATCGAAGTGACCGGCAGTGCGGAAGTGCGCGCGAATCCCGACCGCGCCACGATGGATGTCGCGGTGGAGACTCACGCGGAGACCGCCGCCAAGGCGGCGTCGGCCAACGCGCGGCTTTCGCAAAAGGTGGCGGACGCGCTTAAGGGCGCGCTCGGCACCAACGGCAGGATCCAGACCGGATCGTACACCCTGATGCCGGACTATCGGTCGCGGCCCGGAGAGGTGGAAGCCAGGATTGTCGGCTACCGCGCCGTCAATACGGTGACCGTCGAGACCACGGCCCTGGACCGCGTCGGCGCGTTGATCGACGCCGCGATCGGCGCTGGCGCCAACCGGGTCGATTCGGTCAGCTTCACCATGCGCGATCAGAGCGCTGCGCGCAACGAGGCGATCGCCAAGGCGGCGGGCGACGCGATGGGTCAGGCGCGCGCGCTGGCCGCGGCGCTAGGCGTCAAGCTCAAGCGTGTGCTGCGTGCGTCAACCAGCGCCGAGCCGCGTCCGATCCGTTTCATGAGCATGGCTGCCGCACGCTTTGCGGCGGCGCCGTCGGAACCCACGCCGATCTCGCCGGGTCAGATCACGGTCCCGGCGACGGTCAACCTAACCTATGAGATCCAGTAGCAATGGCATTGGGGCAACTTTTGATTTACGCTCTTCATCCGCGAGTTGCCGCTGAGGACCGATGCTGAAACCAGGCGATACCGCCCCCGATTTCGATCTGCCTGCCGCCGTGGGCGCCCGGGCCGGACGTGTCAGCTTGGCGCGCCCGGGCGCGGAGATGGTCGTGCTGTTCTTTTATCCCAAGGACTTCTCCTTCATCTGTCCGACCGAAGTCAAAGGATTCCAGCAGATGCTGCCGGAGTTTACCGCCGAAAGGACGCGGATTATCGGCGTGAGCTGCGACGGTGTCCAGACCCATCTGGAATGGATCCGCGAGCTGGGCGGAGTGGACTATCCGCTGGCCGCGGATGAGGGCGGCAAGCTGGCGCGCAGCTACGGTGCGTTTGACGAACGCGAAGGCGTGGCGATGCGCGCCACCTTCATCATCGATGCGGCGCGCAAGGTGCTGTACGCGGTGGCCAGTCAGGCTAACGTCGGACGCAGCGTCGCGGAGACGCTGCGCGTGGTGCGCGCGCTGCGCAGCGGACGGATGTGTCCGGCAGACTGGAAACCCGACTCGGAGACGGCCGCCTAGCAGCGGCGGCGCCGCACGCGAACCTTGGCCATCACCGCCGAACAACGACGCCAGCGCTTTGAGCGGCTGTCCAACATCCGCGAGGTCGTCTTCGGGATGCAGGACGGAATCCTTACCACCGCCGGGGTCCTGTGCGGACTGGCAGGCGCGCTGCCCAGGCGCTACGAGGTGATCCTGACGGCGCTGGCCTCGACCGCGGCCGGCGCGATTTCGATGGCGGCGGGCGCCTACCTGGGGACGCGCGCCGAAGGTGAAGTGCTGGAGGGCGAACTCCATCGCGCCCGCGACGAGGTCGTCAATGAGCCTTACCTGATCCAGGAAAGCCTGCTCGATCAACTGGCGCGCGAAGGGCTGAGCCGCGAGGCCGGCTACCGGGTGGTCAAGCTGCTCAGTTCCGCGCCCGAGGCGCTGACCAAGACCGCCGAGGAAAAGGTTTACGGAATCGGCGAAACGCTGGTCTCCAATCCCGTTACCGACGGCATCGTGATGGGGCTGGCGTTCATGATTGGCGCGCTGGTGCCGCTGGTGCCGTTCGTGCTGATCCCGTTGACCAACTACGGGCTGGCCGGCGCGGTGATTGCCACCGCCGCGGCGCTGTTCGCAGTCGGCTATTTCGAAGGATGGCTGGCGGATCGCAGCCGCTGGCGCAGCGGGGCGCATTTCCTGGCTATTGCGCTGGGCGCCGCGGTGGCCGGCTTCGCCCTGGGCAAGCTGATTGGCTGGCTGAGCGGCGTCGAAGTCAACGCGGTGTCGTGAAAGCTCCCGCGTATTCGTCGCTGACCGCGTTTCTGGCCCATCGCCGGGCGCTGCGCGCGCTTGCCCAACGCAGTGCGGAGCAATCGGCGCTGCTGTCGGCACTGGACGCGGCGGTGGCCGAACTCAGCCCCGCCGACCGCGATGCGTTGGAAACCGCGGACGCCGGCGGCGAAGGGGCGCGCCATCGCCAGCGCGCCGAGCGCCATCTGGCGCAATTGCTGCGCCGGCGGGGGATGCTGTCGGAATAGTGCTAGTGCCGATGCTGGCTCACATCGTGCGCCGTCTTGCTTTCGGAATCGTGGTGCTGCTGGGCACCTCGATTATCACCTTTGTGATCGCGTTCGTGGTGCCCGCCGACCCGGCGGTCACGATCGCCGGCGCCAAGGCCGACCCGCAGACGCTGGCGATGATCCGCACGCAGTTGGGGCTCGACCAGCCGATCTACATCCAGTATGGCCGCTACCTGGATCGCGCGCTGCACGGCGATTTGGGCCGCTCCTACATCATGCGCGAAAGCGTCACGCATCTGATCGCCGAGCGGCTGGGCGCCACCGCGATCCTGGCGGTGTGCGCGATGGTGGTGTCGCTCGTCATCGGCGCGGCGATGGGAATGGCCGCGGCGGCCTATCGCGACCGCGCCGTCGATCACGGCCTGTTGGTGGTGTCGCTGGCGCTGATCTCGATGCCGGTGTTCTGGCTGGGCACAATGCTGCTGATTTTCGGCGGCTTGTACCTGCATTCCTTTCCCCTGGGCGGCTTCAGCGGCGCGCGCAGCCTGATTCTGCCGACGCTGACGCTGGCGCTGGGCGCGGGCGGCTACTATTCGCGCATCCTGCACACCAGCCTGGGCGAAGTGATGGGCCAGGATTACATCCGCACCGCGCTCGGCAAAGGGCTGTCACGCCGGCGCGCGATGCTCAAGCATGGGATGGCCAACGCGCTGCTGCCGCTGGTCACGCTGGCCGGCCTTGACCTGGCGGGACTGCTGTCGGGCGTAGTGCTGACGGAGACGGTGTTCAATTGGCCGGGAATCGGGCGGCTTGCGTTCGAAGCGATCTTCAACCTCGACATCCCGCTGATCATGGGCACCGTGCTGTTCTCCGCCTTCCTGATCGTGGCCGCCAATCTGCTGGTCGATCTGCTCTATGCGTGGCTCGATCCGCGCATCAGCCTCGGTGAGCGGGTATGAAGCAGCGGCTGGGCGCGATGGAGCTGGTGGGCCTGCTGATGGTGCTGAGCCTGGCGGTGATTGCCGCCGCCGCGCCGCTCATCGCACCGCACGACCCGACCCGGGCGGTCGCGCCGACCTACGGCGAGCCGGCGCCGCCCAGTTGGGCGTTTCCGCTGGGCACCGATGAGTTGGGACGCGACGTGCTGTCGCGAATCATCTACGGCGCGCGCATCTCGCTGGTCGTCGGCGTGGCCGGGATGCTGGTCACGATGACGATCGGCGTCGCGATCGGCCTGGCGGCGGGATTCTTCCGCGGCGCCGTCGACGTTGCGCTGATGCGCTTTACCGACATGATGCTGACGCTGCCTGCGCTGCTGCTGGCGATGGCGCTGGTGGCGGTGCTCAGCCCCAGCCTGACCAGCATCCTCATCGTGATCGGGCTGGTATCCTGGACGCAGGTGGCGCGCGTGGTGCGCGCCGAAGCGCTGTCGGTGAGTCAGCGCGACTTTATGGTGGCGGCTCGTTCGCTGGGTGCATCGTCATTGCGGCTCATCGGGCGCCATCTGCTGCCCAACGTTCTGCCGCTGATCGTGGTGATGGGCGCGCTGGCCACGTCGGGCACGCTGCTGCTCGACGCGGCGCTGAGCTTTTTGGGCCTGGGCGTTCCTCCGCCGACTCCCAGTTGGGGCCGGATGATCGAAGAGGCGGAGCTGTATTTCCGCACCGCGCCATGGCTGGCCACTTTTCCGGGACTGGCGATCTTTTACGCGGTGCTGGGCTTCAACCTGTTCGGTTACGGCTTCCTGCGCCGCCAAAGCCGCTAAGCCATGCCCTTGGTTGTCCTGCTACGGTGCTTCGCGCCGACCGCTCACTGACGGCGCAGTTGTTCGCGCCAGCGGTCAAATAGAGTGGCGCGAGCAAGCCTCGCGCATCGATGGCGAGCAAGGATGCCCGCCCCACTTATTCAGCTCGCCCCTGCCATGGCCCGGCCTATCAACCGAACTCTTGGACTCACGAACAAATGCTTGGCGCGCTCAGTAGTAGTACGGATAACCGTAATAGTCGCGGCGCTCGACTGACCTGCCAATCAGGTAGCCGCCCGCTGCGCCGCCCAGGCCGCCGATTATCGCACCCGTGCCCGGCGCACCCATGGTTGAACCAATCAGCGCGCCGCCGCCCGCACCGAGCGCGCCGCCGGCCAAAGCGCCGGTCTCGCCCGGCGTCATTCCCAGCCCCGGCGCGTAACATCCGCTCAGTGCGCCCGCCACTGCTGCCGCACAAAGCAGCGCAACGATCTTGCCCTTCAGACCCAGTCCGGCCCTGCCGCCGGCGCGATGTGATTTGCTATCCATCGAAGACCTCCTGAGTCACCCTCTCAGGCCTCCGATGCTTTTGACGCCCGCCGCCCCGGATTCGTTTACCGTAGGAGTTTGCCATCACGGCGGACTTTTTGTAGATTTCCGCTGCTTCTCCGGAAAGCGCGCTTGTGGTGCGGCGCGCCCGCACGGGATTTCGCGATGACCCCCCGGATCAAGTTTGGATTGCACATCTTCAACGGCGACTTCGAACGCGCCCGGCGCAGCACGCTGCTGGCCGAGCAACTGGGCTACCATTCGATTTCCTTCGACGACCATCTGCTGCCCGCCAAATCACCCGGTGAGCGGATTGCGCAATTCGAGTGCTACACGATGCTGGCGTGGATGGCCTCCATCACGCGGCGGGTGCGGCTGGTGCCGACGGTCGGCTGCATGTCGTTTCGCAATCCGGCCCTGCTGGCCAAGATGTTCACCACGCTGGATTACATCAGCGGTGGCCGCATCACGGTCGGCGTCGGCGCGGGCTGGCTGCGCAGCGAGTACGAAGCCTACGGCTACCGCTACCCGTCAACCGCCGAGCGCATCGCGCAACTGGGCGAGGGCGTCAAGGTGATGAAGGCGATGTGGACGCAATTCGAGCCCAGCTTTGCGGGGCGCTACTTCCGCATCGACAAGGCGGTCAATCTGCCGCCGCCGCTGCAAAAACCTCATCCGCCGATCATGATTGGCGGCACCGACCTGCGCACATTGCGCATCACCGCTCAGGACGCCGACATGATGAGCTTCTTCACCCACACGCTGACCATGGCGGAACTCAAGCGCCGGCTCGGAATCATGCGCGAGCTGGCCGCCAAGGCCGGGCGCAATCCCGCCGATGTCGAGGTCAGCGCGATGGTGAAGGTTTATCCTGCCGCCAGCGCCGCCGAGAGCGAGGCGGTGGCGGCCCGTGTGGCGCGCGAGATCACGACCGGTAACTTCAAGCCGCAACTGCCCGACGCACAAGCCGCACGCAACGCACCGGCGCTTTTGATCGGCACGGTCGATGAACTCCGGCGCGCGATTCGCTCGCGGATCGAGGAGCTGGGATGCACCTACTTCAAGCTGATAGTGCCTTCCGATGAATTCGCACAGGTGTTTGCCAAAAAGATAATGCCGGAGTTCACCGGCTAGTCCGGGAGATCAGCCATGCCGCAAAACGTACCCGATTTCCGCTTCGGCGAGGACGCGATCAAGCTGCGCCAGTTCCTCTACGAGTTCTGGTGCGCGCGCGGCTACCCGCCCAATCTGCGCGACGCCACCGAGGCGACCGGTTTTGACCGCCGCCGCCTGATGCAGGCTTATCGCGAGCTGGACCTGGGCATCATGGTGGTCATCGACCAGGAGACCGAAAACGTCAACCTCCTCAAGTGCATGCCCTTTTCCGCCTATCCCTCGCAGGCGCGCCTTATTATCGACGGGCGCTTCAACGGCTACCTGGGATGCGCGATGGAAGCGGTGGCGGCCTCCAAGATGCCGCCGTTTGCCGGCAAGGCCTGCCACATCGAGGCTTACTGCGCCTGCTGCCTGGGGCCGGTGCGGCTGGCGATGACCGACGGCGCGCTGATTTCAGCCGAGCCCCAATCCACCCTGGTTCATGTCAGCCTGAGCCCATGGTACTGGAACGCGAGCACGGTGATCCGGATGTGCGACGCCATGAACTTCGTGCTCGACCGTTCGCACGCCGAGCGGTTCGAGCGTCAGGCCGGGCGGCGCGGTGCAATCTTTACGCTGGCGCAAGCGATTGCGTTCGTCAGCCGGGGCGTCGCCACGCGCATGTGGGACCCGCATCGCCCGCCCGACTTCATCCGCCCCGCGGAGATTTTCGATGGCCTCAAGGCGTTGGGCGTCGACACCAGCGTGTGGGAACGCTAGTCAGACCAGGACCGCGTCCCGGCGCAGGCGCTCGATCTCGGCGCGCGAATAGCCCAGCAACTGGCTCAGGATTGAATCGGTATCCTCGCCCAGCACGGGCGCTGCCTTGCGCACGCGGCAGGGCGTTGCCGACATCTTCCACGCGATGCCGGCGTGCACGCGGGTTCCGACCACCGGATGGGGCAAGCGCACCTGGTAGCCGCGCGCTTCCATGTGCGGGTCCTCGACCAGGTCCCTGGCGCCCAACGAAGGAAAAGCCGCGACGCCGGCGGCTTGCAGAATTTCAGTGCTCTCCCATCGATCGCGCGCCGCGGTCCACTGCTCGATGATGCGATCGAGCTGGTCCTCGTTGCGCTTGCGCAGCGCGGCGGTCGCAAAGCGCGGATCATTTGCGAGCGCCGGTTTTCCGATCGCGGCACACAACGCGCGCCATTCCTGCTCGCTGCCCACCGCGATCGTCACCCACATATGCTCGTTGCCCAGCGCCTTGTAGCAGTTGTGCGGCGCCATCCAGCGATCGCGATTGCCCATCGGCTGGGGCAGCCGGCGATTGACCGCGTACTCCAGCAGCGCTTCCGGAATGATGCTCAACACCGACTCCAGCATTGCCAGATCGATGTGCTGACCTTCTCCGGTGCGCGCCCGATGAATCAGCGCGGCGGTCACCGCCGCGGCGCCGAACACACCCGAGGTCGGATCGGGATAGGCCATCCCGCTACTTTTTGTACGCCTGCCGGGATAGCCGTTGACCAGGGTGAAACCCGACATCGCTTCGATCAGCGCGCCGAAGCTCAGATGCGTGTTGTAGGGGCCGGTCTGGCCGTAACCGGACATCGACAGCATGATCAGGTCGGGCCGCAATTGCCGCAGCGTTTCGTAGCCAAGACCCATGCGGGCGATCGAGCCGGCGGCATAATTCTCCACCACCACGTCGCAATGGCGCACCAGTTGGCGCGCGATTTCCACCGCCTGCGGCCGGGCGAGGTCCAGCGCGATGCTGCGCTTGCCCTGGTTCCATTGATTGAAGCCGCCGGCACGGTTGAGGTCGCGGATGTCGTCGGCCATCGGCAGAGTGTTGCGATACATGCAGGGACGGCGCGCGCTTTCCACGCGGATTACGTCGGCGCCCAGATGGGCCAGTTGCAGGGCGGCGTAGGGACCGGCCCACACCCAACTGAAATCCAGCACCCTGATTCCCGCCAGCGGGCCGCCTTCGGGACGGGGCGCCGCGGATGAGCCGGTTTGATGCTGCTTTTCGCGGGGCGTCCACAGCGTCGTTCGCGGCCCGTCGAAGACGACGGAGTTGTGTTCGCCCAGGCGCGGCGCGGCGCGATTTGCCTGCACGGCCGCGCCAAGACGCAGGGGCGGTCCCGGCACCTCAAGCTCGTGCCCATCGCCCAACGGAATCGAAACGAAGGCGCGACGCTGTTGCAGATGGGCGTCGGCGTAAACTTCCGCGACCGTCTTGACCGGCTCGATCGGCACCGGCAGTTGCTGCAATCCGCGGCACAGGTCGGCCACCTTCCAGCCCGCCGTCCACTCCAAGACCTTGTCCTTGATAAAGTCGCCGTCGCGGACGCGGGCGAAGGCGTCGTTGTACTCCTGGTTGAGCGCCCATTGCGGACTGCCCATGAACTCCACAAAGCGCCGCCAGATGTGATCGCCGTAAACCGTCATCAACACCTTGCCGTCGGCGCATTCGAAGACGTCGGCGGGCTGTGGATTGAAGCGCCCGCCCAGACGCGTAATCTCCTTGCGCGCGTAGCTGTAAAACGGCCAGTTCAGTTCGATCATCGGCGCCAGGCATTCCTGCTGCGAAAGGTCGATCGCCTGTCCGCGGCCGGAGCCGAGCCGGTAGAGGAACGCGGCCAGCGTGACCAGCGCGCAATGCACGCCGCCCTGGAAGTCCGCCTGATGGCCGAACAGCTTGACCGGCGCTAGCGACGGGTCCGACGCCGCCGCATTGCCCGACGCCAGTCCGCCGGCGTGCTGGACGTTGAGGTCATAGGCGCGGAAGTTGGCGCGCGGCCCGCGGTCGCCAAACGGCGAGATGGTGCTGAGGATCAGTTGCGGAAAAACACGCACCAGCCGCTCGGAGTTCAGGCCCATCGCGTCGCGATCGGCAGGCGGCACGTTATGAATCAGGATGTCGGCGTCCGCCAGCAGATTCAGCAGCCGCGCGCGGCCGTCGTCAGCGCTCAGGTCCAGCGTGACTCCCATCTTGTTGGCGTTGAGATAGGCGAACAATCCGCCGGCCTCGGGATCCGGGGTATCGGCAGGGAAAGGGCCGCGCGTGCGCGCGAGGTCGCCCTGGGGCGGCTCAACCTTGATCACCTCGGCGCCCAACTGCGAAAGCAGCTTGGCCGCGAACGCCGCCGACACGCCCTGGCCGCATTCCACCACGCGCGCTCCGCTCATCGGTCCCGACACAGCCGGACCGGCATTTTGTACAACTGAACTCGCCATCGGACTCCCTTCCGCACGCCGCAGGCAAACGGTCGCTCCCTGATGTACCTAGCGCAGGATTGGAAATCGTCAAGCTTCCATTGCCGAAAAGCCCGCGCCCATGGTTAACTCGCCCGCAGGCAGGCGCGAGGAAAAAGAAGGAGTCCCGCCATGATAAATTTCGAAGGCAAGACGGTCTTGGTGACGGGCGGGGGCGGCGGAATCGGCCGCGGCATCGCGGAGACGTTTGCCGCCTACCGCGCCCAGGTGGTGGTCGCCGAGTTGAAGCAGGAACGCGCCGACGCCGTGCGCGCTGCGCTGGAGGCGGCCAAGGCCGAGCACATGGTGCTCAGGATCGACGTGCGGCAGCAAGCGCAGGTCAACGAGCTGATAAAGCAGATCGAGAATCGCTTCGGCAAGCTGGACGTGCTGGTCAACAATGTCGGTACGGCGTCGCCGCCCAAACTCTTCGAGCTGACCACCGACGAAGATTGGGACTTCGACTACCAGATCAACCTGCGCCACATGTTCGTGGTGACGCGCGCGGCGATTCCGCTAATCCGCAAAACCGGCGCCGGCGGCAGCATCATCAACCTGTCCTCGATCGAAGCCTTCCGCGGCATCCCGCTGATGACCGTCTACGGCGCGTTCAAAGCCGCCGTGATCGGGTTTACGCAAAGCCTGGCGCTGGAACTGGGCCACGAGGGGATCCGGGTCAACGCGATCGCGCCGGAAACCACGGAAAGCGAAGCGATACAGCCTTCCAAATGGGTTCGTCCCGAGGATCGCGGTGCAATTGCCAGCGCGATTCCGCTGGGCCGCTTCGGCACGCCCGCCGACGCCGCGGGATGCGCGATCTTTCTCGCCTCGGAACTCTCCGCCTGGGTGACCGGTACCACTATCCATCTGGACGGCGGAGCGCTGGCTGCCGCCGGATGGCATCGGATGGCAAATGGCGTGTGGACCAACGCACCGGTGATCAGCAAGGGCGCGCTGCATATCGGCCGCGGGACCAGGAAATAAAGACATCAGGGGGCGCGATTACGATGAAAGCTGTCGTATGTAAAGCTCACAGCCGGTTGGCCGTCGAAGAGGTCGCCAAGCCGCAGCCGGGTGCAGGTCAGGTGTTGCTCAAGGTGCGGGCCTGCGGGATTTGCGGCTCCGACCTGCACGCACTCGAATACGGGTTCGCTGAGACCGGCGGTATCGGAAGCCGCTACGCGCTGAGTTCGGTCGGCAACATCATGGGACATGAATTCTGCGGGGAGGTTGCCGAGGTCGGCGCGGGGGTGGACGCTTTCCAGCCCGGCGACCGCGTCACCTCGCTGCCCATGCTCAACTGCGGCCAATGCGAGGTGTGCCGTGCCGGCAATCCCACGCAATGCCGTACCTTTCGTGTAATCGGGTCGGCGGACACGCCCGGCGCCTACGCCGAATACGTGCGCTGCGCCGCGTTCAATTTGCTGCGGCTTCCGGCGTCGATCAATTTCCGCCAGGGCGCGCTGATCGAGCCGTTGTCGGTGGCGCTGGGCGGGGTTAATCGCGGGCGGCTGCGCCCTGATACGCCGTGCCTGGTGATGGGCGCCGGACCTATCGGGCTGGGAGTGCTGATGTGGCTTAGGGTCAAAGGGATCAGGACGGTGGTGGTCTCGGAGCCCTCCGCCAGCCGCGCCGAGTTGGCGCGTCGGGTGGGGCCGTCGGCGGTGGTCAATCCGCGCGAGCACAACCCGGCCGACGCGCTCGCGCAAATCGCCGGTTCGCCGCCGGCGGTGGTGTTCGAATGCGTCGGAGCAAAGGGCACGCTGGCACAGGCGGCGAGCTACGCGGCCGTCAGCGGACAGGTTGTAGTGATCGGCTACTGCATGGTACCCGACGAAATCAATCCCCACGAGTGCATCAACAAGAACCTGACGATCGACTTTTCCGCCGGCTACACCCGCGCCGATTTCGAAACAACCATCGACGCTCTGGCCAACGGCAGGCTTGACGCCGAACTGATGATCACCGACGTGGTTTCGCTCGACGAGGTGCCCGCGATGTTCGAGCGCCTGCATCAACCCAACGGCCCGGCCAAGGTGATGATCGAGATGCCGTAGGCTTGTTCTTCACATTTGGACCTCGCCTTCGAAGCAGTGCACTATCGCATCGCGGGTCAGCGATTCGTCCAGCGCGATCATATGGCGCAGGGATTTTTCGCGCGATGCGACGGGGCGGAAGATGCGGATTTCCATGCTGTTGCGATCGGGCCGCTCGCCGCGCGCCTCATAGGTGGGACCGGCCATATAGCCGCGCAGGCCGGGCAGGTTGCGAATCGAATTCCGATGGGCGTGCAGACGCGCCGCCTCGGCCGAAGGCGCAAGGTTGTACCGCAGGGCAACGACCAGGCAAGGCTCGCCGGGCGAGCGGTCGGCGAATGGAAGTATAGTTTGGCCCTCGCAAGCGGCAACCGTCGTGCCGACGATATGCGCCGCGCTGTCCGCCATCAGCTCGGCGCCGACCGGGCAGTCAAGCGAGGTCAGCCCCTCCTGCGCCGTGTCGTAGCCGAACACCACGGCGCGATAATGCCCGGGCCTGCCGTTGCCGGCGTCAATCAACCTTCCGGTAAGATACATCCGCACGCCAGGAAGCTGGCGGGCCAGCCTGACATGATTGTCAAAGTAGTTTTTGTCTTCGGCGGCGAGGTCGGCGCTTTTGAAATTAAATCGCGCAAACATCAGGAACATCGCGTCCCTCCTCCTCGTTCCGACGCTGCGGCTACTCAGGCAGCGGATCGAGCCTGACCCACTGGTGTTGCTGAGCCGATTTCTCGACCGCCTCGATCACCATCATGTGCGCCACGCCGTCGCGGAAATCGGCGGACGTTACCGGCCCGGCGTCGCGTCCCTCGATGGCGTCGCGAAAAGCCCGCGCCTGCATAACATACTCGGGCGACCCGCTTACCATGTTGTGAACCGCGTCGTAAACGGGCGTCTCCTGCGAACTGGGCAGGATGTCCAGCGCGCCCGGCACCGCGAGATCGGCCGGAGTCGGCACGGCGCGCTTGCCATTGCGATCGGCAATCCACAGCACCGGCCTCATGGTCTGCGGGTCCAGCTCCACTGAGGCGGTGGCGTCGGCGCCGCTTATGCGCGCGACGTTGACGAAATCCCACGCCCGGCAGCTTCCCTGCAGGACGCCTTGGAGACCGTTGCGCAGGCGAAACAGGATGCTGTAGCCGTCGTCGGCGTTCATGCTGCGGTCGGTGCCGAAAGACAGTTCCGCGCTGACCCACTCGAACTCGCCCACAGTGTAGCGGATGAGATCGATCAGATGCGAGGCCAGGTTGCGCAGCCATCCGCCGCCGCGCCGCGACTCGTACCACCATTCGGGGATTCCCATCCGCAGCGGGTCGGCGCAGATGCTGGCGTCGAGGACATAGGTGGCGTGGCGCAGCGCACCCAATTCGCCGGCCTGGATGGCGCGGCGCAGGGCGACGTCGTGCGGGCGGAAGCGGAACTGATGCTCGACCATGTGGACGACGCCCGCCCGCCGCGCCGCCGCCAGCATTTCGCGCCCCTCTCCCGCGGTCAGCGCCAGCGGTTTTTCGCACAGGACGTGCTTGTGTTTGGCCAGCGCCGCCAGCGTCAATGGCCGATGGGCTTCCGGCGGGGTCGAGATCGCCACCGCGTCCAGGCCGGGCAGTTCCAGCGCCGCGTCGAAAGCGGTCAATGCCTTGGGCACACCGAAAGCGTCGGCGCGCTCGCGGGTGCGGCGCGCGTCGCGGCCAACCAGCGCCACGACCTCGAACCCCGCAGCGCGCAGAGCTCGCACGTGTGCCAGACAGCCGAAATTCGTTCCCGCGACCGCCACTTGCGGCCCGGTTGAGTTACTATCCATTGTGCGCCTTCACCGTAAAGTTTGGTTGCGCCAACTTTCAGCGCGCGCGCCCAAAAGTCAACTGCTCCGGCCTCCGAGTGCCTCCGGCCAATCATCTGGGGGCTAAGCTTATAACCACTTGACTTTGCTCGCCTGCTCTTGACATTGGAGCGGAGCCGGTGCTACGAGGCAGATGGGGATGTCCTTGCTCCGGTGCTGGGGAGCGCCGGGCAAGCTACTACATAAACCTGCCGTCCAGGCAGGGAAGGAGCGAGCGATGAAAAGCTTCAGACTCCTCTGAGGGATCGCGGCCATTACCGTCGTGATGTTGCTATGCGTTCGGGGACCGGCTGCAGCGCAAATCACCTACGACGTCGCGAACTACCAATCGCTGGCCGACGCCGATTCGGCGGAGACCATCGCACCTGGCACCAGGATAACGCTGCAAAATTGGCAGCAATACAAGAAGTTTATGCCGATCTGGATACAAGCCGCCTTCTCTGGCGCTTACAAATGGCACATCGGCAGCGATCCGGAGTACACGATGGAGGTGGGGCCCAGTCACCACTATCCGCTGCCCAGGCAGTTTGTGGAGGACACCGAAAAATACGGTGGGCAGGCCCAACTGGTGCCGCTGCCCACCGGTGGCTTTTCATGGAAGGGGTACGTCGCCGGTATTCCCTTTCCCAATCCGACGGAGCCCAACGCCGGTGTCAAGATGGCGTACAACGGCTGGGATACCTTTCAGCCCAAGATGCTGAACTTCCACGCCTACAACTGGTTGGTGGACAACTATAACAATGTCACCAACCTTGAAAGTGACGACACCTTCTATCGCACTATGCACTTGAGCGATCCGCCGGGCGGACCTGTCAACATGCCATTTGCCAACGGTATTAATTATGTAACCCGGTTCCAGGTGGTTCTGCCTGAGCAGTCCAAGTACACGACCGAGTTGACCTTGCGTCCGGACGATCCGACCCACCTGGAGGAAATCTACGTGTTTCTCCCCTCGCTACGGCGCTCCTTGCGTCTGTCAAGCGCAGCCCGCTGCTCGCCGATCCTCGGTACCGATTTCATCGAAGACGATAATGCCTGGCTGCCGCCTAACTTCAAGATCACGCTGCTGGGCCGCAAAAAGGTGCTCGCCCCGGTCATGGACTATGACAAGGCTTTCGACGTCAAATCCTACATAGCGCCTCCCACACCTTTTCCCGGCTGGCCGCGCGCCAACGCCGTTAAATGGGAACTGCGTAAAGTCAATCTCCTCAACCTTAAGTGGCTAACGGCCTTGGGCGCATATTGTTACTCCGATCGCGTCTACTACCAGGACATCGAAACGAACATATTGGTACCGCTTGAATCATACGACCGCAGCGGCAAGTTCTGGAAGGTGGTATGGTATGCTTGGACGCCGATTAATTTCCGGGGCGAGAAAACCCTGATTCAAATCGCCAGCATCGCCGCGGTCCAGGGGGTTGACTTTCAAAACAGCCACATTACGGCGACCGTTGAGAGCCCCACCACGATCGACGAAGACGGTGCAGGCAGCGGACAGGGCGGCGTTCCCGCGGAATATAGGGACATGGCCACGATGACCACGCCGGGCAGCCTGTCGCGCATCATGAAATAACACAAGCGCACTTTGCGCTGGCCGTGGCGGACGTCGACAAGACCTCCGCCACGGCCAGCCCGTAACCAACTCCGATTCGGAACTTTGCGGGCCTGAAGCGAGCCTGTTGCTCGCGCGATTTGCCAGGCCAAAACCTCGCCGTCGAACGCGCATTCCTCCCGGCCGCAGCTTTAGCATCGCCAGCGCCAGAGGCTTAGGCCCGGCTGGTGCTTAAAGACGGTCGAGGCTCTTGCGGCTCTTGACATTCGTCCGCGCCAAGTGATACGAGCGCTTTTGGGGATGGTACCGGCAGGTGGCGATCGGGACTGTTGCCTGGTACTTCTACGAAACTCTCGTTTAGGGAAGGAGTGGCTGATGAACACCCTCAGACTCCTCTGGGGAATCTTCCTCACCATCATCGTGATGCTCGTATGTTTGTCCGGCCCTGCCCGGGCGCAGATTACCTACGATCCTGCGATCTACGGTGCGCTGGCTGACGCAGATTCTCCGGAGACCATTGCGCCGGGAACGAAAATTACGCTGCAGAACTGGCAGCAGTACAAGAAATTCATGCCAATATGGGTGCAGGCGGCGTTTTCCGGAAAGTACAAATGGCATGTCGGCTCCGAGCCCGAGTACACAATTATTGTTGGTCCGACTCACCACTATCCGCTGGACCGGCAATTTGTTGAGGATACGGAAAAATATGGCGGCCAGGCCCAGCTCGTGCCGTTGCCTGACGGCGGTTTTGGTTGGAAGGGTTATGTGGCGGGTATACCGTTTCCGAATCCGACGGAACCCAACAAGGCAGCGAAGTTGGCCTACGACACCTGGGCGAATTTTCGGCCCAAGATAATGAACTTCCGCGCCTTCAACTGGCTGGTCGATAACTACGGTAACGTGAGCAACCTTGAAAGCGATGACACGTTCTTCCGGTTGATGCATTTGAGCGACCCGCCGGGCGGACCCATCAACCTGCCCTTTGCGGCCGGCACTTACTACGCCAGTAGGTTTACCGTGGTGCTTCCGGAGCAGTCCAAATACACGACGGAGTTGACGCTGCGGCCTGACGACCCGACGCGAATCGAGGAAATCTATGTATTTCTTCCCTCGCTGCGCCGCTCCCTGCGCCTGTCCAGTGCCGCACGCTGCGCACCGATTCTCGGCACCGATTTCGTTGAAGACGACAATGCCTGGCTGCCGCCGAATTTCAAGATAAGCCTGCTGGGCAAAAAGAAGCTGCTCGAGCCGGTCATCGATTACTCCAAGGCGTTCAACCGGGACTCCTACATGCAGCCGCCGACGGGCTTTCCCGTGTGGCCCAAAGCCGACTACACCCGCTGGGAGCTGCGCGATTTTTATCTGCTCAACCTGGAATGGCTGAACAATCACGGCGCCTACTGCTACTCGCAAAGGGTTTTTTATCAGGATGCCGAGTGGCTGGCTTCCTCCCCGCTCGAATCCTACGATCGGACCGGCAAGTTCTGGAAAGTGGTGTGGGAAACCTTTACACCCATCAACTTCAGAGGTCAGCACACCATGATCGAAATCGCCAGCATCGCCACCGTCAGCGGTGTTGACTTTCAGAATTCGCACATTACGGCGACGGTGGAATCTCCAACCACAGTTGACGAGGACGGCGCAGGCACCGCTGCAGGACCGGTCCCGCCACTATATCGTGACGTCGCAGACGTTACGACGCCCGGCAGCCTCTCGCGCATCATGAAGTGAGCCAGGATCAATCGGATGACAGCGGCGGACTAAGACACTGCGTCCGCCGCTGTCATCCGGAGTCAATCGGTCTGCTGCGGAGGATCCAAAATGCTGGATAACCTGCCGATTACGACAAACGACCTGCTCGTTATGGGCGGGGTCCTGGCCGTCTTTGTGCTGTTGAGCGCACTGGTTTTCTACCGGCGCGGAAACTGATTATTCCACGAGTGAAGCGGCCGCCCATGTTCAGATACCATAGACTTTGGCGGCGTTGCCGCCCATGTAGTTCGCGATTACTTCCTCTGGAAGCCCCGCTTCCTTGAACCGCGCCAGCGCAGCGGCGGCGTCGGAAGCGTCGTGATGCGGATAGCGCGAACCCCACGCCCCGATCGGCCTGTATAATTCGTAAGCTGCCAGCGCCGCGCTCTCCCAGGCGTTGAGCGTTACCAAATAGTTGCGATTGTAGAAGGTTCGTTCCGTGTCGAGGTTGATATTGTCGTACATGTAGAAAATCGCCCAGTTGGACGTCTTTTCCAGCATCAGGCTGACCCATCCGATGCCGCCGTGAGTATAGGCGAGTTTGAGACTGGGAAAACGCTCGGGATGGCCGCAATAGGTAAATGTGGTGCCGGCGATCGCATTGTCCATCGTGTAGGCAATCGACTCCGCGACGCGATGACCGATTCTCAAGTTGGCCGCTACCCGCTCGACGTAGGAGCCGGTCGAGGTCCATTCGGCGTTGGCGACCCCGGGTGAGGCGTGGATCGCCGCCGTCAGCCCCGACTTTTCGAGTTCCTGCCACAGGACGTCGTAATAGGGATGGTTGAGGAAGCGGCCTTCGAAGAATACTGGCCTGATCGACACTGCGCGAAAGCCGAGCGCTGCCGCCCTATGCAGCTCCTGGATTGCAAAGCCAACGTCCTGTAGGGGCAGTATGGCAGCCGGGAAAAGCCGGTTCGGCGCCTGGCTGCACAACTCCCGGATCCAATCGTTGTAGGCGCGGGCCAGCGCCCGCGCGAGGTCGGGATTCTCGACTGCCGGGAAATATTCGCCGAACAGGGTCGGAAAAAGAATCGCCTTGTCCACGCCCATCCGGTCCATGTCCGCCAGGCGCGCGGCGGCGCTGTTGGCGCCGGGATTGATGGGATGGGGTCGATTCGGATCCATCGCGCCGATCTCTTCGGGCGTCATCCCCGGACGCCAGATCGCCGAGCGGTTGATGCGTCCGGTATGCATCAGCGGCGCCTGACGCCCGTTGAGAATCACGCCCGTGGCAAACTCATCCTCGTGGTAGTAGAAAGCCGAGCGCACCGCTACGCGATAGGCGGGATCGAGGTATTCCTCCCAGATGGCGGCGGGTTCGAAGACGTGGCTGTCGGCATCGATCACCGTCAGGCCGTTTTTCATTGCGCCCTCACTGCGATGCGCTGTTGAATCACAGCTTCTGTGGACTGTCATTCCGGCTCCGCACAGACATTCGGCAAAACCCAACCGCCTCGTTCCGGTGAGCGCCGTTGAGATTTCTCACTTCGTTCGGAATGACAGGTTCTCCTTCGTTCAATTCAATCCAGTACCAGGTCAGTATCTATTTTCCTGGTTGACTTCTTTCTGCCACCAGCGGCGGAAATCTTCGTCCTCTTTGGGGAACCATTCGGGACGCTCGATCGGCGCGGCTTCCTGGGTGACGAATATCTGCGGCTCGATACCATAGAAGCGGCGCGCGTTGCCGCCCAGCAGCTTGGCCTGCGCGCTGTGCGGAACATTGGCCCGTTCCATGTGCCGGATCGCTTCCCACACATCCTCGGCGTCGGGATGGTACATGTCGGAAGCCCACACACCGATGTCTTCGAACTTTTTATAAGTGCGAAACACCAAATCCTCGTCCGACTCGAACGAGATCATGCACTGCTGGGCGAATGCTTCGCTGGGCAGACGCCTGAGCGGCGTCTTGCGCTCATTCGCGTACAGCTTCACCAGCAGATCGCAATGCTCGAGCAGTTCGGGCAGCCATGCGGCGTTGGATTCGAAGATCGCCATCTTTAAGCGCGGATACCGATCCAGGAAACCCGACAGCAACACCTGCGCCAGCCAGGTCATCGCCTCAAAGATGAAGCTGAAGGTCGAACCGACGATTACGCGCCCGGTGCCGACTCCGGTCCGGGTCAGGATGTCGCCGGGCGAGACCGGCCTGTCGTTCACCTCCATTCCCACTCCAAGCGGCGGCGTGAAGGTGTGCATTCCAAGCACCATCCCGGTGTCCTCGATCGCCCTGAACAGCGCGTCGGTATAGTTGGGGCCGAACTTGCCGTGAGAGGTTGAGCGTTCCGGTCCCGGTTCCAGCCTGTTGGGATAAAGCCCGCCGGCGTCGATCGGCCTCAGCAGGACGACGCGGAAACCCATCTTCGCCACGCGGTAGATTTCCTCCACTGCCAGGCGAGTGTTCTGGATGGCGAAGATGGCGGCCGGAAAAAGCCGCTGCGGCGCCGCCTTGCACCAGTCGAAAACCCAGTTGTTATAGGCGCGGGCAAAGGCCGCCGCGCCCTCGGGATTCTCGACGAAGTAGAGGTTATTGATGAGCATGGTGGGAATGACCAGCACCTGGTCGATTCCCATCAGGTCCAGGTCGCGTACGCGCGCGTGCGGGTCGTAGGCGCCGCGATGGTCGAGGTAAGAGACCTGCTCATGAGTAAGACGCGTACGCATCAGGCGGCGTTTGACGCGCTTGTTGACGCCCGGCCCGGTCACCGTCAGCGCGTTGAGGTTGATGAACTGCGGCCCGCTGCCCTCGCTGTTGCCGCTCATCACCATCTGACGCTCGTTGATGAATCCGGTGGCGCCCTTGCACCAGTACGCCCGTTTGACCAGTTCGCGATCTTTGGGTTCGACGTATTTCTCCCAGATCTCGACCGGGTCGTTGATGTGGGCGTCGCAGTCGAAGACCGCAAAGTTCTTGCGCATCAATGGCTTGCCGTTTTCCATCGCCGTGACCCTTTTCAACCCAGATTCAGACGCACGTCCCACAACGGAGGCTCGTCGCTTCTGGCCAATTCGTTTTCCAGCAGCACGCCGCATCCCGGGCAGATGTAGCTGCGGTACACCATCGTGTCGTCCAGTTCCTCGCCGGCATCGCCGTAAAGCGTGTCGTCGAGTTCGGCGAGACTGCCGTCGATACGGCCGCATCCGAGCTTGTAGTTGCCCGCGGCTTCGCACAGGTAATGGCCGCAGTCGGCGCACGCGATATAGGCGCGCCCGCCGATTTCGACCACCTTCAGCTCCGCACCCATGCGCAAGAGCAGCTTCTCGCCGCCGTTGAGCGCCGGAGCCTGGATTGGCTGCGGCGGCGCCGCCGCGCGCGCGATCCGCTGCCGGCGTATCTGTTCGCGGCGCTCCACGGTTTTGGCTGTATCGACGCGGTCGCCGTCAAGAACGACGCCGTAGATTGCCCAGGCCTGCTCGAGCCGCAGTCCGTCGCGGATATCTTCGAGCACCGCCTGCGGGTCGCGCTTGATGGGATCTCCGTAACCGCCCGCCGAGCCGATGTCCATCACCCAGACGTCGTCGCTCAACAGCGGCACGCCAACGCTTTTGGGCGGCACCGGTTCAAGCCTGACAATCTCGCGCAGTTGTTCGACCGATGCGGGCAGCCGCCCCTGCGCCAGGCTGCGCGCGATCCCGCAATTGACGGCGGACATGAAAAAGCCGGCCTGGCCGCAATGGCCGCCCCACAGGCCGTTGGCGCCGGGCAGGCTCAGCGGAATGCTGGCCGCCGACAGGTATTGGCTGTTGGTGCCGCGGCCGACCCAACCCAGCACGATGCCGCGTCCGCCGCGGTATTGGCCGTGGCCGAATCCCAGCGAATAGCGCCTGAACAGATACAGGATCGGGCTGGCCTGCTCCCACACTTCGCAATCACCCGCCTCGCTGCGCGGGATCGTGTAGGTGCCGCCCTGGTCGATTCCATCCTTGAAGGAAAATGCGCCGCCGCCGCTGGCGATCTCGTCCAGCGACACCGTCGCGTAGGGCTGGCCCCACTGGTCGATGCCCGACATGCCGGTCCACGCGCTGCTCGCCTTGACCGCCATCTGGTTGATGCGCAGTTCTTCGTCGCACGACAGCATCTTGGACAGCACCGTCGCGCTCATCGCCACCGACGACATGATGCCGAGCAGGTTGGAGACGGCGCCGCTGCGGTCGATGCAGTTGATCGTGCCGGGCACGGGGCAAAAGCTGGCGTGCTTGAGCACGCCGCCGGTACAGTAGCGATGGTCCCACGCCAGCAGCGCCGACATCGAGTTGGCGATGGCGGCGCGCCAGGCGCCGAAGCTGCAGTTGGCCGAACCGAACTGGGGCTCGGTGCCTTCGTTGGAAAACACCAACTGGTCGCCGGTCTTGGTCATCGACATCACCACCCGATGGGCGCGCCGATCGCCGCGGCTGAGCGCTCCCAGGTAGGTAACCTCGCGCCAGGTGCCGTCGGGGATGCGGCGCAGGCGGCGCGACACCGCCGCCGAGGCGTCGTCGATGATCTTGCGCATCGCGCCCTTGACGGTCGCAGCGCCGTAGCGGGCAACCAGCTCACGGGCGCGGCTGGTCGCGGCGTGAACGCCGGCAAGCTGCGAGCGCAGGTCCAGTGCAAGCAGGCCCGGGATGCGCGAATGGCGGCGGATCATCTGCTCGACGTCGGCGCGCAAACGCCCGCGCTCGGCGATCTTGATCGGCGGAATCGGCGTCGCCTCGCCGTAGATGTCCCTGGCCTCGACGCAAAAGCTGCTCGGCTCGGTGCCGCCGATGTCGCGCACATGAACCGAATTGAACACCCAGCAGAACAGCGCGCCGTCGATGAACACCGGCGCAAAGGTCTGCACGTCCATCTGATGGCTGACGCCGACCAGCGGGTCGTTCTGGAAGAAGACGTCGCCTTCCTCGATACCGGGGTTTTCGCTGCGGTTCTCCAGCGTCCATTGCACGACGAGGTCGGCCACGCCGGCGAAGTACTGCACGTAGGGGGCGAACATCACCGCCTCGCCCGTCTCGGTCTGAATCGACGTGTTCAGGTCGTTGGCGAAGCTGGCCACCGGCGAGGCGCCGACCTTGCGGATGGTGTCGGCATGCTCCTCATTTAAAATCCACAACGCGTTGCGGATCACCTCGAACGCGATGGGATCGATGTGCGCCGCGCTTTCGGTATGCAGACGCAGTTTCGGGCTGATGTTGAGCTTTTCGCGCGGCGCGTAACTGAGCGTAAACCCGTCCCAAACGCGCGGGTCCAGCGCCTGCATCTCGCGCTGCGCCGAGGGATGGATCGAGTGGGTCGCTTGTTCTTCCATGAGGCTAACCCCCGCGGCCGTTTACACATTAATCAAAAGGTTGCCGAAACGATCAACCTCGGCGCTCTGCTCAGGGCGTACCGGCACGGTGGTATGCGGCAGTTCGATAATCGCCGGACCGGAAATCTGATGTCCGGCGCGCATCAGGGTGCCCTCGAAGATCGGCGTGTCGGCGTATTGTTCGATTTCCCACCAGTACACCCGGCGGCGGCTTTTGACCTTCGGCGCACTCTGTCGTTTGGGCGCCGCGCGCCGGGAAAGCTCGACCTGCGGCAGCACTCCGACCGCCTTGAGCCGCAGGCGCAGCACCTCGACACCGGCTTGGCGGTAGCCGGCGCCTTCGCCGTAGCGCTGCGTGTAGACGGTTTGAAAATCGTCGATCAGGCGCAGCGCGTCGGCTGGCGACAGATGCCCGTTGGGCACGGTGATTTCCAGGTGCGAGACCTGCGCGCAGTATTTGATCGCGATGGTGCGCTCGAGCACGATGCTGGACGCGTCGAAACCCTGGCCGCGCAGACGCTCGATGGCCTGACGCTCCATCGCGGCATAGGCGGCGTTGAGCGCGCCCACGTCCAGCGGCTCGCGCAGATACAGATTGCGCTCGTACAGATGCACCATCCCGCCGACGAACGTGCCCAGCGCCGACCACGCCGCCGCGGCGTTGGCCAGCGGTATCGCCACCTTCTTGACCCCCAACTCGCGCGCGTACATCGCGGCATGAGTGGGACCGCCGCCGCCGAAGGCGAAGACCACGAAGTCGCGCGGGTCGTAGCCGCGAAACAGCGTAAGCCGGCGAATCTCTCCCGCCATCCGCGAGTCGACGATGCGGCAAATCCCCGCTGCGGTATTCTCCAGGCTGAGCCCCAGCGCGCCCGCCAACCGCTCGATCCCGCGCCGCGCAGCCAACACATCCAGACGGCGCTGGCCGCCCAGAAAATAATCGGGATTGATGATCCCCAACACGACGTTGGCGTCGGTCACGGTAGGCTCCTCGCCGCCCTTGCCGTAGCACATCGGACCGGGCTCGGCGCCGGCGCTGCGCGGCCCGACCTTCATCGTATTGCTGGCCGGATCGATGTAGGCGATGCTGCCGCCTCCCGCGCCGATCGACACCACATCGATCATCGGCAGGCGCATCTCGAAGCGATCGAGGATGGTCTCGTTGCGAGTCATCGGCACGCCTTTGTAAACGATGCCGACGTCGAAGGTGGTACCGCCCATGTCGGTGGTGATGATGTTGTCGTAGCCCATCTTGGGGCCCAGCACGCTGGAGCCCTGTACACCGCTGACCGGACCCGAATCGATCGTATACAGCGGCGCGGCGGCCACCTCATCGGGCGGCACGCATCCGCCGACGCATCGCGCGAACATCACCTCGGAGTTAAGCCCGCCCTGGCGCGCACGGTTGTTGATTCCTTCGATATAGCGGCCCATCAGGGGGCCGACGTAGGCGTTGAACAGCGTCGCCACCGTGCGCCCGTGCTCGCCCAAAAACGGCGCCACTTCGCACGAACAGGAGATGAACAGATGCGGCGCGATGCTGGCGGCGATGCGCTTGAGCGTCAGTTCGTGATCGGGCCTTTGGAAGGACCACAACAGGCAAATCGCCAGCGCCTCGATGCCTTTGGCGACCAACCGCTCAATCGCCGCGCGCGCCTGCGCTTCATCGAGTCTGACCACCACCTCGCCCTTGCAATCGACCCGTTCGGTGATCTCCTCGATATACTCGCGCGACACCAACGGGCGCGGCTTTTCCGAGCCTGCCATATAAAGCAGCTCATCCACGCCCAGTCCCTTGGAGCGTCCGCTGCCGTTCATGATAAACAGTGACTGGCCGTGGCCGGCGGTAGTAAGCAGCCCCAGCCGCGCGCCGCGCTTGGTGACGATCGCGTTGGTCGCGGTGGTGGTGGCGTTGACCAGAATCCGCGTTCGGGCGAGAAACTCGCGCGAGTCCAGGTCAAGGCCCGCGGCCGCGTTTTCCAGCGCGTTGAAAAAGCCCTCTGCGGGATTGGACGGCGTGGTCGGCGCCTTGGCGGTGGTGAACGAACCCCGGGCGGGATCGAACACCGCGCAATCGGTGAAGGTGCCGCCGATATCAACTCCAACGATATAATTCATAACCGTGCTTGTCCGATTTTCCGGCGCGCGAACCATAGCATGCGCCCCGTGCGGCACAACAGGAACCGCGCATTTCAGTGCTTCCCGCCTGCGGTGTTCGAACCAGCGCTGTGCGGCGGGTTCGAAGCGGCTGTTGCGCCTGCCGGGGCGGCACGATGGCGCTTGGCCTTGCGCCGGCGCTTGCGCATCCGCCGCTCGTGCTGCTCGATCAGATAATTGATCCTCGCGATGTCGGCGTCGATCGCCTTGGTGTCTTCGCGCACCACGCGTTCCGCGCGATCGGCGGCGGCCATTGCGTCGCGCGCGGCCTTCTCCGCCGCTTTGGCCGAGGCCTCGGCCCGATCGGCGGCGGCGTTGGCGCGTGCCGCCTGCATCTGCGCCTGCTCGGCGGAGCGATTCGACGCCGCGCAGCCGACCCCGCTCAGCAGCAGCGCCAGCAGCGAAAAGCAGCAAGCGTGGAGTGAGAAGCGGGAGTTGTCCGCTCGTCTCCGCCGGCTTGCCGTTGCCGACGCGGTACTGGTTGCGCGATAATCCATCGTTCCTGTTTGGTGCTTTGTAAGCCAAGTTTCGGCGGGCGTCCAGCGCCAGCCAAGGAAGGGCTGCTATGGAATATGCGGGAAAAGTTGCGGTGGTGACCGGCGCAGGCAGCGGGATCGGCAGCGGCCTGGCCGGCAAGGCCGGGCAGTTGGCAATGAAGGTGGTCATCTGCGATATCGATACCAAGGGGCTGAAAACGACCGAAGAGAGCCTCGCCAACAGCGGTGTCGAAGTCCTCGCTTTGGAAACCGACGTGACCGACTACAGTTCGGTCGAAAGGGCGGCGGAGGCCGCCTATGCACGCTTCGGCCGTGTCAACCTGCTGTTCAACAACGCCGGCGTGCTGGTCAGCGGTATCTCGTGGGAGCGCAGCCTGGAGGACTGGCGCTGGAATCTGGACGTCAACGTGATGGGCGTCATCCACGGCATCAAGGCGTTTGTACCGCGGATGATCGCCGGCGGCGAAGAAGGAATCGTGGTCAATACGGCGTCAGTCGGCGGTCTGACCGCAGGACCGTTCATGGGGCCCTACACCACCTCGAAATTTGCCGTGGTCGGATTGACCGAAACGCTCAACGCGGAATTCTCCGCGCTGGAACTCAAGCTGCGCGCGGCCTGCCTGTGTCCGGGCGAGGTGTCAACCAAAATCTTCCGCTCCGAACGGATCCGCCCGCAGAAATTCGGCTCCAGGGCGCAATCATCGCGCCAAGAGGACGTCAACCTGCACGAATACCTCGCCAATTTCGTTGAGAGCAAAGGCATCACGCCCGCCGAGTTGGCTGAGCGTGTTTTCGCCGCCCTGGACGCGGGCAAATTCTGGATATTTCCTCATCCCTCTTTTAAGAAAGCCTTTGCCGAAAGACACGAGGCGCTGATGAAGGACCAAGCCGTCCCAACCCGGATGCCGCGCACCGCGCGCAAGGGCTGAGCGCGGTCCGCCACGCTTCTAAACCAGGGGTGACTGTTGCGCTCCGAACACCGACAACCAGGGTTTTGGGCTAGAGGTTCTGGCCGCGGACCACTGGTTTCTTCTGGCTGAGCTTGCGGTTGTTGCGCGCATAGACGAGCTGGGTGCCGTCGTCGAAGTCCAGCGTCAGCACGTAGTCGAAGGTCCAGGTGTCGTCGCCGGCTGGTTCGATCCTGATCAGGTGGTAGCCGCCCTTGATGTCGTACTTGGCCTTGCTGTTGTCCACCGTCAGCGCAAACGGACCGTCAGTTGTGAAATGTCGGAACTCGCCGTAGGCTTGCACCGGATCGTTTTGAGCCGCGGTCGACCCGTCTTTGCAGTAGACCTGCACGATCACGCGCGTGGCGGACTTCTTGCCTTTACTGCCGGTCTTGAACTCGATGTGTGCGTCCTTGAGTTTGGCGGTTTCATGGGCAAGCCCGAGGCGCGGGCTAAAGTACAACAGGCAGACGATGACGGTTGCGATAATTCCGAAGTTGGTTCTCAGCACTGGACGAGTTTCCTGTCGATGAGCCGGCGTGGCAGGTGGTGTGACCATCACTTGTAATGGCGCAGAACCTGCTCGCCGAACGTGCGGATCTGATCCTTGACGACATCCAGCGGCAGGAAGCCCTGATCGCCGCCGACGTTTAGGAACTCCGGATTGGCTTGCTCGACCAGATGGTCCATCTGGCGGCGAATATCGGAAACCGTACCCGCGTACAGGTATTCGCAGCGCTCCAGCCGCTCGACGGTCCATTCGCTGGGCGGCAGCATGGTCGTGCCGCGCGGGTATTTCTGCTCATCTTCGGGGAGCCGGAACGCTTCCCAAAAGCCGAACACGCCGCCGAACTGCTTGTAGTAACAGTCGCCGATTCCGGCCTGCGCCAGCTTGAAGGCCTCCTGCTTGTCGTTGGCGATGGCGAAGGAATGGGCGGAGGCGATGCCCTGGCCCAACTCCAGCTTGCGGCCTGCGCCGGCGGCCTCCTTTTTGTATAGTTCGGCCAGGCGGCGGACCTCCACCGCGCGCGGACTCAGCAGCACGGCGTTGATTCCCTCGCGCCCGCACCAGGCCACCGTCGCGTCGCTGATCGAAAAGGCCTGGAAGACGGGCGGATGCGGCTTTTGGTAGGGTTTGGGGACAACCGAAATCTTCTTGACGCGGTCGCCGACAACTTCGCCGGGTGCGCCATAGGTCCGGGTCCATTCCGCAGCCTTCCATGGCGTGCCTTCCTCGTATGGATAGGGGAACTCCCAGAACTCGCCTTTGAAGGAAAAGGCTTCCTCCTTCCATGCCAGCTTCAGTATCTGGAAGCATTCCTCGAAGGCTTTGCGGTTGAGCAAATCGACTTCCGACTGATCGCTGGGCGCAGCCTGCACGTGCAGCTTCTGCGCCATCGAGTTGAGCCATCGCGTCTGGTAACCACGCGCCATCCCGACGATCGAGCGCCCCTTGGTCAACTGATCCAGCCATCCAATTTCGACCGCCAGGCGGAGCGGATTCCATCCCGGCAGCACGTACCCCACCGGCCCCACCTTGATGTGTTTGGTATTCATCGCGGTATACAGCGACAACGACGGCACGCTGCCAACTTCCAGCCCCTCGGTATGCAGGTGATGCTCGGTGAAGGTGGCGATATCGAAGCCGACATCTTCGGCGAGCCGGGCGATCTCGACGATCTCGTCAAACATCCGCTGCCAGTATTCGGTGCGATAACCGATCGGACGTTCCTTGAGCCGCTGCTCCTGGGTGACGGGAAGGGTGGGAAGAAAGCCTAACATGAACTTCATCGGCAAACCTCTGCAAATGGCTGCGCGCGCTCAGCGCGCGGCTTGGGGAAATAATCCGACATCCTCAAACCAGCCGCGCCGATGACCCCGGCGATCAGCGCACGGGCGGCTGCGCCACATCGGCCGCTTTTTTTCTGAAGTGGGGCAGGACATGGCGGCCCATCAGTTCAAACGACCGCATGATCCTGGCATGCGGAATGTGTCCTGCCTGCTTGAAGCAGATCACCTGGTCGATTCCCGAGCGCTCGAAGGCCTCAAACTTTCCGATGACTTCGTCGGGGGTGCCGACCACGACCATCGGATGATGCTTGAGTACATCGTCGGAGACCGCGCCGGGATCGATATCGAGGTTAAACAGGCGGCGCGTGTACTCGTAGGAATAGGCTTCGTTCTTCGCCACCATCGGCGCAAACAGCAGGCCGACGTGATGCATGAACCAGCGCGCACCGTCGATTCCAATCGCCTCGTCGGCCTTGTTGTCGACCACGTGACACACGACCATCGCGCCAAACGCCTGGTTAGCGACTTTGGGAATCTGGTCGGAACGCGCGGCGAAGGCCTTGCGGTATTTGTCCATCGCCTTCTGCACCGCCTCGAAGTTCATGGTGAAGCTGAGCGCGCCCAGCCCGCGGTCGCCCGCCAGCACGTAGCTGTCGGGCGCCACGCACGCCATCCACATCGGAGGATGGGGCTTTTGAATCGGCTTGGGCACCACGCGCCGGGGCGGGATCTTCATCAGCTTGCCGTCGTGTTCCAGGACGTCCTCGGTCCACGCCTTGACGATGATTTCCGCCGCCTCGCGCACTTCGTCGCGCGTGCGCCCGTAATCGATGCTGAAGCCGTCGAGTTCCTGGACCGTGGTCGAACGGCCGATCCCGAATTCCACGCGCCCGTTGCTGATAATGTCGAGCACGGCGGCCTGCTCGGCCAGCTTGATCGGATGATTGAAGTTAAAGGGCAGCAGCCGCACGCCGTGCGCGATACGGATGGTTTTGGTACGTTGGCTGACGGCGCCGAAAAACACCTCGGGCGCCGAGCTGTGCGAATACTCCTCCAGAAAATGGTGCTCGACCTCCCACACGTAGTCGAAGCCCAGCCGGTCGGCCGCCTCGATCTGCTCCAAGGCCTGCCAGTAGATGTTGTATTCGCTGCGCTCGGTCCATGGCCGCGGGGTTTCCATTTCATAGAGCAGACCAAACTTCATGGCTTCCTCCGTCACGACGGCTGCTGGCTTTTACCTTATCACCCTGACAAATGCCACAAGCGCCGGTCCGCCCGCCAGCTCATCGGCGTTTCCAAAGGAGAGTCTCAGTGTATCCCCTTTGGAAACAGATCGATCGGCGCGGCCCGGGCAACTGCTTTTCGATTCTCAAAAAGGCCTCTGAATCGGGAGCTTGTTTCCAAATCCCGCGCCAGCGGACGGTGGCATGTCTTTTGCCGTTAGGCGGAACGGTCGTTTCAACGATACGAACCTAACGGAGAACAACGCGGTGCCCAAATGGTATGAAGACACGGTTCGAACCGGCGGCGTGGACCTCGCGCTGGTCAAGGGCGGCTCCGGCAAGCCGCTGCTGATCTTTCACGACGAGCTGGGCTACACGGGCTGGATGACATGGAACGAACGGCTGGCGGAGGAGCGCACCCTGGTCATTCCGCTGCAGCCGGGGTTCGGCAAGACCCCGCGCCTGGACTGGATACGGGATTTCCGCGATCTGGCCGCCTTCTACGCGCGGATGGTGCGTGAGATGCGTCTGGACCCGGTCGACGTGATCGGCTTTTCGGCCGGCGGATGGATCGCCGCGGAGATGGCCGCTGCCGACCCCCATCTGCTGCGCAGCATGACGCTGGTCGGGCCGTTGGGAATCAGGCCCCGCCGCGGCGAAATCCTCAATTTTATCGCGATGACCATCCGCTCCCATCTGCGCGCCACCGTCGCCGACACGGTCAACACTCCCGAGTTCGGCAAGATCTATGGCGGCGAGATGACGCCCGAGACGTTCGAGGCCTTCGAGGACGCGCGCGCCGAAACCACCCGTCTGGGTTGGGAGCCGTTCATGCACAGTCCGAGCCTGCCCTACCGCCTTGAGGGGGTGCGCGTGCCGGCCCTGATAGTGTGGGGTGACCGCGATAGCGTGGTGCCGCGCGGCGTTGTCGAACGCTATGCCGAAGCGCTGCAGGGCGCGAAGGTCGAGGAGATCCGCGGTGCCGGGCATCGGCCCGAAATCGAGAAGCCCGGCGAGTTCGTTCGCGCCGTCAAAAACTTCCTGGCTGCGTAAGGCCAAAGAGGAGAGAGCTGTGCAAATCGGATATTTCACCGAAAGACCGTATCGCCACATCCCGGAGGAGGAGGCGTTTCGCAATCAGGCGTTCTTCGGCATCTCCAACCGCTTCTTTGATCCGCAAAAAGGTTCGGAGGACTACAACTACTATCTGGACGAGAATTGCTACGCGGAGGAGTTGGGATTCGATGCGGTCGCCCTCAACGAGCATCACGGCACGCCGTTTTGCATGGGCGGCGTGATGAACGTGGAGGCGGCGATCCTGGCGCGCATCACCAAAAAGGTGCGCATCGTACTGGTCGGCAATCCGCTGCCGGTCATCAAGAATCCGCTGCGGATGGCGGAGGAGCTGGCCGAAATCGACATGATCTCGCGCGGGCGGCTGGTGGCCGGATGGGTGCGCGGCGCCGGCAGCGAGCAGTTCTTCAATCACGCCAATCCGGCCTACAACCGCGAGCTGTTCGAGGAAGCGCACGACTTCATCATCCAGGCTTGGACGCGGCCCGGACCCTGGCGCTATGAGGGCAAACATTTCAATTACCTGTTCGTCAATCCCTGGGCGCTGCCGCTGCAAAAGCCGCATCCGCCGATGTGGATCCCCGGCATCCTGAGCTGGGAGACCATCAAATGGTGCGCCGAGCACCGCTACCCCTACATCGGGCTGGGCACCGCGCTGGGCCCCACCTGCGACATGTGGGACTATTACGCCGATGAAGCGGCCAAGCTCGGCTACCAGGCCGGCTCGGAGAACTTCGGCTACTTGATTCCCACCTTCCTGGCCGAGAGCGAAGCCCGCGCCCAGGAACTGGGCAAGGGGTTTGCCTTCGGCGCCGGGCAGACCGCGTTCTCACGGCCCGAGCATACGCTGCCGCCCGGTTACAACACCAAGGACGCCATCCGCAAGCTGGCGCGCCAACCCGGCGGCAGTTGGCTGGGCGTCAGCGCCGACAAGCTACGCCACCAGCGCGAGGGTCTGGAGGCCGCCGACCCCTACGAGGAGGCGCGCAAGCGGGCGTTGGCTCATTACAAGATTTCGCAGGACCAGTATCGGCTGATTGTCGGTACGCCCAAAAGCGTCCTGCCCAAGATGAAGCTGCTGATGCAGGTGCTGCGCCCCGGCGTGCTGGTGATCTTCAACGTGCAGGGGCCGGTCAGCAACGAGGACCGCATGACCAGTATGCGGCTGTTCGCGCAGGAGGTGATGCCCGAGCTGCGCGAGTACTCGAAACAACTCGGCTTGGTGGACCCCATCCAACGCGTCCCCGGGTCGGTCAAGCTCGCCGCCGGTGTCGCGCGCGCACCGGTCTCCGACCGCAGTCCCCTGGCGCCGCTGGGACTGCAATAGGGCGACCGCCCGCAGGCGTCCGCGCTCCGGGGGGCGTTGTGAGTCCCCCGGAGCGCGGACCGGATTTCGATCTACGATGCCAACGCGGTGCAAGATGAGCCAATCAGCGGACGGCATTCTCTATTACGGCTATGAACTGAAGCGCAACCTCCGCACCGGGAGATGGGAAATTTATTGGAAGGACAGGCGCGTCGAGCAGGATTTCGCCACCCAGGCCGAAGCCGAAGAATGGCTCGACGAGCAGATTCCGCTTAATCGCTGAAGAGTTCCATTCCACAAGGCTGGTTGACGAATCGCGCCGGAAGCACGGCGGAAAGTGTGCGTGGCGCACTGGTGCCACCGACCGATGGTTGGAGTGAGCGGACGCGTACCGCGACAGCCGCGCCAGCGGTGAACTTACAAACAAGGACGCGCGAGCCTGTCGGCCCGCGCGTCGATGACCGGCTGGGAGGCCCGTCTCACCGAATGGCGCTGCCATTCCCGGCCCCACCTGCTCCGACTTTCTACGCACCCTGTCAGGGTGCGCCCTGTTTTTCGGTCAGCCGTTTGACGATCTGATCGATCACGGCTTCGGCCTTGGCGAAGGTCTCCTCCCTGGTCTGCGGGAAGATCGGGTGCGGCACGAACACGATATCATAGTGCGGAAAGCCGAGGTTGGTGTACTGGATTTTACCAGCCTCGCGGAACTCGGTGGTGGCGACGTTGGCGGTCGGCACGCCCTGCTCCTCAAAATAGGCGGTGTCGTGCGAACTGCACGACATGCATGACCCTCAACTACTGAGGCCTTCGACGATTGCGTCGCAGCCCTCGATCAGCTCCTTGCGCACCTCGTCCTTGGCCGGACGGGCGGGGCTGGGCTTGGCGCGGCGCATCACTTCGGCCACTCCGTATTTGGTTTTGAGCAATTCCTCGACGCGATCCAAAAAGACCCCGCCATTGGGGAAACCGATATCAAGCAGACCGATGGTCTTGCCCTTGAGCGAGTCCAGCCGCTGCGCCATCGGCTTGGCCGGCTGGCTGGCGTCAAAACCGGTCGGATCCAGAATGTCGTCTGCCATCGCGTTCCTCCTTTCGCCCGTTTAAGTATCGCGCCTTAGAACGATTATTCAAGCCGAATCAGCTTGCTGACCGGGGCGCTGCCCGCCAATTCCTCTGACACCCATCCCGGGATGACCACCGAAAGGCGTCCCGCCGTGCCGCCCGCCACGACCACGATGATTGTGTCGGGCGAGCGGAACTTGCGCACCGCGCCGTCGGCGGTGGTCCATTTGGCAGCGCGCCCGCGCGGCGGCGGCGCGCCCTCCTCAGGACGGCGCACTACGGTTTCATACAGGAACTTGCGCAGGTCGCGCTTGGACCATCCGTCGCGCGCGATGGTGTGGGCATGCTCGGGACTCAGCACCAGTACGGTGTCGGACATCAGCGGATATTCGCGGTAATTGTTGATCCCGCCGCCCATCGTGCCGCCGATGGTGGCGGCCAGCCGCTGCGCGGTGTTGCTGGCGAAATCGGCCACCTGGAAAAAGCCGGTGCCGCCGAAAAACGTGATAACCGAGTCTTCCTTCTTGAAGCCGCGCTCGACGTGCAGCGGCTCCCAGGGCGAGACTTCCTCATTTTCGGCGACCACAAAACTGTACTGGCCGGGATGGCCCATGGTCGCCTTGGTGACGCCGTGCGGACGCGCTCCGCCGATATTCATTGTGACCAGGCGCATCGCACGGCCGATGGTGGCATTGGCGCGAAAGCCGTGCCCCAGCGCGTTGTGGCCGCAGTTAAGCCCGATCTTCTGACGTACCGGACCGTTGATTATCGCCAGCGGCGCACCCGACATCAAGGTGATACTCAAGCCGTGCGCACACAGCGCCGTGTCGCACAGGCCCTCCACTCCGGCCAGCACCACCGGGAAATACTCGGGCTTGCAGCCGGCCATCACGGCGTTGATCGCGACCTTTTCCACCGTCGCCTTGCCCATCTGCGGTCCCAGCACGCCGATCAGTTCGTCGGGACGGCGCCAGGGCGCGCCCGCCAGCATCCGGTCGACGCGCTCGCGCGTGGGGGGTACGACAGGCAGGCCGTCGGTCACTCCCCGTTCGTAGAGCATCTCTATCGGATCGCTTTGTACGACGCCGCTGGTCGCGGTTGCCATAATCATGCCCCCGTGCGCGTCCCGGTAGTATGCGGGTCCGCGATTTTTCGGATGACTGCGCTAGCCCATCACATAGACCGCGCCGCGCCACCCCGTCAATCATTACGATTCGGCGCGCGCCGCGATTAGCAGCTGGGAAGTGATGCCGAAGCTCGAAACCGTATCGAGATAGCTCACACGCCAGCCCCAGCCTACGAACTTGGTCAGATCGATCGGCCTGCAGCCGCCCACTATTTTTGGCGAATAAGCGTGAACGCTTTGCCAGGCCGAGCACACCAGGCGGCCCAAGAAGCTGTGTCCGTAGGTCAGGCTGACCAGGCATAGCAAGCCCTCAGGCCGCAGCAGCCGATGCGCCTGCCGCAGCACGTCCTCAATCTGCAGGGTACTCAACAGATCGAACACGTAAGTCGAGACGAAGCGATCGGCGCTGGCGTCGGGCTCTTGTATTGCAGTGCGGCCGTCGGAGAGCCTGATCTCGGCGCGCCCGGCCCAGGGCGCCAGGCGCCGTTGCGCAAGCTGCACCATGGTGCGGCTGACGTCGACGCCGAGATAGCTCGCGTCAGCGGGCAGATAATCGCGCAGCAGGCACCGGGCGAAACGGCCCGTGCCGCATCCGAATTCGATCACCCGATGGGCGTCGGCAAACGCGCCATGGTCGAGCAGGGCCTGCGTCGCCGGATTTTCGTAAAAGGCCTGCCAGTCCTGCTTGCGGCCAAAGCGGTCGTAAAAATCGCGCGCCTGTTCGATGCTAAATTCCGCCATCCGGGAGCTCGCAACCATAGTATATAGCTGCTCCTAGTATACAGCCGCTGCGCAAGATGCCTTCTGCAGACCGCCGCCGGCCAGCGAAAACACGACGGCCGCGGGCGGTAGACGAAGACTTCCGCCGGCCGCGGCCGTCTAGCAGGTGGCAGGGCTTAGCGCATGATCTGGGTCAGGCCGCTGGGCAGACCGTAGACCGAAACGTCGCGCATTTGGGCAGGGACGTCGTCATCGACCTTGGTGTATCCGCGCGGATAGGCATAGCTGACGTGCGAATTCTGCAGGTCGTAGATCCACACCGGCTCGTCGCCGGCGGGAATCGTGATGCGCTCCTCCTTGAAGCCGTGCACCGGGTCCTGCGTGCGGTTGCTGAACTGAATCTTCCACAGCTTGCCGGAGCGGTCGTAGTATTCGTTCTGCAGCACCGCGTACAGCTCCTTGTCGATGTAGAACACATCGTGGGAGTAGCAGTATCCGTTGACCATCGAAGCGCGCGGCACTTCGTCGATTACCCACACGTCGCGCAACTCCCACTTGCCGGTCACCGCCTTGTGAAAGGGCGCCGAATGGCCGGTGTAGAAATTCTTCGGATCGCCGCGCAGCGCACCGTCTTCATGCACCAGGGCAAGGATTTTCTTCTCCCCGATCAGGTCGGCGGTGAATTGGGTCGGGATGCGGTTCATGCCGTCCTTGGAATCGTCGTTGGCCCAGTCGGTGCCGGCGATCGGCGCGCATCGCGCCGAGGCCGAAAGGCGCAGCGAGCGGCGCAGCGACGGCAGGAAGACGTAGAGTTCCTGGCCGCGCGAAGGATCGTCGGGCAGCAGGATGAGCGCGGTCTGGTACTTGGACTGCTCAGGCAACAACTGCTGAACCCATTCGCTGTAGAAATAGCCGTGGCTCAGCGGACTGACCCGCGGATAGCCGGGGTCGCTGTTGTGCGCCAGGTTGAAATAGACGATCTGGCTAAGCGCGGGCGACACGTTCAGATACTTGTCGATCTGGTATCCCGGCCAGGTATTCCACAGCACCGCCGGGGCATACTGGTAGTAGGCGTTGTACAGAATCTTTTCCGCCTTGTTCGGCCCCTCCAGGTTGGGAAAGGGCTGGCCCGCGACATAGCCGGTGACGGTGTAGGCGCCCTCTCCCACCGGTACCAGCTTGGCCGCCTGGCTGTATTTCTCCGTATCCTGCCGGTATTCGGCGGGCGGCGGCAGCGGCCGCGTGGGCCCGGTCTCGATGTAGAAATCGGGCTCGGCCCGCCAGAAATATTTGCCGCTGAAAAACGCGCGCATCGCCAGCGACAGGAACTTCTGGTACTGCTGCCAGTTCTGGGCCGTGATGCGTGTACCGGCGGGGATACTGTCGCTGGCGTTGGCCGATGCGATCGTGTCGTAGGCGGCACGGTTGAAAGTCTCGGTGGCGACCTGTTGTCCCGTCGCCACCCGCGGCGCCGCCAGTGCCGTTGCCAGCGCGAACACCAGACCCGCCGCGAATGCCAAAGATGCTGACCTCATAGAGCCTCCAGACATTGGTTGTCGGCCTCAATGTAAAGGAAAGGCCAACACCAGTCCAAAGACCAGCGCACTTGTATCGCCAGTGAGAATGCAAAAACCTGCAAAAGCGCAGCTTTTCCGTTAATCTCCAAAAAAACCAGCATTTTCACGGCGCGGGTTGCCAGCGAAGCTTGAACTGCGTAATCCCGCGGCGTGAACAGGAAAAGGTTGTCGCGTGTGACCGGCGTGACCGCGACGTCCTGAGGCCTGCGCAACAGCTCTTCCAACCCCAGGGCGGTGTAAGCCGCCCAGCATCAACACCCGGCGGGGGCGTGCGCCGGTGCTCAGTTCCTTCGATGCATCGCACGCGTCCATCGATTCCGACCTCCGCATTGACCGCCCCACCCAAACGGGCGGTTGGCTGTGTGTACGGAGCTTGGATGCGCCGGCGGGCCGCGGAGCTTCTAACTTGGGCGAGCTGCGCATGAAGGGCTAGGCCCGATCGGACGAACCAGCCAAGTGGTCGCGCGCTTGCCTGGCGGCCGCTTTGAGCCGCTTCAGCAGGCGGCGCGCCCACAGGAATTCGACCGCCAACAGGCTCAGCCCAGCGAAGATCAGCAGCCATCCCGGGCCTGGTGTGACCAGCATTACGGCGCCGCACAACAGCATCGTCAGTCCCATCATCAATACGATAAGTCGGCGCGCTTGACGGATGGTTCGGGGCCACATTTTACTGGCTACTCTCGGCTCGAGTCCTCAGGCAGGACGCGGCTGGGCCGGCAACCGTTCGCAATAGAATGCGCGAAGCGAGGGCGCGATCGATGACGATAAAATTGACCCTGCCAGTTGTGCTCACCTCAATCATGTTTGGTGCCGCTTTGGCGCCCGCCGGTCTGGCCGCGGCCGCCGAGACCCAAAGCCGCATAGCTGAAATGGTCGCGCACGCCAAGAGTTCCGCCGATCAACAGGAGCTGGTCAGATGGTACGAACGGCGCGAGGACGAGGTCAGAAAACAGGCCGACCTCTATCGCAAGCTGGCGCTGGAGTATCGGGACTATCGCAGCGCGGAGATGCCTGCGGCGTGCGAGGAGATTGCGCGCTACTATGACAATATTGCGCGGCAGTTTGAGCTGCTTGCCGAAGAGCATCGCCATCTGGCAGCGCAGGCGCCATGACTCAAGACTCAAATCTAACCGCTTGCCAATCATGCGGCCGGCCGCGGCGTGCCGTGCTTGGAGCAAAACGTTGATCAGGCGCCGGACGGCGCCGGTACAATGGATGCTTGGCCATCACAACCATTTACCCGACACAGGGAGCGAGCGATGGAACTCAGTCCCTATCTCACCAAGAGGGGCGCGTCGGATTATCGGCGGCCGGGTCGCCGGCCAGGTAACGGCGCTGGAGAAGAAGCAAACTCGAACGCCCCGACGTCGCAGTTGGCCGATCGGGGAGCAGGACGTTTGTAACCGCGTTGATCGATCCGATTTGGAGCGCCGAAGGAGTCCACGCAGTTGGCCGGCATTATCCGATTGATTGCCGGACTGCCCGGAAGCAGCGCGATGGTCGGAGTCGGACCGCCGTGATTGCTCAACAGAAAAGGATCCAGGTCGGGATCGGTAACCGGAACACTGGCCGGACAGCCGGTGCTCTCGAATTTCAGGTTTCCGCTCTCGTCGAACACGCTGCCCGGCTGGCAAGTGACCTTCTGCAGGATGCTGTCTCTCAGATTGATCGTCTCCAAACCAACGCCAAACAGCGCGCCGTAAAAGGTCGAAAACGCGATTTCACCTATACCGCCGGCTGCTACCACTATGCCTTCGAGATTGCTCGCCGTGAGTCCAACAAACGTACTGTTGTCAACGTGCAGTTCGCCAAAGGAGTCGACGTAAATGCCGCCGCCCTGACCCGTGGCCAAATTGTGCTCGAACGTGCCCTGGGATACATTCAGGAAGGACGCTGCGCCCAAGTAAACCGCCCCGCCGTTGGATTGCGATGAGTTCCCATCGAAACGAGTCCTGATAATTGTCGCCGGGCTCTCCGCCCTGATATTGGCCAGTGCGACACCTCCCCCGTTGCCGGCCGAATTTCCCGCTATTTCAATGCCGTCAACCCGCAGTGTTCCCGCATCGCTGAAGACCGCTCCCCCGGAGCCGAATCTGGCGCTGTTTGAGGTAAGCGCGACATTTTCCAGTGACGGCGAAGGCAAAATATCCGCGCGCTCGATGGACACCGTACCGCCATTGTTGTAAATCGCCCCGCCCCTTCCGGTGACCGCCCGGTTGTTGGCCAATATGAAATTGTTGGACGCAATTCGCAAAGATGCGCCCCGATTGACATAGATCGCACCGCCTTCTGCCGCGTTGTTGTTGCGCAGGATGCTGGTCTCGAAGCTCAGCGCCTGGTCAATGATTACAGTTCCGCTGTCGATGAATATCGCGCCCCCCAGGGAGGTGGCTGCGCTGTTTTCGAATCTCACGCCGTCGATCCTGCTCTTCCCACCATCGCGGTTGAACAGGATGCCGCCGGTGTTCGGCCTCATTCCTGCTCCGTCCATGTTTGAGAATGACGGGACACAGTTCCTGCCGGGCGCTATCTCCAACGTACCGCCGTCATTATCAATTACGCTTCTGGATTCATTGCCATTAACCTCGATGCCGATGCCTCGCAGAGTGAGGGCTGCGCCGGGAAGGATGGTGAAATAAGCCCATCCTTTCAGCTCAGTACAACCTGTGTCATTGGCTGCGACAATCTCGAGCGAACCATTTTTGATGGTCTGGGTCCCGGGAGGCAGCATAAATGGATCGATCGTGACGACCGGCGCTTCCACCTTTATGACGTCATTGCCATCGCCCGCCTTGCATCCGTCGCGTTCGGGGAACGGCGTTTTCTGATTATGCGCGATAATCGCATATTCGACGGTACAATGATCTCTCCCGCTGTTTGCGAATATCACAGTCGCGTCGGCGTCCGCTTGCCAGACTGCAGCGCTGAAGAGAAGACAGAGTAGAAAGCTGCTGGAAGTCTTTACCGACCGCCGGACCCCAACGAGTCTTTTGCTTTTCACGATTATTCTCCTGCGCTCAAAAGGCGACAGCCGGAGTTTGGGGGCACGACGGTCGCGCGATCGTTGCGCCTTGCCTCTTGCATATTACCGGGCAATACCGTTTGACGTCGATCGGGTATTATGCGGCCGATGCGCTCCGGGCGCAGGAGACGCCCCGAACTCGAATGCTCCTATATCGCAGTTGCCCGACGGCGGCGCGGGACGCGAGTAGCCGCGCTGGTCGATCTGGTTTCGAGCCCCGAACGAGTTGACGCAATTCGCGGGTTTTATTTGATTGATTGCCGGGCTTTCGGGAAGCAACGCGATTGTCGGCGTTGCACCCCCGTTATCCTGAAGCAGAAAAGGATCCAGGTCTGGGTTTGCGGTCGGGATACTGCCGGGGCACCCGCTGGTTTGAAATTTGATGTTTCCAGTCGCATCGAATACGCTGCCCGCTTGGCAAGTCACCATTTGCAGGATGCTGTCGCGCAAATCGAGGGTCTCCAGACCGGTCCCAAGGCTGGCTGAATAGAAAGTCGTAAACGCAATCTCCGCGGTACCGCCTGCCGTGACGGCGATACCCTCGGGATCGGAGCCGCTTCCACCTGTTCCCACGAACGTGCTGTTGTCTACATTCACGCTTCCAAAGGAGTCGACGTAGATCGCACCACGCTGCGCTACACTTCGATCATGTTCAAACGTGGTCTGTGAGACATATAACGATGATCGGCCGGTGGAGTAGATCGCGCCGCCGTTTGACTCGGAGAAGTTCCCGTCAAAAATCGACCTTGTGATGCTGGCGGGTGTCTTTGCCGCCATATTGGCCACCGCGATGCCGCCGCCATTTCCGCCCGCGGCATTGGCCTTAATCCGGATGCCATCCGCCCGCAGCACGCCCCCGTCACTGTAGATCGCTCCGCCAAAGCCCAGCCGCGCCGTGTTCGAGCTAAACATTGCACCTTCCAGCGGTGCAGAGAGCGAGGCTGCAGCCGGCTGGATCACTACCGTTCCGCCATTGTTGTAAACCGCGCCGCCATTTCCACCCAGCGCCTGATTGTTTGCGAAAGAAAAGTTGTTCGATGAGATCAGCAACGCAGCCCCTCTGTTGACGTAAATTGCTCCACCCTCATTCGCACTATTATTGGTGAAGCTGCTGGTCTCGAAACTCAGGACTTCGTCAACAGTGACTGCGCCGCTGTCGATAAATATCGCGCCACCCTGGGAGGCGGCCGCGCTGTTCTCAAACCGGGCGCCGCTGATTCTGCTTTTAGCGCCATTCCGGTTGAATAGTATGCCTCCGGTGTTGGGCTTCTGTCCTCTCCCGCCCACGTTCGAGAATAAGGCCGCGCACCGTTCTTTGGACCTGATCTCGAGTGTCCCGCCGTTGTTGTCGATAACGCTCAGCGGCCGAGACCCGTCGGCCACCAAGCCAACGCCGCTGAGAGTTACGTGGGTGCCGGGAGAAAGGGTCAAATAGGCCACGCCTTCAACTTCGCTGCAACCCGACTCATTGTCAGCCTCTATCTCAAGGGAGCCGTTCTCTACCACCGGAGGCGGAGAGGGGAAGGAGATGGTCGTAACTGTGGGCTTTATTTTTATCACATCGTTCCCATCCCCGGCTTTGCACTCGGACCCGAAAGCCGATGCCCTCTTATTGTGACTGATAATCGCCTGTTCGAAATTGCAGCTCTTGCTACCGCCGACGATGATTACCTCCGCCTTGGCCAAGCCCGCCCCCATGATGATCCATACCGTGAGCAAAAGCATGACGCGGAGCGGCCGCCTGATACCTCTTACGTCCTGTGTGGACTCGGGTTCAACTTGAGCGGGCGAGGTCATCGGATTCCCTCCAGATTGGATCGAATATGTGATTGCCCTCGTCCTCGTGGGTGTGACGCCTTTGTACCCGGTCCCTTGCCCGTTCTCTGGCAGCGTGCGCAACGTACGTGTCTTCATGAGGGCACAAAGATCCTTTTTCCGCACCCACGCCGGCGCTGCCTAAGAAAGATCAACCCTACGGATGGGGCCGATGACCTGAGCCGTGCCCAAGTGCGCCGGGAGGGATGCCGCCGACCCCGGATCCGCCGGACGCTCCGAATTCGAAAGCGCCCGTGTCACAGTTCGTACGGAAGGGACGAGTAAACCCTCGCTGGTCGATCGCCACCGGCTTATTGTTCTGATCTACGCAATCTGCCGGAATTATCCGGTCGATCGCCGGGCTGGTGGATTGTAGAGCAATGGTAGGCGTGGGACCCCCGTTGTCCGCCAGCAGTGCCGGATCGAACTGCGGGTTCAATCTGGGGATACCGGCAGGACAGCCGCCGCTCTGGTACTGGATGTTTCCGGTCTCATCCTTCACGCTGTTCGACTCGCAAGTGACGGCGCGCAAAATGCTATTGCTGACGAAGAGGTTTGGAGCAGGTGCGCCCGTCGGAAGCCCCTCGCCCAAGTCGGAGAAGAAGAACGTGGAGAACACTATGTTAGACGTGCCCCCATATAGGACGATGATTCCGTCGGGATCGGTTCCCCCAATGAATGTACTATTGATCACATTAAGAGTACTGCCGGCATCCGCGTAGATTCCTTCACCCCCCTGGCCCGCGCGATCCTGGGCAAAGGTGCTTTCGGACACATCCACCGCACTGCGCGCGGAGTAGATAGCGCCGCCGTTCGTGTTGGATGAGTTATGGTGAAAGAAGCTGCGCACAATCACCGCCGGGGTCAGTAAAGGGAGGTTGGAGGCCATGATGGCGCCGCCACGGCCGCTTGCCGAGTTGTTCCTGATCTCGATTCCATCTATGTTGAGGCGGCCGCCACTAACGTAAATGGCCCCGCCAGAACCATTCCCCGCTGTATTCAGCGTGATGGCTACGTTCGCGAGGACTGGCTGAATGCCGCGCTTGATGGACACGGTGCCGAAGTCGGAGTAAATGGCGCCGCCATTTCCCGCAGTGGCTCGATTGCTGTCAAAGGTGAAATTGTTGGAAGCGATCTTGAGCACGGCGCCGCTGTTGACGTATATACCGCCGCCCTGGTTTGCTATGCCATCGGTAAATCTGCTCGGCTGCGGATTGGCCGAGTCGATAATCGACACGGTGCCGCTCTCGATGTAGATCAAACCTCCTCTGTTCGCCGAACTCCTGACGAAATTGGCTCCATCGATCGTGGTTATACCGTTGTTGCGGCTGAACAAAATTCCGCCAACATCAGGTTTGCGCTCCTTTCCCATAACGTTGGAGTACGTAGCGGAACAGGTTCCGTTCGCGACGATATTAAGCGTACCACCGTTGTTGTCGATGATACTTCTCGGCTCAGCTCCATTTACCACGATACCGACGCCCTGAAGGGTCAGCGTCGCCCCGAAGTTGACGGTCATGTACGCCGCCTGGCGTATCTCGGAGCAGGCGTTTGGGACAGCCGGCACGATCTTCAGCGTGCCGTTGATCCCGGGCAGCGGCGAGCCAATATCGACGATGCCATGCGGGACTCCGATGGATATGATGTCATTTCCATCGCCCGGTGTGCAGTTTGAGAAGAAAGGCGTCATCTTTTCGTTGTGACTCACGATTGCCTGGCGTAGGTCGCATCCGAACGGATGGGGAATATCCGTCGCGTTGTCCACACTGATCAGGGCGGCATTCGCCAGGGACGGAGCTGCTGCCGCCAGGATCAGTGTGGCTAGCGCCGTTGAAACCCAGATGCTTGCCACGAGCCGTGCGAACGAACCTCGCGGAAACGTGCTGGTAAGCTCAGATGCCATTTGCTCCTCCGTCTACCAAGGTGATGTGTCAAGCTACATTCGCTGGTGTTTTACTATCGTGTTAGGTGGACCCAGCATTGTCGCCAAAACGCGGCCGCTCGTTCGAGCATGCCGGCTCTCCAACTGAGCCCAAACGCCGCGTCGGAAGAAGTTGGAAAACTGCGTGGTCGACAAAGTTACTCAGCTATCGGTTTTGGTGTTCGAAAGCTCCCGTATCGCACCTGTTAGTAAGGTCTCCGGGGTCCGGTCGGGGATAGCCGCGCTGGTCGACGGTCAGTCGGCTGCCGCTCAGATCGACGCATTGGTCGAGCGGTACACTATCTATGGCCGGGCTGTCCGGAAGTAGAGCTATAGTCGGCGTCGGTCCGCCGTTGTTGCGCAGACCCACGTGGTCGAGTCGCGGATCACGAACCGGTATGCCGTTGGCGCAGGCCGAGGCAGGCTCTGGATATTGAATATTGAACCCTTGGTCCGCCAGATTGCCAAGACAGGTGCTACTCTTGAAAAGGATGCTATTGCGAACGTCTCCGGTCACGACCCCGGCGACCGACAGTTCGGAGGCAGACAATGTCGAGCTAAGCACTTTGATATAACTGCGATCAATGTAGATGCCTGGTGCCCTGTCATTGCCTTGTTTGGCGAAGGTATCATTTATGGCCATCAAGCTGCTGAAGTCCTGCAATTGGATTCCGGCGCCGCTTCTGCTCGCATCGTTGTCCCCAACGGTGCTCCCGTTCACCGTGAGCTCAATCCGGGATAAACCGAAGACCCCGCCGCCCACTCCCTTCCCAAGGGTTCCGTCGCCAACCGCTCTGTTTTCCACGATGGAGCTCGCCAAAATCAACACGCTCGTGCCGTTTTGTAACATCAGCCCGCCCCCGGCAGCCGCCCGGTTCCTTCTAATAAGAGAGTTTTTCACCGTCAGAGTGGCGCCCCGCACCATCTCGATGCAGCCGCCATCCGTAGCTGAATTCCCCTCACAAGTCAGTTTATCGATATTCACCATCGCCCCGTCGCCGTATATACAGCCGCCAGCCAGGGAAGCATTGCTCAGGCATTGCGCGCTGGACAGATTCAAAACCGATTTTGAATCGACGAAAATCACCCCTCCGTTGCCGTCAGGCTCACCGTTGTTCTCGAAACGGGCGCGAACCATGGTGACCTGGCTGTTCTCCGCCGTCAGGGCGCCACCGCGGCCGCCTCGTAGACCGGTGTTGGACGACATGTTCGCACCTTCGATGGTTGGAACATCGAACGAGACTGTTCCATTGCGGGTGAATATACAACTGCCATCACGGGCCTGGTCCTTGTAGCAATCGATGGTACCGCGCACGACGCCCCCATCGTTGTAAATCGCGCCTCCTTGTGGAGCGGAGTCCCCCGGCGCCGGCTCGAATTCTCCACGTGCCCTTTCCCTCACGGTGGCGCCAAAAAATACGCTTGAACCGATAGTCAGAGTACCACCGTTATTGAATATTGCTCCGCCAGCCTCCCTGGCTTGGCTGTCAAAGAGAACGCTGCCGATTAGAACAACCGTACCGTGATCGTTATAGATTACGCCTCCATAAGCCGGAAACCGATTGACGATAGATGCGCTGTTGGTGAACCTGCCATTTCCCAGTTCCAGGACTGCACCCGGCTCTACAACAAAAAGGCTTCGATCGGCGACGAAGGGCAGGAACGTACCAATCTCGTCGTAAACCGAGGAGTTGAGCCGCAGAGTGGCGCCTGTGTTAACCTGAAAATAGCCCGAAAATATATGGCTGGCCACCCGGGGACTCGCTGCAATGGTTACCGTGCCCGATTCGATTGGCGGCAACGGGCTATCCAGGGTTACTGAGGAGATGTATCTGCATCTTTCTCCTTCTCCGCTTATGCATCGAGCATTGTCCAACTCGATAACGTCATCGGCGCTGCCGGAAGCGCACAGAGTGGACCCTGACTGATCATGATGATTGTGATTCAGCAGCGCCGCGCGAAGCGTGCAAAAGAAGGGATCGAAATCAACTATGGACTCCACCTTTATGAGGTTGGCGGCGGCTGAGGTTGGCAGCACCAGTGTGGCAGTCATCGCAACAATGATGAGCGAGATAATTGCCGGCACCGCGTTTGGCGCCGGCCTTTCGCGCCCCCCCGGTTTGCGAACCGGCGAGCGGTTCTGCATGTCACGACTATTCTTCACTTTGAACCTGCGCCTTGCTCAGCGCCGTTGGATCGTTCTCAGCGTGTGCAGAAGGGTCCTTCAAATAACCCGAACACTCGCAGAGATCTTCGCATGCGGCTGCTGGTCTTCATCTCGTCCTCTTATGTCGGCCTGTGCCGACCGTGGCGTTTCCACCCGCAGTAGGGAAGCCAAAGCGGCCGGGTCAGCGGCTTTTACGAGCCTTTGGCTGGTGTTCCTGGAACTCGACGGCGCCGATATCACAGGTTAGGGTTTTGTCCCCGGGATCGGGGCGTGGAAACGCCCGCTGGTCGATCAGGAGCCGCTTTCCGTTGAGATCGGTGCAGGAGTCCAGCGGTATGGCGTCGATCGCGGGACTACCCGGCAGGGACGCCACAGTTGGAGTTGGCCCGCCGTTGTTCTTCGGACCCACGGGGTCAAGCTTGGGATCGATCACGGGAATGGTAAGTGTGCATCCCGGAAAAGGTTTCGGGTACTGGATGTTGTAACCGCCGTCGGTGAGCTTTCCAACGCAGAACCCGCTGTTGAAGAGGATAGTATTACGCAGACTACCGAGACTGGTGCCTCCCTCCGCCAGCAGCGGGGCGTTCCAAAACGTCACGTTGACGAATCGCATCGCACTGGCTTGGGAGTGAACCCCATGCTCTGGAACGTCGTTGGGTCCCTCGTCCGCAAAGGTGCTGTTAACGGCATCCAGATTGCTGAAGTTGTCGAGTTCCAGCCCCGCTCCGAGTTGACTTGCCGTGTTGCCGGCCACAGTCACGCTGTCTAAGACTATAGTGTCATGGTCGGGCGCAAAAATGCCGCCCCCTTTTCCCTTTCCATTGTCCTGGTACGTACCGGCGCTATTACCGGCGATCTCGCCATAGCTAATCCGTATCGTGCTGCGATCGGAAAGAGCGATGCCGCCGCCCACCGACGACTTGTCGGCCCGATTATTCCTGATGTTTGAATCCGTCATCGTCAGTTCGGCATGGGAGGATAAGTTGACGCAGCCACCGGTGTGGGCGGCATTTTCCGAACAGTTGCTGTGGTTAATTGTGTTTCTCAGCGAGTCGGCTTGAATACAGCCGCCCGCATCAGCAGCCGTATTAGCTGTGCAGACGACCTGGTCGAACGTCAACTTGGAGTCTGAATCGGCGAAGACACCGCCACCCCGGCCCTTACCGCCCGTCGTCGGGTCACCCGCGCTGTTTGACGACATGTCGCTGCTGGAGAGGAAAAGAGAGCTGCCCCGCATCGCGATGGCGCCGCCGCGTCCATCGTTGCCGGCTTTGTTGTTGACCAGATGGCTCTCGCTGATTTTCAAGAGGCCGTCAACTGCGTTCATTTCCACACAGCCGCCGATGAAAGTCGTGTTTCCCCTGCAGGTCACCAGTTCGAGCGTCACGTTCGGGCTGCTGGTCCAGAGGCATCCGCCCGCTCGCGCGGTATTGTAGGAGCAAGCAGTCGAATCCATCGTCAAGGTCGAGTTGCGGTCAGTGTATATAGCGCCTCCCAGTCCGCTTCCGTTGAGGTCGCCTTCGCTGTTGTGATTGAAGTTACTGCCGAAAATAGAAACGCGGCTTTGCTCGGCCAGAATTCCGCCTCCGCGTCCGATCCCGGAACCTGCGCTGTCTTCGCAAGTCAAACCATGAAGTTCGAGCAAGCCGTTGGAGGTAAATATGCATGACCCGTCCCGCGCGCCGTTGCGTGCCATTCTGATCTGATTGCCGCTGGGGAGTGTGATCGAACCATTGAGATTGTAGATGCCTCCGCCCAACGGCGCCGAATTGTCGGACATCGAGGCAAGCTTGTTGGTCTTGAGCAGTATCGTGCCGCCGGTGTTGTAAATGGCGCCGCCGGCTTGAGTGGCGGCATTGCCCGAGAGCGCGGGAGAATCGTCAAGCTCCACGACCCCGCCCGCGTTGTAGATTACACCGCCATAGCCGGGGGGGTTGATTGCAAGGCCACCATTGGAAAAAGTCTGGCTTTCGCCGCCGATGGTCAATCGGCCGCCCTTGACATAGAACATGCTCAGATTCGTGCTGAACTCCGGAAAGCCGCGGACAAGGTCTGAAATCTTGCCGGTGATCGCGAGCGCCGCGCCGCCGTCCACTTCGAAATAGCCGCCATGCAGCGTGACGGCGAATCCCGAACCGGTAGTCAACTCGACGCTGCCGCGCTCGATTGCGGGCAAAGGCCTGTTCAGAAAGATGTCCGGAGCGAAGTGCGGCGGGTCAAGAACTATCTGGTCGTTCAAACTGCCCGACGCACAAAGAGTCGAGCCTGACTGGTTGGCGTTGTTGTGATTTATTATTGCGGCTCGCAAAGTACAGTTCAGCAGGTCATTTTCCGCAACGGATTTGACGACGATGAGGTTAGCGAAGACCGGCCGCGCCTGGAGCGCTGCCAGAAGCAAGGCGGCCATCGAAGCCGCAGCCCTGAGAGTTTGGAATCGCAGCCCGTGTGTATGGATCGCTCGATTTTGCCGCATGGTATCCCGCTTATTCTACAGTTGCTTTACTTTTCGCTGCGGGGTTGGGAATCTCCAGGTTGCCGTGGGATCCTTCGCGGCTGGTACGGTCGAAGGCCTCGTCCAATAGCAAACGTTTCGCTCGATCGGAGCGAAGGCGAAAGCAAAAGTTGGGGTCGAGCCCTCGAGGAATGTCACGGCTATCCATACTTTGAGCGAGTTGGATTCGGTCTGTGCTTAGGATCACAAGCTACCGCGCACCGCACGTACGCGCTCGAGGGCGAGCTTGCTCTCAAGAATCGAGCCACCCAGCCCGTAGTTGACCATCCATGCCTGGCTTGAAACAACAGCGTTGGTAGTCGACGACCAGTAATTGCCGGACTGCGTGCAACTGCAGCTGGTGATGGTGCAGCCTGATGAGCAGGCTGTGTTGAAGGCGGCTGCGACCTGGGGTTGGAAGGTTCCGTAGTCCTGGATACTTTGCAGTTCCTTGACATCCGGCAGCCGCCAATCCGTATGGCCGGCAAATGAGGTGGCGTTGAGCTGAGCGACCCATTGGAAGACCGTCATCCCCAAGGGAAAGATGTCCTGGCCATCTCCGGCCAGGCACGACTCGCCCGCCGGGCAGTCGGCGTCGGTACCACAAGCGTCAGTGGTAGTCACCGAGCAGGAACCGGACCAGGGATAGATGTTATTCACATTATGAGGCCCCATACTGGTCTGATCCTTCTTCTCCCACATCAGCTTGGTATCGTTGTCGGTTATCGTGCCGTCGCCGTTGTCCGTATAACTGAGCGCGGTTCCGGGCGTGAGGGCGCCGTCATCGCCGGCGGCGTAGGAAGTCGTCTGCCCGGTTGCGGGAAATGCCTGGGCCGCCGACAGTTCGTTCGTGCAGACGTTCAACTGTGTTTGGCAGCTGGAGAGCGTGGCCTGGGTGGCCGACAGTTCGTTCGTGCAAATGTTCAACTGGGCTTGATAGCTGGAGAGCGCGGCCTGACAGGATGGCAGTCCCCCGGTGTTGGAGGCATAGGCCGCCCCAGCCGCCATCCAGAGCAGAAAAAAGCCCAATAATAGAGTGCGCTTTTTGTCTTTCATAACGATCCTCATCGTGTGAACAAAATTGCGCCCTTATGCATTTTGCTGCGTGCTAACACATCGACTGGATGTTTGTCAACCAGTAGTGAAGAGATTGCGAACTAACAGTAAGTAATAGCCGGTAAGGTGGAGCGAGGCGGTCTGCGAGCGGGCCGAAGAACTACACAGGCGAAGGCAGCTTCGGTCACCTTGCCTTGCAGTGCAGCACTTCGGCCAGGTCCATGCCCCGCAGTACTGTCTCTCTCCCTCCGAAAACTTGGCGTCGTTCCGCCCGACCGATCCATGACACGGACGGCCCGCGCAGGCAGGCGCTTGACAAGACGGCGCGCTTTGCGATCCCCGGCCACCCGCGTGGTCGCGAGCTGATCATCACCTTTTCAAATTCACGCCGCTGGGCTTGATCGAAACTTGGAGGAGAGCGTTTGTTCTTTCGTTCCAGCCGCTATTGTAGATGGGCTACGAACCGCTCTCGGCACGCTGTGCATCCAGAGAGGATCGGTATGGTGTTCGCGCTGCCGCCTCTGCGCGATCCCGCCGTCGCGCCGCGCTGAGATCGACGGTCGCGGGGCGCGCTCTGCCTATCCCTTCAGGTTGATCCTGAAGTGATGGCTGACGATGTGCATCCGGTTGCGCAGATAAAAGCGATGCGCCTCGAAGCGCTGCACTCCGGAGTCCAGTTCCAGCGTGTCGCATCCCGCGCCGCGCGCCCGGTCCAGCAGCCAATCCAGGAGCTGCTGGCCGAAGCCCTTTGAACGCGCGGCGGAGTCGGTCACCAGGTCATCGACGTACATAACGCGCCCACTGGCGAGATTTTCCAGCAAGCGGAAGCCAGCCACCGAACGCACCACTCCGTTCTCGGCGAGATAGCAAAGCTGGTAGCCGCTGCGCTGCTGCGTCCTGATGCGCTGCACGAACTCGCCCTCGGCCAGTTGGGTCCTGAGCTGGCGCATCACCGGCAGGCATTGCATGACCTCGCGGTCGGTCGCCGCCAACCTGATTTCGGCCGCCACGATGGCCTTGGCTCAGAGCTTGAAGGCCCTGATCACGTTGTCGGCCAGAATCTTTTTCTTGGACGCGTCGGCAATGTCGGTGCGTCCGGCCAACTCCGCGACCACTCCCTGAAAGGGATGGTCAGGATGGGGATAGTCGGTGGAGAAGCAGATGTTCTCGTCGCCCAGGCGGCTTATCACCTCGGGGATCATCTCCTCCTCGCCGTCGGCGGAGACGTAGCATTGGCGGCGGAAATATTCGGAGGGCTTGAGTTTCAGCCTGATGCTGGCATGGCCCCATTCCTTCATGTGATGGTCCATGCGCGCGACCCAATAGGGCACCCATCCGCAGCCCGCCTCGACGATCACCACGCGCAGCCTGGGATGGCGCTGCAGGACGCCGCCGGCAATCAGGCTAAGCAGCGCCATCTGCTGCTCGAAGGCGTGCGAGATCATGTGGCGGAACAAGAAGTTGTCGTAGCGATCCATCCCGACCTGCGGCAAATCCTGGGTGGTGCCCTCGTGCAGGACCAGCGGCTGGTCGAGCTCCTCGATAAGACTCCACAGCGGTTCGAAGGCGGGATTATCCAGCGTGCGGCCGCCGACCGGGTTGGGGCGCAGGAAGGCGCCGCGCAGCCCCAGTTCGCCCACGCCGCGGCGCAGCTCCGCCATCGACTCGCCGATGTCCATCTGCGGCAGTATGGCGGGGCTGATCAGACGCCTGGGATTGACGGCGCAAAAATCGTGCGCCCAGTTGTTGAAGGCCTGGCACAACGCGACGGTCAGCTCCAGGTTATCCAGTCCGAAGAACATCAGGCCGGTGGTGGGATAGGTGATCATTGCCTCGATATCTTCGGCGTCCATGTCGGCCAGGCGCGCGTGTGGATCGAAGCCGCCCTTGCGCGGCGGTTCGCTTTCGGAAATCGGCGGCGCGGGGATGTAGGGCAGCAGCCGCCCGCCAATCATGATACGGCGCCGCCCGGTGTTGTCGCGCACGCCTTTGGGCGCCATCGGATGGTACTTCTTCGCCAGATATTGCGGCCACATGCTGGCCGGCTCGGTGAAATGCCCGTCGGCGTCGATCGCACGATACTGACTCATCGCTTTGTCCTCGAAAATGAAAACCGGACCCCGGCTCGAATGAATTTACTTGATAGCACCGCGCTTTAAGCGGTGTCCAACCGCGGAAGTTTCCAAACCACTCCGTCAGGCCAGGCGTTTGAGACGGGCCTTTCGGATCGTTTCGGCGATGGCGTCGGGATTGGCGATGTTGTGCATCCGGATCAGGTAGTCGGCGCTGGCGGCGGAGGCGACGACCACGCTGCCGATGCCGAACAGACGCTGGAGCAAGGTGCGGGTGACCTCCACCGAGCGGATATCGACCAGTTCCACCTCGCGGCGCATCTGGCTGAGCAGTCCGCGCCGTTCGATCAAGCGCTCCGAAGTGATGCTCCAACTGGTGCTGCGTTGCGAGATGACGGCGGCCAGCGCGATGAGCAGGGCGAGCACGAACAGGACCATTGCGATCTGCCGTCCGGCCTGCTCCCGCGAGGCCATCGCCGCCAGCGCCATCGCGAACAGGGCCGCGGCGGCGGCAAAAGAGCCGAAGAAGGTCCACCACGACACGGTGATTTTGCTCAGCGCGAATTCATGGCGCGTCTCGGGGCGGGGGAAAAACAGCCGCGTGCCGCATCGCGAACAGAACGCCGCCCCGGAGGCCGCCTCGAAGCCGCATTGGGGACATCTCATCGCGTTGTTGCGCATCCCTTTCGGCAAATGGCCGGGTTCTGCGCCGCTTTCATATAATAACGATCCAGCAGTCAGAATGAACTGCCTTCTTCGATGGCCGCTTCGGCGCGCACCATCTCCTGGAATTCCTCATCGCCAATAATCCGCTTGTCGCGCCATCCGCCCCACCTGAACCAGTACCCCGCCATCATCGCCGACAGCACCGTGGTCACCGGAAAGGCGTACCAGATGCCCCTGACGTGCAGGCTGGTATGCGAGGACAGCACCCAGGCCAACGGAAAACGCAGCATCCACAGCGAGATCATCGCCAGCACCATCGGCGCCACCGTGTCGCCCGCGCCGCGCAGCGAGCCGGTCAGCACCTGCTGCAGGCCGATAAAGCCGAAGGTCAGCGCGATGGCATGGATGAAAACGGCGCTGTGTTCGATAACCTCGCCGCCCTGCGGAATAAAGAAGCGCGCGATGGAAGGCGCTCCCCAGTAGGCGAGCACGCCGGCAAAAGTCAGCGAGGCGAAGGCCAGCGCGCAGCTCACCGCGTTGGTGCGCTCGGCGCGGGCCAACTGATTGGCGCCGATGTTCTGCCCGACCAGCGCGGAGGTCGCCACCGACAGCCCGATGGCGGGCACCAGCGCGCAGCTCATCACGCGCACGCTGATGCCGTAGGCGGCGACATCAACCGTGCCGAAGCCGGCCACCAGCATGGTCATCACGGTCATACCCAGGGCCTGGGTGGACTGCTCGATGGAGGAGGGGAAGCCGATACGGAAGATGCGGCGCATCAGGGCCAGGTCGGGCGGCAAGTCGCGCAGGCGCAGATGGATACCGTGGCGGCCGCGCAGCATCAGGGTCAGCCCGATGCCGGCGGCCAGCGCCTGCGTGCACAGCGTCGCCAGGGCGGAGCCGGCCACGCCCATTTTCGGAAACGGACCCCATCCGAAAATCAGCAGCGGGTCGAGGGCGAAGTTGATGACGACCGTGACGAACACGATCACCATCGGCGGGTACACGATGCCGCGTCCGCGCATCAACGCCTGGTAGGCGAAAAAGGCGAACACGAAGATAAAGCCGAGTACGGCGATCTGAAAAAAGCGCACCGCGTCGGGCAGCACGTCGGGCGCCGCGCCCATCAGCCGCATGGTCGGCGTCGCCAACGAGTAGCCGGCCGCGGCCAGCACCAGCGAGATCAGAAAGACCATCAGCAGGGTCTGCGCGGCGACGTGATTGGTCGCTTCCTGGTCGCCGCGTCCGGTGTATTGCGCCAGCAGCACGGTGCCGGCGATCGGCAAGCCTCCGCCCAACGCGATCAGCAGGAAACTTACCGGGAAGCAAAAAGAGACGGCGGCGACGGCTTTGGCGCTCAGCCGTCCGACCCAGAACGTATCAACCACCTGGTAGGCGGTTTGCAGGATGTTGGAGACGATGATGGGAAAGGACAGCCGGATAATGTTCAGCGTGATCGAGCCCTGGGTAAGCGGCGCCATGGCGCGGCGCTGCCGAAGCGTTTCATCCAGCGGCGCCGGCGCGCCGGCTCGGGCGGGGGGTTTGTCCAAAAGCCTCAGTCCTTCCTCAACGGCGACCCCGCAATCCATACAGCAGCGCCGGCATCTTGTCGATTCCCACGGGTGACCGATACGGGCAGCCTTGACAGGCTCGAAGCGGGTGGGTTACTGCCACCTCAGGCAATTCTCCCGTCCCAAAGGCGGGCAGCAAGAGGAACGGCGATGGATGTAAAAGGCAAAGTGGCCGTCGTAACCGGCGCCAGCCGCGGGATGGGCAAGCAGATGGCGCTGCGGCTGGCCAAGCATGGCGCCAACCTGGTGCTGGCGGCGCGCACCGTGGAGCAGTCGGAAAGCGAATACCCCGGCTCGCTTAAACAGACCGAACGTGAGCTCCGCGCGCTGGGCGTGGAGTGCACGCCGGTCAGATGCGACCTGACGCAGCGGCGCGACGTGGAGAATCTGTGCCGCACGGCACTGGAGAAGTACGGGCGCGTCGACATCCTGGTCAACAATGCCCGCTACGTCGGCCCGGGCCATTTCGATCCTTTCCTGAAGCTGGACATCGACACCTGGGAGAAGAACGTCAACACCAACCTGATGGCGCCGATAATCGCCAGCCGCATGTGCATCCCGAGCATGATCGAGCACAAGAGCGGCATCATCGTCTGCACCACCTCTTCGGCGGCCACCGCCAAATTCGGCCTGCCCGGCAAGGGCGGCATGGCGATGCATTACCCGATCACCAAACTGGCGCTCAATCGCTTCGTGCAATTGCTGGGTCAGGAGATGGAGGAATACCGCATCCCGGTGATTGCGCTGGATCCGGGCGGCGTCCTGACCGAGCGCATCGAGATGGAAGTCAAGTCCGGGGCGGGCGCGGCAGCGGCCGGCTTCGATCCCGCCGTATTCAAGTCGATGGACATTCCGGCCTCAACCTTGGAATATCTGTGCTGCACCTGCCCCGACCCGATGCAGTATTCGGGCAAGGTGGTGGTGGCGCAGGAGATGGTGGAAAAGTTCCATTTGGTGTAAAGACGCGCGTCCGCGTGCCGGCACCAGTGAGGTTTTTTGCGCCCGGTGCTCGCACCCGGCACGGGCCAGCCAGTTTGGGGGATGGCTAATGGAAATCAGAGACGCCGACCTCACCGATCCGGAGTTCTTTGCGACCCACGACCCGCACGCCATCTTCAAACAGTTGCGGGCCGAGGATCCGGTTCATTGGACGCGCGGGCGGCTCAGCCGCGGCTTCTGGTCGCTGACCAGGTACGAGGACCTGCTCAAAGTCTATCGCGATGCGCGGACCTACAGTTCGGAGCGCTACGGCACCGGTCTGCCCTCCAGCCCCGAGACCGAAGCGGGCCGCGGCGGCGAGGATGTGCCGCCCGAGCAGCGCGCCAACGGCACGATGCTGGTGATTACCGACCCGCCCCGTCATGACGGGCTGCGCCGGCTGTTCCGCACGCCATTCCTGCCGCGGGCGGTGGCGCAGATGGGTGCGCGCGCGCGGCAAATCGTGGCCGAGATCGTCGATGAGGTCGCGCCGGCCGGCCGCTGCGACTTTGTGCTGGATGTCGCAACGCGGCTGCCGATGGCGATCATCTGCGAGATGATGGGGATTCCGCGCGCCGACTGGGGCCTGATGTTCAAACTGGGCAACATGTCGCTGGGCAACGAGGACCCGGAGTTCCAGGTCGGCAGTGCGGCCGAAACCCAGCGCCGCGGTTTCCAGGGGCTGACGGATTATTGCTTCCAGCTGGCGCAGGAGCGCCGCCGCAATCCCGGCGACGATCTCATCAGCCTCATCGCCAATGGCGAGATCGACGGCAAAAAGCTCACCGACCCCGAGGTCAGCTTTAATTGCCAGATGTTCGTCATCGCAGGCCTGGAGACCACCCGCAACGCCATCTCCGGCGGCGTCCTGGAACTGATCAGGGCGCGCGATCAATTTGAGCGGCTGGCGGCCGATCGCTCGCTGATGCCGACCGCGGTCGAGGAAATCCTGCGCTGGACCAGTCCCATTACCCACATCATGCGCACCGCCCTGCGCGACGCCGAAATCAGGGACCGCAAAGTCCGGGCAGGGGACTGGGTGGTGCTGTGGAATGCCTCCGCCAACCGCGATGAGGAAGTCTTTCCGTATGCCGACCGCTTCGACGTGGCGCGCAAGCCCAACTACCACATCGCGTTCGGCTACGGGGAGCATTTCTGCCTGGGCGCGCATCTGGCCCGGCTCGAACTACGGCTGGCGCTGGAAGAGGTGATGCGGCGCATACCCGACCTCGAGCTGGACGGCGAGGTGCAGCGACTGAGCTCCAATCTGGTGGCGGGAATCAAGCATATGCCGGTCAGATATAATCACGGCCGACGCATTGTTGTCTGAGTTGGATATCCTGAAAACGTTACCTTACTGATTTTTCCGGGCCGACAGTTTCTTGGCGCGTGTGTCGCAAAGCCGTGCATGTGCCGGATCGCGACGTTCAACCCCAGCAACTCTTTGCTGCGATAGTCTATTAAACTCCGGACCGGTCCATCGCGAGCGGCCGTCTTTGGTTTGCAAATATAGTTTTTGCGCCTGGAGTGTAAATCGTTCGCTCTCCGGTAGCCGTGGCACTGGCCAATAGCTTGACACAATGGGCTCAATCACGCCCTACGCACCAGGGACATATGGCATGTCCAGTGCACACCAGCAACTCGTGCGTTCTGACCAAGCGGAAACGGCGATACAAGACAGCTTGGGCAATGGTCGAATCTGACCGATTGCTCGACCGGTGACCCGTTTGGATTTGGATATCGCCCGCCGCCTGCCGCGCGACGGAAAGTTCGGACGCACGGAGGCTGATTGTGCACGCACGCAGCAGTCTAACAATCGCCGCCGCGATCATATTAGCATTGACGGCAAACCTGCTCATCGCGGCGTTTTCCCCGGCCGCCGCGGCGTCAACCTACCTGGCGATTACCGGCCCGGCCGCGGGTGCGACCGTTCACAGCACAGTTACAATCGCGACCACGGAAAGCGCCGACGTAAGCTGGATCAACGTCTATGTTGACCGGGTGTGGGTGGCGTCGAATCCGCCGGCTGCGACGCGGCCCTACTCGGTGATGTGGAATTCCGCCACCGTGGCAGACGGCGTGCACACCATTTCGGTGACCGGCTACAACTCCAACAATGCGCCGATCGCCAGCGCCGCGATTTCAATCGTCGTTCAAAACCATGCGCCGACCCCGACCCCCACCCCGTCTACCTACGTCAGGATCACTTCGCCCGCCGATGGCGCCACTGTGTCGGGGGTTGTGACCATCGTCACGGCCGAAAGCGCCAATGTGAGTTGGATCAATGTCTACGTCGACGGGGCCTGGGTGGCGTCCAATCCGCCCACCGCATTGCCACCGTACCGGGTGACCTGGGATTCAAGAGCGGTAACCAACGGCCGGCACATCATTTCGGTGACCGGCTACAATTCGAACAACGCAGCGATCGCCAGCGCAGCGATCACGGTTAGCGTGCAAAATTCGCTGCCGACTCCGACGCCTTCGCCGCGCCCCACCCCGACCCCGATCGGCGGCGTGGTCTTTTACGTAGCGCCCACCGGCAGCGATTCCAACCCGGGCACGGCGAGTGCGCCGTGGCGTACTATCCAGAAGGCGGCCGGTACGCTGCGGCCCGGCCAGCGCGCCAACGTCGCGGCGGGCAGCTACTACGAGCGGGTGACGATTACCTCATCGGGGACTGCGGCGGCGCCGATCGTGCTGCAAGCCGCCGCGGGCGCCAAGATGTTGGGCTTCAACATCAGCGGTAGTTACTGGACGGTCAGCGGCTTCGACATCTCGACACAGACCAACGGTACCAATGGTTTCGGTATTTATCTAAGTGGCAAGGCTGGCTTTGACACGCTGGCGAGCAACTATATCCACGAGCTGTGCCACGACGGCATCTTCATGGAACCGGGCGTGACCCACATTACCGTGACGGGCAACCGGGTATGGCGCGCCGAGATGTCGGGCATCCTGGTCAACGGCACCTACGACCTGATCCAACGCAATGAGGTCTGGGAGACGCAACAGATGCCGGCCAGGCTGGGCGGGATCTATGCAGGTTGCCAAACACCGTCGGGTTCGGACGCTGACGGTATCCGCTTCTTCGGACAAAATCACGACCTTCGCTCCAACTACATCCACGATACCTATTCGGGCACCCGCGCCAACCCCGACCCGCATGTCGATTGTTTCCAGACCTGGGGCAGCGCTGCGATGAAGGTCGACCAGATTCTGCTGGAGCGCAACTGGTGCCGATGGCCAGCGGCATCGAACTCGATCGACAACGGGGCGGCGATGATCGAGGGGCTGAGCGGGCCGGTGGGGACAGTAACCTTTCAGAACAACGTCTTCGCCGACATGCAACAGGGCATCAACGTCGGTTCCAACGTGGCGGGCGTGCGGGTGTGGAACAACACCTGGCAGCACATAATCCAGGAAGCGGTGATTTTCAGATACACCACCAGCGCTGCCGATCAGATCATCAACAACATTTTCTACGACGTGGGCAGCGGGCAGGACTCCTACGCCTGCATCCCGGCCGGCAACCCCACTATCGCGGCCAACGACTTCTTCATGCCCGGCGCGCCGGTAGGCACCTACTGCTCCAACGCGCCTTACGTGTCGCTTAATCCGATGTTCGTTAATTACGGCAATCTGAGCGGACTCGGCGCAGACTACCATCTGCAGAGCAGTTCGCCGGTCAAGGATGCGGGTGTCACGCTCAACGCCGTGACCAACGACTACGACGGCCTCAGCCGTCCAATCGGTCCCGGCTATTCGATGGGGGCGTTCGAACGATAAGCGCGTTGGGCCGGCCGGAAGGACCGTCGCAATTGAGCCTGTGCGGCTGGAAAACGGACGCTGGAGACAAGCGAGGTCGGGCGCGGAACACCTTTAGCATCGTGGCAGGTTGCGTACGCTGCGACATCTGCGGATGCGTCCGATTGCGACAGGGCATGGGTCTAAAGGGCAGGCCATTGCCCCCTTTCGTCGCAGATAACTGGCTCCTGTGGGCTCGCTTGGTGCGGTTTCCGTCACACGGACCGGATCTCGCAGACTGCTTTTCGCCTCCCGCACTGCGGGTTCTATCTGGCACGCGCGATGCTTAGTGCGCGCTACGTCAAATCTTCTTTACAGGAGGACAGCCGTGGCCATCAATGTTGATCAGTTTCAGCGCGACACCGGCAGTGTCGTCGATGAGATCTTCAGCGGATGCGTCTTGCCGGTGCAATACACCCCCGGCCCCAGGGGCCTGCGAACCTGGGAGAAAGAGCGTCGATTGCTGGCCGCGGTGCTGGAAGACGCCATCCGCTGCTATCTGACCAATCGTGGCGCACGGACCAAGGCGCAGCTCGAACGATTCCTCGAAGTGCAGGCCTGGTTCAATGATCGGCGCTCTGGGCTCGGTCCGCACGGATTGTTCACCTTCGAAAGCATCTGCGAAGCCCTTGGCATCGAGCCCGGGCTGCTTCGCAAGCGGTTGTCATCGATCCCGGTGGCGAAAGTGCGCGGTCGCAGCCAACGATACACCGGCCCTCAACCCGGCATCATTGGGCAGGGTCGCAAGCGTGTGGCTGAGGCCGGGCGATGACTGGCGGGGCGGGCGGCACCAATCGCGCGGCAATCGTACTGGCGGGCGGCGACGGCACGCGGCTGCGGGATTTGACGTGCCGCATCGCGGGCCGTTATGTCCCCAAGCAATTCTGCCCGCTGCTCGGCCGCTCAACCCTGCTCGAACAAACCCTGGAGCGGGTGTCTCTGGCGGTGGCGCCCGAACACACCTGGACGGTGGTCAACTGCCGGCACGAATGCTTTTACGCCCCGCTGCTCCGCCATCTGTCCAGGTCGCGCCTGGTGGAGCAGCCCGACAACCGCGGCACCGCCGTCGCCATCCTGTACGCGTTGTTGCGGATGGCCCAGATCGCGCCGCAGGCCGCGGTCGCGCTTTTCCCCTCCGACCACTTCTTCGATGACGATGCCGGCTTCATGCGTCACGTCGAGCACGCCTTCGAGGCGGTCGAACAGCGGCCTGAGCAAACCGTGCTGCTGGGCATCGAGCCTGACCATCCCGAGCCCGGCTACGGGTGGATCGAGCGCGGCAGCCCGCTTTCGGGGCACCAGCGGGAGATTTTTCGGGTGCGCCGTTTTTGGGAGAAGCCGCCGACACAAATCGCGGCCGAACTGATGGCGCGCGGCTGCCTGTGGAACAGCTTTGTGATGGTCGGGCGGCTGTCAACGCTGCTAAGCTTGATAATAGTCGCACAGCCCGAACTTTACGCTGCATTTCGGCCGATTCGAGCCGAACTCGGCAAGCGCCGGGAGCAGGCCTGCGTGCGTGCGCTGTACACCAGGCTGGCGTCGCACGATTTCTCCGCCCAGATTTTGGCGCGCCATCCCGCCAACCTGGCGGTACTGCCGGTTCATGGCGTGGCCTGGAGCGATTTGGGCGAGCCGCAACGGGTGATGGAAACGCTGCTACAGATTGGGGTTCAACCGCGATGGGCCAGTGCATAAAGCTCGCGCAGGCACGCCGCCGCACGACGGCAGCGGAAGCGCCCGCCAATCGGGCGTGGCGCGGCGTACAAGCCGCCTCGGGACAAGGAGCGATGCCATGGAAGCGCCGTTTTCGACCATTCTTTGCGCGGTCGACCTCGATGGCAACTCGCTGAACGCCGCCGAAATCGCCGCCAAACTTGCCCGCCACAGCGGCGCGCGGCTGATCGTGTTGCATGTAGTTCCCGCGCAGGCGCCGCCCTCGCTCCGACGCGACCTCGACCATTTCCTGGCGCAGGAGCGCGAAGCCGCAAAATTCCTGGAAGATTTCGCCTGCCAGCGATTGCGCGACGTGGCGTTCGAGGTGATGACGCGCTCGGGCGAACCCGACGTCGCGATTTTGCACGTCGCGGAGGAGACCGGCGCCGGCCTGCTGGTGATGGCGACCCATACGCGCAGCAAGCCGCCCCATCAATTCGTCGGCAGCGTGGCCGAGAAAGTCCTGCGCCAGTCGTGCCGCCCGGTGCTGATGGTGCCTGCGGCACAAGGCGGCAATATCGATATGGTCGAAGCCTGGATGACTCCCAAACCGCTGCTCATCGATCCGGCCCGTACTTTGGCAGAGGCGGAGGCAAAAATGCGCAGCGGCGGCGTGCGTTCGCTGCCCGTCGTCGACGGCGGGCGGCTGGTCGGAATCATCACCGACCGCGACGTCCGCAACCATCTGGGCGAACTCGACGACATCCAAGTCGGCCAGGCCATGACCACCGAAGTGGTCACCGTCACCCCGACGACTTCGGTTCAGGAGGCCGCCCGCCTGTTGCTGGAATGCAAGATCGGCGGGCTGCCGGTGATCGATGCCGGACGAGTAGCAGGCATCATCACGGTAGAGGACATTATCAAATACATGCTCGGCAGGTGATAGCCATGAAATGCCCCAAATGTCAGAGCGAGGATCTCGAAATATCGCCGCGCAGCGTTCCGGTTGAGCGTCCCGGCAGCAACCTGCGCCATCATCATGCCCGGTGCCGCAACTGCGCGGAGATTTTGTGGTGGAATGCGCCGCCGGGGCCGGATATTCCGCCGCCGAATATGGGCGTCCATCCGTGCGGGTTCTTTAAAGCCGAACCGCCCGCCTGAGTCCGGCCCCGACGGCGGTCAGTTACTGAATTCGATCGGCTGCGGGCAGGCGTTGCCGCCGGCGTTGTAGTCGTATACCATCCGGCCGCCGAAGTCCGCGCCCACGGCTAGAGCGGCGAGCAGCACCGCCAGCAGAATCAGAAAAACGCCGCTGCCCTTAAGCGGCATCGGGCGCGCCAGCCAGGCCCAGATGCTTAGCACCACGCTCAGCGCCAGCACGCCCAGCATGATGCGCTCGTGATTGACCAGCAGATGCTCGCGCACCGAGGGCGCGACCATCACGCCCTCGGCGCCGTAAAGCCCGCTGGCAACCGCGGCCGCCGCCCCCAAAGTCCCCAGCACCAGCATCCAAAGCCCGCTCCATCCCCAACTTTCCCGCCGCGCAAGCCAGGCGAGCAGGTACAGGAGCGCCGCGCAGAACAGCAACGCAATCGGAAAATGAACGATCAGCGGATGGATGTTCTGAAGGTGCTGCGCTCCGGGAAGCAGACGGCCGAGCACGGCTTTACTTCACCGATTCGACGGTCAGAAATCTCACGCCACCCTTGTTGTACTCCTGCCCAGTTACGGTTACCTCATCTTCCATCTTGTTGATGATTGAAGAAGGCAGCGGCTGGGCGTTTTTGGGAGGCAGCAGCACGTAGTAATTGTCGGTCTTGTCGTCCACCAGCACCACCGGGATACCCGCCTTGGCGCATCCAATCGCGCACTTCTGATGGCTGGCGCCATGGGCACCCATGCCGACATAGCAGAAGCTGTCGCGCAGATGACCGGTCACCGAGGTCTGCGCCGCCAACACGCCGCCCGCCATCCCAACTGTCAGCAGTGCAGCCGCGCACAAAGCCGTTATCGCCTTCATCGGTTCTCCTCCCGGGTTTATGGTTTGTTCAGACCAAGTCGATAGCTATAAGACTTTTTTGTCACCATCCGTCGCGCTACGCAAGCGCCAAGCGGCGCCGCGCCGGACCACGACAGTCAGCTTTGGACGTGGCCTCCGAGGTCCGGTTCGCCCTCGAATTCGGATACCGGCCGATACTGATTCGACGCTGTAACCGGCGGGTTGCGGCGGCACACGCGAAAGGCGCGGCCACCGGGCTCGCGCAGCCCCGGCTCCAACTCCTGCGGCGAGCGGCGATCGATACAATGCGCCTGCGGACGGTTGCTTTGCAGCGCCTTCTCCAGTTCATGGTCGATGCGCCAAGGACCGCCGCCGCCGATTTGCACCACGCTGCCCGCGAAGTCATACCGGTGCCAGTAAACGATTCGCGCCGCCGCCCCGGCCGGATCGTCCGGCGGCTCATCGTACAGCCATTTCTCATTGAAGCGGATACCGTGTTCGTACCGTTCGCGCGGATCATTGACGCTGCCCTCAGTGCGATCGGGTGTACTGAGCAACCAGACCACCAGGTTGCGGGTCGGGCGGTCCGATCCTGCCGCGGTCGAAGGTGCAGCGCCGCCGCTACCTTTATCCGCCGTCATGCGCGAAAGCTCCCGTCTAGCGGACAGCGGCGCCAGCTGATGTGCTGCTCGAATTCATCGCGGAACTGGGTCAGAAACGCCCGCGCCGACCACGCCGCGCCATCGGCCAGCGCGCAGATGCATTTGCCGTCCATGTAAGAGCAGCAGTCCTTGATGGTATCGAGATCAGCGATGGTGCCCTGCCCGGCTTCCAGGCGGCGCAGTATTTTGGTGATCCAGCCCGTTCCTTCGCGGCATTGAGTGCACTGGCCGCACGATTCGTGTTCGAAAAAGCGCGCCACCACCAGCGCCGCGCGCACCATACAGGTGCGGTCGTCCATGACGATGACGCCCCCGGTGCCCAGCATCGTGCCGGCGCCCGCCAGCGCGTCGTGCGCCATCGCCACCTCGATTTGATCGGCGCGCAGAACCGGCATCGAGACGCCGCCGGGGATGACCGCCTTGACCGCACGCCCCTCCATCGGCCCGCCCGCGTGCTGGTAGATCAGTTCGCGCAGGCCGATCCCCAACGGCAGTTCATACACGCCCGGGCGCCGCACCTGCCCGCTTACGCCAAATAAGGTATGGCCCGCGCTGTTGGGCGCTCCTTGCTGACGAAACCAGCCCGCGCCGCGCACGACGATCGCCGGCAAATGCGAGAGCGTCTCGACGTTGTTGACCGTGGTCGGACGGCCCCACAGGCCGTGCAGCGCGGGAAATGGCGGACGTTTGCGCGGCTGTCCCTTCTTGCCCTCCATCGATTCGAGCATCCCGGTCTCTTCGCCACAGATGTAGGCACCCGCGCCGCGCTGAACGTACACGTCGAAGCGGCGCTCGAGTCCCAGCGCCCGTGGACCGCAGATGCCTGCGCCATACGCCTCGGCAATCGCACCGCGCAGGCTTGCGAACGCATCGACGTACTCGCCGCGAACGTAAATGTAAGCCGCGTCGGCTTCGATTCCATGGCCCGCAATCAGGATGCCTTCCAACAGCAGATGCGGATTGCGCTCCAGAATCTGGCGGTCCTTGAATGTCCCGGGCTCGCTTTCGTCCGCATTGACGGCAAGGTATCGCGGTCCGCCATCTTTTGGCGGCATGAAGGCCCATTTGCGCCCGGTGACAAACCCCGCGCCGCCGCGGCCTCTGAGACCCGATTCCTCGACCAGCTTGCGCAACTCCGCGGGACTCATCTGCGCCGCGCCGAGGATCGCCTGGTAGCCGCCGTGGCGCCGGTAAGCCTCAAGGGTGGTAAATCGTTCGCCGCTGGGCGGCAGCAAGTAGGCGTCGATACCTTGCGGCACGCACGAGATGATCGGCGCGGGCCGGCGCGCCGCCAACGCCGCCTCCGGGGAATCGCACAGCGAAGCGGCGAACTGCGCGGTTGTGTTTTCCAGGTACGAATTCAAGTTGACCTGCATAACCGGCGCGGTGGCGCAGGAACCCAGACATTCCACCTCGGCGATTGCGAAGCGGCCGTCGGGTGTGGCAGTGCCGGCGCGGATACCAAGCCGCCCTTCCAGTTCCTCCACGATACTACGCGCGCCGCGCAGACAGCAGGGCAGCCCGGTGCAGACCTGCAAGACGGCGCGCGCCGGCGGCAGGGTGAGCAGCGAATAAAACGATGCGACCTCCGCCACCTCGCCGGGCCGCATGTCGAAGCGGGCGGCGATTTGCGCCGCAACCTCCATCGTCAGCGTGCCGGTTTCGGCCCTGGCCAGATGCAGCGCCTCGATCAGCGCACCGCGCGGATTGGGGTAACGGGAGCGCTCCTGCTCGATCCGTTCGAGGGTGGCGCGGGAGAGTTCCATCGCATCTCACCGATCACATTCGCCGCCGATCATGTTGATCATGTCGAAGGTGGGAATGATGTCGGCGAGCTGGCGCCCGACAATCATACGCGCCAGCGGCTGCATATTGGAAAAGCTGGGCGCGCGGCAGCGGCATTTGTATGGCTTGCCCGTACCGTCGCTGACCAGGTAGAAGCCAAGCTCGCCGTTGCCGCCCTCGATGGCGAAATAGGCCTCGCCCGCCGGCATCAGGCCGCTGTCCTCGACCACCAGCTTGAACTGATCAATCAGCTCCTCCATGCGGTTGAAGACGCGGTTTTTGCCCGGCCATCGAAACCTCGGATCGTCCGCGTCAACCGGCCCCGGCTCGATCTGGTCCAGACACTGCAGCGCCATCGACCGGCTCTGCCGGATCTCTTCCATCCGCACCAGGTAACGATCGAGATTGTCGCCATGCTCACCTACCGGCACGTCGAAATCGAGCCGATCGTACACCAGGTAGGGTTGCACGCGGCGCAGGTCCAGCGGCACACCTGCGGCGCGCAGCAGCGGACCGGTGACGCCGTAAGCGATAAGCTCCCCGGCCGGCAACGAACCGGTGCCCTCCATCCGTTGGCGGAAGATGGGATTGGCGGTGAGCAGCTTGTCGGCGTCGTCGAGCAGCTTCATGACGCCGTCGAGCTTGGTGCGGCAAAACGCCGCGAAGTGCTGCGGAAGGTCGGCCGCGACTCCGCCGATGCGAATGTAGTTGGTGGTCACTCGCGAGCCGCACAATGCATCGAGCAAGTCCCACACCAGTTCGCGCGCTTCGAGCAGATACAAAAAGGGCGTCATCGCCGCCAGTTCCAGGCACGACGCCCCGATGCACAGCAGATGATCCGCGATGCGGGAGAGTTCCCCGGCAATCACCCGCACGTACTTGCATCGCTGGGGAACTTCGATGCCGGCCAGTTTCTCCACCGCCATGCAGTAGGCGATGTTGCACAGGATCGGCGAGCTGTAGTTGAGCCGGTCCGTGTAAGGGATGTTCTGATAGTAGTAGCCGGTCTCGCATTCCTTCTCGAAGCCGCGATGGAGGTAGCCGACCTGGACATCGGCGTTGAGGATTTTCTCGCCGTCCATGTCCAGCACGATGCGCACCGTGCCGTGCGTGGCCGGATGCGATGGTCCGAACTGAAGGCGCATCGGCGGCGTCGGCACCTCACCGGCGCTGCCGATCCTACTCGGGCCGTAGGGGAAGCGGTCTTCTGGGCAGAGTTCCACCGGGTCCAACGTATTCCTGGACGGGCTGTTCGTCGTGCTTGCCATAATCCTTCCTTAACGGATGGCCAACAAACTCGTCGTACAGATAGATACGGCGCAGGTCGGGATGATTGGTGAAGCGGATGCCGTAAAGATCGTAAGTCTCGCGCTCCAGCCAGTTGGCGCCCGGCCATACCGAGGTGACGCTGGGAAGCGCCGGATCGTCCGCGGGCACGCGGCACTTGATGCGCAAGCGATGAATCAAGCGGGTCGAAAGCAAATGGTACACGACCGCGAAGCGCGGCAGCGGACCGGGCTCGGGAATCGTCAGGCGATGGCGCGACGGCTGCGCCTGCCGCATCACGGTGCGATTCGCATCCCAGATGCGCGGCTGTTGACGGAAGCCGTCAGGCTGACCCAAATAGTCGATGGCGGTCACGTCCAGCAGCATGTCGAAGCCGAGCTGCGGTGAGTCGCGCAGCACGCGGGCTGCGGCGAGTATGTCGTGGCGGGCGACGTGAATGCGATCGTCGCCCCGTTCGCGATGATGCTCGATTACCAGGTCGCCCAGTTCGCGCAGCACCTTTTCCATCAACGGTGTCATGCTCTCCTGTTCGCGCGGCGTGCCGTCCTTAGCGTCCATAATTCGCCCTCAGGTAATCAATCCGTGTCTTGAGTTTCGCGACCGGCACCAGCAGGTCATCCTTGTGCCACAAGGTCCCCGCCCGCGAATAGGCGGCGATTTCCACCTGGCGGCTCATCACAATCGCTTCTTCGGGGCAGGCTTCCTCGCACAGGCCGCAAAACATGCAGCGCGACACGTCGATGTCGAAGACCCGGGGATAGCGCTCCACCTGGTCGTCGGTCTCGGCCGGAAAAATCGTAATGCAACTGGTCGGACAGGCCCATTCGCACAGCCCGCACGCGACGCATCGCTCCCTGCCATCCTCCATCTGCACCAGCACCGGCATTCCGCGCAGCGCCGGGGCGTGAAGGAAGCGCTGCTCGGGATAATAGACGGTAAAATCCTGGCGGCCGCGGCTGAAGCCGAACAGGTTGACCATCAGATGCCGGAAGGTAACCCAAAAACCCATCAGCAGCGCCACAGCCGAGTGCCAGTCTGCGATGCGCGGCGGTGGCCGCATAACCTTTTTGACACGCGCTGCCATAACCTATGTCGCCGGCGCCTGGCCCGCGGCCGGCGCGCCCGCGGGACTTAGTGGCGCTCCCTGGGTGCCCAGCCGCTCCAATGTCAAGCGCGAGAACTGCGCAGTCGAATCAACGATGTGCGCCCACACCGCTTCGGGGTTGAAGCGTTCCTGGCGCGATGAGACCGCGTTGAGAAGCGCGGTGAAGATCTCTCCGTCGTTGAGCCATCCCGGGGGCGGTACGATTGCCGCCATGATGCGCTGTGCGCGGCCCGCGAAATTAACGAACACCCCGCTCTTTTCGGCGAAAGTTGTGGTTGGAAACGTCACCGCGGCGCGTGCGAAGGCCGGCACCTGTTCCAATGTCTGCACGATCAGCAGCTCCAGCGCCTCCAGCAGGGCCGCCAGGCGAGGCGCCTCGAGCACGCGCACGATGTCGTCGCCGCACACGTAAAGTGCCTTGACGCGGCCCGCCTTTACCGCGTCGATCAGCGAACCGAGTCCGTCATCCGCACCGCTGACCAGGCCCAGTTCGCGCACTCCGCGTGCGTTTGCGGCCTTTTCCGGCTTGATCAGAAAATTGTCGGACGGGCCGCGCGCCACCGCCATCGCGATCTGCTTCGTGCCCAGCACGCGCAGAAGTTCGCCGAAGCGGAAATTCTCCTCGACCGTCAGATGCGGCGAGACCAGCGCGCCGAGCGTGCCCCCGCCGTACGCATCACGCACGCGAAGCAGATGCGCCGCGGCGCACTCAATCGCCTCGGTCCACGACGTCGGGACCAGGGCCGCGTCGCGCAAGGCCAGCGGTTGGCGCAATCGCGCGGGGCTTGCGACAAACCGGTAATTGAGCCGTCCCGCGTCGCACATCCAGGTGTCGTTGACGGCGTCGTTGCGGCGCGGCGTCAACCGCCAGATCCGATTGTGGCTCTCGTCGATCGCGATGTTGCAGCCGTTGGCGCAGGTGGGGCAGACGCTCGCGGTCTGCGTGAAAAACCACACCCGCAGCCGATGATGGAAGTCCTTGGTCTCCAGCGCGCCGACCGGACAGATGTCCGCCGTACACATCGAGTAGGCGTTGTCCAGGCGGCGGTCGGCAATGTCGAGCACCGAGCGGTCGCCGCGATTGTAAATGACCAGCTCGCCGCTTGCACTGACCTCACGGCAAAAGCGCACGCAGCGCCGGCACAGGATGCATCGCTCCTGGTCCAGCAGCATCCGCTCGCCGATATCCAGCCGCTTGCCGTGTTTGCGGCGCGGCTCGACCGTGCGTGCCACGCGGCTGCCGAAGCGCATCGAATAATTCTGCAGCCAGCACTCCCCCGCCTTGTCACAGATCGGGCAGTCCAGCGGATGGTTGAGCAGCAGCAGTTCGAGCACGCCGCGGCGGGTTTGGGCGACGTCGGGATCGTCGGTGTGCACGACCATCCCGGCGCGGACGGTGGTGTTGCAGGCGATCTGCAGCTTCGGCATCCCCTCGATTTTGACCGAACACAGCCGGCAACTGCCGTCGATGGAAAGCTTGGGATGGTAGCAGTAGTGCGGGATATCCAGGCCCGCGTCGAGCATCGCCTGCAGCAGCGTGGCGCCTTGGGGCGCCGCTATGGCGCGGCCGTCAACGATGATCCGGACGTCTTCTCCCATCTCAATCCAATTTGCGCCCGCTGCCGTGAAGCGCCGGCCATGGCTTGCCCGGCCGCTCATGCTGGACGCGGTACTGGAGTTTCAACAATCCATCGAGCACGGCTTCGGGCCGGGGCGGGCATCCGGGAATGTAGAGATCAACCGGCACGACGCGATCGATACCCTGCAGCACGGCATAATTGTCGTATGGCCCGCCCGAACTGGTGCATGCGCCGAAGGACACCACCCATTTCGGTTCCGTCATCTGCTCGTAGACGCGGCGCAAAACCGGAGCCAGGCGATGCGTGATAGTTCCGACCACGAACAGCAGGTCGGCCTGCCGCGGCGTGAAACGTGGCAGCGCCGCGCCGAAGCGGTCGATGTCGTAGCGCGGGCCGGCTACGGAGAAGTACTCCATCCCGCAACAGGCGGTGACGAACGGATAGGGGAAGAATGAGTACTTCCGGGCCCACTGGATCGCATCCTGAAGCCGTGTCGCCACGAAGCTGTGGGGAAAGGCTTCGGCCTCGGCGGCAACACCGGGCCCATCGGTACGCCCGCTTAGCAGGTAGGCCGACCGCCTGGCAGGCTGTGCTCCGGTCCCATCCTTCTTCATGTTGTCCTACCTCTGTGGCGCAAGATGCAGGCGCGCTGGTTTCCGTCCGGCCGTGGTTCGGGCGCCGACCAGTTCGCCGAAGTATCGATCCGCGGTCCCCGTTTGCTGTTCAGGCCGAGCGCTGCTGTGCGGAGTCGGAGTCCTTTGGGCGTCCGCGGAGTTTGCTGAGACGAACGTTTTGCAATGCCTCATTGAGGGAAATCACGCCCTGCATCGCACCGTTTCCATCCACCACCGGCAGTTGATGCAGCCGCGCGGAGGACATCCGCTGAATTGCCTGTTCGATGTCGTCGCCCGGACCGCACACCACCGGGCTGGTGGTCATGCACTCCGCAAGTTGCACTTCGCCGGGGCTCTTGCCCTCGGCGACCACTCGCAGGCAGAGGTCACGGTCCGTGACCACACCGACCAGCATGTGCGTCGGCTCGTTTTCGATGATCGGTATGAAGTGGACGTCGTAATGTTTCATAATCGACGCGGCCGCCTGAGCGGTATCGAACGGCACGCAGAACGGGGGTTCCTTCCTCATTATATCGCGGACGCGCATGGTGCCTCCTTTGTTTTGCGCTCAACATGCGGGGTTAGTGAGTGTGCTGATGGTCATTGCCGACCTGCCTGCGAACCGAAAGCTCTTCGTGGCAGTCCTCCTTGCATGGAGAGGTTTGACCGATGATCGGCGGCGGGCCGGCTGGTTCGGGCGAATCCCGGTGATACCACGGCGGTTTGGCGGCGCTGTTTTCAATGATCTCCAAAACACGGCGGATTTCCCCTAAGTCGCTTTATTCGACGCCGCAGACCGGGAGCACCGTCAGACCCTGAGGGCACCTCTCCAGCACTTCCACGGAGAAGTCAATCTGCGGCAGATTGCGGTAAAGTGCTCTTGCCACTTCCTTTTCAGAGTTGGACACCAAGGCCGGGCGAAGCGAGCTTAATGCCGAGCATAAGCCCGGCGCCGCCCGGCAGCATGGCAAGTGCGAACCGGCCCACTTGCCCAATGAACTTCAGCGCGGGCGCGCCAATCATAATCATGCTGCGCGCGGATGATCATTGTGGCCAAAGCCGCCTAAAACCCGGACCGGGAACAAAACAACGAACTGAATCTGGTCACGGCGGCTAGCGCGGATGGCTCTCGGCAGCTTCCATCGCGATCGAGCCATGGGTGTATGCCGCGCCCGCGCGCATCTCCATCGCCACGAAGATCGCTTCGGCGATCTCCTCATCGCTGATGCCCATGGCCTTGGCCGCGCGGGTGTGGCCGCTGATGCACCACGGACATTGTGTCACGTGCGCCACGCCGATGGCGATCAGTTGCTTGGTGCGGTTGGGCAGCGCGCCATCCTTGAAGACCGCCTCGCTGAATGCGTTGAATGCCTTGTAGATGTCGGGTCTTAGCGAGCGCAGCTTATGCAGTTCCTGCTGAGCGTTGTGCTTGAAAAAGAAATCGGCCATCGCCATCTCCCTGATCTCCTTTGCCTTAACTGTTCAACGCCGGGCGCCGGCAACTTTGCGTCGAGGATTTCGTTGATTACGACCGCGTATGCGAAATTCCTGCCAGCGCTTAAGATCGCGGCCGAAGAAGCGCACGGTCTGGCTCGCCTTGGCGTGCATCGCGCCGAAGCGGGGGGCTGTAATGGTCGGCCGCGCCGCTGAATATGACGAAAGTTGGCTGGCTGGGATTCATCGCGGTTTGAAGACAAAATTGTTGGGACACCTTGGGACGCAAACCGCCACGTATATCGACCGCGCTAAAATTGGTGGTCGACTTGCGCAGTCCGGCTTCAAGTTTGTATCAGGATCATGCCGTACATGTCGGCGCCGATACGGGTACCTGCGCTGATCAATAAAAGCACGCCGAGCCGCTTGCTGTTCTCATCGAAGCCGCCACAAGGCGCCTCGCCCAGACCACGACGCTGTCGACGATGAACCCGCAATGTCCGGAGAGTTCCGTGACTGGCCGGAACGCCAACATCTTGCAGTTCAGAAGGAAATCAACGAGCCGACCTCATCGGCGCCGACCGCCAGGTGTCTGCCGATCACGGCACGGGCTGCGTCGACTTTCTCCCACACGTTCCACAGCAGCACTCCGCGCACTCTGCGCTCGTGCAGGTAGTAGATAATGCCCTCGCGGAATGGAACCTTCCATTTGCTTAGCGTTTCCAGACGCGGATCCAGCTCTCCCACCGCTTCGTAGCCCAACTCGAAAAGATCGGAGTAGAAGAACGGCAGATGATCGTACCTCTGCGATGCGCCTGCCATGTTGCGGCCCGCCACTCGTCCCATGGTATTGGCGTTGTCCTCATGTTCAACGCGCATCGCCGTGCCGAGCGCAGGGTTGTGGAACATCGCGACGTCTCCGGCGGCGTAGATGTCCTTGACGCTGGTGCGCAGGAATTCGTCGACCACGATTCCATCGGCAACCTCAAGCCCGGCCGCGGCGGCCAGCCCCGTGCTGGGAACGATCCCGAGACCGGCGACGACGCCATCGACCGTGAGCGGTTTAATCCCGGCAATCTTGACGCGAAGGCGGCCGTTGGCCGCTTCGACCCCTTCCACCATCGCCCCGCTTAGTACCTCAACGCCTTTGGTTCGATAGTAGTCGGTTACGGCCCTGGAGAGATCCGCAGGGAACACTCGCGCGCCGATCCCCGCTTCGGGAAAAATCATGACGATACTCTTGCCGTTGATGCTGAGTGCGGCCGCAATCTCGGAGCCGATGAAGCCGCCGCCGATCACTGCAAACCGGTTGCCGCTCTCGGTGATGTTGCGCAGTTTGCGATAGTCATCGACGGTGCGAAAATAGATGCAGGTATCGCCGCCAAATCCCAGCCGGCGCGGCGAGCCGCCGGTTGCCAGAAGCAGCTTCTCGTACCGGTAGGTGATGCCTTTCTGATCGACGACTTGCCTTTGTTCCGGATAAAGCCGTGCCGCAAGGGTGCCAAGATGCACGGTGACGCCGGGAACAGCGTCGGTCCCACGCCAGATACTATCAAGCTGTCCGCCCTTCCACAGCGCCTTGGACAGCGGAGGTCTGTCGTATGGGGGACAGGCTTCGGAGCACAGCAACCCCACCAGGCCGGACTGATCGAGCTCTCGGATGCCGCGAACGGCGGCGTCGGCAGTCATACCCCCGCCGATGATCAAATACTTGTAGTCAGCCATGTCTCATGGGCAAGCAAAATCCGTGCGGCCGCCTCTTCATCGGATTTCTTGTCCGTTCAATCACGGCAGCCGATTCGACGGGCATGGCCGCCCCCCATCAGCACCGACCCTTGGCGGCGCGGCTTTTGGAGCTTCCAGCAAGCGCGTGGCAAAATTTAAAGCCGGCGCCTCGTCTGCGGCGCTGCGATGTGCCATCGCACAAAGCGGGCCGTTGGCTTTGTGCAACTCGATGGGGAATCGCAGCCACGCGGTTGTGGAGCGAGGTCCACAACTTCCCGAACCTGCGCCGGCCGCGCTCACTGCGGCTGCGATGCATCTGCGCCATGCTGGCTTGAAAACCATCGAGCTTGCGTTATTTTCTGGTCGGTCGGAGTTAACCCAGCCGTTGGTGTGGCGAGCGCAGGACGACCGAGGGGGACTTAGCGGGACAGTCGAAGGTTTTTACTGCTAGCGATAGCCGGCCCGCCGCCGTGCGCCGTGCAGGCACCCGGAGCCGCACTCAACACCCGGCTTTCATCGCTTCGTTTGTGAGTCGGCAGGAGATGCGACAAATTGACGCAAGAAACTATCCTGATCATCGACGACGAACCTGAGATGGTCGATGGTTGCCGCCGTATTTTGAGCCGCGCAGGTTATCGCTGCATCGGCACCACCGACCCACGTGAAGCGGTTGCGCTGGTGCGATCGGAGCACCCCAGCGTGGTGCTAACCGATCTCAAAATGCCCGACGTGGACGGCATGCAGGTACTGCATTGTGTCCGCGAGATCGACCCCGATGTGGCGATCATCGTGTTCACTGCCTTCGCAACCATTCCGTCGGCGGTCGCGGCGGTCAAGCGCGGGGCTTTCGATTTTATTGCCAAGCCGTTTTCGATGGATCAACTGAAGTTGGCCGTCGAACGCGCCCTGGAGCATCGCAGACTGGCGCTTGAGAATCGCTCCATGCGCGACCAAATTCAGGATGCGTTGGGTTTCGAAAACATCATTGGCCACAGCGCATCGCTAATGGAAGTGTTGAAGCTGGTGCGCAGGGCGGCGCGCTCGGACGCCGACATCGTGATCCGGGGCGAGTCCGGTACCGGCAAGGAACTGATTGCGCGCGCAATTCATGCCAGCAGCAAGCGCTGCACCCAACCGTTCGTGGCGGTCGATTGCGCCTCGATTCCCGACAACCTGCTGGAGTCCGAACTGTTCGGCTACGAAAAAGGTGCGTTCACGGGTGCCCTCAAAACCAAAGCCGGCCTGATCGAAACGGCAAATCGTGGCACACTGTTTCTTGACGAGGTAGGGGAGCTTCCCTACTCTCTGCAAGTCAAGCTGTTGCGGACGCTTCAGGAGCGGCGGATACGCAGACTTGGCGGCGTGTGCGAAACGCCGGTCGATCTGAGAGTGGTATCTGCAACCAATCGTGACCTCGATGAACTGATTCGCAACGGCCGTTTCCGCGAAGACCTTTATTATCGGCTGAACGTGATTACGATTGAGATCCCGGCGTTGCGCGAGCGCCCCGGTGACGTCACGTTGCTCGCCTATGAGTTCCTCAAAAAGCAGCGTGCCAAAGGCGACTGTGAGGCGCGCGGGTTTCAGCCCGAAGCGCTGCGCGCCCTGGAAGCTCATTCATGGCCGGGCAACGTTCGCGAGCTTAAAAACGTGATCGAACGCGCCTGTGCCCTGGCCGAGAGCGAACTGATCGGCCTTCAGGATCTCCCCGAACAGTTGCGCTCCGCCGCCATACCAGGGCGAATCGAAACCGGCGCCCGGGAAGGCACATCGGCCGGTTCGCTCAAAGACGCAAAAAATCGGTGGCTAAGCCGTTTCGAGGCCGTCTACATCAATAACCTGCTCAAAGACCACGGGGGCAACGTTTCCGAGGCCGCACGCGCGGCCGGTATCGATCGCAAAACTGTATATCGGCTTATCAGAAAATACCGTCTCCGCTGAAATTGGTGCCCGGCACGCACGGTCAAATCATCACGCCCGGGCGGGCTTAGGTGAGGCCAGCGCCCGTATGATTGAAGCGGTCAGGGCGGCGACGGAAAACGGTTTTGGCAGGTAGTCCACCGCGCCCGTGGCGGCAGCCTCCTGTATGGCCGGAGTGTGATAGGCGGTAACTATGATCACGCGGGTTTGGGGTGACTTTGCCTGGACATGCCGCATCACCTCAAAGCCGTTGCCAACCGGGAAGTGCAAATCGGTTATCACCAGGTCGGGCCGCTCCGCCTCGATCCGGCGCAGAGCCGACGCGACATTGCCGGCGGTCAGGCAAACGTAACCCAACCGGTTGACAACTCTCTTCCAGGTGTCCAGGAAATCCCGCTCATCATCCACAATCAGAATTTTGCAGGCCATACCGTCCGGGCAACGAAGCAACTGGCGTACCAGGGGGATCTTTGCCCAATCGCCTGACCTCGCGAAATGATTCGGTGGCCGCGTACTCGCTAACTTCTACGAAAGGATTGGGATCCTAGCGCGCTGGGAAAAGCAGATTGGCCGGGCCGTTGGGCGGGCTGCAACCCGGCGCCAGGTGAGAATTCGGTTTCGGCCCGAGGCAGTAGAATAACCCATGTCACCCCTTGCGCGGATTCGGCGAAGACGTCAATGGAGCCGCCGTGCTCGGTGATGATACGTCGGCTGATCCACAGACCAAGCCCGGTTCCACCCGCCTTGGTTGTAAAAAATGGGGTGAACAGCTTTGGCAGCGTCCCAGGCTGGATACCGCAACCCGTATCCGATACCGAAAGAAACAGCCATCCAGGCCGCCCCTTTGCCGCGCCGGTTGCAATCCGGATGCGGCCTCCGTCCGGCATCGCCTCGCGCGCGTTGACAAGGAGATTAAGCAGCACCTGTTCAAGTGCGCCTGGATCGCCCAATATGGGTGCGAGGCCACGATCCAGAGCGGTTTCAATCAGTATGCGGTCCTTGGCGAATTGCCTTCTGACAAGCTGCACCCCGTCATCTACGATATCATTCAGGCTGACCAACCGATGTTCCTTGGAGGGTTCGCGAACCATTCCCAGCAGACCCTGTGAAATTCGGCCGATTCTTTGTGCGTTGCGGTGAATGACCTCCACGTCCTCGCGCAGCTGAGCGGGCAGATGATGGTCCTGCCATTCGGCCAACATCAGTTCGGTCCGCGACATAATGATACCAATCGGATTGTTCAGCTCATGCACTACTCCCCCGGCCATCGCTCCCAAAATCGCCGACATCTGGCTCATTCGCGCCTCCCGTTCTATCGCCAGCCGCTCGCTGATGTCAGTGATGAAGCAGCTCACCAGCTTTCCCTTTTCGGTCTCCAGCAGGTTCAGGCTTACTTCGACGGGTATCTCACTCCCGTCCTTCCTAAGCCCTACCAGGTTCATACCCATACCCATCGGGCGCGATCGCGGAGCCTTGAAGTACTCGATTCGATGCCGGATGTGGCGCTGACGCAGGTGCTGCGGAATCAGCATCTCTACCAATTCGCCCACCATTTCGGCCTTGGAGTATCCGAACAGTGCCTCGGCGCGCGGATTGACCCGAACGATGCGGCCGTTGGCGTCAACGTTGACAACTGCTTCAACCGTAGCGTCGAAATAGGTGTCGGCGCGGGCTGAACTTTCCCGCAATTCAGTCGCAACATCTCGAAGATGGCGATTGTAACGATAGATTAGCAGACAGATGGCTGCACCGGTTGCGATAACCAGGATTACGCCACGTATTATCTGCACCTCCAGGATGCCATGAGGATCGAACAGCGCGACGCTAAACTCGGCGGAAAGCCAAACCCACAACAAGCCGATAAGGGCGTAGGTACCCGCTATTTCCGCGGCGGTGACCGCCGGCCGCCGTTGGTCGAATAGAGACTTGGCCCGGCGCCGGAGGTTGTTTAGTCCCCGCAATTTCCGCCTCGCACGTCTCGGGTAACCTTGAATCAACCGTGTCAACCGCTTTCTGGTTGCTACAGGCTAGATTGCGCAAGGCCTTCTACAATCTTTCCTCGAGGATTTCCTTGATCACGACCGCCTGGTTGTGTGCCTCGTCTTTCGCGCTGTACACCAGAGTGAGTTTTCCGTCGCGTGCCACTTCGAGCAGTTCGTCGAGCAGGGGTTTGACTTGCGGCCGTTTAAGCTCGGCGCGATAGCGGCGACGAAATTCCTGCCAGCGTTGGGGATCGTGGCCGAAGAAGCGCCGCAGTTCGTTGCTGGGGCCCAGTTCCCGCAGCCACTTCTCGACGTGAAGCTGCTCTTTTTTGAGGCCGCGCGGCCACAGCCGATCGACGAGGATCCGCGTGCCGTCATCGCGGCTGAGCGGCTCGTAAGCGCGCTTGATTGCGATCACCAGACATCCTCCGACACGTTGGGCGGGGCGATACTGCGTTTTGCACCCTTCGCCGCTACTCCAGTTCAGCCCGCCCGGAACAAAGCAGGATTGGGCTTGCCGGCGACCTCGATCTCGGCCATCGCGCCCAGGCCCACCCGGCTCATAGCATGATCGATCAACCTGATAGTCTGCGGTACTCCCAACACGATATCGCCCACGAAGGCGCTGCCCGGCGGCACCGGCGCCGTCTGCACATAATGCAGCGGCGCATTGGCCAGCGCGCCGTGCAGCCAGGCGTTGGCCCACACGTTGCCGATGGGATGGAAGCTCGACATCAGGTTGGGACCGCCGTTGACCATGAACACCCGCACGGTCTGGCTCACCCTGGCGCGCATCGCGCCGAAGCGGGTGGCGGTAAGGGCGTTGACCGCGCCGTTGAAGATGACGTAAGTGGGCCGGCTGCGATTCATCGCCTTGAAGTCGAAATTGTTGGGACCTTTCTGACCGAAAACGCCGCGCGTGTAGACCTCGTTCTGGCCGAGGTAAAATTCGTGGTCGACTTTGGGCAGTCCGGCTTCAGGTTCGACCAGGATCATGCCATACATGCCGCTGCTGATGTGGTAATCCATGTCGGGCACCCCACAATGATAGATAAAGGCGCCCGGATACATGGCCTTGAAATGGATGCTTTTGGCCTGGCCGGCCGTAACGCGCGTTGCGTCCGAGCCGCCACCGGGTCCGATCACTGCGTGCAGATCGATCGAGTGCCAGTAGTCATTGGCCGTGTTGCTGAAGGTGAGATGGACAGTATCGCCCTGGCGCACGCGTATCATCGGCCCGGGCACCTGGCCTTGAAAGGTCATGAAGCGGAATTTCGCGCCCGGCGCGATCTCGGCCCACAGATGGCGCGCTTGGAGCAGAACTTCGTGATGAACGGGCGTGGTGCGATGAATGGGAGGCGGAATCAGTGTGGGGTCGGCGACCACGCCGTGCGCCGACGCCTGTGAAGCCAGCACCACGGCCTGTGGCGTCAGTGATTCGTTGGCCGCGGCCCTCGACGCGCCGACGCCGGCCAGGCCCAACGTCAGCAGGGCCGCGCTGCCTCCGGCCAGTCCCAGCAATTGCCTGCGTGAAATTTCCCCACCCTGGCTCGTTGCTTTGCTCATTGTTTGCTCAAACAGCGGCGACGCCCATCGATGCACGGCCCAAGCGCGGGCGAGACGACGGGCGCTTGTGCGCCCTTTGGAGCCCAATCAACCGAGCGATGTTACCAGCAAAAACCTCGCGCTGAACGCCGATCACGACGCGGGCCGTTTTCCCACCATCCGTAGGAGCACCCCAGCCCTGCTCTTTCAGATGGTAACTGCCTGTCCGCCAGCTCATCGCCCTGTTGGCGCTAACCATTCATCGGCCACCGGCTCGACCGGCATGCCCGCACGCTGCCAGGCCCGAAAGCCCCCTCGCAAAGGATAGACTTTCTCAAATCCACGATCCGTCAATTCCCGCGCCACACGGGCGCTGGTCTTTTCGTGGCTTCAGGTACAGTACGTAACCAGTGTGCGGTTTCGCGGCAGCAACTTCGCACGCTTCTCGAGCTGCTTTACGGGCATATGGAGCGCACCGGGTACCTGAAGCGGATTGCGTTTGAGCGAAGTAAGGCTGCGCGCGTCAACGAAGACAATCTCATGGCGCCGCCCCTTCACCTCATCGATCTCGAGCCGGGTGATGTGCGCTTTGTGATGGGCCGTGGCCATACCGCACCGAGACCTGCCGTAAAGTTTGGGGCGACACCGGCCTTTTCCGCAAACGATGCAAGCGATTTGCTTTATCGAACTTTTATTGGAACTGGCCGGTATAACGTCCCCATTCAATTACTCTAGGTTATGCGCCGTTGGATTCCAAGACCCGATCAGCCCTCCGCGCGGTACTTGCCCCTGCTGTTCCCTTTCGACGCATCCCATGTCTCGACCGGAGACAAGCGGTCCTTCGGTTGAAACCCATTGTCGTGGAAAACGAAAAGGTCAGCAGCCTTGCACCGGCCTGTACGAAACGATTTGCGGGGGCCAGCAAGCCGCCGACACCGAATCGCATCAGCGCACTGCGAGAAGCGTCGCACAACGCAACGGTGTTGCGGCCGATGAAACCTCTGCGCCGATGCGGCGCCGGCATGGCGCGCACAGCCATTGATGCTCCGGTGCCGTTCCGATGAGTCAGGTTTAGTGACTCGGGAACGGGAGCACCGGAGCGATCAAATGCTCATTCCGCCGCCAGTTCCGTCAGCAAACCGGATGAGGAGGCGCCCTCAAGGACGAGGTAAGTGCCAAGACCGAGGAAAGCAGCCGACGCCAGAATTTCGGGCGCTGCATGCGCCAGCACCAGGATTCCCAGCGTAACAAGGCCGGCAGCGATCAGCACACCCGCCGTGTTGGTGCTGGAGGCGGCCGAGATCGCGATGCGAGCCGACTCGCCGGAGGCTCCCTCGCCCACCATGCGCAGGGCGCGGATTTGCACCCGCGCCATGTAATCGAACAGCACCGCTGCGCCGAAGGCGATCAACGCGACCCCGATCAGGGTTTCCGGAGCGATGCTCAAAATCGCCAGAATTCCCAGCACTATCCCTGCCAGCCCGGCCACCAGGCTGGAACTCATTCCACCGGAGAGCGCTCGAGCATCGACCGCCTGGGGTGCGGCCTTGGCCAGTGCCTTGGCATATCTGGCGCTAAGCATAGCGCCTTCGACGGCGAGCGCGATGCCGGCGACGATCACCGCAATCGAGTTCAGCAGCATCGGCTCGATCCCCGCCAGGGCGAGGATAGCCAACACCACCAGCGCCAGACCCTCGCCGGCTTCCTCACCCGCTACGCCCATCCCCATTTCACGAAACTTCATAGCCTCAGTGATAGCCATTACATCTACCTCCTTTCAGGCCGTTTGCGACGACGGCCGGGTTTCCAAACATCAAAACACTGCTTGGCGTGCCCCTCGCGCTGAAGGCTGTATCGCATCGCCGCACGACGACGCACGCGCCTGCGGCACGCTCAGATACCTTGCGTGGAATCTCGGACGAAGCGGTCGTTAAGGCAGGCCGGAGCGACAAAGTTGGCCGGGCTGCCTCCGACGCCGTGCCTGGCACGGCAACAGCCACTGCAAAGGAGGAGTTAAGCCGTGGCCTTATCATGATCACCCCATTCCTATCCGGCCCTGGGCGATCGCTTGCGAAGGTTCCCCCTGTAATCGGTTTATCACCCCCAGCCATGCCTTTACCAGCACCTGTAAGCGTCAAAACAGGCACGGGGCTTGCTGGCGTGGACGGCAAACACAGCCTTTCAGCTAGGAAAACTGCCAAATGGACTCGACCACGGTGGTAGCAAGACTGGAAATCTCACCCGGCATGGAAGAGACGATGCTGCGCAAAATCGAGCAGTTGCGCCCCGCGGAATCGATCGAACTGGCTTGCGAGCGCGACCTGAGAGCCTTGCTTGGGCGACTGCAAGAAAGTCACGGCGCCTATTTCGATTCCTGGCAACTCGAGATCGGCCCGCCCGTTTGGCGGATGCGGATCACCAGGCGCGATCCGCAGGTTGCGCGGACCATCGCCGATTTCCTCGGCAAAGACCATCAGCGATTGCGGGATACCTGGGCGGCCGGACGCTACGCAGCGGCTGATTGCAATCTGAAGGAGGTACGCAAGGCCTTTTCGGAGTTTGTTGTGGGCCTGACCTTGCATATGCGAATGGAAGAGGAGGTTCTTTTTCCCGCCATCGAACAACGCACCGGGATGCGCGATAGCGGTCCGACCGCTGCCATGCGCGCGGAGCACACGCGCTTTAAGGAGATCCTCGGCCGGTTGACCCGTGCGCTGGAGGAGGAGAGTTGCGAGGCAATCTCGCGAATGCTGCAATCGGAACCGACTACGCCCGAAGACCTCTTCAACAGCCACGACCTGCGCGAAGAGCGCGTGCTGTACCCGATGGCGGATCGGCTCATAACGTCCGATGAGAAGCTCAGGCTCATCGCGGCGATGCAACGTCTGTAGCCGCCGGTTGCAAGGCCTGAGTCCCGTCATTGAGGCAGGCTCGGGCAGCAAAGGTCGATGTGCACAATGCCCGCATCAGTGACGGTCTTCACCGCGCATCCGCTCCTGCGGATCACCTTGAGCATCCGATCGTTATCGCCCAGCACGTTGGCCTCGAACATCTGGATACCGTTGGCGCGTGCGATGCGGGCCAGATGGTGGATGAGCAGCGGACCGATGCCGCGGCCCTGGTAATCATCGCGCACCGCCAGCGCGATCTCCGCCCGAGCAGGATCGGCGGCGCGCAGATAGCGGGCCACGCCGACAAACTGCTCGCTACCATCGGCGTCGGTCGTAAGCGCCAGTCCAACGTGGTTGATGAAGTCCAGTTCGGTCAGCCTCTTCAGCTCCCGTTCGGTCAACGACCGCTTGCCGGCAAAGAAGCGGTAGCGGCGCGCCTGTGCACTGAGGCGGTTGAAATGCTCCAGCAGCCGCGCCTTGTCGTCGGGACGGATCGCGCGAATGCGAACCGGCAGGCCGTCTGGCAGCACCTCGGTCGCCGAATACTGCTCCGCATCTGGCAACTCCATGGTGGGGGCTCCCTCAGTGGCGTGGTGCAGCGCGTGCGCTCTAAAGTTTAGCGAAGAATTGACCGCCGATCACTCGCCGGGCGCGACCGCTCGTGCAACGCCGATCAACGGCGGCTTGGAGAGCTCAGACGGAAAGCGGTCAGGAGCGGGGCGCGGGATGGGGCGCCGACACCGCCGCCCACAGCGCCTGCGCAGCTTCGTAGATGAGCTTGGTTACGGGAGCGTCGGGATAATCGCGCACGAAAGAACGCCCGGTGTCGCAGGCTTCGGCCAGGCGCGAGTCGAACGGGACGCGGCCCAGGATCGGCACGTTGAAGTCGCGGGCTAAAGCGCCCAGATCGGCGCGCGGCAGCAGCGGGCGCACCGAATGGCAATTGCCGCAGTAAAAGCCCTGCAGGTTTTCGATCAGACCGATCACGCCTACCCCTTTGCGCTGCGCTTTCTCCAAGGACCGGCGCACGGCCGTGGCGGCGCTGGCGGAGGCCGGCAGAACCATTACCACCCCGGCACGCGCCACCAATTGGCACAGCCGCAGGACATGCCGGAACCCCGGCGGCAGGTCAATCAGCAACAGGTCGAGCGCGCCGAATCGCGTGCGGCCGAGCAGATCCTCCAGCGAGGCGAACATCCGGCTGGCGCCAGCATCCGAACCGGCACCGGCATCCATCTGCACCTCCTCATCGGCGAAGCTGACCGGCGGTTCGTCGGCGGTGGGGTCATTGGCGACGATCCGGATGCCGAACGGACCGCTGGCGGGCTCGATCAAGCCGTTGGCAGCGCTCAAGCGTAGGCGCGGCACGCCCAGCATCGGCGCCACGCTGGGCGCTTCCAGTTCGGCGTCGGCGATGCCGACCTTGCGACCCTTAAGCGCCAGCACCGCCGCGATATTGGTCGCCAGCGTGCTCTTGCCGGTGCCGCCCTTGGCGCTGGCAAATGCCACGATCGACTTGACCTGGCTCAGCCCCGGGAAATCCGTCCGAACAACGCTATTTGCCGTGTGCGGCTCTTTCACGGTTGAAAACATCGACAAGGAACGAGTTGGCGCAAAATAGGCGCGAAACGAAACGGCAAGCTGACTCCTTTGACCCGGTGCGTTGCGGTCGTTAATAGCCTAACAGCTTTACCGGCTGAAGCCATGATGCCGGCCCAGAACAAAGCATGGCCGGCGGGCCTCAGGTGTTTTCTTCGTCCGCCTCGGTGGAGCCGAATTTGCGGTACACGCCGCGCTCGTCCTCGGAACGGCGCTGGGTGCGCGCCTCACGCTCCAGATCCTGCTGGCAATCGCGGCACAAGCGGGTAAAAGGCAGCGCCTCCAGGCGCTCCTCGCCGATCTCCAGGCCGCACGACTCGCACACCCCATACGTGCCATCCCCAAGCCGCTCCAGCGCGTCGTCGATCGCACCGATCTTGGCGCGCTCGCGGTCGGACAGGATGAAGCTGATCTCCCGGTCGCGCTCTTCGGAGGCCAGGTCGTAGGTATCCATCCCCTCGTCCTTGAGTCCCTCGCGTTCGGAGCGATTGGCCTGGTCCATCTCGGCCAGGATCTTCTCTTTCATCTCCTCCAGGCGTCGGCGCACCTTGGCCAGGAATTTCTTTCGGCTGGATGAAGCAGGCTTCTTAGGCATGGAATGCCAACCTTTCTGCCGACTCAATTGTGTCCACTACCCGCGCATGCAGGTCGTAGGTAAAGGCCCTTTCAACCCGTGCCCGAACAAATTCGCCGGGCTCGGCTTCACCGCGCACCAGCACCATCCCATCGATTTCCGGCGCCTGTCCCGCCAGGCGCCCGCGCAGACGCCTACCCCCATCGGCGGCATAGTCCTCCACCATCACTTCCACTTCGCGTCCTACCATCCGGCGGTTGCGTTGCAGGGAGACCTCCGCCTGCGTCTCCATCAACCGCGCCCGGCGCGCGCGCATGACGCGAGCCGGTACCTGATCGGGCAAGTCGTAGGCGGCAGTGTTCTCTTCGCGCGAATAGGTGAAGACGCCGACGCGATCGAAGCGCTGGCGGCGCACAAAGGCGAGCAGCCGTTCAAAGGCTGCCTCGGTCTCGCCGGGGAAGCCGACGATAAAGGAGGTGCGCAGAGTTATATCTGGGATGCGCGTGCGGATGCGATCCAACAGCCGTTCCAGGGCGGCGCCGGAGCGCTCGCGGCGCATCGCGCGCAGAATTGCGTCGTCGGCATGCTGCAGCGGCATGTCGATATACTTGACCACCTGCGGCAACTCGGCGACCGTGTCGAGCAATTCGTCAGTGACGAAATTGGGGTAGCAATAGAGCAGGCGAATCCACCTGATGTTGTCGATGCGCGCCAGGGCGCGCAGCAGTGCCGCCAGTGAGGAGGGCGGATTCAGATCGCGCCCGTAGGCGGTCAGGTCCTGGGCGATCAGGTTGAGTTCGCGCACGCCGCGCTCGACCATCGCGGCCGCTTCCTGCACAATCGCCGCTGGCGGCCGGCTTTCGTGGGCACCTCGGATTTTGGGGATGATGCAGAAGGCGCACTTGTGGTTACAGCCCTCGGAGACCTTCAGATAAGCGCTGAAGAAGGAGGTGGCGGCGATGCGCGGGGCATCGGGCGGGGGCAGCAGATGAGCCGCGCCCGGATATGGCGCGAGGCGTTCTTCGGGAAGTTCGCTGGCGCGCAGTAGATCGGGCAGGTCCAGGAAATTGCCGGTGCCGACGAAAATGTCCACCTCGGGCAACAATTTGCGCAATTGCTCGCCGTAGCGCTGGGCCAGGCATCCGGCGACCACCAGGCGGCGTCCGGCGCTGCGCCGCTTGAGCTGCGCTGCCTGTAAAATCGCGTCGATCGACTCCTTCTTGGCCGCCTTGATGAACGCGCAGGTGTTGATCACCATCACCTGCGCATCTTCAGGCGCCATGGCGATCTGGTACCCGGCGCGGGTCAGGGCCCCAAGCATCACCTCGCTGTCGACGAGATTCTTGGGGCAGCCCAGACTTAGAAGGTGAACTTTCGGCATAATGCGCTGATTTAGCGAGCCTATATCTGTACCCCGCGGCTTGCAGCGAGGCAATCTATCCCTAGTTAGTTACAGATGCTGCGGGGGCGGGGCGCCCGGTGCCAGCACCACGTCGGCGCCGGGCGGCACCTCGAAATGGAACAGCGAGTCGGCCAACTGCAGGTTGGTGCGCACCTCGCTAAAACGAATCGAGGTGGTGTTGCCCAGCGCATCGGTGACCTGGGCCGCGATCAGGTCATAGGTCGAGGGATTAAGCCCCATCTCGACGCGCTCGCCGCCGCCCTTGGGTGTCAGCACCACACGCAGCATCGGGTCGGATGCCCTGCGCGGCGCAATCGCGACGTTGAAATCGCGCCGCAAATCCCCCATCCCGAGAAGAAAACTCAGCGGCGCCGCGGATTTAAACGCTCGTTCCAGGGGAATCTCCAGCACCTGGTTGAGGTCGGGCTGATAGTCGTAGAGCTTGTGTCCGTCGGACACCACGGTTTCCGCCTGCGGCGCATCGAACTCCCATCGCATCCGGCCCGGTCTTTTATAGGACACCCGCCCTGTGCGGGTCCGCTTGTTTCTGCCAATTCCGCTCAGTTCTTCGGTAAATTTGGCGCTGAATGAAGCGGTGTGCTGGTAATGGTCCTGGATGCGGTCGAGCAACGCCGACTCCGTGCCCTGTGCCGCGCCTGCGCCAACCTCCGCGGCGCTGAAAGAGGGCATCGCGCCCAGGACCGCCAGGGCCATCACAACGACCAAAGATCTCAACCAGCGGCTGGGCAAGGGGATGTTCTTCATTGGAGTCAGGCAGCGGCCGTCGATCCAAGGTTAACGCGTTCGCCGCTTTGGGAGAATACAGAGCCTCGGATACGGCCGAACATTACCCAGGTTTACTCGTCAAATATCGGCGGATTGCTAGTCCGGCTTGGAAAACGCGCTGGAGCGCACTTCGCGGGGGCGGGCGCCGTCGGCAGGGGCGACCAGTCCCTCGCGTTCCATCTGCTCCACCATCCGCGCCGCGCGGTTATAGCCCACGCGCAGCCGCCGCTGCAGCATCGAGATCGAGGCCTGATTGGTCTCCAGCACGATGCGCACGGCCTCGTCGTACATCTCGTCGCGCTCGAAGCCTTCGGCGCTCTCACCCGGCTCGCCGCGCGTCGTCTCCAGGATTTCCATCCGGTAGTCCGGTGTCCCCTGCGCGCGCAGGAAATCGGTGACCTTGCGAATCTCGTCTTCGGACACGAATGGGCCATGCAGGCGGCGCAGTTTGGCCGTGCCCGGCGGCATGAATAGCATGTCGCCTTCGCCCAACAGGCGTTCGGCGCCGATGGAATCCAGGATGGTGCGCGAATCGACGCGCGAGGTTACCTGCAGCGAGATGCGGGCGGGCAGGTTGGCCTTGATGAGCCCGGTGATCACGTCCACCGAGGGCCGCTGCGTGGCGAGAATCAGATGGATTCCGGCCGCGCGCGCCTTTTGCGCAATGCGCGTGATGTCGCGCTCCACGGTCTTGCCCTCGCTGAGCAGCAGGTCGGCGAGTTCGTCGATTACGATCACCATCTTGAACATCCGGCGATGTTCGATCGGGCCGGCGCGTGAATCCTCTTCAGCCTCCGTCATAGCGGCGCTGCGCGGGCTGAGCGCACGGCGGCCCGACTCGACGGCACGGTTGTAGCCGTCGATGTTGCGCACGCCCATGTCGCGCATCAGGCGGTAGCGATTCTCCATCTCCTGGGTGGCCCACAACAGCGCCGCGGCGGCTTTGTCCGGTTCGACCACCACCGGCACCAGCAGATGTGGGATGTTGTCGTACACCGACAACTCCAGCATCTTGGGGTCGATCAGGATGAAGCGCACGTCGTCGGCGGTGGCGTTGAACAGGATCGACGCGATCATGGTGTGAATCGATACCGACTTGCCGCTGCCGGTGGCGCCGGCGATCAGCAGATGCGGCATCCGCGCCAAATCGGCCACCACCGGCTGCCCGGCGATATCCTTGCCCAGCGCGATGGTTAGATTGCTTTGCGCCGCCGCGAATTCCTCCGATTCCAGGATCTCGCGCAGATACACCTTCTCGCGCCGCCGGTTGGGTACCTCGATGCCGACCACTGCCTCGCCCGGCACGGGCGCCTGAATACGAATCGCCAGCGCCTTGAGCGCCATCGAAAGGTCGTCGGCCAGATTGACAATCTGGCTGACCTTGACGCCCGAGGCGGGTTCGAATTTGTACATCGTCACCACCGGCCCGGGCTGAACTTCGACCACCTTGCCCTCGACGCCGAAGTCACCCAGCTTCTGCTCCAGCAGGCTGGCGCTACGCTTGAGCTCTTCCTCGTCGATCCTGGCGTGCTCCAGCGGCGGCGTATCGAGCAGAGTCAGCGACGGCAACTGATAGGCTCCGCGCTCGCGCGGCTCCGGCGCGGCGGCGCGTTCGGGTTTGATGCGCGCCAGGATTGAGAGCGCACCCGCCCGCCGGCGCGACGGTTCGGGAGCGCGAATGGTCAGTGTCAGCGGCGCATCGCCCTCGACCGAGGCTCCCTGCTCCGGTTGGCAGGGGTCGTCGCTGCGCTGCGGATCGGATGCGCACAATGCGCGCGACGCCGAGTCGATCACGCCCTTGATCAATTCGGTGGGGGCGCGATGCGCCAGCAATGCGACTGCGCACAGCAGCCCGGTGGCAACCACCAGGTAGCTGCCGACCGCGCCCATCCACAGGCGCAGCACCCCGGCCGACGCGTCGCCCAGGTAGCCGCCCGCGGCATTTCCCAACAGCATCGCCGCGAGCGCATTGGCGCCGGCCAGCAGCAGCAGTCCTCCGGCGCAAATCCGTGCCATCGATGCCCATCGGGCTTGCAGCCAAACGGCAATCGCAAGGGCGGCGACCAGCGCCGGCGCCAGCAATGCGCCGTAGCCGAAGTAAGCGGTCAGGAAATCGGAGAGCATCTGACCCAGGGGACCGCACAGATTGGCGGGCCGGGGGAAAACCGCGCAGAGCAGGCTGAGCGATGCAAACGCGGTCAGCGCCAGCATCGCCAGCGCCGCCAGTTCGTGGCGCAGCCGCTGGCCGGCGGGTGTGGTCAGCAGCACGACCCCGTCGTCGCGCTCGGACCTGGCGGGACCTTTGCGCGGGGGATTGCCCGCTACAGCTCTGCCACCCACGGTAGGATCACCGGCGTCCGACCCACTTCCTCCGCGAAGTAGGCGCGCAGGGCGCGCACCACCTCCTCCTTCAACTCCCGTTCCGGCTGCCGACGGCCGGTCAAGCGCTGTTCCAGGCTGCGGCGCAGTTCGGCGCGCGCCCGCGCCATGTGCTCCGAGGAGCCGTCGCCGCTGAGAAATCCGCGCGACACCAAATCCGGTCCGGCCAGGATTTCGCCGCTGCGCTGGTCCACCACCAGCATCACCGCTACCGTCCCCGAGCGCGCCAGCGCCTGGCGCTCATACAGCAGCTCCTCGGCCTCCAGCGCCTGCCCGTCCCACAGGGTGCGGCCGCTGTGGGCCTTTGTGCCGCGCCAGGCGCCGGTGCGGTCGAGCATCAGCGTATCGCCGTCCAACAGCAGGAAACAGGACTGCGGGCGCACGCCGCATTCGATCGCGACGTCGATGTGGCGCTTGAGGTGGCGGTATTCGCCGTGAATGGGCACGAAGAATTCGGGCCGCACGATCCGGATCAGCTCGGCCAGCTCGTCGCGGCTGGCGTGGCCGGAGACGTGCACCGGCGCTACGCCTTCATAAAACACTTCGGCACCGAGCTGATACAGATTGTTTATAAGCCGGTGGATCAGGCGTTCGTTGCCGGGGATGAAGCGCGAGGACAGCACCACCACGTCGCCGCCGCCCAGCCGCACGCGCGGATGCGCGCCCGCCGCGATCCGCACCATCGCGGACATCGGCTCGGCCTGACTGCCGCCGGTCAGCAACCCCAGCCGCTCCTGGGCATGGACGGGAATTTCGCGCTCATTGATGAAGGTGCCGGGCGGAAACTGCAAATGGCCGGTTTCCATCCCCAGCCGCGTGGTTTCTGCAATGCGCCGGCCCAGCACGGCTACGCGCCGGCCTTGCTCGTGGCAGACTTCGGTGAACTGGCGGAAGCGATGCAGATGCGAGGAGAAGCCGGAGAGCAGAAACTTTCCCCTGGTCTTGCGCATCAGATCGCGCAGCACCGGCTTGAGCGAGCTTTCCGACTCGGTGCGTCCGCTGCGCTCGACGTTGGTGGAATCCGACAGCAGCAGCCGCACGCCGCAGCGCGCCAGCTCGCCCAGCCGCGCGAGGTCGCAGCGCTCGCCGTCCACCGGCGCGTCGTCGATCTTGAAATCGCCGGTGTGCAGGATGAGGCCGGCGGGCGTGTCGATCGCCAGCATCAGGGAGTCGGGTGTGGAATGGGTCGCGCGCAGCGGCTCGATGCGGAAGGGACCGACCGCCACGACCTCGCGCGGCCGGATTGCGCGCAGCTCGAATCCGCGGCCCGCTGCGCGCTCGAGCAGGCGCTGACGCGCGAACGCCAGAGTCAGCTCGCTGCCGTAAACCGGGACCGGGTAGCGCTGGAGCAGGAACGGCAGCGCGCCGATATGGTCGTCGTGCGCATGGGTGAGGACCACCGCGGCGATGCGGCGCGAGTCAAGGTAGCCCAGGTCGGGAATCAGCAGGTCGATGCCCAGGCTGCGCTGTTCGGGGAACATCACGCCGGCGTCGATGACGATGGCCTGGCCGGCGCATTCCAGCACCATCAGGTTGAGGCCGATCTCGCCCAACCCGCCCAACGCCACCAGTTTTACGGAGCCGCCTGTCCGCTCGCGGCTCTCCGCCGACTCCATGGATCTGCCTTAACCCCTGAGCTTCACTATATCCGCCCCGCCCGCGCCATTCCATGCTTGACGCGGCGCGGCGGACCTATCCACTTGAACAAACCGCAGCCGAGCGCTGTTCACCGCTGTCGAAAGGCAAGCTTGCGTGGCAGGCCGCTGAGGGGCTAGCTTCTGATCGGCCGCAAGGGGACGGCCCAGCAATGGCTTCTGTCAACAAAGTGATTCTAATCGGCAACCTCGGCAGGGATCCCGAAATCCGCTATCTGCCCTCGGGCCAGCCGGTCGCGACCTTCTCAATTGCCACCACGGAAAATTTCAACGACCGCACCGGCGCCCGCCAGGAGCGCACCGAATGGCATAACATCGTGGTGTGGGGTAAGCAGGCCGAAGCCTGCAGCCAGTATTTGAAGAAGGGGCGCCAGGTCTACATCGAGGGTCGAATCACCAACCGCCAGTATGAAGCCCGCGACGGCAGCGGCAAGCGCTACCGCACCGAAATCGTGGCCCAGCGCGTGCAGTTCCTGGGCGCAGCCGGCGGCCGCGGCGCCGAAGCGATGGAAGAGCCGCGCGACCTGCCCGGCGCCGACCTACCCCCGCCCGAGGACGAAGATATCCCCTTTTAGCCTAAAAGTCTGAATGCCCCGGAACGGAGGACACTTCTTGGTGTCGTCCGCGTAGATGGAGCCGTACAGAACGCAGTGGCCGCCCTTCCTTTGGCGCGCGGCTCAACGTCACGGGGACCAAGGTCCTGAACTCATTGAACATCCCAGCCACGATTTCCGACCTATTCCCAAGGACGAGAATATACCCTTGGTTCGTCCCCTTAGCCGTCCGGAAAATTGGCTAGTCCTCTCCCGCTTCGACGTGGAAGCGATGCAGGAAGCGATGGAAGATGGGGGCGAACAGAATGCCGGCGGCGCTGATGATCGCCAGCCCGCTGTACAGCGCGTAGAACGACGCGAACAGCTTGCCGGCGGTGGTCCTGATCGGATCGACCGGGCCCATCCCGCCGGCGATCATCGAGGCGTTGAGCAGCGCGTCGATCCACGGCAGCCCTTCAAAGAAATGGTAGCCCCACACGCCCACGGCTAGCGAACCGAGCAGGATGGTGGCGGCGGCGGCGCTCCACCTCGCAACCCGCCGCACGAACAGAGGGCGCGGCAACAGGGGTTCGTGGCGTTGTTCAAAGGTCATCGCGCGCGTGTCCCGCAGGATATACCAACGCGCGCCAAAGCGCGACGGGAATCCGCCGCGCTCGGGTTATCTCCGGGCTGTTGCAGCTAGGGTTCGGCGCGCTCGTCAGAGGTGACGACCGCCGCCGCGGCCGGGGCCATCTTCGGTTCGGGTTGGGATGCCTGCGGCACGCCCAGCGGGATCAGGCCGAGTTCCGCGGCGCAGTGCTCGATTGCCCAGTACGCGACGCGGCCGGAGTCGATTGCTTCGCTCAGGGCCAGCGCGCCTATCACCGCCATCAGGCCGCCCAGCGTCAGGTCGATCGACGCAGTGCCCAGCGCCAGCGCCGCTACCGCGGCTGCCGCCACGCCAAGCGCCAGCACCGCTTTGCTCAACGCGCTGAGCCTGACCTGCGCCTGCACGACGGTCTTGTACTTGCCGCCCTCATGCTCCTCGTCGGCGGTTTTGATGCGCACCCGGGTCCATGCGTCGGGCTGGATTTCCAGGTCATAGTCGTTCCATCCGCTATCGACCCGCACCGGCATCGCCGCCCGCGTGAAAAACCGCAGCAGGCGGACGATCAGGCTGTCGCGCGGGATACCGCTTTCGCTCCAATACGATAGCCGCAGAGCACGCTGACGCACCGCAATCAGCGGACGCTGACGCGGCATCGACTCGACGCCGGCGCGGGCCAGGGCGCCGGCCAGGCGGTATCGGTAGCGTGTGATGGTGCGCAGCATCGGACCGGTATACGCCAGGAAGGCTACCACAAGGCGCGACGCAAGGCTGGCGTGGCATTTCTCAAGCGGCGCCTTCCACGCATAATACAGCGCCCAGATTGGACCCAACGCGAGCATCGCCAGCGCGGGTGCGGCGCTGAACCCGCCGAGCAGCGAAAAGACCAGCACGGCCGCCCACAATGCGTTCCATTCCAGAGTCTGGGGCAGAAATCTGAGCAGGCCCATCGGCGGTTCGTAAATCGTCTGAAAGAAGCCGCTGCTGGTCCTGGCCCACGCGATCAGGCGCTGCACGCCGGGGATGGTGCGCGCCAGACCCGGAATGCGCCCACGCCACATCACCTGCCCCAACACATTGAAGCGCTCGGGATACTTGAAGTAGAGCATGGCCTCGGCTTTGCCGTAGCCGCGCTGCTGGTTGTAGTAAGCGCTGACGGTGTTGCGGCGGAAATGCCATACGAAAGCGGCTGGACAAAAGCCCAGCACGAAGCCCGCCTCCAGCGCGCGCCAGCAGATATCGACGTCGTCGCCGGCGGCGGTGAATTGCGGATCAAAGCCGCCGATCTGTTGCAGCACGGCCTTGCGGAACACCATGTTGCAGCCGGCCAGATGCTCGGCGCGATCCTCCGCCGTCAGGACCTGGCAGGGCGCGCCGGGCGAAGCCGACACGCAGGCCGCGATGCGGGCCTCCTCGTGCGGAGCGTAGTTGGGGCCGCCGCAGGCGTCGAAGCCGTTGGCGACCATCGCACCAACCATCAACGTCAGCCAGTGCGGATCGACCACGCAGTCGGAGTCGGTGTAGGCGATGATCTCGCCCCGAGCCGCATGCATGCCGACGTTGCGCGCCACGCTCAGCCCCTTGTTGGGCTGGCGAATCAGGCGGAATTCGGGGAAGCGGGCGGCGATTTCAGCGGTCCGGTCGCGCGACCCGTCATCGACGATCACCACTTCATAGTTGGGATAATCCAGCTCGCGCAGCGACTTCAGGCAGGCTTCCATCGTGCGCTCGGCGTTGTAGGCACAGATCACCACCGACACCAGCGGCGGCTTGCGCACCTGCGGCGGACAATCGCCGTTGAGCGCAACGAAAGGCAGCACCTCGTCGGCGTCCAGCGCGATCATGGCCAGCGCGTCGGTACGCGGCGCGGCCTTGAAGGAGGGCGCGACGACACCCGCCACACCGGCCGCGAAGGCGCATCCGACCCGCTCATCCTGGTCGCCGCACCCTGCTTCAAGCTCGACCACGACGGGGCGCGACTCAGCCATGTTATGCAGGCTTACGATGTAGTTGGTCAACTCGTAGCCGGAAAGTTCCGGTACGGTGCTGTAAAGGAAATCCTCGTCGAGCACCGCCAGCGCCCGGGTGGACGGAAGATGACGGATGGCGACCAGCGCGCCGGCGCCATGCACCTTGAGATAGCGCACCAGTTGCTCAAGCGCCCGCTGCACCCGCGCCAGACCGGCCATCCGCAGCCATCTGCCGTCGATCGCGGGATTCAGCAGGAATCCGATCATCCCCGCACGGCCGCTGAAATGGCGCGCCGTGCCCTCCAGTTCATGACGCAAGGCGCGTACCCCGGCGCGGCTGGTCAGATGCTCGGCGGCGATCGGCAGCTCGATTATCGTATGCAGACCGAGTGCCGCCGCGATATCGAGCACGGCGTCGGCGTGGGCGGGTTTGACGATGACCGTGGTCGTGTGCCCGTCGCGAAGCTGCGCCAGCCGGGCGCGCAGCTCGACTTTGGCGTTGAAGTCATCGGCCCCGGAGATGTCCTCCAGGCGCATCGCCTTTAGAAAAAACTTGGAGCCTGCGCGGCTCAGAAACTTGCCGTGCGCGGTTACTGGATGGATCGGGTCGCTCGGATCTATGCTCATGGCAGCGCGCTAAAGAGCCAGAGCTGTGCCAGTGAGAAAAGTGGCGAAAATCAAGGAGCGCTCCATATTTTTGGCGCTTTGGTACGACAAATTGGGTTAACCGATAACCGTTTTGCGCTGTGCTCGATCGCGATTCGGTCACTATCGGTGCGCTTCGCAATCTGCAAAGGGGTCTGTGAGATAGTAGCTTGGTTTTCGGGCAGGTGTTATGTTCGCTCCCAGATGACGACGAAGGGGAGCATTTTCTGATGCCTTCACTAAACGGACGTCAGCCCGACAGCTCCGACCCATCGCATAAAGTCTGTGGATGTCCCGATCCGGCGGGGCCGGTAGCGCTGGGAATTCCCGACGATGCCGTGGAGGCAACCCCGCAGGAGATCGCGTCAGTCCGCAGTCAGTTGACCATCATCGAGCCTCTGCTCAACACCTTGTTCGGTGAGACCTGGAGCCGGGAGCCGTCCAGTTTGAAGGCGCGGCGGATGGCGGCCGAGCTTATCGAGCAGCATTTCGACGGCATCGTCGCCGAATGGGAGCAGGCGGTCGGACAGGTGTTCGGAGTGGCGGGAGCGGAAAAGCGGCGCGAGAATCTGCATAACTCGCTGGTCCGCTTCGTGGCCCATCTGCGCGACCCCGATAACCTGGACACCTACGTCAACCTGCGCCAGCACTGCCAGGAGGGGATGCTGTCGCGGGCCAATCCTGCGCAGTTCAACCTGGTCCACATCGCGCTCAAGCAAAAAATCCTGCGCCACGTGCGGGCCACGCTGCGCGGGCGCAAGCAGGAACTGGTGCGCGACGCGGTGGTCGCCGCAATCGACGAATTGCGCATGATGGTATCGGGGTTTTACATCGAGTCGCGCGAGGCGGCGCTGCGCGCCTCAGAGGAGAAGTATCGCAACTCGATCGACCACGCACCCGACCCGATGTACGAAATCGACCCCGACACCTTTGCGATTATCGCGGCCAATTCGGCCGCGGTGAAGCTGACCCGGATGACCTCGGGCGACGGTAACGGCGGTCCGGTGGGGCGCCATGTGGGACAGCTCACCGCCGACGGCCTTTGTCCGGGCCTGGTGGCGCACCTGAAGACGGTGGTCGAGAAGGGTAGCGCGCAGGGCTATGACATCCAGATGGGGGGCCGTTACTTCGACGTCAATTCGGCGCTGATCCCGTTTGGCAAACAACGCTTCATCCAGATGATCCTGCATGACGTGACCGAAAAGCGCGAGATGCTCGACGAACTGCTCAAGGCCGAGCGCCTGGCCGCCACCGGCACCTTCGCCGCGGGCGTGGCGCATGAAGTGAACAATCCGCTGGCCTCGATTTCCTCGCTGGTGCAGTCACTGTCCAGCGGCGAGAGCGACCCGGCACGGCGCACTACCGTGCATACCATCCTGTCCCAGATCACGCGCATCTCCGCAACGCTCAAGGACCTGGTCGATTTCGCGCGCCCTTCCACGGCCGAGCGCAGGCCGCTTAACCTCAACACCCTGGTGACCGAAACGCTGCGGCTTCTGACTTACAACAAGCGCTTTTCCGGTATCGTGCTGGAGCCGCGCCTGGCGCCGGATCTGAACCTGGTGTTTGCCGACAACAACGAGATTCAGCAGGTGTTGCTCAACCTGCTGCTCAATGCCGCCGATGCCACCCAGGGCAGCGACGGACAGATCAAGATCGTGACCGAGAACTATCGCGGCTCCGACGGCCACAACCGCGTCGTGATGCGGATCATCGACAACGGCATCGGCATCCCGCGCGAGCATCTGGAGCGCGTCTTCGAACCGTTTTTCACCACCAAGCCGGCTGGCGCGGGCGCCGGTTTGGGCCTGTCGCTGTGCCAACGTATCGTGCTCGCCAACCGCGGCACGATTCGCATCGACAGCGAGGTCGGAAAGGGTACGACTATAAAGATTTCCCTGCCCGCCTATGAGCCGTCGCAGGATACCAAAGCGCTGCCTGCCGCCCGATGAGCACCGAACAAGCCTGGCCCGCTTCCGAAGCCGGACCGCTGCGTGTCCTGCTGGTGGAAGACGAGGAGCTGATGCGTTCGATTATCTCGCAGCTTTTGCGTGCCGAGGGCTACGAGGTGATCGAGGCGCATGCCGCCGAAGTCGCGCTGAGCATTTTCGAAAAGCAGAAGATCGACGTGGCCGTGCTCGACCTCAATCTCGGTCACGGCGGCAACGGGCTGGAGCTGCTGGGTAAGATCCGCGACCTCGACCCTGAGGTGATGGGCATCATCCTGACCGCCTACGCCAGCGTGGAATCGGCGGTCGACGCGCTGCGCAAGGGCGCCTACGATTACCTGACCAAGCCGTTTGCCAACGACCATCTCAAGGCGGTGGTGCGCAACGCGCTGGCGCAAAAGGCGCTGTTCCGCGAAAACCGTTTCCTGCGGCGCGAGCTGCGCGACAAGTACAGCTTCGAGAACATCATCGGCAAGAGCGACAGCATCCAGCAGGTCTTCCGCCTGATGGAAAAGGTGGCGCGCACCGACTCCAGCGTGCTGATTACCGGCGAGTCGGGCACCGGCAAGGAGCTGGTCGCGCGCGCCATCCACTTCTCCTCCGAGCGCGGCAACGGCCGCTTTTTGCCGATCAACTGCGGCGCGCTGCCCGAAAATCTGCTCGAAAGCGAGCTGTTCGGCTACAAGCGCGGCGCGTTTACCGGCGCCATGCAGGACAAGGTCGGGCTGCTCAAAAGCGCCGACAAGGGCACGCTGTTTTTGGACGAAATCGGCGAGATGCCGCTGCAACTGCAGGTCAAGCTGCTGCGCGCGCTGCAGGAGCGCGAATGCTACCCGGTGGGCTCCAACGAGCCGGTGCGCTTTGACGTGCGGCTTTTGTGCGCCACCAATCGCGACCTCGAACAGGAAGTGCGCGAAGGGCGTTTTCGCGAGGAGCTGCTCTACCGCATCAACGTCATCTCGATTCACCTGCCGCCGCTGCGCGAGCGCAAGGACGATATCCCCCTGCTGGCCAATCATTTCCTGCGCAAGTACGAGAAAACTCACGGGCGCGGGCTGATGCGGTTTTCCAAGGGCGCGATGCGCCTGCTGGTCAACTATGCATGGCCGGGCAACGTGCGCGAGCTGGAAAACGCGGTCGAGCGCGCCGCCATCCTGGCCGAAAGCGAGGTCATCCATTCCCACGACCTGCCCGACAAGCTGGGTCAGGCGCGGATTGCCACCACCGACCTGGAGGGCTTCGAGCTGACGCTGGAGGAGCTGGAGCGCGAGCACATCAAGCGCATCCTCACCAAGGTCCACGGCGACAAGGCCAAGGCCGCCGAAATCCTCGGCATCCACCTCTCCACGCTCTACCGCAAGGTGCAGCGGCTGAAGCTCGAAGACATCAAGGAGCAGCCGGCGGCGGGAATGGTCGCCAAGGGTGCCTGAAACCGGGTTGCCGGGACGCAGCGCGGCGGAATAAATTGTGAGTTGCAACAGAAGGGGGCCGCGGCCCGCAGTGCCGTAGCAAGGCCGGCGGTGCGGCGGTAGAATTTCGATCTGCCCGGCAGGGTGGCTCAGGAGAAGAGCTAAATGGACATTCTGGCACCATCGCATCTGTTGATATTGCTGGTGATCATTCTGATCATTTTCGGACCGAGCAAATTGGGCGACGTCGGCGGCGCGTTGGGCAAGGCGATCCGCGATTTCAAAAAGGCGATGAACGAGCCGGACAATTCCGCCGCTCCCGCCAAGTCCGCGCAGGTCGAAGCCAAGCCCACTGAACCCAAACCCTGAGGTTGCGGCACTGCCGCATTCACCGCCTCGCGCGGCGGAACAGATCTGCCGCGCCTGAAGTCTGTTGCGCCCTATAACTCCGTTTTTTCCCATTCCATCAACGCCGCATGAGCGCCGCACCCCTTGAACGGCGGCCGGTGCTCTTGGCAATCTGCGCACGCTGATTGAAGAGGTCGGATAGTGAAGATTGTGAGGATTGTCCTGTGGACTCTGGTGGCGGCGCTGGGCGCGCTGGCACTGGCCGTGCTCAGCGTCCTGCATGGCGAACAGCCGCCCAATGCGTTGTGGTTTATTACCGCCGCCGTGTGCGTGTACGCGATCGGCTATCGCTTTTATGCCTCCTTCATCGCGGGGCGCGTCCTGGAGCTGGACGATTCGCGTCCGACGCCCGCAGTAATGCTGGACAACGGGCGCGACTACATTCCGACCTCGCGCTGGATTACGTTTGGCCATCACTTCGCCGCGATCGCCGGACCGGGGCCGCTGGTCGGGCCGATTCTGGCCGCGCAATTCGGCTACCTGCCCTCGATCATCTGGATCGTAATCGGCGCCGTGCTGGGCGGATGCGTTCAGGACTTCGTCATCCTGGGCCTGTCGCTGCGCCGGCGCGGCCGCTCACTGGGCCAGATGGCGCGCGAGGAAATCGGCCCGCTGGGCGGATTTACCGCGCTGGTCGGCGTGCTGCTCATCATGATCATCCTGATCGCGGTGCTGGGGCTGGTAGTGGTAAACGCGATGAAGGAAAGCGCCTGGGCCACCTCGACGGTCGCCGCCACCGTGCCGATCGCGATGCTGGTGGGCATTTACATGACATGGCTGCGCCCCGGCCGCGTGCTGGAGGCGTCGATCATCGGCGTACTACTTATTGTAGCAGCGGTGGCCGGCGGGCGCTGGGTCGATCTGCACGAATGGCGCCGGTTGTTCGTGATGGACGCGGCCCATCTGTCGCTCTGGATCATCGGCTACGGCTTCCTCGCCTCGGTACTGCCGATCTGGCTGCTGCTGGCGCCGCGCGACTACCTGTCCGCCTTCATCAAGCTCGGCACCATCGCGATGCTGGCGCTGGGCATCGTCGCCTTGCATCCGCCGACCCTGATGCCGCCGCTGACCCAGTTCGTCAACGGCAAGGGCCCCCTGCTCGGCGGCAAGATCTTCCCCTTCGCGTTCATCACCGTCGCATGCGGCGCGATTTCCGGCTTCCACTCACTGATCGCGTCGGGTACGACGCCCAAGATGCTGGCGCGCGAGAGCGACGCGCGCATGATTGGCTATGGCAGCATGCTGATGGAGTCGTTCGTTGCCGTGATGGCGCTGGTGGCGGCCGGCGTGTTGCAGCCGGGCGTTTACTTCGCGATCAACAGCCCCGCGGGCGTGGTGGGACACGGCGCTGCTGCAACGCAGACCATCTCGGGATGGGGCTACCCGGTGACCGATCAGCAGATGCGCGAGCTTGCCGCCGACGTCGGCGAGACCACGCTGCTGGCGCGCACCGGCGGCGCACCGTCGCTGGCGGTTGGGATGGCGCACATCTTCGCCCGTGCGCTGGGCGGACGGGCGGTGATGGGCCTGTGGTATCACTTCGCAATCATGTTCGAGGCGCTGTTCATCCTGACCACGCTGGACGCGGGCACGCGGGTGGGCCGCTTCATGCTCCAGGACCTGCTGGGGCATCTGTACGCCCCGCTGGGCGAGACCAGCTCCTACCCCAGCATCGTGCTGACCTCGTTCATGATCGTCGCGGCCTGGGGCTACTTTTTGTATTACGGAGCGATCGATCCGCTGGGCGGCATCAACTCGCTGTGGCCGCTGTTCGGCATCGCCAACCAGATGCTGGCCACGATCGCGCTGTGCGTCGCCACCACTGCGCTACTCCGCAGCGGCAAAGCGCGCTACGCCTTCGTCACCCTGATTCCGCTGAGTTGGCTGGCCGCGGTCACGATTACCGCCGGATTGCAGAAAGTGTGGAGCGCGATGCCGAATGTCGGATTTCTCGCCCACATCGAAGTGCTGCGCGCCGAGTTGTCCAACCGCGCGATCAGCGCCGCGCGCGCCGCCCAAATCAGCCGCCTGATGTTCAACGACCGCGTCGACGCGTTGATGACGTTGATCTTCATCGTACTGGTGGCGGTGATAATCGCCGATTCGGCGCGCGTGTGGATCACCTCTTTGGCGGGCGTGCCGGCGGTGCAGGAGGCGCCTATGGAGTCGGTGTCATGAACTGTGCGCTGCGCCGCGCCATCCGAGGATTGCGGGCGATACTGGCGCCGCTGTGGCCCGAGCTCCGGCGGCTCAACTCGCTGGCCGCCCACGCCACCGGCGGGCGGCGCGTGCGCTCCGCGGCCTTTCGCGCTGCCCTGTCGGAAAAATACCGCAACCACACCGCGTGCTGCTGAAGCAGACAGCTGCGAGCAACGGGACGAAGGCGAAGCATCCGCTGTGTTGCAATTTCTTGGAATCTTCTGTGATTTGCCGGTGACTCGCGGCGCGGTGGATTTCAAGGAATCGGCCCGCCTTGACACAGGCCCGGCCTCAAACCGAGGTTGGGCTTGATGCACAACCACGCGAGGAAGTTTTGCCGGATTTGTCAACTAATGGCCGGGCGATTGTTAGTTAAGGCAAAAAGGAGTGTTCGGATGGCATACGCCGAAGGCAGGATTTTCAACGACGCCGACAGCCATATCATGGAGACCAAGGACTGGCTGTTCCAGTTTGCCGATCCCAAGGTGCGGCCCAAACTGGCTCCCATTGACTTTACCATGTGCGGCGGTACCGCCACCGAACAACTGGTGACGGCTGTGCCCACCATCTTGGAGAAGCGCAGAAACGATCCGTCCGCAATGGCGCGCGCCGAGGCCAACATCCTGGAGCGCAAGAGCTGGCACGCGCTGGGAGGGATCGACCCGGCCGAGCGCAGCCGGGCCCTCGACCTGTTGGGGTACAATCGCCAGTTGGTGTTCCACAGCATGGCGGCGACTCAGTTCTGGGGCGACATGGGGTATCAGAAGTTCTTTGACCCGGAAGTTCTTTATGGCGGTGCGCGCGCGCTCAACCGCGGCATCGCGAGCTTCTGTTCCCATGACCGGCGTCTGCGGGCGGTGGGATTTGTGCCACTGAACGATCCTGGGTTGGCGGTGCGCGAGATCAAGCAGGCCGAGCGCGACGGATGCGCCGCCATCTGGGTACCCGCGACACCGCCGCCCGACCGCTCGCCGACTCATCCGGATATGGATCCGGTCTGGGCGACCTTGCAGGAGCTGGATTTGCCCTTCCTGTGCCATCTCGGTTCCGGTCCGATTTTCCTGCGCGAGCGGTTCGCTAAAAACGGCAAGAAGGTCGAGGCCGGTCCGTTGGGCGGCGCCGACGAAATCCGCGCCAAGGACTACATGGTGTGCCATTACGGCACCGAGGCTTTCCTGTCCGCGATGATTTTGGACGGGGTTTTGGAAAAATTTCCGCGGCTGCGCGGCGGCGTCATCGAACAAGGCGCGCTGTGGGTGGTGCCTTGGATCAAAAAGTTGGATATCGCGCAGGACGCTTTCAAACGCTTCGAGTCCTACCTTAACCTGCCGATGCGGCCCTCGGCGTATGTTCATCGCCAGTTGAAATTCACCGCCTTTCCGCCCGAGCCGGTGGGCTGGATCATCGAGCAAATCGGCGCGGAGCTTTTGATGTTTGCCAGCGACTTTCCCCACCCCGAGGGCGGTCGGGATCCGCTGGCGAAGTTCGAAAGGTCGCTCAACGACTGCGGTATCGCCGAGGACAAACGCGAGCGCTTTTACGCCCGAAATTTCGTCGAATTCCTGGGCTCGCACGCCTGACGCGAGTCGATCCGCAGGGGCTAGGCGCGGGGCGCAGGATTTTGTCGTCGATGGCGGCGCGGGTGAGTGATCGCCAGCGAGGCGAGCTTGTGTGCAACAATCCCAAGAACGGCTGCGCCCCGGTGGGCAATGCCCGCCGGGGCGCAGCTTCCTACAGGATACAGGTCCGCGCCGATTTCATTTGCCGGCGTTCATCAGCGCCTTGAGCACGCGCGGCGGCGACATCGGGGTAAAGCGCATGCGCACCCCCGTGGCGCGATACAGCGCGTTGGCCACCGCGGCGGGCGGCGGCACGATCGAAACTTCGCCCACGCCGCGGATGCCCAGCGGATGGAGCGGGTTGGGCACCTCGACCACAATGGTCTCGATCAGCGGCAGGTCCAGGCAGGTCGGCATGCGGTAGTCCAAGAAGCCGGCGTTGCGCAGATTGCCCTGGTCGTCGTAGACGTACTCCTCGTTGAGCGCCCAACCCAGGCCCTGCGAGGTCCCGCCCTGCATCTGGCCCTCGACGTAGCTGGGATGAATCGCCTTGCCGGCATCCTGCGCCACGGTGGCGCGCAGGATCTGAATCTTGCCGGTTTCTGGATCGACTTCCAGGTCAACCAGCAGGCCGGCGAACGCGGGCCCCACGCCGGCCACGTGCACCGAGGCACGGCCGCTGACCGGGCCGCCCGTGCGCACGAACTTGGCGGCCATTTCCTTAAGCGTCATCGGCGGCTTGCCGTTGGTTTTCGAAATGAGCTTGCCGTCGACGTAATCGATATCCTCGACGTTGAGCTGCCACAGCTTGGCGGCGCGCTCCTTTAGCTGGCGCACCGCGTCCTGCGCCGCGTTGTAGACCGCCCACCCGGTCGCCATCGTGACGCGGCTGCCGCCGGTCAGGTCGCACTGGCCGATGGAGTCGGTGTCGGCGACGCTGGGACGCACGTCCTCGGCCGCAAGCCCCAGCACCTCGGCCGCGATCATCGCCATCGAAGCGCGCGAGCCGCCGATGTCGGGGTTGCCGGTCACCACGCTGGCGGTACCGTCAACGTGGATGTTGACCAGCGCCGAGGACTGCATCCCGGCATTGAACCAGAAGCCGAAGGCGACGCCGCGTCCGCGGTTTTTGCCGGTCAGCCTGGACTTGTAATGCGGACTGTTCTTGAGCGCCTCGCAGGTCTCGATGAACCCGATCCGATTGTAGGGCGCGCCGAACATCGAGGGCGTGCCTTCCCGGGCTGCGTTCATGATGCGCAGGTCGATCGGATCGATCCCGCACTTCTCCGCCAACTCGTCCAGCGCGCATTCCAAACCGAAGGCGGCGTTGGTGGCGCCCGGCGCGCGATAGGCCGCGGTCTTGGGGCGATTGACCACCACGTCGTAGCCGTCGATGACGAAGTTGGGGATGTTGTAGGGCGCCAGCACCGTCATCGCGCCGGCCGCCACCGGCGAGCCGGGGTACGCGCCCGCCTCGTAGGCCAGCCATACGTGGGCGGCGGTAATCTTGCCGTCTTTCTTGGCGCCCAGCTTGACCTTGATGGTGGAGCCCGAGGTGGGGCCGCTGGCGCGCAGCACCTCCGCGCGGCTCATCACCATCTTGACCGGGCATCCGGTCTGCTTGGACAGCGCCAGCGCCAGCGGCTCCAGGTAGATGGTGGTCTTGCCGCCGAAGCCGCCGCCGATCTCGGCCGGGATTACCTTGACGTCGCCGACCGGAATCCCCGCCACTTGCGCGCTCATCGAGCGCACCTCAAAGGGCGCCTGGGTCGAGCAGATAATGGTGCCGTGGCCGTCGGCGTTGTAGATCCCCACCGCGTTGTGGGGCTCGATATACCCCTGATGCACCATCTCGGTGTGGTACTCGTGCTCGATGACGAGCTCGGCTTCTTTGAAGCCGTCTTCGAGTTTGCCGCGCTGGAACTGGATGTGAGAGGCGACGTTGGTCTCCTTGTCGCCGGAATCGGCGTTGCGCAGGTCGCGATGCAGGATGGGCGCGCCGGGCTTCATCGCGTCCTCCACGTTGAGCACCGCCGGCAGCACCTCGTAGTCGACTTCGATCAGATTGAGCGCTTCCTCGGCGATATGCGGACTGGTGGCAGCGACCGCGGCCACCGCGTGTCCGTTGTACAGCACCTTGTCGCGCGCCATCACGTTGTGCGCGCAATGCATGGGGTTGAACGGAATCTCGCCCAGCGCCTCCATCCGGTTGGGCAGCTCGGGCAGCTCCTTGCCGGTGATAACGGCCTTGACGCCGGGCAGCTTGAGCGCCTTTTCGACGTTGATGGATTTGATCCTGGCGTGGGCATGCGGACTGCGCAGCACCTTGCCGTGGAGCATGTTGGGGAAGCTGTAGTCCGCTCCGTACTTGGCGCGTCCGGTGACCTTGTCCACGCCGTCGTGACGAATCGGACGGGTGCCGATGACTTTGAACTCGTGCGTTGTTCCTGCAGCCATGAGTCCGCTTCTCCTGTGTCAATCCTGAGGGCGGCGCCGCTCAGGAGGAATGGGTCTAAAGCACACCGCGGTCCCGGTCGCTGCCGGCCGCTCCGCGCCATCGCCCATCCTAGAAAACCCCGGCCCCGACCACAAGGGCAGCGCGATGCCCTGCGGCTTCTCTCCTGCCCCGCGTTGCGATAACAGTGAACCACGACACTTTCCCGAACCAAGGCATCAGCATGGATTTCAGTTTGTCGCCCAAAGCCGAAGAATATTGCCGGCGCGTGCGCGCTTTCATGGACGAATACGTCTATCCCAACGAGGAGCTGGCCGAACGGCAGATAGAGGCCTCGGGCAACGAGCATCATGAGCCCGAAATCGTCACCTCGCTGCGCCAGAAGGCCAAGGCCGAGGGCCTGTGGAACCTTTTCATGCCCGACGAGAAGTACGGCGCCGGGCTCAAGAACGCCGAGTATGCGCCGGTGTGCGAAATCATGGGCCGCAGCCGCATCGGACCCTATATCTTCAACTGTGCGGCGCCCGACACCGGTAACATGGAAATCCTGGCCGAGTTCGGTACGCCCGAGCAAAAGCGCCAATGGCTGGAGCCGTGCCTGGAAGGCAGGATGCGCAGTTGCTTTTCGATGACCGAGCCGGAGACCGCCGGCTCCGATCCCACCCAACTGCGCACGCGTGCCGTGCGCGAGGGCGACTACTACGTAATCAACGGGCACAAGTGGTTCACGTCGGGGGCGATGCATGCGCGCTTTGCGATCGCGATGGTGGTGACCGATCCCGACGCCGAGCCCCATCGGCGCGCCAGCCAGATCATCGTCCCGGTCGATGCGCCGGGATTTAACATCGTGCGGCCGGTGCCGGTGATGGGCCATACGGGCGGCGGCGGCCATTGCGAGATTATCTATAAGGATTGCCGCGTGCCGGCGACCAACATGCTGGGCAAAGAGGGCGACGGCTTCGCGATCGCGCAGGCCCGGCTGGGCCCCGGCCGCATCCACCATTGCATGCGCGCCATCGGCGTGGCCGAACGCGCGTTTGAGCTGATGTGCAAGCGGGCCAACACGCGATGGGCGCATGGCAGCTACCTGGCCGACAAGGCCAACGTGCAGCAATGGATCGCCGACTCGAGAATCGAAATCGACGCGACGCGGCTTTTGGTGATGCGCGCGGCGTGGAAAATCGACACCGCGGGCAAGCGCGGCGCGCGCGATGAGATCGCGCAGATCAAGGTGATGGCGACCAACATGGTGATGAACGTGCTCGACCGCGCCATCCAGGTCCACGGCGCGATGGGTGTGTCGGACGACACGCCGATCGCGCGCTTTTGGCGCGACAGCCGCGCCCTGCGTATCGTCGACGGTCCCGACGAGGTGCATCGCATGACCATCGCGCGCCGCGAACTGCGCAAATGGAAATAGTTTCTGTTTCCTTGCCCACATTCAGTTGTGGGCGAGGGTCAGGGTGAAGGTGCCTGGCAGGCTTCAAGCACAGCCGATCGCACACAGCATTCAGCGATGACGGAACAAACGGGTCCGCTTCCAGAATACACGGAAATCCGCGACGAAGACCGCTTCGACGTGGAGCGTCTGCGCGGCTACCTGCGCGGCAAGCTGCCCGGCGCCGAGGGTCCGATGGAGCTGATGCAGTTTCGTACCGGCAGCTCCAATTTGACGTTCCTGCTGCGTCTTGGGGGCGAGGAATGGGTGGTGCGGCGCCCGCCGCGCGGCCCCGTGCCGCCCACCGCCAACGACATGAGCCGCGAATTCCGCATCCTGTCGCGGCTATGGCAGGCGTTTTATCCCGCGCCGCGCGCGCTGTTCTTCTGCGAGGACACCGAAGTGATCGGCGCGCCATTTTACGTGATGGAGCGGCGCAAGGGCGTGGTCGTCACGCTGCGCCAGCCCTTTCCGCCCGCGCTCCAGGGTCACTCTGCGTCCACCTACCGCCAGATGGCAGAGGTGTTTGTCGACACACTGGCCGACCTGCACGCCGTCGATTACCGGGCCATCGGCCTGGCTGGATTCGGCAAGCCCGAGGGCTTTTTGCAGCGCCAGATCACCGGATGGATGGGGCGATGGGAGAAGGCGAAGACCCAGGAAGTGCCGCTGATGGCCACGCTGGCCCAGTGGTTTTTGGAGCATCAGCCCGCGCCCCAGCCACCCGTTATCCTGCACAACGATTTCTACCTCCATAACGTGATGTTCGACGCCGCCTGTCCCGGCCGCATCGTGGCGGTGCTGGACTGGGAGATGGCGTCGCTGGGCGACCCGATGATCGACCTGGGCACCGCGCTCAACTACTGGCGCGATCCCGACGACGCGCCCGATCTGCTCGCGCTGAGCGAAGGCTATCCGCATACGGCGATCACGCCCGGGATGCTGCACCGTGATGAGATGGCCCATCGCTACGCAATCCGCACCGGGCGCGACATCAGCGCATTCCCCTATTACCTGGCACTGGCCTACTGGAAGTACGCGACCGTAGTGGAGCAACTGTATCTGCGCTACGTCCGGGGCCAGACCACGGAGCCGCGGTTTGCCAACTACAAAAAGTACGCCCCGGTGCTGGCGCGCGAAGCTGCCAAAGTCGCCGCGCCGCTGGGCTTCCGCGGTTAACAATCGCGCCGACTCCGCATCGCCCAAATGGGTGAATATCAAATGCACAGCGCCGTGTTCCGCAAGCATTTCGCACTCGCCTTCCCGCTCCTGGCTGCGATTTTGTGCTTTCAAACCGCAGCCGCGCAGCAGCATCCGGAAGCCGTCCATCACGGCTTTGGCGACACCGCACATTGGGCCGAGGTTTTTGAAGCGCCGCAAAGGGCCAAATGGCAGAAGCCCGACGAGGTGGTGCGCGCGCTTGACCTCAAGCCCGGCCAGACCGTGGTCGATATCGGGGCGGGAACCGGCTATTTCACCCGCCGCTTCGCGCGTGCGGTCGGTCCTGCCGGGATGGCTATCGGAGTCGACATCGAGCCCGGCATGGTCGCCTACATGAAGGCCGACGCCGCGAAACTGAAGCTTGCGAATTACCAGGCGCGCTTGGTCAGGGCCGACGATCCAGAGCTGGCGCCGCATTCTGCCGACGTCATTTTCTTCTGCGCCGTGCTGCATCACATCGGCGATCGCGTGGCCTATCTCAGGAAACTCAAGCCGGCGCTAAAGCCCGGCGGCCGCGTGGTGGTGGTGGATTTCAAACAGACCTCACCCAAAGGTCCGCCGCCCGCGATGCGCATCAGCCGCGAGGAAATGGTCGCGCAATTTAGGCAGGCCGGCTTCCGCCTTGTGGCTGAACACGATTTCCTGCCCTACGAGTATTTCCTGGAATTCGTACCCGCAGCGCCGACCGGATGAAACCTACGAGCAGAAACGCCGAACGCCCAGTCCCTGCCGAGCCGGCCCGATGTCGCAGATGCCGAATTGAGACCCGACAGAAGGTTGAGGCGGCACGGCGGTGCCGTCCGAACACTGCGTTGTGATGTAGACGCTCTCTCCGGCGCCGTTGTAGTCGTAACAGCCCGGGAAAATCCGCGTTCGCCGCGACACAACTCGCCGATGAAACACAGGCTGCCTTCGTTCCACCGCTTGGCCTGCCCGGGCCGCTTTGGCGGCGCCTGTCCAATCCCCGAAACGAGCCCCTACATACGACGTTTGAATCGCGTCCGCATCCGGCTCCATGGCCCTCAAACACCTGGAGGCGGTGCCTCGGCCAGCCGTGCGGTTGCTACCGGAGCAAAGCTCGAACGCCACACACTCTCCCCAAGCCGGTAGGTAGTTTTCGTGTATGGGCCCTTGCCAAGCGACGTTATAAAGTAATTTTCCATCGAGCCCCTGGCATCGTTTCCTGCGCCGAATCACACTGAGATGTCAAGGAGCAATGGCATTCGGCTAAAGCACAATCCTTTGAAATTGAAGCAGCCTCCACCGTATGATCGCGATGCGAGAGAGAGCGTGGCGATTCGCTGTCGCGCTTGCAGCGTAAGTACCGCCTATTTTCGAGGAAATTCGTGAAGCTCCAGACCAAGCTGATTCATGCGGGCGAGTTGCGGCCGCGGTTTGCCGGGGCGGTTATCGCGCCAATCTTCCAGTCCTCGACCTTTGAGTATGCGGGGCAGGGCCGCTACGAGGACCTAAAGTATATCCGCCTTAACAACACACCCAACCATGTGGCGCTGGGCCGGGTGCTTGCGGCCGCCGAAGGGGCGCAGGCCGCGCTGGTCACGGCCAGCGGGATGGCGGCGATTTCCGCCGCTTTGCTAACCGTACTCAAAGCGGGCGACCATCTGCTGGCCCAGGAATGCCTGTACGGCGGCACGCACACCTTTATCACCGGCGACCTGCCCGGATTCGGCATCAGCTTCGACTTCATCAACGCCGCCGACCCCGAGGATTGGCGGCGCAAGCTGCGGCCCAACACCAGGGCGATCTACGTCGAGACGATGTCCAATCCGCTGCTGCAAGTCCCCGACCATCGCAAGGTCGTGGATTTCGCCCGCAGCCATGGCCTGGTCTCGATGATCGACAACACGCTGGCAAGCCCGGTGAATTTCCGTCCGCCGGAGCTGGGCTACGACGTGTCGCTGCATAGCTGCACCAAGTACCTCAACGGCCACTCCGATATCGTGGCGGGCGCGGTAATCGGCTCGACCGCGTTGATCGGGCGCGTCAACCACAAGCTGATTCATCTGGGCGGATGCCTGGATCCGCACGCCTGCTTTCTGCTCGAGCGCGGAATCAAGACGCTGGCGCTGCGGATGCGCGCGCACAACGAAAACGGGCAGCGGATTGCGCAATTCCTGGCGCGCCATCCCAGGGTCGAGCGGGTGATGTATCCGGGACTCAACAGCCATCCCGACCATCGCCTGGCAAGCGAGCTGTTCGACGGCTTTGGCGGTCTGCTGAGCTTCGAATTGCAAGGGGGCGCCGCCGCAGCGCAGGCCTTCATGCAGCGGCTGCAGATTCCGATCGGCGCGCCAAGCCTGGGCGGCGTCGAGACATTAATCACGCGCCCGGCTACCACTTCGCATTCGGGTATTGCGCCGCACGACCGCGCCCGGATGGGAATTTCCGACGGCCTGATTCGGCTCGCAGTTGGAATCGAGGCCGTCGAAGACCTGCTCGACGACCTCTCGCAGGCGCTCTCTATCGTTTAATAGGGACGGCACTGGGAGCCAAAGGAAACTCTTACGCCGGACTTTCCAATCGGCGGCGTCTGCGGTATCAATCATCAGGATAATCCCCGGCCCAGGAACAGACCCGAGCCGATCCAAGGGCGGGGCCGTTCCCAAAAATCAAGCGGCGATGGGCCGCCGAGGAGGCTACTTTGCACGAGTTCAGTTATGAGGCTCCCACCACGGTCGATCAGGCAGTCAAACTGCTCGCGTCCGACGGTGACAGTGCGCGGGTCATCTGCGGAGGCACTGACCTGTTGATCCAGATGCGCAACGCGGTGCGCAAACCCAGGCTGCTCGTGGATGTCAAAGGCATTCCCGAAATGCGCGAAATCAGCTTCGACGCCAAGGCCGGATTAAAGTTGGGCGCGGCCGTCCCCTGCATCGAGATCCACGAAAGCCAGGTGATGCATCGCTACTATCCCGGTCTGACCGAGGCCGCCCATCTGATCGGGTCGCTGCAGATCCAAAGCCGCGCTTCGATTGGCGGCAACCTGTGCAACTCCTCACCCGCCGCCGATACCAGCCCTGCGCTGCTCGCGGTGGGTGCGATCGCGAAGATCGTTGGCCCGGCAGGAACACGGGAAGTGCCGGTGGAGAAGTTTTTTACCGGACCGGGCACCAACGTCCTGCAAAAAGGGGAATTGGTGGTGCAAATCCTGATTCCACCGCCCGCTCCGCACACCGCCGACCGCTATATCCGCATGATTCCGCGCAATGAGATGGATATCGCGATCGTCGGCGCGGGCGCCTGCGTGACGCTGGACGGCGACAAGGTGGCGGCCGCGCGTATCGGCTTGGGTGCGGTGGCCCCGACGCCGATCCTGGCGCCCAAGGCGGCCGAATACCTGATCGGAAAGAAGCTGGACGAGAAGACCGCGGAGCGGGCCGGCGAGTTGGCGCGCGAGTCAGCCTCCCCCATCGACGACATGCGCGGCACGGCGGAATACCGCCGTCACGTGGTCGGCGTGCTGACCAAGCGCGCGTTACTGGGCGCGGCCGAACGGGCGCGTCAGAACTAACCATCGCAGGGAACAGGCAGGAATCCAATAATGTCGAAGAAACAACTGGTAGAAACCACCATTAACGGCGAGCCGACTGAATTTTTGTGCGAAACCCGTCAAAGCCTGCTCGAATCGCTGCGCGATGTCCTGGGACTGACCGGCAGCAAGGAAGGATGCCTGACCGGTGACTGCGGCGCCTGTACGGTGCTGGTCGACGGCCGCCCGGTGTGCTCCTGTTTGATGCTGGGCGTGGAGGCGCGCGGCAAGAAAATCACCACCGTGGAAGGACTGGCTGAAGGCACCCAGCTCCATCCGCTGCAGCAGAAGTTCCTCGAAGATGCCAGCCTGCAATGCGGCATCTGCACGCCCGGCTTCCTGATGTCGGCAAAGGCATTGCTCGACCGCAACCCTAATCCCACCGAGGCGGAAATCCGCTACGCGCTGGCCGGCAACCTGTGCCGCTGCACGGGCTACGACAAAATCGTGCGCGCGGTGATGAACGCCGCCAAGGTGATGCAAGGCCGCTGATCATGGACACGCCCCAGACGCATCAATTCAAGGTTATCGGCACCCGTCCGGTCCGCCACGACGGTCTGGACAAGGTAATCGGACGGGCCAAGTACGGCGCTGACTACAGCTTCCCCGGGATGCTGTATGGCAAGGTGCTGCGCAGCCCTTACGCCCACGCCCGCATCAAGTCGATCAATACCGAGAAGGCACTGCGTCTGCCGGGCGTCAAAGCGGTCGTAACACACGCGGACTTCGCACCGCAGACCACTGCGCCGGTGTACCGGATGGGCGGCGAGGCCGCGGTCAATCCGCTGTACCTGGCCTCCAACATCCTGGCCAAAGACAAGGTGCTGTACGCGGGCCATGGTGTCGCGGCGGTGGCCGCCACCAGTCCGCACATCGCCGAAGAAGCGCTAGCGCTGATCGAGGTCGAGTACGAACCGTTGCCCCTGGTGCTGGATTTGCTCGAGGCGATGAAGCCGGGCGCTGCGATTATCAATCCCGACCTGCGCCGCAAGGACAAGCCCGACGAGCAGACCAATATCGCCGGCGAATTCCAGTTCAAACGCGGCGATATCGAAGCCGGGTTCAAAGCCGCCGACATCATCGTCGAGCGCGAGTTCCGCACCGAGATGGTGCATCAGGGATACATCGAACCGCCCAACGCGCTGGGGATTTTCCCGGGCGACGGCCACGCCACGGTGTACACCTCGACCCAGGGCCCCTTCGACGTGCGTATCATGTCGGCCACGCTGCTGGGTCTGCCCGAGGGCAACGTCAAGGTGGTGCCGGCCGAGATCGGCGGCGGCTTTGGCGCCAAGCTCACCGTCCATATCGAGCCGGTGGCGCTGCTGCTGTCCAAGCATGCGGGCGGCCGCCCGGTCAAGATGGTGATGACGCGCACCGAGATGATGCGTGGCGCGACCGGACCGACCTCGGGATCGATCCTGCGGGTCAAGATGGGCGCCACCAAAGAAGGGAGGATTGTCGCCGCCAAGGCGTGGTTCGCTTACGAGGCGGGCGCCTTCCCGGGCTCGCCGGTGTGGCTGGGATGCTTCACGGGGCTGTCGCCCTATGACATCGAAAACTTCCTGGTCGACGGTTACGACGTGCTGGTCAACAAGCCCAAGACCAGCTCGTATCGGGCGCCGGGCGCCACCAACGCCGCCTTTGCCGTGGAATGCGTGGTCGATGAGCTGGCGAATCGATGCGGGATGGACCCGCTCGATTTCCGCATCAGGAACGCCTCGCGCGAGGGCACGCAATCGGTGATGGGGCCGAAGTTCCCGCGCATCGGCTACATCGAGGTCTGCGAAGCGATCAAGAACAGCCAGCATTACAGGACGCCGCTGGCGCAGGTGCCAGGCAAGTATCGCGGACGCGGCGTGGCGACCGGGTTCTGGATCAACGGCGGGATGCAATCCTCGGCGATCGTCAACGTTCACGCCGACGGCACCGCCAGCCTGGTCACCGGTTCGGTCGATATCGGGGGCTCGCGCGCGTCCACCGCGATGGTGGTGGCGGAAGTCCTGGGACTGCGCGCCGAGGACGTCCGCCCGGCGGTGGCCGATACGGATTCGATCGGATACACCGACGGTACCGGCGGCAGCCGGGTCGCGTTCGCCACCGGCCTGGCGGCCTATCAGGCCGCACACGACGTCGTGCGCCAGCTCAAGGAGCGCGCCGCCAAGGTCTGGGAAATCAGCCCCGAGGACGTCGCTTGGGTCGACGGCAAGGCGATTTCGAAAAAAAACGGCGCGCCGCCGTTGACCCTCAAGGAACTGGCCCCGCGCCTGACTCGCACCGGCGGTCCCGTGACCGGCCGCGCCAACGTGTATGCTACCGGAGTCGGACCGGCATTCGCGGCTTGCCTGGTTGATGTCGAGATCGACCCGGAGACGGCCAAGGTGCAGGTGCTGCGATGCACGGTGGCGCAGGACGCCGGCAAGGCGATCCATCCCAGCTACGTGGAAGGCCAGATGCAAGGCGGAACGGTGCAGGGCCTGGGCTGGGCATTGAACGAAGAATACGTGTACGATGAGAAGGGAACGCTGCGCAACGCCAGTTTTCTGGACTACCGGATGCCGACCTGCCTGGATCTGCCGATGATCGAGCCGGTGATTGTGGAGGTCGCCAATCCCGGTCATCCGCTGGGCGTGCGCGGCGTGGGCGAGGTTTCCATCGTGCCGCCGCCGGCGGCGGTCGCCAATGCGGTGTCGATGGCAGTAGGGAGCAGGATCACCGATTTGCCGATCTCGCCGCCGCGCTTGTTCAAGGTGCTGGCGGCGCGGCGCGGTTGAAGAGAACAGAGCGCTTTGTTGGCTCCAACAGGGTGCGCTAGATGCTTGTATAAACGATCGGCTGCGTTGCTTGACTTCTCTCCCTTCGCGGAGAGAGTGAGGTGAAGGGAGCAGGTTGCGCGAAGCCCTCCTGTGCGCAGCCTGCCCGGAATTAGTTTCAGGAGCGAGGCTTGAAGCTTCGCGGTTTGGCGCTCAGATGCCCAGGGTTTTCATTCCGTCATTGCTGCGCAAGTACACCGGCGGACAGGAATCGGTCGTGGTACCGGGACGCACGGTGGGCGAAGTGGTTCGCAACCTGGACCAGCAGTTCCCCGGCTTTCGCAATCAGGTGGTCGAGGGCGATGACCTCAAGAGTTCGCTGGCGGTTTCGGTAGACGGCGATATCGCGGTGGGCGGGCTGCTCGAACAGGTACGCGAGTCCAGTGAAATCCATTTCGTGCCGGCCATCGGCGGTGGCTGACGCGCCAGCCGCAGGGCGTCAAGCGCGCCAGCAGTTTTACCCGCGCGCTTGGTAGCCGACTGTGACGGGGCGCAGGCGGCGATGCGTCAGGCTGTGGACCCCCGGATTGCACCCGCGCTCAGCAAAAATATCCCCTCCGCCATCCAGCGCCGCAGTGAGAATCGCCGGTCCAAAGCCCGTTTAGTCGGGGTTGCGCCGGGGTGAAGCCCGGCGCGATGCGGCAGTTAAACCGCGAGACCGTTCAGGCGCGGTCGCGGCCACCGGCGGGACGGGCACCCCCGGTGTTTCGAGCCTGCGCTTCGTTGACCCGAATCGCCCGTCCCTTGAGGTCGCGGCCGTTGAACTTCTTGATGGCGGCCTCCGCGGCTTCGTCGGTTGCCATCTCGACAAAGCCAAATCCCCTGGAACGATTCGTTTCGCGGTCGACGATCACCTGAGAGCTGTCCACCTTACCAACTTCCGAGAACAACTCGCGCAGATCCTGATCGCTGACAGCCCAAGCCAGGTTCCCTACGTACAGTCTGCGACCCATTCAGTTCTCCTTGCGTTGCCCTTCAATGCCGGCCGGGCCGTGAAGCTTCCCCGAATCTCCCCCAAGAGATTGCCACGTGGGATTGTTCCAGGACGCACGCTCAAAGGGGCGGCTCGCATCAAGGTCAACCGTTAGCGCCTCCTTATAGCACTGAGCGGGGACAAATTCCTAGCGGTTTGATGATCGCAGGCAACCTTTGCCGGGACGGGCTGAGCACTGCCGAGCCGTTGCGCAGTCGCTTTAGCGGCTGATTATGGAACGGGTACAGATGAAGTAATTCACGGAACTGGGTCTAAAGATAATAAAAGTTGAGCAATCCCTTTATAGAATTGGAGTAGACTTACCAATCCGCGGCTTAAATTCACGGTTCGCGCCAGCCTACGCAATTGTATAATCCGGCAGTAGAATTTGGCTACCTCGGGTGACTTAGCAACGCCGCGGCTGCCCCGCTTCGCTCCGGCCCCGACATTGACCGCGCGGTGCACCGGACGGGATTGCCTGTTCTTTATTATCTGGGTATATAATTTCCGACTTAGCAATGATGTTCAATTCGACCACAGGAGTGTGCATCTGATGCCACGACGTAGTAGCGGCGGAGTAGGCTCAGCCTTCGGACAATTTCAACAACAGGCGCGCGCACTGCTGGCCACATTGCGCAAGGAGATTCGTGTCAAAGAGGCCGAACTGGCGCGCCTTAAGGAAGATGAGTCCAGGCTGGGGGTGGTCACCGGAAGAGTGTCGGCGGCGGGCCGCGGCGCGCGCGCGGAGGGCGCGCCCAGGGCCGGCGGGCGAATCAACTGGCGCGCGGTGCTCGAACAGTTGCCCAAACAGTTCAAAGCCTCCGACGTACGCGGCGTTCGCGGGCTCAAGGACAAGCGTCCTTCCGAGATTTTCGCCGCGGTGACGCGCTGGATCGACGCCGGGATGGTCAAGCGCAAGGCGCGCGGCTTGTACGAGCGCGCCAGCTGACACCGGGAACGTACGGGCCGGTGGCGATTGGGGGGTACCCACAAACGGCATCTCGCTGAAGGTTTACTCAGTAGCGGGCCTGTCTGCACTGTACGGTGCTCGTCCGGTTTGGTTTGTCCTTGTGGATGGGCCGCGGCGTATACTGTAAGCGCAGCGGTCCGGCGCCGCAGGCTAGGAATAATTTCGCAGTGGCAATCAACACGGTGCAATGGCGGTCGGGCGGCGTGCGCATGCTCGATCAGCGGCTGCTGCCGGGCCGCGAGGTCTATCGCGTTTACAGGGATTACCGCGCCGTGGCCGGCGCGATTCGTGCGATGGTGATCCGCGGCGCGCCGGCGATCGGCGTGGCCGCCGCGATGGGCGTGGTACTGGGCCTCAAGGGCGCCGCCGGCGAGCGCGCGCGCGCGCGGTTCGCCATCGTGGCGCAAACGCTCAAGGCGGCGCGGCCTACCGCTGTCAACCTGGCCTGGGCCGTCGAGCGGATGGGCCGCGTGCTGGAGCAGCATCTGTCACTGAACGCCCCCGCGCTGTTTGCCCGCCTGCGCGATGAGGCGATCGCCATTTACGAAGAAGACATCGCGGCCAACCGCGCCCTGGGCGCTTTCGGCGCGGCTTTGATCGAGGATAATCCCGCGCAGATCCTTACCCATTGTAACGCCGGCGCTCTTGCCACCGCAGGCTACGGCACCGCGTTGGGTATCGTGCGCGCGGCGCGCGAGGCGGGCAAGCAGGTCAGCGTCATCGCTGACGAGACCCGGCCGTTTCTGCAAGGCGCGCGGCTGACCGCCTGGGAGCTCAAAAAGGACCGCATCCCGGTGACCGTGATCGCCGATAACATGGCGGGCACGGTGCTGGCGCGCGGCGGCGTCAGTTGCGTGATCGTCGGCACCGACCGCGTCGCCGCCAACGGCGACGTCGCCAACAAAATTGGCACCTACCCGCTGGCGGTGATGGCGCATCGCCACGGCGTGCCGCTGTATGTCGCCGCTCCGCTGTCGTCGATCGATCTGCACTGTCCCACCGGCGCCCAGATTCCTATCGAGGAACGCGCGGCCTCCGAAGTCACGCAAATCGCCGGAAAGCGCATCACGCCAGCGGGCGTGCGTGTGTTCAATCCCGCCTTCGACGTCACCCCGGCCGAACTGGTGACGGCGATCGTCACCGAACGCGGCGTCGCCCGCCCGCCCTATCAGCAAAGCCTGGCTGCACTCAAGGTTGGTTGAGCGGCCGCAGCCGCGCGAGGGTGCTTGTCGCAACAACGCCGCCTCTGGCAAACTGACAGTCCGGCGCCGGGGTGGCGAAACGGCAGACGCAGAGGACTCAAAATCCTCCGTGGGTAACCACATGCGGGTTCAAGTCCCGCCCCCGGCACCACCATTCCTCGCCATCGCCTTCGCGCCGATTGAAGGCGGACCACGCATGAAGTTCGGTCTGCGATCCGATAATCGCCCGCGGGAGCGGATGGGGGCTCTGGCTTGTGGTGCAGGAGGGACTGATGGATTTTCTTCTGTATTGGAGCACCGTGGCGCAGGTCGCGTTCGTGCTGGTGGTGTTCGGTGGCGGCAGCGTTTTGGGCCTCTATGTCGTACGGCGACTGGTTCCGCTGGACCGGCTGCAAAAGAACCATGAGATCGCCGGCGTCACCTTTGGCGTGCTGGGTGCCTTTTACGGCCTGGTGCTGGCGTTCGTGATCGTGGCGACCTGGCAGCGTTTCACCGAAGCCAACACCAACGCCCATCGGGAGGCCACGGCGCTGGAGAGTCTTTACAAGCTGGGCGCGGCGTTTTCCGAGCCGATGCGCACGCGGCTTGATGCGGCGGTGCTCGAATACACCCGCCGCGTGGTCGAAGTCGAATGGCCCGAGATGGCCAAAAAGCACTTTCAGGCGGGAAAAGTCGGCGCTCACGAACTGTGGTCGATCGTGCTTTCCTATCACAGCGCCGACGGCCGCGAGCAGATGTTGATTGACAAGTCGATCGACGAACTGAACGAAATCAGCCAGGCACGCAGCCAGCGGCTGCTGTTCTATGACGACGACCTGCCCTCGGTGGTGTGGATGGTAATCTATCTGGGATGTGTGATTACAATCGGGTTCAGCTACTTCTTCGGCGGCGACATCTTCCGCGCGCAGCTCACCATGTGCCTGTTCTTTTCGATCCTGCTCGGGATGACGATTCTGGCGATTCTCGAGTTGGCCCATCCCTACCAGGGCGTGGTCACAATTTCCGACGCGCCGTTTCGCTACGCGCTGGCGCGGATGCGCGAACTGGCAGGCTACAAGATGGCGGGTATAACGCGCTAGTTGAAGTTCATCTGGCAGCCCACCCGAATACTGGGCGTCCAGCTCGCTGGAGATGGTCAGTCGTTTTGGTCCAGGCCCACGCGGACGGACCAGGTGCGTGAATACTGCGACTTCCTGCACGTACTGCTTTTTCACTTGATAGACGTTGGGCAGGCTGGATAACCTTCTGTGCTCACCGTGGCGTAAACTGTGGCGACATCAAGGAGTGCGCCCGATGCTCGCACAGCAGCGCACAGAGAAGATTGGTCAGCCAATGCGACTGGCTATCGATGACGTATAAGGAGCTGAACGTCCATCAGGTGCCCTCACCTTCAACTGCACGACACGAGCACCTTGCTATGGCTGCCACGGTCGGCGACCAGGGTCTCCATCGCGGATTGCATCTGCTCCAGCGTCACGCGCCCGGTGATGAGGGGACGGACGTCGAGCTTGCGGCTTGAGACCAGGTTGACGGCGCGGCGGAAGTCGGTCGCGTTGGCCCAGAAGCTGTGGATCAGGTCGATTTCGTCGCCCACGAAGCGGTTGGGATTGTAGGGTACGTCGCGCCCTTCGTACACCGCCACCACCACCATCCGGCCCGTTTTGCGCACCGCCTTGCCGGCGGCCGCGAAGGCCCGCCCGTTGCCGGCGACCTCAAAAGCGACGTCGGCGCCACGGCCGTCGGTGGCGTCCATGATCTGGCCGTGGATCTCCTCGTTGGGGTCGAGCGCCAAATCAGCACCGTACTGCTCGGCGAGCTTGCGCCGTCCCGCCGCGGGCTCGACCAGCACCACGCGATCGGCGCCGCCCAATTGCGCCAGTTTCATAATCAGCAGCCCCAACGGTCCGCCGCCGAAGACCACCACCCGTTCGCCGACGCTCAGCCGCGAGCGCCGAATCGCGTGGACCGCCACCGAGGCTGGCTCAATCAGCGCCGCCTCATCGGCGGGCGTGCCCGGCGGCACGAGGAACAATTGGCGGGCCGGCACGGTGATATATTCGGCGAAGGAGCCGTTGCGTGCGTCGATGCTGACCACGCGCAGATCGCACAGTGTAAAATCGCCCTGCACGCAGTACTCGCAGCGGCCGCAGCTCGGATAAATCAGTCCCACCGCGCGGTCGCCGGTCTCAAAGCCGCGCGCGTCGGGGCCGACCTCGACGACGCGGGCGGAAAATTCATGCCCCAGCACGGCGGGCAGCTTCATCATCGGCGGTTGGACGGTGAAGATGTGCAAATCGCTGCCGCAAATTCCGGTGTACTCGACCTGCAGCTTAAGGTCGCCGGGATCCATCGGCGGCTCGGGATAGGCGCGGTCGACCTCGATGGCTCCGGGCGATTTCAGCACTGCCGCACGCATTAGTTCACCTCCGCGCGATGGGTCGCATCGCCGGTATCTTACGGCAGTGCGGGTGCGAGGCAAAACGCGCCACGCTACTCGACGATTATTTCGTGCGGGAAAACAAAGGTTGTGGCGCCGTCTTCAAACTGCACGAGGTACATGATGCGGTCGAGGTTGCGCACCTCACGCAGGATTCGTGGCCGTTCGTTAAAGCGGGAATGACCCTCGCGATCGCGAACCGGTTTGAGCAGTCGGCAATATCTCCCCACAACCCCATCCTGCCTGTCTTCTGCCGATGAGTTCACGGATTTGCCTCTCTCCTCGGGCGGTTCTCCATCGATACCCGCCGTTCGTAACACCTTCGCCATACCTGTCAGTTAGACGAGCCGGATACGCGTTAAAATTCATCGCGTTCCAGCACCGCGCCTTGCTGAGGTAAGGCCGGTCAGGTTTCACGAGCATTACGCACCCGTTTTTTCCGGGAGATTTCCACCCACCCTTATTTATAGCATAGTTGGCTGAACAATTCGCATCGGCAGCAGGACGGTTAACCACAATGGCGACCATTTATCCACTGGTGATGGGCGGGCGCGCGATGATCGCGACCGAGCATTATCTGTCGGCGGCGGCCGGGGCGCGCATGTTCGCCCGCGGCGGCAACGCGATCGACGCCGCCGTCGCGGCCACCTTCGTCGAGGGAATTGTCAATCCCCACCTGCACACTATCGGCGGCGAGGCACCGATGCTGGTGCGTCCGGCCGGCGGCGAGCGGGTCTTCGCGATCAACGGCAACATGACTGCGCCCGCGCGCGCCACCATCGAGCATTTCCGCGGCTTGGGGATGAGTCTGATTCCAGCCCAAGGGCTGCTGGCCGCTGGCGTTCCCGCCGCATTCGACGCGCTGCTGACGGCGCTGGAACACTTCGGCACCTTCTCTCTGGCCCAGGTCCTGGAACCGGCGCTGGAGCTGGCCGAGGACGGCTTTCCGGCGCATGCCGGGCTGATCGGCGATCCGATCAAGGCCGCCAACCTCACCGGCACCACCGAGGCGGCGTCGCTGCACGCCAACGCGCGCAACTTCCTTAAGCGATGGCCCACCACGGCAGCAATCTACCTGCCTGGCGGACGCGTGCCGCAGCCCGGCGATCGCATCCGCAATCCCGCCCTGGCGCGCTTCTTCCGCCGCCTGATGGACGCCGAGGCAGGCGCGCGCAACGGCGGCCGCAACACCGGTCTGGACGCCGCGCGCGAGCGTTTCTTGCGCGGCGACATCGCGGCTGAGATCGTCGCCTGGTCAAGGGCCAACGATGGCCTGCTGGCGGCGGAGGACCTGGCACGTTTCAAGACCAAAATCGAAGAGCCGCTTTCGATCGCCTATCATGGTTTTAAAATTTTCAAGTGCCAGCCGTGGTCGCAAGGGCCGGTCTTCCTGCAGCAATTGCGCCTGCTCGAAGGGTTCGATCTGGCCGCGCTCGGACACAACTCCGCTGCCTACATCCATTGCATAATCGAAGCTGCCAAGCTGGCTTTTGCCGACCGCGAGGCTTGGTACGGCGACCCCGACTTCGTCCAGGTCCCGATACGGGAACTACTGTCCACAGAATATGCCGAACTGCGCCGACGCCTGATCGATCCCGATCGCGCCCTGCTCGATCCCGCCCCGCCCGGCGACCCGATCGCGATGCGCGCCGTGACGCAGGCGCCTGCGGAGGCCAGAAGCTGGGGCCGCGGCACGGTTCACGTCGACGCTGCCGACCGCCACGGCAACGCGATCGCAATCACGCCCAGCGGCGGATGGATTCCCAGCTCGCCGGTCATCGACACGCTGGGCTTCCCGCTCGGCACACGCCTGCAAAGTTTCCATCTCGACCCGCGCCATCCCAATGGACTTGCGCCGGGCAAGCGTCCGCGCACCACGCTGACGCCCTCGATGGCGATCGACGCGGCCGGGCGATGTATCGCGTTCGGCACTCCGGGCGGCGACAACCAGGACCAGTGGACGCTGCAGTTTTTCCTCAATCTGGTGCATTTCGGGATGAATCTTCAGGCGGCAATCGAGGCGCCGCGCTTTTCCTCCGCACACATGCCGATCACGTTTTACCCGCACACCGCCAATCCGGGCCTGCTGCGCATCGAGGAGCGTGTTGACCAGGAGGTGCGCGACGAACTCGCCGCGCGCGGGCATCGGCTCGAACTGATGCCCCCGTATCGCGAGGGATTCGTGCTGGCAGTCGCGTATGACCCGGCCGGCGGCGCACTGAGCGGCGGCGCCGACCCGCGCGGTCAGATTTCGATGTTGATGCCCGCGCAGGTCATCGGATGGTAGCGGGAGTCCGCAGCGCGTAAACGTCCACGGCCTTTTTTCGTCATTGCCCCAGGCTGGCGCGCAGCAAGTGCCGCAGCACGGCGTGCGGCTTGGGCGTTGGGCGGCGGACAAGTATCATAGTCAGGCCGGGAGAGAAGCGGTTGCGGATTTTGCTTCGGGATACACTGCCAGTCGCGAAATGGCTGTGGTGGGCGGTGGCGCTTGTTGCCTTCTTCGCTGCCCCATCATGGGCCGCTGCTCCGGCGGCTTCCGCGGCGCCAACTCGCTCCGCGCCCTCGCCCTCCCCCGCTGCTGTGGCGTCGGCCCGAGCCGGCACCGCGGTCGCCGCTCCGACGCCGGTACCGCTGACCGAGCAGCAAAACGTAATTTCCTACCTCGGCAGCACGATCGCCTGGTACCGTCAGTTCAGCGTCGAAACCAACCTGGTGGAAGAACCCTCCGAGGCACTTTATCTCAGCGCCAACCAGGGAATGGCCGACGAGATCGTCAAGCTCGCCTTCGACTATGCCGACGCCGAGGCGGCGCTGATCGCGAAGTTCGGTCAACCCAGCCAGCCCAACGCAAGCGCGCCGCCGGTTGCACAAAGCCGCCTGGCGCAGGCCCAGGCCGACATGGATGGCCTTCAGGCACGGGTCAAGGACCTCAGCGCGCGCCTGCGCGCGGCGCCGCGCCGCCAGCAGGACGCGCTGGCGCGTCAACTGGTGGCGGCACAGGCGGAGCTGGAGCTGGCGCGCGCGCGAGTCGATTTCCTGACCACGATGAGCGAGTTCGAACGCGGCGCTTCCTCCACCTCCCAGAACGGCAATCTCGAGGCGCAAATCGACGAGTTGCGCCGTTCGCTTCAGGCCGAAGCCAAGTCCAAGGTCCGCCAACCCGGTGAAAGACCCGAGCCCGTGGAGCCTCAGGGGCTGGTCGGCCTGGCCGAGCATCTGCTCGATTTGCGCACCAAGTTCGCGACCCTCGATCAGCGCCAGAGCGGTACGGAAACCTTCCTCAAGCTGGTCGCGCGCACCCGCGGCGCGCTGGAACAGGGCCTGGCCTCGGTCGACAGCCGCGCGCAACAGCTCTCGCGCCTGGCGATGGCCAACGACCGCACCAGTCTTGAACAGCGCCGCAAGGACTTCGAACAGCTCATCAGCCGGCGCAAGATGCTGGATGCGGCGCTGCTGCCGCTGACCAAGCAGGAAATGCTGCTGCGGCGCTATGCCGACAACCTGGTGCAATGGCGCGCGCAGGTGCTGCGCCACAGCAAGCAGGTGTTGCAGGCGCTGCTCGTCCATGTGGCCGGATTGCTGCTGGTGGCGGCGCTGATCGCGGCGCTGGCAGTGGTCTGGCGGCGGCTGGTGGTGCGCTACGTTGAGGACGTCAACCGCCGCCGCCAGATCCTCAAGGTCCGCGACGTCACCGTGGTCGTGCTGGCGATCATCGTGCTGCTGTTCAACTTCACCAGCGAGTTGAGCGCGCTGGCCACGGTAGTGGGATTTGCCGCGGCCGGAATCGCAGTGGCGCTGCAGGACGTGATCCTGTCGATCGCCGGCTACTTCCGGCTGAGCGGGCGCTTCGGCATCAAGCACGGCGACCGCGTCGAGTTGCAGGGCGTGCGCGGCCAGGTGGTGGAACTGGGACTGACCAAACTGACGCTGCTCGAATTAAGCGGCGACGGCGTGCAGTCGGGCCCGACCGGGCGCCTGGTCACGATTCCCAATTCCAGCGTGTTCCGCGAAAAGTTCCTCAACCATCCCGGCCACAGCCTGATGATCTGGCGCGAGCTGCGCTTTACGCTGTCGCCCGACTGCGATTTTCGCGTGGTGGAAAAGCAACTGCTCGAAGTGGTCGAGGCGGTCTTCGCCCGCTATCGCGACAGCGCGCGCAGCCAGCTTTTGGAGATCGAGCGCGATCTCAACACGCGCGTGGACTCGGGCCGCCCGCAAAGCCGCGTGCGGCTGGGTCCCGATGGGCTGCAAATCACGCTGCGTTTTCCCGTCGACGTCCGCTCCGAGGCGCAGGTCGTCGACGAGATCTCGCGCCGCCTGCTCGATTTCATCGCCCGCGAGCCGCGCCTGCGTTTCGTGCCCAGCGGCACGCCCAATATCCAGCCCATCGCCGCCCCGGCCGAGGGCGGCGACCATCAGCCCCACGCCGACGCTCAGGAGCAAAACGCGTCTGTCCGTAGTCAGTCGTCGTGAGTTGCAGGAAGTTCATCGCCCTGACGCTGGCCTGCAGCGCGCTGGCCGGATGTCTGTCCGAGTCCAAGCGCCATCTCGACCGCGCCCGCATCCTGTTCGACCGCCGCGACCTCAAGGGCGCGCGGCTGGAACTGACCCAGGCGCTCAAGGCCGACCCCGACCTGCTGGAGGCGCACAAGTTGCTGGCGCGGGTTGACGAGTACCTCGGAGACCAGCAGGATGCGGCTTTGGAGTACGAGGCCGCGGCGCGGCTGGATCCGGGCGACGCGCGGCTGCGCAACAAGGCGCGCTTTTATCGCCGGCAACTGGACCGCAGGGAGCATCCAAGCCCACCGGTTCCGGCGCCGCCGCGCGGCTAGTCGCGCATCGCCCGGCGCCAAACGGCGCGCTTGCGGGGATCGCATCAAGATGGCCACGCAAGGCAGTCCTGCGCGGACCAGCGCGGGCTACATCGCGATCGAAGGCCCAATCGGGGTCGGCAAGACCACCCTGGCGCGCGCACTGGCCCGCGAATTGGGCGCGCGGCTGGTGCTCGAAGACATCAGCGGCAATCCGTTTCTGGCGCGCTTTTACAAGGACCCCGACAGCCACGCGTTTCCCGCCCAACTCTACTTTCTGCTCACCCGCTTCAAGCAGCAGCGCGACCTGGCACAGCAGGAGCTGTTCGCGCAGCGCACCGTGGCCGACTATCTCTTCGCCAAGGACCGCATCTTCGCCGCGCTCAATCTCACGCCCGATGAGATGGCGCTGTACGAGCAGGTCTACAAGCTGGTCAACGCCTCGATGGCGAAGCCCGATCTGGTCATCTACCTGAGCGCGCGGCTGGAAGTGCTGGTGGAGCGGCTGCGGCGGCGCAACTGGGATTTCGAACGCTACATCAGCCTGGAGTACCTGGAGCGGGTGGCCGGTGCCTATCGCGACTTTTTCTTCTATTACGAGGACACGCCGCTGCTGGCGGTGGACACCTCGGAAACCGATTTCGTGGGCGACCCTGCCGATCTGGCTGCGCTGATTGCCGAAATCGAACGCGCCGGCCCCGGCGTGCAGCACTATGTGCCCAAGGTGCGCGACAGCCCGCCCGCGGCAGCACCGCGCCGCTGGTTCATCGGGCGCAAACCCGATCCCAAAGGATGAATGCGCACTTCATGACGATCGGCTTGCGGCCGCTTCGATGTCGCGTGCCAGCCGGATGTCCTTCTCCGTCACGCCGCCTTCGCTGTGCGTGCTGCACACGAAGGTCACGCGCGTGTAGTTGATGTGGATGTCGGGATGATGGTCGGCGGCATCGGCGATCTGCGCCACCCGATCGACCAGCTTGATCCCGTCCATGAACTCCTCAAAGCGATAGAGCTTGCTGATGGCGTTGTCCTTGAATTCCCATCCGGGCAGGGATTGGAGCTCCCGCGCTATCTGTTGCCCATCGAGCCTGGCCATCGCGGCATTCCTCCCTTTGAATTGTGTTGTCCGGCGGCAGACGTTGCCTTACTATCCCACCCGCCGGCGCGTTATGTTAAGGGTTTCAGGCATCACCCCGTTTTTGGCGAGGAGTCCTGATGGGAAAGTATATCAGCGATGAACACAAGAAGTTCATCGGCATCGAATCGGAGCCAGTAACCTATGACGTGGAGCGCGGAGCGATTCGGCTCTTCGCCCAGGCGATCGGCGATCCGAATCCGCTGTTCAACGACGAAAAGCTGGCGCGCAAGACGCGTTTCGGGGGCATGATCGCGCCGCCCACGTTCGTGCGGTCGCTGATGCCGCGCGAGTTGCCCAGGTTCGAAATCCCCGAGCTGCCCAAGCGCCTGCTCGACGGCGGCTCGGAGTGGGAGTTCTTCGAGCCGATTCGTCCCGGCGACCGCATCACGGTCGTCGCCCGCCTGGCCGACTTGCGCGAGACTGAAGGGCGGATGGGCACGATGGTGGTGCGGGTCACCGAGCTGCGCTACACCAATCAGTTCGATGAACTGTGCACCATTCAACGCATGACCCTCATCAACTATTAGAATTGTCGGGAGTTTGCGATGGGCAAGCAGATTTACTTCGAAGATGTCGAGGTCGGCTCCGCGCTGACGCCGCTGGAAAAGAACCCCACCACCCAACAGTTGGTCCGGTATGCCGGCGCTTCAGGCGACTACTACCAGATTCATTACGACAAGGACTTCGCGCTGGCCAACAAGCTGCCCGGCGTGATCCTGCACGGCGCTTTGAAGAACGCTTTTTTGGGCCAGTTGATGACCGACTTTGCCGGCACCGAAGGATGGCTGCGCAAGCTGTCGGTGCAGTATCGCGGAATGGACCTGCCCGGGCACAAGGTAACCTGCAAGGGCGTGGTCAAGGCCAAGCGCGTGGAGGGCAACGACCACATCGTGGAGTGTGACATCTGGCTGGAGAATGACAAGGGCGAGAAGACCACGCCCGGCAGCGCGGTCGTGATCCTGCCCTCGCGCGCCGCCAAGTAGGAGTGGGCGATGGCGCGCGGCGCTCAATTCGGGCCGCGCCGCGTGGCGGCGGAGGATGTGCTCGGGCGGCGCGTGGAGCCCCATTACATCAAGGTTCTCCTGCGCCTGCTCGGCGCTCATGCCCTGGCCGAAAAACTCACGGCGGAAGGCTACCGCAGAACCGCGGCTTCGGTCAGCGACCCTGACCTGCGGCGCATCGCGGAGAAAAACCTGGCCGAAGAGCGCAAGCATGCCGCGCTGATTTACGGTCTGCTGGCGGAACTGGGTGTCAGCGAGCAGAGCGCCGACCGGGCCTCGATCGTGCTGCGCCGCGCGCCGTCATTCCAGGCGCCGCGCTATTTCGCCGAACATGCCCAGGGCGAGCTGGGCCTGCTGATGGGCAGTGTCAGCCTGGACATGACCGGGCTCATCATGATCGGCGTCAACTACCGCGATTCCAGCTACGCCCCGCATGCGCGCGCCGCCGAGCTGATCCTGGAGGAAGAGGCCGACCACGACGAATTCGGCGCCAGCGCGCTGCGCGACGCGGTCGAGCGGCTGGGCGCGGATGCGGTCGGCGCCGCGCTGCGTCAATGGCTGCCGTGGGCGGTCAACTTCTTCGGTCCTCCGGGCAGCGGATTTACTTTCGACTGCATCCGCTACGGGCTGAAGCAAAAGGACAACGACGAGTTGGCCGGGCTTTTTCTGTCGATGCTGGAGCGGCGCCTGAATCTAATCGGTCTTGAGATGCCGCGTCTGAGCCAGACCTATCCGCATACCATCCTTTGAATTGGCCTGGCACCTTGCGGAAAAAGATTTTCACCTGCTCCCGTCACTCTAATCGCTCCCGAAGGGAGAGAAGTTAAGGAAAGCAGCCATCCTTTATCCGGGCGCAACACACGCATGTGAGACAGAGGCCCGGCTCGTCTCTTGCCCAACCCTGTTAGCGCGTCTTCTCCGCGGCTGTCTGATGTGCCGGAACCGCGATGTGCGTGACCGTCGCCGCGGCCGGATAGCGTTGCTCTCCGGTCTGGTCGACGTAAATGGTCGTAACGATTCGCTGCGCGGGCAGGTCGAGCGCCACGCTGAGCGGGACGCGGCGATAGGGCGGCGGCTGGGATGCGTTGCTCAGCGCCTCCTTCAGCACACGGCCTGATTCCGCGGGCGGCGCGGCGCGGTTTGAGAGATGGAGCAGCGCGGCGATGGTGTGGGCGATGTCAACGCTGGAACTGGGCGCCCGATCGACGTAGCCGCGCCGAAAGTCGGGACCGATCGCGGCGCCGAAATTATGCATCTCGTACTCGCCCAACGACCCGTGGCTGCCGTTGCCGGTCGTGAAGGCCGGCCCCGAATCGGCATATGCCACGCCCATCATCGGATGGAGCAGCGGCTGCGAGTGGTTTGGTTCGACGCGCACGCCGCCGGGGCCTAGGGCAAGAGCGGTAGCATGGGGACCGGTAAGCGCCGAATTGTCTTCGCCAGCCAACTCGCGAAAGGAAATGACCAAATCCGCCGACCGCTTGGGGTTGAGCAGTCCGAACCATGCCTGATCGAAGGTGCCGGGAATCTCACCGGCGTAGCCGCGCTCGGCTCGCGCGTTGAGCGCGCGGCTGAAGATTGGGCCGCACCATTCCTGCGCGGCGGCGTAATCGACAATCCGGCGCATCAGGGCGGCGCGCGCCGCGGGCTCAAGCCGGGGCGAGAGGTAGATTGCGTCCGAACCGAAGTTGTGCGCCACGATTACGTCATCGCTGCTCCGCGATTGCTTGAGTCCCTGCGCAATCAGCAGACTGACAAAATCAACGCGCATCTTGACGGTCGCAAAGCCGTGGTCGGACACGACCAAAAGGTCGGTGCGATCGTCAAGATGCAGCCGGGCCAGCGCCGCGCGCAGGCGGCCCAGGTTCGCGTCGCAAATGGCCAATGCGCGGTCGACCGCCGCAGTGCCCAGCCCGGCCGCATGCTCGGTAGCGTCGGGATTGTGCTGCCATAGCACAAGCAGCGCGGAGTGATTGGCCGCAAGCGCCGCAGCCGCCGCAGGCAGCACCTGATCGATAAATGCCTGCGTCAGATGCTCGTCCTGCTCGCCGAAGGGCGGCGTGCGCCCCAGCGCCGCTTTGATACTCGCCAGGCTCAGCCCCAACCCGGCTTGCTCCACGAGCGATTGCGGAAAGACCCGGTCGTCGCTGATGAAGATCTCGCCGGCCGCCGCGTCATGGCCCGGCGCGCCAACCTGATCGTCGAACAGAAAGGTGGGCCCGCTTTTGCCCACGATGCCGACGAAGCCGCCCTCGCGCAGCAGCCGCTGGGCCACGGTTTCGACCGCGACCACATTGCCGTCAAGTGCCACGGGCGCGTCAAGCGCCGCCAGGGTGGCGGAGCTTTCCAGCGACACCGGGCTCCTGCGCACCCGCTCCAACGCGTTGTTGGAGCCCGCATCGGCCCCCAGCAGATGCGCAAAATACATCGTGTTGGCGACGATACCGTTGGCCCCCGGCAAGGCGCCGGTAGCCAGGGCAGCCCCGTTGACCATCGTCAGCGACGGATAGATCGAGTGATGGGCGGAGAAGAAAACGCCCTGATGCGTCATGGCGTACAGATTGGGCGTGCCGCGCGCCGTCACTGCATCCGGACGCAAGCCGTCCCACACCATCAGGATCACCAGCCGTACGCGATTGGCGGAGGCCGCTGCTGCGATCGAGGGCGCCGCTCCAATCAGCCAGGCAAGTACGAGTATCAGCGCCGCCGGCAGCACAACTGCACGGCGCGACAACCGGAGCATCCGCGGGTTCAACAGCAGCATGCTGAGATCATCGTGCCGCGCGCCCATTGGGGCAACACGGTCGCTTGATGTTCATCCCTTGCGCCACGGCGTCGGGCGCTGACCGCTCTGTCGGTAGCGCCGGTAGTCGGCCAGGATCTCGGCATGGTCGAAGGCCAGCGGGGCCGGCAGCGCGTCGAGCGAAAACAGCGCCGCCGACTTGGCGTCGTCGTCGGCACGCGGTGTGCCCTGCGCGCGGCCGAGGTACACCACGCTGATGGTGTGGCCGCGCGGATCGCGGTCGGGGCGCGAATAGACGCCCAGCAGATCGGTCAGCTCCACCTCTAGTCCGGTCTCCTCGCGCATCTCGCGCCGCGCGGCGTCTTCCACGGTCTCACCGACGTCGACAAAACCGCCGGGAATTGCCCATCCCGGCGGGTAATTCTTGCGTTCGACCAGCACGATGCGGCCGTCGATTTCGATAATCACATCGGCCGCGATGGGAGGACAGATTGGACGCGCCATAGACTTAGAGGTTAGCAGCTTGTGCGCCGGCGCACAGCTTGTTGACAAGCGCCGGCGCGGCTGGGAAGTTCCGATCATGAAGGTTGCCCGTCTTTACGACTTCGGCGATATCCGCGTCGAGGACCATCCCACGCCCCAACCCGGCCCCGGCGACATCCTGGTGCGGGCCACCGCGTGCGGCATCTGCTCGGGCGACATCATGCCTTGGTACATCCGGCGCAAGGCACCGCTGGTGCTGGGACATGAGCCGGTGGGAGTGGTCGAAGAAGTCGGAGCGGCGGTGCGCGGATTCCGCCCCGGACAGCGCGTCTTCGTCCATCATCATGCGCCCTGCTTTCAATGCGCTGCCTGCCGGCGCGGCGAGTACGTGCAATGCCCCACCTGGCGCGCCAGCAAGATCGATCCGGGCGGGATGGCCGAATTCTTCCTGGTCTCCAGCGTCAATCAGCGCGACACGCTGGCACTGCCCGACGCCGTCCACGACCTCGACGGCGTGCTGGTCGAACCCTCGGCGTGCGTGCTCAAGTCGCTGCGCCGCTCCGGGATGCGTCCGGGCGAAACGGTGGCGGTGATCGGACTTGGCATCATGGGGATGATTCACGTGGTGCTGGCGCGCCACGCCGGCGCCGCACAGATCATCGGGATCGACCTGTTTGAAAGCCGCGCGCGCCGGGCCCGCGAACTGGGCGCCGACCATGGCCTGGTCGCCGACGACGATGTCGTCGAGCGGGTGCGCGAGGTGACGCACGGCGCGATGGCGGACGTGGTGATCGTCGGGCCGGGTACGGTGCGCGCACTGCACACCGGCCTGGCGCTGGCGGGCAAGGGCGCCACCGTTGTGCAATTTACCGCCACCGCGCCGGAGGAGGAAATGACCATCAAGCCGCACGACCTGTACTTCAACGACACCCGCTTCATCGCCAGCTATTCGTGCGGTCCCGACGACACCCGTCAGGCGCTGAGTCTGATCGAGCGCGGCGTGCTGCGCGCCGCGTCGCTGGTGACGCACAGCTTTCCGTTGGCGCAGGTGTCGGAGGCGTTCTCAACTGCGCAGCGTCAGGAAGCGCTCAAGGTGGTGGTGACCTTTGGCCAATGACGGCGCGCCAGCGCCTCGTCGCAGCGGGCAATCGGGATCGAAAGCAGGCCGGAGCCGCGCCAGCGCCGTGCCGCCGGTGCTGCGCCGTTTTCGCCGCCAGTATCGATGGGAGTACGCGGAGCTTGAGCCGTACAAGATCAGCGCGCACGCCGGCGGCGAATTTGCCGGAGCGTCGCGTCAGGTTCTGATCGGCAAACACGGCGAGCGCCTCGGCTTTCACGTCCGCTACTTCGAGCTGGAATCGGGCGGCTACACGAGCCTCGAGCGCCATCGCCATTGTCACGTCGTAATCGGCGTACGCGGACGCGGCTTGGTGCGCGTGGGCGCCGACAACTATACGCTAAGGCCGATGGACGTAATCTACATCGGACCCGACCAGATCCATCAGTTGCGGGCGGTGGGGCGCTCGCGCTTCGGCTTCTTCTGCATCGTCAACGCACGGCGCGACAAGCCTCGCCCGGTATCGGCTTGAACCTGGCGGTGGTGCGGATGCTTGCGGCGACCCCCTCACGGCCAACAACCGCGGTTGGCAGGCCGATGTCCGCACGTTCCGTGCAACCGGTCATGCGCCTGCCGCCGCGCCATGTTGTTAGGAGGTTTGGTGTATGTTAATCGATAAGGTCTCGGGGCGTGGCGCAGCCTGGTAGCGCACCTGCCTTGGGAGCAGGGGGTCGGCCGTTCAAATCGGCTCGCCCCGATAAAGTTTGCGCCAGTAGCTCAGGTGGACAGAGCAGCGGCCTTCTAAGCCGCGGGTCAGGGGTTCGAGTCCCTTCTGGCGCGCCATTGCCGGGAAGCGGTCCCAACCGGCCGCCGCGCGGTTTTAGATACGGCGGTGAGTGTAGCTCAGCTGGCAGAGCACCGGATTGTGGCTCCGGTGGTCGAGGGTTCAAATCCCTTCACTCACCCCACCCAAGCCGCACCTAGCGATGGCGTCTCCCCCACACGGTGGGCCGTTAGCTCAGTTGGTAGAGCAGCTGACTCTTAATCAGCGGGTCCGGAGTTCGAGTCTCCGACGGCCCACCACATAGACCAGCGCTTGGGATCAGCGCGAATATCTGTTTGAACGACTCCGATTTTTGCTCTTTCTCCCGATTGTCGGAAACAATCAAAGACGTAGGGTTGGCCGGAGTAGGTCGCCATTTGAGCCCTAGCGGAGTAACAAGCGGCGCTGATAGCTGACGCCCACGGCGGCGTTGGAGAACTGATGGACGGTTACCGGACAGCGCACCAAATGACTGGCGAGTGGTGGGCAGCTGCATAAGGTTTTGGAACACCACATCGACCGGCGGCACTGCCGCAAATTGGCCCGCTTGCGGCTGATAGATGCGGCAGCAGGCGGCGCCCGCCGCCTTTGCACCTACTCCTTCCGGCGGCGCGCATCCGGCGCCCCGAGGCTCTCCAGGATCGGACATCGGGCCGTTGGGCGGCGCGCCTCGCACGCGCGGACAAGCCGGCCGAGGACGCGCCGGATGCGCCTTAAGGCGGCGATCTTCGCATCCACGTCCGCAAGCTTGCGCGTCGCCCGCGCGCGAACCTGCTCGCAGGAGCTGCGCTCATCGAGCCGAAGCCCGAGCAGCTCGCGGATCTCTTCGAGCGTGAAGCCGAGCGCCTGGGCGTGCCGGATGAAGCGCAGCCGATCCACCGCGTCCTCGGGGAAGATCCGATAGCCCGCCATCGTGCGCGCCGGGCGCGCGAGCAGCCGCCGCCGCTCGTAGTAGCGGATGGTCTCGCGATTGACGCCAGCGCGTTTCGCCAGCTCGCCGATTGTGAGCCGCGACATAGCTATGATTAGTTCACGGAAGCGGCGTGCCGACACCCGCGGCCCTGAGCGTGGCTTCCTCGGGTCCCGCGCCGGTGCAGCACGCGCCAAGCCTGCCGTCGATGACGACCGCCGGAACCGTGCGAACGCCGAAGCTCCTCGCGTGCGCCGCGACCGCCGGATCGCGCATATCGAGCACCTCGACTTCGCACGAACTGCACGCGATTCGCCTTACCATCGCGACCGTCTCGTCGCACAAAGCGCATCCCGCGCTGAACACCTCGACGCGCCGTTTGCCTGCCATAAGGGACACCTCCTTATGCTCATGAGCCTACACCCTGTACGCGGGTACAAGGTCAAGCGGTCGGCATCAAAGCGAACCGGGGATGGGCAGGTGTCGCCGTAAGATTCGGCCATCCGGGGGCGATTTCGTTCAGAAGCGGGAATTTGCTCGAAGAGAATCCGTCCGCGAGCAACCTGCCGGGTCAGCGTGGCAACGCAGGACGGAAATTTTATGACGATTCACACCTGTAACTTTCCACAACGCGAGCGACAAGGAAGCATGCGGACACGGACAGGGGCCGATCGAATCTTGGCCCGTGTGCCGCACAGGTTTGCGGGGTGGGACTTTTCGAAGTCCCGAGGCTGGAGGAGCTGGCAGCTGACCCTAAAAGAGTAGTGGTGCTCGACATACATACCGCGCTGGTGTTGAGAAAGCAGGCGATCATCGCTCGCCTGCCGTGCTCCCCGGCACGATGCGGCCGCGCGTCGCCAGCGCCTGCGGGATGCTATGCGTGCGCAACCACGCCTCCAGTTGCTTGCGGTCTGCCGCCCTCGCTTCCACTCCACCTGCACTTACGCTCATGGTGCGTCGACGAACAAGACCTATATTTAATTCAGAGACGAGACACTGGCGCTCATTTGGCGGCAACCGGGTCGAACGCTCTTTCCAGTCGCAAATGCTCTTATAAGATGAGATTCATCTGGCCATATTATTTTCCTGATGCAATATTGCGCCGAACAGCCGCCCACGTAAGATCGGACCCGAGAAGCAAAGGCGACCATGAAAGGTGACGCTTCGTTAAAATTCGCGTTCACAAATGCGAATGGCCGAAATCAAGTGGGGCGGTTTCCATTTTGCCCAACCGCATTCACCGGATTTGCCGGTGCCGACTCTTTGACCGCTAACCGGTGCTCCACCCCATCAGGCACCCAAGTCATGGCAAGAAGACATACTCAAAGCGCGTTCGCACCGACCCTCATGTCTCTAGCTTTTGTGGTTCTCTCCGGGTGCTCACCCGTCATGGAGGCCACCAGGCCTACACCCGTGGATACTTCCCAGTTCGCGGTCGGAGAAAGCCGAGTGCAAGTTGTAGAGGCCATCGGCGCGCCGACCGCCAACGTTGAGGACGGCGATCGATCCTGCGACGTTTATAAGCTTTACACTCGCGGTCCCGGCGGGGTGGGCAAAGGCGTCATAGCCGCCGGCGAGGGCGCGGCGGACGTCGTGACCCTCGGTCTGGCAGAGGTTCTGTTCACGCCGCTGGAAGCCGGTACCCGGAACGCCAAGCATACTGTAACCTTCTGTTACGACAAAAACGGTAGGCTCGTGTCATTGAATGACGCCCCACCGGAATGAGCGTAAACACCAACCTGTCGATTCAGCCGCGTAGCGCGCTGCAGTGGTCGGCGCGGACGCTTTAAGCGTCCCGTTCGGCCAGCGCCGGACAGTTTAAGTGTCCCGCCACACCGCCACAATCGGAGCGCCATCATCGAACGGAAACTAATCGGTGGTTCCGACGACTACTAAAAGTCTGTGTGTTAATTGGGGATATGGTGGAGCTGAGCGGGGTCGAACCGCCGACCTCCTGAATGCCATTCGGTTCCCATCGATCGCAGCCCCCAACAAAAACCTAAAATCCCCAATAAAAATCGAAAGATCCGGCGATTCATTTTGGG
>JAJPHZ010000014.1 GCA_021325025.1 Pseudomonadota bacterium | reverse complement strand
TGCCGCACCGCACAGCCAGGCCGTACTTTTTGTGATTGCGGTAAAGCCAATCCTCGGTGACCGAGAACTTCTCCGCAGCTTCCTTCACGCGAAGCAACCGCTCGCCGGCTGTAGCGCGAGCCGCTTCGGTCTCGTGCCGAAGCAGCCGCAGGTCGTGAGCATTCAGCAGATTAAGCGCAGCAATCGCCTGCGCCCGCAGCGCCCATGTGGCGTAGGCATCGAGCACCCTAACCTTGTCAGGGTCAGCTACCAGCTCCTCCAGCCTCGGGACCTCGAAAAGTCCCGCCCCGCCCGACCTGCGCGGCACACGGGCCAAGATTCGATCGGCCCCTGTCCGTGTGCGCATGCTTCACCTCTCCGGTCGGTATGGTTGACCGAGTTACGCGGCGGCTCCCCTCCCCGTGAAAAGCGCAGCCGTTCGATCCGAATCGGAAATCTCGCAGTCGACCATCACCGCGTCGTGTAAGCGCGCTCCGCGAATGAAAGGCGCGAGCACGTTGCAGCAGTGAGGGGCGGTAGATCATTGCCAACTGCCAGTCGTAGCGTGAGGTGATGTACGGCAGATTTTAATGACCTTGTTCTCTTTTGACCAGAACAAGAAGTCGAATTTCATGTCCGCCGGTACCTCGCGCTGTGGATAGTTATAACGGTCAGTCGTCACAAAACTTTCGCCCTGCATGCCACGCTGACCAGACGGTTCCCCGCAGGCACGTCCTATTCCTAAATTTTCTCTGCGTCCCAATGCCGCGCCGGCCCTGAGACGGGCGAGCTTCCCGATGTCCGCGGTCTCCGTCCGCCTCGTTGCCTCCTCTTGACCTTGTACCTGCGTACAGGGTGTAGGCTCATGGACGTAAGGAGGTGTCTCTCATGGCAGGCAAACGATGCGTCGAAGTGTTCAGCGCGGGATGCGCCCTATGCGACGAGACGGTCGCGATGGTAAGGCGAATCGCGTGCAGTTCGTGCCAGGTCGAAGTGCTCGATATGCGCGATCCGGCGGTCGCGGCGCAGGCGAAGAGCCTCGGCGTTCGCACGCTCCCCGCAGTCGTGGTCGACGGCAAGCTGGCGGCATGCTGCACCGGCGCGGGTCCCGAGGAATCCACGCTCAGGGCCGCGGGTATCGGCACGCCGCTTCCGTGAACTAATTGTGGCTAGGTCGCGGCTCGCAATCGGCGAGCCGCGCCGGCGTCAATCAGCGCTCCGGCAAACGATCGCGATCGGAGAGGAAGCAGAAGTGCCGCGGCTCGCCTCGCCAACGTTGAGAGGCTCGGACGGAAGGTATGGACAGGCAGCCAAGTGTCGAGCGTGAGCGCCTCCTGCGCATGCTCTCGCTCGCGACGTTTCTGATTTTCTTTCAGGCGTATATGGTCGCGCCGCTGATCCCGCGTCTGGCCGGAGTCTTCGGCGTTTCCGTTCAATTTGTCGGGCTCATGGTGCCGGCCTACCTGATTCCATATGGCATCTCGACGCTCTTTTACGGATTGATTTCCGACCGATTCGGACGGCGGCCGATCATGTTCGCGTCACTGACGGCGTTCGTGTTCCTGACCGCGCTCACCGCGACCGCGCAGTCTGCGCAGGCGATGATCTGGTGGCGCTTGCTCACCGGCATCGGAGCGAGCGGCGTGGTGCCGCTCGCGCTGGCGCTCATGGGCGATCTGTTTCCCTACGAGCAGCGCGGACGGCCGCTCGGGTGGCTGTTTGGCGCGATGGCGGGTGGGATGGCGTTCGGCTCGACGGTCGGCGTCCTGGTTGAGCCTCTCATCGGATGGCGCACGCTCTTCACGGGTGTTGCGATCGCGGGCGCCGCGATCTTGTTTCTGCTGATTGGCTATCGCGCGCTGCTCGGTATCCGAGTGCCGAGAGCGAGATTGCGTGCCGCGGAAGTTTTCTCAGCTTACCTGGCACTGGCCGGAAGCAGGCGCGGTGCAGCCAGGCCAGCATCTCCGGCAGATCGCGTGCGAAGAGCTTGTCGAGGCGGCAGATTGCGAGCGGGTTTTCGGAGAACCAGTTCCCGCTGCGGGCCGCTTCGAGCTTGTCGTTGGTCATGATCTCGAAAGGCAGATGAAAGCGGCGGTCGAGCTCGTCCTGCCATTGCTCCACGAGCATACCGGGGCAGACGATAAGACAGCGCTGGAGGTCGCCGCGGACGATCAGTTCTTTGATCAGCAGACCCGCCATGATCGTCTTGCCGGCGCCGGGATCATCGGCAAGCAGAAACCGCAGCGGCTGGCGGTTGAGCATCTCGCCATAGACGCCGGTGATCTGATGAGGAAGCGGTTCCACCAGGGAGGTATGGACCGCCAGGACCGGATCAAAGAGGTAGGCGAGCCTAATCCGATATGCTTCCGAAACGAGGCGAAACAGCGCACCGTCGCTCTCGAAGCTCCATACGCGGCCGGCATCGACGACTTCCAGCGTCGGCTCGCGGTCGCGATAGAGCAACTCGCTGCCAAGACGCCCCGACTGATCTTTGTATGTCAGCTCGACGACGTTGGAACCGTGCCACACGACGTCGACGACCGTCACGTTTTGATTCGGGAGGATTCCCTTAACTGACGCGCTACGCGTGAGCTCTTCTAAACGCGCCACAGCTCCCCTCGGAAAGGACTTGCTCAAAACATACCATCAAGCGCTTTTTCGCCCAAGACGACCGTTGGTCAGCGGCAGCCCGAGCGCCCCAGTTGTCCATCCCCAGTTCGCGGAACTCGTGCCGAGGCCTTAGCCGCTTGCGGAGGCCGGCCGCAATGGGGCGTCCTTGGTCAAACACGCGGCCAGCCTGATTGGGCGTGGGTGGGGGCGTCTTCGGGGACCGGGCATCCGCGGGTGAGGCACTGCTCGATGGTGGGGAAGGATTTTGCGCCGGGGCCGTTGTGCAGGCAAAGGTCCTGTTTGGAGCCTGAATAGCAGACCGTTACGTTGAGCGGGTTGGCAAGCTGGCCGGACAGATCCAGCATCGCCTTTGGGCTCATTTCGATGACCTGGCTGGCGTCCTTGGGGATGGTGTCAGAGCACAGCACCTCGACTTCCTGTCCGCCGGCGCTGATGGTGGCGATCTCGCGTTCGTGCTGAACCTTGCACGACGCGGCGCCGTTCAGTCCCTGGTTGCGCGCGTATTCCTCAACCGACAGCGGCCAGGTGTTGCAGCATGACACTGCCTTCCATTTCCTGCCCTCGCCGCCCTCATGCATGCCCTGAAAGAAACCCCATTTCGAGCAGGTCGTGTCCTGACCCCATCGCAGACCAACGCCGGTGTCGCATTTGGGAGCGGGGGCTTGGGCGGCTGGCTTCTGATTGTCTTTGTGCTCGGCCTTGCCTGCGCCAGCCGGTTGGCGGGCAACTGCGCCACCGCCATCGGTGTCGGCCGTGCCTGCCAACATACGTTGTACGGCTTGATTACCGAAGATGCGCTGAAGGCTCAGGATGGAATCGAGGGTAGCCGGCGGCCGCTGCGGTGCGGGGCCAGGGGGGGCGCTGTAGGTCGATGCCCGACTGTTGGTGCGCTTGGGCTGTGGTGCCAGGGCTTGCATTTTTTCCTCCGGCAACGAAGCTCGGCGGGTAATCGGCGCAACCGCGCTCCGACACAATCCCAAAGGCCGCTGCCCTATCTTCGACCCGCGTTGGCATGGATTGTCCGCGTGTCTGTCAAGAAACTCAAGGATGAGAGGCGCCCACGATGCGGCATAGCTGCTCCGCTATCAGTTGACCCGCCAGCCGATGCCCCTGCGCGTTCCAATGGCCGTAGCCCAGGGTCGTGTTTGGGAAGCCGTGCAGGGCTGTTTCGTGCGCATCGACGTACGATTGCAAAGGCCGGCTGAGGTCGAGCACGAAAAAGCCCTCCCTCCTGCCCAGCGCCAGCAGCCGATCGTCAGGATAAAACAGGTTGTTTACGCCAATCGCCTTCATGAAACTTTGGCGGTTGTTGAGTTTTGGATCGACCTGAATGCCGATGGTCGGGACCACGACCATGAATCCTACACCGCGGCGCGCCACCTCGTGATGGAACTCGCTGATCGCGGCCTCGCTGACCTGCCACGCCTGTTCCCAGGCAGGATCGGAAGGTGGTTTGTAGACCGTAGGGTTGATTCCCAACTCCGCGCCCTTGGGCAGCGGACGCCGTCGCCACGCCAGCAGCAGCGGCCTGCGCACCTGGCCCAGGATATCGAGAATTTGGGAGTGGCGGCTTTCAAAGCGCATCCAACAGTCAAAGCGCGCATGCCACGACTGGACAAAGGGCCCGCCCAGCGCAAACCGGCCGTCGTGAAGAACGGGAAAGGGCCGGCACTGGTCGGACTCCAAAGTCAGGGAGTTCTCCTTGACGTCGTTGCCTGGAAATGTCTCGAGGACGACAAAATCAGGAGTATAGCGCCACACCTGCTTCCTGAGCGTCATCAGTTCCTGGGCGGTGTTGTAACTATCGACGCCGAAGTTGAGCACTTCGACCTTTTTGCCATGCAGAGCCGGACAGCGGCGCAAAAACCGCTGCATCACCGCGCAAAAGGTTTGTGCAGCGTCAACCTGCCGTGCCTCGGTATACGAGTCGCCCACCACCGCGATGCGATAGACGCCGGGCGGCTTGGGCACGGCGTAATCGCGATCCGCACGCAGGCCCTGGGAGTTGGTGCGCACATAGGCGACTCCTTCCCTGCGCTGCCATCCGGCGGCGTTGGCCCGCAGCGCCCATCCGCGATCCGGATCGTACGTGTAGAACTCGACTTCGGCCCACGGAGTGAGGCGGATGGCGATTTCAGCCAGTGCCGCAGCACCAGCCAGACCCATCAACACCAGCAGCAGCAGCCGCCAGACTCGTGGACGCGCCGGCGATAACGCAGATGGCGGCCGCTGCGGGGTATCGTCGCGTAGTCGTTGCGCTCTAGCTGTCTGCACCTCAAAGCACCCGTCCAAGCAATTGCGCTCAGCGCTGCCTGCCGGATGCGGCAGCTCCATCGATGGAAGATCGCTGTCACATCCGAGAATTGAAGTTCGCAGGTCTTACTGCGAACAGCCGATCCGTGTTTCGCAGCAGATGTGCTGCTGTTGAGCCGGCTGAGGAACCATCCGCATCATCCTCAACCACCGATGAGGCTAACATATCGACCCCGGGGAGCCAAAACAATCAGGCCTGCTCGCCAAAGTCGCGCAGTTGGCGTGGACGCGCCCAATTTTTCCGCCCCTGCCGCCTCGCCGCGAACGTTCTCACCTGCGATCGATGTCTGATACAAATGGCCGGGGCGGCCTTTGCACCGTCGAGTGCGCCGCATTTTGGTGTGTTTTCACCAGGAGAAACTCAATGGCAATTGCGCCTACGCCAGTGCTGAGATACGAAACCCGGGACCGCAAGGCCTACATCACGCTTAATCGGCCCGAGGTGATGAATGCGTTGAACGTGGAAATCTGCGAAGCGATAGCCGAGGCGGTGCACGAGTTCGGCAACGACCGCAACCTGCTGGTGGCGATTATCACCGGCGAAGGAGGCCGGGCGTTTTCAGCCGGCATGGATCTGAAGGAGACCGCGCAGCGCGACCGGGGCGATCTGCAAGCCCCGGCCGGACGCGTGCGCGGGGCGCGGGCCGCCTTCGAGGAGATGGCTAACTGCCGCAAACCGATCATCGCCGCGATCGACGGCTATTGCCTTGCCGCGGGACTCGAACTGACCATCAACTGCGACATCCGCATCGCCACCCTGCAGTCGCGCTTCGGCCTGCCCGAGGCGCGCCGCAGCCTGATTCCGGGTCCCGGCGTGCAACTGTCGCGTCATATCCCGATGGGAGAGGCGCTGCTCATCCTGCTCACCGGCAGCCACGTCAGCGCCGAGCGCATGTATCAGCTTGGATACCTCCAGCGCCTGGTGCCCGATCGCGAAGCGTTGTTCAAGGAGGCCGACGCGATCGCCGAGGAGGTCCTGCAATGCGCGCCGCTGGCGGTGCAGGCGCTCAAGCGCATCGTCAAGGTCGGCCATAGCCTGCCGGTGCCGGTAATGGAGCAGATGGCGGAACCAATTCGCAGCGCGATCGAACGCACCGAGGACCGCCGCGAGGGCCCGCGCGCCTTCGTCGAAAAGCGTGCACCGGTGTGGAAGATGCGCTGATGCTGATGCGCTTTGGCGAAAACAATCGCCCCTGAGCGGCACGGTGGCAAACGGATAACGCACGAGGAAGAGCAACTTGGCACAGGCTTATAGCTGGGTTCAGCCGAGGGCGCGGGCGAAGGCGTGGATGCCCTCCTGCCACGGCGGGAGCAGGATTTGCGGGTCCTGGATGGTGGTCAGGACGCTGTAGCGCGGCCGCTTCGCAGGTGCGGGAAACTCGGTGTGCGGCACCGCCACCACTTCCGTCTGTAATCCAAGTATCGAGAACAGCAGACGCGTCATCTCAAAGCGCGACGTTCCGCCCTGTCCCGCGATGTGATACACACCGTAGGCCTGCGTCTTTATCAACTTGGCGATGGCCCGGGCCAAATGGGGCGCATAGGTCGGCGAACTGAACTGATCGTCCACCGCTTTCACCGGCGGCTGCCGGTTCAGCGAAAGCATCAGGCTGAGAAAGTTCCGTCCATGCACATGAAATAGCCACGCGGTACGTACTATGTAATGACGCTGATTAAGTTCCTTTACCGCCAATTCGCCGCTGAACTTACTGGCTGCATATATGGAAAGCGGATGCGGTTGGTCGAATTCATGATAGGGGCGCCCGGCGCCACCGTCGAATACATAGTCGGTTGAAACGTGCACCAGGGGAATCTCAACTGCGGCCGTCGCCAACGCCAGGTTGCGCGGACCCAGTGCGTTGACCCGATATGCTTCGATGGCTTCGTGTTCGGCTCGGTCAACGTAGTTGTACGCGGCGGCATTGATCACCACATCAGGGGCGAAGCCGGCGACCGCTTCGCGCACATCGTCAAGACGTGTGATGTCGAGCCGCTGATGGCTCGCGGCTTCGACCTCATGCGCCGCCAGTTCGGCGGTCAGTGCACGTCCGAGCTGTCCAGCCGCTCCGGTAATCAGGATTTTCACGGCCACTCATCCTGTAGCAGCGCAGCAGCTCCCCGGGCTTGCGATTTCATCCGCAGCATCCCAATACCATGGCGTGAAACGCGTCGAGCCGCAACTTGCTATACCGCCCTGTGCGGAGTAGCAGTTGGTCGCGGCGCGAAGGCGCGCGCACCGGCTGAAAAGGAGTACTGAAATGACACCACGGTTGACGTCCGGCGAGTTGAGGAGCGTGTTCGAAAAAATCAGCAATTGGGGGAGATGGGGCGCCGACGACGAGCGCGGCGCACTTAACTTTATCACCAATCGCAAGCGCGCCGAGGCGGCGCGCCTGGCGCAAATCGGCGAGGCTGTGCCGATGGCATTGCCGCTGGCGACGGCGCCCGCCCCCGACAACGAGACGCCGGTAACTCATCTGATGGTACATGCCGACGCTCCCGTACCCGGAGTGGGCGGATGTGCCGACTACTTTGCGATTTCCCATCACGGCTTCATGACCACCCATCTCGACGCGCTTTGCCACATCTTTTGGGACGGCCGGATGTACAATGGATTCCCCGCCACTGAAGTTGGCTTTCACGGCGCCGCAAAATGCGCGATCGACGCGGCTGCCGGCGGTATCGTCAGCCGCGGCGTCCTGCTGGATATTCCCAAACTCAGGCAGCTCGAATGGCTGGAGCCGGGCGAGCGGGTTTTCCCCGAAGACCTCGACCGCGCGGAGCGCGAGCACAACCTGCGCGTCGGCGAAGGCGACGTCCTGCTGGTGCGCGTGGGACGCGCGCGGCGGCGCAAAGTCAAAGGCGGTTGGGAAGCCGCGCGGGATGGCGTATTTCCGATGGCCGGCCTGGATCCGTCCTGCCTGACGTGGCTGCATGAGCGGCGCATCGCGCTGCTCGGCTCGGACGGCGTCAGCGACGTATTTCCCAGCGGCTACGACGACGTCCCGTATCCGATCCACGTCGGCGCAATCGCGCTGATGGGCGTGCATCTGCTGGACAACGCCGACCTCGACCAACTGGCCGCCACCTGCGCGCGGCTGGCGCGCTACGAGTTTCAGTTCGTGATGCTGCCGCTGCTGCTGCCGCGCGGCACCGCGTCGCCGGTCAATCCGATCGCGCTCTTTTGAATGTATGGTCAGTGAGCGCCACAGACACGGGAGTCAGTCCGATGGCAAAACTCGACGGCGGGTCGCGCTGATCACGGGTGCGGGTTCTGGAATCGGCCGCGCCACGGCAAAGCTGTTTGCCGCAGAACAAGCGAGGGTGGCGCTGGTCGATTGGGTCGAGTCCGGCGCACAGCAGGCCGCGGCCGACATCAAGGCACAAGGCGGCGACGCAATCGCAATCCTGGCCGATGTCTCCAAGGCCGCCGACGCGCAGCGGATGGTGACGGCGGCGGTCGAGCGCTGGGGCCGGCTCGATATCATCTACAATAACGCCGGCATCGGGCCCGTGAACCTCGTCCATACCATGCCCGAAGAGGAATGGGACCGGGTTCTGGACATCAACCTCAAGGGCGTTTTTCTGGGCTGCAAATACGCGCTGCCGGAGTTGATGAAGCGCGGCGGCGTGGTGCTCAGCACCGCGTCGATTTCGGGCCTGGAGGGAACCAACGGACTGCCGCATTATTGCGCCTCCAAGGCAGGAATAATCGCGCTGACCAAGGTCATCGCGATGGATTACGCACAGTATGGAATCCGGGCAAATTGTATCTGTCCAGGGGGCGTCAACACGGCGCTCAACCAAAGCTATCGGCCCAGGGATCCCGAAGGACTCAGGCAATGGGAGCGGGCGTCCGCCGGTGCGCATCTGCTGGGACGCCAGGCCGAGCCGGAGGAGATCGCCCGCGTGGCGCTGTTTCTTTGTTCCGATGATTCCTCCTTTATCACCGGCCAGGCGATTGCGGCCGACGGCGGTTTCACGGTCGGACATCGGATGCTGCTGCAGGCGGGGTTTGGCGGCGAGCCGTCGCGTACGCGCTGACGGGCCGCGTCAAAGATTGCCGCCGCGCCCGGTGGGCGCTACAAGAAGGCCAGGAGGATTTGGACCATGGCGGTTGCCAAAGTTGCTCCCGGAATCGAACGGCTGGTGTCGCTCAACGCGGAAATCGAATGGCTGGCCAGCGGGTTCGGCGGCCTGTTCGAGGACGGCGGCGTCAAGGGAGTCGCGGAAGGGCCGGTGTGGTTTCCTGAGCGAAACTACCTGCTGTTCAGCGACAACGCCAACAGCAAGCGCTACAAATGGTCGGCGGACAAAGGCGTCGAGCTTTTCAAGCAAGGGACCAACGACGCCAACGGCATGACGCGCGACCCGCAGGGCAGGCTTCTGGCCTGCGAGCACGCCACGCGCCGGGTCACCCGCGAAGAGCCCGACGGCAGCATCACGGTGGTCGCCAACAGCTACCACGGCCATCGGCTCAACCGCCCCAACGACATCTGCGTCAAATCCGACGGCGGCATCTACTTCACCGATCCGATCACGATGCGGGTGGATACGGAGCTGGATTTTGCCGGCGTCTATCGCGTGTCGCCCGATCTGTCCAGGATCAACCTGGTGGTGCGCGATTTCGTGCTGCCCAACGGCATCGCGCTCTCCCCCGATGAGTCCATCTTGTACATCAACGATTCGCTGCGCATGCATATCCGGGCCTTCAACTTCGATCTGTTCAACAACACCGGCCTGCTCAACCTCGCCTCCGACCGCGTGTTCTGCCAGATGAGCGGATCGCTGCCGGGCGCGCCCGACGGGATGAAGGTGGACAGCGAGGGCAACGTATGGTGCACGGGGCCGGGCGGAATCTGGATCATCGATCCCTCCGGGCGCCATCTGGGGACCATCCTCTCGGGCGACAAGCACATCACGAACTTCTGCTTCGGCGGCCCCGACCTCACTACCCTGTTCGTCACCAGCCTGTGGGAGTTCGGCCGCGTGGAGGTGAAGGTTGCGGGCCTGCCCACTCCCCGCAACAAAAAGTAGCAGCGCGGGCGCGTCCGGGGCGTGATGGAACGATACGACGTGATCATCGTCGGTGCGGGCTCCGCGGGATGCGTGCTGGCGGCGCGGCTGTCGGAGAACCCTCATCGCAAAGTGCTGCTGCTCGAAGCCGGCCCGCACTTTGTTGGCGTGGACAGCTTTCCGCCGGAGTTGAGGTACGGCGGAATCCTGAGTTCGATGGCGCCCGACCATCCCAACAACTGGGCGTTCTCGGCCACCCTGCGGCCCGGGGTGGAGCAGATTGTTCCGCGCGGCAAGGTGGTCGGCGGCTCAAGCGCGCTCAACGGCACCCTGTTCACACGCGCGCTGCCCGAGGACTTCAACAGTTGGGCGGCGGCGGGCAACGATGCGTGGTCGTTCGACAAGGTGCTGCCTTACCTGCGGAAGCTGGAGACCGACCTCGATTTTCACGACGACTTCCACGGCGCCGGCGGCCCGATTCCGGTGCGCCGCGCCAAGCGCGAGGAGTGGTCGCCGGTGGACCACGCCTTCGTGCGCGCCTGTTTGGACGCGGGGTTTCCCGAAGACCCCGACATGAACGGGCCGAAGTCGATCGGCGTGGGCGCGCTGGCGGTGAACAACGTCAACGGCGTGCGCATGAACACGGCGCTCACCTATCTGCAGCCGGCGCTGGGCCGGCCCAATCTGACCGTCGGCGCCGACGTCTTCGTGCGCAGGATTGTGTTCGAGGGGCGCAAGGCAGCGGGAATCGAAGCGATCAGCCGCGGCCAGACGCTGACGATGCGCGGCGGCGAGATAGTGCTGAGTGCGGGCGCGGTCAAATCGCCGCATCTGTTGATGCTGTCAGGGGTGGGACCTGCCGAGCAGTTGCGCAAGTTCGGCATCCCCGTGATTCATGACTCGCCCAACGTCGGCCGCAATTTCACCGACCACGCGTCGATTTCGGTCAGATTCAAGGCCCGCAAGGACGTCAGGATCGATCCGCTCAGGAGTTCATGGGCTCACACCGCCTTGCATTACACTGCCACCGGTTCCGATACCTACAGCGACATGATGCTGCTGCCGTCGGCGATACCGCTCAATACCGCCATCCTGTACGGCGTGCCGCTGCTGGAGCGGGCAAAGATGCTGGCCGCCATCGTGCGCAGCATGTCGCTCAACAAGGTGATCGACCAGGTGATCCACGGCAACGATCACTCGATTTCGGTGCTCATGATGCAGTCGCAATGCCGCGGCGAGATGACGCTGACCTCGGCCGATCCGGCCGCCAAGCCGCTGCTCAATTTCAACTACTTCGACAACGACGTGGATCTGGCACGGGCGCGCGACGGGATGCGGCTGGCGGCGCGTCTGCTCGACAGCCGCCCCTACCGCGAAATCGGCGCGCGGCGGTTTTCACCCACCGACAAGGAACTGGCCTCGGATTGCGCACTCGATGACTTCCTGCGCACCCATGTCGGCACCTCGATCCATATGTCGGGCACCTGCGCGATGGGTCCGCAAGCCGGCAACGGCGCGGTGGTCGATCAGTTCTGCCGCGTGTACGGCGTCGAGGGGGTGCGGGTGGTGGACACCTCGATCATGCCGCAGGTGGTGCGCCGATGTCCCGCCAATACGGCGGTGATGATCGGGGAGCGGGCTGCCGACTTCTTCGGCTGAAGGGTCATTGATGGAGCGGACCGGTTTGACTAAACCAAGGGTGAGGGATCGGTGCGAAGGAGAAAGCATCATGGACCGGGTGAGATTCATTGACGCCGACAGTCACATCCTGGAGCCCAACGACATTTGGGAGCGATACCTGGAGCCCAAGTTCCGCGCCGAGATGCCGCACATCTACACCGGGTACTACGAGCAGACCTCCCGGGGCGAGAGGACCGACCTGGCCTTTTACAACGACGTCAGCGTAGGCGGTTATGACATGCCGCTGGAGGGCGTGCACGGCAGCCCGATCATCATGCCCGGCCTGGGCGAGGCGTACGACGAATATGCGCGCCAGGGCTTTCCGCCAAGCTCGTACGTGGACGCGATGGAGCGGGTGGGGATCGACTACATGGTGGTGTACCCCACCGCGGGGCTGTATTCGTGCGCGGCGCCGACGCTGAGCGCGGCGGCCGCGGCGGCGTACCGGCGCGCCTACAATAACTGGTTGTACGATTTCTGTTCCGAGGCGGGCCCCCGGCTGGTCGGCGCCGGGTCGCTGGACCTGCGCGACCCGGAGGAGGCGGGGCGCGAAGCGACGCGCTGCGTCAAGGAGCTGGGCTTCAAGGCGGTCCACATCAACCCGGTCCCGGTCGGCGATCACCGATTGTATGAATCCTGCTACGATCGGTTATGGGCGACGATCGCGGATCTCGACGTGCCCGTCGGCGTGCACGTCGGGGCGCTCAATGCCTGCGACCTGATGCTCTACCATTACCTGCCCGGACTGGGCACGGCGGAGAGCATCGCCGCCTTCAGCATCGGCAACATGCTGGCCGCCACCGCCTTCATCATGGGCGGCGTGCTGGAGCGCCATCCCAAGCTGCGCGTCGTGCACCTGGAGTCGGGCGCGGGCTGGGTGGCGTTCTGGCTGTACCGATTGGCGGCCGGGGTGCAGGGCGGCTTCAAGGGCCTGCCCATCCCGGGGCTCAAAATGGCGCCGGTGGAGTATTTCCAGCGCCAGTGCTACATCTCGGCCGACCCCGACGACCCCGGCATCAAACAGGTAATCGACGCGATTGGCGACGACAACCTGGTGGTCGCCACCGACTTCGGCCATCCCGAAGGCCGCCATTACAGCCGGGCGGTGGCGGAAGTGATGAGCCTGCCGGGCGTTGCCGCGTCCAGCAAGCGCAAGATCATGTGGGACAACGCGCTCAAGCTCTATCCGATCCGGCCCAATTAAGCGCGCGGCGGGGGCGAGGCCGGGTCCGTCTCAACAAATTGTCACAGTCTACCGCCCGCCGGTTTTTTGGCGCGGGCCACAACGGAACTGGAGTATCAGGTTATGGCGGAGGAAAAATCGGCGCCCCCTTCACAACTGATCGTGGCCGGCGAACACGAATGGCGGGCGATGTCGCCCGCGCTGAAGGCGAAAATCCTGTGGTCCGATCCCGCCACCGGGCGCGAGCTGCGGCTGACGCGTTTTGAGCCCGGCGCCCGCCTGGCGCTGCATCGCCACCGCGGCGACGAACTGGTCTATGTGATCGAAGGCGCCATTTCGGACGAATTCGGCACCGTGCGCGCCGGCGATTTCGGCCATCGCCCACAAGGCTGCGTGCACACGGTGACCAGCGCCAACGGCGCGACCGTACTGGCGCTGCTGACCGGTGGCGCGGAGCCAGCCGCCGAGTTGGGCAACGGTCCGCGCTCGCGCGTGGTTGTGCCCAGCGAAATTCCGTGGACCGAAGTGGCGCCCGGGATGCGGCGCAAGGCGCTGTGGAGCGACGAGGCGACGCGTCGCCGCGCCGACCTGGTCCGGTTCGATCCCGGCGTCAAGCTTCCGCTGCATCGCCATCTGGGCGACGAAATCATCTTCATGCTGGAAGGCTCCAATGCCGACGAATGGGCCGAAGTGCTGCCCGGCAATCTCAGCTACCGTCCCAACTGATGCGTGCACACGGTGACCAGCCGCAACGGCGCTACGGCCCTGGCGTTCATCAGCGGCGGCGCCGAGCTGGTCAAGCCGGGGTGAGCAAAGACCTCGGTTTATGATGAAGGGTTTGACTGCTCGCGGTATACATTTGCTCTCGTCCGCTGGGCGATTTGGATGCAAGTCGCTCAAGCAACCCCTGTCGGCTCGCGCCTGCGTACAGGTCCGCAGGCGCGGGCGAGGTGAGAGAAACGCCTATACATTTTGGCGCCATCTCCCTGACCTGGGAAAGGGTTAACGTGGGAGGGAGCTCCAATACATGAACCTGCGCGAGAACAAGCTCAAGAAGCTGCTGCAAAGTGGCGCGGTGGCGCTTGGAACCGGGTTCGCATCGACCCGTGACCCCGACACCATCTACAACATCGCCGCGGCAGGCGCGGATTTCGTCTTCATCGACCTCGAGCACGGTCCGCTCAACCTGGAGACGGCCGTGGATTTGCTGCTGCACGCCCACGCCGCTGGCATCACGCCGATGATCCGCATCCCCGACCTTCAGTACGCCTACGTTACGCGCCTGCTCGACAACGGCGCCAATTGCCTGCTGCTGCCCCATGTCAGGGAGCCGGCCGAGATCCATCGGTTGATCGAACTGGCTAGATATCATCCCGAGGGCCGACGCGGATGGGCGATGGGCCAAAACGGCGGCGCCAATTTCCAAAACGTCAGCGACATGGCGGCGGGCGCGGCGTGGGCCAACGAGCATCTGATGCTGGGCGTCAATATCGAGACCAAGGAGGCGGTGGAAAATCTCGACCGCATGCTTCCCGCCGGTATCGACTTTGTGATCGTCGGCTTCGCCGACCTTGCCCAAAGCTACGGCTTTATCGGCCAGTTCAACCATCCGGCGGTGCAGGAGGCGAAGGCGAAGGTGCGCAAGCTGTGCGGCGAGCGCGGCATATACATCATGGACGTGCCGTTTACGCTCGATGCCTTCAAGCCGGCGATCGACGCTGGCGCCCGTCTACTCCTGTTCGGCAGCACGCTGGGCTTTATTCGCAGCGCCGTCGAGCAGGCCGTCAACCGGCTGCGGGACGTGAAAAAATAGACGGGGCTGTGCCGTCGGGAGCATCGGATGAAGATCGGCATCCTGAATTTTGTTGCGGAAACGACCGTCGAGCCGGGACCGCTGGCGCGGAAATGCGAGGCGCTGGGATTCGAGTCGCTGTTTTTGGCGGAACATCCCGTCGTGCCGACGCACTACACCCGTGCCGACGGTAGCCGCAGGGTGCCCGACGGCAAGAGCCCCGAAGTGCTGTGCCGTATCTCCGACCTGTTTGTTTCGCTGTCGTTCGCGGCCGCCGCCACCAGCCGGTTGAAGCTCGGCACCGGTATCTGCCTGGTTCCCGAGCGCCCGCCGCTGCTGCTCGCCAAGGAGGTTGCCACGCTCGACCTGTACTCCAAGGGCAGACTGATTTTCGGAATCGGCGCCGGATGGCTGGCCGAGGAATCGGCCGTGATGGGCGTGGACTTTCGCCGCCGATGGCCGATGACGCGCGAGTGCGTGCGGGCGATGAAGGAGCTGTGGACCAAAGAGGAAGCCAGCTTCGAGGGCAGATTCGTGAAGTTCCCGCCCGTTTATTGCTTTCCCAAGCCGATGCAAAAGCCGCATCCGCCGATACTGATTGGCGCGGGCGGGATGCAGGGCGGCTTCCGGCCCGAGCGCGCGCTCAAAGACACGGCAACCATCGGCGACGGCTGGGCTCCGCTCGGGCTTAATCCCGATCAACTGGCGCAGGGGGTGTCCATTTTGAAGAAGCTCTGCGAGCAAGCCGGACGCGACTTCACCACGATGGACATCACCCTGTTTTCGCCGGCGGGACTGAAGGAGGGACGTCACACCGTCGAGCAATACCGCCAGGCGGGCGCAACGCGGCTGGTACTCTTCCCGCCACCCTTTGCTCCCGACGTGGCCGAGCGCGAACTCGAATCACTGGCCAAGGCGTATCTTCGCTGATCGTGGGAATTATCGGGATGGAAGCACAGGGCATCGGGGTCGTATGTCCGGTTGAAAATCTGAGCGCGGCGCAGGCCGCCGCGATGGTGCGCAAGGCGGAACGACTGGGCTACGCGTCGTTGTGGATCGGCGAATTGGTTGTGGGGCGCGATCCGTTCGCGATGGCGTCATTGCTGTTGAGCCAAACGCAGCGGATCAAGGTCGGGCTGAGCGTGGCGATCGTCTGGAAGCGGCAGCCGGCGACGATGATGAATGCAGCGCGCACGCTGGCGGGGTTGTTCGACAATCGTTTCATCCTGTCCATGGGCGCCAGCCACAAGCCGTTCATCAACCGCTACGGGATGCATTACGAAAAGCCGTACCGCTTCATGTGCGAGTACGTCGAGAAGATGCGGGCGGCGCCGTTTCTGGGACCCCGGCTTGCGCAGGAGCCGCCGGTGCTGCTGGCCGCGCTGATGCCGAAGATGCTGGCGCTGGCCGCGCAGACCGACGGCGCGATCATCACCAACGGCACGCCGGAGCTGACTGCGCGCGTGCGCGCGGCGCTGGGTCCGGACAAGAAGATTTACGTGATCCAAAAGATGCTGCTGGAGACCGACGCGGCCAGGGCGCGCGCCGCCGGCCGCTCGATGTTCAGCTTCTATATGCGTCTGCCCAACTACGCCAACAGCGTGCGCTCGCTGGGCTTTACCGAGGAGGACCTCTCCGGGGGAGGCAGCGACCGGCTGGTCGATGCGCTGCTGGCATGGGGCACGGAGGCGCAGTTGCGCCAGGCCCTCGACCAGCAGTTCAAAGCCGGCGCCAACCACATCTGCATCCTGCCCCTGGCGGTCGGCGCACCCGCCGCCGGCGTCCCGCTAATGGATGAGCGCACCTTCGAGGCACTCGCCCCACGTTAGCATCCGCACACCGCCGATTTGAGTGCGGCCCACGTTCGCACCGCGGCGCGGGTCTTAGCGGCCGCAATCGGCGCAGCCAACAGCGCCAACAGACCCGTAATCAGGGTCCAACGAAGCACTGGGCCACCCCGCTCCCAAGACGCTACGCGGAGGCCCGCGGATGCGGCGGCAAAACCACCCCGCGGTGGGGCGGGCAGGAAACGCTTGCGCGCCGATGACGGGCAGGGTCGCCCTTTGCGCCGTGCGACGCCGTTAGTCTGAAGCCGGGATCACCGGCAGCGTCAGGTACGACGCCATCCCGCTTTGGTGCAGGACGGTTTGCAGGGCCGGGCGGGTTTCGGCGTCGGCGAACAGGTCGTGCCCGGTGTTGGGATTGCGGTCGAAGCGCGGGAAGTTGCTCGAGCTAATTTCCAGCCGAATGCGATGGCCCTTTTTGAAGACGTTGGCCGTCGACCACATGTCGATGGTGTACTCGTAGACCTTGCCGGGCGTGAGCAGCACCGGATGGGAGCGCGATTCGCGGTAGCGGGCGCGGATGATGCCGTCGGTCAGGTTGCGCGCCAGGCATCCGCATTCATCCACATCCACCAGCTTGGCGGTGAAGTCGGTGTCCGGCGCCGAGGATGACGCGTACAGCGTCAGGCTGACCGGTCCCACCACTTCGACCTCCTCGGCCAGCGGCTCGGTAGTGTAGACCAGCACGTCGGAGCGCGCTTCGATGGCGCTCTGGTCGTAGGCGCCGCCGGGCACCACGGCGGCGTAGCAGCACAGGCCGCCGCCGCGGGTCGGCACGGGATCGAGCGGATTGTAGAGAAACGCGTCAGGCGGTTCATGACCGGGCGCTTCGCTCGACAGCGCGCCGTCGCCGGCGGCGCTGTTGGCGCGGCCGCGGCTGTGCAGGTAGTAGCGCTGCCAGCGGGTGCGCGCCAGCGGCCATTCGTTCTCCTCGCGCCACCGGTTGAGGCCCATCACGAACAGCTTGACGGGCGGCAGTTCGGTGTCCTTGTCGATGCCCTTGAGATGGCGGTCGAAGAATTTCAGTGCATGGCCGTCGAGGTCCACCGAGACCGACGCGGCGCGGTAGCCGTAATCGACCTCGCCCACCAGGTTGCCCAGCGGGAGCATGTGTGCCCACGGACCCATCAGCAGCCGCGCGCCCTCGCGCGCCGCGGCGCTGCCGCCGTGCGCGCGCATCCCGGTGTAGTTGCGGATGGTTCCGCCCTGAAAGATGTCGTACCATCCACCGAAGTTGAGCGCCGGCACGTTGATCTTGTCGTGGTAATTCTCGATGTCGATCTTCTGCCAGTAGGAGTCGTAGCTCGGATGCTCCAGCCATTCAAAGAAAAACGGCGCGCCGTGCCGGAACAGTTCGTAGCTCTTAAGCGGCGTCTTCTCCATCCATTTGCGCATGTCGTCGATGCCGGCGAGCACCTCGCCCAACTCGGCGGCGGCGGCGGGATTGTTTTTGCGCTCGCGCATCAGACGGTCGGGCGCCAGCGACGACATCGTCCAACTGACGTTGAAGCCGAGCGCGAACGCACCGCCCTGGTAGGTCCATCCGTCGTGGTAGTTGGAGGCGGTGATGCTCGGCACCATCGCCTTGAGGCTGGGCGGCACGGCGGTCGCCGCCAGCCATTGCGTGGCGCCCATGTAGGAGGGACCGAAGGTGCCGACCGCGCCGTTGGCCCACGGCTGGTGCGCCGCCCATTCGATCGTGTCGTAGCCGTCGTGCGGTTCGACCGTAAAGCAGTTCCATACGCCTTCGGAGTTGAAGCGCCCGCGGCAGTCCACGATCAAGACGTTGTAGCCATGCGCCGCGGCGCGGATCGGGTCCATCACCGTGGCCAGCAGCGGGCCGCCCTTGCCGTACGGGGTGCGATTGAGCAACACCGGCAGCCGCTGGTTGCTGTCGGGCCGGTAGAGGTCGCCCTTGAGCACCACGCCGTCGCGCATCGGAACCGATATATCCTTCTCAACGCTGACTCTCGCCATCGCCGCGACTCCTTGTTGACGAAGGCTTTGTAGCGCGGCGCGATGCGGCGCTTCAAGCGGAATTTCGCCCCCGTGTCATCTTTCGCCGCGCCGGCCCCCGTACCGGTTCCTTATTTCCCGACCATCCAGCAATCTGGTGTGGCGCTGGCGATACGCCGCCTCTATGATTGACGAGCGATGCGCTTGCGGCTGACCCCGCTATTTCTGTTCATGCTCGGCATGCTGTGCTCCGCCGCCTTCGGCGCGCAGCGCGGCAGGCTCAAGCTGGACGTGCTTGACGAACTGGGCGCGGGCGCAAAACCTACCGCGCAGATTTTTGCCGCCGACGGCAGCAAGGCGGGCGAGGTGACGCCGGGCGCCAGCGTGGAGTTGCCGGCCGGCACCTACAGGCTGGTGCTGCCGGTCGTAGGCGGCACAATCGTGCGCGAGGGTGTGTTGGTCGAAGCGGGCCGGGTTCACACGGTCCTGATCACCAACGTCGCGGTGCTCAGCGTATCGGCCCGCAGCCTCAGCGGCGCCGAACCGGGCTACGCGGTGACGGTGACCGACGCCGCGCCGCCCCATCGCAAGCTGGCCGAGTTTCTAAGCGGCGACAAGATGCTGTTCGCGCCCACGCAGGTCGACGTCAAGGTGGACGTTCCGCCGCAGGGCTACCTGTGGCATGAGGTGGCGCTGCAGCCGGGCCATCGCAAGAGCCTGGAGTTCAAGGAGCAAGCGCCGGCCGAACTGATCGTGCGCACCAGCATTTCCAAGGCGCCGGTCGACCAGGGCACGCGCGTAGTGATCTATCAAGCCGGGACCCAGAAGCAGACCGCGGTCAGCGCGCCCGGCACCGAGCATCGCTTCAGCCTTGACGCGGGCGACTATGACATTTACGTAGAGAACCTGACTGGCCGGGGACGGCCCTACACAATGGAGCGGTCGGTACATCTGGAATCGGGTCAAAAGGTCGAGCGGCAGGTGGCGCTTGACGGGGAGAAATCAGCCAATGGCAAGTGAACGGCAAAAGGAAATCAAGCGCCGCCGCAAGCGGCGCGAAAAGCGGCTGCGTGCGCGCCGCCGCGAGGCGCGCGGTCAAAAGCGCAGGCGCGCTTAGCGTCCCGAACCAGCCTGCTGGACAACGGCCGCCCTCGGCCGCATCTTAGGGTGAGTAGGGGCGAGCAATAGTTGACTTAGTGAGTCATGTAAGTTATGTTTCGCCACAAAAGATGATTCGGACCCGGGACGCCATTGTGACGGAGGCCCGGGCCACGATCGCTACGGGAGGAAAGACAGATGGCTCTTCATCTGGGCAGTGTCGTGCCGGATTTCACACAGGACTCGACCGAGGGTCCGATACATTTCCATCAATGGATTGGCAACCACTGGGCGGTGTTGTTTTCGCATCCGAAGGACTTCACGCCGGTCTGCACGACGGAGTTGGGCGTGGTGGCCAAGCTGAAGCCCGAGTTCGACAAGCGTAACGTCAAAGTGATTGCACTGAGCGTCGACGATGTTGATTCCCACAAGCGCTGGATCAAGGACATCGAAGAGACGCAAAACGCCAAGATCAACTATCCGATTCTGGGCGACCCCGACCGCAAAGTCTCCACCCTGTATGACATGATCCATCCCGAAGCCAACGACACGTTGACCGTGCGCTCGGTGTTCATCATCGACCCGCAAAAGAAGCTGCGCCTGAGCATCACCTATCCGGCCAGCACGGGGCGCAATTTCCAGGAGCTGCTGCGCGTAATCGACTCGCTGCAACTGACCGACAACCATTCGGTGGCCACGCCGGCCGACTGGAAAGAGGGCGACGAATGCGTGATCGTGCCATCGCTGACCGATCCCAAGGTCCTGAAGGAGAAATTCCCCAAGGGCTGGAGGGAACTCAAGCCCTACCTGCGCATGACGCCGCAGCCCAACAAGTAGTAGTTTCGGGTTTCCACCGCCGTCCGGTCCGCAAGCCGGGCCGGACGGCATTTTGACCTCCGCTCGCTTCGCCAGCGCGGCGCGCCTGCGCGCATTGGCCAGGCTGCGTCCAGCTCATCCTGTCCGACCCGCTCGCGTGCTGATTTTTCATTGCCATCGGCGGGCGGAGAGACTACACTGACCTACTGCGGTATTATCCCTTCCGTGGTTGACCGCTTTCTCCGATTCACCTGATCAGCCCGCGCTGATGGCAGCGTGCCGGGGGTTCGCGATGTTGGAGATCACCCCGAACGAAACCAACGGCAAGATTGATCGGACCGGCAAAGAATCCGGACGGCTGCTGGTGCTATCCAACCGCGCGCCGATCCGGATCATCAGCGAAGGGGGACGCCGGCGCATCGAGCCGACCGTGGGCGGAGTAGGGGCGACATTTCTGCGCCTGCTGGAGCGCCATGGCGGAGTGTGGATCGCGTGGTCAGGCAGCAAGACGGCGCCGGCGCCGCTGCGGATGCCGCCCGATGAGCCGCGTTTTTCGATGGTGTTTCCGCCGCTGACCGAGCGCGACATTTCCTTTTACTACTATGGGATGTGCAACCGCGGGTTATGGCCGCTGATGCATCTGATGCCGCAGAATTGCCATTTCCGCGTCCAGCACTGGAACAACTACAAAGCGGTCAACGAACTGTTCGCCAAGGTGACTGATGCCCACGCCAGCGACGAGGATCGGGTATGGATTCAGGATTTCCATCTGGCCTTGGTCCCGGCGTTGCTGCGCAGGCATCGGCCGACGCTGCCCAGCGGCCTGTTCTGGCATGTGCCGTTTCCGCCCGAATCCTTCTTTCGCATCTTTCCCTGGCGCCGTGAGCTGCTCGAGGGGATGCTGGGCGCCGACCTGATCGGATTTCACACCGCCGCCTATGCCGACCACTTCGTGGAGTGCTGCGCCAAAATTTGCGGTGCGGCGGTGGATCGCGCTGCAGGGCTGGTCAGATGGCAGGGGCGCACGGTGCGGGTGCGCGGCTTTCCGCTGGGTATCCCGGCCGATTATTTCGCGCAAATGGCGCAAAGCGATCGTGTGCAGGCGCGGGTGCGGCGCATCAAGGCCGCGCTGGGCGCGGTGACCATGGTGCTGGGCGTGGACCGGCTCGACTATACCAAGGGCATCCTGGAGCGTGTCGAAGGCTTCGAGCGTTTCCTGGAGCTTAACCCGGCCTACCACAAGCGCGTCACCCTGGTGCAGATCGCGGTGCCCTCGCGCACCAAGGTTGACGATTACGCCCGCCTCAAGCGCCAGCTCGATGAGCTGGTGGGGCGGGTCGTGGGCCGCTTCTCCTCCGAGGGCTGGGTGCCGATTCGCTATCTCTACACCCAGTTTGGCGCCGAGGAGTTGGTGGCTTACTATCACGCGGCGGACGTCGCCTTGCTGACCCCGCTGCGCGACGGCATGAACCTGGTGGCCAAGGAGTATATCGCCTCGCAAAGCGCCGACCATGGCGTGCTGATCCTGAGCGAATTTGCGGGTGCCGCCGAGGAACTCAAAGAGGCGTTGCTGGTCAATCCCTATGACATGGACGCGATTGCGGCCTCGCTCAAGCAGGCCTTGACCATGAGCCCGGTGGAGCGTGCGGCGCGCATGAGCGCGCTGCGCCGACGGGTGCACAGCAACAATCTGGAGCACTGGTCGCGCACTTTCCTGGGCGTCCTGGACCACGGCGAACTTGCCCCCTATGCCGCAGGCGTCGACTGAGATTCCACTGCCGCTGCCGGCCGGCCTGCTTGCCCGCCTGGCTGCCGGCCACAAACTCATCCTGTTCCTGGACTACGACGGCACTATTTCCGAAATCACGCCCGACATTCGCAATGCACAGCCGGTAGCGGGCGTGCGCGACCTGATCGGCAAGCTAGCAGTGTGTGCGGAGCGCTTCCGTGTCGTGGTGATCAGCGGGCGTCAGCTAAAGGAGCTGATGCGGATGCTTGGGGTGCGCGGCGGCGTCACCTTCGTCGGCAATCATGGGTTGGAATTGATGGAACCCGGCGGCGGCATCCGCCCCGCGGTGGATCCGGCGCTGTTCACACCCGCGCTCGATGCGATCAGGCGCTGGCTGTGCGCCAATGTTCCCGAAGCGGCAGGTTTCGTCGTCGAGGACAAGGGCTTCAGCGTCGCGCTGCATTACCGATTGGCCGATCCCGGCCCAGCCTTGAGCATCAGGATGCGTCTGGCGGAGTTCGTGCGCGAGCACCTGCCAACGCTCAAGGTCACCGAAGGCAAGATGGTAATCGAAGCGCTGCCACATCAGGCCAACAAGGGTCAGGCGGTAAGGGCGCTGATGCGCGATGAGGGCCGGGAGCGGTTGGCGGTTTACTTCGGCGACGACGCCACCGACGAGGACGCCTTTTTCGTTTTGCGCGACGCTGGAGTTACGGTCAAGGTCAGCGCTCAACCTCGCCCAAGTTGGGCGCGCTACCGCGTCGCGTCGCCGCACGATGTAGTTGCGGCGCTGTCCGAGATGGCATCGACTCCGCGCAACGCCGCCCTCTGAGCGCGGTGCAAAACGACGCGAAACCTATGCATACCGTCTATTCAGCTAAGGCCGGCGGACCGCGCCAAGGCGCTGGAGATGCCGGCTGCCGGCTGGCGCCGCCTTGCGGGGTCGTCGTTGACATGACCGGGCGGGCGTCGGAAGATAGATCCGATGGCTAGGATCACGGTGGAAGATTGTTTGCGGCATGTTCCCAACCGCTTTGAGTTGGTGCTGGTAGCCGCGCAACGGGCCAAGCAGTTGCTCAAGGGCTCCCGGCCCCTGGTCGATTCCGACAACAAAGAATTGGTTACAGCCTTGCGCGAAACCGCGGCGGGCAAGGTCACGGTCGAAAAGCCTCAGCGCTGAGGCTCGCCGCACCGGCCGGCTCCCAAGCGGTTGGCGAATCCATAAGAGGGCGATTTTTGCCGGTGCCTCGCAAACGAGCCGAAAAGGACGCCAAATCCAAACGGCGCTCGAGGCGCCCTGCCCGCGCCGGCGAGGCGGTGCCGGTCCAGGCCCATCTGGTCGCCGAAGAGGAACTGCCGGAACCGGCGGAGTTCGTCCCCGACCAGCCACAACCGGAGACCGAAGAACTGGAGGCTGAAGAGGCCGAACGGGAATCGGCAGGCACGCTGGTCCCGTTCGATCCGCTCTCACGCTACCTGGCCGAAATCCGCCGCTTCCCTTTGCTCAGCCGCGAAGAGGAGCTGGAAGTCGCCAAGCGCTACCACGCCACCCGCGACCCGCAGGACGCGTTGACCCTGGTTACTGCCAATCTGCGCCTAGTGGTCAAGATCGCGCACGAATTCGCCCGCGCCTCGCGCAATCTGCTCGACCTCATCCAGGAGGGCAACATCGGGCTGATGGAGGCGGTCAAGAGTTTCGATCCCTACCGTGGTATCCGCTTCCCGTCCTATGCGGTGTGGTGGATTCGCGCCTACATCATCCGCTACCTGATGAACAACTGGCGGCTGGTCAAGATCGGCACCACTCAGGCCCAGCGCAAGTTGTTCTTCAATCTCAAGAAGGAAAGCGAACGGCTGGAGGCCGAGGGCTTCTCGCCGCAGCCGCGTCTGCTGGCGCAGCGCATCGGCGTCAAGGAGTCCGAGGTGCGCGAGATGCAGGAGCGGATGGGGCAGAGCGAAGTGTCGCTCGACCAGCCCACCGGACTGGACGAAGAGACTCCGTTATTGGATATGCTGCCCGACACCGCCCATAATCCCGAGGAGGCCACGGCCGACGCCGAATGGCGCGCGTTCGCCAAAGACCAGGTCGAGCAGTTCGCCGGCACGCTCAAGGACAAGGAGCTGGAAATCTTTCAAAGCCGCCTGCTCGCCGAGCAACCGGTCACCTTGCAGGAAATCGGCGAACGCTTCGGGATCAGCCGCGAGCGGGTGCGTCAGATCGAAACCCGGCTCAAGCGCAAGCTCAAGGAATTCATCAAGGCAAGGGCGGCTGACGTCGATCAAAGCGCCGGCGCCTGATACCGCACGGACCCTTGCCGATGGCGCGGCGCTCCTGCGATAATCGCTTTTAATTACTAGCGCCATGCGCCGCCGGAGCGGCAAATGGGCCGGATGGCGGGGCGATGGCGGCGAAAGCCGGGCTGGCGATGCAGGAACGAAGTTGCGGGCTGGTCGTTATTGGCAACGAGATTCTCTCGGGTAAGATCCACGACACCAACACCTATTTCGCGGCCCGCGAGTTGCGTTCGATCGGCGTCGCGCTGCGGCGGATCGCCGTGGTACCCGATGAACTGGAGGCGATCGCCGAAGAGGTGCGCTACTGCGCCCAGCGGTTCGAGTTTGTGCTCACCTCGGGTGGGGTCGGTCCCACTCATGACGATATTACAATCGCCGGGGTGGCGGCGGCCTTGGGCCGCCCCGTCGTGATCCATCCCCAGCTTGAGGCGCTTATCCGCAGCCATTTCAGCGACAAACCCAACAAAGCCGGCCTTAAGATGGCCGAGGTCCCCGAAGGCGCCGTTCTGATCGAAGGCGGCCCGATGATCTTTCCCACCGTGCAAGTTGAAAATATTTACATGATGCCCGGCATCCCGCAGTTGTTCGAGGGCAAGTTGCTGGCGCTCAAAGCGCGCTTCACCACCGACCCCTATTTCGCCCACGCCATCTACACCAGCGCCGGCGAAGGCACGATCGCCGCCCTGCTCGACGCCTGCCTGGAGCGATTTCCCAAGCTTTTGCTGGGTTCCTATCCCAAAATCGGCAGCTCCGAGTATCGCGTCAAAGTGACTCTGGAGTCCAAAGACCGCGATTACCTGGAGAGCGCCTTCCGCTACTTGCTCGAACTGATACCCCGTGACGTGATAGTAAAGATGGAATAGCTTTTGCTTGATAATAGCTGGTTCAGGGGACTGTGGAGGTTTGAAGAGGCAGAGGAGGAAGGTGGAGGAAAAAGTCTATGAAAAGCAAAAGTTGCAGGGTTGCTGTCGCCGCCCTGACTATGGCGCTGGCGATACCGCTTGGCGCGCTGGCGCAGACCACGCCCCCGTCAGGCACCGTCAACGGCACGCCGCAGGTGGAACAGCCGCCCAGCGGCGGCGTCAACTGGAAGGGCGCCGGGGTTGGCGCCGCCACGCTGCTGGCAAACGTCGGCTATATTCCGGCCAAGACCGTCTATGCGATTTTGGGCGGCATTGCCGGGGGAGCAGGATATGCCCTGACCGGGGGCAATCAGCAGACCGCCGATTCAATCTGGCGCAGCTCCCTGGGTGGCGACTATGTACTGACGCCGGAGATGATAAAGGGCGAGGCTCCGATTCACTTCAGCGGTCCGTCCAATCCGACCGCACCCGCCTCGGCGGCTAGTCAGCCGATCAGTTCGAATCCGCCGCCGCCGTCATCGATGACTGCCAGCAGCGCGCCGGTGTATCCCAACACGACGACCTATTCGCCGCCGCCGTCGACCTCGTCCACATCAGGGGTGGGAGCGCCGCCGCTTTCCGCTGCCGGCGGACATAGCGGATACGGTTCCTCGGGTGGATCGGCCCACTTCACCACCAGCATCACCGGACCGGGCGACTCGGGCACGGGTCCGGTGCGTGAACACGACATCGAGTAGCGGAGCTGTGGAGCGGCAGATGAAGAAAGCACGATTCCTGTGGCGGTCGACTTGAACTACGTGCCGTAATGCGCGGGAGTTCCTGCGCTCCGAGCTCAAGGTGGACCTGACCGAACGCGATTACGCCAAGGTGCCGTTCACGGCCGATGAATTGCGCGAACTGTTTGCCGGTCACGACCCGCGCGAGTTCCTCAACCCGAAAAGTCCCACCTTCAAGGCAACCGGACTCGACGCCAGCTCGCTCAGCGCCGAGGAGGCGATCAAGCTGATGGCCCGCGACGCGCGGGTGATGAAGCGGCCGCTGACGATCGTGGGCAAGCGGCTGATTGCGGGATTTGACAAGGAGTCGCTGCGCAAGGCTTTTGCCTGATTGCGCCCCGACGCGTCGCGCCTGTCCTCATCGCTTCTCGCTCTTCAGTCCCCTGAACTGAAGGAGGAGCACAGAAATGAGGGCCATCAAGTTGTTGGTTGCGGCGGGATTGCTGGCGGTCTTGACGATGGTGGCGGGATGCTCGGGTGAGCAGAGCTCGACCACGACCACGCGTACCACCGTCAGCCCAACCTACGTGTCCAGCACGGATTCCAATCCGCCGCCGCAATCGGCCGCTACCACAACCACCACCACGACCACCACCAGCAGCGAGCCCGACAGCGTGCTCGGCGCCGCCGTCCATCTGGTCGGAACGATAATCCTGCTGCCGTTTAGGATTATCGGACTCGTCGTCTGACGCCGTGCTTTACCACCACCATCGCGATACCGAGCAGGCGTCTTCTCCCTGACCACGCAGAGGGTCACGGTGAGGGTCTTGTCGATGCGCTAGCGGGCGCGCCGCCGCTCCTCCGCTGCGTCCTGCGAGGGTTTGAAGTTTGACAGCGTCATAACGGCGATCGACTATCAACCTTTCGACAAGGAGGACGGGCATCAGATGGGAAAGCTGCAGGACCGGGTGGCGATAATCACCGGCGGCGCGCTCGGGATGGGCGCAGCGACGTCGAGGATTTTTGCCGCCGAAGGTGCGCGGGTTGTGATCGCCGACGTGCTCGACCGCGAGGGCGAAAAGTTGGCCGGCGAACTGGGCAGCGCCGCCCACTTCCGCCATCATGACGTCACCGACGAGGACGGATGGGGCAGCCTGGTGGCCGACACGCGCCGCCGATGGGGCCGAATCGACGTGCTGGTCAACAACGCCGGTATCGTGCTGTTCCGCACCATCGTCGATACCGAAAAGGGCGAGTTCGAAAAGGTGCTGAACGTCAACCTGGTCGGCACGTTTTTGGGTATCAAGAGCGTGGCGCCGGTGATGATGGAGCAGGGCCGCGGGGCGATCATCAATATTTCGTCGGTTGACGGGATGAAGGGTTGCAACGCGCTGGGCGCCTACGCCGCCAGCAAGTGGGGCGTGCGTGGACTGACCAAGGTGGCGGCGATGGAACTGGGGCCATACGGCATCCGGGTCAATTCCATCCACCCCGGCGGCATCAACACCCGGATGGGCAATCCGATGGGATCGCCGGAGGCGGAGGCGAATCAGGCCTACCGCGGTCAGCCCATCCAGCGCATCGGCGCTCCCGAGGAGGTCGCACGCACGACGCTGTTTTTGGCCAGCGACGACGCATCGTACATCTGCGGCGCGGAGTTGGCGGTCGACGGCGGGATGACGGTCGGCCATTACCTTGATATGCTGCCCGGTGCACCCGTTCAGAAATAGAAATGCCCCGGCTCGATTGCAGGTTCGAAACCAGTGCAACCGCGCTCGTGCAGTGTCCGCGCTGGGCGCGACGCGAGGTCGCGGTCGCAGGGCGCTCCAATGTCGGCAAGAGTTCGTTGATCAACGCGCTGGTTGCGATCAAGGGACTGGCGCGCACCAGCCGCACTCCGGGCCGCACCCAGGCACTGAACTTTTTCAGCCTGGGCGAGGAGCTGGCACTGGTGGACCTGCCCGGCTACGGATACGCGAAAATGCCCGAGGCGCTGGCGCGCAAGGTCAGCGCGCTGATGAGCGACTATCTGGCCCGGCGCGACAACCTGACCCTGGTGCTGCTGCTGATCGATTCGCGCCGCGGCCCGCGCGAGGAGGAATTCGCACTGGCCGACATCGTTCGCAGCCGGGGTATCGAGCTGGTGGTGGCCGCCACCAAGATCGACAAGTTGCGCCGCGGCGAGCGCGCCGCGATGAGGCGCCGCTTCGCTCCCCTGAACGCTGCTGTCTTTCCCTGCTCGGCGGCCGACGGCGAAGGAATCGAGGAGCTGCGCCGCCGCCTGTTCAGGGTATCGCGCGCCCATGGCGTGGAGCGTCCGGCCCGTGAAATCTGCAGGCAAGAATAGCGGGGCGGGCGCCCCTGCCGCCGTCGGCGCGCGAGCATCGGCGCTCGCGCTACCTTGTTAAAATTCAGTCGCGGGCAAAAGAATGCCCCACCCATCGTCGACAGGCAGCAACCATCAAATCATGAATCCCCAGGTCAGCGTGATTGTTCCCACTTACAACCGGCGGCAGATGCTGCTTGATGCGGTTGGCTCGGTGCTGGCGCAGCGCGGCGTTGCGTTGGAGCTGATTGTGGTCGATGACGGTTCGACCGACGGGACCTGGCAGGAGCTGAGCTGCGGGGTGTTGGCGGAGGTTATCGCGGCGGCGCCGTGCCACTGCGCGGTGCGTGTCGAGCGCACGGCGCATCGCGGTCCGGCGGCGGCTCGCAATCGCGGCGCGGCGCTGGCGCGGGGCGATTATCTGGCCTTCCTTGACTCCGACGACCTGTGGGCGGCGGACAAACTCGCCCGCCAGCTTGACTACATGCGGACACATCCGCAATTCCCCCTGGCGCAGAGCCAGGAATGCTGGATACGCAACGGGCGGCGCGTCAATCCGGGGCAGCGCCATATCAAGCGCGCCGGCGACATCTTCGAGCCTTCGCTGCGCACCTGCCTGATCAGTCCCTCGGCGGTCATGATGCGAACCGGGTTGTTCCACGAAATGGGCGGCTTCGACGAAGCGCTGCGCGCGTGCGAGGACTACGATTTGTGGCTGCGCATCCTGTGCCGCTACCAGGCCGGCTTGCTCGACCAACCGTTGGTCACCCGCCGCGCGGGCCATCCCGATCAGCTCTCGGCCATAACTCCCGCGCTCGACCGCTACCGGATTCGCGCCCTGCTGAAATTGCTGGCCGGCGGCAAGTTGAGTGAGCACAGGAGGACCGTGGTTGCCGAAGTGCTCGCGGAAAAATGCGCCATCTACGCCAAGGGACTCCTGCGCCGCGGCCGCCGCGATGAATTCATCTTCTACTCTTGCCTCGGGCAAAGCGCGCAGGCGATGCTTGGCGGCAAATCGCAACCTTGCAGCGGCGATTGGAATGCCGCACTGATGCAGCAGCCGATGGGTATCGACCACGCGTGAGCGAGGAGACCGCATACCGGGACGCGATCCGGAAATGGGCGGCGGCGCATCATGTGCCGCAGAACGCGCTGGACCGATGGCTGGACTGGAGCGAAACCGACGCGTTGGCGCTGCTGGCCGTCGCACGCGACCTGCGGCTGCGCACCGGCCAGGTGCTGAGCGCATTGGAAATGCTGGCGGAAATCGGAGTGCGCGAGGGCCAGGGAGCGGCGAGCATCCTGGCGCACGCCGAACTGCGCCCGATAATCCGGGGCGGCGGCTCGCGTCCGGAACGCGCCCGCGCGCTGATCGATAAGCTACGTGAACTGCGCTATCCGCGCCTGTCGCGCACGCGCACCAAGATGGAGGCGGCGGTGGCCGCGATGAGCCTGCCGCCGGGCCTGACCGTGGCCTTGCCCAAGGATCTGAGCTCTGATGAGCTGATGATCCGATTGACGGTGCGCAGCGCAGGCGAACTGGACAGGTTGCTCGCGGCGCTGGCGGCGCGCAAGGAAAAAATCAAGGCGCTGATCGAAGTATTGGGCGGGTCGGATGAAGTTTGAGCTCGACCGCGTATTCGTCGAGGAAGAGTTCCGCGACGGCCCGATGGCGCGCCGCATCCTTGAGCGTCTGCCCCCAGGTGTGCCGCTGGAGTACGTCGCCGATGGGCGCCCGGCGGCGATGGCCGACCGCAGTCAGCCGGATTCATTCGCGGCGGGCAAGCGGCGTCTGATCCTGATGCGCCGGCGCAGCCCGTTTCTGATGGCGTGCCCGGCGGGCTCGGGCGAGTTCGCCTGCTGCGGCTACCTGGTCCTGACGCTGGCCTCGAACTGCCCCATGGATTGCGCCTACTGCTTTTTGCAGGAGTACGTGGCCGACAATCCCGGGTTCCAGGTCTACGCCAATTACGCCGACGCATTCGACGAACTCCAGGCACTGGTGCGCAAGGCGCCCAAGCGCAACTTCCGCGTCGGCACGGGCGAGTTGGCCGACTCGCTGGCGTTCGACACGCTGACCGGCCTGAGCCTTGAGTTGGTGGATTTCTTCGCCCGCCAGCGCAACCTGACGCTGGAACTAAAGACCAAAACCGATGAGATCGAAAACCTCCTCAACCTGGACCCCAGGGGCCAGGTAATCGTTTCGTGGACGTTGTCGCCCCACGCCGTGTTCGCCAGCTCGGAGCATCGCAGCGCCCCGCCCGCGGCGCGGATCGATGCCGCTCGCCGCGTCGCCGATGCCGGATACGGGGTGGCGTTCCATCTGGACCCGGTGATCGCCTATCCGGAGGCCGAGCGCGATTACCTCCAACTGCTCGACCATCTGTTTGCCGTTCTGGATCCGTCGCGGATTGTATTTTTCAGTATCGGCGGCCTACGTCTGAGTCCGGGACTGCGGGCTGCGGCGCGCCGCCGGTTCCCCGCCGATCCGATGCTGGCGGGGGAGGAGGTGCTGGCGCCCGACGGGCGCTATCGGACGTTTACACCGCTGCGCGCGCGGCTGTTCCGCACGCTCTCGGAGCGCATCAGGAGGCAGGCGCCCGGCCTGGCCGTCTACCTGTGCATGGAATCATCGGCCATGAGCGAGCGGATTTTCGGCGCGCCGCCGCCCGTCCCGGCGGTGCTGGGCGAACGACTGGCCCAAGCCCGGCGCAGTTAGGCGGCGCGAAAGCCGGGATCGGCGCCTTTCGCGCCCGGTCGGCTGCTAGTAAACTGAAATTTGAAGATGGAACTGAACACGCTTAGCCGTCTGGGCCGGAAGATCTTTGGCTCCAAGAACGACCGTGAAATAAAGCGCTTGCGGCCGCTGGTCAGGATGATCGGCGAGATGGAACCGGCGCTGGAGGCCGAATCCGACGACCAACTCCGCGCCCGCATCGCGCATTGGAAGGAGAAAATCCGCGCCATCGAGGATCCCGACGAGCAGGCCGGGGCCCTGGATGACGCGCTGCCCGAAGTCTTCGCGATCGTGCGCGAAGCCGCCAAGCGGACGCTGGGCCAGCGTCATTTCGACGTCCAGCTCATCGGCGGCGCTGTGCTGCATGAGGGCAAGATCGCCGAGATGAAGACCGGCGAAGGCAAGACGCTGGTCGCCACGCTGCCGGTGACGCTCAACGCACTGGCCGGCCACGGCGTGCACGTCGTCACCGTCAACGACTACCTGGCGCGGCGCGACGCCGAATGGATGGGCCGCATCTATAACTTCCTGGGCCTGTCGGTGGGCGTGATCGTGCACGGGCTTACCGATCAGCAGCGCAAGGCCGCCTACGCCTGCGACGTAACTTACGGGCAGAACAACGAGTTCGGCTTCGACTACCTGCGCGACAACATGAAGTTCAACCTCGAGGACTACGTTCAGCGCCAGCACCATTACGCGATCGTTGACGAAGTCGACTCGATCCTGATCGATGAAGCCCGCACCCCGCTGATCATCTCGGGCGCCTCCGAGGAATCCACCGACACCTACTACGTGGTCGATCGCGTCATCCCGCGGCTCAAGGCCGAGGCTGACTATACGATCGACGAGAAGCTGCGCACGGTGGCGCTGACCGAGGAGGGCGTGACCCGGGTCGAAAAGCTGCTCGGGGTCGACAATCTGTACGACCCGCGCAACATCCTGCTGCTCCATCACGTCAACCAGGCACTCAAGGCGCACGCGCTGTTCAAGCGCGACGTCGATTACGTGGTCAAGGACGGCGAGGTAATCATCGTCGACGAATTCACCGGGCGGCTGATGCCGGGGCGGCGATGGAGCGACGGACTGCATCAGGCGGTCGAGGCCAAGGAAAACGTCAAGATCGAATCCGAAAACCAGACCCTGGCCACCATCACCTTCCAGAACTACTTCCGCATGTACAAGAAGCTGGCCGGGATGACCGGCACGGCGGACACCGAAGCGGTCGAGTTCCAGCAGATCTACAATCTGCAGGTGGTGGTGGTGCCGACCAACCGCGACATGATCCGTATCGACCATCATGACTCGATCTACAAGACTGAGGCGGAGAAATTCGACGCGGTAATCGAGGAGATCAAGGACTGCCACGAGCGCGGGCAGCCGGTGCTGGTCGGCACGGTGTCGATCGAGAAGTCCGAGCGGGTTTCCAATCTGCTCAAGAAGACCGGCATCCGCCACTACGTGCTCAACGCCAAAAACCATGAGCGCGAGGCGGAAATCGTCGCCCAGGCCGGACGCTACAAGGCCGTCACGATTTCCACCAACATGGCCGGGCGCGGCACCGATATCGTGCTGGGCGGCAATCCCGAATTCATGGCGGCGGCGGAAGCCGGAACGCGCGATCCCAAAGATCCGAAGTATGCACAGGCGCTGGAGAAGTACCGCGCGCAATGCGCGGCGGAGCGCGAGCAGGTGCTGGCCGCCGGCGGTCTGCATATCCTGGGCACCGAGCGCCACGAGTCGCGCCGCATCGACAATCAGCTCCGCGGCCGCTCGGGGCGTCAGGGCGACCCGGGCTCCTCGCGCTTTTACCTGTCGCTGGAAGACGACCTGTTGAGGATCTTCGGCGCCGACCGGCTCAAGGGCTTCATGGGCAAAATCGGCATGGAAGACGGCATGCCGATCGAGCATCGATGGATCTCGCGCGCGATCGAGAACGCGCAGAAAAAGGTCGAGGCCCACAACTTCGACATCCGTAAGCATCTGCTCGAGTACGACGACGTGATGAACAAGCAGCGCGAGGTGATCTACCATCGCCGCCGCGAGCTGCTGGGCAGCGAATCGCTCAAGGATGACGTGCTCGACATGTGCGATGAGCTGATCGAAAACATCGTCGACGCGCATATCGACGCCGAAGCCTCGCCCGAAGAATGGGACTGGAAGGCGCTGGAGGACGCGTTCTACCGGCAGTTCAAGTTCCGTCCCGAATTCCGCAACAACGGCTCGGCACCCGACAGCCCCGAGGCGCTGGCGGAAGCAGCGCGCGAGCGCGTGCGCAGGGTTTATGAGGAGCGCGAGGCCGCCTTCACACCGCCGGTGATGCGTCAGATCGAGAAGATCGTGATGCTGCAGACGCTGGACTCGCTGTGGAAGGACCATCTGCTGGCCATGGATCACCTCAAAGAGGGGATCGGGCTGCGCGGCTACGGGCAGTTGAATCCGCTGGTCGAGTACCAGAAGGAAGGCTTCGCGATGTTCGAGCAGATGATGGGCGTGATGCAGCAGGACGTCGCGGAGAAGATCTTCTCGGTGCAGGTCACGCGCCAGCAGGAAGTCCAGCAGATCGAACAGCGCCGTCCGCAGCAGATGGTGATGAGCCACGGCGCCGAGCGCGAAGAGGCGGGCGCCACGCCTATCAGACGCGAAGGCGAGAAAGTCGGCCGCAACGATCCCTGCCCTTGCGGCTCGGGCAAGAAGTACAAACGCTGTCACGGCAAGTAGTCCCTCGCGTCAAGCCGCCAGATCAGTTTCGCGGGAACGCGAAGTAATAAACTTCAGGCGGCTGCCGAGCTGTTCACAGGCTGGAAGTCAGTGAAGAGGCTTTATACATTGGTGCCCATCTGCAACCTTGGCGATCCTCGCATGCCGGGTCATCGCGGCGCGCACCGGCGCACCGGTCAGCCCTATGACCGAAAGCCGGGATGACCTGGAAAATGCCCGCCAATAGTGGGACAGGCGTCCCTACCTGTCATCGACGCGCGAGCCGACGGGCGCGCGCTTGCTTATGTATCGGCTCAGGCCTGCTCGGGTCTGACCCCTGCCGACTCCTTGATGCTCGGCATTGATTGGTGGCGAGCACCAGGAAAACGCTCGCGCGTCACGGCGGGTACGTCGGCCCTCTCCCATCCAGATTTGGTTGGACTACAGATTGGCGTAAGAAAAAGTAGCATCCCGGTCCAAGAACCGATTCCCGCGTCAAGGCGGTCGGTGAACCGTCCTCTTTTCAGCGGAGAGCCGACCCCACATTTTTCAACCGAACTCTGTGGGCAAGGATGAGGGTGACTGCTAGTTTTCAAATACAGCGCACACGTCTTCGGGCGGAGGCGAATATGAAAGCTTACGAAATCAGAAACGAAGGCGGCGCCGGGCGCCTGGCGCTGGTCGAGCGGCCGCAGCCGACGCCGGGTCCCGGCGAGGTCCTGATCAGGGTCCGGGCAACGTCGCTCAATTACCGCGACCTGCTGACGGTCAGGGGCAGCATGGGCGGCGCCAAGCCCGGCCTCATCCCGCTGTCGGACGGCGCTGGCGAAATAGCGGAGCTCGGTGCCGGCGTCAGCCGCGTGCGAGCCGGCGATCGGGTGGCCGCTATCTTCACGCCCGGATGGATTTCCGGCCGGCCGCGCTCGCGCACGGCAGAGTCGTCGCTGGGCGGCGGCAGCGTTGACGGGATGCTGCGCGAATACGCGGTGCTGCCTGAAAGCGCAGTGGTCCACATCCCTGAACATCTTTCGTACGAAGAGGCAGCGACGCTGCCGTGTGCGGCGGTGACCGCATGGAACGCGCTGGTTACAGTTGGCCACGTCGCGGCCGGTCAGACGGTTGTCGTGCAGGGCACCGGCGGGGTTTCGATTTTCGGACTTCAGTTTGCGCGCCTGGCCGGGGCACGCGTGATCGCGACGACCGGCAGCGAAAACAAGGTCGCGCGGTTGCGCGAATTGGGTGCCGCCGAAGTGATCAATTACAAGACCACGCCCGACTGGGACAAACGCGTGATGGAGCTGACCGGCGGCGAGGGTGCCGACCATATCCTGGACGTGGGCGGAGCAGGAACGCTCGTCCATGCGCTGCAGGCGATCGCCCCCGGCGGCTTCATCACGGTAATCGGCCTGCTGACCGGGATGGGCGGCGAGATCAATCCGCTGGGCATTCTTTTCCGTGCGGCCCACGTGGTGGGGATCCGGGTCGGCTCGCGCGAGATGTTCGAGGACATGAACCGCGCAATCAGCGTCAACGGGATGCGTCCGATTATCGACCGGGTCTTTCAATTCGATGAGGCGCCGGCGGCGTTGGATTATTTGGCCAGCGGCCGACATTTCGGCAAAGTCTGCATCCGCCTCTGAGTTGGCTTTGCCGCGCGAAATGCTTAGCATTGAAGGCGGCGGAGACAGCCGCCGAGGGGACCATGTGCAAAATCATAATGATTGCGGCTGCAATTGCGATTGCGTCCTTTGGATTGAGCGCCCCGGCTCGCTGCCTGAGCATCGGCGACCTGCTGTCCAAGGTCGAGGGCGATCAGGGGTTCAAGACCATCCACGTGTCCGATCTGGTCGCGATGATGGCCGCGCACAACTCCAAGGTGATGGTGTTCGACGCCAATCCGCCTGACGTCCGCGAGCGCGAGGGGATTATCCTCGGCGCGCACCTGCTGTCTTCTCCCGGCCATTACGATGTCGCGGCTGAGCTGCCGGCGGACAAGAACACGCCGCTGGTCTTTTACTGCCACAACTGGCTTTGAATGGCTTCCCACGCGGCCGCCCGGCGGGCGGTCAAAGCCGGTTACAAGAACGTCAGCGTGATGTCCGACGGGATCACGGGCTGGAGAGAAGCAGGACAAAAAGTAGCGTCGGCTCCGGCGAACTGAGCCGAAGCAGGTCCTTGCCCAACGCAAATCGTCTTTGAGAATTGCGCTGAATTGTATTAGATGAGGCTCAGCGCAATCCGATGAGCCGATGCGGCGCCATCCCGGGCGCCGGTAGAGGTGCACCCATGAGCTACGACCTGCTGATCAGAAACGGGACCGTGGTTGACGGAACCGACGCGCCCGCGGTTCGGGCCGACGTGGCAATCGCGCAGGGCAGAATCGTCGAGATCGGCCGAGTGCGCGACGGCGCGGCGCGCGTGCTCGACGCCTCCGATCTGATCGTGGCGCCCGGCTTCGTCGACCCGCACACCCATTACGACGCCCAAATCTGCTGGGACCCGCTGGTCACCTCCACGTCCTGGCACGGCGTGACCTCGGTGATCATGGGCAACTGCGGCGTGGGTATCGCGCCGTGCAAACCCGAGGTGCGCGAAATCACGGCCTGGGACCTGGTCAACGTGGAGGGCATTCCCTTCGACGCACTGTCCAAAGGCATAAACTGGGAGTGGGTCGGCTTTGGCGATTTCATGGACGCCGCCGAACGGCGCCGAAGCGGAATCAACCTGGGTTTTTTGGCGCCGCTGACTCCGTTTCGCCATTTCGTGATGGGCGAGGAGTCGATGGAGCGAGCGGCACGGCCCGAGGAACTGGCGCGCATCAGAGCGCTGCTGCGCGACGCGATCGCGGCCGGCGCGTTCGGCTTTTCGACCACCACGTTTTCCAACCACATCGGCTACCAAGGACGACCGCTGGCCTGCCGGCTGGCCAGCCACCAGGAGTTGATGGCTTACGCGGGCGTACTCAAAGAGATGGGCCGCGGCGCGATCGAAATCGCCCTCACCAAGACCATCGGCGTCCTGACCGATGAGGAATACCAACTGCTCGATGACCTGCTGACCGCGGCCGATCGGCCCGTGACCTGGCTGCTGGTTTCGATTCGCGGCCGGGACGGGCACTTCGAGACGCTCAAGAAGGCTGAACCGCTGATTCGCCGCGGCGGCATTCCACAGGTCAGCGCGGTGCCGATTATCGTCAGTATCGACCTGCGCGCACCGGGGATTTTCGCCTCGATGGAGTCGTGGCGTCCGGTCTTCAACCAGAGCGCCGAGGAGCAGAGGAAAATCTACGCCAACACCGGCTTCCGCAACGCGTTCCGCGAGGAACTCAAGACCTTCAAACGCTTCAAGCTCGATATGACGCGCATCGCACTCGATGAAGCCGTGCGCGAAGAACTCAAGCCGCTGCAAGGGATGAGCGTCGCGCAGATTGCGCATCGGCGCGGCCGGGATCCGATCGACACGTTCTTTGACGTGGCGTTGGAAGACGGCCTCGCGGCGCGCTTCACCATGATTCCGCTGGAGGAGGATCGGATTTACGAATTGATCGGCGATCCGCGCACGATTATCGGGCTGTCCGACGGCGGCGCGCACGTCAACTCCCATTGCGAGGCCGGCTACCCCACCTATCTGCTCGGTCATTGGGTGCGCGACAAGCAGGTGCTGACGCTGGAGCACGCCATCAAGCGCATCACTTCGGAGCCCGCCGACCTGTTCGGCATCGCGGGGCGGGGCCGGCTGGCGCCCGGGATGGCCGCCGATGTTACCATCTTCGACTTCGACACCATCGGGCCCTCGGGCCGTCAGCACCTGATGCGGGACCTGCCGGGCAGCGGCGCGCGGTTCGTGGTCGGCGCCCGTGGTATCGAATACACGATCGTCAACGGCGAAGTACTCTACGAGCACGGCCGGCACACCGGCGCGATGCCGGGCCAAGTGCTGCGCTCGCAGCGGGTCAGTTGACGGTCAAAAGCGCTCGGGCAAACTGGCATTCAATCTGATCGGAAGAAAGGAAAATCCAAGTGGCACAGCGTCTGACATCCGCCGAAGTCAAGGGATTGTTCGAAAAACTCAGCAACTGGGGCCGGTGGGGCAAGGACGACCAGCGCGGCGCGCTGAACTTTATCACCCCCGCCAAACGGGCCGCCGCTGCGGCGCTGGTCAAGACCGGCGAGGTGGTTTCGATGTCGCTGCCGCTGGCGACGATCACCGCCAACGACAACCCCACCCCGGTCACGCACCTCATGATGCAGGCGGGCTCGGACTCGCCGCGCGAGGCAATGGCGGGCGTCGCCGACTATTTCGCGATTTCGCCGCACGGCTTCGCCACCACCCATCTGGATGCGCTCTGCCATATCTTCTGGCAGGGCAGGATGTACAACGGCTTTGACGCCGGTGAAGTCGGTTCGCACGGCGCCCGCAAGTGCTCGATCGAGGTTGCCATGCCGGGAGTGGTGAGCCGCGGCGTGCTGTTGGACATCGCGAAGATCAAAAACGTGGAATGGTTCGAGCCCGGCCATCATATTTTTCCCGAAGACCTGGAAGCGGCGGAAAAGGACCATGGCGTGCGGGTCGAAGAGGGCGACGTGCTGATGATTCGCACCGCACGCCCCAAGCGCCGCGCCTCCAAGGGCGGATGGGAACCGCCCAAGCGGGGACTGATCGACATGGCGGGCCTGGACGCCACCTGCCTGCCGTGGCTGCACGAGCGTAAAATCGCGGTGCTCGGCTCCGACGGCACCAGCGACGTGATTCCCAGCGGCTACGACGATGTTCCCTTGCCGATCCACATCGGGACGCTGGTCGTGATGGGCATTCATCTGATCGACAACGCCGACCTCGAAGCGCTGTCGCAGCATTGCGCGCGCACCAATCGCTACGCGTTCCAGTTCATGATGGCGCCGTTGGTGCTCAAGCGCGGCACCGCCTCCCCGGTCAATCCGCTGGCGGTGTTTTAGCAGGTGTTGAGAAAGTAGGACTCTGGAGTTTACCAAGCAGGTAGTCCTCAACACCCTGCATAAAAACTAGCTTCCTTCCTTAATCTTCTCTCCCTCTGGGAGAGATAAGAGAGAGGGGGTAGGCTGTGAAAATCCTTTTTCAACAGCCTGCCAGATTTCAGCCCCTCAGCCCAGGCGACGCGGGTTTGCTTACGCATGCCCGTGGCGCAGCAGCTTGCCGGGGGTCGCGCCGGTCGGCTTGCCCTCGTCAAACGTCATCTGGCCGTTGACGATGATCGCGCGATAACCTCTGGCATGCTGCACGCGGCGCCACTCGCCGCCGGGAAAGTCGTGGGCGATCTCGCCGATCCACTCCGGCTCGATTCCCAGTGCGTTGAGGTCGTACACCACGACGTCGGCCCAGGCGCCCTCGCGCAGCACGCCGCGATCGCGAAAGCCGGCTGCGTGCGCGGGCAGAGCGGAGAGGCGGAAGTGCGCCTCCTCCAGCGTCACGCGCTGTTCGTCGCGCACCAGCCAGCACAGGAAGTCGGTAGTAAACGCGCCGCCGCAGAAGAACTTGGTATGTGCGCCGCCGTCGGACACACCGGGGAAGGTGTACATCGAATTGTTGATCATCTCGGCGGTGAACTCGGCGTTGAATCCCCGGTTGGGGCCCAGGAACTCGGCCTTCAGATCGGTCGCCAACGACAGATCCAGCATCACGTCGACCGGATGCTTGCCCTCTTCCTGCGCAATCTGGCCGATCGACTTGCCGACGTATTTCTCTAGCTCGGGCTGATCATTGACCCATTGCACGATCAGCGCCGGAATTCGGCCGCCAACTCCGGCCTGCACGATCTCCAACCGCCGATTCGACTGCTGGCTCTTGGCGCCCTCGCGCAGATGCGGGTCGCGCATCTTACGCATCCGCTCTTCCTTGGTGCCGGTCGTCATCTCCTTCCAGTAGCGGGAGGAGTCGTAGAGGTTCCAATGCTCCAGCGTGAACGCAAAGCCGGTGCGATGCGTGCCGCACTGGCCGAAGATCGGCAGCCCCTTGGCGCGCATCTTCTCCAGCCATCTGAGGCTCTTCTGATGCGTGGAGGGATCCTTGCGCGTGGCTACGATAGCATTGTGCAGCACCGGCCGGCGCGCCTCGGCCGCCAGCCGCTCAACAAACGCCAAATCCTCCTTGATGTAGCCGGTGGCCTGGGTGATCTCGATGAAACCCTCGTCGCGCGCGCGCAGCACGCGCGCCAGGTTGAACACGTCCTCCTCGCACATGGTATCGGTCACCATGGGCGAGCCGTCATAGTCGGTTTGATTGGAATTGCGGCCCAGGCGCTGGATTGAAAAGCCGCACAGCCCCGCGTCGAGTCCCTGATGCAACAGGCGGCGCATCTCGGCGCGTTCCTCCTCGGTGGCGGGCCGCGTCTTGGCCGCCTCCAAGCCCATCACGTAAATCATCAGCGATGCGGTGGGCATGTACTGGATACAGTTGACGCCCTTGGGCGCGCGGTCGAGCGAGTCGAGGTATTCTGGGATGGTCTCCCAATCCCATGGCAGGCCCCGCTTCATCGACTCATAGGGAATCGCCTCGGTACGCGTCATGGTCAGCATCGAGCGGTCGCGAAACTCGGGCTTGACTGGGGCGAAACCGAAGCCGCAGTTGCCCAGCACCACCGACGTCACGCCGTGCCATCCGGAGATGGTGCAGTACGGATCCCAGCGGATCTGCGCGTCATAGTGGGTGTGCAGGTCGACAAAGCCGGGGGCGACAATCAGGCCGTCGGCGTCGATGACTTTTTTGGCGAAACCCGGCGCGCGGCCACCGATTTGTGCGATCCTGCCGTCGCGGATCCACACGTCGGCGCGATAACGCGGCACGCGCGTGCCATCGACCACGGTCCCGCCCTTGATCTGAATGTCGTACTCGGCCATGTCGGTTCCCTCCCGGTTGGTGGGTCAGGACTTAACGTCTGTTCAATTTTGCGCGCTCGGAGACTCCGATCAAGCGCTGCTGCGCGGTCACATCAATGCTCTGTACACATATCCTACTAGCGCAGTTGGACCACAGCGAAAAGGGATTGACCCATCAGCAGTGCGCAATACGTTGTTTGATTTTCACGCCGATGGGCTATAATCTGAGGCAATGGACCTGAACGTGGCGCGCGAGCGGATGGTGGCCGAGCAGCTTAAGGCGCGCGGCATCAACGACCCCCGGGTACTGGAGGCGATGCGTGCGGTGGAGCGCCATCGCTTCGTCAGCCCAAGTCTGATCGAACGCGCCTACGAGGACGGGCCGCTGCCGATCGGCGCCGAGCAGACCATCTCTCAGCCCTATATCGTCGCCGAAATGGTGCAAATCGCACAATTCAAGGGCGATGAGAAGGTTTTGGAAGTCGGCACCGGATGCGGTTATCAGGCCGCGATCCTGGCCCGCCTGGCGCGCGAGGTTTACACTGTCGAATGTATTCCAGAGTTGCATCGCCGCGCCGTCACGACCCTGCGGGAGATGGGCGTGACAAATTGCTTTTTGCGGCTGGGCGACGGATCTTTGGGATGGCCGGAGGCCGCGCCCTTTGACGTGATAATCGTCGCGGCGGCGATGCCCGGAATTCCGCGTCCGCTGCTCCAGCAACTGTCGCCCTGTGGGCGTTTGATTGCTCCGATCGGCGAGGACGAGTTACAGACTTTGGTCCGAATTGAACGCGTCAACGGTCAGTGGCAGGAGAGCTACTTTGGCGAATGCCGGTTTGTCAAGATGACGGGCAAGTTCGGCTTTGCACCTTAAATTGACCTAACCCGGCTCGCCATGGGGCGGGCATCGGGATTGAGCCGGGCGGTGCGGACAGGAGGGGCTGGAATTTGGGGTGGTGGAATAAAGCAGCACCGCGGCGATGGGGGAGGATGCTGGCGCTGGCGGGGCTGAGCATGGCCACATCCTGCTCCCTGATTCACGCGCCCGCGCCTCGTCCGCCGGCCCGCACGGCCTTGGGGCCCGCTCCGTTACCCTTTAAAATCCCCAGATTTGATTGGCCGGTTGCTCATGGCACACTCTCTTCGGGATTCGGCCTGCGCCACGGCGCGATGCATGAAGGGATCGATATCGCGGCGCCGGTTGGAACGCCGGTGATGGCGGCGGCAAGCGGACGGGTGATCTTTGCAGGCCGCATGCGCGGCTACGGCAAGATCGTTATCATCCAGCATGAAAATCATTACGTGACGGTGTATGCGCACGATTCGACCAATTTGGTCAGGGAAGGACAGATGGTCACCTGCGGCCAGGTGATTGGACGGGTCGGGCGCACCGGCCATACCACCGGTCCCAATCTGCATTTCGAGGTGCGGCACAACAATATCGCCAGCAACCCGTTGCTTTACCTGGCGCCGATTCCAGCCACCGATCAGACGCGTCTGGCGGCCGGCAGCCGCTATTAACCGCCGCCGCGGCTTTTTTGGCCGACGAGCATCAGGCACACTTGGGCTCTGGAGGCGCCCTTGACCGGGGCTCGTATGAATAGCGACGAACTCAGGCATTTCATCCGCGACATACCCGATTTCCCCAAACCCGGCATCGTTTTCAAGGACATCACACCGCTGCTGGCCGACGGCCGTGCACTGGCGGCCACGGTGGACAATATCGCTGCGCCCTTCCTGGGCGCGGTCGATGTGGTGCTGGGGATTGAATCGCGCGGGTTTATCGTTGGCGCCGCGGTCGCCTACCGGCTGGGCGTGGGGATGGCGATCGCGCGCAAGCCCGGCAAGCTGCCCTACCATCGCGTCACCCAGCAGTATCAGTTGGAATACGGCGTCGACTCGCTGGAAATCCACCAGGACGCCATCGCGCCCAGCAGCCGCGTGCTGATCGTCGACGACCTGCTCGCCACTGGCGGCACCGCGGAGGCCGCGATCGGACTGGTCGGTACGCTCAAGGGGCAGGTCGTGGGCTGCGCCTTTATAATCGAGTTGGGCTTCCTGGGGGGTCGTGCGCGGCTGGGCGAGGTGAAATGTCTGTCGCTTATCCGCTACGATTGAACGACCACCACGCGCCGGACGGAATCGATTGCAAACCCATCGGGCAGATGCCGGCCGCCTGCTGATCGTACTGGCTGTAACCGCGGCCTATTTTCTCACCGAACTGATCGGCGGCATCTACACCAACAGCCTGGCGCTGCTGTCCGACGCGATCCATCTGCTGACCGATCTGGCGGCGATCCTGCTCAGCCTGTTTGCCCTGTGGATCGCGGCGCGGCCGGCGCGCGCCGGCAAGACTTACGGCTACCTGCGCGCGGAAATCCTGGGTGCTCTGCTCAATGGCCTGTTCCTGTGGGTGCTGGTCGCCTTTCTGATCTTCGAAGCCCTCCATCGCATCAGCCGTCCGGAGCCGGTCAACGGCCTGCCCGTCATGCTGATCGCCGCGATAGGGCTGATGGTCAACTCGTTTCTGGCCTGGTTCACCTATCAGGGTGGGCGGGAGCAGGGCCATGGGATGGCGCTGCGGGCGGTGTTTGTGCACGTGCTGTCCGACCTGGCCGGTTCGATGGGCGTGATGGCCGCCGGCGCGCTGCTGTATTTCACGCACTGGCATCTGGCCGATCCGCTGGTCAGCTTGTTCATCGCGGCGTTGATCATTTACGGGTCGTGGGGACTGATTCGCGAGGGCGTCGATATCCTGATGGAAGCGGTTCCCGCCAACATCGATTTGGAAGAATTGCGCCGCAGTCTGCTCGGTGTGCCCGGCACCGAAGAGGTCCACGACTTGCACGTATGGTGCCTGAGCGCGCGTGAATTCGCGCTCTCGGCACACGCCGTGGTGGGCGACCACGCCGATTCCGATCGGATCCTGTCCGACATGTCCGAGGTGCTGGCGCGCTTCAACATCCATCACATGACCGTTCAGATCGAACGCGACAGCCGCCGCAAGCACGAGCCCGAGCATTTTTAACCATCTGCCTGCGCGGGCGGCACGCGCGTGAATGGCGCGTCCGGACGCGCTATGCTGGGTAGTTAGTATCGGAAGCGGGAGGATTGGTCATGAACTCCCAGGAAAAACTGCGCCCCGAACGCACCTTGTTTTACGATGTCGACACGCAGCGCGATTTCATGTTGCCGGGCGGCGCGTTGTACGTGCCCGGCAGCGAGAAGATTCTGCCCGCACTCAGGCATCTGACCGAGCTGGCGCAGCGGCGCAAAATCCGCCGCATCTGCTCCACCGATCGCCATTTCCCCGGCGACCGCGAATTGGCCCGCAACGGCGGCAAGTGGCCCGACCACTGCATGGACGGCACTGAGGGGCAGCGCAAAGTGGAAGAAACCGCGCCGTCAAATCCCCATCCCATCCCCGCGCGTCAAGTGGATGATGAACGGCTGGAAAACGCGCTCAGACATAGCGGGGAGCTGATCATCGAAAAGCAGGACGTCGACGTGCTCGCCGGCAACGCCAACGCGCGCTCACTGCTGTCGCGCCTGGCGGCGCAGTACGAGCATGTGGTGATCTACGGAGTTTACACTGACGTCTGCGTCGATCACGCGGTCAACGCCCTGCTCGAGCACGGGCGGGTTCCCTGGGTCGTCATCGACGCGATCCATGAAATCGATCCGGCCAATGCGGCGGCGGTGCGGGAGCGATGGCGTCAGCGCGGAGTCAAAACCGTCACCCGCGAACAGCTCGAAGCCCTGCTCGATGATTGATGAGTAATACGATTGACGATGTGCACCATCCCGAGTTCTCTGCACCCGACGCGGCGATAAGCAGCGCGCAGACCGAGCAGAACGCGGCGCAGGCGCGGAGAGAAGCAGCGGCCGAAGAACCATGGCAAGTGCCGCCGGCCCAACCGATGCGTGTGATCGCGGCGATCGTGCTGCTCGCGGCGGGCGCCTTCAGCTACGGATACACATTGGCCAACTTCTGGAGTTCGCCCGCCCTCGGAATCCACCTGGCGATTCCCTATCCGGCTTACGTCCTGATAGCGCTGGGCGTGATTTTGGGACTGGGCGCGCTGCGCGTGGCGCTGGGACTGTGGTCGCCGCATGCCAAGCTGGCTATCGCCGGGCTCGCGCTGCTGGCCTGCATCACTTTCGCCATCGGCGGCGGCAGGTTCGTCAGCTACACGCTGCGCGGAACGCGCAACCCCCCTTTTAAACTGAAAGTAGGAATGGGCGACAGATTTCCGTACTTCAGGCTGGCCGACCAGAACAACGTCATTCACGACAGTGCCATGTTCGCCGCCAGTCCGCTCACCCTGGTGGTGGTGTATCGCGGCGACTTCTGCCCCTTCGCCCGGTTCGAACTGGGCGAACTGACGCGTGTGCGCGAGCAGTTCCGCAATGCCGGCGTCCAAATCGTCGCGGTCAGTGCCGACCCGCCGCAGCGCTCGACGATGCTGGCGCGCTTTCTGCACACCGATCTCCCGCTGCTGAGCGATTCGTCGGAAAGCCTGCTGGGACCCTTGGGCCTGGTGCAGCACTATGGCAACCATCAGCCCGACAGCGCGATTCCGGCTTTCATGCTGGTCGATAGAAGCGGGCAGGTCAGATGGATTTTCACCTCACCCTACTATCGCGAACAACCGCCGCCGCAGAAGATTCTCGGCGCAGTCCATGCCTTGCGCAAACCAGGTGCGGCCGCGCTGCCGTAAGGCAGGCCGGCATGATCGGGCAGGACCGCAAACAGTGGGGCACGACGCCATGGACATATGAGCGGGTCCCGCAGCGCGGCGGCCAGGTGGAGGCCGCGCAGGTAGCAATAATCGGCGGCGGATTCACCGGCGCATCGACCGCGTATCATCTGGCCAAGCGCGGCATCAGCGCCGCGATCTTCGAGGCCAGCCGCATCGGCGAAGGCGCCAGCGGCAGGACCGGTGGCCTGGTTCTGGAGGGCACGGCCGCGGGGCCGCTGGAACAGGCCGATTCGTGCGTGCCGGAACTCGACCGCCTGGTTAAGGCCGAGGCGATCGACTGCGGCCTGCGCCTGCCCGGATGTTGGGAGATCGAACACGGCGCGGGTCACAACCAGCGGCTCCTGCCCTGGCAGGATGCGGGGCAACCGATACACATTGCCAATACGGTCAGCGGTGGAGTCGTGGAGCCCGCGCGCCTGCTCATTGGCCTTTTGCGCGCCGCAATCGGGCTCGGCGCGACGCTGCACGAGAACACGCCGGTCCGGCGCATCGTCACCACGCCGCAACCGGCGATAGAATTTGGCCGTCAGGTCGTTTATCCCGAATACATCGTGGTGGCCGCCAATGCCTGGCTGTCCGAACTGCTCCCGCTTGAGCATGTTAACGTGCACAGCTCACTTACCTTCGCCTGCGCGACCCAGCCGCTGGATGCCGCCACACTGCAAGCAATCGGTCTGGCGGAAGGCATTCCTTTTTACACCACTGATTTGCCGTACCTGTGGGGTAGAACCATGGACGACGGGCGCGTGGTCTTCGGCGCGGGCCTGGTCTTCGGGTCCCCGCAGGAGCTTGAGGCAAGCGACGTAAACCGGGGAAGTCCACGAGCGGCTCTGGCCCAGCTTGAGGACCGCGTGCGCGGACTCCATCCCGGATTGCGCAAGGTCGAATTTTCAGCCTCGTGGGGCGGCCCGATCGCATTCACAGAGGATGCAGTGCCGCTCCTGGGACGGCTCCCTGACCGCCCCACCGTCATCGTGGCGGGCGCCTACGCCGGACACGGAGTGGCGTTGAGCGTTCACGCGGGTCGCTTGGCCGCACGCGCTATCGTTGAGGGTGCTGAACTGCCGCGTTGGGGTGCGCTGGACCGCAGACCGCCGCGGCGCCGGCGCCGATGGCGGCGCTAATCGGCCACATCGAGCCCCTCGTAACCCCAAAAAGTATGTCGGAGCCCAGGCATGGCTCACCAGGCGCTACAGCTTCGCTCTGGGTACCGGCAGGCCTGGGATGTCGGAGCGCAATTTGAAGATGGTGCCCTTCAGCGCACGGTCGACGTTGTCGCCGGTCACCACGTACAGGTCGCACATGTCGGTACCGCCGAACACCAGGCTTACCACCATCCGCGACGGGATTTTAAGCCGCCGCTCCACTGTGCCGTCGGGCTTAAAGCGCACCAGCTCGTAGGCAAAAATCGCAGCCACCCACACCCCGCCCTCGGCGTCCACCGCCAGGCCGTCAGGATAGCCTTCGGGCACTTTGGCAAACACGCGCCGATTCCTGAGCGTGCGATCAACGGCGACGTCATATGCCCAGATGGTTTTGGGCGGCGAATCGGCGTGGTAAAGCACCTTGCCGTCGGGACTGAAGCCCAGACCGTTGCTGACCTGATAGCCCTCGCCCACCAGCGTCACAGCGCCGCCTGGATCGACGCGATAGAGATCGCCGGGCACCGGTTTGGCATCGCGATCGAGTGCGTTGTAGTTCATCGAACCGACATAAACGCTGCCCTGCGCATCGACGGTCATGTCATTGAGGCTGTTGATGGTGCGGCCCGGATACTTTGAAAAGATCTCTTGTATGGCGCCGCTCGTTTCATCCCAGCGCGCCAGCGACGGCCCGGACATCAACAGGCCGCCGTTTTCACAAAAGGCCAGTCCGCCGACGCTTTTGCGTCCCGCGACCAGGGTTTCAATGCGTCCGTCAGGATTGCGCCGGCACACGCTGTCGGTGGCATGGTCGGTGAAATACAAGCGCCCCTGCTCATCCACACGCGGACCTTCGATCAGCCCAAATCCACTCGCCAAAGTCTGAATTTGCATTGCGTGTTTGCTCCTGTTGTCCACCGCCCATCTATCATCCTGCCGCGGCTATGGCGAGTCAGACAACCTGGCCCCTCCCCTAAAAGCGAAGGGGGACGGTTTTTCTTCTCCCTTCGCTTTGAGGCAAGGGGTCAGGGGTTGGCTCAGGGCAGACGCATCAGGGCGATTAGCGCGGCGCTGTGCGCGGCAGCGTAATTGAGCAGTCCAAACAAGGCGCCGAACAAAGCACCGAAGATGCCGCCGTTGACGCGGATCCAGTCCAGATGGGTACGGGTGCGGCTTTCGATCTGGCGGCGGATTTCCTCATCGGACAGGCTCATGAGATTTTCCCTGACCATACGCGTGATTTCACCGCGGCTGGCGGCTACCGCATGTTCGACCAGGGTGTCCATGATACGGTAGGCGGCCTCGCGGGTCGCACTCTGGCGCTGCTGCAATTCCTCGCCCAAAAAGTGCAGGCGTTCCTCCAGCGCCTTGATCAGCTCGGCGTTGGTGGGCAGCGAGATCAGCAGTCCGCTCAGCTCGCGGCCAATCCGTTCGCTCAGCTTGCGGTAGGTGATGATACCGAGCGCGTTGGCGACCCGCACCGAACGCGGTGCCGACGCTTCCAGCCGTTGTTCGAGAAAGTCGATCAACTGCGGCGAGCGGGCGTAGCCGGCGATACTCTGGCAGATGCCGGCCAGATGGGTGCGGTCGATCACGTCTTCCAATGAGACGTCTTCCAGGTAACGGCCCAGCCGCTTGACCAGATCCAGATCGCGCAGCTTTTTGTCGATCATCGCGGGAGTCAGCCACTGGTTTTCGATCGTCGCGGCGATGCCGTCAATCAGCTTCTGGCGGTTGCGCGGCAGCACGCCGGAGTTGGGCAGATACCAGCGGCGCTCGAAAATCATCTTGAGCGCGATGAAATCGCACAGCCCACCGACCAGCGCCGCCTCGCCCACCGACCGCATCAGGGTGCCCGCCGTATGCCACGGCGTCAGCAGCGACACCATCCAACTCGCCCCGTAAAAGACGGCCGACAAGGCCAGCGTCAAGCCGCCCTTATGCTGTTCAATCCGGGCGACCCATCCGGGGCGCGGCTCCGCCGGCGGTATATGCTCGATGGCGCGATCCATAGGTTTATTATAAAGCGCGTTTGCACTGCCGTCGCTGAGGCAAAAACGTTGGAAAGACCGGCCCTTTACAGGCGCGAAAGCGACGTGGCGTCGTTGCCATTGCCGCGCTGCTCGGTCAGACGCAACTGGCGATGGCCCAGGTAAATCAGAACCGGCTGCAGCACGCGCGTCAGCACCATGATCGCCAGCGCCCCGCCGATCACCACGATCGCCAGCGGACGCTGGGTCTGCGCGCCAATGCGGGTGGAGATTGCGGCCGGGAGCAGGCCGAATGCGTCGACCAAATCGGTCATCATGGTCGCGCGCAGGCGCCGATCCGAGCCCAGGATGATTGATTCCTTGAACGGATGGCCTTCGCTCCAGAGCTGGCGGATGTAGAAGCTGAGCAGGATGCCGTCCATCGTGGCGATGCCGAAAATCGAAATGAAGCCGACTGCTGCCGACACGCTAAACGGCGTACCGGTCAGGAATAATCCCAGCACTCCGCCCAAACACGCAACCGGGATCTGGGCCATGATGATCGACGTGTCAATCAGCGAGCGGGTCGCGGCGTACAGCACGCCCATGATGAGGATCAGCGCGAAGGGCACCACGACCATCAGCCGGCGATTGGCGGCTTGCAGTTCGCCATATTCACCCGCCCACTCCAGGCTTGCTTCCTCCGGCAGCTTGACCTTTTCGGCGACCTGCTGTTTGGCATCCTGAATGGCGCTCTGCAAGTCGCGCCCGCGCACCGCGAAACGCACCGGTACGTAGCGGCGGGAGCCCTCGCGGTAAATGAAGGAAGCACCTTCGGCGCTGGTGATGCGTGCCACCTGGCCCAAGGGGATGTAGGCGCCGCCGGGCAGCGCCACGCGAATCTGGCGGATGGCGTCGAGGCTCTGGCGATACTGCGGCAGCCAGCGCACGACCAGGTCGAAGCGGCGGTCGCCCTCAAGCACCTGGGTCACGGCCTGGCCGCCGATCGCGGCCTGCACCACCGCGGTTACGTCACCGACGTTCAGGCCGTAGCGCGCACAGGCCACGCGGTCGGGTGCAATCAGCACGTTGGGCTGGCCCAGCGAGCGGTAGACCGCCAGTTCGGTGATGCCCGGCACCTTGCTCATCACCGCCATGATCTGATTGGCAATATTCTCGTCGACGGCCAGATCGGGACCGAAGACCTTCACCGAGTTGGCTCCTTTGACCCCGGACAGCGCTTCATTGATGTTGTCCTCGATATTCTGCGAATACTCGAAGTCCACGCCCGGAAACTCGTGCGTCAGCTTGCGGTCGATTTGCGCTATCAGGTCGGCCTTGGTCAACTTGCCGGGCCATAGATGGTGGGGTTTGAGGTCCACGGAAATTTCCGTGTTGAAGAAGCCCGTGGTTTCGGTGCCGCTGTCGGGACGCCCGACCTGAGAGACGATGGTGGTGACTTCGGGAAAGGTGCGCAGCACACTTCTCATCCGGTTGGCAAGCCGGTCGGCGTCAACCAGCGAGATGGTCAGCGGCATCGTGGCGCGCAGCCAGATGTTGCCTTCCTCCAGCTTGGGCAGGAATTCGCCGCCGAGGCTGGAGAAAAGCGAAAGCACCGACACGATAACCACCAGCATGAACGCAAGCGTAAGCCGCGGCCAGTTGAGCACGCGCACGAAGATGCCATGATAGACGCTCTGCAGCAGGCGCCAGATGGGATTGGGGATCTCCCGCATGTCCTTGCGCAGCAAAAGCGAGGCGAGAACCGGCGACAGCGTGACCGCGAGCAGGATCGCGGTGCCCAGCGCATAGGCGTAGGTGTGCGACATCGGCGAGAAAATCGCCCCCTCCACCCCGCGCATCGTGAACAGCGGCAGAAAGGCGATCACGAAGATGACCGTCGAGAAGAACATCGGACCGCCCACCTCCTGCGCGGCGCGCAGGATCGAGGTGCGGTTGCTCTCGTGCGGCGCCTCGCCCGACACCAGGTGGCGATGGATGTTCTCGATCACGATGACCGTGGTGTCGATGATGATGCCGAAGTCCACCGCGCCGAGCGAAATGAGGTTGGCAGGCGTGCCGGTCGCATTCATCAGGGTAAACGCGCCCAGCAGCGCCAGCGGGATATTGACCGCCGCGATCAACGCTGCCCGCATGTTGCCCAAAAAGAACAACAGCACGACGAAAACCAGCGCCATGCCGATGCTGAGGTTCTCGAACACGGTGTGCAGCGTGATATCGACCAGTTGGGTGCGGTCGTAGTAGGGCACCACGTGGTAGCCCCTGGGCAGGATGCCCGAGGTATTGAGTTCGCGGACCTTGGCCTCCACCCCCTTGAGCGTCTTGAGCGTGTTGCCGTACTTGCGCATCAGAACGATTCCGGTCACCACGTCGTCGCGATCGTTCATCCCCACAATTCCCAGCCGCGGCGCGTAGCCGACCTCGACACGCGCGACGTCCGCCACCCGGATCGGAGTCGAGTTGCGCGCGCTCAGCACCACGTTGCGGATGTCGTCGAGCGAATGAATAAAGCCGAGGCCGCGGATGTCGAAGGATTGCTCGCCGACCCGCAGATAGTTACCGCCCACGTTGATGTTGGAATTGGCCAGCGACGCGGTCAGCGTTGACAGTGAGAGCCCGTAGTGCGCCAGTTTTTGCGGGTCGACGTCGACGTGGTACTCCTTGGTCAGGCCGCCAAAACCCGAGACGTCGATCACCCCGTCAACCTGCTTGAGCTGCTTTTCCAGTACCCAGTCCTCGATCTCCTTCTGCCGCATCAGGTTGTGATCGGCGCTCTCCACCGTGTAGCGGTAGATTTCGCCGATCGGATTTTCGGGCGATATTCCGGCGGTCACCCCCGCCGGCAGCGTGATAAAGGGCAGCCGATTGATAGTCTGGGTGCGATCCATCTGGTAGTCGCTGTCCCAACTGAAGTAGCAGCGGATATCCGACAGGCCGAACAGCGATATCGAGCGCATCGCGGTCAGGTCGCGCATACCCGACAGTCCCACTTCCAGCGGCACCGTCACCAGTTGTTCGACTTCCTCGGCGCTCAGCCCGTTGGGCAGAGTCAGCACTTCGACCAGCGGCTGCACCGGGTCGGGATAGGCTTCGATGTCCAGTTCGTGGAATGAATACAGTCCCGCGACCACCAGCACCAACGCCAAACCAATCACCACCACGCGCTGGTTGAGCGCCAACTCCATCAAAGCGCGAATCATGACCGCCAGCGCCCTCGCTCAGGAACTCTCGCCGTGCGCCTGATGCCACAGCGCGTTGACCTGGATCGATTCGTCCTTGACCACGCGCTCACCCGCGCTCAGCCCGGAGAGTACGCGGGTCGGCCCCTCGCTGTTCCACGACGCGATCGTAACCTTGCGCCGCGTTACGCGGCCGGGCGCGACCTCGACGAACGCGTAGTAGGCGTCGACCTCGAAAATCAGCGCGTCTTGCGGCACCACCAGGGCTTTACCCGGGGCGGTGAAGATGCGCACGCGGGCCAGCATGTCGGGCTTCAGCATCAGGCCCGGGTTTCTTACCTGGCAGCGCACCTGGGCGGTGTGCGTGTTGGGATCGAAGCCGGGGCTTATCCGGCTGATCACGCCTTGGAAGGTGCGGCCCGCAAAGGCGGGGGTCTCCGCCTCAAGCGCCTGGCCGGGATGAACCCGCGCGAGGTCATCCTCATAGATGTCGGCCGTGATCCAGATCGGATCGAGCACCGCAACCGTAAACAGGACGTCGCCAGGATTGACCTGGGCGCCCTTGATCACCTGGCGGTCGATGACCGTACCGCCGATGGGCGCGCGCAGCACGGTGCTGGCACTGGGCGCGCGCAGCGCGGCGATTTCATCCGCATCCAGCCCCAGCAGCTCCAGCTTGCGCCGCGCCGCCGCCACCAGCGAAGCCGCCAGGCTCTGCTGATCGGCCGAGCCGGGGCCGAGATTGAGCTTCGACGTCGCCAGCGCCTGCAGGTACTCGGCCTCGCCGGTCATGTAATCGGGGCTGTAGAGCGTGAGCACCGGCTGCCCCTTGCGGACATTGTCCCACTGCAGCACCGACACCGCTTCGACCCGGCCCGCCACGCGCGAGACGATCTTGGCCACGTGCCGATCGTCCAAACTGATTTTGCCGCTGGTCTCCAGCATGCCGGGCAGCGAGACCTCCTCAACCGTGGTCATCGTCAATCCCGGCAGATGGGCAGGCAGCTGCATGACCTCGCTGCCGTCGGCCTGCCGGACCAGCGGCGCAACCAGATCGGGCAACGGCGTCGGCGCCGCTTGGGTCTTGCGGTCCTGCTCGCATCCGGCCAGCGCGGCAACCAGGCACAGCAACACCAGGATCCACCCGGCATACTTCGCCATGCACGCATCCGGGCGGCGCGGTTGACGGCGAAGCGCGCGATTTAGAGCAACATCCACTTTTTCATCTCTCGGCAGTCAACCATATCCGCCACTGGGCCCCGTCCTCGCCGGCTTTGCCCCATTCTGTTGGACGTTGCCGCACATCTGGTTATTCCGGCGCCCGCTTCGAAGATTAGCGCTGGAAACTAGCACGGTTGTCCCGTGCATCATCCCTGCGTCAACCGGGGCAGGCACAGATTCATCCACAGCGGTTTTGGAAAGTTTGAAAATTTTTGGCGAAGAAAACAATCAGAAACTCGATTTTACACCTCGATGCGGTTCTTAACTCTCAGCGCAAATGGAAGACGATCCTTTTTGAGGGTATACGAGCGCGCACCGAGGTCAAGACGGAGCAGGAGGCGGACCGCCATCAAGCGCCCAGCCGCAGGCGGGCGTACTGTTCCGCCGCTGTATCGAAGTCGATACTGGCGTGCTGGGCGCCGACAATGATATTGCGAAATGCGGCCTGCATCGGACTGCTCTCATAGACCGCGTGTGCGCCCGACCCCGCAAACATCCGCGCCGCCGCGCGCCGGCACAGTTCAGCCGCATACGCCGCCTGCCATTTGACGCGCGTGCGATGGTCCAGGTCGGGCCGCTCGCCGCTCGCCATCAACCGCTCGAACTCGCCCAGCGCATCGTGAATCAAGAGATCAGCGCATTGGATCTCGGCCGCCGCCTCCGCCATCCGGATCTGCGTCGGCACATACTCCGCCTTGCGCGCGCCGCTGAGGATCACGCGCCGTTGCCTGGTGTGAGCGATAAATTGAGCCAGCGCAAAGCGCGCTGCGCCCAGCACCGCGGTGGCCACCGACAACGACAGCATCGCTTCGGGCGACAGGCGGTAGAGGTTGGTCGGATGGTTGGCGCTGTGCGGACTTTGGGCGCGGAAGAACATCCGCGTGTCGATCGCGCGATGCTCGGGCACGAAAACGCCGCGCGCAACCACGTCCTTGCTGCCCGTTCCCGCAAGGCCCATCACGTGCCAGGTGTCGTCGACCTCAAGCTCCTCGCGGCGCGCCACCACGTGCACCTTCGGCGCGCCAGTCTTTTCCTCGGCGCATCCCAGCAGCACCCACTGTGCGTGGTCGACGCCGCTGGCGAACTGCCATCGGCCATCGACCCGGTAGCCGCCATCGACACCGGCCGCCACTCCCTGCCAATGACAACGTCCCGGCAATCAGCACGTCACGCCCGCCGCCGAACACTTCGTCCTGCGCTGCTTCGGGAAATGAACCCATGCACCAATGATGCGCCCCGGCCACCATCAGCACCCATCCGCAGGACGGACACGCCTGGGAAAGCGCCGTAACCGCGTCCGCCAAAATTCCCAGACCCAGTTCATAGCCGCCGTTGCGCAAGGGTTGCGAGATGCGGAACATCCCCGCATCCAGCATCGCGGCCAAGCTCTCGGGTGCCAACTGGCGGGCCGAATCGCAGGCGGCGGCGTTGCGCTCCAGCACGGGCGATATCGCCGACACCCGCCGCATGATCTCGTCGCGGTCGATGCTCATTCGTGTTCCTCCGCGTGCAGACCCGGGGACCCAACGACAGCGAGACCCGGGCTGATCAAGACCTCGGCCTGATCCTGGCACAAATCGGCCAGCGCCGATCCAAAGCTTCAGCTCGGGTAATTATACTGCTCGTAATTGACGGCCGCAGGCGCAGCGACCGCCTGCGGCCTTGATCATTGTACAGCGCGGATTTAGGCGGCGGCGGCAGCCGGTTGTTCGCTGCTGAATTGCAGCCCGAAGGGCCCGACGTCGACGACCACCTTGGAGCCGTCGCGCACCTCACCGGTAAGCAGCTTGCGGCCCAGCGCGGTTTCCAGCTCGCGCTGGATCATGCGGCGCAGCGGCCGCGCGCCGTAGACCGGATCGTAGCCACGCTCGGCGAAGTAGTCGCGCGCCCGCTCGGTCAGCTCCAGCTCGATCTTGCGCTCAGTCAGCCGCTCGCGCAGCCGGCGCAACTGGATGTCCACGATCTTTCGCAACTCATCCTTGGCCAGCGGATGGAACACCACGATCTCGTCGATGCGGTTGAGGAATTCGGGCCGAAAGTGCTGGCGCAGCGCCTCCAGGCATTCGCTCTTCATCCGATCGTAATCCTGCCCCCGGTAGGAGAGGATGAGCTGACCGGCGATGTTGGAGGTCATGATCACGATACAGTTGCGGAAGTCCACCGTACGGCCATGGCCGTCGGTCAGGCGGCCGTCGTCAAGCAGCTGCAGCAGGATGTTGAAGACGTCCTGATGCGCCTTTTCGATCTCGTCGAACAGCAGCACGCTGTAGGGCCGGCGCCGCACCGCTTCGGTAAGCTGGCCGCCTTCCTCGAATCCCACGTATCCGGGCGGCGCGCCCACCAGCCGCGACACGGTGTGCTTCTCCATGTACTCCGACATGTCGATGCGGACCATCGCGGCTTCGTCGTCGAACAGAAACTCCGCCAACGCCCGCGCCAGCTCGGTCTTGCCCACACCGGTGGGCCCCAGGAAGATAAACGACCCGATGGGCCGGTTGGGATCCTTCAGCCCCGCGCGCGCCCGCACCACCGCGTCGGCCACGGCTGATACCGCCTCATCCTGCCCAATCACGCGCTTGTGCAGCTCCTCCTCCAGATGGCTCAGCTTCTGGACCTCGCCCTCCATCAGCCGCGCGACCGGCACTCCGGTCCATCGCGATACGACCGCCGCGATATCCTCCTCGTCCACCTCTTCCTTGATCAGGCGGTCGCCACCCGCTTTCTTGAGCAAGGCTTCCTCTTCGGCGGCGAGCTGTTTTTCCAGGCTCGCCAGCTTGCCGTACTGAAGTTCGGCCAGGCGATTGAGGTCGTACTCGCGGCGCGCCTTTTCGATTTCGAGCTTGGTCTGTTCGATTTCGGCCTTGGTCTTGGCCAGCTCTTCCAGTCCGGCCTTCTCCTGACGCCATTGCGCCTCCAGCGTGTCGTGGCGCTCGCGGACCTCGGCCAGTTCCTTCTCCAGGCGCTCCAGGCGATCCTTGGAAGCCGGATCGGTTTCACGCTTGAGCGCCTCGCGCTCGATCTCGAGCTGCATGATGCGCCGGTTGACTTCGTCAAGCTCCGCCGGCATCGACTCCTTTTCGGTGCGCAACTTGGCCGCCGCTTCATCGATCAGGTCGATCGCCTTGTCGGGCAGGAAGCGGTCGGTGATGTAGCGCTTGGAGAGCACGGCCGCGGTGACCAGGGCACCGTCCTTGATGCGGATTCCGTGATGGACCTCGTAGCGCTCCTTGAGCCCGCGCAGGATCGAGATGGTCTCCTCGACGCTGGGTTCGTCGACCAGCACCGGCTGGAAGCGGCGCTCCAGCGCGGCATCTTTCTCGATATGCTTGCGGTATTCGTCCAAGGTGGTGGCACCGATACAGTGCAGTTCACCCCGCGCCAGCATCGGCTTGAGCAGGTTGGAGGCGTCCATCGCGCCCTCAGCCGCACCCGCGCCAACCACCGTGTGCAGCTCGTCGATAAACAGAATGATATTGCCCTCGCCCTCCTGAACTTCCTTGAGCACCGCCTTGAGGCGTTCCTCGAATTCGCCACGGAACTTGGCGCCCGCCACCAGCGCACCCATGTCGAGTGCCACCACGCGGCGGTTCTTGAGTCCCTCGGGCACGTCGCCCCGTACGATACGCTGGGCCAGCCCCTCGACGATTGCGGTCTTGCCCACGCCCGGCTCACCGATCAGCACGGGGTTGTTCTTGGTGCGGCGCGACAACACCTGGATGACCCGACGGATTTCCTCGTCGCGCCCGATTACAGGATCGACCTTGCCGGCCGCCGCAAGCTGGGTCAGATCGCGTCCGTACTTCTCCAGCGCCTGATAGGTCGCCTCGGGATTGGCAGAGGTCACCCGCTGACTGCCGCGCACTTTTTTGATCGCGTCGAGCAGCTTGTCGTTGGTCAGGCCCGCTTCGCGCAGGATCTTCGCCGCCGCCCCGGGTTCGGCCGCGATCGCGATCAGCAGATGCTCGACCGAGACGTATTCGTCCTTGAGCTTGCCGGCTTCCTGTTCGGCGCGCGCCAGCACACGTCCCAGACGCTGGGTGACGTAAACCTGCCCGGCGTCGGCGCCGGAGCCTGAAACGCGCGGAATACGGGCCAGTTCGGCCTCGACCTTCTGACGCAGAGCGGCGGTGTCAAGCCCGGCCAGTTTCAAAATGGAAGCGGCCAAGCCCTGCTCGTCCTCGAGCAGCGCGGCCAGCAAATGCTCGACGTCAACGCCCTGATGGTGGCGGCTGGTGGCCGCCGACTGCGCGCGGCCCAGCGCCTCCTGGGCCTTTTCCGTGAAGCGATTCAAGTTCATGTCGTTAGGTTGGTTGGGACTCCTTATGTTTACCTAAGAATCTAACCATCCCTGGCCCCGCCGCAAGAAAGCGCCGGCCGTATCCCGCCGACGGCGAGGCAACGAACTTGAACGAATATACCGAATATAAAGGAGCCTGCCGGAAAGATTTTTCCGTGGCGCGGACCGGGGGCGGGCCATGCCACGGAAAAAGCCCTGCGGCGGCAGTTAGGCGGCGCCCGCAGCGCGTTCGGTGCGACCGCCGAAGGCGCGGCCGTTGGACGGCTCGTCGTTGCTGCCCACTGAGCGCAGCGACCCGGCCGCACGCAAGTCGCTCTCGCCGGCCAGGCCGTTGCCCTGTGGTTTGGCGCTGGCGGGCAGCAGCCAGCGCGGGGGTGCATCCAGGCCCGAGCCGCGCAACAGGATATAGCGGCGGCCCTGGCAGGCAATCATGGAGCGCTCCGCCATCTCGCTGAGCAGCTTGCTCACCATCGGACGCGAACTGCCGATCATCTCCGCCAACTCCTCCTGCGCCAGTTCGGGTGTCAGCAACACGCCGCGCGCGTCCTGCACGCCAAAGCGCGTGCCCAACTCGGTCAGCACCACCTGCAGCCGTTCGCGCAGCGACATGCTGAGATAGACGGCGTAACGATGCACTACCCCGGACCAGAAACTGTTGAGCGTCTCCAACAGCTTGAGCAGCACCCCGGGGTCCAGGGCGCGCAGCGTCTTGAGCACGTGCTGGCGCGTAAAGAGCGCCACGGAACAACTGGTCAACGCATGCGCCTCGAACATCTGCGAACGCTGGCCGTTGGCGTCGAGAAAATCGGCGTAACCAATCAAATCGCCCGGTCCCGCCAGATGGACCAGGACACGGTTGCCGTCAGCACCGGGGCAGTAGACCTTGACCAGCCCGTTGAAAACCGCAAAGACGACATCGGCTGGCGAGCCCTGCAGGAATAGCGGCGAGCGTTTCGGATAGCGCACCAGCGTATGGCGCCCCACCAGGCCTGCAATCGCCTCCTTGGGCAACCCCCATTGCTCCAGTAATTCGAGCAAGCGGGACTGACCGGGACTTGTTGGTTGTGCGTTCATGCGACCCCCCTTTTATCGAGGCGGCCGGGGTTGGAGATTTGGGTCCTCACCCGCCGCCTGCTTTGTTCTGCCTGCAAGCAGCCGCGCGCCGGCCGGAGCTGGGAAAAGTCCGCATCCCAACCAGCCCGCTTCCCCCCTTGTGAGCTTGGAACACTCCTGGCGGAGCGTGCCGTCGGTTCCGATTATCCCATCAATTTTCTGCCATGCAAGCAAACGGAGAGTAAAAATGATAGGTATATCAAAGATAGGATAAGATTAATCTATGATTGTTTACGTTCGTCCCAGCCTCGCACCGAAAAATGGGGTGGAGAGGCGCGCAGTCGATAATGGACGCCGCATTGGCCGACTTTGGTGATTCGCCAACGCCGCCGGTAAGGACAGCGGCGCCAAGATTCGACGCCGGCGGGGGCCGGGGCTTTGAAATTTTTACAACAAGGCGATGGCTGGCCGCCTAAGAGGGGGCCCCGCGTGCGCTGCGCGCGGCATCTTCTGACGTCGGAAAAGAGTACTGATTGTTATAACCAGCCCGCCGCGCGCGACGCCTTCAGCTTCCGGCGATGGTCATGTCGGAAATCTTGAGGGTGGGAGAGGCGACGCTGGAACGCCACACCAGGTCGCTACCTACCATCTCGATCGCCATATACATGTCCTTGAGATTGCCGGCGATCGTGATCTCCTCCACCGGATAGCTCAGCTCCCCGTTCTCGATCCAAAGCCCGCTGGCGCCGCGCGAGTAGTCGCCGGTGACGCTGTTGACGCCGAACCCGATCAGTTCGGTGACATACAGTCCGTGGCGGACCGAGCCGATGATCTGCTCGGGGCTGTACGGCCCCGGTTCCAGGTAAAGATTATGCGGAGCGACGCCGGGGGACTCGCCCAACCCGCGCGACGCATTGCCGGTAGGCGCCAGGCCCAGCTTGCGCGCCGAGTAGCAATCGAGCAGGTAGTTGGCGAGCCGGCCCTTTTCCACCAGCGCCTTGCGCCGGGTCGGCAGTCCTTCGCCGTCGAAGGGCCGGGAGCCGAGCAGGCCGGGGATGGTGCCGTCGTCGATAATCGTGACGTTGGCAGAGGTCACCTGATGGCCCAACTTATCGAGCAGAAAGGATGCCCGCTTGTAGAGGGCGGTGCCCGACGCCGCCCCCGCCAGCGTCCGAATCAGTCCCGCTGCCATCTCCGGGTCGAACACCACCGGCGCGGCGGTGGTTTTGATCTTGCGCCCGCCCAGGCGCCGCAGCGTGCGCTCCGCCGCGCGCCGCCCGATCGCTTCGGGCGTCTCCAGCTTGTCGAAATGGCGATTGGCCGAGTACCAGTAATCGCGCTGCATGGCGCCGTCCGCTTCGGCAATCACCACCGCGCTCAGGCTGAAGGAGGTGCCGGTGTAGGAGCCGCTGAAGCCCTGGCTGTTCATGAAGATCAGTTCGTAGACTCCCGAATCGAATCCGGAGCCTTCCGAATTCTTGATGCGCGAATCGAACTTAAGTGCGACCGACTCGGCCTCGCGCGCCATCGCCAGTGCCTGTTCGGCGGGGATTATGCGATGGTTGTGGTCGGCCAGGTCGAGGTCGGGAAGGGAGCGCGGATGCAGTTCCGGGTCAGGCAGTCCGGCATAGGGGTCGGGCGCGGTCAGGCGCGCCAACTCGACGGCGTCGGCAATGAAGCGTTCCAGCGAGCCGCGCTCAAGCTCGGCAGTCGAGGCGGTCGCCGCCGACTGTCCGGTAAAAATTCTTACTCCCAGGCGGCGCTCCCGCGAACTCTTGAGCTTTTCCACCTCGCCCAGGCGCACGCCCGCCGACAGCGACTCGGCGCTGAGCATGATCACCTCGGCCGCGCTGGCGCCCGCGCGCCGCGCATGATCGAGCACCCATTCGCCCATCTCCAGGCTGATCTCGTCCATCGCCGTCACGCCGCCCGCGTTCCCCCGACCGTCAAAGCGTCGACCTTGATCGTGGGCATGCCCACGCCCACCGGCACCGACTGGCCGTTCTTGCCGCAGGTGCCGACGCCGGCATCCAGTTCCAGGTCGTTGCCCACCATCGAGACCCGGGTCAGCACTTCGGGGCCGTTGCCGATGAGCGTGGCGCCCTTGACCGGGCGCGTGACGTGGCCGTCCTCGATCAGATAGGCCTCGCTGGCGGAGAAGACGAATTTGCCCGAGGTGATATCGACCTGGCCGCCACCGAAATTGACCGCATAAAGGCCGCGTTGCACTGAACGGATTATTTCCTCGCGCGTGCAATCGCCGGCCAGCATGAAGGTGTTGGTCATGCGTGGCATCGGAATGTGCGCGAAGCTCTCGCGCCGTCCGTTGCCAGTGGGCTCGACCTTCATCAGCCGCGCATTGAGCCGGTCCTGCAGATAACCGCGCAGGATGCCGTTTTCGATCAGGACGTTGCGCCGCGTTGGCGTGCCTTCGTCGTCGATGTTGATACTGCCGCGGCGGCCGGGGATGGTGCCGTCGTCGACCACCGTGCAAAGCTCGCTGGCCACCCGTTGGCCGACCCGGCCGCTGAAGGCAGAGGTCTTCTTGCGGTTGAAGTCGCCCTCCAGTCCGTGTCCGACCGCTTCGTGCAGCAGCACGCCCGGCCATCCAGGACCCAGCACCACCACCATCTCGCCGGCCGGCGCGTCGACCGCCTCCAGGTTGATCAGCGCCTGGCGGGCTGCTTCGCGCGCATATTGGCGCCATCGCTCGTCTTCGAGGAAAAAGCCCCACTCCACGCGGCCACCGCCGCCGAACGTGCCGGTCTGGCGATTACCGCCATCCTCGGCGATGACGCTGACGTTAAGCCGGCACAGCGGCTGGCGGTCGGCAGCGATGCGTCCGTCGCTGTTGACCACCATCACCACCTTATCTTCGGCCGCAAACGACGCGATCACCATCTTGATGCGCGGGTCGACGGCGCGCGCCTCGCGGTCGATCTCTTCCAGCAGCCGGACCTTCTCGCGTATCGGGATCTCGGTGGGACTGACCTGGATCGGGTACAACTCATGGCCCGGGACACGGGTTCCAACCTGCACGGCGCCCGGAGTGTGGCCGCGCTGGTCGGCGATCGCGCGCGCGGTCTCCGCCGCCAGCCGCATCCGATCGACCGTCACTTCATCGGAATAGGCGTAGCCGGTGCGGTCCTCGGCGCACACCCGCACGCCGACGCCCTGGGAGATGCTTTTAGCGGTCTTGTTGACGATCGACTCTTCCAGGGTCAGCGCCTCGGCGCTGCGAAACTCGAAGTAAAGGTCGGCATAATCCGCCTTGCGCTCCAGGGCGGTGCCAAGCGTGCGTTCAAAGGCGCGCTCGGTCAGGCCGAAGCGGTTTAGAAAGAATCGATCGGGTTGGACCAATTCATTTGCCATGGATTGCGTGCTCCGTACATAAGATCCTACCAGAGCGCCATCCGCGGTTGTATTCCCAGCGGCGCACGCGCGTGAAAAACCCCGATTTTCGCGCCAAAGGTCTGTTGCGGCAGCGCCCAATGAAGGCCGTGAGAACTGTTTATCTGGCCGAGTCGGGTTGCCGGGCAACGCGGTTGTGAAATGAGCAGCTAAACCGGCACCGTTTCCCGGTTCACCTCTTCGCCAACTCAAGCCGCTTGGAGCGTACCACGGGGAACCGCTCGTGGTTCCATCCCACCATCCCGCCCCTCAACACCGAAAGCTGCTTGAAGCCAGCTTCCCGCAACAGTTCAGCGGCCTTGGCAGAGCGTTTGTCCGTCTTGCAGACAATTACCAGTGGAGATTGCTTCATCCCAGAGAGGATTGGCAGTTGGGCGGGAAGCTCGGATAGCGCGATGTTCGAGCATCTGGCCGCGGTCGCTCGCGCCCTGGGCTCGGCGCACCGTCTCGAACTCCTTGAACTGCTTGCGCAGACCGAGCGCAGCGTCGATGAGTTGGCCGGGCTGAGCGGCCTGACGGTGGCCAACGCCTCACAGCATTTGCAGCACCTGCGCCGTTTCGGAATAGTTGAAGCGCGCCGGGAGGGGCAGCATGTGATCTACAAGCTGGCCGACGCGGAGGTGGTCGGGCTGCTCGGCGCCTTGTCCCGCGTCACGCGGCGCAACGTCGGTGCGGTCGAAAAGCTGCTCAACAGTTATTTTCGGGAACGCGACAACCTCGAGCCGGTGTCTCGAAAGGAATTGCTGCGGCGCATGCGGGAGGGCCTTGTCACCGTGATCGATACACGGCCCGTGGAGGAATTCGCCGCCGGACATCTGCCCGGCGCGATCAACCTGCCGTTGAGCGAATTGAAACGCCGGCTGCACGAACTGCCTCGCGACCAGGAAGTCGTCGCTTACTGCCGCGGGCAATACTGCGTGCTTTCGTACGAGGCGGTATCGCAGCTACGCAAGCGGGGCTTCAAAGCCGTTCGGCTTGAAGATGGGTACCCGGAGTGGAAAGCGGCGGGCCTGCCCGTGGAAACAGCTCCTCCCAGCTCCTGACCGTCTCACGGGCTTGTCCCCATTCGCCCGGCCACCAGTACCCCCGTCCTGCTGCCTTGAACTGTCAAGGCTTCCAGGTAGGCATCGCGCAATTGGATGGCCGGTTGGTAGCGCTCGTCAACCGCAGTCGCCGACTTTGACTGGCGCTGCGCCCTCCGGTCGCCGCGTTGGCGCATATAGGCGACGGTCTGGGCCGTGGTGTCTTGCCACGCCAGCAGGCGAAAACCAGCCCATTCCAGATGCCGCAGCAACTGTGCGAGTGTCGGGGCGAAGTAAGGCGCTCTTCGTACAACCGGCCGCATCGCAGGAGGAAGGCCCAGTTGATCATGGAGCACCAGGAGGCCGGCCGGCTTCAGCACCCGCCCCAGTTCGCCGAACAGTGTCCGCTTGTCACGCACGTGGACGCCCGCGTCCAGCATCCAGACCTGATGGAAAGCACGGTCGGGAAAAGGCAGCGCGGCGGCATCCGCCTGGCGATACCTCACCTGCGCGGCCAGACCGGTCAACCTGGTCAGCGCCTTCGCGGCCTCCACGCGCTCCGGCACCAGGTCCACACCGATCACGCGGCAGTGGTAGCGGTCAGCGAGAAAACGCCCCGGCCCGCCAACGCCGCAGCCCACATCCAGCACGCGCATGCCTGCTCCGGGCACGCCACACACGGCCGCCACGGAAGCTATCCGCTCGAGCATCGGATAACCGCCATGGTTCTGACAGTCCAGGGAACGAGTATACAGCTCCGACGCCTTCACGCTGCCGGGTTCGCCGCCGCTGCGCCCAAGGATGCGCAGCACCTCCCGTACCGAGGCCATGTCGCCATAAACCTCGCGGTAGAAAGCGGAAAGCCGGCGCAAGTCGGTGTGCGCGCGTGATATTTTTTCCCGCGACACGGTGAGGACTTCTTTGCTGCTTGCCTCGCGCGAGAAACCCATCGGCTTGCTCCGTCAGGACGCACTGCCGACCCGGATCCAGAAGACCTGAAGCCGGCCAGATCGTCCCCTCCCCGGCAAGCCGCCAAAAACGCCCGCCCTGCCTAACCGGTTTTGGCCGCGCGATGGTAATCGCGGATTTCCTTGATTTTCCCGTCCGCGATTTCCATCACTTCAGCGCCGATCGCCTCGAAAACCATCCCGTCCTTTGCCCGGGTCCCGCGGGCTAACGACTCGGCGACTCCATGGCCGCTGTTGCCGGTACACAGGCGCAGGTCGCACTGCACGTCGGGAGACATGGCGAACTCGTTTTCGTACGAACGCCGCACCTCTTGGCGTCCGATTAACCGTTTGCCGTCCGCGCGGACCAGCATCGGTTCGTCGTGAAAGCAGGCCATCACTCCTTCGATATCGTGGCGATTGAAAGCGTCGAAGTAGCGCCGAATCAATTCCTCTTCTGGAGTCATTTTCCTGCCTCCCTTTTCAATTATGCCGCGATCATCCGCCAGCATGCGTCGAGGACTTCGTCGACTTGCGCGCTCAGCTTCTTTCGCCGCCCCGTCCCAAGCCACGCCAAGGCAACTGCGCAAAGCGCGCCGCTCAGCATGTCTGCCAGCAGCCCAGCGCTTGCCGGCCTCACCTCGCCCTGGTCTTGCCCGGCCTTGATGAACGCTGCCAGGATTTTTCGCACGCTCATCATCGCGCCGGGCAGATCACGCACGAAGCGGGCTTCGTTCTCGCAGAAATATATAAACGCCTCGCTGTGTCGAGTCGCCGCCGAAAACTCATGAGCAACGATTTTGCGCAATCGCTCCCGGGCGCTGCCCGGGCCGTTCACAATTCGTTGCAGTTCGGCGCTGTGCCATCCGTACCAGCTCAGAAAAATGTCCCGAGCCAGCTCCTCCTTGCCGGTAAAGTGACGGTAAATGGCCGCTTCACGCACTCCCGCCGCGTCGGCTATCTCGCGCATGCTGGTACGGTCGAGACCGCGATGAGCAAACAAGGCGGTTGCCGCCCGGACTATGACCGGCCGCTTGGTATTAGGCTTGCGCTCAAGCGTCTGCATCCGCGAGTGAACGACCACTAACAACCGCTGCAGGGTTTTGTCAAACCCCGGGAGCGGCCGGCAATCCGCCTATCGGCCAAGCAGACTTTCCTTGAGTTAAAGGCGCAGACGCGCTCCGCGCAAAGGCCGGATACCATCGAAATGAGAGGCCGGCGCCGGCTGCATTTTCCGGCGATACCCTGGGAGGCGAAGACAAAAGGCAAGCGGCACAAATGCCGGAGCGGAGGACATCCCTACCGCAGGCGTCTGTGCCGCTCGTGTTTGAAGGCTGCAGATGAGAGAAACGCTCAGGCAGAGGCCGCTGCTCTCTCCTTCTTCGCCGACTTCTTCCGGGGCTTCTTCTGGACGGTATCGGACGTGCCGGTGAATTCGATGACCGACAGCGGAGCGGCGTCGCCGCGGCGGCGTTCGAACTTGACCACGCGGGTATAACCGCCGGGACGGTCCTTGAACTGCGGCGCGATTTCGTCAAACAGCTTCTTGACAGCGTCGCGCGACTGCATGAAGGCGAACGCCATGCGGCGCGCCGCCAAATCGCCCCTTTTGCCCAGTGTCACCATGTGGTCAGCGTAGCGGCGCAGCTCCTTGGCCTTGGCGTCGGTGGTCAGGATGCGGCCGTGACGGATGAGGTTTAGGACCATGTTGCGGAACAGGGCCTTGCGATGGGCTGCCGTGCGGTTGAGTTTGCGGCCTGAATTGAGGTGGCGCATGTAAGGCTATCTCCCGGACCCGGCTCAGGCCGACTCGCGCCGCTCCTGCTCTTCGCGCAGGCGGTCGAGTTCGCTGCGCGAGGGCAGGTTTTCCAGCCGCATGCCCAGCGACAGGCCCATATCGGCCAGGACCTCCTTGATTTCGGTCAGCGACTTGCGGCCGAAATTCTTGATCTTCAGCATGTCCTGCTCGGTGCGCTGCACCAGTTCGCCGACGTACTTGATATCGGCGTTCTGCAGCCCGTTGAAAGCGCGCACCGAAATCGGCAGGCCCTCGACCGGGCGGAACAGATTTTCATTAAGCGGCTCGATCTGACGCTCGATCCGCTCGCCCGCGGCGGGCGCGGCGGCTTCCTCTTCGGCGCCGGCGAAGATGCCCATCTGGTCGCGCATCACCCGCGCCGCATAGGTCAGCGCGTCGCGCGGCGCAATCGAGCCATCGGTCCAGATCTCCAGCGCCAGGCGGTCATAGTCGGTGCGCTGGCCGACGCGCGCGTTGGTAACTACGAAGTTGACTTTCTTAATCGGCGAGTAGACGGCGTCCAGACGAATGGTTCCGACCGGCTCTTCCTCGTCTTCGCTGCGCTCGGCGGGTACGTACCCGCGCCCCTCCCTGATCACCAGCTCCATGTCGAGCACTGCGCCCTTATCCAGGGTCGCGATATGCTGGTCCGGCGTAAGGATTTCCAGGTTGGGGCCGCCGGTGATGTCGCGCGCGTACACTACGCCCTCGCCCGTGGCTTTCAGTGTGGCGGTGATCTGCTCGCCCTCATGCAAACGCAGGCGCACTTCCTTGAGGTTGAGGATGATGTCGGTGACGTCCTCTTTGACGCCCGGGATGGTCGAGAATTCGTGAAGCACGCCCTGGATACGGACCGCGACGATGGCATAGCCGGGCAGCGAGGAGAGCAGGATGCGCCGCAGGGCGTTGCCGATCGTGATACCGTAGCCGCGTTCGAACGGTTCACCGATAAAGCGCCCGTAGGTCGACGTGACTTCCTTTTCGTCGAACTCGATCGCCTTGGGTTTGATTAAATTGCGCCAGTCCTTTTGCATCTGTTTCTCGACTTGGAGGGCGCACGCCGCGCGCACCCTCCTTTTAGCTTCTACGCCGGATCTCCTATTTGGAATAATGTTCGACAATCAGCTTTTCGCTGATCGGGATGGTGATATCGGCGCGCGCCGGCAGCGTGCGCAGGGAGCCCTTGAACTGCTCGCGCTCCAGCGCGATCCAGGGTGGGGTGCCGCGCCGCTGCGAAAGCTCGATCGCCTCGGTGATAGTCTTAACCTGGCGGCTGCCCTCGGCCACGCTCACCTCCTGACCCACCGCGACCAGGTAGGAAGGCAGGTTGACCACCTTGCCGTTGACCGCGATATGGCCGTGACGGACCAGTTGGCGGGCCTGGGAGCGCGAGTTGGCAAAGCCCAGCCGGTAGGCGACGTTGTCCAGCCGCCGCTCCAGCAGCACCAGCAGGTTTTCACCGGTGATCCCGGGCATGCGCTCGGCCAGGTCGAAATAATGGGCGAACTCCGTCTCCAGCAGGCGATAAATGCGCTTGACCTTCTGCTTTTCGCGCAGCCGGATAGAAAATTCCGAAAAGCGCGCGCGCCCCTGGCCGTGCGCGCCGGGCGGATAGTTGCGCCGCTCGATCGCGCACTTGTCGGTGTAGCAACGCTCACCCTTCAAAAACAGCTTGAGTCCCTCGCGCCGGCACATCCTGCACACGGGACCGAGATATCTTGCCATGTAATCCCTTTCGCCGCCTTGCGAAAACTACACCCGCCGCCGTTTGGGCGGCCGGCATCCGTTATGCGGAATGGGTGTCACGTCCTTGATCGAGCTGACATTGAGCCCGGCGCCCTGCAACGCCCGCACTGCCGACTCGCGGCCGCCGCCCGGACCCTTGACGTACACGGTCACGCTGCGCATCCCAACGTCGGCCGCCTTGCGCGCCGCCGCGTCCGCCGCCATCTGGGCGGCAAAGGGCGTGCCCTTGCGCGAGCCCTTGAAACCGACCGCACCGGCGCTCGACCACGCGACCACCATACCCTGGGGGTCGGTAATCGTCACCAGGGTGTTGTTGAAGGTAGCGTGAATGTGGGCCACGCCTTCGGGCACGCTGCGCCGGACTTTGCGCCGCCGGGGCGCTGCCGCCGGTGCGGCGCCTTCAGCCGCCGGCACCTTGGCAGGTTCCTTTGTCTTCTTGCCTTCTTCTGCCATCTAATCTCGCTCGAAGTTTAGACCTTGCACCGTACGCCCGTGGATGCGACTAGCCCTTGGGCGGCGGAGCTTTCTTGCCGGCCACGATCTTGCGCGGTCCCTTGCGGGTGCGCGCGTTGGTGTGGGTGCGCTGACCGCGCACCGGCAGGCCGCGCCGATGGCGCAGGCCGCGGTAGCATCCCAAGTCCATCAGCCGCTTGACCGCCTGCTGCACCTCGCGGCGCAGGTCGCCTTCGACCTTGTAGGAATTGTCGATAATCTGGCGGATCCGGACCTGCTCCTCATCGGTCACCTGGTCGGTCTTCTTGCCCGGATCGACCCGCGCGTCGGCCAGAATTTTGCGTGCCGAACTGGGCCCGATCCCGTAGATGTAGGTCAGCGCCACTTCCAGGCGCTTGGCCTTGGGCAATTCAACACCCGCAACTCGCATCCGTGAGGCCCTCCTAACCCTGACGCTGCTTGTGCCGGGGATTGGAGCAGATAATTCGCACCACTCCCTGGCGGCGCACGACCTTGCAGTTCTTGCAGATTCGTTTGATTGATGCCCGGACCTTCATAGTTCCCCGCCTCGATCGCTAGCGCATGCGGTAGGTGATCCTGCCGCGCGTCAGGTCGTAAGGCGACAGTTCCACGGTAACCTTGTCGCCGGGCAGAATCTTGATGTAGTGCATGCGCATCTTGCCGGAAATATGAGCCAGCACACGATGGCCGTTTTCCAGCGAGACCCGGAACATCGCGTTCGGCAAGGCCTCAAGCACCGTGCCGGTCACTTCGATTGCGTCGCCCTTAGACATTTAATTCAGTTAAGATTTCCGGTCCATTTTCGGTAATCGCGACGGAATGCTCGAAATGCGCCGAGAGCTTGCCGTCCGCGGTGACCGCCGTCCAGCCGTCATCCAAAATCTTAAGCCGCGCCGTGCCCTCATTGACCATCGGTTCGATGGCCAACACCATCCCGGCCTGCAGCCGCGGATTGGGCATCCCGCGCGAAAAATAGTTCGGCACCTGCGGGTCCTCATGCAGACTGCGCCCGATGCCATGTCCGGCGAAATCCTCCACTACCGAAAAGCCCGCGCTCTCCGCGGTCCTCTGCACCGCGCATGAAACGTCGCTCATGCGCTTGCCCACCCGCATCTGCTCGATCCCGGCGTACAGCGAGTTACGTGTCACCTCCATCAGCCTAAGCGCACGCCCCGAGACCTTGCCGACCGGGACCGTAATCGCGGCATCGCCGAAAAATCCATCATACACCACGCCAAAGTCCAGGCTAACAATGTCACCGGACTTGATTTTGCGCGCCGAAGGGATGCCGTGCACAATCTCCTCGTTGATCGACACGCACAACGTCTTCGGATATGTCACCCCGCGCGGCCGGTAGCCTTTGAACGCCGGTCGGGCGCCGGCCTCAAGGGTCAGGCGTTCGGCCACCGCGTCGAGTTCGTCCGTGGTCACGCCCGGCGCGACCAGCTTGCGCAATTCGGCCAGGATTTCCGCGACAATGCGGCTGGCGATGCGCATCACGGCCAACTCCTCGGGGCTCTTGAGCAGGATCACGCCTTCTTGCCGTCCTCCTTGACCGCCGCTTCGATCCGGCGGCGGACATCATCCAATGATCCTACACCATCTATTCGCCTGAGAAGACCCCGGTCCTGGTAATAGTTGAGCAGCGGCCGGGTCTGGGTTTCATAGACCTCAAGCCGCATCTTGACGGTATCCTCGGCGTCGTCGTCGCGCTGGTAAAGTTCGCCGTTGCACTTGTTGCACAAGCCCACGTTGCGCGGTGGGTCGAAGATCGTGTGATACATCGCGCCGCAATCCTTGCACGTGCGCCGCCCCGAAATCCGCTTGATAATTTCCTGGTCGGGCACCACCAACGCCAGCACCAGGTCGATCGACTGATGGTTGCGCTCGAGCATCTCACGCAGCGCCTCAGCCTGCGCCAGCGTGCGCGGAAAGCCGTCCAGAATGAAGCCCCTGGCGGCATCCGGTTCGCCTAGACGCTCCTCGATGAGCTTGAGCACCAGGTCGTCGGGCACCAGGGCGCCCTGATCCATGAAGCGCTTGGCCTGCAGGCCAAGCGGGGTTTTGTTGCGCACCGCCAGGCGCAGCAGGTCGCCGCTGGCTATCTGCGGAATCTTCAGCTCCTCCTGAAGCTGCTTGGCTTGCGTTCCCTTGCCCGCTCCCGGAGGACCTAGCAATACCAGCCGCACGCCCCTACCCCTTTCTGGACTTGACGCGGCCGCGCCGCATAAAGCCTTCGTAATTGCGCGTCAGCAGATGAGTTTCCATCTGGGCAATTGTATCGAGCGCCACCCCTACGACAATCAGCAGCGCGGTACCGCCGAAGTAGAACGGCACGTTGAACTGTTCAATCATGATCGTGGGCAGCACGCACACCGCACTTACGTAAATCGCGCCGCCCAGAGTAATGCGCGACAGCACCCGGTCGATGTACTCGGCGGTGTAGCGTCCGGGCCGGATACCGGGGATGAATCCGCCATATTTTTTAAGGTTATCCGCCACGTCAACCGGGTTGAACGTCACGGCCGTGTAGAAGTAGGTGAAGAAGATGATCAGGATGACGTAGATCACGTCGTAAAACCATCCGCCCGGCGTCAGCAGCGCGGAGTAGTTCTTGAACGCCGGCACGAACGTGGCCAGGGTCGCGGGAAAGACCAGGATCGACGAAGCAAAAATCGGCGGAATCACGCCCGAGGTGTTGATCTTAAGCGGCAGGTGCGAGGTCTGACCGCCATAAATCCGCCGCCCGACCACGCGCTTGGCGTATTGCACCGGGATGCGGCGCTGGGCGGTCTCGACGTAGACGATGCACGCCGTCACGCCAATCGCCACCACCAGCACGAACAGCAGCACGAACAGACTCATCTCGCCGTTTTGCACGAACTGCACCGTGGTCCCCAATGCGCTGGGCAGGCGCGCCACGATGCCGGCCATGATGATCAGCGAAATGCCGTTGCCGATCCCGCGCTCGGTGATCTGTTCGCCCATCCACATGATGAACATGGTGCCAGCGGTCAGGGTCAGAACCGTCACGATAAGAAAGGACCAGCCCGGGTTGTAAACCACCGAGCCGCCGCCCGGCGCCTGGATCTTTTCCAGCGACACCGCAATCATGGAACCCTGCACGATCGACAGCGCCACCGTGCCGTAGCGGGTGTATTGGGTGATCTTGCGCCGCCCGGCTTCGCCCTCTTTGTAAAGCTCGTCCAGATAAGGCGAGGCGACCTTAAGCAGGTCGAGGATGATGGCGACCGAAATGTAGGGCATGATGCCCAGGGCGAAGACCGAAAACCGCTCCAGCGCGCCGCCCGAGAACAGGTTGATCCAGCCGAACAGGGTGCTGCGCGCGGCGTCGAAAAACGACGCCAGGGCCTGCCCGTCGATGCCGGGCGTCGGCACCGCTACCCCGATGCGATAGATCGCCAGCATCGCGGCCGTGAACAGCAGGCGGCGGCGCAGTTCGGGGATGCGCGAAGCGTTGGAAAACCCTTCAATCATTAAGCGGCTGTGCTCCCTATGACCTCGGCGGTACCACCCGCCGCGGCAATCTTGTCCAGCGCACTTTTGGAAAACGCATGGGCCCGCACGGTCAATGCTCTGCTCAGCGTCCCGTCGCCCAATACCTTGACCTGCTTGCCGCCCCGAATCAGCCCCCGCTGTGCCATCGCGGACGGGTCTACCATGGCACCCGCTTCGAACACTGTCAGGCGCCGCAGGTTGACGCAGCAGAATTCCTCGCGGGCGCGCTCATTGGCCTGCAGGCGGCGGAAGCCGCGCTTGGGCAGTCGGCGCTGCAAGGGCATCTGACCACCCTCGTATCCGGGCGGCGTGTTACCACCGCTGCGCGAGCCTTTGCCTTTATGGCCCCGCCCGGCGGTCTTGCCGTGGCCCGAGCCGATTCCGCGGCCGACGCGCTTGATGCGATGAGTCGAGCCTTCAGCCGGATGTAAGTCTGAAAGATTCATCGATTCCCTGATCTTGCCCTGCCACTTCGATTATGCGTCAGTCGGCTCGCGCACCGGGCTTCAACTCGGCTACCAGATGCGACACCCGGCGCAGCATCCCCTCCACCATCGGCGTGCGCACCAATTCCCGCTCTCGTCCGACCCGTGTCAGCCCCAGGCCGCGCAGCGTTTCGCGCACGCGCTGCGTGGTGCCGATCGGGCTGCGAACCAGCTTTATGCGAATTACTTCAGCCATGGGAGCCATCCAATCACTGTGCGGGCGAAGGCGCCGTCTGGGCCGCCTCCGCCGCCGGCTCGGCCGCCGACTCCGCCGCGACCGGGGGTGCCTTGCGCAGGCGGTTAACGTCTTCGGGATTGCGCAGTTCGGTCAGCGCCTCGAACGTCGCCTTGACCAGGTTATGGGGGTTGGAAGAGCCCAGCCGCTTGGTCAGAACGTTGCGGATACCCGCCAGTTCGACGACCGCACGCACGCCGCCGGCGGCAATAACGCCGGTACCTTCCACCGCCGGCTTGAGCATCACCTTGCCCGCGCCGAAGCGGCCCAGCACTTCGTGCGGGATGGTACCTTCGCGTAGCGGCACCCGGATCAGGTTCTTCTTGGCGCGCTCCACGCCCTTGCGAATCGCTTCGGGCACTTCGTTGGCCTTGCCCAGGCCGAAACCGACCAGACCGCCGCCATCGCCGGCCACGACCAGAGCGCTGAAGCTAAAGCGCCGGCCGCCCTTGACGACCTTGGCGACCCGGTTGATGTGGACCACCTTTTCCTTAAGTTCCAGACCCTGAGGGTCGATTCGCTCGGCCATCGCAATTGCCCCGCTAAAACTTGAGCCCGGCCTCACGCGCGGCGTCGGCCAGGGCCTTGATCCGGCCATGGTACAGAAAACCGTTGCGGTCGAAGACCACCTGGTTAATCCCCTTGTCCAGGCATCGGGCGGCAATAGCCTTGCCCACCGCCTTGGCGGCGTTCACGTCGCGCGCCGTCTTGAGTCCGCTGCGCACGTCGGCAGCAAGCGTGGAGGCGGCCGCCAGTGTACGTCCGGATGCGTCGGAAATCACCTGGGCATAAATGTGATGCAGCGAACGATAGACCGAAAGCCGGGGTACCTGGTCGCTGCCGCGTACCTTGCGCCGCACCCGCGCCTGGCGCGCGGCGCGCTTTTCCACCCGCTCTGATGCCATAAGACTGCGCTCTTAACCTCCGCTGGCGCCCGCGGCGGCCTTGCCCGCCTTGCGTCGAATCTTCTCTTCGGCGTACTTGATTCCTTTGCCCTTGTATGGCTCGGGCGGACGCAATTGGCGCAGTTGCGCCGCGACCATCCCGAGCAACTGGCGATCCGCGCCTTCCAGCGTCACCATGACCTGACGGTCGACCTTGGCGCTGATCCCGGGCGGGAGCTGATAGACGATGGGATGGGAATATCCCAACGTCAGGTAAAGGCTGTTGCCACCCCGGACTTCGGCGCGATAGCCGACACCGGTTATTTCCAGCGTCCGGGTAAAGCCTTTGCTTACGCCCTCGGCCATATTGGCCAGCAGCTTGCGCGTCAGCCCGTGCAGCGCCCGCTCGCGGCTGCCGTCGCCGGGCCGCTTGACGCTCAGCACCGAATCCTTGAGCTCGATGTTGAATCCTGCCGGCACTTCCATCTCGAGCTTGCCCTTGGGGCCTTCCAACCGCACCTGGCGTCCGGCGACCGTGGCCTTGACGCCCTTGTCCAGATGGACCGGCAGTTTTCCTATTCGTGACATTACATCAACCCGCAAACGGCCTGTGGATTACCGTTGTCACCATACCGCCAGCAGCACTTCACCGCCGACTTTTCTGCGCCGCGCCTCGCGGTCGGTCATCACTCCCAACGGCGTCGATACCACGTTGATACCCAGACCGGCGCGAATCCTGGGCATGTTGGAAAAGCCCGCGTATCGCCGCAGTCCCGGACGGCTGACGCGCTGCAGCCCGCGAATCACCGGCTGGCGATCCTCGGTGTAGCGCAGTCCGAGCACGAGTTTGCGGTGGTGGCCCTCGCCGCTGGTGCTGACGGAGTGCAGAAATCCCTCCGCCGCCAGCACCCTGGCGATCGCTTCGCGCAGGCGCGAATGGGGCAGTTCAACCTCGGCATGACGGGCATGCGCGGCGTTGCGAATGCGGGTCAGCATTTCGGCAATCGGATCGGTCTGCGACATCGTCTGAGGCCTACCAGCTAGCCTTGATCACGCCCGGCAGCTCGCCCTTGAGGGCGAGCTTGCGCAGACAGATACGGCACATGTTGAAACGGCGATAATAGCCGCGGCTGCGTCCGCACAGCGGACAGCGGTTGTGCTGGCGCACTTTGAATTTCGGCGTGCGCATCGCCTTGACCATCAAGGACGTCTTGGCCATCTAAGAACCTGCCTTCCTTAAGCCGCCGGCCTGACCGCCTGCTCGCCGCCGGCACCCCGAAACGGCATTCCCAGCGCCCGCAGCAGCATGTAGCCCTCGTGGTCGGAGCGCGCGGTGGTGATGATTGAAATCGTCAAGCCCTTGACCTTGTCGACCTTGTCGAGGTTGAGTTCGGGAAAAATCGTATGCTCGCGGATGCCCAGCGAATAGTTGCCGCGTCCGTCGAACGACTTGTCGCTGACGCCGCGGAAGTCGCGCACGCGGGGCAGCGCGATATTGACCAGCCGATCGAAGAACTCGTACATCCGCTCGCGCCGCAGCGTGACCATCGTGCCGATCGGCATCCCCTCGCGCAGCTTGAAGTTGGAAATCGCCTTGCGCGCCCGGGTAATCACCGGTTTCTGACCGGCGATTTGGCGCAACTCATCGGCGGCCGCGTCGAGCAGTTTGACGTTCTCGCGCGCCTCGCCCAACGCCAGGTTAATGACGATCTTGTCCAGCCGCGGCGCCCGCATGCGGTTTTCGATCTTAAGCTCCCGCATCAGCTCGGGCAGGATTTCCGCCTCATAACGCACGCGCAGGCGGGCGGGGATTTTCTCCTCAGGCTCGCTTGTGGCTTCGGTGGGCACCGCCGCCGCTTCGACCGCCGGGGCGGCGCCTTTTTTGCCCTTGGTCTTGGGCGCGCCCTTTTCGGGCGGTGCGCCCTTCTGTCCTTTTTCAGCCATCACTCGTTACCCAACGGTTCGCGGCAACTGCGGCAGATCCGCGTCTTGGTCTTGTCGGCCGCAATCTTATAACCCACTCTGACCGGAGCATTGCAGCGCTCGCAGAAGAACATCAGGTTGGAGATGTCGATGGGCGCCTCCTTCTCCACGATTCCGCCCGGACTGGCTGCGCCGCGCGGCTTGGAATGGCGCTTGACGACGTTGAGCCGTTCCACCGTGGCGCGCCGCGCGTCGGGCAGCACGCGCAGCACCTTGCCGGTTTTGCCGCGCTCGCGCCCGGCGATCACCATCACCATGTCGTTTTTCTTCAGCCGGCACTTGTGCGGCATCACAACACCTCGGGCGCCAAGGAGATGATCTTGAGAAAGCGCTTGGCGCGCAACTCGCGGGCCACCGGCCCGAAGATGCGCGTGCCGATCGGTTCATGCTGATTGTCGACCAGCACCGCCGAATTGTTGTCAAAGCGGATGTAGCTGCCGTCGGGGCGCCCAATCTCCTTGGCGGTGCGCACAATGACGGCCTTGGCCACGTCGCCCTTCTTGACCTTGGCGTTGGGGATCGCTTCCTTGACCGCCACTACGATAATGTCGCCGATCGTGGCGTACTTGCGCTTGGAGCCACCCAGCACCTTGATACACATCACTTTGCGGGCGCCTGAATTGTCCGCCACGTCGAGCACGGTTTGCGTCTGGATCATCTCAGTTCCAACTTCGCCTCGATTCCAACTCCGCGCTGCCCCACCGGATCAGCCCGCGGCCCGTCGCAGGATGCGGCTCACCCGCCATCGCTTGTCCTTGGACAGCGGGCGCGATTCGATCAGCAACACCCGGTCGCCCTCGCGGCATTCGCCCTTCTCATCGTGGGCCTTGTAGCGCTGATGGACCCGGATGCGCTTGCCGTACAGGGGATGGGCCACCAGGCGCTCGACCCGCACGACCACGGTCTTCATCATGCGCGCCGAGACCACCACTCCTTCGCGCTGTTTGACTCGCTCACGCATTGCCCGCGCTCCCGGCCGCCGCACGGCTCTTTTGGGTAATCAGGGTTTTAATCCGCGCCAATTCCTTGCGCGCCTTCTGGTAGCCCGAGGGATTGTCGAGCTGATTGGTGCGCAGCTTAAGCCGCAGGCGGAAGACCTCTTCGCGCACCTCGCGCTCCTTGACGGCCAGGTCGGCGGCGCTCATCTGTCTGAGTTCATCAAGCTCCAACGGCTCTCACCTCCCGTTCCACAACCGCCGTTCTGACCGGCAGTTTGTGCGCCGCCAGGCGCAGCGCCTCGCGCGCGGTCGCGGAATCGACCCCTTCCATCTCGAACAGGATGCGGCCGGGGCGAATCACCGCCACCCACGCCTCGGGTGAGCCCTTGCCCTTGCCCATGCGGGTTTCGGCGGGCTTTTTGCTGATCGGCTTGTCGGGAAACACCCTGATCCACACCCGTCCGCCGCGTTTGATATGGCGGGTTAGCGCGATACGGGCGGCCTCCAGCGCGCGCGCGCTGAGCCACGCTCGCTCCAGCGTCTTGAGTCCGTAGTCGCCGAAGGCCAGTTCCACCGCACGCGATTCGGTGCCACGCCGGCGGCCCTTCTGCATCTTGCGGTACTTGGTTCGTTTGGGCTGCAGCATCGGACTCTGGCCTTAAGCGGCGCCGGTGGCGCGCTTTTCCTCCTCTTCCTGGCGGGTGATGATTTCGCCGCGGAAGATCCACGACTTGATCCCGATCACGCCATAAGTGGTCTTGGCTTCCGCAAAGCCGTAAGAGACGTTGGCCCGCAGCGTTTGCAGCGGCACCCGCCCCTCGCGATACCATTCGCGCCGCGCGATTTCCGCGCCGGCCAGCCGTCCCGAGACGTGAATCTTGACCCCCTGCGCGCCCATCCGCATCGCGCGCGTGACCGCCTCCTTCATCGCGCGCCGGAACGCGACGCGCCGTTCAAGCTGCAGCGCCACGTTTTCCGCCACCAGTTGCGGGTCGAGGTCGGGCCGGCGGACCTCATGGATGTTGATATAGGCCTCCTTGCCCTTCATCAACTTCTGGATATCGACCTTGAGTTTCTCGATTTCGGCGCCCTTCTTGCCGATTACGATTCCCGGCCGCGCGGTGTGGATGTTGATCTTGGCCTTGTTTGCCATCCGCTCGATTTCGATGCGCGAGATGCCGGCGTGGTAAAGCCGCTTCTTGATGAACTCGCGCAGGCGCAAGTCCTCGTGCAGCAACGCCTTGTAGGGATGGGCGGCGAACCACTTGGAATCCCAGCTTTCGATCACTCCCAGGCGAAAGCCTCTCGGATGTGTCTTCTGACCCATAGAAGTCTCGACCTATTCGGGCCGTTCGTCCAGCACCACGGTCAGGTGGCTGGTGCGTTTAAGAATCGGCGTCGCGCGCATATGGGCGCGCGGCAGCGAACGCTTCCAGGTCGGTCCGTCGTCGGCGACCGCCTGTTTGACGTACAACCGGTCCTCGTCCACGTTCTGCAGGTGGCGCGCGTTGGCCACCGCCGACATCAGGGTCTTGGCCAGGATGCGGGCGCCCCGCTTGGGCGTGAACTCCAGGATCGATACCGCCTCATCCAGGCCCTTGCCCTTGATCAGTTCGCACACCAGCCGCAGCTTACGCGGCGAGATGCGCACGAAACGGGTTCTGGCTTTCGCTTCCATCGCGCTGCGTTCTACCTGCCTGCGCCGCCCCGCACTTCACCCTTGCGCTCCCCGGCATGGCCGTGGAAGGTGCGGGTGGGAGCGAACTCGCCCAGCCGGTGCCCCACCATATTTTCGGTGCAGTACACCGGGATGAACTTGTGGCCGTTGTGGACGGCAAACGTCAGGGAAACCATTTCGGGCACGATCGTCGAGCGGCGCGACCAGGTCTTGATGATCTGCTTTTCGCCCGACGCAAGCGCGGCCTCGACTTTCTTGCGCAGATGCTCGTCCACGAAGGGACCTTTTTTAAGCGACCTTGCCATAGCTGTTCTCTAACCGCGCTTGCCCCGCGGACGGCGGCTGACGATGTAGCGGTCCGAGGGTTTTTTGCCGCGCGTCTTGTAGCCCTTGGTCGGCATTCCCCACGGCGACTGCGGATGATTGCCCTTGGAACGGCCCTCGCCGCCGCCGTGCGGATGGTCAACCGGGTTCATCGCAATCCCGCGCACGTGCGGGCGCCATCCCAGATGGCGGTTGCGGCCGGCCTTGCCGATCGAAATATTCTCACTCTCCAGGTTGCCCACCTGTCCAACCGTGGCGCGGCACTCCGCCAGCACCATCCGCTGCTCGCCCGAGGGCAGCTTGAGCAGCGCGAACTTGCCCTCCTTGGCCATCAACTGACACTGCGTGCCGGCGCCGCGCGCAAGCTGGGCGCCCTTGCCCGGCTTGAGTTCCACGGCATGGACGAAGGTGCCGGTGGGAATCGCGCGCAGGGGCAGCGCATTGGCGGGCTTGATGTCGGCCTGCGGCCCCGACTCGACGCGGTCGCCGACCTTCAGGCCAGCCGGCGCCAAGATGTAGCGTTTGTCGCCGTCGCGATAATGCAGCAGCGCGATGTTGGCCGAGCGATTGGGGTCGTATTGCAGCGACGCCACCACCGCCGGCACGCCGTCCTTGTCGCGCCTGAAATCGATGATGCGCAGGCGGCGCTTGTGGCCACCGCCCCGGTGGCGCGCCGTCATGCGTCCGAGATTGTTGCGTCCGCCCGACTTCTTAAGCGGCGCCAGCAGCCGCTTTTCCGGCGGCTGCTTGTCCAGCTCGGAGAAATCCGCGACCTGCATGAAGCGCTGGCCCGGGGTACGCGGGTTGAGTTGGATCACCGCCATCGCTCAGACCCCTTCGAAGAACTCGATGCGATCGCCCTCTTTGAGGGTGACATATGCTTTTTTCCAGTCCGGCCGCTTGCCCGCGCTGCGGCCGGTGCGCCGGCTCTTGCCCATCAGGTTGATGGTCCTGACCTTGAGCACGGTGACCTTGAACAACTCCTCGACCGCGTCGCGAATCGCGCCCTTGGTCGCTTCGGAGCGCACCCGGAACACCACCTGATTGGCCTTTTCGCTGACCAGCGTGCCTTTTTCGGTGATCAGCGGGGATTTGATCAATCCATAATCGGTCATTGGCCGACACTCCCAAAACGGGCCTCCAGGGCGCGCGCCGCCTTTTGTGTCAACAACACCTCGTCGTAATTGAGGATGTCGTAGACGTTAAGCCCCGCCACGCGCAGCGCCTTGTGCGCGGCCAGATTGCGAATCGCGCGCACCACGCTCTCTTCGCCCTCGCCCAGCACGACCAGTGCATGCGTAAGACCCAGCCGTTCCAGCGCGGCCTTGGCTGCCCTGGTCTTGAGTTCGGGCAGCGCCAGCGACTCCACCACCATCACCTTGCCGTCGCGCGCCCGCTCCGACAGCGCCAGGCATAGCGCCTTGGCCATCGCCTTCTTGGGCATCTTGTAGGAATAGTCGCGCGGCTGCGGTCCGAAGATCGTGCCACCATGGCGCCACAGCGGCGAGCGGGTCGAACCGGCGCGCGCGCGGCCGGTATGCTTCTGACGCCAGGGCTTGATGCCGCCGCCGGAGATGAGTCCGCGGGTCTTGGTGGCGGCGGTGCCGGCGCGCCGGTTGGCAAGCTGCATCCTGACCGTTTCGTGCAACAGGCTTTTGTCGCCGGTGCAATTGAAGATACGCCCCGCCATCTCGATCTCGCCGCTGCGCTCCTGCGCGGCGGAGAACAGCGGCAGCTTGACTGGAGAGAGATCCGCCTCAGGCATTGGCTGCTCCGCGTTCGGCTTCGGTGCGGCGATGCTTGGCGGCATGCCGGACGATCACGATTCCACCTTTGGCCCCGGGAATCGCGCCGGAGATGACGATTGCATTATCCTCGGGCAACACCTTCAGCACCTGCAGGTTGGACACCGTCACCGCTTCATTGCCCATCTGACCCGCCATCCGCAGGCCCTTGAACACGCGGCCCGGAAACGAGCGGTTGCCGATCGAACCGCCATGGCGGAAGTATTCGTGGGTACCGTGCGAACCGGGGAAGCCGCCGAAATGGTGGCGTTTGATGACCCCGGCGTAGCCACGCCCCTTGGACACCCCCGCCACGTCGACCATGTCGCCGGGCTTGAACACATCGCCCGCGCCGATCGTCTGCCCCAGCTTTAGCTCGGCCCCGCCCGCGGCGCGGAACTCTCGCGTCGCGACGCCGGGCGCGGTCTGGCTTTTGGCGAAATGGCCCCGCTCGGGCGCGCGCACGCGCGAATGCTTCTTGCGCCCAAAGGTGACCTGGACCGCGTCATAACCATCGGTCGCCGCGGTCTTGAGCTGGGTCACATGACAGGGTCCCAGGCTGACGACGGTGGCGGCGCACACCGCACCGCTTTCGTCGGCGTACTCGGTCATCCCCAGTTTCCTTCCGATTAAACCGCTGAGCACTGCACTACTCGAGTTTGATTTCCACGTCCACACCGGCGGCCAAATCCAGCTTGCCGAGCGCGTCGATGGTCTGCTGGGTCGGGTCGAGCACGTCCAAAAGCCGTTTGTGGGTGCGGATTTCGAACTGCTCGCGCGACTTCTTATCCACGTGCGGCGAGCGGTTGACGGTAAAGCGCTCGATGCGCGTGGGCAGCGGAATCGGTCCCGCCACGCGTCCCCCGGTGCGCCGGATGGTATCGACAATCTCGCGCACCGATTGGTCGAGCAACCGGTAGTCGTACGCCTTAAGACGAATGCGTATCTTCTCGTTCATCCTGTCAGCCACGTCTGAAGGCTCCTCCTCCGGCCGCCGATCCCGTCAGTCCCTTACTTTATGATCTTGGACACCACGCCGGCGCCCACCGTGCGTCCGCCCTCGCGGATGGCGAAGCGCAGGCCTTCGTCCATGGCCACCGGGGTGATCAGCTCGCCGGTGATCTTGACGTTGTCCCCCGGCATCACCATCTCGGTGCCTTCGGGCAGATGCAGCACGCCGGTGACGTCGGTGGTACGGAAGTAGAACTGCGGCCGGTAGCCATTGAAGAACGGCGTGTGGCGGCCGCCCTCTTCCTTGGTCAGGATATAGACTTCGGCCTCGAAGTTGGTGTGCGGGGTAATCGAGCCGGGCTTGGCCAGCACCTGGCCGCGCTCGACTTCCTCGCGTTTGATGCCGCGCAGCAGCACGCCGATGTTGTCGCCGGCCTGGCCTTCGTCCAGAATCTTGCGGAACATCTCGACGCCGGTGACGACCGTCTTGGTGGTTTCGCGGAAGCCCACGATTTCGACTTCCTCGCCGACTTTGATGCGGCCGCGCTCCACGCGTCCGGTCACCACGGTGCCGCGGCCCGAGATCGAGAAGACGTCCTCAACCGGCATCAGGAAGGGCAGATCGACCTGACGCTCGGGCTGCGGGATGTAGCTGTCGACCGCGGCCATCAGTTCCAGGATGGGCTTGCACTTGGCGCAATCGTCCTTGCCGCAGCCGCATTCCAGCGCCTGCAGCGCGCTGCCGCGGATAATCGGGGTGTCGTCGCCGGGGAAGTCGTACTTCTTGAGCAGGTCGCGGACTTCCAATTCCACCAGGTCCAGCAACTCGGGGTCGTCGACCATGTCAACCTTGTTCATGAACACGACGATGGCCGGCACGCCGACCTGGCGGGCCAGCAGGATGTGCTCGCGGGTCTGCGGCATCGGCCCGTCGTTGGCGCCCACCACCAGGATTGCGCCGTCCATCTGGGCGGCGCCGGTGATCATGTTCTTGATGTAGTCGGCGTGGCCCGGGCAGTCGACGTGGGCATAGTGGCGGTTGGCGGTCTCGTACTCGACGTGCGCGATGGCGATGGTGATGCCGCGTTCGCGCTCTTCGGGAGCCTTGTCGATCTGGTCGAAGGCAACGAACTGGGCCAGTTTGCGAGCCGCCAGGACTTTGGTGATCGCTGCGGTCAGAGTGGTCTTGCCGTGGTCGATATGACCGATCGTGCCCACGTTGGCGTGCGGCTTGGTGCGTTCGAATTTGGCCTTGCCCATGATCTTCCTCTCCGGTTATTTCCTATTTACAGGCGCGCCCGCGCTCCTTCGCCGTCGCCGCCGCGCGCCATCAATTCGTCGTAAATCTGCTGCGGTACGGGCTCATAGGCGGCGAACTGCATGGTATAGGTCGCGCGCCCCTGGGTAATCGAACGCAGCCGCGTCGCATAACCGAACATCGCCGCCAGCGGCACCCGCGATTCAATCACCTGGGCGCCGCCGCGCGCCTCCATGCTCAGGATTTTGCCGCGCCGCGCGTTGAGGTCGCCGATGACTTCGCCCATGAATTCCTGCGGCGTCACCACCTCGACCTCCATCACCGGCTCCAGCAAAATCGGATTGGCCTTTTCCGCCGCCTCGCGAAACGCCATCGAACCGGCGATTTTGAACGCGATTTCCGACGAATCGACCTCGTGATACTGACCGTCGAGCAGGGTTGCGCGGATGTCCACCATCGGATAGCCCGCCAGCACCCCGTTTTCCATCGATTCCCTGATCCCCGCCTCCACCGAGGGAATGAAGTTGCGTGGTATCACACCACCCTTGGTGGCGTCGACAAATTCGAACCCCGAACCCTTGCCCAGCGGTTCGATCCTGATGTCCACCACCCCGAACTGTCCGTGGCCACCGGTCTGACGCACAAAGCGCCCCTCGGCTTCCACCGCGCGGCGAATCGTCTCCCGGTAGGCAACCTGCGGTTTGCCCACCGAGGCGTCGACTTTGAACTCGCGCAGCAGGCGGTCGACGATAATCTCCAGATGCAATTCGCCCATCCCGGCAATCAGGGTCTGGCCGGTTTCGGGATCGCTGCTGACGCGAAACGAAGGGTCTTCCTTGGCCAGCTTGTTGAGCGATTCGCCCAGCTTGTCCTGATCGGCCTTGGTCTTGGGCTCGATCGCGATACGGATCACGGGCTCGGGAAATTCAATCGATTCCAGCACGATGGGATGGGCCGGATCGCACAGCGTATCCCCGGTGGTGGTGTCGCGCAGGCCGACCGCGCAGATGTCGCCGGCCAGCACTTCGGAGATTTCCTCGCGCTTGTTGGCGTGCATCTTAAGGATGCGTCCGATGCGCTCGCGCTTTTGCTTGGTCGAGTTGAGCACCGAAGAGCCGCTCTCCAGGCGCCCCGAATAGACGCGTAAAAAGGTCAGCGTCCCCAGGTAAGGGTCGGTCATGATTTTGAACGCCAGCGCCGCAAACGGCGAATCGTCACGCGGCCAGCGTTCTTCAAGCTTGTCACCCACCTTGCCCACCACCGGCGGCACGTCGGCCGGCGAGGGCAGGTAATCGACTACCGCGTCGAGCATCGGCTGGACACCCTTGTTGCGGAAGGCCGAGCCCATCAACACCGGAACCACCTTGAGGTCCAGCGTCGCGGCGCGCAGCACCCTGCGCAGGGTGGCGGCGTCGATCGTCTTGCCCTCCAGGTACTGCTCCATCAGATGCTCGTCGTGATCGGCCAGCGCCTCGACCAGTTGTTCACGGCGCGCCGCAGCCACCGCCTGCAGGTCGGCGGGAATCGGCTCGACCCGGTAGGTCGCGCCCAGCGTGTCGCGGTCCCAAATCAGCGCGCGCTGCTCCAGCAGGTCCACCACGCCGGTAAACTTCTCTTCGGCGCCGATCGGAAGCTGCAGCAGGGCCGGAGTAGCCTTGAGCTTGTCGCGGATTTCGCCCACCACGCGCTCGAAATCGGCCCCCACGCGGTCCATCTTGTTGATGAACGCGATGCGCGGCACGCGGTACTTGTCGGCCTGGCGCCAGACGGTTTCGGACTGCGGCTCCACGCCGCCCACCGCACAGAACACGGCTACCGCGCCGTCGAGCACGCGCAGGCTGCGCTCGACCTCGATGGTGAAGTCGACGTGGCCGGGGGTGTCGATAATGTTGATACGATGATCGCGCCAAAAGCAGGTGGTGGCGGCCGAGGTGATGGTAATGCCGCGCTCCTGCTCCTGCACCATCCAGTCCATGATCGCGGTGCCTTCGTGCACCTCGCCGATGCGGTAGCTGATGCCGGTATAGAACAGCACCCGTTCGGTGGTGGTGGTCTTGCCCGCATCGATGTGCGCCATGATGCCGATATTGCGCACTCGTTCTATGGGTGTTTCACGAGCCATTAAAAATTACTCTGGGAATGCTTACCAGCGATAATGCGCGAATGCCTTGTTGGCCTCGGCCATGCGATGGGTGTCTTCGCGCTTTTTGACCGCGCCGCCGCGGTTGCCGTGGGCGTCAATAATCTCCGCGGCCAGCCGTTCTTCCATCGACTTCTCGCCGCGCGCCCGCGCCGCCTGCACCAGCCATCGCATCGCCAGCGAAGTCCGCCGCACCGGCCGCACTTCCACCGGCACCTGGTAGTTGGCGCCGCCCACGCGGCGCGAACGCACCTCGACGGCGGGCCGCACGTTTTCCAGCGCGTGCTTGAACACCGCCAGGCCTTCTTCTTTAGTACGGTTGGCGACAATGTCCAGCGCCCCGTACAAAATCTGCTCGGCCCGCGATTTCTTGCCCCGCTCCATCACGGTGTTGATGAACTTGGCCACGGTGCGGTCGTGGAACTTGGGATCGGGGGCAACCTCGCGCAGCTTGACCTGTCCTTTGCGTGGCATGATGGCTTTACTTGGGCTTCTTGGACCCGTACTTGGAGCGGCCCTGGCGGCGTTCCTGCACGCCGATCGAGTCCAAGGTGCCGCGCACCACGTGATAACGCACGCCCGGCAGGTCCTTTACCCGGCCGCCGCGTATCAACACCACCGAGTGCTCCTGCAGATTATGTCCCACCCCGGGTATGTAGGTGGTGACTTCATACCCGTTGGACAGCCGCACGCGGGCGACCTTGCGCAAGGCCGAGTTGGGCTTTTTGGGCGTCGAGGTATAGACCCGGGTGCACACGCCGCGCTTTTGCGGCGACCCCTGCAGGGCCGGGGCGCTGGTCTTGTAGCGCTTCTTGACCCGGGCGCCGCGGATTAACTGGTTGATAGTCGGCACGTTAAAAGCTCACTTTCCTGCGCCTGCTCGGCCGCTCGCTGCTCCACTACGCTTGCGGAAAAAAAAGGACCCTGTGCGGGCCTTGATTATACTCCACGAAAACACGGCCTCCAACCACTTGGGCGGAGGCCAAACGGACCGCCCAAGGGCGTCAAAACGCCCTTGGGCGTAACTCATAGTATCTACGGATTATGCCGCATTGTGTCAATGGCCCTCGGCCATCTCCGCCTCCAGCGGTTCCTTTTCCATCTCTTCCTCCACCACGCCGCCCTCTACTTTGATCCCCACCCGTGCATAGGCGGGCATTCCGGTTCCGGCCGGGATGAGCCGGCCCATGATGACGTTCTCCTTAAGCCCCACCAGACGGTCGACCTTGCCGTTGATCGCGGCTTCGGTCAGCACCTTGGTGGTTTCCTGGAAGGAGGCCGCGGAGATGAAACTTTCGGTGGACAGCGACGCCTTGGTGATGCCCAACAGCAGCGGCTCGGCAATCGCCGGCTCACCGCCCTTGTCCAGCACGCGGGCGTTTTCCTCCTCAAAGCGCCATTTCTCGACCTGGTCGCCGACCAAAAAGTCGGTGTCGCCAACCTCCTTGATGCGCACCCGCCGCAGCATCTGGCGCACGATCACCTCGATATGCTTGTCGTTGATGCGCACGCCCTGCAACCGGTAGATCTCCTGGATTTCGTCCACCAGGTACTTGGCCAGCGCCTTCTCGCCCAGGATGGTCAGGATGTCGTGCGGATTGGAGGACCCTTCCATCAGCGGTTCGCCGGCCTTGATGATGTCGCCCTCGTGCACGCCGATGTGCTTGCCCTTGGGAATCAGATATTCACGCGGTTCGCCGACTTCGGGTGTGACCACCACCTTGCGCTTGCCCTTGGTGTCCTTACCGAAGGAAACCTGGCCGTCGATTTCCGAAATCACCGCGAATTCCTTGGGCTTGCGCGCCTCGAACAGCTCCGCCACCCGCGGCAGACCACCGGTGATGTCCTTGGTCTTGGTGGTTTCGCGCGGAATCTTGGCCAGAATGTCGCCGGGAAAGACCTGGGTGCCTTCGGCTACGTTGATGTAAGCGCCCACCGGCAGGAAGTAGCGGGCGTAGGATTCGCTGCCCGGCAGTTTGGCGGTTTTGCCGGTGGCATCCTTGATCGAAATACGCGGGCGTACGTCGAGCTCCTTGAATTCGATGATCACGTTGGAGCGGGCACCGGTGCGCTCGTCGACCCGCTCTTCCATCGTGCGCCCCTCCAGGATGTCGCCGTACTTAACCACCCCGCCCACCTCGGTAATGATCGGTGTGGTATAGGGATCCCACTCGGCAATCAGCGTGCCGGGCTTGACGTGCTCGCCCTCACCCTTGAGCAGCTTGGCGCCGTAAACCAGCGGATAACGTTCGCGCTCGCGCTCGCGGCCCGAGCTGCCGTCGCCCACCGGCTCGGCGATCGCGATTTCGCCATGGCGCGACATCACAACCAGGTTGCCGTCGCGGCTGCGCACGGTATTGACGCCGTGCAGGCGGATCACACCTTCGTTGCGCGCCTCCAGCGTGGTCTGCTCGGCGCGCCGGCTGGCGGTGCCGCCGATGTGGAAGGTGCGCATGGTGAGCTGGGTTCCCGGCTCGCCGATCGATTGCGCCGCGATTATGCCGATCGCCTCGCCGAGGTTGACCAAATGTCCGCGCCCCAGGTCGCGTCCGTAGCATTGCACGCATACGCCCTGGCGCGACTGGCAGGTCAGCACCGAGCGGATGCTGACGCGCTCCAACCCGGCCTCCTCGATCAGCGCGACCTTGTCCTCGTCGATCATCTCGTTGGCCCGCACCAGCACCTCGTTGGTGAACGGGTCCTTGATGTCTTCCAAAGCCACGCGGCCCAACACCCGGTCGCCCAACCCCTCGATGATCTCGCCGCCTTCCACCAGCGGCGTCATCTCGATTCCGTCCAGCGTGCCGCAATCGTACTCGGTGATGATCGAGTCCTGCGCCACGTCGACCAGGCGGCGGGTCAGGTAGCCGGAGTTGGCGGTCTTGAGCGCGGTGTCGGCCAGTCCCTTGCGCGCGCCGTGGGTGGAGATGAAGTACTGCAGCACGGTCAGCCCTTCGCGGAAGTTGGCCGTAATCGGGGTTTCGATGATTTCGCCCGACGGCTTGGCCATCAGGCCGCGCAATCCGGCAAGCTGGCGGATCTGCTGCTCGGAGCCGCGCGCGCCGGAGTCGGCCATGATGAAGATCGGGTTGAAGGAATCGCCGCGCTCCTCCTTGCCCTTGTCGTTTTTGAACACCTGGCTCTTGAGCCCGGCCAGCACCGCGCCGCCGATGTTGTCCTGGACCTCGGCCCAGATATCGACCACCTTGTTGTAGCGTTCGCCGTCGGTGATGACGCCGTTGTTGTACTGCTTTTGGATCTCGGCGACCTGCTTTTGCGCTTCCTCCAGCAAATTGGCCTTTTGCGGCGGGATGGTCATGTCCTTGATCGCGATCGAAATTCCCGCGCGCGTGGCGAACTCAAAGCCCATGTCCTTGAGCCGGTCGGCGAAGATGACCGTGGCCTTGTTGCCCGCCTTGCGGTAGGCCAGATCGATCAAATTGCCGAGTTCCTTCTTCTTCATGGTGCGGTTGACTTCGGCAAACGCGATCCCCGGCGGCACGATCTCATACAGCAGCACGCGCCCCACCGTGGTATCGACCCGCTCCACCGCCACCTTGCCGTTGCCGGCGCCCTCGCCCGCCGCCATCGGCCGGTCGCCCTCATCGGCGGAGAGGTTGAGCGACTCATCGACCTTCATCAGCGGCATCCGCACCTTGATGCGGGCGTGCAGATCGACCTCGCCGTGGTCGTAGGCAATGCGCACTTCGGCCGGGCTGGCGAAGGATTTGCCCTCGCCCCTGGCCAGCGGCTTCTCGCGCGTCATGTAATAGAGTCCCAACACCATGTCCTGGGTGGGCACGATGATCGGCTTGCCGTTGGCGGGCGAAAGGATGTTGTTGGTCGACATCATCAGCACCCGCGCCTCGACCTGCGCTTCCACTGACAGCGGCACATGTACCGCCATCTGGTCGCCGTCGAAGTCGGCGTTGTAGGCCACGCAGACCAGCGGATGGAGCTGGATGGCCTTGCCTTCGATCAACACCGGCTCGAAGGCCTGGATACCCAGCCGATGCAGGGTGGGGGCGCGGTTGAGCAGCACCGGATGCTCGCGGATCACCTCGTCCAGGATGTCCCAGACGTCCTTGCCTTCCTTCTCGACCATCTTCTTGGCGCTCTTGATGGTCGTCACGTAGCCCTTTTCCTCCAGCTTGTTGTAGATAAAGGGCTTGAACAGCTCCAGCGCCATCTTCTTGGGCAGGCCGCACTGATGCAGCCGCAGCTCGGGTCCGACCACGATCACCGAGCGACCCGAGTAGTCCACGCGCTTGCCCAGCAGGTTTTGGCGGAAGCGGCCCGACTTGCCCTTGAGCATGTCGGAGAGCGACTTGAGCGGACGTTTGGAGGGTCCGGTAATCGCGCGCCCGCGCCGGCCGTTGTCGAACAGCGCGTCGACCGCCTCCTGCAGCATCCGCTTCTCGTTGCGGATGATGATATCGGGGGCGTTGAGTTCGATCAGGCGCTTTAACCGATTGTTACGATTGATCACCCGCCGGTAGAGGTCGTTGAGGTCCGAGGTGGCAAACCGCCCGCCGTCCAGCGGCACCAGCGGGCGCAGGTCGGGCGGAATCACCGGCAGGATGGTGAGGATCATCCATTCGGGGCGGTTGCCCGACTCGCGAAAGGCGTTGACCACCTTGAGCCGCTTGGCGACTTTCTTGCGCCGCGCCTCCGAGGAGGTGCTCTTCATCTCCAGGCGCAGCTCGGCAGCCAGCTTCTCCAAATCCAACTCGGCGAGCATCGTGCGGATCGCCTCGGCCCCCATGTCGGCCTTGAACGCATCACCGTACTGCTCGCGGGCCTCGCGGTACTTGCGTTCGGTCAGCAGCTCGCGCGCGGCCAGCGGCGTCTCGCCCGGATCCAGCACCACGTAGGACTCGAAATAGAGCACCTTTTCGAGTTCCTTGAGCGTCATGTCGAGCAGGGTGCCGATACGCGAGGGCAACGAGCGCAAAAACCAGATATGCGCCACCGGCGCGGCCAGGTCGATATGCCCCATGCGCTCGCGCCGCACCTTGGACTGAATTACCTCCACCCCGCACTTCTCGCACACCACGCCGCGATGGCGCATGCGCTTGTACTTGCCGCAATTGCATTCGTAATCCTTGGTGGGGCCGAAGATCTTGGCGCAAAACAGCCCGTCGCGCTCGGGCTTGAAGGTGCGGTAGTTGATGGTCTCGGGCTTCTTGACCTCGCCGTGGGACCAGGAGCGGATCATCTCGGGCGACGCGATCGAGATGCGGATCGAGTTGAAGGACAGCGGATTCTTCGGCTTCTCAAAGACCCCAAAAATATCTTCCATAGCTTGACTCCCGGGCGTTGTGCGTCAGGCCCGTCCCGCCTCCTCGAGCAAATCAACGTTAAGACACAGCGACTGCAGCTCCTTGACCATCACGTTGAAGGACTCGGGCAGACCCGGTTCCAGCGTGTTCTCGCCCTTTACGATCGCCTCGTACATCCGCGTACGCCCGGCCACGTCGTCGCTCTTGACCGTGAGCATCTCCTGCAACGCGTAAGCCGCGCCGTAAGCCTCCAGCGCCCACACTTCCATTTCGCCCAGCCGCTGCCCGCCGAACTGCGCCTTGCCGCCCAGCGGCTGCTGCGTGACCAGGCTGTAGGGTCCGGTGGAGCGGGCGTGAATCTTGTCCTCCACCAAATGATGCAGCTTCATCATGTACATCACGCCCACCGTCACCGGCTGCTCAAAGGGCAGCCCGTTGCGGCCGTCGTACAGCGTGCACTGGCCCGAATCGGGCAGCCCGGCGCGCTTGAGCATCTGGAAAATCTCCTCCTCGCGCGCGCCGTCGAACACCGGCGAGGCCAGATGGATGCCGGTGACGCACTTGGCCGCCAGCTTGAGCACGTCGGCTTCGGACAACGATTCGATGAATTCCTGGTTGTCCTTGCCGGTGTAGATTTCCAGCAGCCGCTTGCGCATTCTCTCGGGCATGACCGAATTGCGCAGGTCGCGTTCGATCAGCGCGCCCAGTTCGCGCGCCGCCCATCCCAGGTGGGTCTCCAGGATCTGGCCCACGTTCATGCGCGAGGGCACCCCCAGCGGGTTGAGCACGATGTCCACCGGCGTGCCGTCGGCCAAATAGGGCATGTCCTCCTCGGGCAGGATGCGCGAGAGCACGCCCTTGTTGCCGTGGCGTCCCGCCATCTTGTCGCCGACCTGCAGGCGGCGTTTGATCGCCACGAACACCTTGATCATCTTGATCACGCCCGCGGGCAGCTCATCGCCGGCCTTAAGCCGATCCATCTTGGCGCCGTAGTGGGTGCTGACCGCGCGCACGTTCTCTTCCATCGCCTCCAGCGCCTGCTCGGCCTCGTGCGCGGCCGCTTCGTTATCGACCTTGATCGATCCCCACAGCGGAGTGGGCAGTTCGTCGATGTCCTCGGCGGTCAGGACGTGGCCCTTGGGCAGCACGATGTGGCGATCCTCGGCGCGCAGCGGCGCGGCCAGCTCCTTGCCCACCAGCGCGCGGCGCAGCTTGCGCGCGGTCTGCTGGCGGATGATGCGCACCTCCTCGGCTTCGTCCTGCTTGAGCCGCTCGATCTCGGTCTGCTCGATTTCCTGGGTGCGGTCGTCCTTGGTCACGCCGCGGCGTGCAAACACCCGCGCGTTGATCACCGTACCTTCCACGCCCGGCGGCACCCGCAGGCTGGTGTCGCGCACCTCGCCCGCCTTCTCGCCGAAGATCGCCCGCAGCAGCTTTTCCTCGGGGCTTAGCTGGGTTTCGCCCTTGGGCGTGATCTTGCCCACCAGGATGTCGCCCGGACGCACCTCGGCGCCGATGCGGATGATGCCGCTGGTGTCGAGGTTGCGCAGCGCCTCCTCGCCGACGTTGGGGATGTCGCGGGTGATCTCTTCGGCGCCCAGCTTGGTGTCGCGGGCGATGCATTCGAACTCCTCGATATGCACCGAAGTGAACAGGTCTTCCTTGACCACGCGCTCGGAGATCAGGATGGAGTCCTCGAAGTTGTAGCCGCCCCACGGCATGAAGGCGACCAGCACGTTGCGGCCCAGCGCCAACTCGCCGTTATCGGTCGACGGACCGTCGGCGATCACGTCGCCGGCCTTAACGCGCTCGCCCTTGATCACCACCGGACGCTGGTTGATGCA
>JAJPHZ010000005.1 GCA_021325025.1 Pseudomonadota bacterium | reverse complement strand
GTTGGGCCGCCAACGGTTCTCCTTAATTACCTATTGGGCCGACAGTGCCTTAAGGAATATAATGAAGCAAAGCGTAAATGTGGACAGTAGGATGAATTACCGGCTGACGAGGGGCAATGGGTAGCCGTACTCTTTGCAAACGCGGTGTTGCTGGCGTTTTGGCTGCTACAGGGCTACGGCCAATCGCTACTTCGTAGCACCTTTGTTCTGCAACTGCTTGCCAGTATCCCGTTCATAACGATTTCGATTGTAGGCGCGCTGCAAGCCTCGCGAAATCCTTCAATTGGAAAAGTGCTTCAAGTTTCGATTGTCATTTTTTTCGGAATGTGCGGCGTCTTATTACCAATAACTGCTTTCATAGGTCAAATCGTGGTAGATATGGGAGGTCCGACTGGTTGCTTCGACTGCTCATGATCACAGGAATTTTCAGTCTCGTCTCATGGATTATTGGCACCGGGTTGTTCGCAGCAGCTTGGGTTCGGTGGGATCGACAGCGCCGAAGACAATGGTCTAGCCCCGATGCCTCGATCTCTGATTTTCTCTCGGCGAACATCTGTCGGTCGCCAATGACGAGGTCGGAATCCGCCGATTGCTTGGGCAGCTTGGACCCTCGGATTTTGTGGTTCTCGAAGCGACTGGCGGTCTGGAGGTGCCCGTAGCCGGTGCGCTGGCCATTGGCGGAGTTGCTGTCGCAGTAGTCAACCCGCGGCAGGTGCGGGATTTTGCGCGCGCCACCGGGCGGCTGGCCAAGACCGATCGGCTCGACGCCGAGCTGTTGGCACGCTTTGGAGAGGTGGTGCGGCCCACGCCGCGGCCATTACCGGATGCGCAAGGCCAGGTCTTTGAGGCGCTGCTTACCCGCCGGCGCCAGTTAGTCGAGATGCTAACCGCCGAGAAGAATCAGCGAACCAGCGCCCCAAAGGTTTTATATCGCAGCATCGATGAGCACATCCGCTGGTTGGAAAAGCGGCTGTCGGGTCTCGATGACGAACTCGGCACCATGATTCGTGACACTCCCATCTGGCGCGAACGTGATGACTTGCTGCGCTCCGTACCTGGGGTCGGTACAGTATTGTCGCGGACCCTGCTCGCCCACCTGCCCGAACTGGGAGAACTCAATCGCAAGCAGATCGCCGCCTTGGCCGGCTTGGCGCCGTTTAACCGTGACAGCGGTAGCCTGCGCGGCACTCGTTGCATCTGGGGTGGACGCGCCGAGGTCAGGCGTGTCCTGTACATGGCGACCGTCGCGGCAATCCGCAGCAATCCCGCCATCAGAACCTTCTATTCGCGGCTGCGCGCCAGGGGCAAGCACGCCAAGCCCGCACTTACCGCCTGCATGCGCAAGCTGCTCCTCATTCTTGATGCCATGCTTCGCAGCAACACACGTTGGCAAACACCCGTGCTCGCCGTGTCACCCTCTGTTATCTCTCCCCTCGCGGGTCCGATGTCTGAACACGGTTGCTGCTAGTGTCGCGTCTCTGAATTAAATAACGGCACAAAGACTACAGCCCCTTGCCTGTCGGAGCGGTTTCGCCCAACGCTCGAGCCAGGCAGCAGCGGCAACAATTCCACCGGGGCTTTTGTCTCGAACTAGGATGGTTGTTCAACAGTGTGCTCAGGCCCGGGCGACCGCGGGTTGGGCGTCTGGCTGTTCGACGGGTAGTGGAGTGCACTTTGAGGCGGCGGCGCTGCCGATTATCAGGAGCACGATGAACGCTGCGAAGGCGTAGGCGTAGCTGGCGGTGAGGTCAAAGGCGCGGCCGGCGATGAGCGGGCCGCTGGCGGAGCCGACGGTGTGGAAGACGCCGATCAATCCGTACAGGAAGCTGAAACGCTTAAGCCCCATCGACTCCGCCGCCACCAGCGGCAGCAGCGCCAGCGGTCCGCCGAAGGACAAACCATAGATCGCCACAAAGCCGATAAGCGGCACTCGATGGCGCGCGGCGGTCAGCAGGCTGATTCCCAGCGCCATCCCCAACAACGCGCCGCTAAGCGCTTTGCGCGCGCCGATTCGATCGGCGATCCATCCGAGCGCGAGCTTCCCCACACCGCCGCTGGCGAGCATCACGCTCAGTGCAAATGCGGCGCGCCCCGGGGCGTATCCGATTCCGACCAGGTAGGGCACCGCATGCAGGTTGGTTCCCGATACCGCAACCGCAAAGCACAGCGTCGCGACGGCGAGCATCCAAAACGAACGGCTGGAAAGCGCCGCGCCGGTCTCCATCCCGGGCAGCCTGGCGGCGGCCTGCGCGACGCTCGATGGGTCACCATGATCGGGCCGCGTGCGCACGACCAGCAGGATCATCGGGACTACAATCAGTAGCACAGGCGCGGCCAGCATCACGTACCCGGCGCGCCATCCGGCCAGATGCATGATGCGGTCGGAGAGCAGCGTCATCGCCATGCCGCCCGCCGACGTCCCCGCCATCGTCAGGCCCATCGCCAGGCCGCGGTTTTGGCCGAACCAGTTGGCGACCACCATCGAGCACGGCAGCAGGGTTGCCGTGCCGACGCCCAGTCCAATCAGCACATAGGCGGCGACCATCGCGCCATAGGAATGGGCCGCGCCGGCGGCGATGAAGCCCGACCCTGCCATCACGGCGCCCGCCGCCATCACGAATCGCGCCTCGATTCGATCCAGTACCCAGCCGATGAGCGGGGCGCTGACGCCGGCGGCAATCGCCAGAACGGTCTGCATCGTGGATAATCGCGCCCGGCTCCAGCCGAAGCTGCGGATGACCGGGGTAAAGAAGACGCCGGCGGTGTTGTAGCCCGACCCGAATATAAAGAAGAGGGTGACGAACAGAGCGGCAGCCACCAGCCATCGGCGGCTCGCCGCTTCCTTCACGATTGCCCTTTCAGGCTGCGCGGCGGCGCTCACTGGGCGGCGGTCATGGTGACGAAGCCTTCGGTGCCATCCTTCATGCGGATCTTCAAGTAATTGAGCGCCTGGCCGATCACATGGATGTAGCGGCCGCGATGCACTTCGGCCAGCTTTGGCGCGAATTGATTGGGCGCTGCCAGCACCGGCGCGTCGGCGGTGAGCAGGAACTGCTTGTCGTAGGGCCGCACCAGGTAGACCGCGGAGGGCTGGATATAACCGATGCGTCCGTCTTTAAGTTGAACTTGAAGATACGACCTGGTCGAACCGGTGACCTGGACATACTTGTCGGCGCCGAGCGTGCCGATCTGTTCGCTGTGGAGACCGGCGCGCGCGAAGATCGGCGCCCCGGCGGTTTTCACCTTCAGCCGCGCATTGGCCGGCTCGACCAGGGTTTCCACTTCGGGCGTTCGGGCATGGCGGCGGCGGCGCTTGCGGATTCTCTTGCGATGGACTGGCGCTGGGGTCGGGGCCGCTTCGGGCGGCGGGGCGACCTCGCCCTCGGCAGGCGCCGCGGGTGGGGGCGTTTCGCTGGTCTGAGCCCATGCCGTAAGCGGTGCGATCAACAGGACAAGCAGCAACACGGAAATTGGACGGCGCATGTAAGAAATCCTTCTTCGGTCCGCTGCGGGCCGACGAACTCCTCCTTCCCCATAATAGACGGACGCAGCGCTTCAAACGCATCAACTTGGGTAGCGGCGGGCGGAAAAAAACATGCCTGCCCGCCTCAGTCGGCCAAGGCGGTCGTTTCTTCCTCCACCAGTGTGCGGCGGCGCCCGCCGGCCAATTCAGCCCCGGCGTGGCGCGGCAGCGGCACGAACACCAGGGATCCAAGCAGGCCCAGGCCGCCGGTCAGAAGGAACGCCGGGATAATGTCGCGGGCAGTCAGCACGCGCGAGTGATGCATCGCCATCCCCACGCGCAGCGCCAAGGCCGCGATCGCCACGCCTAGGCTGATGGTCAATTGCTGCCCCATGCTGGCCAGGCTGCTGGCGTTGCTCATGAGCGCACTGGGCACGTCGGCATAGCCGAGTGCATTGATGCAGGTGAATTGCAGAGAGCGGAAGAAACCGCCCGCAAACAGCACCAACGCGATCAGCAGATGCGGTGTGGTGGGCCGGAACAGAGCGCAGCACAGCATGAAGAATGCGCTGACGACGCCGTTGAAAATGAGCACCGAGCGAAAGCCGAAGAAGCGGATAATCGGGTTGATGCCGAGCTTCATGGTCAAGGCGCCCAGCGCGCTGGCGAAGATGATCAGCCCCGACTTGAACGGATTGATGCCGAAGGCCAGTTGCAGCAGCAGCGCCAGCAAAAACGGCATCGCACCGATGCCCATGCGGAACAGCCCGCCGCCGACCGTCGACACCCTGAAGGTGGGAATCGCGAACAAACCCAGGTCGATAATCGGATGGCGGGCGCGGCGGTAATGCAGCACGTACAGCCCCATGCAGACCGCCCCGCCCGCCATCAGGCCAACCACCAGCCACAACGGCAGCTCGCCCCGCCCTACCGATTCGAAGCCGAACACCAGCGCGGCCAGTCCGATTCCGGTCAGGATAAAGCCCAGAAGATCCAGTGGCGGGACGTGGTCCTCGCGGATGTCCTTGATGAACAACGTCACCATCACGATGCCGAGCACGCAGATCGGCACATTGATGAAGAAAATCCAGCGCCAGGTGCTGTAGGTGACGATAAAGCCGCCCACCGGCGGGCCCACCACCGGCCCTACCAAAGCCGGGATGCTCAGGTAGGACATCGCGGTGACCAGGTGGCGCTTGGGTACGGTCTTGAGGATGACCAGGCGCCCCACCGGCACCATCATCGCACCGCCGCATCCTTGCAGGATGCGCGCGGCGACCAGTTCGGGCAGCGATTGCGAGATTCCGCACAACACTGACCCGACCGTGAAGATCACGATCGCGGAGCGGAAGATGAGCCGCGCGCCGAAGCGGTCGGCCACCCAGGCGCTGATCGGAATGAAGACCGCCAGGCTCAGCAGATAAGAGGTAATCGCCAGGTTGAGTTTGATCGGGTCTTCGTGCAACGAACGCGCCATCGCGGGCAGCGCGGTGGTGATCACGGTAGAGTCGAGCAGCTCCATGAACAGAGCGCAGCCGACGATCAGCGGAACCAGGACCTCGGTGAATTCTGCGTCGGGCTCCTCGAAGCCGGAAGCGGGAGTCAAAGGCGTTTGCAGTACCGGATGGGAAGACGCGGGCTTTTGCGGTAAGAGGGCCAAATCCGAACCAACCTCCTCCGGCGGCCTTGCGGCCTGCCGGGGTTACCACCACGCGCCGATGCACCGGGATTCGGAGCAGGCGCCATTGTGCCAGTATCTGTGAGGCGGCGGGTTGAGTCGAGTATTGGGAATGTAGGCCAGGGGGCTAGATTTTGCGCCTGCAAGACCTACCCCCGCCCCTTTCCTAATGGAAGCATCACCCTGATCCCGGCCTGGATTAACTCCCCTTCCCTTTGGGGAAGGGGCCGGGGGTTAGGTCTCTGAAACGATCCTCGTTGCGATTTAGACGTACGGATTCGGGGCAAATCACAGGCTGGAAGCCTGTGCCACGCAGCCAGTTCGCTCTTGCCGCGGTGTTAAAAAGCTCTCACAGCCGTTGGCCGTCGGAGCTTTGGGGCAGAGGTGCCGCGCCTAGTCAGCGCGGCGCCTTAGCTCAGGTTCATGTTGAACAGCCGGTCGCAGTTGTAGCTGATGATCTTGTTTTTGATCGGCTCGGGCACGTCGCTGAAGATGTCGGCGATCACCTGGCGCGACTTGGGCCAGGTCGTGGCGCTGTGCGGATAATCGGAGGCCCACATGTAATTGTCCTCGCCGAAAAAGCGCGTCACCCGCGGTCCGATCGGATCGATCTCGAAGGTGAAGAACACCTGGTTGCGCATATACTCCGAGGGCAGATGGGCCAGCTTGTTGTCCGCCATCGGGCCGAACTTCTTAAAGCGCCGGTCAAGCTGCCAGACGAAATACGGCACCCATCCCGCGCCCAGCTCGACGGAGACGAACTTCAGCCTGGGATAACGGTCGAGCACGCCGCCGAAGACCAGGCTGCACAGCGTTTCCTGGATTTCATGTACAAAGTGCAGGCTGGCAAAGCTGAGAAACTCGGGGCTGCCGTCGATTTTGGGCGCACGCTTTTTGTCCTTGGCGGTGATCTCATGCATCGTGATCACCATCCCATGCTCCTGGGCGGCGGCGAAGAAGGGGTCGTAGATACGGCTGTGGTAGGGGCGATCGGCGGGCGGACCCGACCAGATCATCGCGCCCTTGAGGCCCAGCCGGGCCGCGCGCTCGACCTCCTTTACGCCCTCAGCCACGTCTTCCAGGGAGATCAGCGCGACGGGAAAAAAACGTTTGGGCGCGTACGAGGCGAACTCCGCCATCCAATCGTTGTAGATGCGGAAGCAGGCAAGTTGGAGTTCGGCGTCGTCCAAGCCAAAGAGCGAGAACCCCAGCGAGGGAAAGAGTACCTCGGCGGACACCCCGTCAACGTCCATGTCCTTGACCCGCGCCTGCGGGTCCCAACAGCCGGGACGCGCCGCCTCGTAGCCCTTGTTCATCATTTCCTTCAGTTCCTTGCCCTCCGCGCCCAGGGCATAGAAGGCGGCTACCTGCAGCGGCGGCACGCCTGGAGCCTCGAAGATCGGCCCCGTGCCCGGCTTGTCGACGACGCGCGGCGCGCGGTCGCGAAAACGCTTGTCCAGCCGCTCCTCCCACAGCTTGGGCGGCTCGACGATATGACCGTCGGACGAGATGATTGGCACGTTCATCGTGGTGGTTCCTTCTCAATTTGTTGCCGCGGTTGCCCCCGACCGGCCGGGTCAAATCCCCGCATTGATTTCACAACGCCTGCCCTAGCGTTAGATCGTTGATGCGGCGTTGTAAAGTCCGGACTCTCTCCGTTCGGAACATTTTTCAGCCGACGGCCGGCGGCACTTGCCGAGCAGCCCGTTATGGTTCAGAAGTAAACCCAAGGTGAGGCACGATGGCACGAATTGAGGATTACTACGACCCCTGGAACCCTGACTTCGTCCGAGATCCCCTGAGCCGCTACCGTCGGCTGCTGTCGCAGCCGCCGGTGCTGGTGGAAGGCGGCAAGCTGCCGCCCTCGCTCAGTCAAGGGGCGCTGCCGGACAAGCCGGTGGCGCTGATCGCACGCTACGACGACGTCCTGACCGTAATGCGCGATGCGGCGCGCTTTTCCAACCATCGCCCGCCCCGCCCCGACTCCAAAAGCCCCGAGGACCGGGGCCTGAAATTTTACGCCGCTCAGAACCTGCTCTTCAGCGATCCCCCCGTGCACACCCGCCTGCGCCGGCTGGTGACGCGCGCCTTCAGCCCGCGGCGCATTCGCGACATGGGGCCGGCCATCAAGGCGGCGGCCGTCAAGATGATCGACGCCGCCGCGGCCAAGGGCAGCTTCGAGGTGATGGCGGACCTGGCGTGGCCGCTGCCAATGGCGGTGATCGCGGACATGCTGGGCGTGACGCGCGAGTTTTACGACGACTTCCATCGCTGGAGCATCCTCATCATCCAGGCCGACCGGCTCAGCGCCGGCGGTACCTATTCAAAGGAAACGCGCGAGGCGGTGGTCCGGCTGCGCGAATACGTCAGCCGCGAGATCGAAACGCGTGCTAACTCGCAGGCTGATGATCTGATCAGCGTGTTAGTGCGGGCCCAGGAGGAAGGCGAGGCGCTGACCGGCCCCGAAGTGCTGGCTTTCGTGCTCCTGCTGCTGCTGGCCGGCAGCGAAACCACCACCAGTCTCATCGGCAACACCTTGCAGTTGATGGTCGAGCATCCGCAATCCTTCCACATGCTGAGGCAGCACCCTGAAATGTGGACCGCGGCGATCGAGGAGATCCTGCGCTTCGAGCCGCCCGTGCACGCCGTCAACCGCTACGCGACCTGCGACACGGAAGTTGGCGGCACACACATTCCACAAGGGGCGCTGCTGCACGTGCTGCTGGCGGCGGCCAACTTCGATCCGGCCAAGTTCCCCAACCCCGAGCGCTTCGACATCACCCGCGACCCCAACGACCACGTCTCTTTCGGCGAGGGAATCCATTTCTGCCTCGGCGCGGGTCTGTCGCGCCTGGAGGGACAGATCGTCTTTCCCTACCTCTTCGAGCGCTTCCCCAAACTGCGTCCGGCGACTCCGGGGTTGGACGGCCGCATCTACACCGGCGAGGCGTCATACTTCATGCCGCGCCGCGTCGGTGCATTGCCGATGCTGATCGATTAGGTGCGTCCGCCGGGACTCCGCTGACTGTCACATACTACAAGCATCGAAGGCGCGCCGACTCATTCCCCCTCGGACAGCAGATGCTCGTAGCCGGCCCGGGCCAGGGCGCGGCGTGCGGCCGGCATCACCTTGGGGCTGTCGTTGAAAGGCGCGGCCGGCACATCGGGCGCATTGCGCAGTTGGGCGACGATTTGCTCCGCCTGCGCGCCGGCCAGCAGGTCACAGGTCTCGTAAAGGCCGCCCGCGCCCTCTTCCAGTTGGTTGTGGATTACCAGGATGGCCCTCAACGCGGCGATAACCGCTGGCGTCGGCGTCGGCACCAGCAGCGCCGCCATCGCTCCGTGATCCAGTCTCAGCCGCGCCGCCACCTCCAATGGCTGCTCGCCATTGAGCCGCTGCGCAGCGGGCAGCAGAACCTTCTCCTCCATCGCGATATGTCTGAGCAGCCCGCGCCGAAACTCGCGGTAGGGTTGCGACGCGATGTGCGCCGGGTCCGCGGCAGCGCGTTTGAGCAGTTCGTCCAGCCGGGCGTGGTCACCGGACAGCATGCGGTGGATTGGCCCGTGCATCGACGCGGTTTGATCAGCATCCATAAGCGGGTCGGCTCGATTCCTTTCCAAACGAGCATAGCCCGGTTGCGAACGGCGGTGAAAGCCTTGAAAATAAAAGCTTCGATGCTGGCGTTAGAAAACCGGTAAACAGCTTGGAACTGACACGACTAAAAGGCTTTCAGGATCTGCTTGGGCCGCAGGCGCGCACGCTGTCGCATGTCGAGGAGCGGGCGCGCCTGCTGATGGAACGCTACGCGGTCGGCGAAATCCGCATCCCGCTGTTGGAGCGCATCGAACTCTACCAGCGCTCCACCGGCGAGACTTCGGACATCGTCTCCAAGCAGATGTACACCTTCACCGACCGCGATGAGGCCGGCACCACCCTGGCGCTGCGTCCCGAGGGGACGCCCGGCGTGGTGCGCGCCTATATCGAGGCGGGGCTGGATCGCTCCGACCCTGAGCAGCGTTTTTTTTACTCCGGCCCGATGTTCCGGCGCGAGCGCCCGCAAAAGGGGCGCTACCGCCAGTTCTATCAATTCGGAGTGGAGGTGTTCGGCCGCGCCGATCCCGCCTGCGACGCCGAATTGCTGGTGATGATCGACGATTTGCGCCGCGACCTGGGCCTAGAGTTCCAGTTCGAAATCAACTCGCTGGGATGCCCCAAATGCCGCCCCGCGTTTCGCGCTGCGCTGCTCGACTACGGCCGGCTGCACTTCATGGAACTGTGCCGCGATTGCCATGAGCGGCTGGAGCGCAATCCGCTGCGCCTGCTGGACTGCAAAATCGACGTCAAGCTGGCCGAAGCAGCGCCCAAGAGCCTGGATTATCTGTGCGAGGAATGCCGCAAGCATTTCGCCAGCGTCGTCGGGATGCTCGACGCCGCGGGCGTGCGGTTCGTGGTCAATGCGCGCATCGTGCGCGGGCTGGATTACTACATGCGCACCACGTTCGAGGTCACCTCCACCAATCTGGGCGCGCAGAACGCGGTTGTGGCGGGCGGGCGTTACGACGGACTGGTGGAAGTGCTGGGCGGCGCGCCGGTTCCCGGCATCGGCTTCGCAATCGGGATGGAGCGGCTGGCGCTGGCGATGGAAGCCGCGCGTACACCGCGTGAAACTTTGCCGCGCGTGGCGCTGATTGCGCTGGGCGAGGCGGCGGCGCGCAAGGCCACGGAATTGGCCCGCGAACTGCGCGCGCTGCCTTTGCAGGTCGAGTTACTGTCCACCGAGCGCAGCCTCAAGGCGCAGCTCAAACGCGCCGACAAGATCGGCGCCAATTATGCGGTGATAATCGGGCCGGACGAACTGGCGCGCGCGGCGGTCCAGCTGCGCGATTTGGGCGCCAGCTCGCAGCGCGAAGTCAGCCTAGCCAAGCTGGCGGCGGAGCTGGGCGCGGCCCGTCAGTAGCTATTTCGTCCACAATCGCGGGCAGGTATTGTGCCCCTAATACCGTTTATGACGATGGATTTTGCCTTCTCACCGCTTCCACCCTGGCCACGGACCGACTATTGCGGAACGCTGCGGCCGGGCGACGCCGGCCGTCAGGTCGGGCTTTGGGGATGGGTCGCGGCGCGGCGCGACCACGGCGGACTGATCTTTGTCGATTTGCGCGACCGCGAAGGAATCGTGCAACTGGTCTTTAATCCCGAACGCAATCCCGCCGCTCATGAAGCCGCCCGCGGCGTGCGCTCGGAATACTATTTGGCCGTCAGGGGCGAGGTGGTGCGCCGCAGCGAAAGCACCGTCAACGACCAGCTTCCCACCGGCGCCATTGAAGTGGCGGTCACTGACGCCAAAATCCTCAATACCTCGCAGCCGCCGCCGTTTCCCCTGGGAGAAGGCGAAACCGGCAACGAGGAGATCCGCCTGCGCTACCGTTACCTGGACCTGCGCCGGCCCGAGATGCAACGCAACCTGCGCCGGCGCCATCGTGCGCTGCGCGCGGTGCGTGACTATCTGGACGAAGCCGGCTTCATCGAGGTCGAAACGCCGATTCTGTGGCGGCCCACGCCCGAAGGCGCGCGCGACTACCTGGTTCCAAGCCGCGTCAATCCGGGCAAGTTCTACGCCCTGCCCCAGTCGCCGCAACTCTTAAAGCAGCTCCTGATGATCGCCGGCTATGACCGCTATTATCAGATCGCGCGATGCTTCCGCGACGAGGATCTGCGCGCCAACCGTCAGCCTGAGTTCAGCCAGATCGACCTGGAGATGACCTGCCCGCGTCCCGACGACATCATGGCGCTGGTCGAAGGCATGCTCGCGGCGGTGTATCGCAGCGTGGCGGGCGTTGACGTGCCGCTTCCGTTCCCGCGTCTGACCTACGCCGATGCGATGGCGCGATTCGGCAGCGACAAGCCTGATTTGCGCTTTGATTTGGAATTGAAGCGCCTGGACGAAGCCTTTGGCGGCACCGGCTTTAAGGTGTTTGCTGACGCGCTGGCGCGCGGCGAGAGTATTTACGCAATCCGCGTCCCCGCCGATTATCAATTCACCCGCCGCGAACTGGACGAGATGGCCGAAAGCCTCAAGGTGCGCCAGGGACTGGGACTGGCGTGGGCGAAGATCGCGGAAGCGGGATGGCAGGGACCGATCGCCAAGTTTATCGATGAGGCTGCCCGCACGCATTGCGCAAGGCTCGCCGGGCTGCATCCGGGCGACACGCTGCTGATGGTCGCCGGACGGCCGGCCAAGGTCTGTCCCACGATGGGCGAACTGCGGCTGCAATTGGGTGACAAGTTCAAATTGCGCAACGACGAGGAGCTGCGCTTTCTGTGGGTCACCGAGTTTCCACTGTTCGAATACAGCGAGCAGGAGCGGCGCCTGGTCTCGGTCAACCATCCGTTCACCGCGCCCCATCCCGACGACCTGGCGTTGATGGCGGCCGAGCCGCTCAAGGCGCGCGCCCTGGCCTACGACGTGGTGCTTAACGGCGAGGAGATGGGCGGCGGTTCGATCCGTATCCATAATCCGGAGCTGCAGATGAAGGCGTTTGAGTTGCTCGGCTTCAGCCGCCAGGAGGCAACGACGCGCTTCGGTTTTTTGCTCGAGGCGCTCAGCTACGGCGCACCGCCCCACGGCGGAATCGCACTGGGGGTCGACCGGCTCGCCATGATGCTGTGCCATACCGACTCGCTGCGCGACGTGATCGCGTTCCCCAAGACCCAGCGCGCCGTCGACCTGATGACCGACGCACCCACCGAGGTCGACCCGCGCCAACTGCGCGAGCTATCCATAAAGGTGGTGAAATGACTCACAGCGGCTTTGCAACAATAAGAAGCGCCCTGTGCGCGGCGGCATTGCTGTGTGCCTCCTGCGCGCCGGCCTGGATGCCGGTAATCGGCAAGAATCCCGACGTCCAGGTGCAGGCGGTGCGGTCGATCAAGACGGTGCGTATACGCGAAATCGCGGTCATGCCGCCCATCGACGCACCCGCGCCGGGCAGCAGCGTGGCCGAAGGGGCCAGCGATTCGCTTGCCGCCGAGCTGCAGGCCAAGATGGCGCTGGAGGCAGGATGGCAGATGGTGCCGGAAAGCGACGTCGCAGACGCGCTGCAAAAGATGCCCCCTACCACCGCCGCCAATCTGCAACAGAACGCCATCGAACTGGGCCATCGGGTCCTGGCCGACGCGGTACTCTACGGCGTGATCGAAACCTACAAGGAGCGCGTAGGCAGCGATTACGCCGCGGCCAGCCCGGCCTCGGTCGCCTTTACTCTTCATCTGGTGGATATCAAAAGCGGCCAGGTGATTTGGAGCGCCCACTTTGCCAAATCGCAAAAGGCCCTGACCGAGAATGTCTTCGACCTGGTCGCTTTCGTCCAGAACTCCGGCCGATGGGTCCGGGCCCATGAAATCGCCGCCGAGGGCGTGGACAAAGCAATCGAGGACCTGCACAAGAAGCTCAACCTGCAGCAGGAAGGCCCTTCTTTCGCACTGCCCCAATACGAGGGCAAGTACGAGAATCCGCAACAGTGAGGCTGCCGATGGCGATCGACGCGAAGATCGAGGCCGAACTGAGAATCCTGCTGGATAAGCAGGAAATTCACGAAGTGATGATGCGCTATTGCCGTGCCGTCGATCGTGTCGACGAGGAACTGCTGCGCAGCGTCTACCATCCCGACGCCATCGACAATCACGGATTGTTCAACGGCAGGGCGTCGGACTTCGTGCCCTGGTGTATCAAGCAATTGCGCGAGGTGTACACCGCCACCCAGCATCTGGTCGCCAATGAAATTATCGAAGTCGACGGCGACACGGCTTACTGCGAATTCTACTTCGTCGCGTACCATCGCTACGAGCGCCGTGGCGAGCCGCGCCACATGACGGCGGGCGGCCGCTACGTCGATCGCTTCGAACGCCGCAACGGCCAATGGCGTATTGCCGAGCGCAACGTGGTGGTTGACTGGCAGCGCGTCGACAAGGTGCATGAGCCCGACTCCGGCATGTTCCGGCTCGGCGTACGTTCGCGCCAGGATCTCGCGTATCGGCGTTGAGCGAAAGTCCGGCGGGCCTCCGCACCCGCTCTGACGCCCGAGCCGCACGGCTCGCGCCACCTTATTTCATCAGGCCGCCGCGCCCGCGGCGATCCGGGCATCTGCCCGCTCATTGAAACCGTCGGCCGGTGGCATTAGCCGGAATCCCCGCTACACCGGCTGGAAGTCTTTTTCGAAACGTTAGAAGACGTGTCCGGACGGTTCGCGAACCGCCTTATTCCGTAACCACATTCACGAAACTATCAACAATCGCCCGGATCGGCCACACATGCCCGACCTATTTCGGGCAACACACTCAATACAATTACTATGTTTCCCGTTGCGCAATCCATATGCAGTGCGTTTCGTGAAGGGGCGAGGTTCGCAACTTGACACAATACGCCGGCGCCAACGTGATTTGCGCATCGCACCGATCGACCGTTACAATAATGCCAACTCCCCGTTTCGGCATATTTATTTTTGCGCTGCGTAATCCCGAGGCAAATGGAAAATATATTCGCTGAACTGCTGACCAGGGCCCTGCACTCGGTCAACCCTGTGATGGGCGATGGGTCGCGCGCCGTTAGCGACCAGTACTGCGCGTTGTGCCGCGCAACAGGGCTGCACGAAGGCGCGGCGAAACGCTGCGACTGCTGGTGCCACCCGGCGCGCGCCGCCCTTGCGGCGCGCGCCGGGTGCGCGGCGGGGTCTGAGGCGGAGGCCAGCGGCGGGACGCGCCGGCGCCGGCCGGCGCGTCCCGCCGCTGGGCGCGGCCATGGCACGCGCGCCCGCCCCTAGCTGCGCCGCGCGGCGCAGCCGGGTGCGGGCGCGCGGGGGCGCGGGCGGCGCGCACCGCGCGCCGCCCGCCCCGCCCGCGCACTGCCCGGTGTGTGCCAGTTCCCTACGCCGGCGCATCGAATTGCGCCTGTTCCGCGGCGCCACCGCGGCCCAGGCCCTCGCGGGCCTGGGCCGCGGTGGCCTCTCGGCCCACGACGTCCGCGCCCATTTCGAGTCCGGCCACGTTCTGGCCGATCCAGCCCTCCTCATCGCAAGCCTGCTCGCCCTGCTAGGCGAGTCAGCCGCGGGCACGCGCAGCTCCGCTGCCGCTTCCCTGGCCGCCATCAATCAGAACCACAAGCTGCGTCTGGAGGTGATCAAGCTGATTGCCGGCATTGGGGAACAGAGCCGTTCTGTTAGTGCACCGCGGCTCGTCAGTCAGACGATCAATATGCTGCTAAGCGACGAGCAGGCGGGCGAGATGCGCAAGCTCGCGACGGCACGTCGCCGCACCTCCGCCCCGCGGCGGTAGCTCCCACCGACTCTCCCGCCTGCCGACCACCGCGCAGCCAAAAACCTGCATGGCCATACTTTTAAAGCCGTAGTATAAAATCCCGGCATCGGCGGCAGCCATGCGGATGAATGGCGGCCTCGGCCCGACTCCAGGAGGCGCGCTGGGCTGGGTGGCGCGCCGGAAGGTTGGAGCGCTGTGAAATACGCGATGCTGGTGCTCAAGAACCTGATGCGCAGCAAGCGGCGCACTCTGCTCACGATCCTTTCCATTGCTGTGTCGCTGTTCATCTTCTCCGCCCTCGTCAGCCTGCCCACCGTGGCCAACGAAGTGCTGGCCGATACCGCCTCTTCGGTCCGCATCGCGGTCCATAATCGCGCCGGCCTGACTTACGCCCTGCCCGAAGCCTACAAGACCCGGATCGCGGCCACACCGCACGTCGCCGCCGTAGTGGCCGAAAGCTGGTTCGGCGGCATCTATCATGAAGTCTCCGACGCCTTTCCCAACCTGGCGGTCGATCCCGAACAGGCCCAGGCGATGTGGACCGACTGGGACATCTCGCCGCTGGCGTTTGCTCAATTCTCCCGGATTCGGACCGCGGCACTGGTGGGCAAGGGCACGATGAAGCGTTTCGGCCTTCGCGTGGGGCAGCAAATCATGCTGCGCGGCACGGTTTATCCGGTTAACGTCACGCTTCGCATTGTTGGCACGATCGGCGGCAAGGCGCCGCCCAACTTTTTGCTCTTTCGCCGCGACTATCTGGAACAGGCAATCAAGCGGCCGGGAGTGGTTTCGATTTACTGGGTTCGCGCCGACCGCGGCGCATCGGTTCCCCGCGTGATTGCCGCCATCGACCGGCAATTTGCAAACTCCGGCGCCGAAACCCAGAGCGAATCGGAAAGTGGGTTTTTGGGCAACTTCCTGGACACCTACCGGACGTTCTTTACGATGGCCGAGGTGCTGGGAGTTATCGTCGTCATCACCATCGGACTGGTGGCGGCCAACACGGCCGCGATGTCGATTCGCGAGCGCCGCAGCGAAATCGCGGTGATGCGCTCGTTGGGTTTCAGCTCCGGCCTGATTCTCGCCTTGTTGCTGACCGAGTCGCTGATTATCGCACTGGTCGGCGGCGTGTTCGGATGCGGCAGCGCGTTTTTCGTGCTCAAGGCCTTTTCCGCCAACTCACCGCCGGCGGGACCGATGGCGATGATCCGGATGCCCCCGATCATATTAATTGAAGCGCTGGGAGCCGCGGCGCTGATTGGCCTGGCCAGCGCCTACCTGCCGGCGCGCGCCGCGGCGCGGAGCAATATCGTGGACGCGCTGCGCGCGGTGGGCTGAGATGGCGATACCCTTTAAGTACAACCTGCGCAGCCTGCTGGTGCGGCGCGTTTCCACCGCGATGACCGCGGCGGGAATCGCACTGGTCGTGGCGGTGTTCGTGGTTGTGATGGCGATGGTGGCGGGGTTGGACAGCACCATTCGCGGCAGCGGCTCGCCCGGCAACATGATCGTGGTGCGCAAAGGGTCCACCACCGAAACTGGCTCCGCGTTCAGCCTTGACCAGTTTCAAGCGCTGCAGTTTTTGCCCCAGATACGGCGCGACCGCGACGGGCGCGCGATGGCGTCGCCCGAAGTGCCGGTGCAGGTGCTGATGGAGAAAATCGGCGGCGGGCGCGAAAATGTCGTACTGCGCGGTGTGACGCCGATGGCGCTGGAGGTCCACGACCAGGTGCGGATCATTCAGGGGCGGATGTTCAACCCGGCGCTCAGCGAGGCGATTGTGGGCCGGGCGCTGCTCAAGCGCTACGTCAACTGCGCGATCGGTTCGAGGCTGCGGATGGGTCGCGGAGCGTGGAAAGTGGTGGGCATCTTTGAAGCCGGCGGCAGCGCCTTCGAATCCGAAGTCTGGGCCGGAGCGCACAAGGTCCAGGAGGATACGCAACGCGGCACCTATTTCGCCAGCGCAGTGTTAAAGATGGCGCCGGGCGCCGATACCAGCGCGCTAATCCGGCGCCTGGCCGACGACCCGCGCATCAACCTGCAGGGCGAAACCGAGCCCGACTACTATCGTGACCAATCCGTGGTCGCCAGGCAGCTTCGGCGGCTGGGGATGCTGGTGGCGACCATTATGGCGATTGGCGCGGTGTTCGCCGCGATGAACACGATGTACGCGGCGGTGGCGGGACGCACCACAGAGATCGGTACGCTGCGCGCGCTGGGCTTCAGTCCGGGCGCCGTAATGGGGTCGTTTTTGCTCGAATCGCTCATCCTGGCGCTCGCCGCGGGCGCCCTCGGAGTGGTGCTGGCGCTACCCGTCAACGGTCTTTCGACGGTCTTTGGGAACTACGTGACCTTCTCCACCCTCTCCTTCCAGTTCCGGGTCACACTGACGATAATGATGCAGGCCATGCTGTTCGCCGCTGCGATGGGAGTGGCGGGGGGATTTTTGCCGGCGCGCCAGGCCATGCGCCTCAGCGTAGTCGACGCCCTGCGCAGGAGTTGAACTTCGTGTCGATGAAATCGCCCGGTGGTGGCACGCAGACGCCCGGCGGACCCGCCCCCGACAAGCCCGCCGCCGCGCGCGTGCGCGAGCTTGAATCCCTGCGCATCAGGCGCAGCCCCGAACCGCGCCGGCGCCCGGGATTGATCCCCGCGGTGTTGATCCTGCTCGTCGCGATTGCGGCCGCGGCGGGCACGTTCGAGCTCTACCAGCGCACGCTGGGCCGCCCGCTCGAAGTGCACACCGCGTACGTCACGATGCAGCGGGCGGGACAGCCCAGCGTAGTGCTGACTGGCTCGGGCTACATCGTCACCCGCCATAAGTACATTACGATTGGCACCAAGATCCTCGGCCAGATTGTCGACGAGCCGATCGAGGAGGGTCAGCACGTCAAACGCGGCGATCTGCTGGCACGGATCGACGACCGCGACTATCGCGCCCAGTTGCGCCAGGCGCTCGCCGACCGTGAGCTGGCGGCGGCCAATCTCAAGCTCAAGCAGGCGCAGGCCGCCCGGATGCGCGTGCTGTTCGGAAACGGCGTTGAGTCGCGCGACAATTTGGACATGGCCGAAAATGCGCTGGCCGTGGCGCGCGCCGCCCTGGCCCGCGCCGACGCCGCCATCGATTACGCCAGGTTCAACGTCAGCCAGTGCTACATCACTTCGCCGATTAACGGGATCGTGCTGCAGAAGTACCGCGAGCTGGGCGACACGATTAACTACGGCGGCGACATCCAGGCCGGCGGCGGTGCCACTGATATCGTGCAGCTCGCCGACACCGGCGACATGCGCGCCGAGGTCGATATCAACGAGGCCGATATTTCCAAGGTGGCAATCGGTGCGGCGGCCCGGGTCGTGCCTGACGCATATCCCGACCGTTCCTTCGACGCGACGCTGGTCAAGATCTATCCCGAGGCCGACCGTCAAAAGGGCACGGTCAAGGTCGAGGTCAGCATCCATCATCCGGACCCTTCCATCATCAAGCCGGAGATGAGCGCGAAGGTGACCTTTTCCTCCGGCAGCGCGCGCGATGACGCTAAACCGATAGTGCTGGTACCGCGTAAAGCAGTGCTCAGCGACGGCAGCGGCGCCTACGTGTGGTTGGTGCGAGACGGGATCGCCCGGCGAATGGCGATCAAGCGCGGGCGCGAGTTGGAAGACGGGTTTGAAGTCCGCCAGGGCCTGAGCGACGGCGACCAAGTGGTGATCGAGCCGCCCGCCGATCTGAAAGACGGCGAGCGGGTGGTATCCAGTCAGATGTGATGCCGTAGCGCCTGCAAACGGCGGCGCGTGCCAGGAAGCTGACGCATCAATGACTGTTGTTCCTCGAAGCGTGTGGCGCCGGGCTCGGTGGCGGTTCTTTCCTTGTAACCAGCCATCGCCAGCCAGCCGCGTTGCAAATTGGCTTGCGAATCCGGGTTGATGTGCTAAGCACTAAAACACAAAGAAATCGCAAGCGGACGGGGACAAGACCATGGCGGCATTACGAGTAATTTCGGCGGATTCTCATACGATGGAACCACCTGATCTGTGGACCGAGCGGTTGGGCCGCAAGTATGGCGACCGCACCCCGCAGGTCAAACTGACCTCCAAGGGCCATCTGTTCGTGGCGCCGGGGGTGCGGCCTTTTGCCGTCGCCGGCGGCTTCGGCGCAGGCCGCAGCGGCAGGGAACTCAAGGAGCATCTGACGCACGGCTATGAAGCGGCGCGTCCTGGCGGCTGGGATCCGGTGGAGCGCATCAAGGATCAGGACATCGACGGTGTCGAGGCGGAGGTGCTCTACACAACCTTGGGGATGCCGCTGTTCGGGTTGGATGACGCACAATTGCAACGCGACTGTTTCGCCGTCTACAACGACTGGGTGGCGGAGTTTTGCTCCCACAATCGCCGCCGCCTGCATGCAATCGCGCTGATCTCGCTGGAGGACATCGGCGAGGGGGTCAAGGAACTGACCCGATGCGCGAACATGGGGCTCAAGGGCGCGATGATCTGGGGTTCGGCGCCCGCCGACCGTCCCTATTACAGCACGATTTACGATCCGTTCTGGGCCGCGGCGCAGGACCTGGAGATGCCGCTTTCGCTGCACGTGATTACCGCCAAGGACCAGGCGCCGGGCCCCAAGCCGGCCCAGCGCGTCCCGGGCCATATCACGACCATGCGCGGCTATATGAGCCTGATTCACGAGGTGCAGCGCTCGCTGACCGACATCATCGCCGGCGGCGTGCTGGAGCGCTTTCCGCGCCTGAAGATCGTTTCGGCGGAAAATGATACCGGATGGCTGCCACATTACATGTATCGGCTGGATCACGCCTTCGAGAAATTCAACGGACTTAACGAGGAACAGCCGCTGAAAATGAAGCCGTCGGAGTACGTGCGCCGGCAGATGTGGGCCACCTTCCAGGACGATCCGACCGGACCCGCGGGCTATCGCTCCTTTGGCGAGAACAACTACATGTGGGCCTCCGATTTCCCGCACACCGATTCGACCTGGCCCCACTCGCGCGAAGTGATCGCCAAGGACTTCAGCGGCGTGCCCGAAAGCGTCACGGCCAAGATCGTTTTCGACAACGCCAACAAGCTCTATCGCATGGGTCTGTAGAGCAGACGGCGGGGGCAAGACGCCCCCGCCGTCTGCCATCCGTGAGACTTCCGTGCTACTCGCGTTCCACAGCGACGCTTTGGGGTGAGCAATCCTGGCCGGCAGCCCGTACCGCGCGCACCAGCACCTCGGAAAGTCTGGCGATAGTGACGGGTTTGGCCAAATAGTCGTCCATACCGGCCGCAAGGCATCTCTCCCGGTCGCCCTCCATCGCATTGGCGGTCATCGCGATTATCACTACATGGCGTCCCGGCTGGGCACGTTCGGCGCGGCGAATCTCGGCCGTGGCCTTATAGCCATCCATCTCCGGCATCTGGCAATCCATCAGGATCAGGTCGTAGTCGACCTTTTCCAAAGCCTGAAGCGCTTCGTATCCGTTGGCCGCCACGTCTGCCTGACAGCCCAGCTTGGCCAGTTGGCTCAGCGCCACTTTTTGGTTGATGACATTGTCTTCGGCCAACAGGATGCGCAGGGCGCGCAACGTCGCGGTCGCCGATGGCGGTAAATCGGAGCTCCGCGTCTGCACCGGCGGCTCAACGGCCTCCTTCAAATCGACCGTGAAATAAAAGGTTGAACCGGCGCCTGGTTCGCTCCTGACCGCGATAGTGCCGCCCATGTGGCGGACGAGATTGGCCGCAATCGCCAGCCCCAGGCCTGTACCGCCGAAGCGCCGGGTCATCGAGGCGTCAGCCTGCGTGAAAGGTTCAAACAGTCTGGGCTGCGCATGGATTGGAATGCCCGGCCCGGTGTCTTCAACGGAGAACGCGATGCTGACGTCGGCATCCTGCCTGCGCTCCACGCCTACACGGACGCAGACCTTGCCCCGTTCGGTAAACTTGACGGCGTTGCCGATCAGATTGGACAGTACCTGGCGCAAGCGCCGCGGGTCGCCGATGACGACACCGGAAACTGCCGCGTCGATGCAGGCCTCCAGTTCGATTCCCTTGAGGCGGGCGTCGGTGCTGAACATCGCCAGCACCTCATCGACCATCGCACGCGGGTCGAAAACAAGGGCCTCCAACTCCAGTTTTCCTGCCGAGAGCTTCGAGAAATCCAATACGTCGTTCACCAGCGCCAGCAGCGCATGAGAGCTGCTCTGCACGCTCGACAGCATTTCGCGTTGCTGGACGGACAGCGCGGTGTCGAGCAGTAAATCGGTGAAGCCGACGATCGCGTTAAGCGGGGTCCTGATCTCATGGCTGATATTGGCCATGAACTCGGCCTTAAGGCGCGCCGCTTCCAGCGCCGCATCGCGCGCCTGCAGCAACTCCGACTCCAGGCGTTTGCGCTCGGTGATGTCGCGGGTGCTGGCCACGATCACGGGTTCGCCCTCGAGATCTTGTGCCAGTACACATCTTGCCTCGCAATCACGCCATGACCCGTCTTCGGCGCGAATGCGCAGTTCGTAGCGCGCAGAACCCTTGGTCAGGGTCTCAGCGATGCCGCGGTGGGTAGTTTCGTAATCAGCAGGTCGTCGGTTCGAATCCGACGGGTGGCTCCAGAAAAGCCAGCAAATTCAAAGAGTTTTTGGGGCATCTCGATGGCCACTCCGTCGAACTGCCGCCGATTGTCCGAAAACTGTCCGAATTTGTCAAGAGCGGTGCGGTTATCGAAATAGCGAACGGCTTGTCCATGTGCGAAAGCCCAGACTTCGGGATATCAGCGGACGATGAGCGGTAGCTCGGCGTATAATGGGCGTCGCAGTTGAGGTCGGCGAACCCATGTACATCTACGCGGACGAATCCGGGAATACTGGCAAGGATGTATTTTCAGCCCCCGAGTTTTACTGGCAGGGTGCCATATTTGCCCTGGACGACATTGAACCGCTGGTCGGTCCGATTTTGACTGAGTTCAAGCGTCGAGAGGGGGTGTCGCGAATCCATGCGAATGAAATGCGACTCGATACCGTTCGTGAGATTGGGGAAGCGATCCTGGATGCGCTCGACGCTTCGACCACTTGGCACTTTCACATAACAGTGATCCACAAGCCGTACTTGGTGACCACCAAATTCGTCGACACGATTTTCGATTCCGGCGAGAATCTGGGCGCTAGATGGGTCTGGTACAACGTCGCATTTTTTCGGCATGCGCTCTGTTGCCTGATAGATGACATGCTGACGCCACGCAACCGGCGGGCATTTTGGCAGGCTTACCTTACTGACGACTACGAAGGAGTGAAGGCTGCGGTCCGCAACGCCCGAACCTACCTCGATCGGTACACGAAAGACCGTCGCTTGATTAACGTTGTGCTCGATGCCTTTAGCTTCGCGCTTCGATACCCTGAAGAAATCACGCTGATGGCGTCTCGCCGGCGAGACTCATACAAGGGACACACACCAAACATGGTCGGATTTTCTAGCCTCGCCCAGAGCGCACATAATTTCGCCGAGACGCATGGTTCTGTGCCACAAGCCTTTTATCACGACCAGCAGACCGAATTCGGCAAGAGCATGACCGAGTACGTAGACCTGTTCGCTCGTCTGCGGCTGAAGCAGCCTGAGATCACGCGTCCTTGGCAACCGACGGACGGGGAGATAAAGGAATACGACCTTGGCAAGTTCAGCATGCCGTCCTCGAAAGATTTCCTTCCCTTACAGGCGGTCGATGTACTCTTGTGGGTAGTGCAACGTGAAAGTGAACCGTCGCTCCGGGAGATACGGGAACGGATCTTCGACAAGAGCGACCCGTTTCACATTTCCCGAACAATGTCTGAGATGATCCGATTGGCTGGTCTGAAATTGTTAGCGGAAAGCCCTCTCTCTGATGACGACCTCTTGCGGGCGGAGGGGCTTCGCGATCAGATGGAGACGGCGTTTCGTCAAAAGCTTAAGGAGTTCTCACGAAAAACCGCCGAATAGACCGGCGTGAGCGCACTTCATCCCCCCAACGAGGCCTGCGACTTATCGCGCACGCTATAAGCCGATGATCGGCGCTGTTTCTACAGACAGCACTTCATTCCCGCTACTCGTGAAACAAACCCAAGTACGGCTGATACGAAAACCGCCGATTCCGTTTCCGGCCGGTGATTTCTCGTAGCAGCCCCACGGTCTCGAGTTGTCGCGCTAGGCTGTTCGCGTTAGCGAAGGAGAGGCCGGTGATCTCCATGATAGTCGGCACGGAAACGATCGGGCGGAAGTAGAATCGTTCCAAAAGTTGCAGCGCCTCGGCGGAAGCGCGTCCCAAAGGACTCATGTCTTTATTTTCGTCATCGAAAATTAAAGCCGCATCCGCACGGCGTTATTATCGGGAGCGGCGCGTTTCCGATAATGTCTACCGGCTGGTTATTGATGCGATCAATAAAGCAGCGAGCCGCGGGTCCTAAAGAACTCTAGCGTATCGGTTGTCAGCTCTTTCGGTGATCCGCGATCGGCGTCACCTTCGGCTGAACCGGCTGGGCACCGAGGTGCGCCTGCAGGCGCTCCGCAGCGGCGGCGAGGTCGGCTTCGCTGACGATGTTATACCGATCGAACACGCTGCGCGTCTTGTGGCCCGATAACGCCATCGCCACGCGATCTGGAATGCCCGCCCTCACCATGTTGCGCACGGCGGTGCGGCGCAGGTCGTGCACCAACACTTTGCCAACGCCGGCGCGCTTGCAGGCGGTCGCCCATGCCCGCTTGAAATCGCCGATGGGCTGACCGTCGAGATGGAACACGTACGGGCAGTCCAGGCGACGATTCGCATTCGCGCGTTCGATGATCTCGCGCAGCTCACCCGACAGGGGTAGCACGCGGCCGTCCTTGTTCTTGCTGACCGACGGCCTGAGGCGCACGACGCGCCCGGCAACATCCACATCGCGCCATTCAAGCGCCTTCATCTCGCCGACCCGCCATCCGGACAGGTAGAGGAACGTGATCGGGTCTTTCAAATACTGCGGGAGATGATCGCGGAGCGCCACGAAGACGCCGTGATCGACGAATCCCTCGCGTGTGTTGTTCTCCTCGAGCAGGGGAATATGCGGAGCGTAGCGAAGCCGTCCCGATTCAACTGCCAGCTTGAACATCCGCTTCAGAGCGGCGAGCTCGCGGTTGATGCTGGCGTTGGCGGCGCCCTGGCGCTGCCGGTCTGCCGCGTATTTCTTGATCCGCTCGGTAGTGATGTCCACGGCGCGGTCCAGCGCAAATCGCGTCCGCAGGTGTTTGATCGAAAGCCGAACCGAGCGGATCGATCGCAACCGGTTGACTTCGTAGTCGGTCAAGAGCGCGTCCGCCAAATCTTCGAACGTGACACGCTCCTCGACCGGACCGACCAATTTCCCGTTGGCCGCTTCGCCGATGCGCTGTTTGAGGAGCTTGAGCGCCTGCGCCTCGCTCGATGAGCGCGAACTCTCCCGATGCTCCTTCCCGCGATAGCAGTAAGCGATCCAGTAAACTGAGCCGCGCTTGAAAACGCGGCCCATCCCTCTGAGCGGCTTCTGTTCCTTCGTTCCCAATTCGTGCCGACGTTCCCGGATCTGAAGTTCGATCGCGCCCTGAACCGTGCCGGTCCGGCGTGGCTGCGCATCTCCGCGAATCTCGCGGTGCCAGAATAGATCAATGTTTGAAGAGCGGCCGTGTCAACGGCACGGCGAGTGAATTCTCAACGGCTCTTGCCGCGGATGAATTCCTCCATCCCGAGCTCCGAAAAGCGGAGTAGCCTGCCGCACCGCACTGTGAACGGAAGCTCCTTGTGATGGCGGTATAGCCAGTCGGCTTTGACGCCGAATTTCTGCGCGGCCTCTTCCACGGGGAGTAACCGTTCACCGCGTCGCTCCTTGCGACGCGGTGGAGCCTCACCTCGAAGAAGCTCCATCTCGTGTGCACACAATACGCTGAGCGCGGCGATCGCCTGCGTGCTCAACACCCGCGTGGTATGCGCATCGAGCACCCTGACTCTTTCAGGGTCAGCTACCAGCTCCTCCAACCTTGGGACTTCGAAAAGTCCCGCCCCGCCCGACCTGCGCGGCACACGGGCCAAGAATTGATTGGCCCTGATCCGCATGCTTCACCTCTCCGGTCGGCATGGTTGACCGAGTTACGCGGCGGCTCCCCCTCCCGATGAATAGCGCAGCCGTCTGATCCGAATTGATAATCTCGTCGGCAGCGCGCACCGCGTCGCGAAGCTGCGGGGTCGGCAGATGAAACGAGTCGAGCAGGTTGCAGCAGTGAGCGGCGGCGCATGGTTGCTAACTGCCAGTGGTAGTCGAAGGTGGTGTGCGGCAGATTCTAGTTACTTCGGGGTCTTTTGACCAGAACAAGACGGCGGATTTTCTGTCCGTCGTTCGCGTTGTGGAAAGTTATAATCGTCAATCGCCAGAAAGCTGTCGTCCTGCCCGGCAATGTTGGGCAGGGGGCCTACCGGCCGGCGGGCCGGACGCAAGAAATTTTCTTCCTTGGATCAGCGCTTCGCCCCTTGAACGCCGGAACCTTCGGACGCCAACGCTGTTTGCCCTCCTTCAGGCCGCTTGACCTTGTACCCACGTACAGGGTGTAGGCTCAGGAGCGTAAGGAGGCAGCCTATGGCAGGCAAACGACGAGTCGAGGTATCCAGCGCCGGATGCGCTCTCTGCGAGGAGGCGATCGCGACGGTAAGGCGCATCGCGTGCAGTTCGTGCGAAGTCGAGGCGCTCGATATGCGCGACCCGGCGGTCGCCGCGCGCGCGAAGAGCCTCGGCATTCGGACGGTCCCGGCGATCGCGATCGACGGTCGGCTTGCTCCATGCTGTACGGGCGCGGGTCCGGACGAGGCCGCGCTAAGGGCCGCAGGTATCGGCACGCCGCTTCCGTAAACGATTTTCGCCATGTCCGGGCTCGCAATCGGCGAGCTGGCGAACCGCGCCGGCGTCAATCGCGAGACTATCCGTTACTACGAACGGCGCCGGCTTCTCGCGCGCCCGGCGCGCACGATGGCGGGCTACCGGGTCTTTCCCGACGACGCCGTCGACCGGCTGCGTTTCATCAAGCACGCCCAGGCGCTCGGCTTCACGCTCGAAGAGGTCCGCGAGCTGCTCGGGC
>JAJPHZ010000026.1 GCA_021325025.1 Pseudomonadota bacterium | reverse complement strand
TAATCCAGCGCCTCCTTGATTTGCGCCGCCTTGCGCGAATAGCGCTCGGGCGGCCATTCGCGCGGATTGCCGATGATGTCGGGCTTGCTCAGCACCACCACCAGCGGCGTTTCGCCGCCGGTGCGCTCGCGCAGTCCCGCCATCATCTCCGACATCACGCGCAGGTCGTTGGACAGCGCGCGCACCTCGGGCGTGGAGATGACGTGCAGGACCACGTCGGGCCGGTACTTGAGCATCGCCTCGCTCAGCGCCTGCGTGGCGTCGGGCGTGGGCGCGCCGCCGGGCGGCGAGGTTTCGAAGATGCCGCGCGAATCTACCACCTGCCAGGTCGCGAAGCGTTCGGGAAAGGCTACCAGGTGCGCCACCGCCTCAGGCGTGGTCGGCTTGACGTGGCCGGTCTGCGCAATCTTCCTGCCCGCCAGCGCGTTGATGACCGAGGACTTGCCGTGGCCGCTGCGCCCGGCCAAAAACAGCACCGGCGGGCGGCTGTCCTCGATGAACTCGCGCAACTCGGTGAACGCCGGTCCCATCACTGCGGTCTGAATCCACTCGCGCGCGCGTTCGCCCAGCGGCGCCGAGAAGGTCTCGAACAACTCGTCGATGTCGCCGATCAGATCCTTGAGGCGATTTCGGTCTATGGCCATGGCGATCCGCCTTGTCAGGGCTTGGTTTATCATGTGCCGCGCCCGGTCCACCGGCAATAGGCGCCGTCGTGGGTGTCGTGGCGGCGGCGATTGGCTGCGATGCGATCCAGCCGTTATCATCACCTGTCGATCGAGGTGACAAGTGCATACCCGCGCCATTGGATGCCTCTCAGCAATGTCATTAGCGATGTGCGCCGCCGCTTTGCCTAACGCGGCGGCGCATACCCGCAGCGTGCTCGCTCCGGGCGATTATTCCTTCAGCCTCAAGCACGACGGCGCCCAGCGCACCTACCTGGTCCACATGCCGCCGCAGGCTGCGCGCGGCGCGCCGCTTGCGGTGGTGCTCAACTTCCACGGCGCGGGCAGCAACGCCAGGCAGCAGGAGCATTACACGCGAATGGACGGCGCCGCGGATCGCGACGGGTTTATCGCCGTCTATCCCAACGGCAGCGGCCGCTTGGACGGCCATTTCACCTGGAACGCGGGCTTTTGCTGCGCCTACGCGATGACGCATCGGGTGGACGACGTCGGTTTCGTGATGGCGCTGATTGACGATCTGGCGGCGCGCACGCCGATCGATCGCCGGCGCGTTTATGCCACCGGCCTGTCCAACGGCGCGATGCTGTCATATCGCCTGGCGGCGCAAGCCGCAGGCGCGATCGCCGCGATTGCGCCAGTGGCGGGCTCGATGGTGACGGGCGACTTCGCGCCCGCCCGGCCGATACCGATCATGGCCTTCAACAGCGTCGATGATCCGCTGCTCCATTACAACGGCGGCTACGGGCGCTCGGTTAGTTCGCTGTTTCATCGCAAGCTGGGCAATCCCGGCGTCGAGGCAGGCCTGGCGAAGTGGCGCAAGTTCGACGGATGCCCCGCGCAGCCGCAGATCGCCCCGACCGTTGACGGGCAGGCCGGCACCAACAACCAGGGCATCACGGCAACCCGCTACCAGTGGGCTCCGTGCCGCGACGGCACCCAAATCGTGCTGTGGAAACTGACCGGCGCGGGGCATGTCTGGCCGGGCGGCATCCAGGCGCACTTCGAGCGCGTGCTGGGCCGCAGCACCGACCTGATCGAAGCCAACGAACTGATGTGGCAGTTTTTCAGCAGGTACCGGTTGCCCCGAGCCGCTCCTCGCGCACTTGCTCAATGAGCCGCTCCCACTTCCCACCTGCCTGCGCCGCCCCCCGGTAGACCCACAAACCGTCGATCTTCATCAACCGGCGCCGCTCCTCGACCGGGCGTAAAGGAATGCCGCCCTGCTCATCCACGGCCTCCAATTCGGTTCCCGGGCGCAGCCCCTGAGGCTCGCGCAACGGTTTGGCAAGCACGATCCGTGCGGCCTTATCGATCCTTAAAGTCGTGCCATTCGACGATGCCATTGTCATATCTGATGGCATTGCGCCCAAGGCGGGCAATCGCGACCACTACTGCGCGCGGTCGAGCAGTTCGCGCGCGGCGCGGCGGAAGCGCTCGCTGACCTGGGCGCCGCCCAGCATCCGCGCCAGCTCCTCCACGCGCTGCGGCTGGTCCAGCTCGACAACGCGGCTGGTGGTGGCGCCGCGGCGCTCCTCCTTTTCGACCAGGAAATGGCGGTCGGCGAAGGAGGCAATCTGCGGCAGGTGGGTGATGCACAAAATCTGGTGGAAACGTGACAACTCCTTGAGCTTGCGCCCTACCACCTCGGCGATGGCGCCGCCGATCCCGGCGTCAACCTCGTCGAAGATCATGGTGGCGACGCCGCGGCGCTGCGCCTCCAGGCGCTTTAACGCCAGCATCACGCGCGACAGCTCGCCGCCCGACGCGATCCTGGCCAGCGCCATCGGCGGCTGTCCCAGGTTGGGCGCGAGAAAGAATTCGCATTCGTCGCTCCCGTCGGGCCCCAGAGGCGCTGCCTCGCACCCCAGCCCCGAGTCGGCGGCAAACGGCGTCAGGCGCGCTTCGAAGACCGCGTTGCGCATCCCCAGCGTCTTGAGTTCGGCCTGCATCTTCTGCTTGAGCGCCGCCGCGCCGGCCGCGCGCGACCGACTCAGCTCGCGCGCCATCCCGGCCGCCTGCGCCAACGCCTTGGCGACTTCGGCCTTGATCTCGGCGGCGCTCTCTTCGGCATGCTCCAGCTCGCCAACCTCGGCGCGCAGATGCTCCAGTGTGGCCAGCGCGCTTTGCACCGAGCCGCCGTACTTGCGCTTGAGCCGCGCAATCTCCTGCAGGCGGTTGTCGATCTGTTCCAACCGGCCAGGATCTGCCTCGATGCGCTCGCGGTAGGCGCGCAGCGCGTGGACCGCCTCTTCCAGCGCCACCCGCGCCGACCCGATCAGGTCCAGCGGCTCGGCCAGCTTGGCGTCGAGAGAGGCGGCTTCGCCCAGCGCGCTTTGCGCGCGGCCGATCAGGTCGGCGGCCGCGCCGTCCTGATCCATCAGCACCTGCTCGGCAGCGCCGGCTGCGGCCATCAAGCGGGCCGCATTGGCGAGAATCGTGCGCTCCGCCGCAAGGTCGCGCTCTTCGTTGATGTCCAGTTGCGCGCGCTCCAGCTCGCTCAGCTCGAAGCGCGCAGTCTCCAGCCGCCGCTCGCGGTCGCGGGCGCGATGCTCCAAATCGGCCAGCCGCGCTGACAGCTCGCGGGCGCGTCGGTATGCTTCGCGGTAGGCAGCCAGCGCCGACTCCAGCGCGGCGAAACGGTCGAGGATGGTCAGATGATTTTCCGTGCGCAACAGGGATTGCTGTTCGTGCTGGCCGTACACCTCGACCAGCGCGGCGCCGATACGGGCCAGCGTCTGCACCGTGGCCAGTTCGTCGTTGATCAGCACCCGCGAGCGGCCGGCCTCCGATACTACGCGCTTGACGATCAGCTCGCGCGCCGCCCCCTCGCCCATCGCCGCCATCAGATCGGCGGGCAGCCCCTCGCCCTCGACCGCGAACAGACCCTCGACCACAGCTTCCTTCCGATCGGCGCGTACCATCTCGGGCGACGCGCGCCCGCCCAGCAGCAGCCCCAAGGCGTTCATCACGATGGTCTTGCCGGCGCCAGTCTCGCCCGACAGCACGTTGAGCCCGGGGCCGAACTCCAGCTCGACCTGGTCGATGATTGCGAAGTTGCGGATCCTCAGCTCAACCAGCATCGCGTGCCCGGGCCTCTCCTCCGCCCGTAAACGTTCAACCCCATCTGAGCTTGTTGCGCCAGATCTCGAAGTAGCTGTGCGAGGAGCGCACCAGCGCCACCGGGTTTTTGCCCTTGCGGACGACCACCCGATCGCGCGCGCCCAAAGAGACGCCCTCCTGCCCGTCCGCCGTCAGCATCGCGTCATGGTCGGTCGCCTGGACGCGGATTTCCAGTGCGCAGGAATCGGGCAGCACCACCGGCCGGTTGGTCAGCGTATGCGGACAGATCGGCGCCAGCACCACCACCTCGAGGGTAGGGAAGATGATCGGGCCGCCGGCGCTAAGCGCATAGGCAGTGGAGCCGGTGGGCGTGGCAACGATCAAACCGTCGGCGCGGTAGGAACAGAAGTACTGGCCGTCGGCAAGCACGTCGAGTTCCAGCAGGCGGCCGAGCTGACGCTTGTGGATCACCACGTCGTTAAGCGCCGTGAGCGCGGCGCGATGGCGGACGGGGCCGTCGGTGCTGAGCACCTCCGCCTCCAGCGTGATGCGCCGGTCGACGGTGTAATTGCCGGCCAGCACGCGCTCGAGCGAGGCGCGCGCCTCCTCCATCGCAGCCTGGGTGAGAAAGCCGAGCGCGCCCAGGTTGATGCCCAGGATCGGAGTTTGCCGTTCGCCGACCAGACGCGCCACGCTCAGCAGGGTGCCGTCGCCGCCCAGCACCACGATCAGGTCGGCGCGATGGGCCAGTTCGGATTTGGCCAGCGGCTGGGCCTCGATCCGCGGCGCATCCTCGGGCTCGGCGAACACTTCCAGTCCGCGCGCGTGCAGCCATTGCGCCAGCGTGGCGGCCAGCGCGAGCGCCTGCGCATGGCCGCGTTTGACCACTATCCCGACCGACTTTATTGCCGGCGCTGAGGGCACCTGCTTAGGCATCGCGCCTCCCGAATTATCACGCCGCTAAGGGGGGCGGCAACGCGTTTTGTCGGCTGCCGCCGGCCGATGTTATATTAAAGCTGCTTTGCGGCGCCTCGCGAAACAGCGTCAATGAATCCTGCCCGCGGCCGATCATCGCCGCTTTGAACGCGCTCCCGCGCTGACCGCGCGCATCGCCGAACAGATGCGCACCGCGCGGCGTGCCGCGCTGGGCCTGGGATGCCCGCTCGGCTATCGCGGTTGCGGGCAGCGCCCCCATTTGGAGCCGGCTGCCCGGCGCATCGCTCGCGGGACTGGGCGCGCTTCGTACCTACTATTTGTACAGTACCTGTGGTCGCGCAATTCGCGATGGATGCTTCGCGTGCCGCCCGCGCTGGGCCGCGCGCAGCAGGTGGTGATCTTCGTGGCCTGCATAGTGGAAATTCCGCACGCTGGCGCTGGCCACCCGGAGGTCGAGCCGCGCGCCGCCAGCGACGTGGTGCTGCGCCACGTCCGTGCGAAGAGGATTTTCGATCGCCCGGCCTGATCAGTTGGTGTTCTTGGCGCCGGGCAGAAAATCGTCCAGCGGCACGCCCAGGCTGTTGAGCGCCCACGACACCAGGTTGTATTGCCCGATGGTGAACACCAGGTCCATCATCTGCTGGGTATTGTAGCGCTGGGCCAGGCTCTGCCAGGTCGCATCGGAAATCACGGAATTTTCGAACAGCTCGTCGCAGGCGCGCAGGATCGCCGCGTCATGGTGCTCCCAGCCCGCCTCCGGCCCCTGCTTGATGCGCTCGATCTCGGCCTCCGAAATTCCCGAGCGCCGCCCAATGCGCACGTGCTGTTCCCATTCGTAGGGCGCCTGGTTGAGCCATCCGATGCGCAGGATGGCCAGTTCGCGGTCGCGCGCCGGCAACGTCTGGCGGCCCAGGATATAGCCGGCAAAACGCAGCCAACTGCGCGCCAGCTTGGGATGGTTGACCAGGGTGGCGAAGATGTTGGGGATCTTGCCCTCCACCCGATTTTTCTCCGCCATTTCGCGATCTTCCGCGGAAAGGGTGGAAAGGTCGCACAGCGGCACTCGTTGTTTTCTCTCTACCATGATGGTCCTCTCCGGTCGCTTTCGCCTTGCCGTTCCACTTATACTCGAAAAGCGCCGCCGCGTCGTGCGACGGGGCGCCGAAAAACTCCACGGAGCAGGCCATGGCAGAGCTGCGCTTTGACGGACAGGTGGCAATCGTGACCGGAGCGGGCAATGGACTGGGGCGCGCCTACGCGCGCCTGCTGGCCGCACGCGGGGCACGCGTGGTGGTCAACGACATCGGCACCACTGCGGCGGGGCGCGGTACCTCCGATGCGCCGGCGCACGCGGTGACGCGCGAAATAATCGACGCGGGCGGGCAGGCGGTCGCCGATACGCATACCGTCGCCGAGGAACATAGCGCCGCGGCGATCGTGCGCACGGCGCTGGAGTCATTCGGGCGGCTTGATGTGCTGGTCAACAACGCCGGCATCACGGTGATGGCGCCCTTTGGCGAAGTTTCGACCGCCGACTTCCTGCGCGTGATCAACACCAACATGATGGGCGTGGTCTGGATGTGCCGCGCGGCGTGGCCGCATATGCAAACGGCGCGCTACGGGCGGATCGTCAACATCACCTCGACCTCGTTTCTTGGCCATCCGACCCTGACCGCCTACGTCACCGCGCGCGCGGCGACCTTTGGGTTGACGCGCACGTTGGGCCTGGAAGGCGCGCAGTACAATATCAAGGTCAACGCGCTGTCGCCGGTGGCGGGAACGCGCGCGGTGATGGAGACGCTGGAGGAGTCGGAGCTCAAGACCTGGATGATGACCAAGCTGACGCCCGAGATCGTGGCGCCGGCGGTGGCGCTGCTGGCGCATCAGCGATGCCCGGTCACCGGCCAATGCCTGTCGGCCGGCGGCGGGCGCGTCAACCTGGTCTTTTGGGGTGAGACGCACGGCTACGTCAATCACCAACTGACGATGGAGGCGCTGGCGGAAAATTTCGCCCAGGTGATCGACCGCACCAACTACGAAGTGCCGGCCAGTGTGCTGGAATCGGCCGACTTCAACGCCTTCAAACTGGGCCACAAGCAAAGCCGCGCCGCCGGCGGCGAAATCCAATGGCAGCCCAAGCCCTATGAGCGCGGATGACCGCGCCGCGGCGGCCTGCGTGCCGGTTGTGCAAGGAAAAATTCCTGCCGTGCGGCCGCGTCGCACGCGCGGTTGCACAAAGGGCGTGGATGCATCCCGCAGGCGATGATAAAAAGGGCGGTTGAACGCGAGGATCGCCGAGGTGCTGTTCAACTCCTATCCGTTTATCCTGGGCTTTCTGCCCGTGGTGCTGGTGGTGTACGGGGCGTTGGGAGAGTCGCGATGGCGGCAGGCAACGCCGTTTTTCCTGATCGCCGCGTCGCTGTTTTTCTACGCCTGGTGGAACTGGCACTACCTGCTTCTGTTCCTGTTTTCGATCGCGTTTAACTACCTGTGGAGCAGGCTGTTGGGACCAATCCCGCCGGCTGGCGCCGCCGCCTCGGCCCGCGCCCGGCGGCTGATCCTGGGCGTTGGGATCGCGGTCAACGTGGCGCTGCTGGGCTACTTCAAGTACCGCGACTTCCTGGTCGGCAGCGTCAACGGCGCGCTGGGGCTGGCCTGGCCGCTGCTCCACATGGAGCTGCCGCTGGCGATCTCGTTCTTTACCTTCGAGCAGATCACCTACCTGATGAGCTGTTACCGGGGCGAGGAAGGCACCGGCGATTTCGTCAGTTACGCGATGTTCATCACGTTCTTCCCCCACCTGATCGCCGGGCCGATCGTGCGCTACCAGGAGATCTATCCCCAGTTTAACCGCCGCACCCAATTCCGCCTGAGCGCGGAGAACCTGACGCCCGGGCTGATGATTTTCGCAATCGGACTGTTCAAGAAGGTGATTCTGGCCGACACCTTCCGCGACTATGTGGGACCGGTCTTCGAGGCGCACTTTCTGCCCAGCTTCCCCGACGCGTGGGGCGCGACGCTGGCCTTTGCGCTGCAGGTTTATTTCGACTTCTCCGGTTACTCGGACATGGCGATTGGCCTGGCGCGGATGTTCGGCGTGCGCTTTCCAGAAAACTTCGACTCGCCCTACAAATGCACCAACATGGTCGAGTACTGGCATCGATGGCACATCACGCTGTCGTTCTTCTTGCGCGACTATGTCTATATCCCGTTGGGCGGCAATCGCAGAGGCGAACTGCGCCAGCATCTCAACCTCTTCCTGACCATGCTGGTGGGCGGGCTGTGGCACGGCGCAAGCTGGACCTTCGTGGTGTGGGGTGCGTTGCAGGGCGTGGCGCTGAGCATCAATCACGCCTGGCGCAAGCACAGCACTCGGCGTCTGCCGGCGCTGGCCGGAGTGGCCCTGACCTTTGGCGTGACGCTGTTCGGCTACGTCTTCTTCCGCTCCACCACCTTCACCCGCGCCTGGCAGATCGTGCGCGGGATGGTGGGGGCCAACGGCTTTGCCTGGCGCGCGGAATTCGGCTCCTTCACCAGCGAGATGTATCGCAATATCCTCAAGGGGCTGTTGGTGGTTTGGTTTTGCCCCAACCGGCAGACCATCATGCAATGGGACTGGCTAGGCGACTACGTATATGCCGCAGCCTTCGTGGTATTGGCCGTGGTCAGCGTTCTCAACCTGGCCAACCCGCCGGCCTTTGTCTACTTCCAGTTCTAGGTTCCACGAGATGGCCGCCGCACGTCGTCTGCGCCTGATGCTGAGCTGGCTGGTGGCCGCCGTTGCGGCGGTTATCGTCTTGAATATCCTGGTCAATCCGTGGGGCGCCTGGCGCTTTCACCTGGTGCCCGGCAAGTACCGCCGGGTCAGGGCCGAGCGCGTGGTGACGCCCTATCTGCTGCGCACCGCCGCACCCGACACGCTGCTGCTGGGATCCTCGCGCACGCTTTACGGCATGAAGATCGAGCAGGGGGTGCACGACGGGGTCGAGAACGCGGCGCTGTCGGGCTCGCGTCTGCAGGAGATCGCCAAGGAAGTGGACATCGCGCTGCGCAATCCGCATCTACGGCGCGTCATCTGGGGCGTGGAGTTCTACACCATCGACGCCTACACCGATAGCTGCTCACCCGATACCTGTGCGCGCCTGGACGGCGATTGGCGCATCACGCTGACCGACAATCTGCTGAGCGCCGACACCTTCGTGGCCAGCTACCGGATGATTGGGCGGGCGCTGCAGGGAAAGATCGCTGCCGACGCCCGGCAGCCGATTCCCTGGCCGAAAGCGTTCATCTGCCGCCAGTTCGCCAATCCGCCGCCCCCGACGCTGGCCGGGATGGACGAGCAGCGGCGCCTGCGCGAGATCAGCCAACTGCCCGAGTATCGCCAGTTCGATTACTCGCCGCGATTGTTCCAGTTGTTTTTGGAGATCGTCCAACGCATCCGCCGGGCCCACGTGGAGTTAATCGCATATGTGCCGCCGGTGGATCAATTCGAGCTGGAAATGATCCGCCAGACCGGACGATGGCCCGACTTTCAGCGCTGGAAGCGCGAGCTGGCGCAGCATCTGTCCTACACCGACTACTCGGGCTACAACGGCATCGCACGCAGCGACCGCATGTTTATCGACGCCTGGCACATGGAACCCGCGGTCGGCGCCACCATCATGCGCCAGCTCTTGGGCGACTCGATCCCTGACTGTCCCGACGCCGCAATCGTGGCCGGCTCTGCTCTGCGGGTCACGGCGGATAACGTCGGCGCGATGCTGGCGTTGCAGGACCGGCGCAAGGACGAGGCGACCGCCGCCCCCAACGTCTATTCGACCACGATCGCCGCAGTGATCGCCAAGCGCTACGGCCACATTGCGGCTCCCGACCTGTCGGCGCGCCGCTAGCAGGTTGCGGAAAAAACGATTTTCCGCAACCTGCTCCCTCACTCTAGTCTCTCCCAGAGGGAGAGAAGTAAAGGAAAGCAGCCATCTTTTGTCCAGGGTGCGGAACGCAGGTGTCTTCATGAGGGCACAAATATCCTTTTTCCGCACCCTGCCAGTCGGTTTGTGCCGACGTGGGCCAAAAAGGTCGGCGATCCCAAAATTTCGTGCGAAACAAACAGATGTGTATTTTTAATATCTGAATGTCAATATCATTGACAATCAGGTGATTTCTCCTACAATCCAGTGAATTTTTAAACTGGGGGGAGCATTGGCCGCAATTCAGGGGCGGTTGGTCTCTGAAGCCGGGTTTCAGCGCTCTCCGGGAGAGCCACGATGACGTTTCGTGATCTGGCACCCTGGCTGCTCGCGCCGATGGCCCTGCTGGCCACCACGCAACGCCCCGCACCCACCGGGGGTGATGTGGCCGGCGCTACCGCGGTCGCCGGAGTCGCGACGCATCACGCCGAGCTCGGGCGCATATCATCCGGCAACCCCCGCTTCCGGCAATCCGGGCGCCTGGACCGCTACTGCGGCGACGCCCGCCATCTGCTGTGGAAGTTCGTCAATACCAACTACCTGCTGCCGCCGGTCGCCGACGAGCTTCGCCCGGCGCTCAAGGGCGTGGGCAAAAAGGGCACGGTCGCGCCGGACGAAGACCTGGAAACTGCGGGATTGGGGAGGTGCATCGACAACCCTTCCGACAAGCAACTTGAAACGGATTTGAACCCCAGGCGTTCGACCCGCCATCGGGATTCGATCGAAGTGCAGTTTCTGATCGCCACGCTTCCGGACCCTGTTCTTTCCCATCTGCAACACGACTTCGATAGCGGCATGGAGACGCTGACGGAGGCCGCCGCGCAAGCCGGCTACTCCATGGATCGCTTTGACCTTCCGTGGACCCAACCCGAGCAGGCGGCGGCGGCTGGAGCGGAAAGCCGCGACCCCGAAACCCAACCGGGGCTTATTCTCTTCAGGCGCAACTGCGGAGGTCTGGGGGGTTGTCAGCTTTTGGTGGTGTTCGTGGTCGGAGAAACTCCCACCGCGGGCATTCACAAATTCGCGCTTGCCAGCGCCTTGGAACAGGTTGCCGAACTCTCACCTCTTGCTGCCGGACAGACAGATTGCCCCAAGCGTCAGCCGGGTTGCGTCAAAATCGGGGTGTTGGCTCCGTACTTTACCGGGTCGGTCCCCTCGCTGAGACTCGGGTTTGCCGACTTCGCAAGATGGAAAGCCGCGTATTGGAAAAAGCTCACCCATGGGCGCCGAGACCACACGCCGCCGCTGCACTTCAGCATCGTCTCCGGCGATGCCGACGCGGTGAATCAGATGGGATTGCAGGATGCCCCCTTCAACGATCCTGACGCCTTTGGCGATTTGACCTTCACCGCCACGATGGACTACGGCGTGGAGAGCCGCGATACGTTTCTGCGCTTCCTCAGGGAGCGCCTGGGCGTTCAACTTGAAGACGTGGCAATCCTGCGCGAGGCCGATACCGGCTATGGACAGAATTTCGCCGTGGGCACGCTGGGCGGATTTATCGAGTATCTGCGCGGCCGGGAAGTAACGGACTTGAAATCAGCCAAGGAGCTCCGAAAACTGGAGCACAGGATAGTGAAATGGCTGAACGACGCACCGGAGATGGTGCACGCAGGCGGCGTGCAACGCGTAGCTTCGGTGTTGTACGGCAACCTGGAAGCCCTGCGCTGGCAAGACGCCACGTTTAAGCGGTTCAGCGAAGAGTACAAAAAAGCCCATGGCTATCTTGATCTGCCGTTCCCCCTTCACATCTCCAAAGTTCGCGAGGCGAGCGAGGAGCAGACGGCGTCACCGCAACTGCTCAAGTTGATTGAAGGATCGCGCACGTTTTTCCCGGTGTTGACGCCCAAAACCGAGGGCAAAGACCTCTTGCCCTCCTTTGCCGAGGATCTGGACAAACCTGCCGCCGCGCTGGTTATGTCCAATCTTCTCTCCACCCTGTCGGCAGAGCGAATCCATTACGTCGGCATCGCCGCCAGCGACGTGCAGGATACCATCTACCTTGCCCGCGAGGTGCACACCCATTGTCCGGACACCACCGTCTTCTCCTTCGGCGGCGACCTTCTGTTCCTCAACCCTGACGTTGCCAACGATTTGCGCGGGATGCTGGTGGTCGGCACTTACCCTCTGTTCACCCTCAACCAGCACTGGACCTATCCGTTCCTGGGCGAAAGCGAGCATTATCAGTTTTCCAGCGAGAGGGCCGAGGGACTGTTCAACGCCACCCTCGCCCTGCTTGACAGACAGGACAAAATGCTCGATTACGCCCAGCCGTTCGTTTTGAAAGGTTCGCTGGCTCCGAAGACCTCTCCACCAGTCTGGATCACCGCGGTTGGAAAGGAAGGATTTGTACCGATCGCCATTCTTCCGCAAACGGTCGGCCTGTCGGGTTTATATATTAACAAGCCCTCCAAGCGTAAACCGGCGCACACGCATGAAATAGAGTTCTATCGAACCAACTCATGGGCTTCCATTCTGCTGTTCTGGGCTGCCACGATTATATCCACATGGTTTGCACTTCTGGCGCTGTGGCCGGCGAAGCTGCGATGGCGAAAAACGATTTGGCGGGCGCGACTACGCGATCCGGCCCGCCGCAGACTGCTGGCGCTGGAAGCCTTCCACGTCCACCTGCTGGCGTTCTATCTGCTGGTGTCGGGACTGCTGGTGTTTCCCGGCCTGCTGCCGGCGCCGTGGTGGCGCGTCATCATCCTGCAGTCCCATGTCAAGGCCGCTCCTTATCCGGCTGCGATACTGCTGCCTGCTGCCCTGCGCCGGACGGGAATGCACCTGGCCATGGGGTGGTTTGTGCCCGATGTTCCCACCTTTGCGGTTCACCTCCGATGGTGGGTCAGAGCCACCCTGCTCGTGGTCTTGATCCCGCTTATCGCTGCCGCGCTCATGTCCTTTCTTAAGGCGTGCCTTACGCTTGCCTGCTGGGCTGTGGGCGGGGAGGGAAGGGCGGCAATAGGAGGAACGCGATGGCCGAAATGGCAGGCCCCTGTCGGGGGACCGCTGGGCAAGCGGGCGCGCGGCGCAATTGAAAGAGCTGTGCGCACGACCGCCGAAGCTCTTTCAGCAATCGCGTCGCTGCTGATCCCGGTTGTTTCCTGTCTACTGGTTGTTTGGTATCTGGCCGGTCTGCTGGGGCCGGACGAGGACCCCTACAAAAAGGCGGATTTGATTTTCGCCGCCTGGCGCTATGTAAATTCGGGCAACGGCATTTCGCCTGTGCTGCCCCTGTTCTTTGTCAGCCTCGCGATGGTGCTGTGGGCCTCATCCAACGTGCACCGCACCGCGATGATCGAGGCGGCAACCGGCGGCGATGACGCGCGCGACGAGGCCAGTCAGGTGCTGCAGGCTTCCTACCTGGGTATGAACTCCCCCTCGCTCGGCGACCTGGCGGTCAGACAGAGGCGGCTTCGTTCGCTGCTGTCGCGCGGGGCGCTCGGACTCCCCTTCGGGTTCGTGGCTTTTTGGTTGATAACCGCTTTTTTGGCGGCGACCCTCCTCAGGGTGGATTTCGACGAAATCGAACGGGCGTTTAACTTCCATACGCTCGCCGGCTTCGTGGCCAGGCTCGGTCACGGCGCCGACCTTGGCTGGCCCAATCTCGCGGGGTTTCTCTTCCTGCCCTCCCTCGAAGGACCCAGGTTCGACCTGCTGCTGGCGTTCCTGCTCGGCACCGCCTACCTGGGGATAACCTTCAACCTGCTCAGGACGTTCAACGTATGGTGCGAATTTCGCGAGCTGCTCAGGCGCCTGTCGTGGCATCCGTTGCGCGAAGCGTGCGGGCGGCTGGGAGCCCTGGGCAAACCGTCCACCAGTGGAGAGGAGCGCTCCCAGAGCAGTTCCGGACAGGTGCCCGAGCTTTCCCTGGGCTCGCCGCCGCCCACCTTCAGCGCGTTGGAATTTTCAATTGAGCAGGCCGCACGGCTGCTTGGCTGCGCAGACCAGTTGCTCGGCAACAATGCTTCGCAGCGCCCCTTAAGGGCGGCGGTCGCGGCCAATCGGTGGAAACTGCACGAGCTGTTTGAGTATGCCAAGTCCAATCTGGCCGCCGCCCTCAAATTCGATGCCCTTGGCGACTACCGCAAGCGGCGTCGTAGGATGCTCAGCGCGCAGGCGGCGTTGGCAAAAATGTCCGCCATCGCGGCAAACATTCTTGAGCCCGACTGGTGTCTGCAGGCTGCGCCCACCGTTCCCGAAAGCGATGAAGACCGATGGCGCGGCGCGGCCGGGTTGTTTTTGGCCAGCCGGATTCTCGATTACAGCCGACACATACTGGCGCAGCTGCGCTTTCAGATGTTTTTTACGATCGTGGGACTGCTGCTGATGCTGATGGCGGTCAGCTCCTACCCCTTCCCCAACAGCGATACTTTGCTGCGCTTTGGCTGGACGATGCTGTTGGGTGGAGCCGCAATTTCCGTGTGGATCCTGATTCAGGTCAGCCGCGACCGCCTGCTGAGCCTGTTGTCGGGCGGGACTCCGGGCAAAATCGACTGGACGCTGGGTTTTGTCGGACATCTTGTCCTGTACGGGGTGTTGCCGGTGCTGACGGTACTGGGGATACAATTTCCCGCCACCCTCAGCGGCATCGTCCAGTGGGTGAGCTCGATTCTGCCCGCCACTCCCGGAGTAGGCCATTAGAATCGACCGGCGGCTGTCGGATTGACAAGGGCGGGTGGCGCGCCGGACAATGACGGCATTCGTACACGGCCGCAATCGGAGTTCCGGTCGCGCAGCGATGAGCCGGCTGCCCCGGGAGAGACATCGGCGGGTACTGGACGGCTGGTGCTGATCTGGTATGCCGGGCTGATCGCAGCCGCCTTGTTCATGCATGGGGCGATGGCGGCCACCGACTCGATGGCGTTGGCGGCGGCGCTGGCCGCCGCCGCGGTGGCGATTCCGCTCAGCCTGCTGGGCTATACGATGCGCGCCTACCGCGCCGCTTTTAACTCCCACATCCTGGTCCCCGCCATCGGACCGATCGTAATCCTGGTGCTGATTTTCGAGTACGTCGAATACAACCAGCGGGTGGACGATGCGTACTCGGCGCAACTGATCCCCGCCAATCTGGTGCTGCTCTCCGACGTCAAATGGGTCCGCGACTCCGCACACCGCGCCGGCCGCTTGAGCGGCCGCGTCGTCAATCGTTCGCCCCATCAGTTGGTCGGCATGAGCCTGGAGGTGGCACTGTACGGGGACAACGAGAAGCTGGGCAGCGCGCTGACCGACGCCACGCTGGACGTCGCGCCCGGACAGCAGGCGAATTTCACCACTGCGGCGCCCGACCTATTCGCCGCCGGTATCAGGGAATTGCCCTGTGTCAGGCAGGACGCCCTGCCGCCCACTGCCGGCGCCAAGGCAAGTCCTGGCGCGTTTCAATGCATCTACCGCGTCGCCGGAACGCGCGGCGAGCAGGTGTTCTTCTAAGGCCGGGAAGCGTCAGTTGTTTGTAAGCATCAACCGGAGCTGGCCGGGACCACGCCTTCATTGAGCGAGCCGGAGCGGAAGCCGCCCAGGTCCAGCGTCATGAAACGGAAGCCCAGGTTCTTGAACTCGCGCGACAGCAGCTCCGCGATTTGCGGGTCGAGCAGACGGGCCATCTCGTCGCGTCCCACCTCCAGCCGCGCGACCTCGCCGTGATAGCGCACGCGCACCACCTTGAAGCCCAGCGCGCGCAGCAGCTTCTCGCCCGATGACACCTGTTGCAGGCGTTCCAGTGTGATCTGCGTGCCGTAGGGAAAACGCGATGACAGGCAGGGCGAAGCGGGCCGGTCCCAGGTGGGCAGGCCCATCCTTTTCGACAGCTCGCGGATTTCCTGCTTAGTCAGTTCGGCCTCGACCAGCGGATGGCGCACGCGCTTTTCCGCGGCCGCCTGCATCCCGGGCCGATAGTCGCGCAAATCGTCCAGGTTCAGTCCGTCGACGATATACTCGACCCCTAGTTCGGCCGCCTTCTGCTCGCACACGGTAAAGAGGTTGTGCTTGCACAGGTAGCATCGATTGAGCGGATTGGCGGCGTAGCCGGGAATCTCCAGTTCGTTGGAGGAGATGATCAGATGGCGCGCGCCGATCAGCGCGGCGATTTCCCGGGCCGAGGCGAGGTCCTCCTCGGGCATGGTGGGCGAGGTGGTGGTCAGCGCCAGCACGCGCTCGCCGGCCGCTTCATGCGCCACGCGCAGCAGGAAACTGGAATCGACGCCGCCCGAAAACGCGACGATCACCGATTGCATCGGCACGAAAATCCCTTGCAGACGAGCGAGCTTGGCTTCCAGCGAATCCATCGTCCCGCGCCTCAGATTCCCTCGGCCTGGAACAGGTCGGTGGTCAGGTAGCGTTCACCGGTATCGCAGAAGATGGTGGCGACCAGCTTGCCGGCGCCTAGCCTACGCGCCACCTGCACGGCTGCGCAGCACGCCGCGCCCGACGAGATGCCCACCAGCAGGCCCTCTTCGCGGGCCAGACGGCGGGTGAAATGGGTGGCATCCTCGTCGCTGACCGGGATCACCTCGTCGTAGGCGTGGGTGTCGAGGATTTCCGGCACGAAACCTGCGCCGATGCCCTGAATCTTGTGAAAGCCGGGCTCCCCGCCCGACAGCACCGGCGAGTTTTGCGGCTCGACCGCGACAATATGAACCTTGTTGCCCAGTTTCTCGCGCAGATAACCGCCGACGCCGGTGATGGTCCCGCCGGTCCCGACTCCGGCCACGAACGCGTCAATCCGTTCGAGCTGCTCCATCAGTTCGGGCCCGGTGGATTGCCGATGCATCTGCGGATTGGCTGCATTGGAGAATTGCTGCGGCATGAAATAGCCGGGGTTGGCACGTACCAGTTCCTCGGCCTTGGCGATGGCTCCGTGCATCCCCCGCGTATCGGGCGTCAGGACGAGCTGCGCGCCGTACGCGCACAGCAGCGAGCGGCGCTCTTCGCTCATCGTATCCGGCATCGTCAGGATCAGCTTGTAACCCTTGACCGCGGCCACCAACGCCAGCCCGATTCCGGTGTTGCCCGAGGTCGGTTCAACGATCGTATCGCCCGGCTTGAGGCGGCCTTCGCGTTCGGCACGCTCGATCATCGCCAGGCAGATGCGGTCCTTGACGCTGCCGCCGGGGTTGTAATTTTCCAGCTTGGCCCAAATCTCGGCATCCTGCCGGGCCGGGATGCGGTTGAGCCGAACCACCGGAGTGTGGCCAATGAGGTCCAAGGGCGAGCGTGCAACGCTTACTGGCATGGCGCTATTGTAGCTTGAAGGCGGGCACCGTGGCGACACTTGCAACGGTGCGATTAGCCGGCTTAAACGCCGGTGCTCGCCGCGCAAATGACGGGTACAACAACATCTTCAAATCGCGTGCTGGTCATCTTCCCGGGTGCTTTGGGCGACCTGATTTGCGTGCTGCCGGCACTGCGCACACTGCTTCGCCGCTACCCTGGATGCGTCATGGAGCTGATGGCGCGGGCGGAGCTGGCGGATTTTGCGGTCGGCCGGATGGGTATCGCGCGAGGGCATTCCATCGATCGGCGCGAGGTCGGTCTGCTGTTCAGCTCCGATGCGGACGTCGCGGCGCAGGCGGCCGGGTTCTTCGGCGCCTTTGCGGCGATCCATTCCTTTTTCGGCTTCGACAACCAGCGCATGCGCGAGCTCCTGCCCAAGGCCTGCCGCGGCGCGGTTTTCTTCCATCCGTTCCGGCCCGCGGCGGAAGGGCACATCGCGGCGGCCTACCTGCGAGAGGTGACTGCAGGCCACGCCACATTCAATCCCGAGCCGGCCGCCGCGAAGCTGGACTTGTTAACCGCCGACCTGGACCTGGCGCGGCGCCTGGCCGATGCGCACGGGGTCGGGCCGGGGCGCTTCGTGCTGCTGATGCCGGGGAGCGGAAGCCCGGCCAAAAACTGGCCGGCGGCAAATTACCTGCAATTGGCCGGCGAATTGAGCCGATACTGCCCCGTGTTGACCGTTTTGGGGCCCGCTGAAAACAACCTTCAGGCGACCTTCTCGCGGCTGGTGACGATCGTCAATCCGCCGCTGGGCGCCCTGGCCGGATTGGCCCGAATATCAGCCGCCTTCGTGGGCAACGATTCCGGCGTGTCCCATCTGGCCGCCGCCGCAGGAGCGCGCGGAGTGGTTATATTTGGACCAACGGATCCGGCGCGCTGGCGTCCGTTGGGCGCGGTCTCGGTGGTGCGCCGGATGCCGCTGCGCGACCTGTGCTGGCGCGACGTCGCCCAGGCGCTGGAAGCACTGCCCAAGTGTGCGGAATGAAGTGGTTAAGTCTGGTACACTGATGCCGTCAGGCTTGGTCGCAAAACCGTCAACTCGATGACGGCCAAGTGAGGAACGCTGTGAGCAATTTTATAAAGACGACTTTTCTGTTGGGACTGTTAACCGGACTGTTGATGTTGATCGGCGGCCTGTTGGGGGGCTCGCAGGGGGTCGAGATCTTTTTCCTGATCGCCCTGGCGATGAATTTTTTCAGCTACTGGTTCTCCGACAAGCTGGTGCTGCGCGCTTACGGCGCACGCGAACTGAGCCAGGAAACGGCGCCGGAGCTTTATTCGATCGTGCGCGAACTGGCCACCGCCGCGGGCATCCCGATGCCGCGACTGTACCTGATCGACACCGACACGCCCAACGCTTTTGCCACCGGACGCAATCCCAACCATGCCGCCGTGGCCGTCACCAGCGGCATCATGCGCATCTGCAATCGCGAGGAGCTCAAGGGCGTGATTGGGCATGAATTGTCGCACGTGATCAACCGCGACATCCTGACCAGTACGATCGCCGCCACTTTGGCCGGTGCGATTATGATGATCGCCAGCGTGGCGCGCTGGGGCGCGTTGTTCGGCGGTTTTGGCGGGCGCGATGGAGAAGAGCGCGGGGCGGGCCTGATCGAGCTGTTGGTGATGGCGATCCTGGCGCCGTTGGCGGCCACGCTGATCCAGCTCGCCATCTCGCGCACCCGCGAGTATCAGGCCGACGCCAGCGGCGCCCGCCTGACCCATCATCCGCTGTACCTGGCCAACGCGCTGCGCAAGCTGGAGGCGGCCAACGAGCGGCTGCCGATGGACGCCGGTCCGGCTACTGCCCACCTGTTTATCGTCAATCCGCTTTCCGCCGAGGGGATTTCACGCCTGTTCTCGACCCATCCGCCGATCGAAGAGCGCATCGCCCGCCTGGAGCAGATGGCGACGAGGAGCGGCGCGGCCTGATCAATGAAGTGTAAAGGGAGTTGAGCGGCTATGGCCGAGCGAGACGAAGAACAATCCAGCCGCGGATTCAAGGTTGAGGATCGACGGCGCTTTTCCGCCGAGGGCGAACTGAAACCCGAGCATCAGGGCGCAGAGCCCAATGCCGCGGCACAAACCACAGCGGGCGAGCAGCCAAAACCGGCGGAAGCCCCCGGCCAACGCCCGCTGCGGCAGGCCGGTCCACGGCAAGCCGCGCCCGAGATCAACTTCACGACCTTCGTGGTCAGCCTGTCGACCCAGGCCCTGATGCATCTGGGCGAGATCCCCGACCCGGTGACCAACGAGCGCCAGCGCGATCTGCCCGCCGCTCAGCACATGATCGATATCCTTGGGATGCTGCAGGACAAGACGCGCGGCAACCTTGACCACGACGAAGAAGGGCTGCTGCGCTCGATCCTGTTCGACCTGCGCATGAAGTACGTGGAAACCGCGCGCCACCACTCCGGCTCCTGACGCCGATCGATGTCAGGTCAGAGCGGAAATCCTCGGCCCCGGCGGGTCGCGCTGTGTGTGGTATTCCTGCTGACGGTCGTGTTGGCGCCGGCGCACGCCGACCAATTCTGGTCCGACGCACCCGCCGCCGGGCAAGCGCCCAAGGCGCAGACGCTGCCTGATTTTGTCGACCTGGCGGCCAAACTCAGCCCCACGGTGGTGAACATCTCTACCGAATCCAAGGCCCAACCCACCGGCGCCGAATCAATGCTGCAAAAGGACAACCCGCTCGATCTCGCGCCCGAGGAGCGGTTTGGAATGCCCCGCGGGGTCAAGAGCTTGGGCTCCGGTTTTATCATCAACAAGGACGGTTACATCCTGACCAACGACCACGTGGTCGAGAGCGCCGACAAGATCCAGGTATCGCTGACCGACGGGCGCAATTTCACCGCCAAAGTGGTCGGGCGCGACTCCAAGACCGACGTCGCACTGCTCAAGATTGACGCCGGGGCTCCGCTGCCGGCCGCTCCGCTGGGCGATTCCAGCCGGCTGCGGGTCGGCGAATGGGTGATGGCGATCGGCAATCCGTTTGGCTTCGACCATTCGGTAACCGCCGGTATCGTCAGCGCCAAGACGCGCTTCATCCCCGGCAGCTACAACGATTACATTCAGACCGACGCCTCGATTAATCCGGGCAATTCGGGCGGCCCACTCATCGACTTGAGCGGCGCGGTGGTCGGCGTCAATTCGGCAATCTACACCCGCACCGGCACCAGCATGGGAATCGGCTTTGCCATTCCGATTAATCTGGTCAAGGAAGAGATCCAAGCGCTGCGTACCGCCGGCAAGGTCACGCGCGGATGGCTGGGGGTGTACATCCAAAAAGTTACCCCGGCTTTGTCCGAGTCGCTGGGGCTGGATGAGCCGCGCGGTGCGCTGATCGCAGACGTGCTCAAGGACAGCCCCGCGCAGGCGGCAGGGCTCAAGCGCGGCGACGTGATCGTGGCCTACAACAACCAGCCCATCAAGGAATCCCAGCAGTTGCCGCTGATGGTGGGCGAGACACCGATTGGACGCAAGGTGCCGCTTACCATCTTCCGCGACCACACCACCCGCCAGGTGCAGGTTACGATCACGCCCTCGCGCGAGGAGGAGATCGAAAAGGCAATGTCGCGCGCGGAGCAGGCGCCGTCGGCGCGCGGCTCCGGGCTGGGCCTGGATGTTGAAAACGTCACGCCCGAGCTGGCTCACGAACTGGGCTTGAACGGCAACGCCGGGGTGGTGATTACCCGGGTGGAACCGGGCAGTTCCGCCGCCGACGCCGGATTGCGCCGGCGCGACGTCATTCTGGAAGTCGACCGCCAGCCGGTCAGCGACGTGCACGGCTACGAGCAGGCGCTGGCCAAGAGCTCTGCCAAGGGGGTTTTGCTGCTTATTGAGCGGGCCGGCAGTACCCTGTACGTTCCCCTTAAACGGCAAGGCTGACGGCGTATCCACCGGCCATCACAACCCTGACCCAATGCTCAGACGGCTGTTCAGAAGACTTGTGCAGACAGCGCTGTTTACAACGGCGGCGGTGGTGCTGTTCGTCGTGCCGCCGCTGCTCTACTACTGCTATAGCTACTACACGTCGCTGGAAAACGAGGTCGTGACGCGCTTTTCGGGCAAGCGCTGGGACATCCCCTCGCAAATCTATTCCGACTCGCTGGTGGTTTATCCCGGCGCCAACCTACGCGACAGCGGCTTCTTCGAGCGCCTGGCGCGGCTCAATTACCGGCCCAAGCCCACGCCCGCCCAGGTCAGGGGCCGCGGCGAATACTGTTACAACCCCAAAAAGGGCACCCTGGTTCTGTTCCTGCATGCCTTCGCCTATCCCTACCATCAGTTTGACGGTCAGTTGGTCGACGTCCGCCTCAGCTCCGACCAGATGGTGACCGAAATCTCCGACGGGGTTACGCACAAGGCGCTGGATACCTTCGAGCTGGAACCCGAACCGATCAGCGGCATTTACCAGGGCGTATGGGAACAACGCCGGCTGGTCCGCCTGTCACAAATTCCGCCCGCTCTGATCGATGCGATCCTGGCCGCCGAGGACCATCGCTTTTACGAGCATCACGGGCTTGACCCGATTCGCATCGCGAAGGCGGCGTGGGTCAACATCCACTCCGGACACGTCGTGCAGGGCGGCTCGACGTTGACCCAGCAGTTGATGAAGAACTTCTTCCTGACCCAAAAGCGCGACTGGCATCGCAAGCTGAAGGAAGCGCTGATGGCGTATATCGCGGAGCGGCGCTACAGCAAAGACGAAATCCTGGAGAACTATATCAACGACATCTACCTGGGGCAGCGCGGGCAGGAGGGAATTTACGGAGTGTGGGAGGCCGCGGAGTACTACTTCTCCAAAGTGCCGCGCGACCTGACGATCGGCGAGATGGCGACGATCGCGGGGATGATTCGTTCACCCAATCGCTACAACCCCCTGCGCCATCCCGACGCCGCCCGCAAGCGGCGCGATGAGGTGCTGGTGCTGATGTTCCAGGACGGGTATATCAGCCGTCCGGCGCTGGCCGTGGCGATGGCGGAGCCGATCGAGCCGCGCGAAACCTTCACCGAAAACAACGACGCTCCCTACTTCGTCGATTACGTCAAGCACGAACTGGCTGAACGCTATCCACCCGAAGTGCTGACCGGCGAGGGACTGCGCATCTTCACCACGCTGGACGTCCATACCGAAAAGCTTGCCGAGCACGCCGTCCAGGCCAACCTGGCCCGGCTCGAGCAGACCCATCCGCGGCTGCGGCGCGAGGAGCAAAAGGACCGCTTGGAGGCGGCGCTGGTTGCGCTGGAGCCGCAAAGCGGCAAGATTCGCGCAATGGTGGGCGGACGTGACTACCGGGCCAGCCAGTTCAACCGCGTCGTCCAGTCCCATCGCCAGCCCGGCTCGATTTTCAAGCCCGTCACCTATCTGGCCGCGCTGGAGGAGACGCTGCAAGGCGAGGCCCACTTCCTGCCCACGACCATGATCGATGACGAGCCGTTTACCTGGTATTACGGCGGGATGAGCTGGTCGCCGGCCAATTACAAGGGCCGCTATTTCGGCGCGGTCACGCTGCAATTCGCGCTGGAGGAATCGCTCAACTCGGCAACCTCGCGCCTGGCCCATGAAGTCGGATTGCATCGCATCCGCGAGATGGCACGCAAGCTGGGCTTCGGCGACCTGCCGCCCTATCCGTCGATCGTGCTGGGCGGGATCGAGGTGACGCCGATGCAGGTGGCGCGGGCCTATGCGATCCTGGCCAACGGCGGCCTGGAAGTCCCGCCCTACGCCGTCACCGCGGTGGTTGACCGCGAAGGCCGCGTCATCGAGGGGCACGAAATCAAGGCTGAGCAGGTGCTGCCGGCCAGTCTCGCTTACGAGATGGACGCGATGCTCCAGCAGGTGATCAAGCACGGCACCGGCCACGACGCGGTCAAGGCGGGTTTCACGCGCCCGGCCGCGGGCAAAACCGGCACCACCAACGACGAGAAGGACGCGTGGTTTGCCGGCTTCACCCCCGACCTGCTGGCCGTGGTGTGGACCGGGTTCGACAAAAAGGAGGAACTGGGGCTGACCGGAGCGCAAGCGGCGCTGCCGATTTGGACCAGCTTCATGAAGGAGGCGGAGGCGGGCCGCCCCGAAACGGCTTTCCCCGCGCCGCCCGACCAGGAAATCTGGAATGCGCCCAGCCCCGAAGCGACCGACGCCGACAATCCCTCGGGCGCGCCGCCGGCCGACCATCAGCCTGACGTTCCGGAAGGCGACCCCAACGACTGATGCCTGCGCGCGCCATCCTGTTTGCGTGGGCCTTGCTACTGATAGGAGCGGCGGCCGCCATCGACGCCTGCTACACCACGCCAGCGCAGCCGCCGGCTGCCGCCGCGCCGCAACCGCGCCCACCCGAAGTGATGGAAAATCCCGAAGCGGTCGAGACCCCGCCCGCGCCCTGGCCGGTCGCGCCGCTGACCGAGGAAGACATCACCCCGGAGGCAACGGCGACGCCCTCGCCGACTGAAACCGCCACCCCGACCGAAACTCCCTATGGGCAGACGCCGGCGCCCACGGCCACACCCGGCCCCACGCCGACCGCAAGTCCGCTGCCGACGCTGACCCCGGAGCCGACCCCGCAACCCGACTTCAGCCGGATTCTGCCGCCCGGCCAGCTCAGCGACCAGCCGCTGACCGATGAGATCAACGCGCAGCCGTTGCCCACGCGCAAGACTTCGATGCGTATCGCGGACCGCGCCCGCCGCCAACTGCACCAACAGCAGCCCGACGAGGCAATCCGCACGTTGGGCCGCGCCCTTTCCATCGACCCCGGCGATCCCTACGTTTACTTCTACCTGGGCCGCGCCTACCTGATGAAGCATAACTACCAGCAGGCGTTGATCTTCTGGCAGCGCGCGGCGATAAGCTTTAGCAATAACCCCAGGTGGCTCAGCGAGGTGCTGGGCTTCGAGGGCGGAGTCAAGGAGCGGCTGGGAGAGATCGACCAGGCGCGCGAGGATTTTGCCCGCGCCCTTCAGCTCGATCCCAACAACCAACTGGCCAAAGACGGCAACTCCCGGTTGGGTCCGCCGCCCCCACCGCCTCAAGCCGAGCCTACCGAGGGGCCGGCCGAAGCCGAACCGCCGCCCGAGGAAGCCGCCCCGCCGCCGCCACCGGACATCGGCGCGCCGCCGCCGGTCGAAGAACCGATGCCATCGGAGGCGCCGACCCCCTCGGACCAGGGGGCGGGAGAAACGTATTAGAGGCGAGCAAACGTGCTTATACTGGGAATCGAAAGTTCATGCGACGACAGCGCCGCCGCCGTGCTGCAAACCGAGCATCCCGGCCAGGGCGTGGTGCGCTCCAGCGTGGTCGCCAACCAGGACGACATCCATCGCGCCTTCGGCGGTATCGTCCCGGAACTGGCCTCGCGCAACCATGTCGTGGCGATCACACCGATTGTCCAGCGCGCACTGGAGAGCGCCGGATGCCAACTGGGCGACATCGATGCCATCGCCGTCACCCGCGGCCCCGGTCTGGTCGGCTCGCTGCTGGTCGGGCTGATGTACGCCAAGGGCCTGGCGCACAGCCTTGAGGTGCCGATGGTCGGCATCAATCATCTCGAGGGCCATCTGCTGGCACCCCTGCTCGAACATCGCCTGACGATGCCCTTCCTTGCCCTGGTGGTGTCGGGCGGCCATACTGCGCTGTTCGTGGTCGAGGACTTCGGACGCTACCGCGAGGTGGGACGCACGCGCGACGACGCCGCCGGCGAGGCCTTTGACAAGGTCGCCAAGATGATGGCGCTGGGATATCCGGGCGGCAAGATTATCGACGAGATGAGCCGGCGCGGCAACCACAAGCGCATCCGGCTGCCGCGTGCGCGTGTCAAGGGCGCGCCCCTGGACTTCAGCTTCAGCGGTATCAAGACCGCGGTTGCCACCTTTTTGCGCAGTGAGGCGGCGGTGGGAGTTGCCGCCGAAGACTTGGCCGCCAGCTTCCAGGAGACGGTCGTGGAGATGCTGATCCGGCCGACGCTGGCGGCGGCCCGCCAGTTCAATGTCTCAACGATCGTGCTGACCGGCGGCGTGGCCGCCAACACGCGCCTGCGCGAGCGGCTGACGCAGGCGGCTGCCGATGAAGGACGTCGGGTCGTGGCGCCGTCGCTCAAGTATTGCACCGACAACGCGGCGATGATCGCGATGGCGGGGAGTTGGCGCCTGCTGCGCGGCGAGCGCGACCCGCTGGACATCGACGCGGAAGCCAATCTGCCGCTCTGAGCATGAGAGCAAAAGGTCAGGCCGCGGCGGCGGGCCGCGCGCATCCCCCCGAGTCGCCCGCCCGCGCACTGCGTGCCGCCGGTGTCACGCCCAGTAAGCGGCGCGGCCAGAACTTTTTGGTGCAGGGCGCGGTTGCCGATCGCATCGTGGCGCTGGCCGACTTGAGCGCGGGTGATGAAGTGGTCGAGATCGGACCGGGATTGGGCATCCTCAGCGAGCGCATCCTGGCCGCGCCGATTTCCGCGCTGCATCTGATCGAAATGGACCGCGGCCTTGCCGCGCGGCTGCGCAGGCGACTGGCAGACAAGGCCGACCTGATCGAAGCGGATTTCCTCACAGTCGATTTGCGCCGCGTGGTGCGCCGTCCGCCGGTCAAGGTGATCGGCAACCTGCCCTTTAACATCGCCGCCGCCATCCTGCGCAAGCTCGGCGACGCGCGCGATCTGATCGATCGGATGGTGCTGATGTTCCAGCGCGAAGTGGGCGAGCGTCTGCGCGCCCGCGCCGGAGAGCACGCCTATGGCGCGCTGAGCGCATTGACCGCGCTGGATTGGGAAATTGCGCAGCACTTCCGGGTCGAGGCCGGCAGCTTCCATCCGCGCCCCAAGGTCGACGCCGAAGTGCTGTGCTTCCTTCCCCGCCGCAAACCCCTCTGCCCGCCCCAGTTGCGCGCCATGCTGATCGATACGATTCGGGCCGGATTCGCGATCCGGCGCAAGAATTTGCGCAACACCCTCAGCGCCGGACTGCGGATGCGCACGGAAGAGGTCGAGGCGGCGTTGGGCCTGGCTCACATCGCTCCCACCGAGCGCGCCGAACGGCTCGAACTCCAGGACTTCGTGCGCCTGGCGCACGCGCTCCAGACCATCCGCGCGACAGCCTGCAGCGATGCCTGAACTGCCGGAAGTCGAATCGCTGCGCCGGATGCTGGAGCAGTCCGCATGCGGGCGGAGAATTGTCGCGGTGCACATCCGCGAGCCGCGCCTGCGGCGCCGGGTGGCCAGTACTTTCGATCGGATGATCGCCGGGCGCACGATAAATGCCGTGCGCCGGCGCGCCAAGTATCTGCTCGTCGAGCTTGATGGCGGCATTACCCTGCTGGGCCATCTCGGCATGAGCGGCAGCCTGACCCATCGCGGACAGGACTTCTGCGACGGCGAATTCGATCCCGCCCACGATCATCTCCGCTTCGAACTCGACGACGGGACCGCCCTGGTCTACAACGACCCGCGCCGCTTTGGCCTGCTGAAGCTGGTCTGCTCAAGCGAACTTGGCGCGGTCGATGAGCTTCGAGCGCTCGGTCCCGAGCCGCTGGAGGAAGCGTTCAGCGCCCAATACCTTTTCGAAAAGACGCGCCGCCGGCGCGTGGCGATCAAAAATCTCCTGATGGATCAGCACGTGGTGGCGGGCATCGGCAACATCTACGCCTGCGAGATTCTGTTCGGGGCGCGGGTGCGTCCGGGCCGCGCCGCCGGCCGGATTACGCGCGCAGAGGCCGAGCGCATCGTGGTCCATGCCAAGGGTATCCTGGCCCAGGCGATCGGCAGCGGCGGTACGACTTTCCGCAACTATCGCGACTCGCGCGGCCAGCCGGGAAGATTCGCCACCAGTCTGCAGGTCTACGGCCGCGAAGGGGAGCGATGCTTCGTGTGCCGCACGCCGATCAAGAGCAAGCTGCTGGGCCAGCGCTCCAGCTTCTACTGTCCCTGCTGTCAGCGCTAAACTTGAATTTGCGCCGGAGCAGCACATGACGGAGTTCGAAATCAGCACCCAGCAGCAGGCTCAACTGCTTGATGTGACTGCGCAGGTCAACGACGCGGTCAGCAAAAGCGGCGTCAGACGCGGGCTTTGCAACATTTTCGTTCCGCATACCACCGCCGCTGTGATCATCTCCGAGAACTGGGACCCGGACGTCACGCACGACCTGCTGACGCATCTCACAAAACTGGTCCCGCGCCAGGCCGGCTATCGCCACGGCGAGGGCAACGCCCAGGCGCATATTCTGTCGGTGATGCTGGGGACGTCGCTTAACGTCCCGGTGGACGGCGGGCAACTGAGGCTCGGCCGATGGCAGGGTGTGATGTTCGCGGAATTCGACGGTCCGCGCCGCCGAAAGGTCGTCGTCAGCGTCCAGGCTGGATAGCTGAGAAGTTAATTAATTGTCCGAACGGCACCAATCATCTCCCGCCTTAACCCTCTCCCTGGTCGGGAAGACGGGATGCCGATATGCGAATCATTTTTCTCACCTCGCCCGCGCCTGCGGACAGGTCCGCAGGCGCAAACCGGGAGAGGTCGCCGAGCGATTTGCCTGCAAATCGCTCGGCGGGTGAGGGCACACTTATGCTTCGGTTGCAATAGCGCTTTTTGTCAATCGCCGAGGCTTCAGTTCGTAGCCCCTGCTCACGCCGCGGGACGGCGCAGGATTGCCGGATCGATGCGGCGCGGGATCAGGCGCCCGTAACCCACGCTTTCGTTGAGCCGCCCGTCCTCCACAATCACCTTGCCGCGCAGCACCGTCATCACCGGCCATCCGCGCACCTCCCATCCTTCCCACGGACTGTAGTCGCTGACGTGAAAGTCTTCCCGGCCAAGCCGTTTGTGAATCTGCGGATCGATCACGCACAAATCCGCATCGCTGCCCGGCGCGATCACCCCTTTGCGCGGATAAAGCCCCATGATGCGCGCGGCGTTGGTCGAGGTGACCTCGGCAAAGCGCGGCAACGACATCCCGCGCCTGACCACGCCCTCGGTGTAAACGATCCCCATCCGCGCCTCGGCGCCGACGTTGCCGCCGGTGACGTCGTCGATACGCGAGCCGCGCAGTTTGACCTCCAGCGAGGTCGGGAACTCGTCGGTGGCCGCGGCCGAAATGCCCCCGTCAACCAGTCCGTCCCACAGCGCCTTCTGATCTTCGGGGAACTTTAGCGACGGATAGGTGTGATAACAAAACCCGCGCGGCGCCTTGTAATCCTCCGCGTTGAAGCAGGCGTACTGATGGAGGGTTTCGGCATATACCGGTAGACCCTGCGCGCGCGCCGCGGCCACCGCTTGCGCTCCCTCACGCGCCGAGACGTGAACGAAATAGACACCGGCGCCGGTGGCCGACGCGAGCTGGATCACGCGGTTGAAGGAGAGCTGCTCGGACAGGTTGGTATGCACCTGCGCCATGTGGATTCCGGCCACGCGCCCTTCCTTGATGAAACGCTCGTAATTGAACTGGACCAGCTCGTCGTCTTCGGCGTGCACCGTCATCAGCCCGCCGTGCCGGGTCAGCTTCTGCATCGCCCAGTGAATCCGACCGTGATCAAGGCGCAAGGAATGGCGCCGGCCGGGATCGGAGGGCAGGATATCGGTGGTGAAAACCTTGAAGGTCGGAAAGCCGTCGGCGATCGCGTCGCCAAGCTGATCGAAGGTCGCCAGCGGCAGGGCGCCGGTCAGCGCCACGTGAAAGGAATAATCCACCAGCGACCGCCCTTTCCATTGCTCGACGCGCCGCGCCAATGCGGCGGAAATGTCTACCGACGGATTAACGAAGCAGAAATCCAGATGGGTCGTGGTGCCGCCGAACGCCATCCCGATGGTGTCCGCCTCCGGCCCCATCGTCCTGACCACATGGCCAGCCTCCATCGCCATCGTCATGTTCAGATGGGTGTGCGGCTCGATACCGCCGGGCACGACGATCTTGCCGGTTGCGTCGATGATGCGGCCGGCTTGCGCCTGCGCGCCTGCCTCGCCGACCAGCACGATCTTCTCGCCCGCAATCGCAATGTTCCAATTACCAACGCCCTCCGGAGTAACAACCTGCCCGCCGCGGATTATCAAATCGTACATGGCGGCTCTCCTGTCGCTGAGTGTAGTTGAACCTGCGGTGGGCTGATCTATACCACAAAACCTGCTTCTGCCTTGAGCCGAGGAGCGCGCGGGATTAGACAGAAGGCAGGCGCGGTGCATCCGCTGCGGGGAGGTCGGTATGGGCGAGCAGGTCGTCGGCGTAATCGAGGAGCTGTGGCGATATCCGGTCAAATCGATGCTGGGGGAGCGGCTGCAAAGCGTTTTCGCTACGACCGGCGGGCTGATTGGCGATCGGGCCTGGGCGCTGCGCGATTTGCGCACTGGCAACATCGTCAGCGCCAAGAAATGGGCGCGGATGTTCGAGTTCCGCGCCTCCTACGAAGTGCAGCCCGCACCCGGCGAGCCGGGACGCGTGCGGATCGAAATGCCCGATGGGACCTCGCTTTACGCCGACGACCCGTGGGCGTCGCGCGCGCTTTCCGAAGCGCTGGGTTTCGAGGTGCGCCTTGAGCAGGCCGCGGCGCTGGCCAACCAGCGCGTGGAGGCGGACATCGACACCGACACCATCTTCGGCGACATCCCGGTCAACGCCATTTACACCGCCCTCAAACCCGGCCAGACCATTCCCAGCAGTTTCGGCCTGCCGCGCGGCACCTTTTTCGACGCCTCCGTGATCCACATCGTCGCCAGCGCCTCGCTCGAGCATCTGCGCCACTTGCAGGGCGGCAGCGCGGCGATGAGTCCGCAGCGCTTTCGCCCCAACGTGTTCATCCGCACTGAGCCGGGCCTCAGCGGGTTTGTGGAAGACGAATGGCTTGCCGGGCCGACGCTGGCGCTGGGCGACTTGCGCGTGGACAAGATCAAGCCCACGCTGCGATGCGTGATGACCACGCACGCACAATCCGGGCTGCCGCGCGACTTGAGCGTGCTGCGCACCGCGGCGCAGCACCACACCGCCCATCTGGGCGTCACCGGCCGGATCACCAATGAAGCCCGGCTCGCAGTGGGCCAGCGCGTGACTTTGCTTAAATAGCGCTGCGCTGATGGAAGCCTTCGGCGTGTTCGGCGCGGGCTTCCTGATGCGGCCGCCGGCCGGGATGCTCTCGGACCGCATCGGGCGCAAGCTGCTGCTGGCGGCTGCGCTCGGAACCGCGCTGCTGGCCTGGCCGCTGTTCCGCCTGTTGCAGCATCAGGAGTAGTTCGCGATGATGCCGGTCGGGCAGTTGGGCTTCGCGGTGCTGATCTCGATGTTCGCCGGGCCCGAGGCGGTGGCGTCGGCCGAGGCGTTTGCGGCACACGTGCGATACAGCGGCGTGGCGGTCAGCCACAACCCGTGCATGGCGCTGCTGGGCGGCCCGGCGGCGATGGTGGCCACATACCTGATCGGGCGCACGCAAAACGACACGTCGCCGCCCATCTACCTGATCGGCGCGGCGATCGTCTCCGCGCTGTTCATCCTGAGCCTCGCCGAAACCCTTTGCATGCCGCTGGCGGAGTGAACGAGGGAGGTTCATCGGTCATGGACGAATTCAAACATCACTTTGTGCAAACCAACGGCATCCGCATGCACGTGCATGAAGCGGGCGCCGGCTACCCGGTGGTCCTGTGCCACGGCTTTCCCGAAATCTGGTATTCGTGGCGCCATCAGCTGCGCGCGCTGAGCGCGGCCGGCTTCAGAGCGATCGCGCCCGATCAGCGCGGCTACGGCGAGACCGATTGCCCCGAACCGATTGAGGCCTACAGCTTGCGCAACCTGGTGGCGGATTTGACCGGGATGCTCGATCGGCTCGGCATCGAGCGCTGCGCAATCGTCGGGCACGACTGGGGTGGAATCGTGGCGTGGGGCGCGGCGATGATCGTGCCGGAGCGATTCGAAAAGGTGGCCGGGCTCAACACCCCGTTTCTGCCCCGCCCGCCGGTCAAGCCCACCGAGTTGTTCCGCGCCATGGCGGCCGGCAAGTTTCACTACATCTTGTATTTCCAGGAGCCGGGCGTCGCCGAAGCCGAACTGCAAGCCGACGTGCGGCGCACCCTGCGCGGCTTCTACCAGGACCTCGCCGCGCTGCAGGCGCAGGCCGGCGTCAAGGATCCGCCGGGCGTGCTGGGCCCGGCCGGGGGCGGGCTTTTGGATCGGCTGCCCGACCGGCCGCACGGCGCGTTCCTTACCGCCGCTGACTTCGAGGTCTTCGTCAAGGCCTTCGAGCACAGCGGCTTTCGCGGCCCGCTCAACTGGTATCGCAACTTTGACCGCAACTGGGAGGAGAGCGCCGGGCTTGAGTATCGCATCAATCAGCCGGCGCTGATGATCTGCGCCGAGCGCGACCCGGTGTTGCCGCCGTGGATGGCGGCCGGGATGAAGCAACTGGTGCCCAATCTGACCCGGACCATCGTCATCAAAGACTGCGGCCACTGGACACAGCAGGAGAAGCCCGAAGACGTAAACCGCGCCCTGCTCGAATTTCTGAGGACCTGACGCGCCGGCATGCCGTCCTGTGGGCTGAACGCTCGACAGCGAAGCCGCTGGCGGTTCGGGATCGGCGCCCGACTTCGTCCAAGGCCGTCCCCTCGCCCTTCATACGCAAAGCCCGCGGTGCGCGGCTACGGCCGCGGGATACCGCCGGGGCCCGGCATCGAGGGCGCCACTTCCATCATCGCGACGATCTTCCATCGGCCGTCCGCGCTTCGCAGCGTGTAGCAGGCGCGTCCGCGCATCAACACGCTGCCGTCGCTGCGGTAGCGCACAAAGTCGGCCATCAGCAAACCCATGTCGGGAGCGGTCGGCCACGCGTAGGTCTTCTCGATCCCGGTGCGCGCCCAGCCCTTGCTTTTCATGATCGTCTTGGTGTTGGCCATCATGGCAATCCAGGTGGCAGCATCGGGGACAACCGTCACCGGCTGCCTGCCCCCAAACAGAACGCAGGGAAATGAGAAGTTGGCGGCGTACGCGTCCGGATCGTCGCCGTTGAAAGACTCGATGTAGCGCGGATAGAAGGCGTGCATCTCCGCGGCCAGTTGCTCGGCGTCAGCCATCGTGCTTGCTCCCTTCGAAATCAGCCAGGGAAGTGTAGCACAAGCCTGATTCAATGAGGCTCAAGCACATCGCCCGCGCTTCGCCGGCAACCGCGGAATCTTGGTGACGCTGCAAGGCTCTTGCGTAACCACCGTGGCCGCGTCACGCCGAGCGCTTCAAACAGGGCCGCGCCACCGCAATCGGAAAATCCGCCCCCGCGCCGCTTACACTCCTTGGGGATCGTCTACTTGCGACTCTGATCCCCCTCTCCAGAAGGGAGAGGGGTTAGGGGTGAGGTTGCCTGCGCGGCGATTAAAGCGAGCGCTCCGCCAAGGTCGGCCGCAACTGATTCGTTTCGCAGGCGAAGAGTCTTTATTCCCAGCCGGGCGAGCGCCTGGTCTCGTTCAAGGTCGTAGTCTCGGCTTGCAAGGTGGGAGTCTCCGTCCAACTCGACGGCGAGCCGGGCCGACGCACAGTAGAAATCCACAACGTAGCCGGCGATCACCTGCTGTCTTCGGAAGTGCAAACCCTGAAGCCGGTTGGCGCGCAGCGCACGCCAGAGCATTTGCTCGCCGGACGTCATTTCCCGCCGAAACTTTCGGGCAAGAGCCAGCTTCTCCCGGCTGACCGGCTGATTGCGCGTGATTCTCAAGACCTCACCCCTTGCCCCTCTCCCTTCTGGAGAGGGGTACCGGATTGCGCCTCGACGTAATCATTCGTCGGGCCATTCGGGGATGGGTCCGCGCGGCCACCACGTCTCCTCGGCACACCATGCCGTACGGCGGACCCAGGCCGCGGATTTGGTTTAATTTCATGTTTGAGCCGTAAGCAAAGTATAGCATCACTGGGGGCCTACCGTTTGCCTTCCTGTGGAATCATCGCGCTGCGCCGATGGTCACTTGGATTCTATTCCGCGGGCTGCTGGTGCTATCCCCTTGATTTAGACAAATCGCTGCTTTGAAGAGTTGTCTGCAAATTTCGCCGGCTCGCTCTGCCAGATCGTGTACATGCCCTGCGAGCGTAACAGCTGTTCGAGATCGGCGCTGGGCCGAGCCGGCAGAAGCACGGCGAGTTGCGTACCGCGCGGCATGAATTGCGCGTAATCTGCCAGCTCTCCAATTGCCATGCGCAACGAAGGACGGTCGACAACGCTCTTGGCTTCGATCAGGTTTCCGCGCTTCTTGTCATACAGATCACAGGTGATGGAAATTCCATCTGACAGCGGGATTCGATATGCACGGGCCGCTGATCCCCGGCGTCGCATATAACTTTGATAGGATTTGACCAGCGCCCGCTCACGCAGTTGGATCTCGCGTTGCGCGCTTGCCGGGACGATGGCTGTACCGGCGCTTCGCGCCGTCTCATTGACCGGAATCAGGCGCGGCGTGCTCTTGGCCTTGGTTGCGACATTTTCGAAATAGCTTTCGATCCGCTGCCACTGCGCGTCCGTAATCTCGAAGTTCGAACCTTGCATCGGTCGTCGGAATGCAGGAATTCGCCGCAGCACCGGATCGGCCCGCAGCACCTTGGGCGGGATGGGTCTCTCCAGGTCTCGGACCCTGCTCAAGCGGTACCAGCCCTGCCATGTGCCATGAACGCGTACCGGCTCGCGTGTGATTTTGCCGATTGCGTAAACCCCGGCCGCCTCTGGCTTGTTTCCTTTGACCTGCCAGAGAACGATCCCATCGCCGACGTGAATATGCTGGCGTGGATCCTTGAATTTCGTCAGGCGCCACCATCCGGGGTTTTGGAGATCCGTTCGGAGGTTGTCGCCGGTTTTCGGATTGGCCTGAAAGATCCAGTAGCGAGCCATGGTGTCCCTTCCATCGGGCAGATAAAGCTCTCGCATTACCCCCTAAAACTTTTTCGCGTAAACCCTGTCGTACTTTCGGTCCTTTTTTAAGCACCGGTTGAGCGCGATGGTTTTCAGCGACTTGCTGTGCACCGCCTGCTTCACGGCAACGGGCGCGCTAAATTGATAAAGGTTTAGACCGCATCGGAACTTGAACGAAGGAGACCTGACCAGGATGCCAGTGGACCCGCAGCTCAGACCGATCCTTGAGGAGATGCTCAAGCTACCGCGCTTCGAAACCCTGTCGGTGGAGCAGGCGCGCGCCCTGGCGACGCAATACAACGCTGCCGGCAAGCTGGCGCCGGTACCGGTCGCGTCGGTGGTCAATCGCGTCATCCCCGGACCGGGCGGCGACCTGCCGATACGCATCTACACGCCCGAGGGGAGCGGGCCGTTTCCCCTGATGATGTACTTTCACGGCAGCGGTTTCGTGATGTGCACTCTGGACACCCATGATCGCGGATGCCGCAATTACTGCAATGCAGTGCGATGCGTGGTGGTATCGGTGGATTACCGCCTGGCGCCCGAGCACAAGTTTCCCGCCGGTCCCGAGGACTGCTACGCGGCCACCAAATGGGCCGCGGCGCATGCCGATGAACTTGACGCCGACGCGGCGCATATCGTTTTGGCCGGCGACAGCGCGGGCGGAAACATGGTCGCGGTCACCGCCCTGATGGCGCGCGACCGCGGCGGTCCGCCGCTATGCGGCCAGCTCATGATCGTGCCCGTCACCGATTATCCCAAACCCGGCTATCCCTCTTACGTGGAGAACGGTCAGGGCTATGGGCTGACGGCGGCGGGGATGCGCTGGTACTGGGGGCATTACCTCAACGACGAGGCCGAGGCGGATAACCCCTACGCGTCGCCGGTGCGGGCGCGCGATCTGCGCGGTCTGCCGCCCGCCTTGATTATCACCGCCGAACTGGACGTCCTGCGCGACGAAGGCGAGTATTACGGCAAACTCCTGGCTCAAGCCGGCGTGCCCGTTCAGGTCACGCGCTACGCAGGCGTCCATCATGGCTTCTTCGGCATGCAGGCCGTGCTCGACAAATCCAAGCAGGCGATGGCGGAAGTAAGCGCCTGGCTCAAGCAGCGCTTCGCGTCCTAACCGAGGCACGCGGCGACGGCGGCACTGCGAGGGTGAGCTGCGTCCTATCGATACACTTGTTGCCCGCCCGGAGCCATCGGCTGCGGTTTTCGCGGCAATGGGGCGCGAGCAGGCCCTCGCCATGCAGGCACGCGCTATGCTATCGGCCGGCCTGGGCTGGAAGGCTTACAACCGGCCCCCAGTGGGAAAGGAAAACAAATGCGCATCGGGGCGACGATCTTCAACCAAAATTACAGCGACTGGGACCGCTACGAGGCGGAAGAAAAGGGCAGGTCGGTGCCGGCCCGCGCCACGCGCTCGGACCGCGAAATCTTCCGCGAGGAACTGGGCATCGCCCGTATCGCCGACGACTGCGGCTTCGATTCGGTCTGGACCATCGAGCATCACTTCACGCCCTACACGATGGTGACCAACCCGCTTCAGTATCTCACCTACATTGCCGCCATCACCCGCAACGTGGATTTAGGGACGATGGTGGTGGTGCTGCCCTGGCACAATCCGGTGCGCGTCGCCGAAGACGTGAACATGCTCGATGCCTTTCTGGGGCCGAACCGAAATATCATCTGCGGCGTCGGTCGCGGGCTTGGGCGGCGCGAGTACGCCGGGTTGGGTATCGACCAGAACGAAGCACGCGGGCGGTTCGACGAATCGCTGCAGGTGCTCACCCGGCTTCTGGCAACCGGGCAATGCGATTTCGAGGGCGAGTTCTACAAAGTTCATGGCTTGCACCTGCGGCCCCAGCTCGAGCGCGACCTGAGCGCCAACCTGTGGTGCGCGGGCGGCACCGAGCAGACCGTGGAGATTATCGCCCGGCACGGCGTAAAGCCCCTGATCATCCCCACCACCAGCCTGGACCTGGCGCTGGCAAACCTGCGCCGTTATGCGGTGTTGCGGCGCGATGCCGGACACGCGCCCACGCACACCAAGCTGGCGCTGTGGACCTATGTCGCCGAAAGCGCGAGCGAGGCTCAAGCGGGGGCGCAGCGCTATATGGTGGAGTATGCCGATTCAGCGCTGCGCCACTATGAGCTGCTCGGCACCCATCTGAGCGGCATCAAGGGTTACGAGTCGTATGGTGCGCAAGCCGAGTTCCTGCGAAAGGATCCGTCTCCATTTAGGCAAAGCTTTTACAAAAGCCATCCTTGGGGCACACCGCAACAGACCATCGCCCGCGTCACCGAGCTCGCCAACGCGTTCGGCACCGACGAGATCATGTTCATTTTCAAGTACGGTGCCATGCCCATGGCAGAGGCGGAAAAAAGCATGCGGCTGTTTGCCAAAGAGGTGATGCCGGCGCTCAAGCAACTGCATCCCCAGCCCCTGGCGGCCTGAAACCGGTATGGACCAGCGCGCTCGATCACTCCCCGGGAAGGCGGGCTGCTCTTGTTCAGCTCCCGACCAGACGGGGCCCGAGGAACGGGATTTTGCCGATCGCGGCGCGAATCGCCGACGCGATCAGGTGGCCGAGGTTGTGGAACAGCAGGGCGATCTTGCCGGCCAGGACGCGCAAGATACCGCCGCGCGCGACCGGCGCCTGGGTGCAGATGGGCACGCTTAACAGGGTGCGATCATCCTCGCGCATCGTCAGGCTGCCCACTTTGGTGCCGGCCGCCACCGGGGCGACTAGGTAGGAGACGTCCAGAGCGCCGCTTAGCTTGACCTTCTTCTCCTCGCCGCGGGGCAGCGTGATATACATCGAATCGGGCGGCGCGATTGCGACTTCGGCCGCGGCGCCCTCGTAAACCGGCAGCGAGGCCGGCACCAGCGGGCGCCAGTCCGGCGCGACGTTGACGAAGGAGCGAAATGCCCAGGCCAGCAGCTTCTCGGTCTCGGTGCGGCGCTTTTCGGCGTTGGGCGCCCCCAATACGGCGGAGATCAGCCGCATATTGTCCTGATGGGCGGTGGAGACCAGGTGATAACCGGCTTCCTCGACATGTCCGGTCTTAATTCCGTCCACCCGCGCGTCGTAAAAGAGCAGGGTGTTCCAATTGCGCTGGGTGATCTTGTCGAAGGTGTATTCCTTGACCGACGTGTAGTCCAGGGCGTTGGGAAAGCGCTTGATAAGGAGCGCGCCAAGTTTCACCATGTCGGCCGCCGTGGTGTATTGGTCGGGTTCGGGTAGACCGTCGGGACTGGCAAAGCGGGTCTCGTCGAGCCCCATGTGTTGGCAATGCTCGTTCATCATCGCCACGAAGCCTTGCTCGCTGCCGCCCAGGTATTCCGCCAACGCCATCGCGGCGTCGTTGCCCGAAGACACCATCAATCCGTAGAGCAACTGCTTGACCGGCACCTGCTGGCCGACTTCCAGGAACATCTTGGAAACCGTCTGGTCCACCGACAGGCGCCAGGCCCTCTCGCTGATGGTGACGGGAGTATCCAGGGTCAGCTTGCCGTTCTTCAGCGCCTCCAGCGTGATGTAAAAGGTCATGATCTTGGCGAGGCTGGCGGGCTGCATGCGCAGGTGCTCGTTGTACGCATACAGGACTTCGCCCGAATGCAACTCGGTGAGCATCGCGGCGCGCGCGTCCAGGGCAAAGGGCGCCGGTCCGGTGCCGAGCACGCGAATTGCGTCAAGCGGCTCGGGCGGCGGCGGGGCGGAGGGCCGGGCATAGTGCCGGGCCGCGCCGGCCGAAGCCATCGCCAGCACTAAAATCGGCACCACGGCCGAGACCAATTGCCACCGCTTTAATGCCCACAGCATAGAGCACCGCCCCTCACGACCCGCATTAACAAGAACATAGAGCCGCCGCGGCGCATCGGCAAGCATCTCGCCCGCAGTGCGAGCGTATCAGCGCATCGATGTGCACAACCCGAGAATCGCCCGTCTGGCACCAGCGCAGCATTGGCACACTCGATGCTCATAAGCCGGGTAAAACGAGCATCAGACCGTTGAAATCAGGAATTTGACCACGATGGACTCCTCAGCCTTGTCGCCAGTTCACCCATCGCGCCGCACAACCGTCGCCGTTGGAGGCATCCCCGAGCACGCGGGAGCCGCGCGCCTGGGCGAAGTGGATCCGCTGCCGTCCTTTTTTCAATCCCAATGTCTGTTGCCTGCGCAGTACAACGCCTTGGTCAGGAAGAGCGCGCAGCGGGCAGGCGAAAGCCGGCTGTTACTGGCGGTTTTGAAAGATGCGCTGCGCATCTATTTGAAGACCATGGATCGGCGCACGGCGCAGGCACGTCGTGAGTTCCACGAAATCTGCCAATGGTTTTACGCTAAAGACCAGGAAGGACTGTTCGCCTACGAACACCTGTGCGAAGCCCTGGGGATTGAGCCCGGCGCGCTGCGGCGATGGCTCATGTCGCTGCGCCGCGACGCTTACCGGCCCAACGGCCGACCAATCGCGGGCCGCTGACAGGCACCGCGCCGATTGGCGGCCGCGCAGCCGCACAGCGCCAGCGGCGCGATCGCGTAGCCCAATCCCGGCGTGGCTGTGCGCGGTGTTGCTGATATTTCTGTCGGCTGCGGGCGCACATGCAACGCCGATGCGCCTGTCGCACACCATCAGCGGCGGGCGGTTTTACTACGTCGCACGCAAAGGCGACTCGTTCGCCGCGCTCGGCTCCCGGTACGGCGTCGACGCGCGGCTTCTGGCCCGCTCCAACTGCCGTACGGTCGGCTCCCGGCTCAGGGCCGGCGATGGATTATGGATCGACAACCGCCACATCGTTCCGGCGAACATCGACGACGGCATCCTGATCAATGTGCCGCAGCGGATGCTGTTCGTGCTGTCTGCGTCGCGCCTGATCGGCGCCTATCCGGTTTCAGTCGGACGTCCGGGCTGGCGCACGCCGCGCGGTGAGTTTACCGTCGTGGAAAAACGCAAGAATCCGGTGTGGAGGGTGCCGGTCTCCATCCAGGCCGAGATGGCGGCGGAGGGCAAGCGCGTCCGGACCCGGGTACCGCCGGGCCCCGACAATCCGTTGGGTAAGCACTGGGTGGGGCTGAGCCTGGATTCGGTTGGATGCCACGGTACCATCGCGCCGCTCAGCGTGTACCATTTTCGCACCCACGGATGTATCCGGTTGCATCCCGACGACGCAGCCGATCTTTACGCGCAGGTCGAAGTCGGCACGCCGGGCGAAATCATCTATGAGCCGGTGCTGATGGCGCGCGGGCCTGACGGCCGCATTTTCGTCGAAGCCAATCCCGACCCTTACGGGCTGCGGCCGCGCATGGTCGGCGAGCTTGAGGCCCTTGCGGATTCCGATGGGTTTGGCAATATGGTTGACTGGCCAGCAGTCAGGGCAGCGCTTGAGCTCAGGGATGGCCTGGCCCGCGATGTAAGTTACGGGAGGATTTGCTGGTGGGACGTTTTGCCGATGGGATGGCGGGAAATCGGGCCGCTATGGAGCGGGGAGGAACCCTTCATCGCCGGCAGTTGCTCAAAATCGCGACGATAATGGCAGGTAGCGCGCTGGTGCCGGGCGCCGCCATCGCCGCCCTGCGCGTGCCCTATCCGCCGCAGCGCTCGCTGAGGTTTTACAACCTCCACACCGGCGAGAGCCTGGCTGCCACCTACTGCGAGAACGGCCGTTACGTGGAGGGTGCGCTGCGCGACATCAATTACATCATGCGCGATTTCCGGGCCAACGAGATCAAGCCGATCGATCCGCGGCTGCTGGATTTGCTTTATTCGCTTAACCGGCGTTTATATACCCAACAGCCCTTCCATCTAATCTCGGGTTACCGCTCGGCCGCCACCAATGCCATGCTGGCTTCGCGCAGCGAAGGCGTCTCCCGCCACAGTCTCCATATCGAGGGCAAGGCCGCCGATATTCGAGTACCGGGCCGGCGGCTGGCAGAGGTGTGGCGCGCCGCCATCGATCTGGGGTCTGGAGGCGTGGGTTTCTATCCGCGCTCGGATTTCGTGCACGTCGATGTCGGCCGCGTCCGATATTGGTAAAGTGATTTCGCGTCAGCTTCATCCACGGGCGGGGTTCTAACATTTCCGAAGCACACCTAGTATGCTAAGATGCCGTTGCCTACAATGCCGCCGTCCGCCAAGAGCCAATCTGCAGAGCCCAGGACCGATGAGCCGATGAGCCAGGGCACCGCGGTCCGTCCGGAAGCCCAAGGCGCAGCGCCCGCTTATTTCCACCTGGTGTGGGATCATGAGCTGGACAGTCTGGCGCCCATCCTCGACTCGATCCTGAGCCGGCGCGAGCAGGTGCTGGAGCATTGGCATCGTCTTTACCTGCTGCATTTTGGCGACCGCCGATCGTTGTCGGATCGCGAATTCCTGGAGATTTTCGGCGCTGACCTAAGCGCCACTATCGGCGATTTGCGCGCCAAGGACGTCGACAAATTCACCGCTGATGTGCGTCGCATCGGCGAGGCGCTGGCCGAGCGCCGGGTGCCGTTTCCGGAGATCGTCGTCTCGATGCATCTGTTCGAGGAAAGCGCGACCGGTGCCTTCCCGGTCTTTCCGCCGCCGATGCCCAGCGTGTATCTGGCCTTCGACAAGCTCAGCCACTGCCGGATGATCGTGCTGGCCGACGCCTACTTCCGCTCGACCGCGGCCATCGCCAACGCCCGCATCCGCGACCTGGAGCGCGAGGCGTCGATGCTGCCGCGCCAGGCGCGCAGCCGCTTCCACGGTCTGGTGGGGGCCAATCCGGCGATGCGCCAGCTTTACGATCGGATCGAGGCGGCGGCCCGCACCCGCGGCACGATCCTGATTGTGGGCGAGAGCGGCACCGGCAAGGAGCTGGTGGCGCGCGCGATTCACGAGGCGTCGGAGCAGGCGCGGGCCCCGTTTGTGGCGCTCAACTGCGCGGCGATTCCACGCGAGCTGATTGAAAGCGAGCTGTTCGGCTACAAGCGCGGCGCATTCAGCGGGGCCAACGCCGAGCATCTGGGGCTGTTTCGCTCGGCGGAGGGCGGCACGCTGTTTTTGGACGAGATCACCGAGATGGCGCCCGAGACGCAAAGCAAACTGCTGCGCGTGCTGCAGGAGCGTGCAGTGCGGCCGGTGGGCGGCAACCGTGAGATTCCGGTCGATGTCCGGGTAATCGCCACCACCAACCGCGATCCGGCCGAAGCGGTACAATCCGGACAGCTTCGCTCCGATCTCTATTACCGCTTGCAGGCCAACGTGCTGCGCGTGGTGCCGCTGCGCGAGCGCTTGGACGACGTGCCGCTGCTCATCGAGCACTTCATCAACGTGTTCAACGAGCGGCTGAAGCGGCCGGTTCCGATTACCGGGATCGCCGAAGACGCGCTGGCGGCGATGCAGCATTACCAATGGCCGGGCAACGTGCGCGAACTGTCCAACGCGATCGAGGGCGCCTTCACTTTCGGCCGCTCCTCCAACATCACCCTGGAGGACCTGCCGCCGCAGTTGGCGGGCGAACGTCCGGTCAGCGCGCCCTCCACCGACAGTCCGCCCGCCGCAGCCGCTGCGCCCACCGCCGGCTTGCCCAGCTTCGCCGACGTGGAGCGCGAACTGATTCGGCGCGCGCTGGAAAGCACCGAGGGCAACAAGGTTCAAGCCGCCAAGCTGCTGCGCATCTCGCGTAAAAAACTCTACGCTAAGATCGAGAAGTACGGTCTGGCCTAAAGGCCACCCGCTCAGGATTTCTTGTCCTGCGGCACCTCGGCGCCCAGCGCCAGGCACAAAAAAGCATCCAGCACGTCGCTGCGGGTCAGGATGCCGACCACGCGGTTGTGCTCAACGACCGGAATCGCACCGAAGCGCTCGCGCCGCATGATCCTGACCGCATCCTCAACCGTGTCGTCAGGACCAAGGAAAAAGACCTTTTCCGTCATCACGCTGTCGACCGTGATTTTGGAGGGGTCGATCAGCGACGGATCGATTTGGCCCAGGTCGGCCGCCGCCTGCTCCGCCGCCGAGGGCGACGCGTTGCGTAAATCCCGATCCGTCACGATCCCGACCAAAGCGCCGTCCACCACCACGGGAAGCTGGTTGACCCGATAGCGTTCGAGCAGCTCGCGGGCGTGAGCGACGCTGTCGCGCGGCTTGACCGTATGGACCGGGGAATTCATCCAGTCTCTGATCTTCACATCGGCACCCTTCGATTTGGTTCGCCTCGTGATTATTAGTAAGCAAGACCTTTGCCAGATGCTGCGGCGAGAGGCCGCCCTCCCCGCCCCACGCCGTCGCAATAACAGCCCGGTAGTTGCAAACGCGCGCTCAACGTGGGCGGAGCGAAGACGGCCTTTTTGCATCCATCGGGCACACTTTGCCGATTTTATGTTGGAGGTAGAGTTTCCCTTTGGATACACGTGGCAGGGGGACCAAATTCTAAAATGACGTTCCGCGCGCGCTCAGATTCCGAAAAGCAACCGAATTGACGACATTTTCGCTGGAAAATCTGTGGCCCCGGCTGCCTTGCGCAGCTGGCACGAGCATCGCTAGAGCGTCGGAGGATGCCCTGGGCAGGCACCACGGCAGCCAGAGGAGGAATCTCGTGCCCTTTCCGTTCCATCGCATTGTCGTGCCCGTGGAGTTCGACCAAAGCTATGCCACGGCGCTGGCTTTGGCCAAACAACTGGCGGCGGCGGCCGACGCCACCGTGCATCTGATGCACGTGGTGGCGATTTTGCTGACCCCTGGCGAAGCGCCCTCGGTGGTCGTAGCCCGTCAGGATGAGGTCAAGGCGGCGCTGGAAAAGATTGCCCAAGAGCAGCTCGCCACCACCCGCTACCAGGTTCATATCCGCACCGGCGACACCGCCCGTGGCATCGTGGAATTGGCGCGTGACGTGGACGCGGACCTGATCGTAATGCCCACCCACGGCCGACGCGGCCTGCCGCGCTTTTTCCTAGGCAGTGTCGCCGAGCGCGTGGTACGCGAGGCGCCCTGCCCGGTGTTGACAGTGCGGCCCCCGGCGAGCGGTGATGAAAAAGGCAGCAGCGTTGCCAAGGCGATGATCAAAAATCCTCCCTCGGTCAGTCCCGCCGATACCTTGGCCCAGGCCCACGCCCTCATGCAACGCGAGAACCTGTTGTCGCTTCCCGTGGTGGCTGACGGAGTCCTGACCGGCATTGTCACCGACCGCGACATCCGCTCGCAGGTGGGCCATCTGGAGGACACGCGGGTGGAGGCGGCGATGGCGCTGGGGCCGGTCAGCGTCGCGCCGACGATGCCGATTGATGAAGCCGCGCGGCTGTTGGTCAAGCTGGGTGTCGGTGCGCTGCCGGTGGTGGAAAATGGCAAGTTGGTGGGGTTATTGTCCACGCGCGAGGTGATCCAAACGCTGCTTGAGCGGTCAGGGAGGGATTGAGGTCGCGCTGATTAAGCGAGCCACCGCCCCGTCATGGCATTGGACCAACTGATTGCCGCGATGACCGAGCCCGGCTTCTATCCGCAGCCGCCGGCGCGGGTCGAGTTGAGGCAGACGCACATTTCGTACGTCTTTGTGGCCGGCGATTTTGTCTACAAAATCAAAAAGCCGGTGCGCTTTGATTTCCTGGATTACTCCACCCTGGAGCGGCGCTATCACTTCTGCGCCGAGGAGGTGCGGCTCAATCGGCGCTTGGCACCGCGCGTTTACCTTGGCGTGCGGGCCATCATGCGCCGCGACGATGGTTATGCGCTGGCCGCCGGCCCCGCAGAGGGCTTCGATCCCAACGCGGCCGAATACGCCGTGGAAATGCGTCGTCTGCCCGATGAGCGCTGTTTGGACCGCCTGGTGCAGGCCGGCCAGGTTGAGGCCGCCGTGATGCGCAAGGTCGGCGCGCTGCTCGCCCGCTTTCATGACCGGGCGCCGCGCGCCCGCTCGACGGAGTACGGATGCGCCGACGCGATCGCGCGCAGCGTCGGCACCAACCTGGAAGAATGCCGGTCTCTGGTGGGCGACACGCTGGGCGCGCGCGAGTTCAACTTTATCACCCGTTTCAATCACGATTTCATCGACACCCATCGCGAACTGCTGGAGCGCCGGGCGCAGCGCGGCATGGTGCGCGAGGGGCACGGCGACCTGCGCAGCGAGCACATCTGCATCGGGGAGCAGATCGAGGTGATTGACTGCGTGGAGTTCAGCGAGCAGCTGCGCTATGGCGACATCGCCTCGGACCTGGCTTTCCTGCTGATGGATTTGGATCGGCTGCGGGCACCCGCGCTGGGCCATCATTTGCTGCGCGCCTACCTCGATGAAATCCGCGATGGGGAACTGAGCCGGCTGCTGAACTTCTACAAATGTTATCGGGCAACGGTGCGCGGCAAGGTCAGCAGCCTCAAGGCGCGCGCGCGCGAGGTTGACCAGGCACAGCAGCGGTGGGCGCGGGAGTCGGCGCGCAATTTCTTTTCCGCCGCCTATGGTTACGCCAAAGCCGGTTCTCCGGCGCTGATCGTCATCTGCGGACTGCCGGGAACCGGCAAGTCGACGCTGGCCGCGGTGCTGGCCGAGCGCAGCGGGTTTGCGGTCTTCAACTCCGACCTGATCCGCAAGCGCATCGCCGGCATCGCACCGACCCAGCGCGCCGGCGCCGGCTGGGAACAGGGCATCTACAGCGCGGACTTCACCGCCGCGACCTACCAGGCCCTGGCCGACGAGGCCGCCAAAACCCTGCACGGCGGCGACGGCGTGATCGTCGATGCGACCTACAAGGATCACGCACAGCGGATGGGCCTGCGCGCCGTGGCCTGTCTGGCGCGGGTGCCGATCGTGTTTGTCGAATGTGTGCTCAGCGACGAGCAGGCCCGCCGGCGGCTGGCCCAACGTGCACAGCGTCCCGACACCGTATCCGATGCGACCTGGGAGACCTATTTGCAGCACAAGGCCGCCTTCGAGCCGTTCGGACCAGGGTTCGCCGGCTGCCATCTGCGCGTTGATGGCGCAGCCGAAGCTGCCGACAACGCCTGCGCGATCGAGCGGTTCATCGCCGACCAGTGTTGAGAGAGGGAGAGCCCGATGCTGCAGGCGGCCGTCGACGAACTACGCAACTACTCGGCACGGGGAATCCTTACCGACGGCAGTTCCATTCTGATCCGCGCCATCGTGCCCGAAGACCGCCAACGGCTGCGTGCGCACTTCCAGCGCCTGAGCCCCGAGTCGGCCTACTTCCGCTTCATGGTGCACAAAAAGCGCTTCAGCGAAGAGGACCTTGACCGCTTTACGCAGCTCGATTACGTGCGACGCTTCGGTCTGGCCGCAACCCGGCGCTATCCCGACGACGAGCACATCATCGGCGTGGGGATGTACGCGGCCAGCGACGGCCAGCAGCCGCACAGCGCGGAAGTGGCGTTTACGGTGGAAGATGAATACCAGGGACGCGGGGTCGGCACGCTGCTGCTCGAACATCTGTGCCGCATCGCCCACGCCAACGGCATCAACCGCCTGGAAGCCGACGTGCTGGCCGGCAACACGCGGATGCTGGAAGTATTTGCGCGCAGCGGCTTCAGCGTCCGACAAGCGACCGAAGCCGGCGTGGTGCGCGTTTGGTTCGCGATCGAAGAGACCGAGCAGTTTCTCAATCAAAGCTTGCGGCGCGAACGGTTGGCCGCAGCACACAGCATTTTTCGGCTGCTCAACCCCACTTCGGTGGCGGTGATCGGCGCCTCGCGCGACCCGGGCAAAATCGGCGGCGCGATTCTGGCCAATCTGATGAGCGTCGGATTCAGAGGCCGCATCTGTCCAATCAATCCGCGTGCCCGCGAGGTACAGGGACTGCGCTCGTTCGCCAGCCTGGCCGCGATTGGCGAGCGCGTGGACCTGGCTGTCATCTGCGTGCCCACCGAGGCGGTCGAGGAGGCCGTCAAGCAATGCGCCGCGGCCGGCGTTCACGGCGTGGTGGTAATTACCGCGGGTTTCTCCGAAGTCTCGGCCGAGGGACGCGCCGTGCAGGACCGCATCGTGCGCCTGGCGCGGGCCAGTGGGATGCGGATGGTGGGGCCCAATTGCATGGGGATCATCAACACCGACCCGGCCGTGAACCTCAACGCCACCTTTGCGCCGGTCATGCCGCGAGCGGGCAATATCGGGATGCTGTCGCAGAGCGGCGCCTTGGGCATCGCCATCCTCGACCATGCCCGCCAGCGCAATATCGGCCTGTCCAGCTTCGTGTCGGTTGGCAACAAGGCAGACGTGTCGGGCAACGACCTGCTCTCCTACTGGAGCGACGATCCGCGCACCAAGGCGATTGTGCTGTACCTGGAAAGCTTCGGCAATCCGCGCAAATTCGCGCGCCTGGCGCCGGCGGTGGCGCGCCACAAGCCGATCGTTGCGGTCAAGTCGGGCCGCTCGGCGGCGGGGCGGCGCGCCGCCCTGAGCCATTCCGCCTCGCTGGCCAACCTTGACGTCGCGGTCGAGGCGCTATTCGAGCAGACCGGCGTAATCCGCACCAACACGCTGGAAGAGTTGTTCGACGTGGTATCGCTGCTGTCGATGCAGCCGGTGCCGGCGGGTCCGCGCGTCGGCGTGGTAACCAACGCCGGCGGCCCGGCGATTCTGCTGGCCGACGCCTGCGAAGCGCTCGGCCTGCAACTGCCCGAACTGGCGCCCACGACCAGGCAGGAACTGCAAACCTTTTTGCCGCTGCGCGCCGCGCTGTCCAATCCGGTGGATATGACCGCCGCCGCCAGCGGCAGTGATTTTGCTCGTGCTATCGCCACGGTCGCCAACGACCCGAACGTCGACTCCGTGGTGGTAATTTACATCCCGCCGATGGTCACCGAGCCGGTGGAAATTGCGCGCGGTATAGCCAATGGGGCTGCGGCGGTGCCGCCCGACAAGCCCATCGCGTGCGCATTCATGTCCTCCGGGCAGCCGCCCGAAGAGATCAATGGTGGAGCGCGCGGTCCGATCCCGTGCTACAAGTTTCCCGAAAACGTGGCATTGGCACTGGAGGCGGCCAATCGCTACGCCCGCTGGCGCAGCCGCCCGCGCGGCACCATCGTAACCCTGGAGCCGTCGGCCGAGGCCGCCATCCGCACCGTTGTCGATCAAGCCCTGGCCGGCGCCGAGGGTCCCCGATGGCTGACGCAACAGCAAATATCCGCGGTGCTGGCGGCGGCAGGCATCAAGGCCGCACTCGGCGAGCAGACCACCGTCGCACAGGCATCGGCGGTGGCGCAACGAATGGGGTTTCCGCTTGTGGCCAAAATCGTCTCGCCCGATGTGGTGCACAAAAGCGACGTCGGCGGCGTCATCATGGGTCTGCATTCTGCTGCCGAAGTGGCGCAAGCGGCGGCGCGGCTGGCGCGCCGGATGGAGGAGTTGGGCAAACGGCTGGACGCCATCGTGCTGCAGCCCGAACTAACCCAGGGGATCGAAGCGCTGGTCGGCGTCACCACCGACCCCACCTTCGGCCCGCTGCTGGTCTGCGGCCTGGGCGGGGTCAACGTCGAATTGCTCAAGGATGTCGCCTTCCGGCTCCATCCGGTCAGCGATCTGGACGCCGCCGAGATGGTGGCGGCGCTGCGCTCCAGCCCGCTGCTCGACGGCTACCGCGGCGCACCCGCCGGAGACCGCCAGGCACTGATCTCGGTCATCTGCGCGATCTCGGCGCTGGTGGAAGTTGTGCCGGAGATCACCGAACTTGACCTCAATCCGGTAAAGGTCCTGCCTCCCGGACAAGGCGCGGTGGTGATCGACGCCCGCATCCGCATTGCCCCGCTGCGGGGATTGAGTTAGGCGCTTGATGCACAGGGATGCAAACTAATGGTTCCAAAGGCGCCGCGAAATGAACCAAACTGCTTCGTTTTGGATAAATTCAGGCTGCTATATGGCGCGCCGCTGTCGGATTTTAATTCGCTAGGCAGCTAAGAGATTGGCATGAATGATGCTCTACTAGCAGGTTGTGGATGGACTCGAGCGCATTATTAGGGGGCCGGGTTTGAGTGCGATGAATACGAGTTATCGCCCGAAAAAGCATCCCACCATCCTGGCTCTCAGTGATGACCGTAGTCTTGTGGAACTGCTGCTAAAAAATTGCAGTCGCCCGTGGAAGCTCAAGGTTACGGGTGATTTCAGCTCTTATCTCAACCTGATACCCAACGGAGACTGCAGGGTCGTGGTGGTGGACGACGAAAAGGTGTTGGAGGCGGACCGCGGCTGGTTGCTCAACAAGATCCAGAACTGGATGCCGCAGGCGTTTATCGTTTACATCGCTTCGCAGCACACTCCTGATGTTGAGCGGTTGGCGCGTTCGCGCGGCGCCGGTTATTACCTCTCCAAGCCGCTGGACACCGAACGCCTGATGCATCTACTGAGCGGCTTGCAGCGGATGGACGGCACTTCATAAGCCGACCCCATCCGCGACTGTACCGCAGCCCAGCGTCATCTACCGGCCTTTGCGATTCGAGCCGCAGGCAAGGCAACGCGGGCAATCGCGATGAAAAGCAAACGGGAAATCGTCGAAGACTGGCTGCCGCGCTATACCGGCCAGAGCACGGCGAAATTCGGCAAATATATTCTGCTTACCAACTTCAGCCTCTACTTGCGCCTGTTCGCAACCTGGCACGGGGTCAAGGTGATGGGCGAGGACCGGCCGATGCAATGTGCCACTGCCGAAGACATTACCATTATCGATTTCGGCATGGGCAGCCCGGGCGCCGCCACCGTCATGGACCTGCTGACCGCGATCCAACCCAAGGCGGTGTTGTTTTTGGGCAAGTGCGGCGGACTCAAAGAGCGCAATCAACTGGGCGATCTGATTCTGCCGATCGCTGCGATTCGCGGCGAGGGCACTTCCCGCGACTATCTTCCGCCCGAGGTCCCCGCGCTGCCCGCCTTCGCGCTGCAAAAGGCGGTCTCCACCACCATCCGCGAATTCGGCCGCGACTATTGGACCGGCACGGTCTACACCACCAACCGCCGCGTCTGGGAGCATGACGAGGAATTCAAGGCCTATCTGCACCGCATCCGGGTCGACGCCATCGACATGGAAACCGCCACCATTTTTACGGTCGGCTTTTACAACCAGATCCCCAGCGGCGCGTTGCTGTTGGTCAGCGACCAGCCGATGCTGCCCGAAGGAGTCGTGACCAGCGCCAGCGAACGGCTGGTGACCGAACAATTTGTCCAGGACCATCTCAAGATCGGCATCGAGTCGCTCAAACAGTTGATCCTCAACAAGCAGACCCTGCGCCATTTGCGGTTTTGATCATGCGCTCGGGTTTGGGTTGAAAGCTCACCGGCCGGAGTGCGCCTTGGACAGCGCCTTGAGGCGCAGGCCGGCCAGGCGGATGAAGCCGGTAGCATCGGCTTGCTGATAGCCGCCGGCCTGCTCGAAGCTGGCCAACGACGGATCGTACAGCGAGTGCGACGACTTGCGCCCGGCGATCCAGACTCCGCCCTTGTACAGCTTAAGCCGCGCCACCCCGCTGACGCTCTCCTGTGCGCGGTCGATCATCGCCTGCAGCGCCTCGCGCTCGGGCGCAAACCAGAACCCGTTGTATACCATCTCGGCGTAGCGCGGGATGAGCGAGTCGCGCAGATGCAGCACTTCACGGTCGAGGGTCAGTTGCTCGACCGCGCGATGCCCGTGCATCAGCATCGTGACGCCCGGGCTTTCGTACACGCCGCGCGACTTGATGCCGACGAAGCGGTTCTCCACCATATCGACGCGTCCCACGCCGTGGCGTCCGGCGATCGCGTTGGCCAGATCGATCAGCGAAGCCGGTGCCAGCCGCTCGCCGTTGATCGCCACCGGGTCGCCGCGCAGGTACTCGATCTCGACGTACTCAGGCTCATTGGGCGCCTTTTGCGGGGCGACCGTCAGGCGGAACATGTCGTCGTAAGGCTCGCGCCAGGGATCTTCCAGGATGCCGCCCTCATAGCTGATGTGCACCAGGTTGCGGTCCATGGAATAGGGCTTCTCGGCGGTGACCGGGACCGGGATGCGATTGGCTTCGGCATAGGCCACCATCTCGGCGCGGCCGGCGAAATGCCAATCCGGATGGCGCCACGGGGCTACCACCGTCAGGTCGGGCGCCAGGCGCGCGAAGGTCAACTCGAAGCGCACCTGGTCGTTGCCCTTGCCGGTGGCGCCGTGGGCCAGCGCGTCGGCGCCTTCCTCGCGCGCGATCTCGACCTGGCGCTTGGCGATTACAGGGCGGGCGATTGAGGTGCCGAGCAGGTAGTAGCCTTCGTAGACGGCGTTGGCGCGCAGCATCGGGAAGACGAAATCGCGGGCGAACTCCTCGCGCAAATCGGCGACGCACAGCTTGCTCGCCCCGGTAGCCAGCGCCCGCTCCTCCAGCCCTGAGATTTCCTCTGCCTGCCCCACATCGGCGCAATACGCGATCACTTCGCAGTCGTAGTAGTCCCTAAGCCAGCGCAGAATGACCGAGGTATCCAGGCCGCCGGAATAGGCCAGCACCAGTTTTTTGATTTCTTTTTTTGCCCTCATTGAAACAACGTCTGGAAAAAAGGTTCCCTGTCGCTCGCCGCGCTTGGTCACCACTTTTCGGGCGAGATCGACAATTCCTGCAACGCCTCAAGCATGCGATCCGGCCCGGAACACTCGTGCCTATAAAGCTTGTTCAGCTTGACATCTAGCCGACTCACTTCCGCGCCCGCTCGCCGCCCGTCCAGCGCTCCAGCACCTCGGGTTTGAGCAGCCACAGCATGATGGCCTTCTGTACATGCAGACGGTTTTCGGCCTGATCCAGCACGACCGAGGTGGGGCCGTCGAGGACTTCGTCGGTGATCTCCTCGCCGCGATGGGCCGGCAGACAGTGCATCACCAGGGCACCGGGTTTGGCATGCTTGAGCAGCTCGCGGTTGACCTGGAAGTTTTTGAAGTCGCGCCGCCGGCGCGCGGCCTCGCGCTCCTGGCCCATCGAAGTCCACGTATCGGTGTAAACCGCGTCGGCGCCGCTGACGGCTTCCCTGGGGTCGTTGGTGAGGAGGATACCGGCACGCTTGATGCGGGGCGCAAAACCCTTGTCCGGCTCGTAGCCGGGGGGGCATCCCAGGCGCAGTTCCAGTCCGAACAGTTCCGACGCCTCGATCCAGCTATGGGCCAGGTTGAAGCCGTCGCCGACAAAGGCCACGCGCAGGCGGGTGAATTCGCCGCGATGCTCCTTGAGCGTCAGCAAGTCGGCCATGAGCTGGCAGGGATGGAGCAGATCGGTCAGCCCGTTGATCACCGGCACGCTGGATTCGCGCGCCAGCTCCACGCAGGTGTCGTGGGCGAAGGTGCGGATCATGATCAGGTCCACCCATCGCGACAGGTTGCGCGCGACGTCCTTGACCGATTCGCGCTCGCCGATGCCGATTTCCGCGGGTCCCAGGTAAATCGCATGTCCGCCCAGTTGCGCCATCCCGGCTTCGAAGGTCAGCCGCGTGCGCAGCGACGGTTTCTGAAACAGCATCGCCAGCGTCTTGCCGCGCAGGTAGGGATGCTCCAGCTCGTTCTTGACGTCGCTCTTGAGCCATCCCGCCAGGTTGAGCAAAGCGTGCCCTTCGGCGCGGGAAATGGATGACAGATCGATGAAGTCGCGTTTCATTGCCTGAATTTATCGAAACCCTCGGCCCTCGCCCCGCTCTCCGGTCAGGCAGGGGAACACGAGGGAGCCACTCCCACAGCCGGTTGCCGCAGAGCTAACGGAACGGATCACGCGGTCAGGGCGCGGCGGATTATGGCCATTCCTTCCTGCGCCTGCTCGACGGTCAGGTTAAGCGGGGGGAGCAGACGCAGCACATTACCGGCGGTTGCGTTGAGAATCAGCCGCTCCTTCAAACAGGCATCGACGACCGGACGCGCTTCGCCCTCGAGCACCACGCCGATGATCATGCCGTAGCCCCTGACCTCGACGATTCGCGCCGAGGTCCGGGCGATCGAGCGCAGTTCCTCCATCAGGTAGTTGCCGATGGCGGTGGCGTTTTCCAGCACGCGTTCCTTCTCGATGGTATCGAGCACGGCCAGTGCCGCGGCGCACGCCACGGGATTGCCGCCGAAGGTGGTGCCATGCGTGCCCGGCGTCAGGGTCGCGGCGACCTCCGGCCGCGCCACCATCGCGCCGATCGGCAGTCCGCCGCCCAGCGCCTTGGCCAGCGTCATCACGTCGGGGCGCACGCCGAAATGCTCCCAGGCAAACAGCTTGCCGGTGCGCCCGATTCCCACCTGCACTTCGTCGAACATCAGCAGCAGGTTGTGGTGGTCGCACAGCTTGCGCAGCCGCGCCAGGTAGTCGGCGGTCTTGGGCACCACCACCCCGCCTTCGCCCTGGATCGGCTCGACCAGCACGGCGGCGGTCTTGGGATTGACGGCCGCTTCGACCGCCTCGAGATCGTCGTAGTTGACCAGGCTGATGCCGGGCAGCATCGGCTGGAACCCCTGATGGTACTTTTCCTGGCCGGTGGCGCTGAGCGTCGCCATCGTGCGGCCATGGAAGGAGTTGTGCATCGCGATGATTTCGAAACGCCCGCCGTGGTCGGCTCCCCAATGACGTGCCAGCTTGATCGCCGCCTCGTTGACCTCGGCGCCCGAGTTGGCGAAGAACACCCTGGCACCGCCGCACAGCTTCGACAGCCGCTCGGCCAGCCGCGCGGTAGGTTCGGTATGGAACACGTTGGAGACGTGAATCAACTTTTCAGCCTGCGACTTGATCGCCGCGACGACCGCGGGATGGCAGTGGCCAAGGCTGGTGACCGCCAGCCCGCAAAAGAAATCCAGGTAGCGGTTGCCGTCCGCGTCGATCAGGTAAGGACCGCGTCCCTCCACGAACGCCAGCGGCAGGCAGCCGTAGATGTTGACCAGGTGTTGATGGGTCAGTTCGACGATTTCAGTGTTGGTCATCTGTTCTCCCGTACGGCGTTAGGGGCGATCGGATTAAGCGCGGCCTGGCACTAGTTGACCGGCGCCGAGCGCTTGAGTTCGCGCACGCTGCCCGCACCCATTACCACTTCGGTGCCGATTCCCGAGCGGGTGAAAGTCTCCAGCAGCAGTGAATGCTGCACACGCCCGTCGATAATATGGGTCTTGGCGACGCCTTCGCCCAGCGCCTCGATGCAGCACTCCGCTTTCGGGATCATGCCTTCGGAAATGGTGCTCTGCGCGATCATGCGTTTGGCGCGCGCCACGTCCAACGTCGATACCAGCGCACCGTTCTCGTCGCGGATTCCCGCCACGTCGGTCATCAGGATGAGCTTTTCGGCTTTGAGCGCCGCCGCGATCTTTCCGGCCGCCAGGTCGGCGTTGATGTTATAGGTATGCCCCTCGTGATCGTAGCCGACCGGCGCGATTACCGGGATATAGTTGGCGCCGTCGAGCGCTTCGAGCACGCCGGGGTTGATTTCCACCACTTCGCCCACCAGCCCGATATCGACTTCGCTCGGACGGCCCTCCGCGTCAGGCATCACCATGCGCATCTTGCGCGACAGCATCAGGCCGCCGTCCTTGCCCGACAGCCCCACCGCGCGGCCGCCATGGCGCGCAATCAGCATCACGATCTCCTTGTTGATGCGCTGCAGCGCCATCTCGACCAACTCCATGGTCGCTTCGTCGGTCACACGCATGCCGCGCACGAAGGTCGATTTGAGCCCGACCCTCTGGATCAGCTCGGTGATTTGCGGGCCGCCGCCGTGCACTACCACCGGGTTGATGCCGACCAGATCCATCAGCACGACATCCTGCGCGAAGCTCTGCTTGAGCTCTTCCGACGCCATCGCGTGGCCGCCGTACTTGATGACGAAGGTCTTGCCGCGAAAGCGCTGGATGAAGGGCAGCGCCTCGACGAGGATCTGCGCCCGCTCAATGAGTTTTTCCACCTGCTTGTCCGAAGGCCCTGATTTCGCCATCCCCGAATTTTAGGCGGCCGCGGCCGGTCGTGGAATATTACAGAATATAGCGCGACAAGTCTTCGTCTTTGACGATCGAATCCAGCCGCTGGTGCACGTAGGCCGCGTCGATCGACACCTGACGCCCGGCCAGCTCCGGAGCGGAGAACGACAAGTCGTCCAGCACCCGCTCCAGCACCGTATGCAGTCGGCGCGCGCCGATATTTTCGGAGCGCGCGTTGACCGAAGCGGCAATCTCGGCCAGCGCCAGGATCGCATCGTCGGTGAAGCTGAGCTCCACCTGTTCGGTCTTGAGCAGTGCGACGTACTGCTTGATGAGCGCGTTTTCGGGCTCGGTCAGGATGCGCACGAAATCGTCGCGGGTCAGCGCCTTGAGTTCGACGCGAATCGGAAAGCGGCCCTGAAATTCCGGAATCAGGTCGGAGGGCTTGGAGATGTGAAATGCACCCGAGGCCACGAACAGGATATGGTCGGTGCGCACTGAACCGTACTTGGTGTTGACGGTGGTGCCCTCGACGATCGGCAGCAGGTCGCGCTGCACGCCTTCGCGCGAGACGTCGGGACCGCCGCGGCCGGCCTCGCGTCCGGCAATCTTGTCGATCTCG
>JAJPHZ010000021.1 GCA_021325025.1 Pseudomonadota bacterium | reverse complement strand
GTTGGGCCGCCAACGGTTCTCCTTAATTACCTATTGGGCCGACAGTGCCTTAAGGAATATAATGAAGCAAAGCGTAAATGTGGACAGTAGGATGAATTACCGGCTGAGGAGGGGGCAATGGGTAGCCGTACTCTCTGCAAACGCGCTGTTGTTGGCGTTCTGGCTGCTACAGAACTACGGCCAATCGTTACTTCGTACCAGCTCTGTTCTGCAACTGCTTGCCAGTATCCCGTTCATAACGATTTCGATTGTAGGCGCGCTGCAAGCCTCGCGAAATCCTTCAATTGGAAAAGCGCTTCAAGTTTCGATTGTCATTTTTTTCGGACTATGCGGCGTTTTATTACCAATAACTGCTTTCATAGGTCAAATCGTGGTCCATATGGGAGGTCCCGCCTGGTTGCTTCGACTGCTCATGATAATAGGGGTTTTCAGTCTCGTCTCATGGATTATTGGCACAGGGCTGTTCGCAGCAGCTTGGGTTCGGTGGGATCGACAGCGCCGAAGACAATGGTCTAGCCCCGATGCCTCCGTCTCTGAACCGTAGCAGGCTCAGTTATTCATCAGACATTGACATCTTGATAATCCGAATGGCACACCAATTGTCGGCTTAACGTAACGTGGATGGCCCTGCACCAAACGGAGACCGTATTATAGACACTAACCACTGCTGCTTTCCGGGTCTCTCGGCTTTGACTCCTTCGACGACCGGGTCCTTTAATGCGGAGGTTGACGTCCGGAGTGAGTGTGGCCCCAGATGCAAAATCGAGCTGCCTATGCCACACCTCAAGGCATTCCTCGTCATACTCTTTCTGTTGAGCGGCATCGGGCAACTGACGTCCGTTGCTCGCGGACATCCGCATGGAGATGTTTATGGAGTTTCTCTCCCCGAATTCGCAATGGGCCCGCAAGAAGCCATAGTCGGCGTTGAATATGACCTCAAAGTGGCTGTTATAACCAGCATCGCAACATACGCAGCTGCTGGAAACATCCATATCCGCAACGGCGACGAGTTGATGGCGCAATTAGATGCGCAGGCCCTTTTCCTATCAGCCAGCATCAGAAGGCAGGACCTCCCTTATCTCAAGAATTTCATATCGATCCGCGAGGACGAACCAGAACAAGCGCACATGTCTTTGATATAAGGGTTAAACTCACGATCACAGATAAGCAATGGGAAAAGGTACGCTATCTGGTTTTCTCCAAAGCTCAGCTTGCAGTTACTCCGATCAATAGCTTGCGCAATCCCGCGCAGTAACCGGCTCTGCGGCAGAATCCTCCCGCCCCACCACATCACTGAGCTTGGTCAAGCCACGCTTTAGCGCCAGCGGGCAGCGTGGCGATGCCTGCCTCGGTGGTCAGTGTCATTCGTGGTCCAGTTTACCCATTACTTCGCACCCGCCTGATAGGCCCCGCGGAACCACGCCACCCGTTCGGAGATTTGTTGAGTTGCATCGCCAGTCGACGTAGTACACCATCCGTTAGGCATCGAGTGGCCGCGCGACCAGGGCGACCCGGCGCGACGGCTGCATTCGGTAACCCTTACCAACGGCCTGGTAGTGAACCCATGGTTATGACAAGGATTCGCAGGTGACTTCGATCACGTACGGGTCGTTGGGGAGCCTCAACTACGCCTACGATGCGGACGGGCAGCGCACGGGCGTCAGCGGCAGCCTGGCAGCCAGCAGCATTCCCGCGCCGCAGACTTTTACCTACAATGCGGACAACTCGCTGGCCAAGGTGGGCTCTTCGACGGTCAGCAACGACCAGGGTGGCAACATCACCTGCATCGGGGGTAGCGGATGCGGGACATTTTCGTACGATGAGCGCGGCAGCCTGCAGCAGTGGCAGACGGCCACCTACGCGGTCGATTACAGTTACGACGCGTTGGGGCGGCGCAGCGAAGAGAACATGGGCGGGCTGGCCTGGCAGTGCTACGTGTACGACGGGCTTAATGTGGTCGCGACGACCACTGATTGCAGCTCCGGCCTGGGCGTCAGCAGCTTCCTGCTGGGGACGGGGTTGGACGAGCTATTCATGGACAGCGGCAACGGCGGCGAGTCCTACCTGCGCGATGCGCTCAATTCGACGCTCGCGCTTACCAGCTCCAGCGCCGGCATCACGGGCCAGGTCAGCTACGATCCCTACGGCAACACCACCAGCAGCGGGTCGGCGTCTTCGTTGTTTGAGTTTGCGGGGCGCGAGAGCGACACTGCGCTGGTACCCTATCCGGGCGGCGCCCTGTATTACATGCGGGGCCGCTACTACGACCCGCAAATCGCCCGTTTCATCTCCCGTGACCCCATTGGCATAGCGGGCGGCCTCAACCTGTACGCCTACGCCGGCGACGATCCGGTGGACTCCAGCGACCCGACGGGCCAAGGCTGCGGCAGTGATTGCCCACCGGTTACCATTGGCGGAGGCGGAGGGTTTTTACCCTTGCCGGGGGGAGGGTATTACAACGGTCCTTCGGGGTTCGAAATCTCAGCCGTGGGGGACTTTCAGTACCAACCCCTTCCGCTGCTTGCCAATCAGAGCGGGTTGGGCGGTGGCATCTATGCCGATAATCAGAATGGTGAGGGCATCGCCAGTCCGGAACAAGACCTATACCGCCGTGCAACGGGGACAGCAACTTGGTATGATTGCTGTAACCCTACGACATCAGCCGGAGCGCGATTCGATCCGAGTCTGCCAAGCGCGGCCATCCGGAGGGACCTCGTACCGCGGCAGGATCTTCCGATTTTCGTTATCATTCGGAACCTCGATTCCCCAAAAAGCAAAGCAATCACACTCTTAGTAACCGATATAGGCGGTCCCGCACTAACCGGGGAACGAATTATAGATCTGACTCCTGCGGCCTTCCGTGCCTTGGGCCTCAACCCCGCAAGAACAAAATCTTTCCATGCGGAGGTGTATATACCGAAATGGTGAACGCATTACTTGGCAGGAGCCGATTGCTTAAGGTTCTAGGAATTGTCATCGCGCTGATCCTGCCGATTCTTCTCGCAGGCAGGGCGCCATGCGCAGCCCGGGGTAAAATTCTGGGCGTTTCTTTGCCACGCTTTACGATCGAACCGAACGAGACCATCGTACGAATCGAGTATCATGTCAACGGTGGCGTTATAGTCAAGATTCGCAATATACCTAGCTGCTGGGATCTGCACATTCGAAACGGCGAGGCTTTGGAGGCAAAGTTAGATGCACAAGCACTGTTTCTATCAGCTGGAATCAGAGAGCCGAGTCTGACGTACCTTGACAACCTGATTTTCGTCCAGGAGCACGAGCCAGATCCCTTGGCCCACATGTTTGATCTGACTGTCAAGCTTACGGTTACCGATGCGCGGTGGGATAAAGTCAGGTATATAAGATTTGTCAAGGATCAGCTCATACTCACTCCGCGACGCTAGTGTCCCGTCTCATGAATAAGTGGAGCGTTGCGAATGGTTATGACAAGGCTTGGCAGACGATTTCGATCGCATACGGCTCGTTGGGGAGCCTCACCTACGCCTACGATTCGGACGGACGGCGCACGGGCGTCAGCAGCAGCCTGGCGGCCAGCAGTATTCCCGGGCCGCAGACTTTTACCTACAATGCGGACAGCTCGCTGGCCAAGAGCAACAACACCACCAGCAGCGGGTCGGCGTCTTCGCTGTTTGAGTTTGCGGGGCGCGAGAACGACACCGCGCTGGTACCCTATCCGGGCGGCGCCCTGTATTACATGCGGGGCCGCTACTACGACCCGCAAATCGCCCGCTTCATCTCCCGCGACCCGGCGGGCCTGGCCGGCGGCCTCAACCTGTACGCCTACGCCGGCGACGACCCGGTGGACTTCAGCGACCCGACGGGCATGGGTCTTGACTCCAGCTTGGAAGGGCCGGGAGACGTGTGCGCTGCTTGTATTGACCGACCCCAAGGTGGGTTTGAGTACCAGGGGCTCCCGCTGCTCGGCAATCAGAACGGTCTTGATAGGGCCGTGGTGCCGTTCTATCGTGGCCAAAACGGCGGCCGGATTGAAGCTGCAGAAATCATCCTGGCGCGATATTTTATTCCCTTTTCGTCACTGCCCGAAGACCCGAATGAGCCTCCAGGCGAAGGCTGGGTCCGTAGGGGTCCAAATTGGTGGAACCCACATACGGGCCAGAGTCTTCACCACGACCCGCAGCATCCTCCGCCCAAAGGTCCCGATTATGACCTGCACAACAGGTACCCAACAAGGTGGAAACTCCGCATCCGACCTCGTGGTCCCGCCGTCGAGTTTTGGAGTGAAGACCTGCAAGAATGGCTACCAATCGAGTTATTGCCGGTTGAATGATAGGCACTTCATGGGCATTCAATTAATAAATGACGTTGTTAGCGCTACCGAATACATGTTAAGCGCACTGGCCCAAGGGACTACACTCGCTCGTCTCGCCAGCAAGAGTATCGATTTGTCGCGGGGCACTTTTCGGCTGCTCATGGCTACAATGGTTGATCCCTCTCGACCTCTGGACCTAACATCGGGCAGCGCAGTCTTGGCAGGAGACGAGGAACGACTCTTTGTACACATCATCAGGTCTTTCATTAGGAACCCAGGCTGTGCATTGATAATGCAAGACTCGGAGGCACATGCGTCAGACCCAATCATGCAAAAACTGCCATACCGGCATCTGGCTGTAGGGTACGGTGCGGAAGTTTACTGGCAAGTAGCTGAGTCAGACGTGGCGAGCTTGTCAGACGACCAGATGTTAGATCTTATCCATTGTACTAGCTACTTTCCCTGGACGGGATTCTTTTATTGCGACCACAAGAGGTCGGTAGTGAACACACAATTAACGGACGAAGATATTACTCGCGTGTTGTCAAATCTGCGGGGTGTCGCAGTCGGAGCGCTTGACTACGACTCCTTCTTGATTTGGTGGAGAGATGACCTTCGTCCGTTCCCTTTTGAATCCGAGGGCGTGTAAGTTCGCTCATTCGGGGGAGCGAGCACAAGAATTCTCGCGCGTCATCAGCCGTGCGGCTCACCATTTCTATTCGCTTTTCTGAGCCTGTGCTTGGCTGCAACGGGTGCGGTGGATGAAGCGGCGCAGGTGGTACAGTGCGATTCATCGTCGACGTTGCCGGTCACTTGAGGCCTGGCTAACTGCAGCACGACGAGGTTGCGAAGCGGATTGGTGTGGGCGCATCATCATCGCATGCGGCCTATTAGGATGCGACAGCAACCCGCTGCTCGGCAATCAGAACGGTCTTGATAGGGCCGTGGTGCCGTTTTATGACGGCCAAAACGGCGGTGGGCAGGGCGACCCTGTCCTGTTCATCAGGATGCATCCCCAGCCGGGCAGCAACTTCGTCCCAACGCCGTTGAATCCCGCTAATCCCGATGGAGTTTTAGAGTGGTCGCAATTCCGTCCCGAAGACGGAGGGAGCGAGAAGCAAAGGCCGCCGACGCGCCCTCTAACGCCCTTTCGCGAATGGGCGGACAAGCTGCCAAGACTTGAATGTCTTGAGGCATATGTCTCGCTCGGAGTGGTGGTCGGTGGTGGAATGGGATAGGTAGGTTCGGTGCCTATGGAGAGATCGGCTCCTCGACTTGCTCGCGGCTGGGGTATGAGTTTTGCCCTCTTCGGAGCCGGAGTTGGTTTATATTATGGACTTAACAATTGCCCCGCAAATTAATCTGATAATGTAGTTGTGAAGCGAGTTTCTAGGGGTGGATAAAGGCTATGGCGTCCAATAGGTATCCGGCGAACCAAGGTTCCGAACACACGCTAGAACGCGAGGTCCTGTGGCGCGCTAATATCTTAGGTGGTGTCATGGGCGTGATCTTGGCGGACCAATGCGCGGCGCCACTTTTGAAGCAGTCGGTCCTTGGATTTGCCGCCATAACCTTGATGGGAGCTCTCCTGGGCTGGTGGGCCGGTACGCTGGTATTCGTTCTTTCGCGCAGGCACCCAATCCTATGTCGAACCATTGGCACTATCGGAACCGGCGTAGTCTGTTTGGGAGCGGTGTTGGCATCTATCTTTGCCTTCTATGAACTATACATTGCTTATTCTCAAAATAACTATGAATCGTTGTTTTCTGCTTCTTTCCTCGGGGTCGGTGCTCTGGTTCTTTGCTATATCTTGCGGCTTTTGAACGCCCGTTCGACTCTGATCGGTATATGTGTTTGCGTCATTATATTACTGGTTGGAATCATTTATACGAAAGATCTGATTTCTTCTCTCTTCGGTGGGCTTTGGAGCGGAAGCGCATTATTTACGTTTATCTTCAACTTAAAAGATGAGAGCGTCAGCAGCTCTGAGTGTTCCCAATAGTCTTTCCGACCCTTAGGGGTGACGATGCACGTCACGGCGCCGTCGCCAAGCGGCAGCGCCGCCGCCTCCCGTTCGCGCAGCTCAGCCGGAACCGTTTAACGATCCACAAGTGCTACCGGCTCAGCCTGCAACCTGTCCGGCGGGCGGGGCGACTGGGCGGGCGGCTGCCTTCGGTGACGCTTCCCAATAACATCGTGCCCGCAGGGCGATCTGCTCAGTTCAGGCTCCCCAACGACCCGTACGCGGTCACTGCATCCTTGTCATAACCATAGGTGACCAGCAGTTCTCGATCGCGCCGCCTTGCCTACCACCGCTCGTACTGTACGGCGCGGCGCGGGTAGCCCGCCTTGCGCAGCAGGTCGCGCAATTCGATCACCCCGTTGCCCACCCCGCACAGGTAAAAGGCGCGGTCGCGCCGCGCGTCGCCGTCCACGAACAGCGCCCGGATATGCTCCATAACCGTACCTGATCGGCCGCTCCATCCTGCCGGCGGCTGCGCCAGGATCGGCTCGTAGCTGAAATTGGCGTAGCGCCGGGCAGTTGCTTGGAATTCATCGGCGTAGAGCAATTCCTTGCGGGTGCGTGCGGCATGGAAAAGCTTGAGCGGCACGGTCGAAGGCTGCGCGAGGGCCCGGTGCAGCATCGGCCGGATCGGTGCGATCGCGGTGGCCTCGGCGGCGAAAATCGTTTCGATGTCGGGTGGACGCTCCAGCGTAAAGAGCCCGAACGGACCTGTGAAGTTGAGCCGGTCGCCCACTGTGCGCGCAAACAGGTACTCCGAACCGGCTCCGCCCGGCACCAGGTCGAGCACGATTTCCAGCGGTCCGTCATCTCCCGGGCTGGAGGCGATGGTGTAGGGGCGGACGCGGTTTTCGTTGGGCAGCGGAATCGCCACCGAGATGAACTGACCGGGCGTAAAAGTGAAAGCGGTTTTGGCAGGCAAGCGCAAAAACAGCGAGCGCGTGTCCACGTCATGCTCGACGATTCGCTCGATGGTTGCGGTGTATGTGATGCGCTCCATACTCACTCATCGATCCCGGTGGCCTGGGTCAGCAGCCGTCCCCGCCTGCAGATGATGGAGGGGCGTTCCTCACCCGCGCCACGGCTTTGTTTGTCAGAGGTGGCGCAGGCAAGGATGCTCACGCATCGGCGGCGGGCGGGAACGCGCGCCACACTGATCCCGGGAGTCCCCAGAGGCGCCGCAATGACAGGCTGGAATCCCTGGCCGACCCAACCAAAAATCCTTCCCCCGAACTGCGCAATCACGGTCATGACCGGCTATCCGCAACCTGCTGGTTGATCGTGTAGCGCGGCACCACGATCACGATTTCCGCATCATCATCCTCGATCACCGCCTGGCATCCCAGGCGCGAGGTCGGCGTCAGGCCGGGCGCGCGGTCGAGCATGTCCTCTTCGCGCTCTTCGGCCTCGGACAGCTTGTCGAAGCCCTGTTTGACGATCACGTGGCAAGTGGTGCAGGCACAGTTGCCGCCGCAGGCATGTTCCAGCGGGACGCCATGTCCGAGCAGCACGTCGAGAATCGAGCCCGGCCGCCCGTCATGCTGAAACGGCGCCTGGGAGGGGCTGAACTCAATCACCCGCTCCGGCTCGCCACTTTCGAAAATCACCCGCAACCTTGCCATCGTTTTTTCGTCTGACGTAAATCTCGTCGATTGAAGACCAGTCAAAAAGTTCTTACCATAAGCATATTCGTCGCGGCGCCGCGGCGAAACCGGGGGGCGAATGGTTGCACTTCGGTTGGCAAAGCTTAAGCTTTAGCCACGCGTAGAACAGGGAGCCGATGTCGGACAAAGAGGCAGTACGTCAGGCCAATCGCGCCTTCTATGACGCCTTTGAAAGCCTCGAGGTGGAGCAGATGGAGCGGGTCTGGGCGCAGGAACCGCATATCGTGTGCATCCATCCCGGATGGCGGCCGCTGTCGGGATGGGGCCCGATCATGCATAGCTGGGAGCGCATTTTCGACTCGACCTTCGAGATGAAGTTCGACATCGCGGAGATTCAGCTTCTGCTTCACGGCGACGCCGCGATTATGGTCGTGCAGGAAAACCTCACCCAGCGCGGCTACGACGGCATCTCCAAATCGACCGTGCTGGCCACCAACGTCTTCGAGCGCTCGGGCAACAAGTGGAAGATGGTGCTGCATCACGGCTCGCCGGTGGCGATGCCGCGCGACGACGAGCCGCCCATCCAGTAGGGCTGCGCGTCGTCTGCGCGCCGGGGGCGGCTTCACTGAGGCGCCGGCGCTTTGGCAATGTAGCCGAGTTCTTCCAGACGGCTGAGCAGGCGTCGCAGGCTGCTTTGAGCGTCTTCGCGATCGCTCTCGATCAGTAATTCGGGATTAAGCGGTTCTTCATAAGGGTCCGACACCCCGGTGAAGAAAGGAATCTCGCCCCGCAGCGCCTTGGCGTACAGGCCCTTGTCGTCGCGCTCGAACAGCTTTTCCAGCGAGCACTTGACATAGACCTCGACGAATCGTTGATGCTCGCGGCGCACTTCGTCGCGAATTTCGCGATAGGGCGAGATCGCGGCGGTAATGGCGATTACCCCGTTGCGCGACAGCAGCTTGCATACGTAGCCGATGCGCCGGATGTTGGCGTCGCGGTCGGCCTTGGAAAAGCCCAGGTCCTTGGAGAGATGGGTGCGGACTTCGTCGCCGTCGAGGATCTCGACCCGATAGCCGCGCCGGCGCAATTCCTCGGCCGCCAGCCCGGCCAAGGTCGATTTTCCCGAACCGGGCAGACCGGTCAGCCACAATGTGAAACCTTCGCTCATCACATCCGCGCCAAAAACCGATGACATGGTGAAGGTCGATTTTAACGTCGGATCGCCAGCGGCCCAAGCCCGATCAGCGGCCAGTATAGATGCATCACCAGGTTAAGCCCGATCCAGCTTGCAACGATCAGGATGATCCCCGGCACGACCAGGTCGCGGGTGCGCAGGTAGCCTCCCGAATAGGCCAGCGCGTTGGCCGGTGTGCTGACCGGCATGATGTAGGTAAGCCCGGCGGGCAGCGTGATCGCCAGCGTCAGGCCACGCAAATCCAGCCCGAAGCGGGCGGCCAGGCCCAATCCCACCGGCAGCATCGAGGCGACCACCGCCGAATGGCTGAGCGTTTCACCCAGAATCTGCGCCGTCAGCGAAAGTATCGCCAGCAGGACGGTGGGGGAGCCGGTTTGCCGGGCGATGCGGTGCGCGATGAACGCGGCAGCTTTGGATCGCTCCAGCGCCGAGCCGAGCGCGATCGCACCGCCGTACATCAGGATGATACCCCAGTTGACGTGGCCTTCGACTTCCTGCCAGGAGAGCAGGTCGAAGACGAACAACGCCACCACCGCCAGGATCGCGATTCCCGCCAGGCCGAAGCGCTGGCTGGCCAGCGACCACGCCACTACGGTGACGCCCAGCACGACGGCGACGGCGGTTTCCTGGAAGGTGACGCGGCCCAGTTGTGAGCGGCGCCGGCGGATGGCGGCCACGCTGGGGCCGATATCGACCGCCTCGGTGGCGAAAAAGGCGGTCAGCACCAGGTAGCCCACCAGCAGCAGGAGCGCGACCAGCGGAAGCGTCGCGGCCGACCAGCGGATGAAGGAGATGGTGACGCCGGTGGATTCGCTAAGGATGCCTAGCGCCAGCGGGCCGCGCGCCCCGCCCAACAGCGTCGCGATACCGCCGATGTTCGTCCCCCACGCCATCGCCAAAAACAGCGCCGTCGGGTAGCGGGTACGGCGCGCGGCGGGCTCCAGCGAATCGGCCAGGTTGAGCACAATCGGAAAGACAATCGCCGCCACCGCGTGCTCGGGGATCAAAAACGACATCAGGGCGCTGAGCAGGTAAATCGCGCGCAGCAAGCCGTTGGGCGTGCGCCCGAAGCGCGCGAACACGATCACCGCCACGCGCCGGCCCAAGCCGCGGTAATTGACCGCCGCCGCCAGCATGAAAGCCGCCAGCACGAAGAACACCGCTTCGCTGCCGAACAGCGAGTAGGCGGTGCGCGCCGGCATCACGCCGCATATGCCCAGCAGCACGATCGCCAACAATCCGGTGATGACCAGCGGCAGCGCGCCGGTCACCCAATAGATCACGCACAAGGCGAAGATGGCCAGGGCGCGTTCGCCGGCCGGGCTGAGTCCGGCCGGGGGCGTCGCCCTGAGAATGAGGAAGAAGACCGCGGCGCCGGCAATCAGCAGGAAGGGCCGCACGCTGCGCGACAGCAGCACCATCGCCAGCGGCCGGGTATCGACCTCGACATCGAGCAGCTCGGGTGGGAGCCGACGGTCAGGTCCGGAGAACAAATCCTCGGCCAAGGCGCGACGCTCACAGACGCGAGGAATCCAAGGAAGCGCGCACGTATCTGACCCGCAGGCGGCGGCGCAAGCGGGCCAGCGAGCGGGTGGCGAGCGCCCCGATCCGGTTTTTGGACAGGTTGTGAAGCAGCAGCGGCAGCGGCGGCGCATTGAGTACGAAGTAGCGTGCCTCCATCGGCGTGATGGCGTGGGAGAGGTCGCGCGCCCACGACATATTGAGCCCGGCCTTGTGCACTTCATTGAACAGCCGCTCATAGAGGGGGACAAACGCGGCGGCCGGGCGGTCGTGCGCACCGGCCGGATCGACGCTGAGGATGGGCAGGACGCCGATTTCGGTCAGTTCCACGATCGCCGCGCCGATCCGCTCATCGGGCGACAGTCCGACCGTCAACTCGCACAGCACCGCGCCGCCGGGAAACACTTTGGCAGCATGGGCGAGCGAATGGAGGTAGCGGCTGCGGCCGATAAAGCGGGCACGGCCGGGAAAACTGGCCTGCAAACTGTCGGCATCGGCTGCCTCCAGATTGTAGGAAATTGCGTCGACCCCTGAGGCGTAGGCACGTTCGATCGAGCGCGGGTCGGCCGGCGGATGCATCGCGACCGCGACGATGGTGTCGAAATGGCGGCGCACGGTCTCGATATAGGGAAACAGCAGCTTCAGCCCCGCGTCGTCGCCCGGCAGATAGCCGAGCTGGAAGAGCACGAACTCCGCGGCGCCCTCCTTGAAAATCGCCCCGAGCGCATCGATCACGTCTTCCACCGGCCACATCTCGCCCGGCTTTTGCGTCAGTTCGCGCCCGCGGCACAGCGCGCACACCCGCCCGGGCAGGCCCACGCCGCATCCGCCATTGAGTTCGACTACGGCATAGGCGCCGTGCACCGCGGCGATGTCGCCGAGCGCGATACCGCTGCGGCTTTTGTGCCGCGCGTATTCCGGTTCGGGCATCACGCGCACCGCGGTCTGGGTATCGCCTTCGCACAGCAGATCGCTGTGCGCGCCGCGCTGCAGCTTGAGCGCCGAATCGGGGTTGACGCGGGCGCGCGCCCAGATTTCGCCATCCAGCTGCAGCTCCAGCCAGCCGCCGGCGTCGGGGGCGTCAACCCCGCGCAGGGCCAGGTCCAGCTTCAAAAGCGCCGGATTCTTTGCCGTCTCATGCATCGCGCCGCTCAACCGCAAACACATCGAGTAAAGGTCAGCGCGACCGTAGATGCAACCCTCGACCGCAGGCGGTCAGGTTTGCGTCAACGCCGCCAACAGCTCGGCGGGTGATTCGAAGATGGCGCCGACACCATGGCGGCGCATCCGCGCGCGCTGCTCCTGGCTGCGTGCGATGGCAACAAAGCGCACTCCCGCGGCCAGAGCGGCCAGCCGGTCGGCGTCGCTGTCGCCGGCAAATAAGGCAGCGTCGCGATGCGCCTTGCAGTGCTCCAACGCGCGCCGGAGCATGTCGGGGGCGGGTTTGAGCGGCAGCAGGCTGTCGCGCCCCACTACCGTGCGCACGGTGTACACCAGGCGGCTGCGGGCAAGCCATCGATACACCGTCCGCGATGAGTTGGAAGTGACGATCACGACGTTGGCCCGGCGCCTGGCAAGCTGCTCGAGCAATTGCGCGGCGCCGGGCATGGGCTGCGCCTGATCCACTCCGGCGAGCTCATGGTGTTCGATAATGTTCGATGCGCGCTGCAGCAATTCCAGCGGCGTCATCGCGCTGGTGAAAGCGCCCGCATGCAGGCGCTGGAGCACGGCGTTGTACAGGCCCAGGTTGCCGCGCGGAAATTCCACGAACAGCTCGGCCGGGCATCCTGCCAGACGCAGAATCGGCTCCAGCTCGGCGCGGCTGGCAGCCCAGTCGACGGTTTGCTCCAACGCGGCCAGCGTGTTGTCGAAATCGAACATCCACAGCCGCGCGGACAAATCCAGTCTGGGGTCGGGATTGGCCATCGGCATCATGCGCGGACGACGATTCGCAGCCAGCCGTTCAGGCGCAGCGGGCGCATCCCGGGTGCCATTGACTATCCAGCCGGCTTGAGCGCGATTCGTACCCTATGAATTCAATCAGGCGCGCAGGCTGCGGGGCAACTGAAAGCAGCATCTTGATAGTTTCCGCCGCCGCGGCCATCGCCACCGGCGCGGCGAAACTCCCGCGCTCCACCGGCTCAAGCAGCGCAGGGGATGCGCAGGCAAGGCAGGGCGGGCGGGAGGGCAGCGCCGCAATCAGCGTTGGTTTCCCCAGGCGGGCAAAGATCACGCGCGCATAGGCGGCGTTTTCATTGATCTGCCGCGCTGCGTCGATTATCCGGTTGCTCGCCGCCAGCACCAGCAGTGTAGCGTGATGTCCGGCCTGCGCGGCGGACGTGCCCAGCCGGACCTCAGGATTGAGTTGGGCCATCTGAGCGATAAGTAGGTCCAGCCGGCCGGCATCGCCCGGGCAATCCAGATGAATCGCGCCCACACCGGCGCCGGCCAGGTAATTGAGCGCCGGAGTCAGGTCGTCGGCTTCAGCCAGCAGCGTCATCTGCGCGGCCAGCAGGCGCTCCTGGCCGACGCCGCCCACCTCGGGCAGGATGATTTGGCGGCTGTAGCGGTCGATTTGCGCGTCAGTCAGCAAGGTTTGAGTTGCCCGCCGATGAGAGGATTTTGAAAATCTACTCGATCACATTCTTTTCGATGGGCTCGACGGTGACGCCGCTTTGGCGCAGCCATTGCAGGGCGCGCTCGATTTGCTCGGTGCTGCCCTCGAACTCCACCGCGACCAGGCCGATCTCGTCGGAGACGCTGGCGCCGCGGATATTGAACATCAAGTCGAATTTCTTGACCAGATGGTAAAGAATCGGCTCCTTGATGAGCTGGCGCGGATAGGTCAGGTAGTAGCGTTCGCGGCGCCGCCCGGTGCTCATCGTTTAAGCAGCTCCCGCAGCCTGCCTGCCTCCCAGGCCTGCCAGCCGATCCACAGGTTGGTCGACAGGTACTTGTCGCCGGAGTCGGGAAAGATCGTCACCACGCATCCCTCGCGCAGTTCGCGCGCGACGCGCAGCGCCGCGATCATTGCGGCGCCCGAGGATTGCCCCACCAGCACCCCCTCGATCTGGCCCAGCGCATATACCATGTCGTAGGCGTCCTCGGTGGAAACGGGGATTTTGCGGTCGAGCTGCTCCTCGTGGTAGATGCCCGGCACGATCGACGACGCCATGTGCTTGAGCCCCTCCAGGCCGTGCATCGGGTCGTCGGGTTCGGCGGCAATCACCTGGATGGCCGGATTGCGCATCTTGAGGTAGCGTCCGGTGCCCATCAGGGTGCCGCTGGTGCCCACGCCGGCCACGAAATGGGTGACCTGGCCGCCGGTCTGCTCCCAGATCTCGGGCCCGGTGGTTTCGAAGTGAGCCTGCGGATTGGCCTCGTTGTTGTACTGGTCGGGTTTAAAGTAGCGCTGGGGGTCTTCGCTGATGATCCTGCGGCACAGCACGATCGCGCCGTCGGAACCTTCCAGCGGGTCGGAGTAGATGACCCTGGCCCCGAAAGCGGAAATGATGCGTTTGCGCTCGCGGCTGACGTTGGCCGCCATCACCAGTTCCACCGGGTAGCCCAGCGCCGCCCCCACCATCGCCAGCGCGATGCCGGTGTTGCCCGAGGTGGAGTCGATAATCACCTTGCCCGGGCGCAACTCGCCACGCGCCAGGCCGACCTCGACCATCTTGCGCGCCGCCCGGTCCTTGACCGAGCCACCCGGGTTGAACATCTCCAGCTTGGCGAAAATGCGTACTCCCGGACGCAAAAGCCCCGCGGTCAGGCGCCGGATTTCCAGCAGCGGCGTGTTGCCGATCAGGTCGATTACGCTTGCGGCGCGCGCGACCGGGATCGGCCGCGCGCTAACGTCCGCCGGCGATCGCAGGAACGATGGAGATGTCGTCGCCATCCTTGACCGCGGACTTCAGTTGGTCGAGGAACCGGACGTCATCGCCATTGAGGTAGATATTGACGAAACGGCGAATCTCGCCCTTGTCATCCAGCAGCCGCTCCCGCATCCCGGGATGGCGGCTTTCAAGGTCGTTGATGACCTCCAGGATTGAGGTTCCCGAAGCGGTTACCTCACCGTTGCCGGCGGTGAACCTGCGCAGCGGAGTGGGGACGCGAACCCGTACTGCCATCTGGTTAGCTTACCTCCATTGTTCTACCAGCCTACGTGCATCGCGAAGGTCCAGACAAGCGGCCCTCTCTGCCTCCTGTCCGTCCTGCGTGCTAGGCGGCTCCGGCCAGGCGCTTGCCGTCGGCCAGGCGCTCGAACAGGGCGTCGAAGTCATCAAGCCGTGCCTCGATCACGAAGGGTTGCTCGACCGCCCCCGCCACCGCCTCCAGCGTCTTGTAGCCGTTGCCGGTGATTGACACCACGACGCTCTCCTCAGGGCGAATCCGTCCCTGGGCGAGCAGCTTGAGCGTGACGGCCAGGGTCGTGCCGCCGGCGGGTTCGGCGAAGATGCCCTCGGTGCGCGCCAGCAGCTTGATTGCCTCGACGATCTCCTCGTCGGTGGCCATCTCGCCCCATCCGCCCGACTCGCGCACCGCACCCAGCACGTAGTAGCCGTCGGCAGGATTGCCGATCGCGATCGACTTGGCGATGGTATTGGGCTTGACCGGGCTTATCAGGTCCACGCCCTTGTGCAGCGCGTGGATGACCGGCGCGGAGCCCGCCGCCTGCGCGGAATGAATTTTGGGCGCTCCGCCCTTGACCAGCCCCACGTCCTTCAGTTCCTTGAACGCCTTGGCGACCTTGGGCAGGATGGTGCCGCCGGCGGTGGGGATCACCACGCTGTCGGGCAGCTTCCAGCCCAACTGCTCGGCGATCTCGAAGCCGAAGGTCTTGGCGCCCTCCGTGTAGTAGGGGCGCAGGTTGATGTTGACGAAGGCCCAGCCGTACTTGTCGGCAATTTCGCTGCACAGCCGGTTTACATCGTCGTAGTTGCCGCGAATCGTGATGACCTTGGCGCCGTAAATCGCCGAGCCCACGATTTTTCCCGACTCCACGCCTTCGGGCATGAAGATGTAGCACTTAAGCCCGGCGCGCGCCGCATGCGAGGCCACCGCCGTGGCCAGGTTGCCGGTGGACGCGCACGACACCGTGGTGAAGCCGAATTCGCGCGCCTTGGTGATCGCCACCGACACCACGCGATCCTTGTAGGACAGCGTGGGATGATTGACGGTGTCGTCCTTGATGTAGAGCTTCTTGACGCCAACCTCGGCGCCCAGCCGTTTAGCATGCAGCAGCGGGGTGAAGCCCGAGCATGGCCCGATGTCGGGCTCGTTGTCCACCGGCAGCAGCTCGCGGTAGCGCCACAGGTTGCGCGCCCGGCTTTCGATCAGCTTGTGGCTGATTGCGCCGCGGATACGGCCGTAGTCGTAAACCACCTCCAGCGGGCCGAAGCAGGTCTCGCATACGTGCAGGGGCTCGACCGGATAATCCTGGCCGCATTCGCGGCATTTCAGAGCGGTGATGTAACTCATATCTTTCCTTGGGTGAAAGCGCCTGAACCCGGAGCGGCGGGCAGGCCACGCTGATAATCGTACGCGCCGCATTGGCATCCGCGCCGTGCGCTGACGGCGGCGATGCGGGTGCGGCTGGTGCGCGCGTCGTAGGTCAGGATTTTGCCGGCCAGCGCGGGTTGCTCGCCGCGCACGAAGGAAAGCGCCTCCTCGGCCTGGATCGCGCCGATAATTCCGGCCACGGGTCCCAGGATGCCGGCCTCGCGGCACGACGCGATCTCGCCTTGCGCCGGCGGGGCCTCGAACAGGCAGCGCAGACACGCGCTGCGCCCCGGCACCACGGTCATCGCCTGGCCGGAAAATCCCAGCACGCCGCCATAAACAAACGGCCGGCGTGCCGCAACACTGGCGTCGTTGATTAGAAATTTGGTTGGCGGGTCGTCGGTTCCATCGATTATGAAATCATGCCGGAGGACCAGCGCGGGCGCATTGTCGGGCCCAAGCGCGCCGACAACCGGGTTTACGTCGACGCCGGGAAACTCCTGCGATAGCCGCCGCGCCGCGACCTGCGCCTTGGCAAGTCCCACGTCAGCAGTGCGATAGATCACCTGGCGGGCAAGATTGGAGAGTTCGATCGGCTCGGGATCGAGCAGCGTAAGGCGCACCCCACCCGACTGCGCCAGGCGGATGGCAGCGGGAACGCCCAGCCCTCCTGCTCCGACAATCAGCACCCTGGTGTGGACCGACCCGCTCATACCGTCTAACGCGCCTCAACTGCCCTGATGGTTGGGGCACGCTCGGGTGGCGGACGCAGACTGCTGCGTGCAATCCGAATCGCGCCGATAAGGGGAAGGCTGTTACGCTTTCACCTTATCTTCCAAGGCTGCCCCGCCCGGGGAAACCTTGCCGGAATTAGCACCAGCACCCTTGACGGGCCGGTTGCTGCGGCTTCACAGGGCCTGTCCCTCCGCCGCTCTCGATAAGGCAAATTCCGACTGTTGCCCACCATGCTTACTGAAGCAGCCCGCCCAAGTCAACCCAACCGCCCGGTCAGGGAGTCTAATAGCGCCGCAGGCCGGGGCTTTTAAGCGCTGGAATAACTAGTGCCGCTTTGACAGCAGCAGCTATCGGCTGCTTGCCACTTCAGCGAAGATTTGATAAGAGTGATGGACGTAAACGCCAGTAAATCTGCATCCAATGAAGCTGGCGATGAGATAGGGCGTTTTTCATCAAGGGCGGGGAGGCTCCCAATCCATGCCGAAGCCGGGCAACGTTCCGGCCTGTCCCGGCGCGCCAGCGGCGCGCTCTGCCGGGCGAATCACCAAAGAATATCGCATATCGCTGGTGACGCCTTTGTTCGGCGGCGGGGTCGAGCCCGGCCAGCCGGATGAGACGTTCCCGATTCGCGCCACGTCGATCCGCGGCCACCTTCGGTATTGGTGGCGTGTGATGGTTGGTTGCGAACTGGGCGGCGGCATGTGGCAGCGCGAAGAGGAGATTTTCGGAAGTACGAACTTCCCGAGCCCGTTAAGCGTACGTGTTATTGAGCGGCCACAGATCCAATGCGTTGATCCAACCTACGGCGAGAAGTTCGGCCCGGTCGCTTATGCGCTATTTCCGGCCGTCGAAAATCGGCAGCAAGTAGTGAAAGAGGGGGTCGCTTTTAGGCTGGAGGTAACCTGGCACGATGTGGACGGCTTGCAAAGTCTGCGCAGGGTGCAAAATGCCTGCAGGAAGCGGAACGGCGAGCCGTTGCTGCCGGACACGATCGAGGACATCGGAGCCGACATAACGCTCGCACTTGAGGCATGGTGCGCCTTTGGCGGTCTGGGTGCTCGTACTCGCAGAGGGTGCGGAGCGGTGTTTTGCGAGATGCTCGCAACGCGATTACCTCCCTTTCCCGGCACCATTCTGGTTGGACAATCGCAAACCAACGCTCTCGCTGCGTGGAAGGAATCCGTTAAGGCGTACCGTGACTTTCGTCAGTCGCCTCGAGGACGGAAGCATCAGAAGACAATCGGCTTCAAGACCGTTACCGTGCCGGGGCGGAGTCACTGGCCAGAGGCTGATTCAATTCGCACGATTTCAGGTTCCGCATTAAGAGGAGCGCCCCATATCGGTTCAACAGGTGTACCAGCTGACGAGGATACGCAAGATCACTCTGTTCCAGTGGTGCCAGAAGCCCTGCTTCCCGCGTTCCCGAGGGCGATCTTGGGATTGCCCATAAATTTTCACTTCGCAGACTCTCCTGGCAAAGACCGTCCTGGCCAACCCAATCGGGATCCTCAGGACACTCAACTGCTTCCTGTGCTTCCAAAGATGGAAGCTGATCGGATGTCCTCGCCGGTGATCACGCGACCACTGTGGCTCGCCGGCGGGTGGTGCCCAGCGGTTATGATCCTGAAACAAACGATCGCTGATGGTTTGCGGCTGAGAATCGTGGGAAAACGCGCGCGGGCCGACGGTACAGATTTGTCTCACGACTTATCACTCGAACGCGTTATCAATCCCTCGCTCGCAGTGCTTCGCCCGATGCGTGGCCATGCTTCAGCGTTGGATGCGCTTTGCGATTTTCTCCGATTCAACGGGTTTCGCGAGATCGGGCGATGACGGCTCATCTGCTGGCATTTTCGGTTGGTCCGGTCCAGGAATTCATCCGGGCCGCACGGCGCACGCGGGACCTGTGGTTCGGCTCCTACCTGCTCTCCGAAGTCAGCAAGGCGGCGGCCAAGGCAGTGCACAGCCGGGGCGGCAAGCTGATCTTTCCCGCACCCCTTGACGATGCGGACCTGGAGCCGAAATCGCAGTTCAACGTTGCCAACGTGATCGTGGTCGAAGTTGCGGGCGGCGATCCGCAGCTCCTGGCGCGTGAGGCAAAGGATGCCGCCCAAGCCCGCTGGCGCTCTTTCGCCGATGACGCCTTTCGCAACTGTCAAGATATCATCAGGCGCGGTATCTGGAACGATCAGGTTGACGATGTCCTGGAGTTCTATGCCGCCTGGATCCCTTATTCGGGACAGAACTACCAGGCCGATCGTACCGCGTTGATGCGCCTGCTGGCGGCGCGCAAGCGATGCCGCGACTTCCGGCCTGCGAAGGGTCGCGCAGGGATTGCCAAATCCTCGCTGGACGGTCTGCGCGAAAGCGTCCTGCCGTCCGCGACAGGTCGGTCCGAAGCTCAGCGCCGGCGCTTGCGACTACAAAAGGGAGAAGAACTCGACGTTGTTGGCGTGGTCAAACGCATCGCATCAGCGGACCTGGCGCCACGCTATCCATCGGTGGAGCGGGTGGCCGCCGATCCCTGGCTGCGGCGTGCCTCAAAATCATCAAACTTCGAAGCGCTGAAAAGGGCCTGCCGTGACCTCGGCAACGAAATCGTCCATGAGATCGCCACTTCCGAACCTTACGGTCATCCGCAGTATGCCGACTTTCCCTTTGATGGCACCCCGGTATTCCGGTCGCGGCACCGCGAATTTCGCGAGGAGACCGCACTGCCCGAAAATGCCCTCCAGCCCTTGGTCCAGATCCTCGAAAAGCTGACCCGCGAGTTTGATGAACCCAACCCTTACCTGGGCGTGCTGGTTGCCGACGGCGATCAGATCGGGCAGGCGCTGTCGCAGCTTGGCTCGCCGCAAGAGCACCAGGAGTTCTCCCGGGCCCTGGCAGGGTTTGCCGAGAAAGCTCGCACGATCGTCCACGCCGACAGCGGCGTGCTGGTTTATTCGGGTGGCGACGACGTGCTGGCGTTCGTTCCGGTAGATCGCTGTCTGCCATGCGCACGCGCGCTTTATGATCGCTTCAGGGACACGTTGGCCGGATGGTCGGTGAAGACCGGGCAAGCGCTCAGTTTGTCGGTCGGCGTTGCGATTGGACATTTCATGGAGCCGCTGGAAGACCTGCTCGAGTACGGCCGCTCCGCGGAGCAACATGCCAAGCGACCGTCGCCCGAGGACAGAGGGCAACAGCCTCGCGACGGCCTTGCGATTCACTTGGTCAAGCGCGGCGGTGCGCCACTGGCCGTACGCGCCAACTGGTCAGAGAATCTTGACGAGCGGCTAATCAGGCTTACCGAATTGACGCGCACCCGGGCGATTTCCGCAACCATCGCGTACGACCTGTACCAAATCGCCAAAATGTATGATTCGTGGCCCGGCCACACTGTCAGGGACGCCATTCAGGCTGATGTCGTGTCGGTGCTGCAGGGCAAGAAGCCGCGCGGCGCAAGCCGGATCGACGAGCTCATCAATCTCGTCCGCCACGATGTTACCGATGCCGCCGCGCTGAACCGACTTGCGCACCAGCTCGTGATCGCCAAGGTGCTGGCCGCCGTGAGCACTTCGCCATGACAACCATGATGCTGGAGATAACCTGCCGCGACCCGGTGGTGTCGCGCGACGGGCGTCCGTTCGGGGTCAACCAGGGTAACCGAATGCGCGGCT
>JAJPHZ010000033.1 GCA_021325025.1 Pseudomonadota bacterium | reverse complement strand
GTCGAAGAACTTGTTGGGGAACAGCAAAGCGGTGTAACCGTAGCGGTCGCCTTCCGCGGCCGGATAGGTCGACATCGGTTGCTCGGTGAAATACATCAAATGCATCGCTGCGCCTCCTCAGGCGGATGGCGTGCCATCCGGATTTCCCGAACTGCGCTTTGCAAATAGCAAAAAAACGGCCGCTTGTCTGTAGCCGGATCGGGAACGGTAGCCCGTCGCCGACAGGAAAAGCGATGCTTTTCGGCCTGGCCAGAAAAGGTCGTATATACGGTTTACGGTGCTGGCGGCGCGCCACCATCGCGCATCACGTGCGAGCGGCCTGGCGACGCACAAACTTACGCTGCCTGCGCTTCAGGAAACCCCGTGTACCGCCAAGTAGATAAAGAAGGCCAGCATCGCCAGGCTGATCACGGTGTAGGCCACGACCTGGAAAATGCTGTAGCTGTCCCATTCCTGCTTCGTCGCAACCGCGGAAGGGGCCTGCTGCGAGTCGTGTCCGGTAGTCCGGTTGGGGTCTTGCTGTTCCATCGCCTGAAACTCTCCTGACGACAATTTGCACCGATCCGGACGAGCATGCCTTCAGACGTTGGCAGCCGACGGGGACCGAATTGTGCGGACTGGCGCTTCCGGCCAAAGCCAGGAAGGCTTATGTCCATCGCAGTCTACCCGGTTTAAGATGGACAACCAAGGGGCGGCGCTTCAACGCCCGGGCGCTCGCGACGTTCCGCGGCCGGAAAGGTCGATCATCGGCTGCTTGCCCGGCGCCACGATTCCGCTCTGCTCCCGAGCCCCGGTGGCGTCACTACAATTTGTACAGCCGTGCGGCGTTCTCGCCCAGCACCTTGCGCCTGGCGTCCTCCGACAGCCCTTCCATGTGCCGTTTGAGCTCGCTGACCGCGCCGGGGAAGGTGCAGTCGAAGTGCGGATAGTCCGATGCCCACATCAGATTGTCGGCGCCAATCACGTCGACCGTCGCTTGGAGCGTGTTCTCGTCGGGGTCAAATGTGATCCAGCATTGGCGTTTGAAATACTCACTGGGCTTCATCTTGAGCCACGGCACGAGGAAGTTCAGTTTTTCGTAATGGCTGTCCATCCGGTCCAGCCAATGGCATATCCAGCCGCCGCCTGATTCAAGGAAGGCCACTTTCAGGCGCGGAAACTTCTCCAGCACGCCGCCCAGCACGATGTCCATGCACGCAAGCTGCATCTCCAGCGCGTGCGAGATCATATGCAGGCGACAGGAATCGCCCCGGTAACGCTCGGCGCCGACCGTCGGCATGGTCAGGATGGTCCCCTCGTGCACGCTGACCGAGCAGTCCATTTCCTGTGCCGCGGCCCAGAAAGGATCGTACGCCGGATTGTCCAGGCGCCGGCCGGCATACGGGTTGGGACGCACGAAAACACCCGGCATCCCCAGCTTCGTCACGACGCGGCGCATCTCCCGCACCGCCTGATCGGGGTCCTGCAGCGGCACCGCGCCGATACCAATGAGCCGCTGCGGATATGGTTTGCAGAAGTCGGCCAGCCAGTCGTTGTAGGCCCGGCATGAGGCGGCAGCAAGCGCAATGTCGGCGATTCCGCCCAGGAACAGCCCCAGCGAAGGATAGAGCACGGCGGTATCGATGCCCTCCGCATCGAGGTCCCTGATGCGGGCGTGCGGGTTGCCGCCGCCGGGCTGGGCCTGATCGTAGGGATGGCTGGTGCGCCTGGCCGGGTCGGCGTAGCCGCCGATCACGAACGACGCGCCCAGCGCGGTTGGCCCTTTTCTGCCGAACATGATCTTGCCGTCGATCCGCACCACGTCGCGGCCGGATTCGTCGGTGACGACTTGCGGCGCGCGTTCGCGAAATTCAGGATCGATATAGTCGACAAACGCGCGGCGCGGTTCGACGACATGTCCGTCGGCGTCGATGACTTTCATCGCTCCCTCCCTTGCGCGCGCTCTTCCTCGACCAGGATTCCGGCACGCGTCAGTTCCGCGATGCGATCCTGCGGCAGGCCCAGCAGCGAACGCAGAACTTCGCGATTGTGCTCGCCCAACATCGGCGGATTGCCTCTGACGCGGACTTCGGCGTGGGAAAAGTTAAACGGCGTCCTGCACAGCCGGACTTCGTCGGCGTCGGGATACGACACCGTCTCCAGCATGCCGCGCGCCTGCATCTGTGCCTTTTCCATCGCCTGCGGCACGTCGAGCACGGGCGCGCTGAGGATGTGATTGTCTTCGAGGATCGCCAGCGGCTGGGCGCGGCTTTCGAAGGATTGCAGCCAGGCCTCGACCGCTTGGGTGACGGCGGCGCGATTTTTGATGCGTGCCTCCATGGTGTCGAAACGCGGATCCGACGCCATCTCGGGGCGCCCGATCAAACGGGTGAACAGCGGCCACTGGTCGATCATGCAGGCCAGCGTCACGTAACCGTCGCGCGCCTTGAACGTGCCCATCGGCGAGACCGACGGATGATGGGAGCCGGTGCGTTTGGGCACCACCTGGCCGGAGGTTATCTGAAACATCACGTAGAAATTGTCGATCAGATGGGCCAGGCATTCGTCCAGCGCCAGGTCGATGTGCTGGCCAACGCCGGTCTTCTCGCGCATGTAAAGCGCCGCGCAAATCGCACCGAAGCCGTGCAGGCCGCCGCTGCAATCGCCCATGGTCAGGGCCGGGATCGACGGCGCGCCCTCGGGGTCGCCAATCAGATGCAGGATGCCGCTGCTGGCCAGTGCGATCACGTCGTTGGCCGGCTTGTGCGCCCACGGACCATCCTGCCCGTAGCCGGTGATCGAACACATGATCAGCCGCGGATTGCGCCGCCGCAGCCGTGCGTAGTCCAGGCCATATTTGGGCAGCACGCCGGGACTGAAGTTTTCAAGGAAGATGTCGGCCTGGCAGATCAGATCGGCCGCCAGCTCCGCCCCCTGCGGCCGCTTGACGTCGATGCACACGCTGCGCTTGCCGCGATTGTAGGCAATGATGCCGACCGAGGCGCGGCCGCGCAACGGCGGGTAGTGGCGTACCAGGTCGCCGCGCGGCGCCAGTTCCAGCTTGATCACCTCCGCGCCCAAATCCGACAGCATCCGGCCCGCCAGCGGGCCGGCCACGTACTGCGCCAATTCGACCACCCGCACGCCCGAAAGGGGCGCACCCCGGTTCGGTTCATTCATGGCTTCGACCTCGTCGCGTCTTGGGCCGCTGCTCCGGGCGTCATCCGGACCGCCGCCGAATCCTTGCATTTATTAGACGGCGGAACAATATATTCGCATGCTGTTAATGTACTTCACCGAGCGCAGCTACTACCACGCTCCGGAAGACGAGATCATCAGGAACCGCGGCTTTTTCGGTCTGCCCAACCGCTTTCATGACGCGCAAAAGGCCTCCGACCTCTACCACATGTACCTGGATGAGGCGGTGTACGCCGAGGAGATGGGCTTTGACGCCATCATGCTCAACGAGCATCACGGCACGCCCTATTGCATGGGATCGGTGATGGACGTGGAAGCGGCGATCCTGGCGCGCATTACCAGCCGAATCAAAATCGTACTGCTGGGCAATCCGCTGCCGGTGGTGCGCAACCCGATTCGGCTGGCCGAGGAGCTGGCGGAAATCGACCTGATCTCGCGCGGGCGGCTGGTGGCGGGATGGGTGCGCGGCGCGGGCAGCGAGCAGCTGTTCAACAACGTCAGCCCGGCGCTCAATCGCGAGCTGTTCAACGAGGCCCATGATCTGGTGATCAAGTGCTGGACGCAGCCGGGACCGTTTCGCTTCGAGGGCAAGCATTTCCACTTCCGCTTCGTAAATCCCTGGGCGCTGCCCTATCAAAAGCCGCATCCTCCGGTGTGGATTCCGGGCCTGCTCAGTCCCGAATCGGTGCTGTGGGCGGCCGAGCATCGCTACCCCTACTTCGGCTTCGGCGGCGGTCTGGACAAGACCGCCGAGTTGCAGGAGATGTACGCCGACAAGGCGGCGGAGTTGGGCTATCAGGCGGGGCCGGAGAACTTCGGCTATCTGCAAAACGTGCTGGTGGCGGAGACCGACGCGCAAGCGCAGGAGTTGGGGCGGCAGTATCTGTGGGGCGGCGGCGGCGCCAACTTTGCGCGTCCCGAATGGACGCTGCCGCCCGGCTACAACTCCAAGGAGGCCACCCGCCGCCTGGCCCGCCAGCAGGAGCGCACCACGCTGCTGGGAATCGGCGCCAATCCTGAGCAGGGCGGCGGCGGGCAGGCGGCCGTCGGCACCCGCGCGCGCCTGGCGCGGGGTGAACTCGATATCGAAGCGGCGCGCCAGGCGCTGTATGCCCCGTACCAGGAGGCACAGAAGAATTATCAAATCGTGGTCGGCTGTCCCAAAACCGTCATCGCCAAGTGCCGCAAGACCCTGGAGGTGCTGCGGCCGAGCCTGTATGCGATCTCGCAGCCCGGCGGACCGCTGACTCACGAGCAGCGTATGACCAGTATCCGCCTGTTCGGCCAGGAGGTGGCGCCAGCGCTGCGCGAAATTGCCAGGAGCCTGGGCCTGGTCAATTCCTACCAGGTCAAACCCGGCTCACGCCCGCTGCCACCCTCGGGCAAGCGCGCGCCGGTCAGCAACGCCGCCGCGCTGACCTCCTGATTGGCCGGGCCCGGCGCAATTTGGGCCGATGCCGGTGTGAAGCGCGTTCCCTCCCGCCGCGGCCCGATGACAATCGCGGGTGCGCCTGCTATTTCCATCGGGTTGATGCTCGCTGGTTCAAAGGCGCCGAGTCCGCAGCCGGGCCGACACGCGAGGCCATCGGCCAGACGCAAGCCGTTGGTTGCCTTTGGATTTTGCTGCCTGATGCTCCTGACCGCGGCCAGTGCCGGCGCCCAGGTGGGCAAGCGCAATTTCATCGAACCGCTGATTGTCCAGGATCCCAATCCCAGCAATGAACTGGACCTGCTGCCGGCCTGGCTGCGATACGCGCACGGCCAGGCCTATTCGCTGGCCTTTTCGCTGGAGAAGCAGCTAAGCCCGCTCTTTAGCATCCAGGTCGGCAGCGCCTGGAACGACCCCTCGTGCGACCCAGGTTTCGTATGCGACGGAATCGCGCCGCAGCGCCGCGGACGGGTCCGCTCGCGGCATTCGCGCCGGCGGCGCCTGCTCGTCCGCGAGCAGGTGCTGAGCGGCTTCACCGATTTGGAAGTGCTGACCAAGTATGCTTTCCTGACCTCGGTCGAGCACGAGATGCGCCTGGCGATCGGCAGCGATCTGTTCCTGCCCGCCGGAAATCCCACCGCCGGCGGCAACACGCATACGCACATGGGACCGATCCTGATGTTCGCCAAAGGCTTCGGCGACATCCCCGACACGGGCTTTGCCAAATACCTGCGGCCGCTGGCGCTCCAGGGGGACGCCGAATATCTGTTCCGAACCGGCGGCACGCTGTCCGACGACGCGGTGGTGGATTGGGATATTTCCTATTCCCTTCAATACCTCAACGACTATGTGCGCCGTCTGAATATGCCGCAGCCGATGCGCAACCTGGTGCCGTTTGCCGAATTCACCTACGAGCAGGTGGTTCGCGCCCGCCACGCCGGCACTACTCCGGACCTGGCCGTCCTGCCCGGCGTGGCCTACATGAGCGGCGCATGGCAGGTCAGCGTCGCGACCTCGTTGGCGCTCAACCACGGCACAGTTGAATTCGACCACGCCGCGGTGGTCACCCTTTTGAGTCTGACCCTTGACCAACTGATCCCGGCTGCGGGCCGGACGCTGTTTTGATGCGGCCGCACAAGCGCAGAAACGGCTTTACACGCGAGCGCCGCGATGGGTGACCTGGAAGGTTACGCCGCCGCGCGATTCGCGGCGCTGACCGCCGCCGAAATGGTCGTGCTCGAGGCGGCGGTGCATGGCCAGGTCGCGGACTGCGGCGCTGGTGGCAAGGCGCCGAGCGCTTCCCGCAAGCGCCTGGCATGGGGAGAGGAGCGAACGGTGCGCGCAGAGCTGCTGCGATGGCTGTGCGTGGACGCCCGGGCAGCCGGATGCATCGACCTGCGCGGGATTGCAATCGCGTCGGCCAAAATCGCAGGCAGGTTGGACCTCGCATATGTGACGCTGCGCTTTCCGCTGACCATCGTGCACTGCATCATCCGCGACGGCATCGATCTGACTCACGCCGAGACCCGGCAGATCGTGCTGGAGGGCAGCTACTGCGGTCCGATCGCGGCTCACGGCGTGGCGGTGCGCGGCGGCGTCTCGCTGCGCGGTTTGCGGGTGCTGGGCGCCGTCGACATCTCCGGCGCGGTGGTCAGCGACAACGTGGACTGCGGCGCGGCCCGCCTGCTGCATCGCAAAGCTACGGCGCTGGACGCCGAGCACGCCAACATCGGGGGCAGCCTGCGGCTCAACGCCGGCTTTCGGGCGTTCGGACTGATCAACCTGCGCGGCGCCGCGATCGGCGACAATCTGGAATGCAGTGGAGGCGCGTTCTTCAACCGTGAGCGCCAGGCCTTGGCCGCCGGCGGCATCAAAGTCGGCGGCAGCGCCATCTTCGAAGACGGGTTCCGCACCAACGGCATGGTCGCGATGCAGCGCGCCACCATTGGCGCCGACCTAAGCTTTCAGCGCAGCATCTTTGCCGGTGAAAAATCCGGAGCCGATTTGAGCCGCGCCGTGGTCGAGGGCCGTCTGGTCTGGGTTGCGATCGAAAACAGCCCGCACACCGTGCTTGATCTGAGCGACGCGCAATTCGGGCAACTGGCCGATGAAGAGGCCAGTTGGCCCGCACCGGAAAATTTCCATCTCGACGGATGCCGTTACAGCTCGATCGCGGCGGGCTTTACGCAACTGGACGCGCGGCTGCGGCTGCTGCGCGCGCTGCGGCCATTTTCCCCCCAGGCCTACACCGAACTGGCCGGCGCCTTGCGCCGCCAGGGGCGCGAGCGCGACGCGATGCGGGTGGCGATCGAACGCGAGGAACTGCGCCGCCGGCATGAGAGGATGTCGCTGCCGGGGCGGGTGGCGCACCGCCTGTTCGGCATCGTCACCGGCCACGGCTACAAGGCCTACCGGGTGATGTTCGTACCGGCCTTCTTCGTGCTGGCGGGATGGCTGCTGTTTTCGCTTGGATACCGCGAGGGCGTGGTGCTGCCGTCAAGCGAGCAGGTCTATGAGCAGTTTTTACGCAGCGGAACGCTTCCTCCTTCCTATCCCTCGTTCAATCCCTTGATCTATTCGTTGGATACCTTTCTGCCGCTGACCGACTTCCATCAGGAAGACTACTGGTATCCCAACCCCAATCGCACCTGCCGTTCCTTGCGCAGGCCCGAGCCATGCGGCGTGGTCCTCCATTGGTATCTGGGCGTGCACATCCTGGCGGGCTGGGTGTTCGCGATCCTGGGCGTCGCCGGCCTGCTCGCCAAACCACCGGCCTGAGGTGGCGGAGGCCTTGCGCGCCACCGCTATCGGGGGCGATGCGGTCGCTGCGTTCGGCCGTGTCAGCCGCCGTTCAGCGGTCGCATTCGCCGCCGATCATGTTGATCATGCCGAAGGTGGTGATGATGTCGGCGATCATGCGCCCGATCAGCATTTTGTTCAGCGCCGCCATGCCGAAAAAGCACGGCGGGCGCACCCGCACCCGGTAGGGACGTCCGCTGCCGTCGCTGACCACGTAAAAGCCCAACTCGCCGTTGGCACCCTCCACCGCATGGTAGGTCTCGCCGGCGGGCACCTTGATGCCCTCCATGATGATCTTGAAATGATTCATCAGGCCTTCGATCGAGTTGTACACGCGCTCCTTGGGCGGCAGGATGTAGCGGTAGTCGTCGATGCACACGGGGCCGGGCGGAATCTGGCGCATCGCCTGCTCGATGATGCGCTTGGACTGGTACATCTCCTGGAAGCGGACGTTGAAGCGATCGTAATTGTCGCCCTGCTCCCCGGTGGGAACGTCGAAGTCCATCCGGTCGTACACCAGGTAGGGATCGGCCTTGCGCACGTCGTAGGCGACGCCGGTGGCGCGCAGCAGCGGCCCCGTCAGTCCGTAGGAAATTGCGTCCTCGCGTGAGATCGCGCCGATGCCGTTCATCCGGTCGATAAAGACCCGGTTGCGCGTCAGCAGCTTGTCGCAGTCCTCCAGCACCGCGTCCAGATTGCGAAACGCCACCTTGATACGCTCGCCGAAGTCGTCGGGCAGGTCGCGGGTGATGCCGCCCACCCGGCACCAGCTCACCGTCAACCGCGCGCCGGTCACCGCCTCGACCAGGTCGTAGAGCAGCTCGCGCGCCTCCAGCATGTAGAACATCACGGTCTGCGCGCCGACCTCCCCCGACGCCATCCCCAGGCAGGTCAGATGGTCGGTGATGCGCGAGACCTCGCTCATGATCGTGCGTACGTACTTGCATCGGTCGGGCACCTCGATGCCGCACAGCTTTTCCACCGCCAGCGCGAAGGCGACGTTGTTGATGCACGGCGAGGCGTAGTTGAGCCGGTCGGTGTAGGGGATGGCCTGCGTCCAGGTGCCCTGCTCGGTCATCTTTTCAAACGCCCGATGCAAGTAGCCGATCTCGACGTCGCAGTCCATGATGCGCTCGCCGTCGAGCTTGAGGTTGAACTTGATGGTGCCGTGGGAGGCCGGATGCGAGGGCCCCATCTGCAGTTCCATGATCTCGTCGGCGGGATCGGACGCTTCGATCTTTTTGGCCCATCGTGCAGGCAGCGCCATAGGCGGTTCGTGCTCCCTCAGGTCTGCTCGGATGATTTTGCGCTCAGCGCGAGGGCGGCCGCGGCGTCGCCACCGGGTCGACTTCCTCGACAATCGGCTGGCGGCGGTCCACCGGGTAATCCTTGCGCAGCGGATGGCCCACAAAGGAATCGTACAGCAGGATGCGGCGCAGGTCGGGATGGCCGCGGAAGTCGATGCCGAACATGTCGTAGCATTCGCGCTCCAGCCAGTCGGCGCTGTTCCACAACTCCACCGCGCTGGCCACCCACGCGTCGTCGCCCGGCACCGGCACCTTGACGCGCAGCCGATGGTTACGGGCCAGCGACTTCAACTGATAGACGACCTCGAAACGCGGTTCGCGTCCCAGCCAATCCACCGCGGTCAGGTCGATCAGGACGTTGAAGTCGAAATCGGGCTCGTCGCGCAAGGCGCGCAACACGCCGGGCGCCGCCTCGCGGCTGACGGTGATCACCTGGTCGCCGAGGCTGCTTTCGGCCGCGATCAGCTCGGCTGTAAAACGCTGCTTGAGTGTGTCGATCAACATGTGCGTTTAAGATTCCGCGGCGCCGGGAGTCAATCCCAGTCCAGCGCGCCGCGCTGCCAGGCGTAGATCAGGCCCACGACCAGGATTGCGACGAACATCAGCACCTCGACCAGCCCGAACACTCCCAGCCGGCGCAGCTCCACCGCCCAGGGATAGAGGAAAATCACCTCGACGTCGAAGACCAAAAACAGGATGGCGGTCTGGTAAAAGCGTACCGAAAACCGCCCCCAGGCGCTGCCGCTGGGCGGATTGCCGCATTCGAAGGCTTCGGACTTGATCGCGCCGGGCCGTTTGGGACCCAAAATGCTGTTGATGGTCACCATCACGCCCACCACCAGCGCCGCGACGACCAGCGTAATCACAATTGGAAACCAGGTTGTAACCCAAGTGGCCATCGGTCTTTTGACTTAATCGTCAGACACCAAATTCGCAAGCCGCACCGCGAAAGGCAATACCGAATAACCCCGCCTTTTCCAATGGGGCCGGCAACTACGAAGACCGGCATGGATTGCCGCCGCCGCCACAGCTAAGATTCCGCCTGTGCCGGACAGCGCGCAAGACGCGATGCACATATGGGCCGAGGGTGTGGTGGCACGGCGATGGGCCGGGGCGCGCCTGATGCGCCTTGAGGCGCTTAAGGGCGACGCCTCCACGCGCCGCTTCTGGCGCGGCGTCATCGCCGGCGCTAACGCCGGCGCGCCCCGCAGCGTAATCGCGATCGACCTGGGCCCCGATGATCTGCCCCTGTATGCCCGCGCCCTCAACCTTGTGCCACAGCCGCTGCCCGAGCCGCCCTTTGTCAGCGTGCATCGCCTGATGCAGCGCGTCGGCATCGCGGTCCCCGCGCTCTTCGCCGCCGCACCCGCCGAGCGCAAGCTGATGGTCGAGGATGTCGGCGAGCTGTCGCTGTATGCGGCGGTCAAAGCGCAGCCCGCGCGCGCGGCGGAGCTTTATCGGCTGGCGTTGGATGAACTGCTCAAGCTGCACGCCTATTCGGCCCCGGTTTCCCGGCGCGATTGTATCGCGTGGTCGATTGCTTACGACCAACGTCTGTTCCGTTGGGAGATGAACCGGTTCGTCGAGTATGGAATTCCCGCCATCGCGCCCGGCACTGAATCCGAGACGCTAAGCGCCGAGCTGGATCGGCTCGCGCAATCGCTGGGCGCGCTGCCCCGCGTGCTGTCCCATCGCGACTACCACTATCAGAATCTTTTCATTCAAGAGCACGGCGGCGGTGTGCGAATTCGCGTCATCGATTTTCAGGACGCGCTGATGGCGCCGGCCGCGCAGGACCTGGCGGTGCTGCTCACCACGCGCGATACCGGCACCTTCATCGTGCCGGACTTGGAAGCGGAACTGCGCGACTATTATTTCACGGCCGCCTCACGCGCGGGCATTGCCACGCTCGACCGCGCCGCGTTCGCGCAAAGCTACCGATGGTGCGTGCTGCAGCATGCGCTTAAGGTGATCGGACTGTTTGTATTTCTTGAGCAATCGGGCAAGTCCGGTTACAAGGCTTATCTTCCCGCCGCGGTTGGGCAGGCGCGGCGGATGCTGCAGGACGAGAATAAGTTTCCCGCCCTGCGCGGGGTCTTGAGCAAGGTATGAAAGCGCTGGTGCTGGCGGCGGGCAAGGGCGAGCGGCTGCGGCCGCTGACCGAAACGACGCCCAAGCCGATGCTGGAACTGGGCGGCCGGCCGCTGATCCATTATCCGCTGTTGATGCTCAAGCGGGCCGGCATCACGCAGGTCGCGATCAACGTGCATCATCTGGCGGACCGCATCCAAACCGGGTTGGGGGCGGGGCACGAGTTGGGTTTGGAGATCACCTACGCGCCCGAGACGGTTCTACTTGGGACCGGAGGTCCGTTGTGCGGCCTGCGCAGCTTCTTCGGCGAGGAATCCTTCGTGGTGGCCAACGCCGACACCGTGATGGATCTGGAGCTGCCCGCGATGATTGAGTTCCATCGCACGCGCGGCGCGCTGGCGACCTTCGCGCTGACCCGGCCCGCCAACATGAGTGCGTACAGCCATCTGGAGATCGATCGCGACGGGCGGCTGCGCCGGATGCGTCTGCTGACCGCGCGCCAGGGCGGCTTCGAGGACTTTCCGCCGCAGCCGCCTACTTTAGCCGTCGAGCCTTACATGTTTTGCGGGCTCTACATCTGCGAGCCCAGGGTCTATGAGATGATGCCGGCGGCGGAGCCGCCTGCGTTCAGCAGCATGAAGGATCTGTTCGCCCCAATGGTCGCGCGCGGCCTGCCCTTGTTTGGCTTCGTCCATCGCGGGCTGTTCCGCACCGTCGATGACCTGGCGACCTACGAAAATCTAAAGCGTGAATTCGCGGCTAACCCGCCGCTTGCGATTTCCTGAACCCCGGCACAGTGCGGAAAAGTCGAGCTGGGCGTTGGGTGCGTTACGCACCTGGCGCAAAAGATGGCTGCTTTCCTTAACTCCTGTCCCTCCGGGAGAATGATTTGGCGCCTGCTTTCCATGGATACTCATTGCGCGCCGGGCGCCTCAAAAGGTGATCAGAAAGCGGCCCTCAGCCGGATGGTCGAGGGCGGCCAGCGAACCTTGGTTTGCCGCGATGGCGGCCGTCAGTGCGAGGATTTCCGCGTCGGCCTGATCCGGCGTTGCGGGCAGTGATTTGAGGTCGATGGCCAGCGATCGGCGCAGACGCTTGATGACCGCGACTCGCGCCGCCAACGCTGCTCTGCCGGCGCGCTTTGGCGGCAGCGGGTTGCGGCTTGCCAATCTGAATTGGAGATCCGGATAGGCCTCCAGCGTTCCCACGTCTGAGGCCTGCCAGGCTTTGAAGGTCACAAAGCCGGCGAGCATGAAGCGGGTGAAGTTTGCGCCCGCTCCCGCCGCTGGCGGTGAAGATTCGCCCGCAGGGCCGTCCGCACCTTGGAAAAGCTGGCGGAATGCCGCGCGCAGATGCGCCTTGCAGGCGGGCGCGTTCGCGCGATTGGCGAAGTAGGCGAACTCCGGCGTCGGGAACATCGACAGGCGCATCGCGCGGTGGCGCTCCGACGCACGCAGCATCGCACGCAGTGCCGAATCCAGTATTCGGCCCGCGGGAGCCGGATTGCGCGGGCACATCACGGGGCTTGAATAGTCGAGGTCGCGCGGCCAGCGCGGCGAGTCGATCAAGGCTAGCCACTTGCGGTTGAGATCCGGGCAACACGCGAGCAGGCGCTTGCGCAGGATACCAAGCGGATCCTCCTCGATGCCGGCGAGCGCAACCCGATGATGCTCGATGATGGGCGCTGTTGCGCGCAGCACGGCGAGGTCGAGGAAATCCTCTCCCACGTCGACGCCGGATACGGCGTCCGGCGATGGCAGCGGCAGGATTGCGCAATCGGGAAATTGCGCCAGTGCGGGCTCAGTCAGAGCTCGAGGAGGCGCCGCACAGGGCTTCAAGCTCATGCACCGCGCGCTCCAGCTCGCCGACCAGCGCCCGCGCGCGGCCATTGCCCGCTGCATCCTTCAGCGCCCTGGTCACCTCGCGATAGTACCAAAGCTGATCCGATCGGCCGGCGTTAAAGCGCTTCCAGACCTCGTCGCCGACCTCGCGATAATCCTTGATCACCGAGCGCGCGTTGACCAGCTTGTCGGCCGCGGCCACCATCACTTCGGATTCATCGGCGCCGCGCAGGTGTGCGATATAGTCTCGCTTGCGCTTGTGCCAATCGGGCTTCGGTCTGACGGTCGTATCGCTGCATCCAAGCACAATCGCCGCGACCCGCTCGCCGAACCGACGGCTGATTTCCGCAAACGTTGCCTGTTCAGGATGGTCCTCCAGGGTGTCGTGCAACAGCGCGGCAATCGCCTCGTCTTCATTGCCACCGTATGCGAGCACCAGCCCCGCAACCTCGAGCAGATGGCTGATGTAGGGCACGGTGGTGCTCTTTTTGGTCTGTCCGCGATGCACCTCGAAGGCGAATGCGAACGCGTCGGTAAAGCGGGTGCTCAACGGGACTGCTGGCGTGCATGACTGATCACCTGGCTGCGGCATAAGCGGATTCCTGTCGGCTCAGTTGAGCGCCTGGCGTTCTGCGCAGCGCTCCCCACATACAGCATCTGCTATCAGGATAACACAATGAGGGCGACTCTTGACACGCCTTCTCTGCGCGATTTGCGCTGCCTACGCCCGTGACGCCAACCGGGTCGGCTGCCTGTGGTTTCCTTCCGACGAATCGAAACGTAGTGATCCTGCGTCTGCGACATAATGAAGCTGGTTGCGTCCATCGGTAGCTGGTGAGCACCCAGGTCGCTTCGTCGTAGCTGGTGCCCGGGCCTCCAGCGATGTGCGGCAACGATACATTCGAAATACTGGTGTCGAGCAGCTCCATGAACGTTGCCATCGTGACGGTGAGCGCGATCGCCCACGGACTATGGCGCACGTGCGCCGGCCGCGCCCGTACTGCGGGCGCGATCGCTGCTTCCGGTGAGACTGCTGCAGCCATACTGTAGGCTCCACCGACATTCCCGGATGCAACTGATGGTCAGGGTCCTGCCCGGCTTCGAGCAGAAACCTCACGGGCAGCCGCTGCACGACTTTGACGTAGTTGCCGGTGGCGTTTTCCGGCGGCAGAAGGCTGACGCGATCGCCGCTTACGCCGGGCATACGCTCGACGTAGCCGCGATGATCTCGGGCGAAGGTATCGACGTGAATGGTGACCAGTTCGCCCCGATGCATGCGGGCCAACTGCGTCTCCTTGAAGTTGGCGATCACCCAGACGGCGTCGGTCTCAGTGACAAACATCAGGGTTTGCCCGGGCTCTATATGAGAGCCAAGCTGCACCGACCGCTTGCCGATTATGCCGTTGGCCGGGGCGTAGATCTTTGCGTAACTGAGGTTCAGGAGCGCCTGATCGAGGGCAGCTTGTGCAGCCTGCGCGTGGGCCTCGCGCGCCGCGATCGCCTTCCCCGCCGAGCCCGCGGCTTGTTGGGCGGAATCGACTTTCGCCGCATCGACTCGGGCGATGGCTACGTACTGATCATATTGCTCCAGGGGCGCCACCTGCTGAGCGAGCAGGATGCTGTAGCGCCGGGCGTCTCGTTGGGCCTTGAAATTCGCGGCCTCCGCCTCCCGAACCTTCGCCAAAGCGACGGCGTAATCCTGTTTGGCTGAAGCGAGCTGGGCGCGCGCTAATTTGACCCGCGCTTTTGCCTGCTCCACCGCGACCTGGTAATCGCGTGGATCGAGTTCAACCAGCAGGTCGCCCTTCTTTACGCGATCGTCGTCTTCCCCGTGCACGGCTATCACCGTGCCCTCGATCGGCGAGCTGAGTGGGTCGATGTGTCCATCGATCTGCGCGTCATCGGTTGATTCGTACGAGTGCAGGTAGTTCCAAGCTTGGTCGCTGTTTAGCGGAAACTTTCCAAAGCGGACGCTTTATACAATCAGGCGGGGGCTGCTTGATTTCCTCCTCCTCAGCGCATCGTCATCGTCGCGCCCGCCTGGCTCATAGCCTTCTCCGGATAGAGCATGCGGTATTCGCGCATTCCGCCGATGACCTTCTTTACGTAGTTACGCGTCTCGGCGAACTCGATGTTTTCCACCCATTCGTCGTCCGTGCCGCCGTAGCGCTCGACCCATCGCCGCACCGCCTCCTCTCCGCCGTTGTAAGCCGCGATCGCCTTGAATTCATCGCCCCCGAACATCGCGAGCAGCATCTTGAGGTTGATGCTGCCCAGTTGGATATTCACTGCCGGGTCGTAGAGATTGATGCCGTCGCGGGGCATTCCGGCGTCGGCGGCGACTTTCTCCGCGGTGGCGGGCAGAAGCTGCATCACGCCGCGCGCATCGGCCACCGAGCGCGCCATCGGATCGAACAGGCTTTCCTGGCGCGCCAACGCCAGCAGCAGGTAAGGTTCGACACCGGTGCGCGCGGCGGCACGGCTGAACTCACTCCAGTAGGCGCGCGGATAGCGAATTCGCTCGGCCAGGCGGCTGGAAATCTCGCCGCGCTCCGCCATCTCGACCGCCAGCGTCGTAGCGTCGTGATAGCCGCCAGCTTGGGAATACTCGGCCAGCAGGAACATCCGCATCGCGCGATCGCCTTGGGCGGTGCGCGCCAACTCCCTCAACTCACCCAACTCCAGGCTGTCAAGGGCCAGCGACTTGAGCGCCAGCGCGCGCTGCAGATGGAATAAGGCGCGTCCTTGCGCCGACTGAGGGGCCGGCTCGGGGTCAAGCTCGACGGCGGGCCTTTCGAGCGGCGGCGCGCCAACGCGGCGGGCGGCCATCTCCGGGTAATAATTGGTCGCGATACTTTCGGCCAGATCATAAAAAATGTCGTGCGCGCGGTCGGCCTCTCCCTCCTGCTCCAGCGATCGCGCATGCCAGTAATCGTACATCGCGCGCTCTATCGGGTCGGCGGCGCGCGCCTTCATCGACGCAAATCCGGCCGCGGCTTGCGCAAAGCGGCGGCTGCGATAGAGCAGCCATACCGAGCGGAAACGGGCGTCGGCGGCGGCGTCGGCGTGCGGATGCGCCGCGGCGGCTGCCAGATACGCCGAACGCGCCAGTTCGAATCGCCCCTCGTCTTCATAGGTGCGTCCAATGCGCAGCATCGCGCCCGCTGCCAGCCCAGAGCCGGGAAAATCGGCGGCCAGTTCGCGGAAATACATGCGCGCGCCGGCGGTGTCCTTGCGATGCCAGTAAAGGCGCGCCAGGTCGAACAACGCCTCGGGCGCCCTGGGTCCGCGCGGTGCAACCGCCAGATACGCCTTGAGCGCGCGCTCCTGGCGCTCGCGGTTGGCGCGCGAAGCCTTGGCCTGCACCCACAGCATCGCCGCGCGCACCGCGGACGGCGGCTGCAATACCAGCGCCGCCGCAGCCGTCGAATACGCCTCCTCGCTCTGTCCCTCGCTCAGCAGCAACTGCGCCTCATTGGTCAGATAGGCGAGCGAGGCGGTATCGGCTACTTCCGGATGGGCGCGCAGCAGCGATTTTTCCAGCGCGCGGGCCTCGGCATCGGCGCTGCTGTGCGGATAGCTGCGGCGCAACTCCTGAGTCTGCTCGTAGGCCGTCGCGGGTTGACCGAGACCGAGCAGGGCGCGGGCGAGCGCCAGCCGCGCCGGCGCCTGCACGGCGGCTTGTTCGGACCGGTCAAGTGCGGCGCGCGCGTGCTGACGTGCCGGTCCCGGCTGATTGCGCTCCAGCGCGATTTTGGCCAACGCCAGCTCGGCGCGCGCCGCGAAGATGCTCTCCGGATAGCTGGCGGATAGGCGCGTGAAGGTGGCGGCAGCGCCGTCCTGATCGTGCCGCTCGAGCAGCGCCTGGCCCAGGTAGAACAGCGCATAGTCTGCCAACACACCGGCTTGCGCCGCGGCCTTGAGCTGCGGTATGGCGGATTGCAGGTCGCCGCGCTCAAAGGCGGCGTAGCCTGCGGCGAATTGAGACTGAGGCGCGGTGGCGGCCGCAACCGCGATCGCTCCGGCGCATAGGACGGCGCCCACTCCCAGCATCAACCACCGAACCCATCCAATATCTTTCATGATCGCGCCTATTAATGTGGTTAGCATTTGATGCGGCCGTGCAAAACAGCCTGGCTGCGATGATGTCAACTTGCACGGTCCTGGGGCCTGTGACAGGTGTTAGATGACCTCATCGCAAGCTTTTTTGATTCGACGGTGGCAGGCGAAAAAATAATCAGCTCGGCGCCCAAACTCGTGCTTGCCTCCGCCTCGCCGCGCCGGCGCCAATTGCTGGCGCAGGCCGGGCTTGAATTCGAAGTCGTCGAAAGCGGGGTGGACGAGTCACGCGCCGAGGGCGAAGCGGGACCCGATTTTGCTCTGCGCATGGCGTGTGAAAAGGCGCTGGCGGTTTCCGTGCGGCGGCCCGATGCGCTGGTGCTGGGAGCCGACACGGTGGTGGAAATCGACGGTGAAATCCTGGGCAAGCCGCACGATCGCGCCGACGCCCGCCGGATGCTGCAAAAGCTGTCGGGACAGGTGCATCGGGTGTTTACCGGCTTCGCCTTGGCGCGCGGCGGCCGGATCGTAGAAAGTGACGCGATAGTCAGCGGCGTCAGGTTCAGGGAGCTGTCAGCCGCCGAAATCGAGCAATATATTGCCAGCAACGAGCCCTACGACAAGGCCGGGGGCTATGCGATTCAGGGCGATGCGGGCGATTTTATCGCCGCGGTCGAGGGCTCGATCGCCAACGTGATGGGCCTGCCCATCGACGAGGTGCTGACAGCGCTGCGCCGCCACGGCGCCGGCGTTGAGCCGTCGCAGGCAAGCTGAATGGACGCCGCAGAAATCGCCGCGCGGCTGGACGCGGTGCGTAAACGGATCGAGGCGGCGCTGCGGCGCGCGGGCCGCGCCGAAGGTTCCGTGCGCCTGGTAGCGGCCAGCAAGATGCAGTCCGTGCAGATGATGCGGGCGGCGTATGCCGCCGGGGTGCGGGATTTTGGCGAAAACTACGTGCAGGAGGCGCTGGCCAAGCAGGCGCAGTTGTCCGATCTGGAGCGCATCAGGTGGCATCTGATCGGCCATCTGCAGACCAACAAGGCAAAAGTTGCGGCTGGCGCATTCCATCTTATCCAGAGCCTGGATTCGATCCGCCTGGCGGGCGCACTGGCCAGGGTGCGCCGCGATCCGCCGGCCGCAGTCCTGGTCGAGGTCAACCTGGGCGGTGAAGGGAGCAAGACGGGCGTGGCGCCCAACCAGGTCGAGGACTTGATTAACGCGATTCGCAATCAGGTCGAAGTGCGCGGGCTGATGGCGATACCGCCGCCCGGACCCGACTGCGAGTTTAGCCGTCGCTACTTTGTGCAGTTGCGCCGGATGCGCGAGCGGCTTGCCGCCGCCTGCGGACTTGCGCTAAGCGAGCTGTCCATGGGAATGTCGGACGATTTCGAAGTGGCAATTGAGGAAGGAGCGACAATCGTGCGGGTGGGACGCGCGATTTTCGGCGAGCGGCCGCGATGAAGAAGCTCGGGTTTGTCGGCGCCGGCAACATGGGCCAGGCACTGGCCAAAGGATTGGTCGAGCGCAAGGTCTTCAAGGCCAACGAACTGATCGCCTCCGATATCGACGCCGCGCGCCGGCGTAAGTTCACCCGCAACACCAAGGTCGCCGCCGTGCGCGACAACCTGCAGGTCGTGCGTGAAGCGCCTGCCATCGTGCTGGCGGTCAAGCCCCAGACCATCGACGAGGTGCTGGCGGAAATCGGCGCGGAGCTGGCGCGTACGGGCAGCGCGGCGCGCAAACTGTTTATCTCGATCGCCGCCGGAGTTCCGATCGCCAGGATTCAGTCCCATCTGGGCGCCACGTGCCGGGTCATCCGCGTGATGCCCAACGCGCCCGCGATGGTGGGCGAGGGGATGGCGGCGCTGGTGCGCGGTCCCGCCGCCAGCCGGGCCGACCTGGCATTCGCCCTCAAACTGTTTCGCGCGGTCGGCCAAACGGTCGCGCTGTCCGACGAAAGCCTGCTTGACGCCGTGACCGCCCTCTCGGGCAGCGGCCCGGCCTACGTTTACCTGTTCGTCAAAGCGATGGCAGACGCGGGGGTCGAGCAGGGGCTGCCCGCGAAGCTGGCCTATGAGATGGCGCTACAGACGCTATGCGGCGCGGCCGCGCAGATGCGCCAATCCAGGCAACCGGTCGAAGAATTGATCCGGATGGTGGCCTCGCCGGGCGGCACCACCGAGGCGGCGCTGCGCAGCTTCGGCGCCAACGGCTTTCCGGGCGTCGTCGCAGCGGCAATCAAGGCGGCGGCCGACCGCTCGCGCGAATTGGCCGGGTAATTTAAAATCAAATCGTGTTCGTATATACCAATTTCGTCATCACCGTCGCGGCGCTGTTGAGCAACCTGCTCCAGGTCTACCTGTGGGTGGTAATCATCTCGGCCGTGATGAGCTGGATCGAACCGAACCCCGACAATCCGATCGTGCGCGTGATCAGCGCATTGACCGAGCCGGTGTTCAACTGGGTCCGTCGCCGTATTCCGGTGTTTTTCGGCGGCCTGGACTTCTCGCCGGTGATCGTGATGATCGCCATCTGGTTCGTCCAGTCTTACTTCATTCCGACTTTCGCCCGCCTGGCGATCAGCGGCTTCAACTAGCGCTGCCCATCAGCTATCCGGCGACACGGTGGCGGCACAGGAGCATCGCAAAACAGCCGCGCGGGTGCCGGGCCCGTCGCCCGCGCCATGGCTGCGTCTGGAGCGGACGCGTTTGACGATGGAGCTAAGCGTGCGGCCCGCAGCAGGCCGGTGCGGCTTTGGACCGATTCGGCCTACGGGCCCGGTCGTGACACTCAACGCCGCGCCGGAGAAGGGAAGGGCCAACCGCGAGTTGATCGAGTTCATCGCGCAAGCTCTGGGCGTGCCCGCCGCCGCAGTGAGCATCATCAAGGGACAGGCGGCGCGGCGGAAGGTCGTGCGGGTGGAGACTCCATCGCCCCAGGCGGCCGCGGCAAAGCTGGCCGAACTGACGCGCCAGGTGTGAATCCGACCAGGGTCTTCGTGCCGGCGAGTGCAAACGGCGCTGCGCATGATCAACCACAAAAATCGAATCCCGACGCTGGAAATCGTGTCCTGAAGAGCAGAGAATACTGCGGTAAACCAGATGTTTACCGCCGCAGGCAGGGGAGGACGCGATGGCGACCGTACTCGACACCACCTGGGATTGTTCGCGTGTGATCGAATGCCTGAAGCAGTCGGGCTATGACACGGTGGTTCGCTATTACAGCCGGTCGGACTGGAAGCGGCTTTCCCAAGCGGAGGCAACGGCTCTGGGACGTGCGGGAATGCGCCTGGCGGTCGTCTATCAGAACCGTCAGAATCAGCCGGCGGACTTTACCGCCGCCGCGGGCGAGGCGGCCGGCCGCGCCGCCGACGACTACGCCCGCAACGTCATCTTCCAGCCCGCCGGCTCCGCGATTTATTTCTCGGTCGACTTCGACGCTGGTGCGCGCGAAATCGAATCCAACGTCATTCCTTTCTTCCAGGGTGTCGCGCGGGGGCTGAGCACGTCGGCCGGCGGGACCGCCGATTACCTGGTCGGCGTTTACGGCTCAGGACGCGTATGCCGCACGATCGTTGACGCCGGACTGGCCCAATTTGCCTGGCTCGCGCAGTCCAGGGGCTGGAGCGAATACCAGAACTACCTCGCGGGCCGCCAATGGCACCTCAAACAGAACATGCCGGCCACCGTCTGCGGCCTGGATTGCGACCCCGATGAAACCAACCCCGACCGGCCCGATTTCGGCAGCTTCCTGCTCGACCCCGACTCGATGGGCCAGGGCATTGCGCCGCGACCCGCTCCGGTCACTGCCGCGCGCTTCGTCGTCAATGCCAGAGGCGGCCTGCGGCTGCGCTCCGGTCCCTCGACTGATTTCGATGTCCGCTCGGTGCTGAGCGCCGGCACCACGGTGTGGCTGTTGTCGCGCACCGGCGAGTGGGCGCTGGTGGATCTCAACGGCGACGGGCTGGCCGACGGTTACTGCTACGCGAGCTTCCTGCGTCCGTTATGATCGAACGGAGCGATCAGTAAGCCCCATCTCAAAGCCCCATCTCAGGGCATACTCTTGGACGACTGCCTGGCGTCGCCCGGCGCCTGGCGCGGGTCGGGCAGCGACATGAAGGGGATCGGCGACTGCGCGGAGGTGTACATCGGCACCTCGCCCTTCCAGCGCTGGATGGCCAAGTAGCGGATCAGCTCCGGGGTCATGCTCGCGGCGATTAGCTGGTTGGCCTTGGCTTCGGCCTGTTTTTCGGTCAGCAGCGCGTCGGCGCGGCCTTGGGCCTCGGCGCGCAGCGCGTTGGCGTTGCCTTCGGCGACGGCGACCTTCTGGCGGGCCTGGGCCTCGGCCACCGCGACCTGATTTTGCGCGGTCTGCGCCTGCTGGGTCGCGGTCAGCGCCGCTTCGATTGCATCCTGGATCTGCTGCGGCAGACGGGGCTTGCCGATTACCGATACGTAGTCGAACGTGATGCCCAAGGGCGCCATCTCCTTGTCCACCGCGTTCTTAACGTCGGCGTCCAGGGTCGAGACTCCCGCGCCCAGCACGTCCATCGCGTTGAGCTCGGAGCCCATCCGCACGAACGCGTCGCGCACCCGCGAGCGGATGTAGGTGTCGGCGATGACGTCGGGCGTGGAGCGGAACTTGATGAACAGTTCGGGCACCTTGTCGGGCATGAACTGATAGGCGACCGATACATCGACGTTGGCCTGGATGCGGTCCCTGGTGACAAAGGTGATGCTTTCGTCGTTGCGGCCGCCCTCATTGGGATTGGCGGTCCAGACCTTGTACTGCAAAAAGGTGGGGAAGTCATAAATCTTCTCGGTCCACGGGTTGTACCACACGCGTCCGGTGACGATCGGCAGGTCCTGCACGCCGCGCTCGGTGCCGTACAGTTTGACCTTGATACCGACGTAGCCCGGCTGCACGTAGGTGTAGCCGACCAGATTGCGCGCCACGAAGAAGATGACGGTCGCCGCAATCGCGATTAGCACAAGTTGCCGTGCCAGTTTATCGCTCACGCCGCTTTCTCCCCGTTTCAATGATCTTCCTCGCGATCTGACTCACCAGCACCGCAGCGCCGAAAATCGACGCCACCACCGAGGCCAGGCCCAGCGCGACCTTGGCAGAACTGGGCTCGCTGATCCAGTCGCAGCCCTTGGTGCCCAGCGCAAGGAAGATGGCGAATCCCCACACATAGGCCAAGACCCACACGCCTTGGCGCAGCCAGCCGGGAATGGTACTCGTTGCGTTGGTGGAGGGTGGAAGCAGGTCGGTCATTGAGCTTTTGGTCTCCGGTGCTATTGCCCGCTCCGGCTCATCCAGCCTGCTAGAGCGGTCAAATCTTCGCACCTCAAGTACGAATTTAGCCACTCCCGGCCAACTGTCCAGAGCGCGGCGAAAAGGCCCGGAGGGACGGGGGATTTTGGCCGGCTGTCCTTACCGGTTGGTTGACACTTTTCAGTCGATGGTTATTTTGTGCATAAAAGTCCGATTTCGCGAGCATGGACTGCGTCCTGGACCAGGGCTAGAGTAGGGGCTGTAAGCTATGCCAATCTACGAGTACCAGTGCGACAACTGCGGGGTCTTTGAATATAGCCAGCGCATCACCGAGGATCCGCTCAAGAAATGTCCCACCTGCAAGAACAGGGTCAGACGGTTGATTTCCAACACCTCGTTCATGCTCAAGGGCAGCGGCTGGTACGCTACTGACTACGGCCGGTCCGCAAGCGCCTCGAGCGAAACGTCTGCGAGCAACGGCAAATCAGGCGAATCCTCCAGTTCCTCTTCGGGCGACAAGGGTTCGAGCACCAAGAGTTCCTCAAGCGACAGCACGGCCAGCAGCTCCTGACGGGGCGTCGCTCGATCGCACTTTCCTAACCAATCGACTGCGCATAGGATGCCGTGTGGCAGGGCTTTGCGATGAGTCCTGCGCGAGCGGAGCGCGATGCGCGCACTGGTCCTGACACAATCGGCTGCGGCAGAGGCGGAACGAATCGTTTTGCGCAACGACTATCCCATGCCTGTGCCGGGTGCGGGCGAAAGCCTGGTGCGGGTGCGGATGGCGGGGATATGCGGCACCGACCTGGAGATGATGCGCGGCTACATGGCGTTCAGCGGCGTGCCCGGCCACGAGTTCGTCGGCGAAGTCGCTGCCAGCGCCAATCGCACATTGGCAGGCAAGCGGGTGGTCGGCGAGATCAACGCAGCCTGCGGCCACTGCGACTCGTGCCGCGCGGCGATGGGGCGGCATTGTCCCAACCGCACCGTGCTGGGGATTGTGGGGCGCGACGGCGCGTTCGCCGAATACCTGTGCTTGCCTGACGTCAATCTGATCCCAATCAGCGACCAACTCCCGGACGAAGCGGCGGTATTCACTGAGCCGCTGGCCGCGGCGTTCGAGATTTTCGAACAGACGCAAATCGCTGCCCACGACCGCATCGCGATTTTGGGTGACGGACGCCTGGGCGCGATGACTGCGCTTGCTATGAAGGCGCGTGGATGCAACCCGGTCCTCGGCGGCCATCATGTGGACAAGCTCGGCCGCCTGGCACAGATGGGCCTTGCCGCAGAGCACGAACGCGATCTCAAGCCGGGTTTTGACGTAGTGATCGATTGCACCGGCTCCGCTATCGGGTTGAGCCGCGCGCTGGAACTGGTGCGTCCGCGCGGCAAGCTGATCCTCAAGACCACGGTGGCGGGCGCCGCAGGAATCAACCTGGCTCCGATCGTGATCAACGAAATCGACGTCATCGGCTCGCGATGTGGGCGGTTTCGGCCCGCGCTGGACGCGCTGGAAAGCGGTGCTGTCGACCCGACCCCGCTTATTTCAGGCATCTTTCCGCTCGCGCAGGTGTCGGACGCATTGGTGCGCGCCGCCCAGCCCTCGACATTCAAGATTCTGCTGAAAGCATCCTGAGCGTGTCCGCCCGCCGACGCACAGCGCAGTACCGCACACCGCTCCTTATCGGGGTCGATACCGGCGGGACCTTCACCGACGTTGCCGCCGTAATCGACGGCGAGCTGCGCGTCCACAAGCTGCTGTCCACGCCGCACGACCCGGCCGCCGCGGTGCTCGAAGGTGTGCGCGCGCTGCTGGGCGAACACATCGCCCAGACGCTGACCTACAGTTCGACCGTTGCCACCAACGCGCTGCTCGAGCGGCGCGGTGCACGGGTGGCGCTGTTTACCAACGCGCGCTTCGAGGACCTGATCGAGATCGGCCGGCAAAATCGCGCCGACATATACGCCCTGGCGCCCGCGCGTCCGCAGCCGCTGGTGGAGCGCGCGATGCGTTTTGGAATCGCGGAGCGGACCTTGTTTGACGGCCGCATCGCCACCGAACTGAGTGCGGCCGAACAAAGACGTATCGCGACAATCGCCGCCGCCAGCCGCGCGCAATCCTTTGCCGTCTGCCTGCTCCACAGCTATGCCAATCCGCACAGCGAGGAGCGGATCGCGCAAATCCTCGCGCCGCTGGGGCGCCCGCTGTCGGTGTCCCATCGCATCCTGCCCGAGTACCGCGAGTTTGAGCGCCTTTCGACCACGGTCGTCAACGCTTATGTGGCGCCGCTGATGGTCGACCATCTCGAGCGCCTGCAGGGCGAGCTGCCTGCGCACCGTCTGCGTGTCATGCAGTCCGACGGCAACGCGATCGGCGCCGAGCTGGCGCGCCTGGAACCGGTGCGCACGATTCTTTCCGGCCCGGCGGCCGGCGTGGTGGGCGCCGCCAGCCTGGCGCGGGCCTTCGGCGTCGATCGCTTCATCACTTTCGACATGGGCGGCACGTCCACCGATGTCTCGCTCTTCGACCGGCGCGCCAATATCCGCTCGCTCAGCTATCCGGCCGGCTACCCGGTGCGCACCCCGGTTATCGACATCCACACCGTGGGCGCAGGCGGTGGCTCGCTTGCGCGGGTGGACGAGGGCGGATTGCTTAAGGTCGGGCCGCAAAGCGCCGGCGCCGATCCGGGTCCGGCCTGCTACGGACGCGGCGAGCAGCCGACCGTCACCGACGCCGACCTGGTCGCCGGCCGGTTGGTGGCGGCCAATTTCCTGGGCGGCCGGATGGGTCTGTTTCCCGAACGCGCTCAGCGCGCGATTGGGCAGCTCGGCCGCGCGATGAAGTGCGCTATGGACGACGCAGCGATGGGCGTAGTGCGCGTGGTCAACGCCAATATGGCGCGCGCGGTGCGTCTGATCACGGTGGAGCGCGGTTTGGATCCGCGCCAGTTCGCGCTGCTGGCCTTCGGCGGCGCCGGCCCGATGCATGCCTGCGAGCTAGCCGCCGAACTGGGTGTCCGCCGTGTGATCCTGCCCTGCAATCCGGGCCTGGCCTGCGCTTACGGCGCGCTCAACGCGGCCCTGGGACGCGAGTATTCGCTCACAGTCAGGCGCGTGGCGCCCTCTTATGCCGAAGCGGGCCGGCTGATGCGTCCGCTGCTCAAGCGCGCGCAGGACGAGATGGCCGCGCAGGGCGTGGCCCGCGCGCGGCTGGAACTGGAGTTATGGGCCGACCTGCGCTACGCCGGACAATCCTTCGAGCTCAAAGTGCCCCTGACGGCGCGCTTTATCGACGACTTCCATCGCGCGCATGAGCGCACCTTCGGCTATGCGGCGCGCGACGCGGCGGTCGAGCTGGTCAATCTGCGCGTCGCGGGCCGCGCGCACGAGTATGCGCATCGCCCGCGCCGCATCGCCCGCGCGGTTGGTTCGCCCGCACCGCTCGGGCGCATCAGCGCGATTGTAGACGGCCGCCGCCGTCCGATCCCTATCTATCAGCGCGAGCGGCTCGGCGCGGGCGCGCGGTTGCGAGGCCCCTTGCTGGTCGTCGAACTTAGCGCCACCGCTTACGTGGCGCCCGGCTATACGATGCGGGTCGACGATTTCGGCAACATCCACCTGGAGGCGGGCGCCGCATGAAACTGGACCCAGTGACGCTGGAGGTGATGAACAACCGCCTGGCGGCGATCGCCGAGGAGATGGGTATCGTGCTGGGGCAGACCGGCTACTCGCCCAACATCAAGGAGCGGCGCGATTTCTCCTGCGCGCTGTTCGACGGATCGGGCGAGATGGTGGCGCAGGCGGCCCATCTGCCGGTCCATCTGGGATCCACTCCGCTGTCGGTGCGCGCCGCGATTAGGCGCCTTGTCCTGGCGCCGGGCGACGTCGCGGTGGTCAACGACCCGTTCGCCGGCGGCACCCATCTGCCTGACGTGACGATGGTCGAGCCCGTGTTTCTCCCCGGCCGGCGCGCGCCCTTCGCCTTCGTCGCCAACCGGGCTCATCATGCGGATATCGGCGGGATGGCGCCGGGCTCGATGGCGCTGGCCAGCGAGATTTACCAGGAGGGATTCCGTCTGCCGCCGGTCAAGCTGATCGCCGGGGGCGAGCCGGTGCGCGACATCTTCGAGCTGTTCTTCGCCAATACCCGCGTACGCCAGGAGCGCGAAGGCGACCTGCGTGCGCAAATCGGCGCGCTGACGGTAGGGCGGCGGCGGATGGTGGAACTGGCCCGGACGCTGGGCACCGCGCTGGTCGGCGCCGCGATGGAGGAACTCAAGAACTACTCGGCGCGCTTGATGAAGGCAGCATTGGCAAAGCTCAACGACGGCCTCTACACAGCCGAGGATTTCCTCGACGACGACGGCTTCGGCACCGAAAAGGTGCCACTGCGCGTTGCCATAGAGTTACGGCGCGGCCGCGCCCGCGTGGATTTCACCGGATCGTCACCGCAGGTGCGCGGTCCGGTCAATGCGAATTACGCGATCACGCTGTCGGCGGTCTTTTACGTGATGAAGTGCCTGGGTGCGGCAGCGGTGCCGCCCAACGAAGGGCTGATGCGTGCGGTGGAAGTGATCGCTCCGGCCGGAACAGTGGTCAACGCCAATGCGCCTGCGGCGGTGGCGGGCGGCAATGTCGAAACCTCCCAGCGCCTGGTCGACGTCCTGTTCAAGGCGTTGGCACAGGCGGCGCCCGAGCGGATTCCCGCCGCCAGTTCAGGTTCGATGTCCAACCTGACCGTGGGCGGATATGACGCGGAGCGCGGGCGGGCGTTTTCCTATTACGAAACGATCGCAGGCGGCGCCGGGGCCGCGGCGGGCTTTCCCGGCGCGTCGGGGATCCACACCCACATGACCAACACTCTGAACACGCCCATCGAGGCGCTGGAGGCATATTACCCGCTGCGCGTCACTGAATACCGCATCCGCCGCGGCTCGGGCGGCAAGGGCAAATTCCCGGGCGGTGACGGGCTGGTGCGCGAGCTGCAATGCCTGGTGGAATGCGATGTCAGCGTACTCAGCGAACGCCGCGTGCTCGCGCCCTACGGTCTGGCCGGCGGAGGGCCGGGCAAGCCGGGCGTCAACTACATCGAGCGCGATGGCAGGCGGCGCAGGCTGCCCGGCAAGGCCAGCGCGCGCCTGGCACCCGGCGCGCGCATCCGCATCGAGACCCCGGGCGGCGGCGCCTGGGGCCGTAAATAAAATCGTGCTTTGCGCGCCGTGCCAGTGGTCCTTGCGGCCACGGGAGATTCTGCGCTATTAACCCTACTTGCGGCGCTTTGACTGTACGCGCCCTCCCTGTACCTGCTTTACCGCTTTCCCGGCGGCCCGGCGTTGTGGGGCTGAAAAAAACGCGGCCGCGGACGGATGGCGGTGAATACCTGCTCCCGATGCCTGGCTGGTTGAATGGGTGGAAACTGGGGATGGAGAAGGGACTGGGGAGTTCCTTCCGGACATTCCTTCAATCTGGTGCAAGCAAAGGAGTCTGTAATGCGCAAGCGAATGGGGTCGTTCCTGTCCGTAGTCGCCGCGGGGTTTTTAATCTGCGCAACGGTGCAGGCCGTGTCGGCCGAGATGATGTTCGATCCGCAGCACTACCGCGATTTGGTCGACGCCTCTTCATCCCAGACCATTCCGCCCGGCACCAAGATCACCCTGCAGAACTGGCGGCAATACAAGAATTTCATGCCGATCTGGCTGCAGGCGGCGTTCTCAGGCGATTACCACTGGCATATCGGGCCCGGACCCGAGTTCACAATCGTGGTAGGGCCGACCAGCAATTTTCCGCTGCCCAAGAAATTTCTCGAGGATACTGAGAAATTTCACGGCCAGGTAAGCCTGGAAAAACTTTCGGACGGCGGTTACACGATCAAGGGCTATACGGCCGGAGTGCCGTTTCCCAATCCAACCGAGCCGCTGATGGCCGTAAAGGTGATGTACGACGCGTGGCTGCCGTGGCGCCCGGCCGTATCGCGCTACTATACGTGGGACCGCATCGTTGACCGATTTGGAAACGTCAGTCCCGAGGATACCGACGACACGTTCTACATGATGGCGTTCCTGAGCGATGAGGGCTATCCAAATACGACTCCATATGGAACCGATTACTTCCAGGCCGGCCATTATTTCGTGGCCGCCCCGGAGCAGTCCAAGTACACCACCGAGCTTCAGCTGCAGCCCAAGGATCCGACCAAGCTTCAGGAACTGTACGCGTTCCTGCCCTCGCTGCGCCGCTCGCTGCGTTTGTCCAGCGCCGCCCGCTGCACCCCGCTTTTGGGCACGGATTACATCGCGGACGACGGATCATGGCTGCCGCCGAATTTCTCCCCGACCTATGTGGGTTTGAAGAAGCTGCTGACCATCGTAATGGATCCCGCAAAATCCCCAGATCCCAAGTCCTACGCCGGCGGCGGCACCTACCCGGGCGACGCCTTTCCGGGATGGCCGGTGGCAGGTACAAATCATTGGGAGCTGCGCGACAACTATGTCATCGACCTGCTCGCCCTACCCAAACTGGGCAACTATTGCTATTCGCATCGCATTTTTTATGTCGATAAACAGACTTACTACGCCGCGGCGGCCGGCGCCGAAGCCTACGATCGGACCAACAAGCTTTACAAAATGTTGTGGACCGCGAATTACCCGATCGACATCCACGGCGTTACGACCATCTATGCCTATGCGACCGGCATGAGCATGGCAGTGGACTTTCAGAATTCGCACATCACCTGGAACAACGATACGCACGTGCAGATCGACGACCAGGCGCCTCCCGAGGTACGCGATATGGCCAACTCCACGCCCGGCTCTTTGGAACGGGTGATGAGATAAGGCATCCGAGGGCGCCGCTTTTCCGTCATCATCGTCGCCCGCCATTTGAGACAAAGGCCGCTGTAAATCCGGCGGCCTTTGTTTTTCACCCGGCTTGTGCCGGCCGCTCGTTGCGGCGGCGCATTAACCTGCTAATTGTAAAGGGGCATGATTCGCATCGGCACCTCGGGGTTCAGCTACAAGGAATGGGTCGGCAGCTTCTATCCGCCGCGCACCGCGGGCAACCAGATGCTGGCGTATTACGCGCAGCACATGCCGACGGTGGAGATCAACTACACGTTCAGGGCGATGCCGCGTCCGGCGATGCTGGAGGGCTGGGTGCGCCAGACCCCGCAGGACTTCCGTTTCGCGCTCAAGGCTTCCCAGCGCATCACGCATCTGGCGCGGCTGCGCAACACACAAAAGGACCTTGATTATTTCATCTCCGTTGCCGGCATGCTGGGCGAGCGGCTGGGCCCGGCCCTGTTCCAGCTTCCGCCCGGCTTCAAGAAGGACGTGCCGCTGCTGCGCGATTTTCTGAGCCAACTTGACCGGCGAATCGCGGCGGCCTTCGAGTTCCGCGACCGTTCGTGGTTTGACGACGCGGTCTATGACGCGCTGGGCGAGGCCGCAGGTGCATTGTGTGTCGCGGAGAGTGACAAGCTTGCCACGCCGGTGGTGCTGACCGCTCCCTACACCTATCTGCGCCTGCGCAAGGAGGGCTACGAGGAAGCGGAACTGGCGCAATGGGCCGACCGCATCGTGGACATGGACGCGCAGGCGCGCGACGTTTACGTCTATCTCAAGCATGAGGCCGGCGCCCCCGGCTTGGCCGCGGCCTTGCGCAAGCTGGTCGATCAGCGATTGGCGACGGCGCCGCAGTGATTATTCCCCAGGGCGAATATGTCTATGAGGTGCGCGAGCAGGGAGACCTGATCGCGACCGAGACCGCGCAGGTGAGCGCCGCCCGGCTAAGCGGCGTGCGGCGTGCGGCCGACGCCGCGGGCAACCGCCATGAGGTCGAGGCCACGCTCGACGAGGACGGCCTCGTCAGGACGATACGGCTGCGCTACGCAAGGGGACCGTTTTCGCGCAGTGCCGCTTACGACGCCCTCGACGACACGCTGCGCGGCGTCGTCACGGCGATGGGCGCGCGCAACACGGTGGAGGTAAAGCTCGGCCGCTTCCGCGAAATCGACGGCGGACTGATTATCTTCAAGGCGCTGCTCATCGCGCACGTGCGCGGGCGGGGTCAGAGCCGATGGACCGCGCGGGTGGCGGTGATCGATCCCGCCACGCTGGTGGCCCGATCGGTCAAACAGTCGCTCTACCGGGTTGAAGCCGAGCCCGGAACTTGGCTGTTCGAGCCGGCGATCGGCGAGCGCGAAACGCTTGTGGTGGACGAGGCCGGCCGCATCCTGAGCCATCGCACCCGGACCGGCATCTGCACCGTGCTGGTAAAGCCGCCCGCCTAGCCTGCAACTAGCGCGGCGCCTTCAAAGCTCCGTCGCTGCCTGGGCATCGAAGAGGGCTCCTCCGTGGTCGCCGAAGACCGCGAGGGCAGGATTCCAATTCGCCCACGACTGTTGACTTAATGCGTAGGATGTGATAGAAAGCGGCCGTAAAGACGTTCCGATGCAAAAGCACGGAAGCGGTCTTTAATCCGCAGCGCTGTCCGCGTTTTCAGAACATCGAGAACGTCGCCCGTCGCAGACTCACACTGTTGAACAACGCGCAGGGAGGGTCCAAAACGGAATTTCCGGTTTAGCCGCTCATTAGCTTCCGAAACCGCCTTCCTGCCAAAGGAGATGGCCGTGCTGCGCAAATATCTTCTTTCCGCTGGATTGTGCTTCCTGATCTTCGGGACTTATGCGTGCGGCAGCGATCACTCGTCGACTCCGCCGCCGTCCGTAGTAAGCTTCGCCTCCGGCGGCAATTACCCGGAAGGCATCGGGATCGATAAATCCGACAACGTCTGGATCGCCAATCGATACAGCAACACCGTTGCCGAGCTCAGCAACGCGGGGGTTGTTCTGGCCACCTTTCCGGTTGGCATGCGACCGCACGGGTTGAAAATCGACCGCTCGGGCACGGGCAACATCTGGATCCAGAACACTGCGGGCGCTGGCCCGGGCGCTCCGACGTCGTGTCCCGGCGCTACCAGCGGGACGGTGACGGCGCTCAACAGCCACGGCGCATTGATCGGGACCTTCTGTACCGGCGGTGACGGGCCCCAGCACGCGCAATTCGACGCCTCGGGCAACATCTGGGTTACGAACCAGGGGAGCAACACGATTGCCGAGTTGGATGGCGGCACCGGCGCTCTCATCAACACCTTTCCGACCGGCGAGGCGCCGCACGCAGTTGCCAGAGATGAAAGCGGCAATTTCTGGATCGGCAACTACTACAGCGGCACCGTAAGCGTGCTCAATTCGGCCGGCGCGCTGCTCGCCACCATTCCGCAAGGTTCGGTTGGCCTCCAGCCGACCGGCAACGCAATCGACCTGTCCGGAAATTTGTGGCAGTCCGTGCAAAGCATCGATCACGTGTCCGTTTTCGCCGCCGCGCCATCCTTTGCGCCAATCCGAAGCGAAGCCGTGGGAATCGGCCCGCGAGGCGTCACCATCGACGCAGCGGGCAATGTATTCGTGGCCAATCAGGAGTCTAACAACGTGCTTGAGTTCAACTCCTCGGGCGCGCCCATTGCGGAGTTCCTGGTTGGCGCCTGTCCCGAAAATATGGCGATTGACTCAAGGGGAAACGTGTGGGTCACCAATGCATGCAGCAGCACGGTCAGCGTGCTCAAGGGCGTGGCGACACCTTCTGCGGCCACAGATAACGATTCCAACGGGTGAGTCCGCCGCATTTGTCGTGATCAGCCAGCCCGACCTGTTTTGAGGCGGACTCGTTGGACGCGAACGTACTCTCGTCGCCGACCCCCAGGCGACGCGGCTGAGACTCTCAGCCTGGCCCCCCTGCGCGGCGCCCCGTGCATCCAGAGCCGACCTGCGCTATGACTTGCGCATCGCCGCACGCAGGGGAGGACGTTCGCGATGGGCCGCCTCGACGGAAAAGTCGCTTAAACCCGGATTTCCGTATATGGACCCAGCCCCTGTGTAATGACGTAATACCAGTTGCATCCGTATATCCGGCTTCTGGAAATGAGGCGTTACGCGCGAACTCTGGAGCCGTTGCCCGAGGAGGTCGCAGTGGGCGGCATCAGCAAGAGCGCGGTCAGCGGGCGTTTCGTAAGTGGGAACCCAGAAGAAGCTCACCGAGCTGATCGAACGAGGGCTGCGGCGAACCAGCGCTCCACCAGGTTGAGCCACGATGCGCCAGTGGGCGTGAATCTGCGACTTTTCCTCCACGCACAGCACAAGCGCCCGCCCCGGCGGGTCCAGATGCATTCCGACAACGTCGGCTAGCGCGGCGCCTTCAATCCTTGAGCAGTTGGTAAAGCGATTCAAGGTCGCGGCGGATTTCGATCAGCGCCTGACGCGCCGCCGCGCCCGACGCCGGGCTGGATTGCGCACCGGCCGCAGATGCGTTGGCGACGGAGGTTTTACCCGTGGAGCGCGCCGCCGCAGCCTTGGCGTGCCCCTGGCCGCGCATCAATTCCCTGATGCGCTTACGAGCGCCGTCGATTGTGAAACCTTCCTCGTAGAGCAGATGCTTGATGAGGCGCAGTATCTCGATGTCCTGGGCGCGGTAGAGCCGATGTTTGGTTTGGGTATGATGGGGTTGCAGTTCGCTGAACTGGGTCTCCCAAAAGCGCAGCACGTACGCCTCCACCCCCAGCAATTTTGCAGCTTCACCGATTTTCAGCGGACGAGCGGACGCAGCAGCGGGGACGGCAGAATTCTTAGACCTCTCCCTCTTCTGCCTGCCTGATCGTAACTGCCGTGCAGGTTGGCTTACCATGTGGCACGCTAGTCAGCAGCCTACACGCTCTGAGCGAGGACTTACAAGTTCAAGCTTCGCCGTTCGTTCACTGCCACGCGCCAGTCTGCTACTGGCGCATCGTTGCATTGAGCAACGGCAGGACGCGGCCGACCAGCGCTTCGTGCGCACGGTTGACCTCTTCGTCGGTCAACGTGCGCTCCTTGTGCCGATAGCGCAGCGACAGCGCGACGCTTTTCTTGTCCGGCGCAATGCCCTCACCGGTATAGACGTCAAAAATCTCGACGCTCTCAAGCAAAGGCTCCTGGACGTTCTTGACCGTACCGATGACGGTGGCGGCGGGCACGTCGCGGTCCAGCACCAAGGCCAAATCGCGGCGCACCGCGGGGAAACGGGGCGGCGCCTCGATCGCCCGGGGCGGGTGCCGATAGTCCGCCAATGCCCCGAAATCCAGCTCAAACAGTCCGCAGTTGCGGCTCAATTCGAACCGCAAGGCCTCCTGCGGATGCAATTCGCCGAGCACTCCGATCATCTTGCCCGCAAGCCTGACCTCAGCCGCCATCCCCGGATGCAGATACGGTGCGCGCGCCGTATCGATGCCCGCAAACGTGATCTGGTCGAAAATCCCCAGACTAACGAAATAGGCCTCCAGGATGCCCTTGACCGTGAAGAAGCCTGCCGCAATGGGCGGCGCCCCGACGCTGGTTACGATGAAATCGCCATAACTGATCGCGGCCAGCCGTTGGCCTTCACTGGGCGTGTCGCTTGTGCTGTGAAACACCTTGGCGATCTCAAAGGCATGCATCGCGGTGGCCTGGCGGTTGAGATTAAAGCGCAGCACCCCGAGCAAGCCCGGGATCAGGCTGGTACGCAATTGGCTTAGCTCAGTGGAAAGGGGATTGGTCACCACCACCGGTGAGCCGCCGTCCAGGCCGGGAAAGCGCCGATTATCCTCGGGCGCGACAAAGGCGATCGTGCGGATTTCCGTCAGACCGCATCCGAGCATCGTGTCCCGGGTGCGGGCGACGAAGGCGCGTGCGGGGTCGCGCGTTATGATTTGCGCCGGCCGCTGCGGCAATCGCTCGGGGACCTCCTCGAAGCCGCGCAGCCGTCCGACCTCCTCGGCCAGGTCGGCCGCTTCATTGAGGTCGGGTCGAAAGGACGGGGCGATGACACCCAGCCGCTCCTTGCCCGTGGTGTGAACGGCGGCGCCAATGGAAATCAGGCGCCGGCGAATTTCAGCACGCGGCACATCAACCCCGAGCAGTGCACCGACCCGCCGCAGGTCAAGATCGATCTCGCGCCGGAGTGCCGCTTCAGGCTCGACGTCGCGCACCGGCGCCAGCTCGTGTCCCCCGGCTAACTGGCGGATAAGCGCGGCGGCGCGGCTGATCGCCGTAACCTGGCCCTGACGGTCGATGCCGCGTTCGAAGCGATAGCTGGCCTCGCTGCGCAGGCCCAGGCGGCGCGCCGTGCGTGCGATCGTCATCGGCTCGAAGTAGGCGCTTTCCAGCAGGATGCGGGTGGTGGTGTCGCTGACCTCGGAATCCAGCCCGCCCATCACGCCGGCGATCGCCAGGGGCCGCACCGCGTCGGCAATCAGCAGGTCGTCGGGGCGAAGCTCGCGCTCCTGGTTGTCCAGGGTGACGAACCGGCGCTCGTCGCCCGCGCGCCGCACCACGACTTTGCCGCCCTGAATCTTGTCCAGGTCGAAGGCGTGCAGCGGCTGCCCCAGTTCCAGCATCACGTAGTTGGTGACGTCCACCACGTTGTTGAGCGCGCGCATACCGCACAACTCCAGCCGCCGGCGAAGCCAGGCCGGTGAGTTGGCGATGCGTATACCGCCCATCGGCAGCCCCGCATAACGGCGGCACAAGTCGGCGGCATGGATCTCGATGTCCGGGCATTCACCGTCCGATACCGCCGGCGGCTTGATCTTCGGCAGCTTGAGTTTCAAGCCGAACAGCGCAGCAACCTCGCGCGCCAGTCCCACGGTGGACAGACAGTCGCCGCGATTGGGCGTGATCGCGATATCGAAAACGGTTTCGTCCAGCTCCAGATATTGGGCGAGGTCAGTGCCCAGCGGCGCGTCCGATTCCAGCGCCAGGATGCCGCTGTGGTCTTCCGACAGACCCAATTCGCGGCCCGAACAGAGCATTCCTTCCGAGCGTACGCCGCGAATTTCGGCGGCCTGCAGCGGTGCCACCTCATCCAGGGATACGGGCGCTTCTCCGCTCTTGCGCGCTCCGCCCAGCCGCGCGCCGACTCGGGCGAACGGCGCTACCATCCCGGGCCGCACGTTGGGCGCGCCGCACACTACCCTGAAACGGCCGAATTGGCCGGCGTCCACTTCGCATAAGCTCAGCCGGTCGGCATTGGGATGGCGTTCGACGCTGAGCACTCGGCCCACTGTCACGCCGGCAAACGCGGGACGGTGGCGTTCGATGTTCTCGACCTCAAGGCCCGCCACACTGAGCCGATGGCTGATCTCGTCGGGATCGGCCGTAATCTGAACGAACTCTTTCAACCAGCTAAGCGGCAGCTTCATGGTCGTAGGGGAAAATCAGAACTGTTCAAGGAAGCGCAGGTCGTTTTCAAAAAACAGCCTCATGTCGTCGACGCCCAGCTTGAGCAGGGCGGTGCGTTCGATGCCCACGCCGAAGGCGAAGCCCTGGTACTCGGCGGGATCGTAGCCGACCGCGCGCAGGACGTTGGGATGAATCATGCCGGAGCCCAGAATCTCGACCCATCCGCTGTGCTTACATACCCGGCATCCGCCACCGCCGCACAGCACGCAGCTGATATCGACTTCGGCACTGGGCTCGGTGAACGGAAAGAAACTGGCACGAAACCTGACCCTGGTGGCGGCGCCGAACAGACCGCGCAGGAATTCCGACAGCACCCCCTTCAGATGCGCCATCGTGACGATTCCGGTCCGGTCCACCATGAACCCTTCGATCTGCGAGAACATCGGCGAGGCGCGCACGCTGAGTTCGTCGCGCCGGTAGCAGTTGCCGGGGCAGATGACGGCCAGCGGGGGCTGGCGACGCTGCATCACGTGGATCTGGCCGTTGGAGGTATGGGTGCGCAACAGCAGTCCGCCGGGCAGGAAAAAGGTGTCCTGCATCTCGCGCGCCGGATGGTCGGGCGGAAAGTTCAGCGCCGAGAAATTGTGGAAATCATCATCGATGTCCTGAGTGGCGACCGCCTCGAACCCCATCGCTTCGAACAGTCCGATCATCTCCTCGGCGACCTGGGTCAGCGGATGGGACCGGCCGCGACCGATGCGGGTGCCGGGCAGCGTGACGTCGAGGCGCTGTTCGGCCAGCGCACGCTCCATCCGCGCCCGCTGCTGGCGCTCCTGCAGCGCCTCGATACGGCTTTCGAGCTCGCGCTTGATTTCATTGACGAGCTGGCCGATAGCGGGCCGCTCCTCGGCCGGCACCTCGCGCATCCCGCGCATGATCGCGGTCAGTTCGCCGCCGCGCCCCAGCACCGCAACGCGTACGTTTTCGATTTGCTCCGCGCTGGCATCATCGCCCAACTGCGCCATCGCACGATTGCGGATCGCTTCCAGTTGCTCTCTCATGCTGCGTTCCCGGCGTTAGTTCTTTGGCACATAAACGAAGACCATGTGGGCGTGCGGGCCACATGGTCTTCCGATGCGCGCGGCGAAATCTGGCAAGCTTCAGGCGGCTTCCATACCCAGAGCGCTTTTCGCCTTGCGCACCAGCTCGGTAAACAAACCGTCGCGATCGGTGGCCAGCACCGCCAATTGCTTGCGGTCGATTGCGACCCCGGCCTTGTTGAGCCCGTCGATCAGACGGCTGTAGCTCAGCCCGAATTCGCGCGCCAGAGCGTTGATGCGGGTGATCCAAAGGGCGCGGAACTCGCGCTTTTTCTGCTTGCGGTCCCGGTAGGCGTACGTCAGCCCCTTCTCCAACGTGTTGCGGGCCTGGCGGTAAAGCTTGCGGCCGCCGACGTACCCGGAGGCGAGTTTGAGCTGACGCTTATGGCGACGGCGGGTTTTGAAACCGCCCTTTGCACGAGGCATCGAGGATTAGTCCTTCCTTAGGTTTTCCGCCCGGCCCCCTAATTGTAGGGCAGCAGCAGGTGCGCCCGTTCCGCGTCGGTCTTGCCTAGCATCCCGGGCCGCCGCAGATGGCGCTTGCGGCCGCGGCTCTTGGAACTGTTCAGATGGCGCAGGTAGGCCTTCTTGTGCTTGACCTTACCGGTTTTGGTAAAGCTGAAGCGCTTGGCCGCGCTGCGATTCGTCTTAAGTTTCGGCATCAGCCTATCCGTTCCTGTCTGGCGCAGTCTAGCGCGGGGTCAGCAGGACCGACATGTTCCTGCCCTCCATCCGCGCCGTGCCCTCCGGCTGGGCTATATCCTGCACCAGGCCCATCACCTGTTCCAGCATCTTCTGGCCCATTTCCGGATGGGTTATCTCCCGGCCACGGAAGAAGACTGATACCTTAACACGCTGCCCTTCCTCGACAAAGCGCCTGATATGCTTGACCTTGAATTCGAGGTCGTGCTTTTCGGTGCGGGCGCCCATTTTGACCTCTTTGATGCTGGAGCCAGCCGAACTTTTTTTGGCGTGGGACTTCTTTTTCTGGGTGTAACGGTACTTGTCGAAGTCCATCACCCGGCAGACCGGCGGCTGGGCGGCGGACGCGACTTCGACCAGGTCAAGCCCGCGGCTTTGCGCCAGGGCCAATGCTTCACGCGCGCTCATGATCCCGGCCTGATGCCCGTCGGCATCGATTACCCGCACCTCAGGCGCGCGGATCATTTCATTTACCCGGACCGATGGCTCGCGCACCGGCGGAAGACGATAGTGCCTAGGGATAAAACACCTCCTTTGCTGTGCGCTTCACGCGCCTGAGCAATACATAGTGTACAGTGGTAGTGCAAAGACTCACAAGGTTAGTTCTGCGCGCCCTCAAGCGCGCCACGCCACGCTCGCCGCTAACCATCGATGTGACGTATCAGCATGGCAGGGGCTCGGCCTTGAGCAGTTCGAGCAAAGCATCCAGCGTCAGGGGCTGGTTCTTGTCGCCGCGCAGCCGCCGCAGCGACACCATGCGTGAGGCCGCTTCGCGTTCGCCGACCACCGCCATGTACGGAATCCGGGCCAGTTCCGCCTCGCGCACCTTGAAGCCCAGCTTCTCATTGCGCAAATCGGCGCTGGCGCGGAATCCGGTTCTGGAGATGAGTTCGGCCGCTTCGCGGGCGTAGTCCTCGACCTTCTCGCTGAGCGACAACACGCGCACCTGCTCGGGCGCCAGCCAGAAGGGCAGCACGCCGCCGGTATGCTCGAGCAACACGCCGATGAAGCGTTCCAGCGTGCCCAGCACCGCACGATGAATCATCACCGGGCGTGCCTGGGTGCTGGCACTGGTCGTGTATTCGAGGTCGAAACGCTCGGGCATGTTGAAATCGAGCTGGATGGTGGCGACCTGCCATTTGCGCTTGAGCGCGTCGGGAACGTAAATCTCGATTTTCGGACCGTAGAAGGCGCCTTCGCCGGGGTTGAGCTCGAAGTCAAAGCCGTTGCGCCGCATCGCGCCCGCCAAAACTTCCTCGCGCTTGCGCCATTCTTCCTCACTGCCCAGATGCTTGTCGGGCATCGTTCCCAGCTTCAGTTCGATATTCCCAAAGCCCAGCGCCTCGTAAACCTCGCGTACCATGCGCAGGTTGAGATCGATTTCCCCAGCGATCTGCTCCGGGGTGCAAAAAATGTGCGCGTCATCCTGGGCCATCGCCCGCACCCGGGTCAGGCCGTGCAGCGTTCCCGAGCGCTCGGCGCGATGGAGCCGGCCGAAATCGGCCAACCGGATCGGCAGGTCGCGGTAGGAGCGTTTGTCGCTGCGATACATCACCGCATGGCTGGGGCAGTTCATCGGCTTGACGCCGTAGTCCAGCTCGCCGGCGGGATTCTCGCCGTCAGTGGTCAGGAACATATGCTCGCGGAACATGTCCCAGTGCCCCGAAGTGCGCCAGAGCTGATTTTTGAAGATTTGCGGCGTAATCACTTCCTCAAAGCCGTAGCGGCGGTAAAGCCGGCGCACATACTCGATGAGCTGATTGTAGATGATGGCGCCCTTGGGCAGGAAAAACGGCGAGCCGGGCGCGATCGGGTCGAAGAAGAACAGGCCCATCTCGCGCCCCAGCTTGCGATGGTCGCGGGCGCGCGCCATCTCCAGCAGCCGCAGATGCTCCTCCAGGGCCTCGCGGGAGGGGAACGCGGTGCCGTAAATCCGCGACAGCATCGCGTTGCGCTCATCGCCGCGCCAGTACGCACCCGCCACGCTGGTCAGTTTGAAGGCCTTCAGATAGCGCGTGGAGGGAACGTGCGGTCCGCGGCACAGGTCGATCCAGTCGCCCTGGCGATAGAGCGATACGCGTTCTTCCGGGATTCCCCGGATGATCTCAACCTTGTACTGCTCGTGCATCGAGTCGAACAGGGCGATCGCTTCCTCCCGGCCCATCTCAACGCGTTCGACCTTCAGATCCGCCTTGACCAGCTCCCGCATCTTGCTCTCGATCTTGGGCAGATCCTCCACCGTGAACGGCCTGGGCGGGGCGAAATCGTAGTAAAAGCCGTCTTCAATTGTCGGTCCGATGGTGACCTGGGTGCCGGGATACAGGCTCTGCACCGCCTGGGCCATCAGATGGGCGGTGGAATGGCGCAGAATCTCGAGGCCCTCGGCACTGTCGGCTGAAACCGGCTCGATGGTGGCGTCTTCGCTGACCGGGCGGCTGAGGTCCACCACCTTGCCGTTGACTCGGGCGGCGACGGGCCGCGTACCGTTGGCAAATTGCCGGAGCAGTTCGCCGGCGCTGATGCCGGGCTGAACCGGATGGACGACGCCGTCAACGGTGACACGAATTTCCGAACTCATTGGCGGTAGTTCAGCGGCGTGAGCAGACGATGGGCACCAGCGGCGCACCACAGCGCGGCGCCGGCTGCGCCCCGCGCTCGGGAGCTGAAGATGGTAGGCACGGGCGGGATTGAACCGCCGACCCCTTCCGCGTCAAGGAAGTGCTCTCCCGCTGAGCTACGTGCCTGATGATGCAATCGCGAAAACAACCAGTCCACCGCTAACAAAAAACATCGCTACGGGCAATAACTCCCCGTCGGCTGGTTCCCTAGGCTGGCGATCGCTCGAACCTTTTCTGATAGATTCGACCATCGCCGCGTGGGTGACGCAACCGTATGGATCGCGAACGAATCGTCCAGATGTTCTTGTTGGGCTCGCTGGTCATCATGGCCTATGAGCTCTATCGCATTCTGCAACCCTTTCTGGTGCCGGTTGTATGGGCGATGCTGCTCGCGTTCATTTTCCATCCGCTCATGGTCAGGACCGAGCACATGATGCGCAACCGCACGCTGGCCGCCCTGTTCATCACCCTGGTCGTGGCGCTGGTCGCGATTGTTCCCGCGCTGTGGCTGTCAACGATGCTGGCCGCCGAGGCTCATTCACTCTACAACCAAGCCTATGTGTTGACCGAACAGGGCGGGGTCGGGAAGGTTCAGGACCTTGCCCTCCAGTCGCGTTGGGGCGTGGCGCTGAGCAATCTGCTCAATCGTATGCACATCAAACTTGAGGAAGAGCTGCCCAAAATCGCCGTGGAAGCCGCCCGCCTGGCGCGCGACACGATGGTTGGCTACGTAACCGGCACCTTCAAAAACCTGGCCTCCTTTGTCATCGACTTCGGCCTGACGCTGATGATCCTGTTCTACCTGCTGCGTGACGGTGAAAGCTATTATCACGCCTTGCGCGAGATGACGCCGCTGCATGAAGACGACAAGCACGCGGTCTTCGAATCGCTGCGGGTGACGCTGTCCTCGGTGATGCGTGGTTTGCTGGTCACCTCCCTCATCCAGGGCGTGCTTATCGGTGTCGGCCTGGCGGTGACCGGTGTGCCTTACTGGGCGTTCCTGTCGCTGGCCACCGCCGCCGTCGGGCTGCTGCCGATCGGCGGGACGGCCCTCATCTGGATTCCCGCGGCGTTATATCTGGCTTACGCCCGGGGATGGATGTGGGCGATTGCGCTGCTGGTGTGGAGCGCCGTGGCGGTGGCGGTCATCGACAACCTGATTAAACCCAAGCTCACCGGCCGGGGAACCGGACTGCCAACGCTGGCGTTGTTCCTGGGGATTGCCGGCGGGCTGGAAGCTTATGGCGTACCGGGGCTGTTCGCGGGGCCCGCGGTAATCGCGGTGCTGGCCTCGCTGCTGCGCGCTTACGACAAAACCTACAATCCAGCCCGGCGCCAGGCTGCCTGACAGCCCCGTGGGCCGGCGCTTGCACGCTATCGAACCGGGGGCTTAATCAGCATCGGGCGAGGCGAGAGAGAAAACAGCACGATGCGGCTGGTCGAACCAGCCGCATCGCAATCGGATTACAACTTGATAGCCAAACCCAATCCGAGCCCGCTGCCCGGGGGGTCTTTCAGCTATTGGGCCTGAATGCTCTCGATGTAGCTGATGATCGTCTCGATCTTCTGCTTGACCTGTGCCTCGGTCCGGCCCGGCGCGCCAGGCATCTTGGAGCGCGAGAAAACCAGGCCCCAGATCGGCATTTCGCGGGTACCGTGGCTGGCCACGACTTCCTTGCCGCTGATCATGTTGTACACGTGATCGTACGGGAACTTGCCGCCGTTGTTCTTGGAGAGCAAGGTCAGGTTGGCGGGTTTTTTCTTCAAAGTATCCGCCACCGGCCCGTCGCCGGTTCCGTCCATTCCGTGGCAGGGCGCACAATACTGGCGGAACTGAAGCTTGCCGGTCGTCACCGCACCACTTGTGGCGTGTTGGACAGTTTCATGTCCGGGCCCAGGCCCCGGCGGCGCTTCGATCTGGGCCACGGCCGTTTTCCCAGTCGCGACGACTAACAACACCGCCAACGCCGCAATGATGGACAGGGTCGGGTATTCTAGACGTTTTGCCACCATTATCCTCTTCCCCCGTGCAATGGGTTAATAGACTCGCGGCACGTTCTAGCAAATACGAACAGCTACGTCAAAGGCAAAATGGGCGAAATGATTCCTTCCCGCCATCGCCATATAGCCCGCGGTTCGGCTTGCCGTTAAGCTGGTCATTGTCTATGGAGGATGCCAAGGAGGCCAAGGCCCGCGCCATCGTCCAGCGGCTGCGCGAGCACGGGTTCGCCGCCTATCTGGCGGGTGGATGCGTGCGCGACCGCCTGTTGGGGGTCAGGGCCAAGGACTTCGATATCGCCACTGACGCGCGCCCGGAAGTCGTCCAAACCCTGTTCGCCAATACCATCCCGGTCGGCGCCAAGTTCGGCGTGGTGGTGGTGCTAATCGATGACGATCCGTTCGAGGTCGCAACCTTTCGCGCCGACGCCCCCTATCTCGACGGCCGGCGGCCGTCGGCGGTGCATTTCGGTACTCTGGAAGCTGACGCCGTACGGCGCGACTTCACGATCGGCGGCATGTACTATGACCCCGCCGCCGCCCGTGTCATCGATCTGGTCGGCGGTCAGCGCGACCTGCGCGCCGGCGTCATCCGTGCCATCGGCGACCCGCGCCAGCGCTTTGCCGAAGATCGGCTGCGGATGCTGCGCGCGATTCGCTTCGCAGCCCGCCTTGACTTCGTTATCGAACCAGCCACCATGGACGCGATTCGGCGCGCCGCCCCCGCCATTACCGAAGTTTCCGCCGAGCGCATCGGCGATGAGCTGGTGATGATTCTGACCGAAGGCAACGCGGCGCGCGGGATGGAACTGCTGCGGCAAAGCGGCCTGATGCGTCCTCTGCTGCCCGAGGTCGAGGCCCTGATCGGATGCGAGCAGCCGCCCAACTATCATCCCGAAGGCGACGTGTATCGCCACACGATGCTGGCGTTGTCGATGCTGGAGTATGGATGCAGCGAGACGCTGGCCTTTGGCCTGCTGTTCCACGACATCGCCAAGCCGCGCACGCGCGAAGTCAGGGGTGGCAAGACGACCTTTTACGGCCATACCGAACTGGGCGCCGAGATGGCGACCGATGTTCTACAACGGCTCCGGCGTTCACGTTTCATCCAGGCGCGCGTGGCCTACCTGGTGCACTACCATCTGCGCCTGGGCGACGCGCATCGCATGCGCCCCTCCACGCTCAAGCGGATGCTGGCCGAGGAGGGTTTCGAAGAGCTGCTGTCGCTGGCGCGGTTGGACGCGCTGGCCTCCAGCTCCTACCTGGGCTTCTATCATTTTTGCCGTCGCGCGATGCTGTCGCATGCGCCCGAGCAGTTGCGTCCGCCGCGCCTGATCGGGGGCAATGATCTGATCGCGATGGGATTTCAGCCAGGCCCCGAGTTCAAGACTATTTTAAAGGAAGTCGAAGACCTCCAACTCGACGGCGAGTTGCACGACCGCGAAGCGGCGCTTGCCTGGGTGCGCCGCCATTACCAGCCCGCTGCGGGTTCCTGATTCGGATCGCGCGCCGCGCCGGCGTCCGCCCAATCGCTCAGCATGCAAGGCCTGCTCGAAGCCATCGCAATCAGCAAACGTTTCGGGGCAACGGTCGCGCTCGACGCGGTGGATTTCTCCGCCCGCCCCGGCGAGATTCACGCCCTGCTGGGCGAAAACGGCGCCGGCAAAACCACGCTGATGAACGTGATCGCGGGCCATCTGCGTCCCGACCGCGGCGCAATCCGGCTGGACGGCGCCGCGCTTAAGACTGGCTCGGCGCAGGCCGCGCTGCACGCCGGAATCGCCACCGTGCATCAGAGCCCGATGCTGTTCGAGCGGCTCAGCGTGGTGGAAAACCTGGCCCTGGGCGGGTTTGGCACGACTCGCCTGGCGCTGCGCGAGGTCGCCCAACAGTCGGCGGCGATGGCGGCGCGCCTGGGGTTTACGCTGCGGCTTGATCAGCAAACGCTTGACGCGGTTTCGATCGCCGAGCGCATGCGCCTGGAAATCCTGCGCGCGCTCAGCTTCGGGCCGCGGGTGCTGATCCTCGACGAGCCCACCGGCTTGCTCGCCCCAGCCGAACTCAGCGGATTTCTCGATCTGCTGCGCGCCCTGCGCGATCGCGGCCGCAGCGTAATTCTCATCACGCACAAGCTGGCCGAGGCAATGGCGGTCGCGGACCGTATCACGATGCTGCGCGCAGGGAGGGTCGTCGCGCAAACCACGCCATCGCAGACCTCGGCCGAGGAATTGGCCGCGCTGATGGTGGGCGGCGCGCTGCCCGCCGCGGCGCGAGGCGATACCCGAGATGGACGCGGCGACGAGGTCTTGCGGCTCGCCGAAGTTGGACTGGAGGTCGGCGGCAGAACGGTGCTGGAGGGGATTTCGCTGCGGCTGCGGGCAGGCGAAATCCTGGCCGTGGCGGGCGTGGACGGCAACGGTCAGCACGAGCTGACCGAGATTCTGGCCGCCGTGCGCCATCCCAGCCGCGGCCATCTTCTGATCGAGGGCAGACCTGCGGACGCCGCGCAGATGCGGCGCATCGCTGTCATTCCGCAAAGCCGCGACCATGAGGGACTGATCCTCGACCTGGAGCTGTGGGAGAATCTGCTGTTGGCGCCGTCTTTGCGCCGCCGACTGCGATGGGCCGGGATGCAGCGGCGCGCGGCCGCGATGGCATTATGCCGGCAGGTTATCGAACGTTTCGCAATCCTGGCCGCCGGTCCGCGGCAAAAGGCCGCCGCGCTGTCGGGCGGCCATCGCCAGCGCCTGATGGTGGCGCGCGCGCTGGAGTCGCGTCCCGCCGTGCTGGTCGCATACGATTTGACGCGCGGACTGGACGTGCGCGCCGCCGCCGACGTGGCCCGGATGGTGCGCGAGTTTGCCGCTCAGGGCGGCGCAGTATTGCTGATGTCCACCGACCTCGACGAAATCTTCGAACTCGGCGACCGGATGGCGATAATCAGCCGCGGCCGCCTGCTCGAAGTCGCGCCTCACGATCGCAGCGCCGAGCGCGTTGGCCTGCTGATGGCTGGGGCAGTGGGATGACGGCGCCGCCGGCGCGCCACTTGTCGCCAGAACAGGTAGTAGGTACGGTGCCGAAAACGGATTCCGCTTGAGGGACGTGAGCCAAAAAAAGGTGAGGTGGACGTGCCTGCCCGCCGTCGAGGCGCGAGCATCTTTGCTCGCGCCACCTTTTATCCGGCCGCCCCGCTGTGTGCGGATGTGGGCCGGGCAAGCGCAATTCGATGCCGACGGCAACTAGCTCCGGGTCGCGAGGGAATATTGTTGCTGCGCTGGGCAAGCCGCTGGGCGCGCTGGCGATTGCGCTGGGAATCGTTGCGCTGGCGCTGGCGGTGTTGGGAGCCAATCCCGCCGCCACTTTCGCCGCGCTGCTCAGCGGCGCGTTCGGCAACTGGCTGGCCGCCACCGACACCCTGGTGAAAGCGACGCCGTTGGTTTTCACCGGTCTCGCGGTCAGCGCCGCGTTTTCCGGCGCGTTGTGGAATATCGGCGCCGAAGGACAGTTGCTGTTCGGCGCGCTGGCCGCCGCGGCTTGCGGCGTGCACCTCGCGCAATGGCCCCGGCCGCCGGCAATCGCCGTCGTACTGGGCGCCGGGACTGCGGCGGGTGCGGTGGCGGGCGCGCTGTGCGGATGGCTGCGGGCGCGGTTTGCGGTCAGCGAAATCATCAGCACCATCATGCTCAACTTCATCGCCGTGCAAGCGCTGAGCTGGGCCGTTCACGGCCCGCTGATGGAGCCCTCCCGCGCCTATCCGGTCAGCCAGGCGCTGCCGCCTGCTGCCTGCTTGTATCGATTTCTGCCTCCCAGTCGGCTCAACGCGGGGATGATTGCCGCGCTGGCGCTGGCGCCGGCCTGTTATGTGTGGCTGTTCTACACCAATGCCGGCTTCGAACTGCGTGCGCTGGGCAAAAATCCGCGCGCCGCGGCGTTCTTCGGCGTGCCGGTCGGGCGCGTTGCGGTGTTCGCGATGGGGCTTAGCGGCGCGATGGCGGGGCTGGGCGGCGCGGTGCAGCTCTCCGCCATCAGCCATCGCCTGTTCGAGCGGTTCTCCCCCGGATGGGGCTACGAGGCGATTGCCGTGGCACTGGTGGCGCGGCTCAATCCGCTGGCGGTCGTGCCCAGCGCCTTGTTGTTCGGCGCGCTGGATAACGGCGCCCAGGCTATCCAGCGCGCCCAAGGTGTGTCGCCCGTACTGGTCCAGGCCGCCCAGGGACTGGTGATTTTCGTGCTGCTGGCTTTCGACACACCGGTGCTCGCCTCATGGCGGCGCCGCGGCGCCGTGCGGGAAGATTTGGCTTCGGGGAGGGCCGATGCTTGAGGCGTTTCTGAGCTCTACGGTTGCGATGGCCGCGCCGCTGCTGCTGGCGGCGCTGGGCGAGCTGCTGGTCGAGGACAGCGGCGTAATTAATATCGGGATCGAGGGCGTGATGCTGACCGGCGCGTTTGCCGCGATGGCTGCGGCGTACGCCACGGGCAGCGTCGCGGCGGGGCTGGGATGCGCCGCGCTGGCGGCGCTGGCGATGTCGGCGCTGTTTGGCGCGATGGCGGTAAATCTGGCCGTCAACCAGGTCGTGGCGGGCACCGCGCTGGACATCTTCGCGCTGGGCGTGACGGGCGTGTTCTACCGGCGCATGTTCGGCGTCACCGGCCAGGCCCTTACGGTCCGCACTCTGCGCCAGGTACGGCTCGGCCCACTGTCGCATCTACCATTAATTGGCCCGGCGTTGTTCCATCAAAACCTGCTCGTCTATTTCTCCTTCCTGATCGTGCCGGCGGTCTGGTTGGCGCTCTACCGCACCCGATGGGGGCTTAACTTGCGAGCGGCCGGCGAGCGGCCTGAAGCGGCTGACGCGTTGGGTCTAGGCGTGTACGGACTGCGATGGCAGGCGCTGATGATCTCCGGCGTGCTGACCGGGCTGAGCGGCGCGTACCTGACGCTGGGCTATGCCAACACCTTCGTCGAGGGGATGTCGGCGGGACGCGGCTTTATCGCCCTGGCGATCGTAATCTTGGGCGAATGGCGCCCCGGCCGCATCGCGATCGCATCGGTGCTCTTCGGCGCCGCCCTGGCCCTGCAATTCGTCCTCCAAGCCGTCAACACCGGTATTCCATACCAACTCTTCCTCGCCCTGCCCTACGTCCTGACCCTGGTGGTGCTTACCGCGCTGGGTGGTCAATCGCACGCTCCCAGCGCGCTGGGCGAACCCTATGTGCGCCCGTAGGCGGATAAAAAACTGAACATTACGGGAGTTCGATCTGAATCAGTCGTGGGACAGGGTGAGACCACCCTTGACCGCCTGCTTCAATGCCAGGAAAGCTTCATCCGGGACGGAAATTTCGATGCAGGAAGCGCCGCCGAACTCCAGGTCGAAATAGGCGAACTGCGTGCGCGCGGGCACGATGCGGCCGTCGCTGTGCGGCACGTCGAATACCGCCGTGCCCGTGGCAACCGGTTCATGGCCCAGGCCGCGCAGGAAAGCCAGCGCGGCGTCGAAGTCTTCGTTCCTCAGGCCGGGGCGGAACCCCAGATGATGCAGCCCCGGTCCCTTGCGGCGCACGAAATCCGCGTACCATCCGGGTCCGGTGGGCGCGATCAGCTCCAGTTCCATCCCGCCCATGTCGGCAAGCGCGACGGCGCCGTTGAGTCCCGGGAAACCGGGCTTGAACTTGAATTCCGCCGAACGCGCCTTGAGGTTGAGGCGTCCAAAGCGCCGGATCCCAAAAGTGCGCTTGAAAAAACCCTCCGCCTGGTCCAGCTCCGCCACCACGTAGGAGATTTGGTAAAAGCCCTTGGCCAACGGTCCCAGCGCTTGCATCGCAAATATCCCTCGCTTTCAACGAGTAGCTGGTACGACCACTAAGGGTAATCGCCCGACAGCGCACGCGCGGTCATCGCTGTCCCTTCTCTAATGGACCGGCGCCTCCTCGAGGTCCTCGGGGAAGACCCGGTTGGGCAACAGCAGGGTCAGGAACATCGCGGGCAGGATCAGGATTGTGATCATCGACAGCGTATCGTTATAGGCCATCATCGTGGCATGGCGGTTGAGCAGCCCCTCGAGCATCGCCGAGGACGAGCGCTGCGCCTGCGCCGCGTCCAGACCGCGATGCATCAAGCCCCAGGCCAGACCGCGATGGGAAAAATTATACGCTCCGCTAAGCCCGCTGATGTTATGGACCAGCATCACGCGATGGAATTGGGTGCGCCGCGCCAGCACCGTGGCGTCCACCGCATAAGCCACGTTGATCGCAATCGTGCGGGTCATTGAAAAGATGCTGGCGGCCGCGGTCATGCGCGGTTTGGGCACGCTGCTCAGCGCCATCGTGCTGACCGGCACCATCCCGATCGCCAGCCCCACCCCCATCAACACCAACATCGGCGTGAAGTTCCAAAACCCGACGGTCAGCGGAAAATGCCCCAGGCTCCAGGTGCTGAAAGCGAGCATCAGCAGCGCAATTGCGACCGTGACGCGCGGATTGATGTAGTTGTAGATGCGGCCGATGAGCGGCATCATCAGGAACATGATGATGGTGCGCGGAATCAGCACCAGTCCTGCCTCCAGCGCCGGGTAGCCGAGCAGGTTCTGCGTCCATTGCGGCAGGATAAAGGTGGTGCCGAACAGCGCGAAGCCCATCACGCCGCCAATCGCGCAGCCCACCGACAGCGGGATGTTGCGCAGGATGCGGAAATCGACGACCGGCTCGGCGGCCCTGAATTCCCATACAATCAGCAGGATCAGCGCGGTGACCGCGGTCACGGTGCCGGCTACGATCCAGTCCGAGGCGAACCAATCGACTTCTTGGCCCCGCTCCAGCACCAGTTGCATCGCGCTCAGCCCCACCGACAGCAGCGCGATGCCGGTCCAGTCGATCCTGGTGAACCCGCGCTTGAGGTAGGGCGGGTCCTGGACGAAGGTGGTGATCATCGCGATGCCGAAGATGCAGATCGGCAGGTTGACGTAGAAAATCCACGGCCAGCCGAAATTGTCGACGATCCAGCCGCCCAGGGTCGGCCCCAGCGCCGGCGCCAGCATCGTGCCCATGCTGAAGATGGCCTGCGACATGCCCTGCTCGGAGGGCGGAAAGGTCTCGCGCATGATCGCCTGCGACACCGGCATCAGGCCGCCGCCGCCGACTCCCTGCAGGATGCGCGAGAACACCATCTGGCCGAAGGTGCGCGCGGCGCCCGCCATCATCGAGCCGGTGATGAAAACCAGCATCGAGGCGATCAGAAACCGCTTGCGGCCGACCAGCGTCGCCCACCATCCGGTCATCGTGATCATGATCAGCTCGGCGACGCTGTAGGCGGTGGAGACCCAGGTGATGGTCAGCAGGTCCTCGCCGAAGGAGCCCATCATGTGCGGCATCGCGACGTTGACCACGCTGATGTCCATGATCGACATGAAGGTGCCGGTCATGACGGCGAGTCCCACCAGCCACTTGGTCGCGCCGTAGGCAACTCCGCCCGGCGCGGGGGCGGAAGCCGGGAGCGCGGCGGCGCTCGCCACGCGCGAGCTGGTTGCCGAAGGCATGGCGGCGGCTACATCGAGGCGTAGAGCGCGTCGAGCAGGGCTGCCGCGCGCGGGTCGAGCAGGATGTGCGATCCCATCTGATTCATCGTGTAGGCAAATCCTACTTTCGCCTCGGGGTCGGCGAAGCCCAGCGAGCCGCCCGCGCCAGTATGGCCGAAGGTGCGCGGGTTGGGGCCGTAGCGCGCCGCCGGCTGGGTCAGCCGAAAGCCCAGCCCAAAGCGCATCGGCACGCCCACCACCGCGTCGATTCCGTCGGATTCGATCGCAAGGCAGCGCTCGATGTGCGCCGCGCTCAGCACGCGCACGCCCTCCAGTTCGCCGCCGCGCGCCAGCGCGCCGTAAATGCGCGCCAGGGCGCGGGCGTTGGTATGGCCGTTGGCGGCGGGAATTTCCGCGCCGCGCCAGGCGCGTGAATTCACGGTCGACAGACGCATCGCGCCCGGCGGATTGTTCATCGCCCTGGCCGCCATCGAGTCGGGGTCCGCAGCGACGGTCGCAACCGCGTGCGGGGCGCCTGCCACCGGCGGCATCGGCGCGATCATCTCCGCGCAGCGTGCGTCGTGGCGCGCAGCCAGCCCGATATGAAAATCCACGCCAAGCGGAGCGGCGATCTCCTCGCGGCAGTAGGTGCCCAGGCTCCTGCCGTCCACCCGCCGCACTACCTCGCCCACCAGGTAGCCGAAGGTCAGCGCATGATAGCCGTGCTTGGCGCCCGGTTCCCACCACGGCGCCTGCTCGGCCAGTGCCGCCGTCATCACGTCCCATCGCAGCAGCGCGTCGGAAGCCAGCGGCTTGCTGACGGCGGGCAGGCCCGCCCGATGGCTCAGCAGCCATCGCACCGGGACGCGCTCCTTGCCGGCCTGCGCGAATTCGGGCCAGTAGCGCGACACCGGAGCGTCAAGGTCGATGCGGCCCTGATCGACAAGCCGGTTAAGGCAGGTTGCGGCTACACCCTTGGTCGCGGAGTAGACGTTGACGATCGTATCGCGAGTCCACGGCCGGGTGCACTGCTTGTCGGCAAATCCAGCCCATAGATCGATCACCGGGCGGCCGTCGATGGTCACGGCCACCGCCGCGCCGACGTCGCCGCGGGCGGCGAAGTTCTGTGCGAACGCCTCGCGCACGGGCTCAAAGCGCGGGTCGCAAGTCCCCTCGATCCGGACCTCGGCCATACTCGGCCCTCCTGCTGAGTTGCAGGAATAGCACGCCAGGCCCTGCGCTGAGAATCGCGGAACCGTCCCTGACAGGCAAAAACCGCGCAGGGCCTGGCTGCTTTTTTTACTTCTCTCCTCCGAGACCGGAGCGAGGGGATGCAGATTGCGGAAAATGCTTCTTCCCGCCACCGGCCGGGCGCGGTGAGGGCGATTGTCTCGATTCAGCGAGGAAAGAGAAGTTCGGTTGAGCAAGTGGAAAGCGCGCACGGCGGGACCGCGCGCCAGCCGGGCTCGTCTTTAATGCAGGTAGCGCAGAATTGAATCGGGCAAAAAACTGCTCACCCAGCTATAGATCCCAAGATAGGCTTCGCGCGGAAGCGCCGTGACAGCCAGCGCAAAGCAGACCAGGAGCGCGAGTGCGGCAATCAAGGGCATCCACGTAGTGTAATCCCGACCGCCGTTCATGGTTTTTCTCCAGTTTGTAGGATTTAGACGTTTTGCAGCACAGTGTAAAGCATTTGGTTGGGGTGGCGGAGGGGGGAGGGAGTCGAACCCTCCGGCAACCGCAATGGCTGCCAGGCCGGTTTTGAAGACCGGTGGGGCCACCGGGCCCCTTCCTCCTCCAGGCCCCCCTTTAGCAGCGTTTTGCACCCGCCCCCGATTCCAGGCCGGGCCGCCGCTCCCCGGTGCTGGCGGTGGCCCGATCTGCTGTGGGCTGCATTTTTTGCAGGCCCATATCAATTGCTCATCGCGGCGCGCGCGCCAGCGCAACCAATCTCGAATTGGCCGTGGCCGAAGTCGCCTACAACTCCTGACGGCGGGTGCCGGGGCCGCCCGGCTCCGCAGCGAGGCTACTCGCTGCTCAGGTTGAAGACGCGGATTGCATTGTCCACCAGCATCTTGCGACGTTCTTCCTGGGGAACTCCCTGGAAGGAGCGTTCGATGAAGTCCTGCGAGTTGGGCCAGGTGCAAGTCGGATGCGGGAAGTCCGACTCCCACATGATGTTGTCCACGCCGATATGGTGGCGGTTTTCGATGCCGACTTTCTCATACCAGAAGTTCACGTAGCACTGGCGATGGAAGTACTCGCTGGGTTTGATGCTCATGCCCTCGCGCCACAGCTTCTGCCGCTCCCACTGGTGATCGGCGGTCTCCAGCAGGTAGGGCACCCAGCCCAGCCCGCTCTCTGAGGAGACAATCTTAAGCGCCGGGAAGCGCTCGAGGATCCCCGAGAACAGGATCGTGCTCATCACTTGCGTGTTGGCCGAAATGGCTCTAGTCGAGGCCTCGGCCAGCCAGCGCATCTCGCTGTGGCCGGCAAAGTCGTTGGTCGGACCCATCCCCATGCTTCCCCCGGAGCCGATGTGCAGGTTGACCGACAGCCCGGTCTCCTGGCAGATGCGCCACAGCGGGTCCCAGTGCGGGTCGGCGATGTGCGGGTAGCCGAACTGCTGGGGGAAGGCGAAGCTGATGCCGTTGATGCCCAGTTTGCGGGTTCGCTCCACCTCGGCAACGGCCGCTTTGACGTCCCACAGCGGAACGATTGCCAGCGTTATGAAACGCCCCGGGAAAGCACGGCCGTAAGCCTCGATCTGGAAATCGTTGAAGGCGCGAATCGCCTCCAGCCTAAACTGTTCATCATATCTGGGATTGCTGAACGTGCCGCCCGCGACACCGGCGATGTTGCCGAACAGGGTGTGGGCGTCGACCCCGTCGCGGTCCATCGCCTTGACCCGTTCTGCAGGCACGTAGGCGATGGGTGGCACCTCTTCCCAGCGAGTGACCGACTTGGCTCGGTCGGCAAGCGCGCCGTGAACGATCGCGATCCCAAGCCGTTTGTTGGGTTCGCCATAGACGAACCAGGCCTCACGCTCCTTGTCCAGCGGCTTGATCTGCGGAATCTTGTCGCCCCACTTGGCCGCCGACATCCGGGAAGTCCAGGTGTCGGGCGCTTCCTGCAGATGATCGTCGGTCGAGATGACTTGGTACTTCATGCTTCCCTCCTTGTAGCCCGGCGCGTCCTGCCAGTCTGCCCTCACTTTCTATCAACAGCCAGTAGCACCGCTGCGCCGATCCCGTCAACCGAGGTTTGCCCAGACCCGATCCTGGCCGCCAGGTGTAGCAGTTCTTCAACCGTCTAACTTAAATTTATCGTGCGGCAGGCCCTCGCGTCTCCGCCGCGTGGCCGTCGCTTCCGCATTTTTTCCTTGATGGGCCAGCAAAGCCGATGTTCCTGTGATAGTTTCTCCCACGGAGCGTGGACAACCGGGATGGGCATCGGCTGAAGCTTTGGACACGCGCGTACAGAACGAATCGCGAGCCGGGATCGGCTACGCGTTGGGGGCGGCGGCGCTGTTCGGAGCGAGCACTCCGGCGGCCAAACTGCTCCTGGGCGAACTATCCCCCCTGATGCTGTCGGCGCTTTTGTACCTGGGCGCTGCGGTTGCGCTAACGGCATATCGGCTGTCTCGTCGGCCATCGCGCGAGGCGCCGCTGGGCCGCAGCGATATCCCGGCGATGACCGGAATCGTCTTCTTCGGCGGAATTCTTGGACCGCTTCTCATGCTCTTTGGCCTTCGACGCATCTCGGCCTTCACCGGAGCACTGCTGCTCAACCTCGAGGGTCCGTTTACGGCGCTGATAGCCGTGGGTGTTTTCCGCGAACATCTGGGGCGCCGCGAGCAGCTTGGCACCGGTGCCATCATGCTGGGCGCGATGCTCGTCGGTCTTGAGCCGGGCTACTTTGGCGGGAGCTGGATGGGCGCGCTGGAGGTGGCGGCGGCCTGTCTCAGTTGGGGCATCGACAACAATCTGACGCAGCGCATTTCCCTGCGCGATCCGGTTGCGGTCGGCCGCATCAAGACTCTGGCGGCGGGCTGGTGCGTGCTGGCGATGGCGATGCTGTACAACGGCGCAAGGATTCCGCGCCCCGCGGTGCTGATCCTGGCCGGCGGCGTCGGCGCGCTCTGTTATGGGCTGAGCATAGTGCTCGACGTCAAGGCGCTTCGCGCACTGGGAGCCGCGCGCGAAGCCGCATACTTCGCCACCGCGCCTTTCGCCGGGGCCTTACTCTCTCTGATCGTGTTTGGCGATCTGCCGGGCTGGTCCGGGTTGGCGGGGGCGCTCCTCATGGTCGCCGGTGTGCTTTCTCTGATACGCGCGCAACATGACCACTTGCACGAGCATGAGCGCCTGTTTCACGAGCATCTGCACATCCACGACGAGCACCATCAGCATCCGCACGAGCGGGCGGCCGCGCAGCCCCATTCACATCAACACGCCCATCAGCGGCTGCGTCACGCGCATCCCCACGCTTCCGATCTGCACCATCGCCACCGCCATCAACCCTGATCGATGCCCGGCCGGATCTCACTCGTACTCCACCACCGTGCCCGGCTCGACGGGCCGGCCCTGGCAGGTTAGAACGTAGCCCTGGGCAATTTCTTCCGCGGTCAGGACGTTGTTGACTCGCATCTCCACCCTGCCCGCCTTGACCCGCGCCATACAGGTTGCGCAATTGCCGCTCTCGCACGAAGCGGGCGGCCGCAGCGCGGCGCGCCGGGCGGTCTCCAACAGGGTATCGCCGGCCCGATAGGCGACGCGGTGCCTGGTGCGCCGAATGATAAATGTTACTTCCTCGATTACTGTTGGCGCGCTCGAAACCGTGTCTTCATCGAGGACCGGCATGACGGAATTATCGGGCAGCGAGATGAAGCGTTCGATGAAAATACAGTTGCGGTCCACTGCCGGCTCCTTCAGAGCCTGTTCCACCAGATCCATGAACGGTGCCGGGCCGCAGATGTAAAAATCCGCCCGTTCATTTCCGCAAATCAGGCGCTTGAGCGCCGCCGGCTTGATAAAACCGTCCGCCGCGTCGAGATGATGCGTCACCTGTAGGCGCGATGGATAGCGCCGGCAGAGATCGTCGAGCTCATCTGCAAATATAATGGAATCCACGTCGCGGTTTGCGTAAAGCAGTTTGATCGGCCGTGAGGTTGTCGCCAGGGCGGTCTTGATGATCGAAATCACCGGTGTGATGCCGCTGCCGCCGCTGAACGCAACAATCGCTGTATGGTGATCGCGAAGACAGAACCGGCCCGCCGGCGCGCTGGCCTGCAAGGTATCGCCTGCGCGAACATGGTCGTTAATCCAGTTGGATACCCGCCCTCCCGCGATGCGCTTGACGGTTACCTTGAGATCGGGATCGGTATGCGGCGAACTGCTCATCGAATAGCAGCGCAGCAGCGGCTCGCCGTCAACCGGTATGCGAAAAGTCAGAAACTGGCCGGCCTTGTAAGCAAACCTGGCGCGCAAAGGAGCGGGGATTTCCAAAACCAGGGAGCAGCAATCGGCGGTCTCCGGGACGACGCGCTTTACGCGCAGCGGATGATATTCGCCTGCGGCGTCTGCCTGTTGCGCGCTCATCGTCATCGGGGAAAGAACGGCGGAGCAAAATCCATCGATCGGCGGGCGGTTTGCTTTGAAGACCTATGCCAGCTCCCGCTCGATGCAGTCCAGGACGTCGGCAATTTTCATTTCGGCTGTGAAGACTCCCCGCACTCCCATGTCAAGCAGGGCCTGACGATCGGGCTTTGGGATTGTGCCGCCGACGAAGATCTTCATGTCAGCCCGGCCCAACTGCGCAAGCTGCGCCATCGTCTCGGCGACCAGCTCCAGGTGCGCGCCCGAAAGCAGACTCAGTCCCACCGCGTCCACATCCTCGTCGACCGCGGTGCGCGCGACAAACTCGGGCGATTTGCGCAAGCCGGTGTAAATCACCTCGGCACCTGCGTCGCGCAGGGCCAGAGCCACCACCTTGGCGCCGGCGTCATGGCCGTCAAGGCCGACTTTGCCCAGCAGTATCTTCTTTCCTCTAAGCGCCACGCCCGGCTCCGATTACAATCCGGTCGGTTCCTCAAATTCGCCCCACAGGCGCTTGAGTGCGGCGACCATTTCGCCCACCGTCGCGTAGCTGTGGCAGCATTTGATCAGCAGTGGCATCAGGTTGTGACGCTCGTTGGCCGCCGCCGCGCCAAGCTCCGACAGACAGCGCTCGACGGCGCGGTTGTCGCGCTGCGCGCGCAGCGCCCGATACCGCTCGACGACGCTGCGCGCCGCATCGGGATTCGGGCGGAACACCTCGCCGGTCCATTCCTCCTCATGCTCGCGGCGGAAACGGTTCACCCCGACCACTATCCTCGCTCCGTTATCCGTCTGGATTTTGCGTTCGCGGGCGCGCTGCGCAATGCGGCGCTGGATGATTCCGCGTTCGATGGCGTTGATCATGCCGCCGCTGCGCTCGATATCGGCCATCACCCTGGTAATCTCCTCCTCCATCCGATCGGTGAGGTACTCGACGTAATGGCTGCCGCCCAGCGGATCGACGCTGTGGGCGATGCCGCTCTCATAGGCGATCACCTGCTGGGTGCGCAGCGCGATCTCGGCGGTCTGTTCGGTCGGAATCTGATAAGCCTCATCCAGGGCGGCGGTGAAGATCGACTGCGCCCCGCCCATCACCGCCGCCATCGCCTCGATCGCCACGCGCACGACGTTGTTGTACGGCTGCGCCGCGGTGAGCGACGCTCCCCCGCACACCACGCCGAAGCGGAACATCCAGCTCTTCGCATCTTTCGCGCCGTAGCGCTCCTTCATCAGCCGCGCCCAGATGCGGCGCGCCGCGCGGAACTTGCACACCTCCTCGAAGAAGTCGGTATGCACATAAAAGAAGAAACTCAACCGGGGTGCAAAGCTGTCCAGCTCCGCGCCCCGGGCCCGCAATTCATCGACATAAGCCAACGCATTACTCAGTGTATAGGCGGCCTCTTCCACGGCGGTGCATCCGGCATCGCGCATGTGCGCACCCGCGATACTGATTGGGTTAAAACGCGGGGTCTGCTCATTTGCGAACAGGATTGAATCCGCCACCAGGCGCATGGAAGGACGCACCGGAAAAATCCACGTCCCGCGTGCCACATACTCCTTGAGGATGTCGTTCTGGATGGTGCCGGTGAGTTTGCGCCGCGGCACGCCCGCCTTGTCGGCGGCCGCCAGGTACATCGCATAAATGATCGCGGCGGTGCCGTTGATGGTGAACGACACCGAGATGCGCGACAGGTCGATCCCCTCGAACAGAATTTCCATGTCGCGCAGACTGGAAACCGACACGCCCACCTTCCCCACTTCCTGCGCGGCCATCGGATCGACAGGGTCGTAGCCGCACTGCGTGGGCAGGTCGAAGGCGACGGAAAGTCCGGTCTGTCCCTGCTCGAGCAGAAAACGATAACGGCGGTTGGATTCCTCGGCGGTGCCGAAGCCCGAGTACTGGCGCATCGTCCACAGCCGCCCGCGATAGCCGTCGGCGAAAATTCCGCGCGTGTAAGGGTATTCGCCGGGCTGCTCCCGATGGTCGGCGTGCATGGCCGGGGTGGCGACCAGCGGGATTTCGATGCCCGAGGGCGTGATTAACCGGCCGGCCGCGGATTGCTGGTCCTCAGCACCGGCGATGTCGGCGTCAGCCTTCATAAATCAACCGGCCCTCGTGGGAAACAGTTTTTCAACCGCTTTGAGGTGATCTTCATGGATCCAGGCGGGAGAAAACAGCCGCGTTTCGAGCTGATTGAGTTCCGCGATCGACAGGCCCGAGCGCGCGGCGTAGGCCAAGGATTTGAACGCGCGCAGCACGTGCGGCGACTGGGTCAGGATCGGCGCCAGAAAATCCGCTTCCAGCTCCTCCAGGCTCTGACCATCGGCGGCAACCCGATTGATCAGGCCCAGGGCAGCGGCCTTGTGCGCCGGGATCATCTCGGCCTGGCAAAGCAGTTGCAGCCCCACCGACGGACCCACCAACCGCATCAGGTCCACGCCGCCACCCCACGCGGTGGTGACATTGATGCGCCCCTGCACGAACCCGATGCGCGCGTGAGAGGCTGCAATGCGCATATCGCAGGCCAGCGCCAGTTCGGCGCCGCCGCCCATCGCGTCGCCGTTGAGCGCCGCAATCACCGGCAGCGGAAAACGGCGGATGTTCTCCAGGGTGGCCTTCACCTCGCGCGCCATCGCTTCCGCGCCCTCGGCGGTGGTGATCGCGGACAGTTCATGCAGGTCGCCGCCGGCCGCAAAACATAAGTCGCCCGAGCCGCGCACAACCGCTGCCTTCAGCTTGTGATCCGAGCCGCGGGCCGCAAATACCTCGCCCAGCTCCTGCAACAGGCCGCGGGTCAATGCGTTGCGCTTGGCGGGACGGTTGATAGTCACGCGCAGGACGCCGCCTTGGATGACTGCCTGGAGGTCGCTCATCAACTTAGCTCTAGGCCGGGCGCTTGGGAGCCATCCACGCGTCGCTTCGCCAGAAGGAGGAGATCAGCAGTTCGCCGGCCGCGCGCACGTGAGTCTCGGCCGCTAGGCGGGCGGCATCGGCGTCGTGGCGCTCGAAGGCTGCCATGATCTCCGCATGGCCCCGCTTGGACTCGTCGCTCCAGGCCGGCACCAGCACATAGAATCGGGTCGGGATAAAACGCAGCGTGGCGTTGAGCAGCATCCATAGCTTGGGAGCCTCGGCCGCCTTGTTGATCTCGCGATGGAATCGCCAGTTGGCGGTATCCATCGCCTCCGCGTCGCCGCGGTTCCACGCCTCGACGAACTCGGCTTCGCACTCACGCAGCTCCTCCATCAGCGCATCGCCGCCGCGCAGGCAGGCCCGGCGTGTCAGTTCACCGGCCAGGATGGCGTGCATCCAGTAGATATCGCGGACGTCCTGCTCAGTGATACGTCTGACGGTGAAGGAGCGGTTTGGAGACGCGATCAGAAAGCCCTCCGCCCCCAGCCGCAGCAGCGCCTCCCGTGCCGGCATCGTGCTGACGCCCAACATTCGCGCGATCTCATTTTGGGTCACGGGCGTTTCCGGGGCGATCTCGCCGGTCAGAATCATGCCGCGCACGGTTTCGGCGACCTGCTCCGCCAACGTTTCGCGGTGAAGTCTGCGCGGGGTCGGCCGCTCTCCTCGAGGCGACGCCGTGCTCGCCGCCATCGCGCTTCGGGCCGACGAGATGGCTTCATTTTCTGCCAAGGCAACGTACTCCTTTTTACTGCGTGCTACCCATCTACATGCCAGCCTGTCGTGCAAAACCGTGCAAGGGCCATGACAGCTACACCGGCGACTTGTAGATCCTCCCGCCCTTCATAACGAAGCGCACATCCTGGGTCACCTCGATGTCCTGGAGCGGGTTGCCGGGCACCGCGATCAGATCGGCCAGCAAACCCGGGAGGATTCGTCCCCGGTCGGCGACCCCGACCAGTTCGGCGCTGACCACCGTCGCCGCCCGGATGGCGTCGATCGGCGCCATGCCCCGATCCACCAGCGCCCACAGTTCTTTGGCATTCTGTCCGTGCGGGATCGCAGGCGCATCGGTCCCGCATGCGATCCGCATCCCCGCCTTGATTGCGCGCCTGAGGTTGGCCTTGGCTTGTGGGAAGACCTCTTCGGCCTTGGCACGCAGCAACGGATGGACCCGTGAAACGTCAAGGCCTTCGGCCAGGTAGCTGGTGGCGACCAGGAAGGTGCCGCGCCGGATCATCAGTTCCATTGTCTCCTGGCTCATCAGCGACCCGTGCTCGATGCAGTCGATACCGGCCTCCACGGCGGCGCGAATACCCTGGTCGCCGTGGGCGTGCGCGGCGACCTTGATGCCGCGCCGATGCGCCTCATCCACGATCGCCCGCAGTTCATCGTCGGAGAAGTGCTGGGCGCCGGGCGACCCGGTCAGCGACATCACGCCGCCCGAGGCGCAGACCTTGATCACCTGGGCGCCGTACTTGATTTGATAGCGCACCGCGCGGCGCACCTGTTCGACGCCGTCGCAGATGCCCTCTTCGACGGTCAGGGGCATGATGTTGGGCGCCAGCCCCTGAAACATCGTCGGATCCAGATGCCCCCCGGTGGGCGTAATCGCATGACCGGCCGGGACGACCCGCGGCCCGTCGATCCAGCCCGCATCGATCGCCTTCATCAAGGCAACATCGAGCAGGATGCCTCCGGTTTGCACAAACAGTCCCAGGTTGCGAACGGTCGTGAAGCCCGCCAGCAAAGTGGTGCGCGCGTTAACGACCCCGCGCAGAGTTTTGACCGCGGGGTCGTCCTGCACCGCCGCCATGGGTCCCGCCGGCCCGCCCATCAGGAGGTTGAGTTCCATGTCCATCAGGCCCGGCAGCAGCGTGACGTCGCCGAGATCGACCACCTCGGCATCGCGCGGCGCACCGGCGACGCCGACCGCCGCGATGCGCTCGCCCTCGATCAGAACACTGCCGGGGGTGACCAGCCGGCCCGCGTCAACATCCACCAGCCGTGCGCTGCGCAGCATCGTCTTGCTGCCGTTACGCTGTTCGGGTGCCATCGCTTCTCCTCCCTGTGCGCGGAATCACGTTGCGGCCGGTTGCTCAGGATGATCGTCGCTCTCCAAATCCCTCCAGGCCTGGATCCAGCTCCAGTCCAAAGCTGTTGAAGGCCATGGCGAGCAGGTCGTAGGCCCCCACTGTGAACACGAGATCCATCAGTTGATGCTGGGTCAGATGCGCCGCAAGCGCGTCCCAAGTGGCGTCGGTGATGAACGCCTGCGCATGCAGCTCGTCCACCGCTTGCAGCAGCGCCGCATCCGGCGCCGACCACACCTTGGATGGCGGCCCGTGCTTGACGGCCTCGATTTCCTCTTTGCCAAGCCCGGCCCGTTGAGCGAGAAGAACGTGTTGGGCCCATTCATACTCCGCACGGCGCAACCATGCGATGCGCAGGATCAGCAGCTCGCGCGTGCGATCGGACAAAGAGGAGTTGGACAGCAGATGGCGGTTGAAGGTCAGGAACGCCTTGGCCAGGGCCGGGTAGTGCATCAGCACCGCAAGTGCATTGACGACCCGTGGCGCCGCCGGCTCGGCGCCCTGCGCACCGGGCGAGTCTGCGGGACGTATCATCACCGACAGCGCGTCGAGCACCTCCGCATCCCATTCCGAGGCAGGCCGCGGCTGAATTCGTGGCTGGCTCACATGTATCTCCCGCCGTTGACTCCGAGTATCTGGCCGGTGATATAGCCGGCCTCCTCGGAGGCGAGAAAGGCGCAGGCCGCCGCGATGTCCTCGGGCGTCCCGGCGCGTCCCACCGGCATCGCAGCTGCGATCTGTTCGACGCCGGCGCCGCCCAGATGGCCTGCCGCGGCCGCCCGGCGCAGCATCGGCGTGTCGATGCTGCCGGGCGGGATGGTGTTGACGGTGATGCCCGAGCGCCCCAGTTCGAGTGCCAACGCCTTGGTGAAGCTGATCACTGCGCCCTTGGACGCCGCATAGTGGGTCATTCGCGGTGCTCCCGACTGCGCGCTGGACGAGGAGATGTTGATGATCCGGCCCCATCTAGCCGCGATCATGTCGCTGACCATCGCCTGCGCGCAGTTGAAAGTCCCTTTGAGGTTGACGGCCATAATGCGGTCCCAACTGGCCTCGGTGATGGATTGGAAGGGCTCGAAGGCTTCGATCCCGGCGCAGTTGACGAGCACGTGGATCGGCCCCAGTTTGGCGCGCACCTGCGCCACCGCCGCATCGACCTGTCGGCGATCGGAGACATCGACTTGGACGGCCAGCGCCGGGCAACCCTCGGCCTGCAACTGTGTGGCCAGGCGCTCGGCAGCGGCGTAGTCGAGATCGAACACCGCAACCGACGCGCCCTCTTTGGCCAGGCGACGGCTAATCGCCAGACCGATGCCCGATGCTCCTCCGGTTATGACCGCAGTTCGACCGCGCAAAGACATCTTGGGCTCGCCCCTCTATTGAATTGGCTCGTCGCCGACCAGCGTGGTCCGATGCATGAGGCGCGGCGAATCGAAATCGTAGGGAAGGGCCCGGTGCAGCGCGCCCCTGTTGTCCCAGATGACGAGGTCGCCCACGCGCCAATGATGGCGGTAGACAAAGTCGGGGCGCGTGGCCCACTCCAGCAGCCGGTCGAGCAGGGCCCGCCCCTCAGCTTCGCTCATGCCCACCACGTGCGAGGCGGTCACGCCCAGCACCAGCGACTTGCGGCCGCTGCGATGCGTCCAGACCAGTGGATGTTCGCGCGGCGGACGAGCCCGCCATGCCTTGACTTCCTCGGCAGAGGGATTGGGCCGCACCGGTCGCTGCGACGCTTCCAGGCTGTGTACCACGCGGACCCTCTCGAACCGTTGCTTGTCCTCCGCCGACAGCTCCTCGTAGGCGGCGTAGGTGCTGGCAAACTCGGTGTCGCCGCCGTCGTCGGCGATGCGGCGCGCCGTGAGCAGGGTTGCCTTGGTCGGGATTTCGTCGGTGGCACCGTCGATATGCCAGAAGAACGTCCCTTTCAGATATTCGGCGATCCGGTTGTCGTCCTTGTTGAGCGTGACCTTGAAGATTTCCGGATACGGATTGCCAGGCCGCGCGGCGCTGCTGCCCAGGATCACCACCTCGCCCAGTTTGCGGCTGAAGGCGACCTGGGCCGCATCGTCCAGGTGTAGCTCGCGGAACACCAGCACCGTGTGCTCCTCGAGCGCGTCGAGCACTTCGCGGGCGGTCTGTTCATCGTACAGCGCGGCCGTGTTGCGCACCGTCACTTCGGCGCCAATATGCTTGCCCAGTTTCGTCACGGATATATTCATGGGAACTGCCACCTGAATACCTCCAAATTCAGGACTCCAAGCGCGAGCGGCTGCTGTTCATGGGCCCGGCTCCTCGACCAGGTCCAGGTAAGCGGCACCCGCGTCGGGCACGTGCGGCTGCTTCCAGACCTCGACCGGGAATGAGACCATGACCAGCGAAAAGAGCAGATACAACAGGTTGCGGGCCTGCTCGGGTAGGTTGTCCAATTCGAACTGGTTGAGATAATTGACCGCCGCGCGGGCACGCGGGAACGCCGCGTCGTAGAACGCCTGCATCTGCTCCATCGAACTGGCCAGGCGCTTGGCGTAACGCTCGCGTTCGGTCCGCAGCACCCAGTGGGGAGCGAAGGATTCCAGGTCGGCAAACTCATCAGGCAGAAGTTGGTGCGCCATCAGTGTCTCCTTTGCGTCAGCGGGCCTGTGAGGACGGGGCGGTCCGGCTCCACACGCGTCCCGCTGGCAGCCCTTCTCCGCCATAATAGCCACTCACCCAGTCCTGCACGGCTTTGTGCAGATGGCGGCAGAGGATTTCCTGATCGCAGAGCAGGAACTTGTCGACCACTCGCGACTTCAGCATCGTATGCGTCGCCTCCAGGGTGTTGCCGTCCTGCAGGGCGAATTCCTTGAAGGTCACCGCCGCAGTCTCCTGAGCCAGGCGCTCCGCGGCGTTCCTGGGTGGAACGAAATAGAGCGTGCCTTCAAACAGATGGCTGTCCGCCGAAAGCGGCCAGTAGTGATACGTCAGATACCAGTTGGGTTTCCAGATTAGAATCGTAAAGTTGGGGAAGAACTGAAACGAGTCCAGACCCCACATCGGCGACCGGGCGGGATTCAGTCCGCGCGGAAGTTCGGCCATCCCCAGGTCGGGTTCGTCCCAGGGACCGAACAGGCCGCTTCGGGTCAGCCGGTCGATGGGCTTGACCGGCTCCTCGTCGGCCGGTGCACGGTACCGTCCCATCGACGATACCATCCGATGCGGGCCAAAGAGCTGGTACCACAGGCCGTGGTAGCCCATCTCGTAAAGCGCCTGAGCGGCCTCCGGTGTCGCGCTCTGTTTTTTATGCAGCACCGGAGCGTGGTAGAACTCCTGGAAGGCGTCCATGAAGAGCTTCCAATTGGCCTTGACCTCCGCTCGATAGCGAAAGACCTGGGTGAACTTGTGGAACGGGTAACCCTCGATTCCCCACGCCATCTCACCGAGAAACTCGCGCAGCGGCTGGACCGGGGTCTTGCTCAGGTTGACGAAGATGAAGCCCTCCCAGATGTCGCAGTTGACTTCGACCAGCCCATAGTCGGCCTTGTTGACGTCAAAGAACTCCTGCTCCTGTTGGATGAAGTTGAGCTTGCCGTCCAGTCCGTAGCGCCATCCGTGGTACTTGCAGGCGAACTGCTGGCACGTCCCGCGCTCCTCCACGCCGGGATAATCGGTCCACACCAGCTTGTTGCCACGATGGCGGCAGAGGTTATGGAAGGCGCGGATTTTGCGGTCCTGGCCGCGCACCACGATGATCGAAGTGTTGGCCACCGCCAGCTCCCGGGTGAAGTAGCTCCCCACCCTGGGGACCTGCTCGACCCGGCCGAGGTTGAGCCAGCAGCGCCGAAAAATCGCCTCGCGCTCGGCCTCGAAGAACTCCGGCGAGATCGAGTCTTCGTATGAAACCGGCCCGGTGCCAAGCTCGGGGTATGCCTGCGTCCAACTCCCGGCGCCCGGCTTTTGTGCGAGGGTCATGTCCTCACCTCCGCGTGCTGCAATTTCTCAATTGACTTCGATTCCGTACAGTTTTGCGGCGTTGTCGCAGACGATCTTGCGCGTAACCTCCTCAGGCACGCCTGCAAAGTCGCGTCGGATCACTTCCTGCGAATGCGGCCAGGTCGAGTCGGTGTGCGGAAAGTCCGAGGCCCACATGTAACGGTCGGTGCCGAAGAACTGGTAGCTGACGGTGCCGGTGGGGTCGTCCTGAAAGGTGGCCCACAACTGTCGGCGCAGATAATCGCTGGGCTTGAGCTGGAAGCTGCGGATGCCGCTGACCTTGCCATACTTGTCGTAGGCATGATCCAGCCGGTACATGAAATGCGGCAGCCAGCCGGTATCGTTTTCCGCCGATACCAGCTTGAGCCTGGGAAAACGCTCCAACACTCCCGATAGCACGATCACCAACAGGCTCTGCTGCACGTCGGCCGTCATGAACATATAGCCGCCGATCGTCCCGATCCCAGGCGCGTCCTTCTCCGACTGCGAGATATATTTGTGTGCACCCAGACTGGGGCCTGTGCCACCGGCGGTGATCACATGCAATGAAACCGGCAGGCCGAGGTCCTGCGCCGCGGCCCAGAACGGCTCGTACTCTTTGCAACTGTAGGGACGTCCTTCAGGGGCGAAGCCCCAGATCATCGCGCCGCGCAACCCCGCGCGGGCGCATCGCTCGAGCTCGGCGACCGCCAGGCCGACGTCCACCAGCGAAATCAGAGCAATCCCGATCAGGCGTTGAGGATTGTAGGCGCAAAACTCAGCCAGCCAGTCGTTGTAAACCTTAAAGCAGTGATGCTGCAGTTCGCCATCGCTCAGTGCGAACAGTGGCATCCCCAAGCTGGTATAGAGCACTTCGGCGCATACGCCATCGATATCCTGATCCTTGAGCCGTTCGGCCGGATCCCATCCGCTGGGACGGGCAGCTTCGTAGCCGGTGCCGAAATGTTGTTTAAGCGCCTCGCCGCTGCGGCCGGCTGCCGACAACGATGAGATCGGAAATGGGCGGATGCCGGGCGCAACCAACGAGACGCCGCCCTTGCCTACATTGGGTTCTATATGCGGAGCCCGATCCTTGAATCTGGCGTCGACGCGTCCAACCCACAAGTCAGCCGGTTCGAACACATGGGAATCCGCCGAAATCACGCTCAGCGCCATCGTATTTCCCTCCTTGGAACCGACTTTCCTGCCAGCTTTTCCTTCCAAGCCGTCGTTGCCTGCCCCGGCGGCAAACGCGACCTTAGTCGAGGGTTGGGAGGATGTCAATATTTGATATCGAATATATCAGATATCAGGAATGACCTCGCGACGTTTATGCTGTTTCGGCGTTCCTTGATTGCCCACGCCGGATCCGATCGATGTCATTCTTCCGGACCACCAGCTTGCGCATCGCTTGCGTCAGGCCGCGTTGGAGCGGATAGGGCGCGGACACCGAATCGCAGCATTCGGCGCTTGCAGCGGAACAAGAGAAATTTTCAAATCGCAGGCGAGGAGCCGGCCCGCGTTAGTTTCTACACGGTGCCCTTCGTGCTCAGGCGCGGACGCGTGCGCCGCTACCGATTTGGCTCTTCCCTGAGCAGACTCTCCCAATTCTTTGGAAGGTGGATCCGCTTTGCGGTGGGATAGCCGATAAAGCCGTTGTGCGAGAAGGCGTAAGCGTTATCGCGCGACGGATCGCCGCACACCGCGACCATGAAGTCGTCGGGCGAAAGCACAATGGGCACCCTCCGGTTGGGGTCCGGCGATTCGCAAAACAGTTTGGGAATTTCGCCCAGGCGCACGCGCTCCTCCAGCGTGCGCAGCGGATGGTCGGCGCCGTGCAGGTACTGGAACAACTGCCGGTCGAATTCATGGGCCGGCAGGCGCGCGTGATCGAACAGATACTGGCGCACGTCGGCCTTGGACCATCCCGAACGGGCGATTGTGCCGGCGATTAGCGGCGACAGCGCAACCAGTGGACGCAGGGTGCCAACCACCATCCCGCAGGTAAAAGTCAGATGCCATCCCAGGTTGGCGCGCAGCACCGCGTCGGCGATATAGGGCATGATGCGCGCGGCAGATGCGCCCGAGGCGTTGGCGATGGTGTCGCCGCCGGTGTAGCGCGCAATCGTCACCACGTTGTCGCCGCTGGCGAATCCCATGTCCACGCACAGCGGCGCCCATCCGATCTCGGCCAGCACGTCCTCATTCTCCGCCATCACCACCCGCCATGTCCCGCCGAAGGTGCCCTTGTCGGTTTTGTGCGGCAAAAAGCCGGCGACGTTGCGCAGATACAGGCGCAGAAAACGTCCGACGCTGGTGTTGGCGCGAAAGCCGTCGCGCAGCGCGCCCTGCTCATAGTTGAAGCCAAGCTGTTTGATGATGGGGCCGTTGAGGATGATGAGCGTCTCCGGCCCCGGCGTGTTGCCGCTGTGTTCCAGCCCGTATTTCGGATCGGCCAACGCTTCGACGATTGCGATCAGCACCGGCATGTACGCGGGGCGGCATCCCGCCATCACGCCGTTTACCGCGACGTTCCAGATCGTGGCCTCGCGCCGATCGCACAGCAGCACTCCCAGCACCTCTTGCGCAGCGCGGTCGGTAAAGCGCAGGAAGCGTTCGATCTTATCGATGGTGGGCGGCACGATCGGCAGCCCGTCGCTCCATTCGCGCGCATAGAAGAAGTCGTTGACTTCCTCGAAGCTGCCAGTGAAGACAACCTCCCTGGCTTGCGGTTCGGGATCAGGGCCGGTACTTTCGCCCTGCTCCTCGACCAGTCCCTTTACGACCTGTCCGACCGTGACATCGAGGATGTTGTTCTTAAGTTCCTCATAGCTCTGCATGTTGACGTGTCCGGGCATTATCGCGACCGGCAGATGGGTAAAGCCCAGCCCGGCGGCGGTGCTCGACGCCTGCCCGGCAAACCCCTGGCAGACCAGCGATACGCTGGGAATCCCCGCCCGCTCCGCCACCGCTGCCGCCCGCATCACGGCGGGCGTACAGCTCCCTCAACATCCCATTCCGGAGATGACGGCGTCCACACCCAGTTCGTGCAGCCGGTCGGGCAGCGCGGCCAGCACTTCGCGTTCCTCGATGCTGTGCGTGTTGCCGAAGCGCTCGGGGCTTAAGAACCTGACGCCCTCAAAGCGCGCGGACAGTTCGGCCTCGATCAGGGGAAAGATTTCTTCGCCGCGAAAGACGAAGTCCCACAGTTCGGCGATGGTCTTGCCGTTCAAGCTCTCCAGCCGGCGTGCTGGCGCGGTGCGTTCGACCACCTTTTTGCCGCGTGGCCACACCACCTGGTATTTTCCCTGATTCTGTTTGCGTGCCATCGACATCATCCTCTGCGCGTGCTGCTTTGAGTTCTGGGCAGCATGCCCTGTTTTTCCATCACGGTCTGGAACACTTCGTAGTAATGCCAGCCCTTGATCGCGGTGCGGCCCAGGATGTAGGTCGGCGTGCTCCTGATGCCGGCGGCTCTGGATGCCGCCACTGCGTTCATGGCCCGCTCCATGTAGGTCCGCTCGCGCAGCGCGCGGCCCATCTCCTCCGCGTCAAGCCCCGCCCTGGCGGCCGCCTCCTGAAGGGTGGCCATGCGCGCGATGTCCTTGCCCTCGACCCACAACGCGTCATACACGGCGGACGTAAAGGGCAGCGCGCGGCCGCGGTCGTGCGCGAATTCGGCCGCCTCGAACGCGAAGAAGCTGCACTGCATCTTGTTGGGCAACCGCATGCAAGCCGCCTTTTCCGGCGCCATCTCCTTAAGCCATTCGGCGGTCGCGCGGGCCCGCTCGACGTTGTGGGGAAAGGGCGCGCCTTCGGGCGGCGTTTCGGGATGCAGCCAGTGCGGCCGCCAGATCGGCTGCACGTCGTAGTCGCGCGCCAGTTGCTCCATTCGCTCCTGCCCGATGTAGCAGTAGGGGCAGATGAAGTCGGCGAACATTATTACTCGAAAGGGAGGCGCGCTTTGCGGCGTATCGGCCTGGTTTGCCATTGGCATCTCCTCCCTGACGGGCGTCAAATCGCCCGCTCGATCGCCTCGGCGGCGGAGCGCGAGAGTTGATCGTCGCCCAGCCCGCCGGCCATCGCGTCCTCGTCGAAAGACAACAGTATCAAACTCGCCCCGGCCGGGCCGCACCGGATGGGCGTGGGCTCCTCGTCGCCGGCTACGTAGCGCAATCCCGGCGCCTCCACCGGTTTGCCGGAGAAGACAGCGCTGCCCGAGAGCACGACCTCATATCTACCAAAAGTAGGAACGGGCGCGGCAATCACGCAGTTGCAAGGACATTCCAGCATGATTGCCTGCGGACCGCTGCCCGGTGGCAGCAGGAACTTGCAGCGCACGCCTTCAAGCCCCGCCGCCGGCAGCCATTCGCGCTCCCGATCCATCCCCACCAATTGGCGCCCGGCCAGATAGATTTGCCTGCGTGCCGTCCGATCCGCCATCGTCACCAACCCGCCCTGTCTTGGATGGAGCACCAGCATGTCGTGTCCCTCGCCGGTCGAAAACGGGCCGTAGGGCAGGTTGTGGTCAGCGTAATGCACCGCCACCGGCCGCAGCTTCATGGTTGCCTTGGGAAAATCCATCGTGCCGCCCAGCAGCAGCTGGAACTGCGAGGTCAGATGCATGTGGGCGTAAACCCTGGGGCACGGATCGAACCGGAACCGCAACGCCTCCGGACCGCCGTCCGCCCCGCTCAAAAATACCTGGCACTGAAAGGTGATGCCCTCGGTCTGCCCCGATTTCCAGGAAACTTCGCGCGGATCGACTATGTACTGCCTGAGCAACAGCTTTACCGATATTTCACGAGCACACAGCGAAAGGCGGTCGCCGACGGCGCATGTTCGGCCACCAGTAGTCGCGGCCTGGATATCCATCGCGGGCCGGAGGCAGCCGGCGATCACCCGACCATCGTCTGCTAGCGAGCTAACATCAGCTCTGCGGCAAAGTCAAAGCCGCCTAATCTTCGGCGAACTCCTGAATCTTTGGAATGCCTCGTTTGGGCAACAGGACGACCAGCGGCATCGCCGCCACGAACAACAGGCACATCACCAGATAGGCATCGTTGTAGGCCATCATCGTGGCCTGCGAGTTGATGAGGTTGTTGACCATCGACCAGGCGCCGGCGCGCGGAGCGAGGCTGGCGCCGTGATGCAGCAGGTCGGTGCGGAAGCCGAAGATGGCCTGGACGACAGTGGAGTTGAGGTTGTCGATAGGTGCGACAAGCGCCGCGCGATGGGGTTGGATGCGCCGCGCCACCAGCGTTGCCAGCAGCGCGTAGGCGATCTTGCCCGACACGCGCCGGCTGAGCGCGTAGAGGCTGGAGGCCTGGGTCATGTATCGCGGCGGCATCGTGCTGAGCGAGATGGTGCTCATCACCACCATCGAGCAGGACATGCCTGCGCCGGACAGCATCAGCCACGGCACGAAGTTCCAAAAGCCCGCGCCCAGCGCCAGATGCCCCAGGTGCCAGTAAGCGACGGATAACAGCACCAGCGATGTAAAAACCATCAGGCGCGGACTGACATAGTTGTAGATTCGCCCGACCAACGGCATCATCACCATCATGGTGAGCGAGCGGGGAATCATGATCAGGCCGGCTTGAAACGCGGGATATCCGAACAGTCCCTCGACCAGGTTGGGGAAAATAAAGCGCCTTGCACGCCGCATATGGCGCCTCGGCCTTGCCCCCAACTCCATGCCGCCACCGAAGCGACGTTGATGACGGAGCCTGACTTCTGAGCAATCATTACGGGCAGCACTTTATGCATGCAGTAGTAGAACACGCTGAGATCCACGTTGACTACATGATCCCAGTCCTCGGGGCTGAGCTCCGCCACTCCCGCCAGGATGTTGATTGCGGCGTTGTTGACCAGTACGTCGATTCGGCCGCATCGCTCAACAACCTGGGCGAATACGTCATCCACCTGTTTGCGGTCGGCAATATCCATTACATAGTCAAGAATCCTTGAGCCCTGGATCTCTGCCAGCTCACGGGCGACTTCCTTGGTACGCCGGGGATGGATGTCGGTCATTCACGACGACCGAGCCGCCCTCCTGTGCGAAGCGATGCGCCGTGGCCCGGCCGATTCCGGGCTCCCGCCGCGCCCGTAAGCAGTACCACTTTCCCCGCGAGGCCCTTCATCGATTGATACCTCCGAATCGCCGACCGAGACGGGGACGCTGTAGCACCCGCAATCGGGTGCCGCTACTTATGCGGTGATCCTGAGGCCACCCGCATCCATTGGACAATGCCGCGCGCTGCCAATGCAAAAAGGAGCGCGAGCGAGCCGAGGCCGTGGCTCAACTCCCGGCAGTGCCGGCGACGTCGACCATGATTTTGGTCGCCCGCTGTTGGTGCAGCGGGACGATGCCGCGGTCGATGAAACCTTCCATCGGGATGGTCGTGACCCAACCGTCGGGCGAGTAGGCACCGCGAGCCATCAGGTCGATCACCGCCGGGTAATCATTGCAGTAGGTTTTGCTGCCCGTGATGTTAACCTCGCCGGCCAACAGCGACAGGGCGTTGAACTGGAACGGCTCCATGTGCATCGCGACCACCACCAAATGGCCCATCGGGGCGGTGCTGGCGAGCGCGGCCTTGAAAGCCGGCGCCACGCCGGCCGCTTCGATCGACGCGTCCGCACCGCGTCCATCGGTCAGATCGTGAATCGCTTCGACCACGTTGACGCTGCGTGGATCGAGCAGATACTCGGCGCCGAGCCGGCTTAGGATTGCGCGGCGCTCCGCCGACGGTTCGCTGATAATCACCCGGATATCGCCCAGCGCGCGCAACGCCAGAAACGCGCCCACCCCAATCGGACCGCCGCCATGCACGGCAATCGTCTGCCCGGGCTTGGGGTAGGCGCGGGCAATCGCGTGGTACGACACCGCCATCGGCTCGACCAGCGCGCCCTGCTGCGCGGACACGCCTTGGGGCAGTTTGTGCGCCATCGAGCGCAGCACCACGGTGAACTCGGCCAGCCCGCCTCCCTCGCGGCTGTAGCCGTGAATCGCGGGGCGCGGGCAATGGTTATACTGGCCGGCGCGGCACCAATGGCAGACGCCGCAGGTCTGGACCGGTTCTACCGCGATCAGGTCGCCGATTTTCAGATCGTCGACGCCCTTGCCCAGTTCCACCACCTCGCCGCAGAACTCGTGGCCCAGCACGACCGGATTCTGCACCCCGGTCAGCGGGTGGGGCCGCGTCATACTCATCAGCGGACCGTGGTAGTACTCGTGCAGGTCGCTGCCACAGATGCCGTTGTAGAGCACGCGCAACTTGACCTCGCCGGGCTTGGGCGACGGCTCGGGGATGTCTTCGAGCCTTGCATCCTCGCGTCCGTGGTAGCGGATAGCGCGCATCGACGTTTTCCTCCTGCTGGTTGCGGGACGTCATTTTCATAGCACAAAAGCGTTGGCGATCCTCACCGCTGCGGCGTTAATATCCGGCCCGACGCATGCGGCTTTGCGGGAGGCACGCAGATGGCATACGACCTGTTGATCAAGGGCGGCATCGTGGTGGACGGCACGGGCGCGGCGCGTTTTGCCGCCGACGTCGGGATTGTGCAGGGCCGCATCGTGGAGGTCGGCAAATCGCTGGGCGCGGCGCGCCGTGTGCTCGACGCGACCGACCTGGTCGTAGCGCCCGGCTTTGTCGATCCGCATACGCATTACGACGCCCAGATCTGCTGGGACCCGCAAATCACCAGCTCCTCGTGGCATGGCGTGACCAGCGTGGTGTTGGGCAGTTGCGGGGTGGGCGTCGCACCGTGCAAGCCCGCCGACCGCGAAGTGACGGCCGCCGACCTGACCAACCTGGAGGCGATTCCGGCCGACGTCCTGCACGCCGGCGTGACCTGGGATTGGGAGAGTTTCCCCAGCTACATGCAGGCGGCAGCGCAACGCGGCTGTGCGATCAACCTGGGCTTCCTGGCGCCACTCACTCCGTTTCGCCATTGGGCGATGGGCCGCCAGTCGCTGGAGCGCGCCGCCACGCCACAGGAAACGCAGCAGATCGCGCAGGCGTTGCGCGAGGCGCTGGAGGCGGGCGCGCTGGGGATGTCCACCAGCGTGTCCAACATCGATATCGGATATGAGGGCAAACCGCTGGCGTGCCGGATGGCCAGCCGCACGGAACTGGCCGCCTACTGCCGCGTGCTGCGCGACCTGGGCAAGGGCGTGATCCAGTTGAACCTCGCCGACCGGCCTGCCGACATGAGCCCAGGCGAGTACGAAACGCTGGAGTTCCTGCTCAAGGAATCGCAGCGGCCAGTCAGTTGGATATCGCTGTTCGATCGCGACGATATCCCCGAGGGCGCGATGCGCACACTGGATAAGTTCGAACCGCTGATCCGGCGCGGCGGCGTGCCGCAAATCAGTTGCCGTCCGCTGTTCCTGGAGCTCAACCTGCGCTCGCCGCTGCTGTTTATCACGCTACCTTGCGTGCAGGAATCAATCTTCAACCGCCCGCTTGAGGCGCAGAAAAAGCTTTACGCCGACCCCAGCTTTCGACAGCGGCTGCGCGCCGAGATCGAGCGCTCCGGAATGCATGTGCATGCCTTCCGCAACCTGGATCGCATCGCCGTGCAGTTGGTCAACAATCCGGCACTCACGGGCCTACTGGGCAGGGACCTGGCCGACATCGCACGCGAGCGCGGCCGCACCGACGGGCTGGAGCTGATGCTCGATCTATCGCTGGAAGACGACCTGGAGATGCGCTTCGTGGTGGCGCTGCTCAACAACAACCGCCAGCGCGTGGGCCGCCTGGTCAGCGACTCGCGCGCGCTGATCGCGCTGTCCGACGGCGGGGCGCACGTCGATCAGATCTGCGACGCCGGCTACTGCACATACCTGCTCGGCACCTGGGTGCGCGAGCAGGGCGTGATGTCGTTGGAGCACGGCGTCAAGCGTATCACCTCGGAGCCGGCGGACTTCTTCGGCATCAAGGGGCGCGGCCGCATCGCGGCCGGTTATGCCGCCGACCTGGCGATCTTCGACCCCGCCACAGTCGGTTCGGACGAGCGCGGCAAGATGCGCAACGATCTGCCCGGCGGCGCGCGGCGCCTGGTGATGGAAGCGCGCGGTGTCCATCACACGGTCGTGGGCGGCGTGCCGGTCTATGAGCACGGCCAGTACACCGGCGCCCTGCCCGGCCAGGTACTGCGCTCGTAGCGGGTGACGAGTCAAGCGGCGTCAGCGAGGCGAGCCTCTGAACCCCGCGGCGACCGATTCGGCAGTTCGTCGAAGTGCGGAGCGATCCGCACTCGGTCGCCACGTCGCCGACGGTGTCAGCGGCGCGCGTTGTAGTCGTCGAGCAGGTATTTGACGTCGGGGCGGCCCAGCACTTCGATAAAGCAGACCTGGTTGTCGGCGTTGAGGTCGAGCAGCAGGATGCCTTCCATCGCTTGCAGCTCCACGGTGCGATCGACCTTGACCTCGGCGGCGGTGGCGAAGCTGGCGCATTCCTCGTGGCCGCAATCGCACAACGACTCGATGCGCAGGGTGCGCACCTGCGGACCCAGCTCCGCCTCGCCGGTCTGGCTCAGCAGATAGACAACCTCCTCGAGAAAGTCGGGGAGAACTTCGCTGATCAATGGAGATGGCATCGTACCTTGGCTACCCAGACTGCCCCAGCACCGGCAGCTTTTCCAACTCGATGCCCCGACCGGGCTCGAAGCGCACGTGGGCAACCCAGCCCTCGCCCTGGTAAAGCGGGGCGGGCGTGCCGCAATAGGCCGCGCGGGTGGGGCCGCGCGAGCAGTCGGTGAAGACGTGGATGTGCCCCATCGCGATGTAATCGTAGCCGCTGTGCTCGATGTCGGCTGGATTGATCGGCGAGGAGCGGTCGAACTCCCCTTCCTCCATGAAGAAGCCGTGGGCCAGCGCAATGTTCCACATTTCCGCCAACGGCGGTGCGATTCCGGCCAGCGGCCGGTAATCGGGGGTATGTTCGACCAGCGCGCGGCCCCACACCCGCGCGTGCAGATGCGGGAATTCCACGGTCGAGCCCTCGGGCTCCAGCAGCATGTGCAGATTGCGCGGCATCTCGGACGGCGGCAGCTTGGCCCACAGCGAACGCTCATCGTGGGCGTCGTGGTTGCCGGGCGTCATCACCACCGGCATCCGCGCCCGTGCGATCTGACCCAGCGCGAACGCCAGCGCCTCCTCGGTCACGCGGCTGGAGTCGAACAGGTCGCCGACAATCAGCAGCAGGTCGGCCTCCAGCCGGTTGGCGGTCGAAACCACCTGGCTGAACGCGGCCCGAATCGAATCGCGCAGCCTGCGGCCCTGTTCGCCGTGTCCGAAGGTGTCGCTCTCCAGGTGGACGTCGGAGGTATGCAGCACCCGCAAGGGGCGGGGCGGATGGGCGCGCCGTTGATGGACGGGCGCGGCCGATGGCATGATTAGGCTACTCACCGCAAGCTTCCGGCTGGATAGATGCTTATCATGTAGTTGTTGTATCAGAATGAGTCGAGCCGGCGCCAGCAAACCCGCCCTGGGTTCAGCTATAATGAAGCAGCGGTGCGCTGCTATTGGCAAAATGCACGCAAAAATCATAACCATGCCAGGCGCGCGGGAAGGAAGACCAACGTGATCGTCGTGATGAAGGCACATGCGACCCCGGCCGAGATCGAAGCGGTGGTGGAGCGGGTGCAGCAGGCCGGCTTTCAAGCCCACAAGATTGTCGGCGTCGAGCGCACCGTCGTGGCTTGCGTGGGCGAGGAGCGCGGCAAGGAAGAACTGGCGCAGCTTGAGTTTTTCTCCGGCGTCGACAGTGTGCTGCCGGTTCTTAAACCCTACAAACTGGCTGCCCGCGAACTGCATCCCGACGGTTCCCGGGTCGACGTGGGCGGGGTCGAGATCGGCGGCAAGCGGCTGGCCGTGATGGCGGGTCCGTGCGCGATCGAAAGCGCGGCACAGATGCAAGGTGCGGCGCAGGCGGTCAAGGCGGCGGGCGCGCACATGTTGCGCGGCGGCGCCTTCAAACCGCGTACCTCGCCCTATTCCTTCCAGGGGATGGAACATGAGGGCCTGCTGCTGCTGGAGCGCGCCGGGCGCGAGGTCGGCTTGCCGGTCGTGACCGAAGTGATGGACCCGCACGACATCGAGCGGGTTGCGGAGCACGCCGACATGCTGCAGGTGGGCGCGCGCAACGCACAGAATTTCTCGCTGCTGCGCCGCCTGGGCAAGCTCAACAAGCCCATCCTGCTCAAGCGCGGGATGTCCACCAAGCTCGACGAATTTTTGATGGCGGCCGAATACATCCTGTCGGGCGGCAACACCCGCGTGGTGCTGTGTGAACGCGGCATCCGCACCTTTGAGACCGCCACCCGCAACACGCTTGACCTCAACGCCATCCCAGTGCTCAAACAATGGACCCATCTGCCGGTGATCGTCGATCCCAGCCACGGCACGGGCGCCGAGGCGCTGGTCATCCCGATGGCGCTGGCGGCGGTAGCGGCGGGCGCCGACGGCCTGATGATCGAGGTCCATCCCAATCCCGAAAAGGCGCTGTCCGACGGCCCGCAGCAATTGCGTCCGGCGCGCTTTGCCGAACTGATGGGCGCGGTGCGGCGGGTGGCCGAGGCGGTCGAGCGCACGGTGTGAGTAACCGTCGGGCCTGCGGTGGCGCGCTTTGCGGCAATCGGCGCCGCCTCGTGGTAGCCTGAGTGCGTCGGTGAACTCCAGCGCTCGCATCAAACCTCCGCCGCTTCGCCCCGGTGACACGGTGGGTGTCGTCGCTTCCGCCGCCGCCGTCGACCGTGAATACCTGGAGCGCGGCGTGCAGGAACTGGCAAGGCAGGGCTATCGGGTCAAGGTGTCGGAGCACGCGCTGGCCCGCGATCGGATTCTGGCCGGCACCGACCAGCAGCGCGCCGCGGAGCTGATGCGTTTTTTCCGCGACCCCGAAGTGCGCGCCATCTTCGCCGCGCGCGGCGGCTACGGCGCGGGCCGCATTCTGCCGCTGATCGACTTTCGGGCACTGCGCGCCACCCCTAAGATCTTTGTAGGGTTTTCCGACCAAACCTTCGTGCTCAACGCGCTTGCCGAACTGAGCCGGATGGTCTGCTTCCACGGACCGATGGTGGCCAAGGACGTCGCCGGCGGCATCAGCGCACGCTCGATGCTCCATCTGCGCCGCCTGCTCGGCGGCGAGTTGGAGGGCTTCGATTTGCAGGCCGCCGAGGCGATTCATCCCGGCGTTGCGCAGGGCGAGCTGGTCGGCGGATGCCTGTCGATCGTGGCGGCGACGCTGGCCACGCCTTACGCCCCGGATTTCGCCGGCAAGCTGTTGTTTTTGGAAGACACCGGCGAGAAGGCCTATCGGATCGATCGGATGCTGGTGCAGCTGCGGCACAGCGGCGCGCTGGGCAAGGTTGCGGGCGTGGTGTTCGGCGGGATGCGCGCGCCGGACGGCTCCGAGGCCGAGCAGCGCCTAATTCGTCAATTCGCCGCCGAGCAGACGGCGGGGCTGGGCGTTCCCGTGCTATGGGGAATCGAGGCCGGTCATGCGACCGAGAACTTCACGCTGCCCATCGGCCTGCGCGCGCGGCTTGACGCCGCGGCCTGCCGTCTGAGCTTCGTTGAAAAGCCGGTCGGCTGAAGGCTAACGCGGACGTCGCGGTAGAAGTGAACTGGGCGGCAGTCGAGCAGGCGTTTAACGACGCGATCGAGCGGGGGGTGATGCCGGGCGCAACCGTGGTAGTCCGCAAAGGCAAAGAGGTGGTGTTCGAAGGCAGTTTCGGCTGGCGCCAGCTCCTCCCGCAGCGCTGTCCGATGCAGCTTGAGACGGTCTTCGACCTTTCCTCGCTGACCAAGGCGATTGCCACCAGTGTCGCGGTGATGATGCTGGTTCGCGAGGGCAAGCTGCGCCTGGACGATCGCGTCACGCGCTTTTTTCACAACTTCGGCGTGCACGGCAAAACCTACATCACGTTTCGCCATCTGCTGGGCCACTACTCGGGGTTAGCGGCGTGGCGGCCCTATTACGAGCAAATCGCTCAGGTGGAGCGCCGCGGGCGCGTCAATTTCGTCGCCAGCCGCGGCGCCAAGGAATACGTGTACGAGCAGATCCATCGCGAGAAGCTGGAGGCCCCGCCCGCCACCCGCACCATCTATTCGGACCTCAATTTCATGCTGCTGGGCGAGGTCGTCGAGCAGATCGCCGGTGTGGCGCTGCATCGCTTCTGCCGCGACCGCATCTTCCGGCCCCTGGGCCTGCGCGCCACCGACTTCGTCGATATTTCGCTGGTGCGCGCCCGGCGCCTGGAGCCGGTACCCGAGATGTTCGCTGCCACCGAAGTGTGTCCTTTGCGCAAGCGCCTGCTGATCGGCGAGGTCCACGACGAGAACGCCTACGCGATGGGCGGCGTGGCGGGCCATGCCGGACTGTTCGCCCCGGTGCGGGAAGTCGATCGCATTGCCGCCGAACTGATTGCCTGCTTTCACGGGCGTTCGGATCTGGTCGCGCGACCGATCATCACCGAATTCTGGAAACGTCACGACGCTGTCGCGGGCTCGACCTGGGCACTGGGCTGGGACACGCCGACGGCGGGCCATTCCAGCGCCGGCTCGCATTTTTCCTCCGCCGCAGTGGGCCATTTGGGCTTCACCGGCACCTCAATCTGGATCGAGCCTGCGCGCGAGCTCGCGGTGACCATCCTGACCAATCGCATCCATCCGCGGCGCGACAACGAAGCGATTCGCGATTTCCGCCCACTGATTCACGACCGGATTATGGAAGTGCTTGATGGAACCAACTGATTCCGCCGCCCGCCTGGCGCGGGTGCCGGCCAATTGCAAACGCATTCACCTGATGGGCATCGGCGGTACCGCGATGGCGGCGCTGGCCGGGATGCTAAAGGAGCGCGGCTTTGCCGTCAGCGGCTCGGACAACGAGCTTTACGAGCCGACCGCCTCGCTGCTGCGCCGCCTGAATATCGACGCGCGGCGCGGCTTTGCGCCGGCCAACCTGCAGCCGCCGCCCGACCTCGTAGTGGTCGGCAACGTCATCACGCGCAACAATCCCGAAGCGGCCGCCCTGCTGCAAAGCGCTGTTCCATACGTGTCGATGCCCGAGGCGCTGTGGCATTTTTTCCTGCGCGCGCGATGCCCGCTGATGGTGTGCGGCACGCACGGCAAGACCACCTCGACCTCCCTGATGGCGCAGGTGCTGGTCGCGGCCGGGCGCGATCCGGGTGTGCTGATCGGCGGGATGAGCCTCAACCTCGGCGCCAACTATTACCTGGGCGCGGGCCGCTATTTCGTAATCGAAGGCGATGAATACGACACCGCATTCTTCGACAAGGGCCCGAAGTTCCTCCATTACCGGCCCCAGGGAGCGGTCCTGACTTCGCTGGAGTTCGATCACGCCGACATCTACCGCGATCTGGCGCACGTCAAGTCGGCATTCGAGGCGATGGTGGTGCGCCAGGATAAGACCGCCGTGCTGGCGGTATGTGCCGACTATCCGGCGGCGCTGGAAGTTGCGGCCAAATCACCCGCGCGGCGCATCGACTACGGAGTGCGCGCCGGCCAGTTCCAGCCCGCCGACGTGCGCGCCGATTCGGCCGGAACCCATTTCAGTGTAAGGCGCGGCGATCGAATCGTGGCGCGCGACCTGATGGTGCCGTTGTGGGGCGCGATGAACGTTGCCAACGCGCTGGGCGTGTACGTCCTGCTGCGCGAGTTCGGGCTCGCCGATGCCGAGATTGCGCACGGGCTTGCATCCTTCAAGGGTGTGGCGCGGCGCCAGGAACTGGTCGGCGAAGCGGACGGCGTGACGGTGATTGACGACTTCGCGCACCATCCCACCGCGATCGCGGTCACCCTGGCGGCGCTTGCCGATCGCTATCCGGGGCGGCGCATCCTGGCGGCCTTCGAGCCGCGGTCCAACACCAGCCGGCGCAATGTCTTCCAGTCCGATTTTGCCCGCGCCTTCGACCGCGCGGCGCGCGTCTATCTGGCCCCAGTCTATTTCAAGGAGAACGACCCCATTGCGCCCGCCGAGCGTCTGGCGACCGACGTGCTGGCGCGCGAAATCGCCGGCCGCGGCCCCGCCGCGATGGCATGTTCGTCCAACGAGGAACTGCTCCACGCGCTTTGCGTCGACGCCAAAGCGGGCGACGTCGTGGCGGTGATGTCCAACGGTCCCTTCGACAATCTGAAACTGCGCCTGCTCGAAGCGCTGCGCCGGCGGTAGTGTGTTTGATCGTCGCACAGGGAACAGAAAAAGGCGGTGCCATATCAGTTCACTGCTTCAAACGTGGCCTCGATCAGGGGTCAGATGATGCGCTTTTCGCGCAGGCGCGCGATTTCATCCCAGCCGTGCCCCAGTTCGAGCAGGATCTCTTCGGTGTGCTGGCCCAGTTCGGGGGCGGGGGCGCGGATGCTCCACGGCGTTTCGTCGAAGTCGATCGGCGCCGGCACGATCTGAAGCGCCTTTCCCTGCGCGGTGGGCAGATCGACCAGTCCGCCTGCCGCGTGCATCTGCGGGTCCTTGAGCAGATCGTCGCCGTCGTTGACCGGCGTCCACCAGATGTCCTCGCGTTCGAAGATCGGTTGCCACTCCTGAAGTGAGCGCGCCGCGAAAGCCTGGTCCAGGATAGCAGTGAGTTCGGCGACGTTATTGGCGCGGGCCTCCATGCTGTTGAAGCGCGGATCGTTCTCCAGTTCGGGCCGCCCAATGGCGCGCGTCACGCCCGGCCACATCCGGTCGCCCTGCAGGCCCAACAGCCAGAACCATTTGCCGCGCGAATCCCGGTAGCAGTTGTTCATCGGATTTAAGATTTCCGTGCGCGAGGTGACCGCACGCGGCGGCGAGCCCTGCGCGACGCGATCCAGATGGGCGCTGATCGCGTATGCGCCCGTGCGCAGCAGCGACGCCACCACGCGCTGCCCCTTGCCGGTCTGCTGGCGCGCGAGCAGCGCCGCGCACACCCCGCCCGCCGCCGACATCGCGGTGTAATAGTCGCCGAACGCACCGCAGCGCATCATCGGCTCGTCGCCCGGCGGCAGCAGCGTGGCGGCGACCCCCGCCCGGGCGTAAAACGCTCCGACGTCGTAGGCCGCCCGGTCGCGCCATTCGCCCGTAATTCCGTATCCGGTCACGTGGCAGTAGACGAGCCGCGGTTCCAGCTTGTGCAGCGTGTCGTAATCCAGCCGCATCCGCTCCAGCGCGTTGGAGCGCAGGTTGGTCAGGAAGACGTCGGCGTGATGGATCAGTTCCAGCGCGATCCGCCGTCCCTCCTCGGTGCGGACGTCGAGCACGATGCTGCGTTTGGCGCGGTTGTTGACCAAGAACTCGAGACTGGTCTCGGTCACCGTCTCCTTGCCGGGACGCAGATTGAGCGCCCGGAACGGATCGCCGTCAGCGGGCTCGATCTTGATCACGTCGGCGCCCCAATCGGCCAGGATTCCACCCACCATCGGCCCCGCCGCCCACATCGCCAACTCCACCACCCGAAAGCCCTTGAGCGGACCGCTCGCTTCCTTGCTGTCCCGTTCCATGAACACTCCTTGATGATCGATCGCCTACTTCACCTGGCGCCATTGCAACAGCGTATAGTTGCGCTGCTTGTGGTCTTCGAAGACGGCTTCGACCGGGGTCCCGATTTGGACTTCCTGATTGGGGTCGCCCAGGAGATTGCCGACGATGCGCAGGCCGTTGGCATCGGCCAGTTCGACCAACACCACCAAAAACGGGCAGGAGTCCTTTAGTGCCGGCGGGATCGGATGCCAGATGCGCACCCAGCTATAGATGCGCCCCTTGCCCGGCACTTCCTGCCATCCGCGATCGAACGAATAGCACTTGTGGCACAGCCATTCCGGCTCCATCTGCAGGTTGCCACAGGCGTTGCAGCGCTGCACCACGATCTTGTGCCGGTTAAGCGCTTCCCAGAATTCCTTGTCGCGCCCGTCGGGCGCGGGCCCCGCGGGCGGCAGCACCTCGGGCAGATAATAGGCCGATTCGCTTGTTGCCATGACGTCAATAATCCCTCCTAGCCGTGCAGAATCAGGTTGCTGGTTGGGGTGGTGACGGAACCTGAGATCATCATCGAAATTTCCGCGTCCTTGACCTGGCAGGTCGAATCGCCGCGGATCTGGCGCGCCGCTTCGTTGACCAATTGCATCCCGATTACGTAGCACTCGGCCAGGTTGCCGCCCGCCGTGTTGAGCGGCAGCTTGCCGTTGGGCCAGGTCAGATTTTCCAGCGTGCAGAACTGGTTGAGTTCGTCGGGATGGCAAAAGCCATGCTCGGCCAGCGTGATTACGACGCCGCCGCTGAAGTGGTCGTAGGACTGCACCACGTCGACGTCCTTGGGCTCGATGCCCGCCATCTCGTACAGATGGCGCGCCAGGTGCTTGTAGTTTGCGCTGGAGAAGTCGGGCACGTTGCCCGAGTCGTGGATGTCGCGGTAATCGGAGCCCTGCGCCGCGGCCATGATGTAGGCCGGCTTTTGTTTGAGGTCGCGCGCGCGCTCGGCGGTGGTCACGATCACCGCCGCGGCGCCGTCGTTCTCCATGCAGCAGTCGTAGAGATGGAACGGCTCGACGATCCATCGCGATTGATCGTACGCCTCGCGGGTCAGCGGCCGTCCGTACATCACCGCGCGCGGATTGAACTGCGCATGGTGGTAGGAGGCCATCGCGACCGCAGCGAGCGCGTCCTGGGTGACGTTATGCTCGTGCATGTAGCGGCGCACGCGCATCGCGATTTTCTGCGCCGGCGTGGTCAGCCCGTAAGGCACCGTAAACCCCATCAGACCCGCCATCCCGTAGCCGGTCGTACCCTGGCCGAAGCGGAAGGTCTGGCCCTGCGCCAGCGCGCGGAACACCGCGACGTACTTGGCGTATCCGCACGCCACCGCCGCGGCGGCGTTGGCCACGGCCGCAGCCACCCCGCCGCCGCCCGTCCACGCCATCGCGCAGTAGTTCAGCTCGGGCAGCCCCAGCGCGCCCGCCAGGCGGCTGGGCTCGCTCTGCTCCATCGCAAACGAGCACAGCCCGTCGATATCGGTCACCTTGAGACCGGCGTCCTGGGCGGCGTTGATTATCGCCTGGCAGGCCAGCCCGAATTCGCTAATCGGTGAGCCGCCGCGCTTGTAATACTTGCTCTCGCCGACGCCGACGATCGCGGCCTTATCCTTGATCGTGTTCTTTTCCATTGCCGACTCCGTTTCAATCCCGGTTGCGATTGCCATTGCGCATCGCCTCCGCACTCATACCACAGGCGCCGCCGCGCCCGCACGCTCTTGCGGGCAGAAAGGGCAGGGACTAAACGTCAGCGCCTGTCAGGCACACAGCCGTATGGAGAAAGGCGCATCATGGCACGATTGCCGTATTTGAACCCCGCGGATGTTCCCGCCGAGTACCGGGCGGATTTCGAGCAGCAACTCAACGTACCCGGCCGGCAGGCAATTCACATCATGAAAATTCTGGCCAACGCTCCGGCGTTGATGCCGAAGTTCTCGGCCCTGGGCAACGCGCTGCTGTCGGGCAGCGGGCTGGACCCGAAGCTGCGCGAACTGGCCCTGGAGGCGGTCGGGATCGCCAGCGGATGCGAGTACGAATACGTCCATCACTGGAACATCGCGCTGGCGCGCGCCGGCGTGCCGCGCGCGCAGCTCGCCGCTCTGCCGGATTTCGAAACCTCACCGCTGTTCAGCGCCGGCGAGCGCGCCGTGATCCGCTACGCGATGGAGGCAACGCGCAACGTCAGGGTCGGCGACGCGACCTTCGCCGGCGTCCGCGCGCTGCTCGATGATCGGCAACTGATGGAATTGGTGCTGGTGGTCGCATTCTACAACATGGTGGTCAGGATCCTGGACCCGCTGAAAGTGGAGCTGGAGCCGGGGGTCGTCAAGAACTAGGGCGGCTCAGGCGGCGCCGCTCAAAGCGCGGATTGGGTTGTTTCCCCCGGACGCATCGGGCTTGCTAGACTCCTCGACGGCGGGGCCGCACACCGTCAAGGAGGTTGCCCAGATGGGTGACGAATCCAAAGTTTTGCCTCATGACGATATTTATGCGGGGCTCGATTTCGATCCCGAGGCGCTGCGCGTCAGGTACCGCGAGGAGCGCGACAAACGCCTGCGCCCCGATGGCAACGAACAGTACATCGAAGTGCGGGGCGACTTCAGCCGTTATGTGGACGACCCTTATGTTGAACCCGGCTTCACCCGCCAAGCGCTGAGTGAAGCGGTTGACGTGCTGATCATCGGCGGCGGTTTCGGCGGTCTGCTGGCGGGAGCGCGTTTGCGCGAAGCGGGTATAGGCAACATCCGGCTGGTCGAAAAGGGCGGCGACTTCGGCGGCACCTGGTACTGGAACCGTTATCCGGGCGCGCAATGCGATATCGAGTCGTATATCTACCTGCCGCTGCTCGAGGAGACCGGCTACATACCCAAAGAGAAATACTCCTACGCACCGGAAATCCTCGAACACGCCCGCCGCATCGGCAGAAAATTCGATCTCTACCGCAACGCCCTTTTTCAGACGCAAATCAAGGAGATTCGCTGGAGCCAAGAGCAGGCCAGGTGGATTGTCACCACCGATCGCGCCGACCGCATCAGCGCCCGCTTCGTGGTGATGTCCAATGGGCCGCTCAACCGGCCGAAGCTTCCCGGGATTCCAGGCATCGACCGCTTCAAGGGACATACCTTTCACACCAGCCGCTGGGATTATGCGTACACCGGCGGCGACACCACCGGAAACCTGCACAAACTGGCCGACAAGCGCGTGGCCATCATCGGCACCGGGGCCACCGCCGTCCAGTGTGTGCCGTACCTCGCCAAAGACGCGCAGCATCTGTACGTCTTCCAGCGCACGCCGTCATCCGTGGATGAACGCGGCAACCGTCCCACCGATCCCCAATGGGTCAAGACGCTGACGCCCGGATGGCAGAAGCGGCGCATGGACAATTTCAACATCCTGGTTTCCGGCGGCCGCCAGGCGGTGGACCTGGTCGGCGACAGATGGACCGACATTTTCCGCCTTTTGGCCCGGCTCCCCGCTGACGGGTCTGCCCAGCTCTCGCCGCACGAACGGGCGCGGATGCTGGAGCTGGCGGATTTCAAAAAGATGAACCAGATCCGCGCGCGAGTTGACGCCATCGTCAAGGACAAGCGCACCGCCGAGGCGCTCAAGCCATGGTACCGTCAGTTCTGTAAACGCCCCACCTTCAACGACGAGTACCTGCCGGCTTTCAACCGCCCCAACGTGACCCTGGTGGATACCCGGGGCCGTGGCGTCGATCGTATCACCGACCAGGGCCTGGTCTTCGACGACGTCGAATACCCAGTCGACTGCATTATCTTCGCCACCGGATTCGAAGTGGGCACCGCCTACACCCGGCGTGCAGGCTTCGAGGTCTACGGCCGCGGCGGCAAGTCGCTTACCGAGTACTGGGCCAACGGGCTCAGAACGCTGCACGGTTTCTACAGCTTCGGGTTTCCAAACTGCTTCCACATGGGCACGACGCAGAATGCCCTGACCGCGAACTTCCACACATGCTGGCCGACCAGGCCAGCCACATTACCAAACTGATTGCGCACACGATTACCTCTCGGGCGCGATGCGTTGAACCCACGGCCGAGGCGGAAGCCGAGTGGGTGGCAACGATCAGGCGCAAGTCGATACAAAATCGGCGCTTTCAGCGCGAATGCACGCCGGGATACTACAACAATGAGGGCAAACCTGCCGAAGGCGTGGGTTTCTTCGGCGAGCAATACGGCGGCGGACCGCTTGAATTTGACGACATCATGCGCCAGTGGCACGCAGACGGGCAGATGAAGGGGTTGCGGTTCTCCTGAGGCCGCCGCGAAGAATGAGCCGGGCCGGTGGCGCGGCTTATCGCCAGCGAGGCTGGGCAAGCGACACCTTGAGCGGCTCGATCAGCATCCGCCCGGCCGTGGGCGATTGCAGATGCACGAGCAAGCGCACCGGACCCGCAGCGTGCGCGACCAGGTTTGCGACTTTTGCCGGCAGCGAAATCGTGAAGTTGCCCGGCTGGTTGGACGGAAAGAGCGCGACCGCGCCCAGCGCACGTTCGATGCGGCCCGCCGGGGTGTTCAGGCGCAGGCGGAGCGCGATCGCGACGCCCTGCATCGAAGGATTCTCAACACCGGTGACGGCCAGCCGCAGCGCGGCCGGCGGCGCGGTGGCGGAGGGAAGAGTCAGTTCTCCGTCGGGAGCACTTGCCGTCAGGCCGATCAGCGCGCGGCCGTCAGTGGGCAACGCCCCGCCGGCCGCGACACCGGCCATTATCGCCGCGCCCATCGCGATCAGTGCAGCGGGCCATCTCATTTCACTCCTCTTTCGATCACATCCTTAACGATCTGAATCTCGGTCGCAGCGATTTCAAGCACGTTGGACTTGAGCACACGCTTGGGGAATGGCGTCAGCACTACATTGACCTCGACACTGTTGCCCGCCAGGTCCAGGCGCTTTACTGCCGCCGACGCATCGAGGTGGAAGTTGCCGCGCACCGCCGCGCCGCCGTGGTCGTGATTGAAAAATGCGAAGCTGCCAACGAAGTGCGGATCGCTGTCGGGGGTCGAAGCGGCAGCATCAGGCTTGGCGATGAACACCTTGGCGAAGAAGTCCGTGGTATGGTTGAGGGTCACGCCATCGAATCGGATCAGGACGCGCTCCCCGGCCGACAGCGCCATCTTCAGCGAAGCCGGCGGCGCGGAAATCCGCAGCCGGGCCGGCCGGCCCACCGCGATCGTCGCCGGCGCGCCCAGCGGGAAGCGCAGGATTTCCTCGAGCTTCACGCTGGCGCCCGCCTGTGCCCTGGCCTTCAGGGCGTCCTGGTCGGCCCTGGTCTTGACGGTATTGAACTTCTCCCATGCGGCGGCCCATTGGTTGCCGGCCGGCGGCGGGGTCAGGCCGGTCGCGGGGCACGGGCTTGGAACCACCGGCAGGCTGTCAAACTGGTAGGAGAGCACGGGCAGGAGCTGGCCGATGCCGACCTGCACGTCGACAGGATTGCCGTCGGGGTCGAAAAACTCGGTAAAGTGACGGCTGGTCCAGTTGTTGTCGTTGGTGTTGGCGTTGTTGCGCACGAACTGCCATTCCACCCAGCACTTCTCGATCATGTTGTGATGCAGCCAGAAGATCGGATCGCGCGGCGACAGCGCGATCTGTCCCATGTCCCCGCCGACCGCGCCGTGCACGCCGTTGTGTGGAGTTCCCTCCAGGCTGCCGAAACCGGCGACGGTGCGCTGGTCCTGCGCAAGCGTGATCGGATCGCTGGCGAAGTCGATGAAATTGGCGTCGCTCATGATCGTGCCAACCACGCTGCATCCGACCAGCGACGGATCGATCGCCTGGTTGGGCGCGATTTGGCGCGTGCTGTCGTACAGCGGGTTACCAGCGTCGCCCCAGAACACCGCCGGCACCGTGGGGTCCTTGACCCAGTTCCAGTACGGCAGGGCGAAGTCCGGCATGCCGGTCAGCTTCTGGCAGATGCGTTCGAAATAGGTCAGGTACCAGCGGTGCCAGGGCAGAAAAAACCAGTTGCCATGGGGACAGTGGTTGGCATGGATGTTGGCCTGATTGATCCAGTTGCGCGGGTCCCCGGCCGGCAGCGCCTTCATCTGGCTGACCGCCGATTTATACGCCTGGATAATCGGATCGTTGGCCGCTAGCGTGTTGACGTCCTTGCGTATGGGGCGGTTGGCGATCTGCTGAAGGCAGGACTCGAACGAGCATCCGCCGAACGTCAGCCAGCCCGCGCCCAGCACGGCCATCTTGAGGAATTCGCGGCGGTTCTGTTCCATGCGCGTTTACCTCCCGGGAAGGCGTTCCGCCTTGACGCGAATGTTGCACCGGGCCGGCTATGGTTGCGCGAAGCCTATCACAGCTCTGCCCCGGCACCTACCGAAATGAAGGGTTTTCCTTCAGCTAGATGAAGCGGCAATCCGCGCGCCGCGCGGCGTGCCTCAAAGCCGTCGCTGCCGTTCATCCGCCTCAGGTGGTGAAGCGGGCGAAGTTCTGTTAGAAATCTGCGCAACCGGTGCCGGGCCGGCGGCGCCGGCGGCCGCAAGGTGGCCCGCGAAGGCGTTTTGAAGTCCGGCGCAGTTTTTTGGCGGGGAGAGATCGATGGCAAACGGATTTCTGTTCGACGTTCGGGTAATTGAACTGGGCGACGAAAAAGGAGAGTTTTGCGGCAAGTTGTTTGCGGGCGCCGGCGCTGACGTCATCAAAGTGGAGCCGCCCGGCGGCAGTCCCACGCGCCGGATCGGACCGTTTTACAAGGACACGCCGCATCCTGACCGCAGTCTGTATTTCTGGAACTACAATCTTGGCAAGCGCGGCGTGACGCTGGATATCGCCGCTGCGCAGGGCACGGAAATCTTCCGCAAGCTGATCGGCAATGCGGCCGTTTTGATCGACAGCTCCCCGCTCGACACGCTGGAGAATCTGGGCCTTGACTGGGGTGCTTTGCAGAAGCTCAATCCCGGTCTCGTCTACTTGCGCATCACCCCGTTCGGACGCAGCGGGCCGTGGCGCGACCTCAAGGCTTGCGACCTCGTCCATCTGGCGTTGGGCGGCGAGATGATGCTGTGCGGGTACGACCCCAAACCTGACGGCACTTACGATACGCCGCCGATCGCGCCGCAGATGTGGCACGCCTGGCACATCTGCGGCAATCAGGCGTTTATCGCCGCGCTGGGCGCGCTGCTCGCCCGCGCCGATACCGGGGAGGGCGACATGATCGACATCCCGGTGCATCATGCGGTCAGCGTCTGCACCGAAGTCGACGTGCCCTACTGGATCTATGCCCGCGGCACCTGTCTGCGGCAGACTGGCCGGCACGCTTTCACCACCATCGGCCCCCCTTCTCAGCACAAGGCTAAGGACGGTCGCTATTGCAACGTCGTGGCCAACCCGTTTCCCGGCGGGCGCGAGACAATGATCGAGTTTCTGCGCGAGATGGGACTTCAGGGTGACTTGGATGACGAAAAGTACAAGGATCCTGCCAACCTGGTCGGCTTCGATTTCATCCATCACTTCGCCAAAATTCAGGCCGCGGCGGTGGCCGCGTTCAAGGCTGAAGAGCTGTGGCGCAAGGCGCAAGACCGCGGTATCCCGTGGGTCCCGGTGCGCCACCCCGAGGAAAATCTCAACGACGAGCAATGGCAGATCCGCGGGACCTTTGCCGATGTAGATCATCCGGAATTGGGCGTCAGGCTGCGCTACGCGATCGCGCCGACGCGGGCCGAGGAGTGCCCGTGGCGGATGGGTCCGCGCGCGCCGCTGGTGGGGGAGCACAATCAGGCGGTTTTCTGCCAGGAACTTGGAATCACGCCGGACGAACTGGAGCGGATGCGGCAGGCGCGCGTCATCTAGCCGCAGGAAAGGAGCGAGGCCGTGAGACCATTACAAGGAGTAAGAATTCTTGACCTCACCTGGCTGCTGGCGGGCGCCGGCGGTCCGCGCCTGTTGGCGGCGTTGGGCGCCGAGGTGATCCGCCTGGAATGGCGCGACCGACTGGATTTTCTGCGCTACAGTCCACCCGTCATCCCGGTAGAGGGAGCCACCGAAGCGCGCCGCGAGATGAAGAGCGTCAATCGCGGCGGCCTGTTCAACGACAACAATCCGGGCAAGCGCAGCTTCAGCCTCAACATGGCCCATCCCAAGGGCCGGGAGGTCTTCAAGCGGCTGGTCAAGGTCAGCGACGTGGTGGTCGAATCCTTCCGCGCCGACGCGATGACCAAGTGGGGGCTGGGCTACGAGGTGTTGCGCTCGCTCAAGCCCGACATCATCTACGTGCAGCAGTCCGGATGGGGCCACAAGGGACCCTACTGGAAGTATGCTTCCTACGGGCCGATCGCGCAGGCGATCAGCGGGCTTACCGACGAGTCCGGGCTGCCCGAGCCCTATCCGCCGGCCGGATGGGGCTACTCGTACATGGATTGGAGCGGCGCTTACTACACGGCGATTTCGATGCTGCTGGCGCTGTACTACAAAAAGCGTACCGGCAAGGGACAATACATCGACGGCTCCCAGATCGAGCCGGGCATCTTCATGACCGGCACGGCGATTCTCGACTACCTGGTCAACGGACGCCATTACCAACGCACCGGCAACCGCTCGCCCTACAAACCCGCCGCGCCGCACGGGGCGTATCAGTGTGCGGGCGCCGACCGATGGATCGCGATTGCGGTGTTCGACGATCAGGAATGGCACGCGCTGGCCGCCGCGATGGGCGATCCGGCGTGGACACGCGATCCGAAGTTCGCCACCCTGGCGACGCGGATCATCAATCAGGACGAACTCGACGCCCGCATCAGCGAATGGACGCGCGGGCAGGACCCCTTCGCGCTGCAGGACCGCCTGCAGAAGGCGGGCGTCGCGGCCGGGGTCTGCCAGACCACCGAAGATCGCGTCGAGCGCGACCCTCAGCTCAAGCATCTGAAGTGGCTCATCCCGCTGCCCAACGCCGAGGTCGGGACCTGGCCGGTCAAGGATGTGCCATTCCATTTCGTCAAAGCCACGGTCGATCAGGGCGGACCGATCGGGCGCGCGTCGCCCTGCTATGGCGAAGACAACGACTATGTGTACGGCGAGCTTTTGAAGATGTCCGCCCAGGAGCGGGCGGAACTGGAAAAAGAGGGCGTGATCTGAGCCGTCCCAACAGGCGCCGGCCTTCATTTGCGCAGGAGCAGGAGCATGGAATTCGAAAAACTGGCATCCGGCTTCGGCATGACCGAAGGTCCGCGCGTTGACGAACAAAACCGCGTCTACTTCAGCGACGCCAAGTTTGGCGGCGTTTTTCGCCTTAACCCCGGCGGCCGGATCGAAACCCTGGTCGGCGGCCGCAACCACGTCGGCGGGCTGGCCTTCAACGAGGGCGGCGGCCTGGTCATGACCGGACCGGGCGTCGCGCTGTGGGACGAGCGCACCGGCGCCATCCGCAACCTGCTCACCGAGTTCGAAGGCAAGCGTATCGACCGTTTCAACGACCTGACCGTCGATTCGCAGGGCAGCGTGCTGGCCGGGTCGCTGCTATGGGATCCCGGTCCGGGCGCAACCTGCGTGCCCGGCGCCCTGTATCGAATCGATCCGCCCAATCGGGTGACGCTGCTGTGGGAGCCGATCGAAATCAACAACGGCCTGGGCTTCAGCCCCGACGGCAAGCTGCTCTATCATGCCGACTCGATGACCGGGGTGTGGGTGTACGACGTGATGGCGGACCGCAGCCTGAAGGATCGGCGGCTGTTCGCCAGGATGCCCAAGGGTGTGCCCGACGGGCTCGCGGTCGACGCGGCGGGTAACGTGCTGGTGGCGGCGCCGATGGGCGATGAGGTGGTGCGGTTTCGCCCCGATGGCACGATCGACCGGCGCATTGCGGTTCCGGGCAGGCTGGTGCTGAGCCTGGTGTTCGCGGGCCCCGACCTGTGCGACCTTTACGTGGTCACGGGCGATCCGAGCGGCAAAAACAACGGGGCGATTTTCAAAACTCGCAGTGACATCCCGGGCTTAGCCGTCCCGAAGGCCCGCTTCTGAGATAAGGCAGGCGCTTCAGGTCTCCATCCCCCGGCCGCCGATTATTTGGGGCGTTCCTCTACCGGCAGGATGTGATGCTCCTGCACCCACATCTCGTAGACCGCACCGACGAACTTGTCCACGTCCGGCATCGATTCCGTGATGAACACCTCGGAGACCGTGGCGCGTTCAGCCGCCTGCGCGTCGTCAAAGTACAGATGGGCCACGCCGTCCCATCGCGGTTCGGCCCATTCGTAGGCCTCGTCCACCGCATGGCACTGCACATAGCGGCGCAGACCGGGAATCTTAAGTGCGATCGGCCCGTGGACTTCCTTCCAGTAGCGTTTGAAATCGGCGCGCAGCAGCGTGGGTTTGCGCTTGATTAAAAACACGGCCTTGACCATGCCTCGCTTCTTCTCTCCGTCCAGGATTACATCGTCGGTGGTGGTCAGGATGTCGACGCGGCGATGGTCGATGAACTCGGCCTCGTCCTTAATCGCCAGCTCATGCGTGAAATGGCGGCGCTGCTCGAGCATCGCCTCCAGGCTGTCGTACCACGCCTCGGTAACGCCTTCAAATGGCGCATTGCCGCGGGGAACGGGCACGCGATGGCCCTGGATGTAGCGGCGCAGGTTGAGAATCGGGGTCGGACTGGCCTTAACGTGGCGGCGGCGCCAGTAGGTGTAGAACTCCTCCAGGGTCATGTGCGGTTGCTTGCACAAAAAGTAATGATGATGAACCATCGGACCGTCCTTCCTGCCGGATTCTCCCGCGGCGCTGGGAGTTCAACTCGCAATCGCCAACGCGCGCAATCGCCGGCGGCGAGCGAATCCAAGCTGGTACATTCAGGGCCGGGATTGCAACCGCAGCCGCAGCAATTGAGCGTACGTTAAAATCCGCCACGGTACGCGCGCTCTTATCGCAATTCTGAAGGCCGGCATATTTCGGGCATTGCTATTTCGGCGCGGCTTTCCGATATATTAACGGCAGCTTTCAGCGCCGCGCTAACACGCTGCACTACCACATCAAGGGAGACTTTTCGCAAATGGCGGATCGATTCTCGCTCCACGGCAAGGTTGCGCTGGTGACCGGGGCCAGCAAGGAGATGGGCCGCGAGGTGGCCTATGCGCTGGCCGAGCACGGCGCCGACGTCGCGGTCACGGCGCGCGACCTCCGGCAGTTGGAAGAGGCGGCCGCGCATATCCGCTCGATGGGCCGCAAGGCGGCGGCGATTCCCGCCGACCTGACCAAAATCGCCGAGCTCCCTTCGATCGTCAGCCGCACCGTGGACGCGCTGGGCGGCCTGGACATCCTGGTCAACGTGGCCGGCGGCGGCGACTATTCCAATTACGGCTGGGCGCTGCGCATGACCGAGCAGATGTGGGACAACATGATGACCCTCAATCTGAAGGCACCGATGTTCCTGTGCCAGGCGGCGGCCAAAGTCATGAAGGAGCGCGGCGGCGGCTCGATTGTCAACATCTCCTCGGGCGCGGGCAGCGGCGCGTCGCCGCGCATGAGCAATTACGGTGCCGCCAAGGCCGGGCTGGACAACCTCTCCGAGACCCTGGCGTCCGAATGGGCGCAGTTCCGCATCCGCGTCAACGTCGTGATCTCGGGCCTGGTCGATACCGCCAACGCCCGCACCTCGACCTTTGCCACCCCTGAGCGCGAGGCGATGCTGCTCAAGCAGATGCCGCTGGGCCGCATCGGATTGCCCAGCGATATCGCCTCCGCCGTGCTCTACCTGGCCTCGCCGGCGGCCGAGTGGGTGACCGGTATCAAGCTGGTGGTCAATGGCGGCGCCGGGCGCCTGCGTCCCTTCGGTTAGATCGAACAGCGCGGCGAATGGCGGTTCAAACTACCGAGGGGAGACGATCGATGCTGTTTCTGCACGAGCTGCACAAGGTAAAGGGCGAGCGGCTGTTCGACTTCGAGGACGCCTATCGCACCGGATGGATGGCGACGATGGCGCGCGGCGATGACGCGCGGCTGCTGTGGTACGCCAATCAGGCGATGGGCACCGGCGCGTCCTACAACGTAGTGACCATCACCGCGATCAAGGACGGCGCCGCCTGGGAGCGGCTGGCACTGCGCATCCAGGGCGGCGACCTGCAAGGCTGGATGCGCGAGGTCGACGCACTGCGCCATGATGTGACCGGCAAGCTGCTGCTGCCGCTTTACTGGTCGCCGCTTAAAGAGGTGAATCTCCGCGAGGTCCCGGAAGGCGGCGCCGAGCACGAACCGACGCTGTTCATGGAAGACACCGGATGGCCTCACGCGCCGCTGGACGACTATATAAAGGGACTGGAGGAACTCTATTTGCCGATGATCCGCAATGCGCGCGAGCATCGCATTCTGGAACTCCACGCCATGTTCCAGGTCGCGCACGGCACTCATCAGCGGCGCGAAGTCGTCTTCTGGCAGAAGATCGTCGATCACCAGGCGCTGCTGCGGTTGATCGAACGTCCGGTACGCCGCCAGGATGTGAAACCCGGAACCTACATGTTCGACGCGCTCAAATACCGCGACCAGTGGCAAAGCAAGCTGTTGCGCACCGCCACCTGGTCGCCGCTTTACTGAAAATCGCCGGGGAGGCGCAACATGACGCTGGATGAAATCGATCTGACCGACGCCGATTTCTTTGTCAACGGCGACCCGCATCAGGCGTGGACCATCATGCGCGCCGAGGATCCGGTCCATTGGGACGAGCGGCGGCCAGGACGCGGCTACTGGTCGCTGACGCGCTACGACGACGCCCGCTTCGTATATCTGAACGCTGACACCTTCAGCAGCGAGCATGGCCAGATCCTGACTTTCGGCGACGAGGAATGGATCGGCAACCGGCAAATGATGCTGCTGCTCGATCCGCCCCATCACACGCAGATGCGCTTGATTATCAGCAAGCGCTTCACGCCGCGCGCGGTCGCGCCCGAGGAGGCGCATGTGCGGGAAGTCGCCGCACGGGTGATCGACGCGGTGGCGCCGCGCGGCCAATGTGACTTTGTCACCGACGTCGCGGCGCGCATCCCCACCGCGATTATCTGCGAGATGATGGGCGTGCCGCGCCAGGACCAGGACATGCTGTTCGAGCTGGGCAGCATGGCGATCGGCGCCAACGATCCCGAGTATCAAATCGACGGCGATCGGCAAAAGACCGGCGACGCGGCCCAGCAGGGGATGTTTCAGTATTTCGTCAAGCTGGTCGAGGAGCGCAGGCGCAATCCCGGTTCCGACCTGGTCAGCGCGCTGGTGCACGGCGAGATGGCGGGGCGCAAACTCACCGACCTGGAAGTGCTGTTCAACTGCTTTCTGCTGATTCTTGGCGGGCAGGAAACCACGCGCAACACGCTCTCGGGCGGGATGCTGGCGCTGATGGAGAACCCCGGGCAATGGGAGCGGCTGGACCGCGCCGCGGGCGACCCCATGCTGATGAGGACCACGGTCGAGGAGTTCCTGCGCTGGACCTCACCGATCACCCACGTGATGCGCACCGCGATGCACGACGCGGAGATTCGCGGGCGCAAAATCAAGGCCGGCGACAAGGTGGTGATCTGGAACGCGTCGGCCAATCGCGACGAGGCCGTGTTCCCCGATCCGTTCAAATTCGATATCGGACGCTGGCCCAACGAGCATCTGGCCTTCGGTTACGGCGAGCACTTCTGCCTGGGTTCGCATCTGGCGCGGCTGGAGCTGCGCGTGATGATCGACGAGGTCACGCGCCGTATGCGCGATATGGAACTGACCGCGCCGGTCCAGCGCTTGCGTTCCAACTCCCACGCCGGCATCAAGCACATGCCGGTGCGCTTTACGCCTTCGCCCGCCCGGCGCGTCGGCGCGGCCGCCTGATTTCGGGCGTATCGCTGGCCGAAATAGAGCCGCCCCGTCTGCGGCCAAGGGAATCGGTGGGAGGCTGGCGCCGCGGCGACGACTCGGTAGCCCGATTTGAAAGACGTTTGCCTGACGTGCTACGCACGCTTTTATGGGCAATTCCGGCGTCGAAATCTGGGCGGGGCCGATGTTTCAATGGGCCGGGTCGATTGGCGAGACCGCGCGCCGTATCGAGGAGCTCGGCTTTGACGGGATGGGCTTCGCCGATACGCAGATCATCTATTACGACCCGTTCGTGGCGATGGGCGCGGCGGCGCGCACGACCACGCGGCTGCGGCTGCGTACGATGGTCTCAACGCCTGTCACCCGCCATCCGGCGGTGATCGCGGCAGCGATCGCAACCGTGCAGCAGGAATCGGACGGGAGGGCGGTGCTGGGCCTGGGACGCGGCGACTCCGCCGCCTCGCTGATCGGGGAGCAGCCATATAACGGCAAGGCCTTCGAGCGCTACATCAGGCAGGTCCAGGGCTATTTGCGCGGCGAAGAGGTGGTGCTGGACAACGGGTGTCGCAGCCGCAGCGACTGGATTGGCCGCGACCGCACCCTGCCCAAGGTCCCGGTCGACGTCGCCGCAACTGGCCCGCGCGTTATCGCGGCGGGCGCCCGCACCGCCGAGGGTGTGTCGTTTTCGGTCGGCGCCGACGCCGGGCGGGTTGCGTGGGCGGTCAATTGCGCGCGCGAGGCCCGAAAAGCGGCCGGGCTGGACCCCGCCACCCTGCGCCTGGGCGCATTCGTGCCCATTTTTGTGCATCCCGACGCCGCCTATGCTCGCCAAATCATCAAGGGGTCGATCGCGCCGATGGCCCGGTTCTCCGCGATGTCGCCCAGCGCGATGGAAGGAATCGGCAACGAGGAGGATCGCGCCATCGTGCGCCAGCTTGGCCGGATTTACGACATGGACCGCCACGGCCATGCCCAGGCCAGCCATACCGGCGTCATTACTGACTCATTCGTGGACCGCTGGGCGGTAGTGGGGCCGGCCGGGCACTGTATTGAGCGGCTGGCCGAACTAATCGCCGCCGGGCTGGACAGCGTCGTCATCGGGCTCAGCGGCCGGGGGCTCAATAATGAGGAAGTCGGACAGGCCTGGACCCGGTTCGCCCGCGAGGTGATGCCCGCCCTGCGGTCGATAAACCGCGGCAATTAATCCTTTCAGTACGCTTTTGGTTGACAATTTAAAACGCAAGGATGCATTTTTGGGGCATGAAAAAGGCGCAGCGCAAAGCGGCTAAAGCGGGTAGGCAGACCTCCAAGAAGATGTCCAGGCCGGTTGCGAAAAAGCCGGTCCGAAGCGCTCCCAAGGCACGGGCGCGGGCCGTCGCGGCGCCGCCCAAAGCGCGGGCGGTGGCGGCCGCACCGGGCCGCAACGTCGCCGCCGAAATCAACACGCTCAAGGCGCGCCTGCAAAACCTCGAGGACATCATGGAGATTTCGCGGCTGAAAGCCGCCTACTGCGAGGCGGTCGACGGCGGATGGGACCGCCGCACGCATCGCGGCGAAGAAGTCGCAGCGCTGTTCACCGAGGACGGGGTGTGGGACGCCGGACGCATCGGCGGGCGCGGCGAGGGCCGCGAGGGGATTACCAAGATTATCAATTCATTCCAGCGCATGCCCTTTGCGCTGCATCGCGTGACCAATCCCGACATCCGCGTCAACGGCGACGAGGCGACCGGCAAATGGCACGTGATTGCTTACCTCACCCAGCCCGACGGTACCCCGGTGATGTTCATGGGCACTTACCGCGACAAGTTCGTACGCACGCCGCAGGGATGGAAGTTCAAGCATCTGGGCGGCGCGGCGGCCTACTTTGCCAGCCTGCGCGAAGGCTGGGGCGTGGGTGAGTACTACCGGCAGCATCCGTTTTCCGAGCCCGACGCCGCACCCGAAGTGCACTGAACCAGGGGCGGCCGCCGAATGCTCCGGCTAAAGCGGGAGCATTGAACTCACGTATCGCCATAAGAAACAGGGGGAGGCATGTACTCGCACGATCCATCTTTCTGGCGAGCCGGGGCTATCGCCACCACGGTCTTCATGTCTATCGTGCTGGCCGCTTTGACGATCGATACGCTGCGCCAGATCTCGCCCGGCGGGCCGCGCGTACCGTCCTACAGCGTCATCAACCGCGCCGTCACCTATGAGTACGACCAGCAGCGCGGCGAGTACGTGCCGAAAATCGGCGGCGAAGAGCTGATCTTCGATCACAAATACACCCCCCAGGAGGCAGCCGCGCTGATCGCCCGGGGCAAGCTCGTCATCCAAAGCCGCGCCTGTATCGATTGCCACACCTTTTTCGGCAACGGCGCCTACTACGCGCCCGACCTGACGCGCGCGTGGGTGGATCCGATGTGGGCGCGATATCCCGCCCGCAAGCGTTCGGACCGCCTGGCCAAATTCCTGATGGATCCGCTGCGGCTGGGGGCGCGCGCAATGCCCAATCTGCACATCGGGCGCGAGGAGGCCGAAGCCGTGGTCGCCTATCTGAAGTGGATCTCGTCGGTGGACACCAACGGCTTCCCCGATCGTTTCGGCGCACCCGCAGCCCAATAGGGGGATCGCAATGTACCGAGCGCAGCGCCTGGGCCTGAAATACCTGACCGCCTCGACCGTCATGTTCGGCGCGATGGTCATCTTCGGGCTGATCTCATCGATCTACTTCGTGCGGCCGGGCTTCCTGCTCAACACGTTTAACTTCTCGACCGCCAAGATCGTCCACATCAACGGCCTGATCATCTGGCTGCTGATGGGATTCATCGGCTCGATCTACTGGTTTTTGCCGCAGGAACTGCAGTGCGAAGTCGAAGGAATCGGGTTGGCGGAAATCCTGTTCTGGGTGTTTTGCGCCGCCGTGGCGGTCGTCGTGGCGATCTTCATTTTCGTCCAGTACGGCACCGCCAGCGAATTCTCGATGTGGTTCATCAACCAGGGACGCAAGTATGTGGAGGCGCCGCGATGGGCCGCGATCGGGATCGTCGTGGTGGCGGCGGTGTTCGCCTATAACGTCATTGGCACCGCGATCAAGGCGCGACGCACCACCGGCATCCTCACGGTTCTGATCGCGGATCTGATTCCGCTGCTGGCGCTGTATCTCGACGCCTTCCCCGAGATGAGCAACATGTCCGCCGACCTGTTCTGGTGGTGGTGGCTGGTGCATCTGTGGGTCGAAGCGACCTGGGAGGTGCTGATCGGATGCATCATGGCGTGGACGCTGATTCATCTGGTGGACGCGTCGCGCCGGGTGGTCGAAAGCTGGCTGTACGTCGAGGTCGCACTGGTGCTCGGCACCGGTATCCTGGGCCTGGGCCATCATTATTTCTGGATCGGCACGCCCCATTACTGGCTGGCGATCGGTGGTTTCTTCTCCGCGCTGGAGCCGTTGCCGCTGCTCGGGATGGTGGTGCATGCGGTGTACGACGCGGGCGAGCGCCATCTGCAGGCCGCCAACCGCCCGGCGTTTTACTGGACCTTGGCGGAGGCGTTCGGCAATTTCATCGGCGCCGGGGTGTGGGGCTTCATGATGACGCTGCCGCAGATCAATCTCTATTCGCACGGCACACAATGGACCGCCTCGCACGGCCATTTCGCATTTTGGGGCGCGTACGGATGCGGCGTGATCGCGGTGCTCTACCTGGTCGTCGAGCGCAGCCGCGCCAGCACGGGACTCGACGGGCGGGCCTGGCGATGGTCGTTCGCGCTGCTCAATATCGGGATGGTCGGGATGGCCGGGGCGCTGCTGGTCGCCGGGATGGATCAGGCTTTCTTCGAACGCGCGATCGGCGGCTCGACCTGGAGTGCGTTTTTATCGATGCAGGGGCGGCCCTGGTACAACCAGAGCATGTGGGCGCGGCTGTTGTTCGGCCTGATTTTCGCCGCCGGCTACGCGGTCCTGGTTTACGATCTGCTCTCGATCGCCAAACCTGTGGAGGCACGCGTGCGCGAGCCGCTCGCGGCGGCCGGAGCATGACCCCGCGCACGATGCTGGCCACGGCGCTGATGCTCGGCGTCTTCGTCACGGCCGCCGGCGCGTACGGATTGTGCTACTGCCTGGCGCGCCGCTCCGATCGGCTCGTCTTGAAAATCGCGGCCTGGGCCAGCTACGCCGCTTTGCTCACGCTCGCGGTGGCGATCATTGTACTCACTCCGCTTCATGCGGGATGGAAGATATTCGTCGCCGCCTCGTGCGGCGCATATGTGGTCATCCCGCCCGTCACGTGGCGCTATCTGACCCGGATCCATCGAGGGGAGAACCCGTCTCATGCTGCCGGACCTGCTAAGCACCCTAATCGGTCTGTGCCTGGTCTGTATCGCCGTGCTTGATGCGGACCTGCTCTATGCCCACGGCACGGCGCTCGGCGTCGCCGGCGCCGTGCTGATCGCGCTCGGCATCTGGGCGAAGCGCGCCGACTACCTGAAATGGCCCGGCGTCACCGTAATCGTGGCCGGGGTCGTCCTGCTGGCGGCAGCCGCTTCGGGGCTCGCCGCGCAATCGCATCCGGTGACCTTCTGGCTCGCCTTCTGGTCGGGCAACGCCGCGGGCGTGGTCTCGCTGTGGTCGACGCTGTACCGCGGTCCCCGGGAATCGACGCTCACCGCGGCCGGGCCGGCGCCTCCGTCATGACAGCGGCCGTCAGGCATGCATGTACCATCCGCCGCTGACCGTGATCGCCTCGCCGGTAATGTAGGAGGCGTCGTCGGAAGCCAGGAAGCAGGTTACCGCCGCGACTTCTTCGGGCTTGCCGCCGCGGCGCATCGGGCACTCGCGCGCCATCCTGTCGCCGCCGATTTCCTTCCAATGCGTCTCGACCCACTTGGTCAGTATCATTCCCGGCGCGATAGCATTGCAGCGTACGCCGTCGGGGCCGGCTTCAGCGGCGACGGTGCGCGTCAGCGCCAACACTCCGGCCTTGGCGGCGTTGTAGGGGGCGGAGGAATTGGCGTTCCACGCGGCCACCGAGGCGATGTTGATAATCGAGCCGCAACCGCGCTTCTTCATGCCCGGCAACACCGCCCGGATCATGTTGAAGCAGCCCGTCAGATCGACGTCGAGCACCCGCTGCCAGTCCTCGGGGCTGAGCTCGGCCACGCTGCCGAAAGCGTTGATGCCGGCGTTGTTGACCAGGATGTCGATGCGGCCCAGCCGCGCCTCGACCGCGCTTACCACCTCCTGGACGTTGGCGCGATCGGACACGTCAAGCGGAAAGCCGATTACACGGCCGGGAAATTCCCTGGCGAATTCCTCGGTGGTCTCCTGCGTGCGGCGCGCGTGCGAATCCGTGACCACGACCACCGCGCCTTCCTGGGCCAGCCGATAGACGGTCGCTTTGCCCATCCCCGCTCCCGCCGCCGCCGTGACCAGCGCCACCTTGTCCTTTAGACCTCTCATGCGATGCCCTCCGCCTGACGAAACGATCGTTCTCAGGCTGCCCATGTTGCGGCAACCGCGCTGCGATGTAAACCTCGGCAGGACACGCACAGCGGGGCGCATCGTGGTATGGATAAAGGCCGGGAACACAGCGATGACTGACGAGATTCTCGCCGCGGTGCGCCGTTTCTGGGGCTTCGAGAGTCTCCGCCCGCTGCAGGCCGAAGCGATCCGGGCCGGGCTTGATCGGCGCGATTCGCTGGTGGTGATGCCGACCGGGGGCGGCAAGTCGCTGTGCTACCAGGTGCCGCCGGCCGTGGCCGCACGCACCGACATCGTGGTCTCGCCGCTCATCGCCCTGATGAAGGATCAGGTCGATGCACTGCGCGCCTGCGGTTATCCGGCCGCCGCGCTGCACAGCGGGATGGACGCGGCGCAGTTGCGCCAGGCCGAACGCGAAATCGCCGCCGGGCGTCATCATCTGATCTTCGTCGCGCCCGAGCGGATGCTGACGCCGCGCTTTCTCGAACTGGCCGCGCGCCTGCGCGTGTCGGCTTTTGCAATCGACGAAGCGCACTGCATCAGCCATTGGGGCCACGACTTCCGCCCTGAATACCGCCAACTGGCGGAGCTCAAGACGCGCTTTCCCAACGCCAGCGTGCACGGCTACACGGCCACCGCCACCGAGCGCGTGCGCCGCGACATCATCGAGCAACTGGGCCTGGAAGATCCCACGGTTCTGGTCGGCTCTTTCGATCGCCCCAACCTGCTTTACCGGGTGATCCCCAAGGTGCGCGTCGAAGCGCAGGTCGCCGACACCTTGCGGCGCCATCGCGGCAAGGCGGCAATCGTTTACTGCGTGGCGCGCAAGGACACAGAAGCGATGGCCGGCTATTTGGCGGAGCACGGCGTTCGCGCCGCTCATTATCACGCCGGGATGGACGCCGAGGAGCGGCGCCGCACGCAGGATCGCTTCGCCGCCGAAGAGATCGACGTGGTGGTCGCCACCGTCGCGTTCGGAATGGGAATCGACCGCAGCGACATCCGCTGCGTGATCCATTCGGCGATCCCCAAGTCGGTCGAGCATTACCAGCAGGAGACCGGACGCGCCGGCCGCGACGGCCTGCCCGCGGAATGCGTGCTGTTTTACTCCGCCGCGGACGTGCTGCGCTGGCAGGGGCTCATCGAGCGCAGCGCCGAGGACGCCGACAATCCGCCCGAGGTGATCGACAACGGCCGGCAATTGCTCGAGGAGATGCGCCGCTTCGCCACGGTCGTGCGATGCCGCCATGCGGCGCTGTCGGCCTACTTCGGGGAGAATTACTCCAAGCCCAACTGCGGCGCGTGCGACCTTTGCCTGGGCGAGGTCGTGGGTGCAGCGGATTCCACCGTGCTCGCGCAAAAGGTGCTCTCGTGCGTGGCGCGGGTCGAGCAGCGTTTCGGCGTCGAGCACGTGGTCGACGTGTTGACCGGGGCGGGCAACGAGCGGGTGCGGCGATGGCGCCACGATCAGCTCTCCACCTACGGCCTGCTCAAGGCGATGCCGCGCAAGACCGTAACCAACCTGATCTATCAGCTTGTCGACGCTGGGATGCTGGAGCGCACGGCAGGCGATCGCCCGGTGCTCAGGCTCAACGCCGCCTCATGGGAGGTGATGCGCGGCAAGCGCGCGGTTACGCTGCTGGAGGCGAAAAAGCCCAAGGCCGAGCGCACCGCGATGGAGGCCGACACGTGGCGCGATGTGGACGAGGCGCTGTTCGAGAGCCTGCGCGGGCTGCGCCGCGAGATTGCAACGGAGCGCGGCGTCCCCGCCTACGTGATCCTCCATGACTCAACCCTGCGCGAACTGGCCCGGCACAAACCGACAACCATCGAAGCGCTGCGCAACCTGCGCGGTGTCGGCGAACGAAAGCTTGCCGACTTCGGCGCCCGGCTAATCGAGCATATCGCGGCGTATGAACGGAACAAGCGGCAGGTGTCAAACGAGATGCTGACCGGCGACAGCGGCAACTGAGCAGCCGTTTTGAGTTGCTCCCTACCGGCATCTTCGTGTTCCATCTCTGATAGGCAGCGGGAGGAACCCCTATGAATCTGGAAGGAGGATGCGCCTGCGGCGCGATCCGATACGAGCTGACCGGCAAGCCCCTGATCGTCCACGCCTGCCATTGCCGCGACTGTCAGCGGCTAAGCGGCAGCGCGTTCGTAGTCAACCTGTGGATGGAGCGGAAGTCGGTTCGGGCGAGCGGCGCGGCGCCGCAATCATTCCGGCTCAAGGGCGGCAGCGGACAAGCCCACGACGTGTTCTTTTGTGCCGATTGCGGCACCTACCTGTGGAGCCGCTATCACGGCGCCCCTGGTGACGCATTGTTTGTGCGCGGGGGAACCCTCGATACGCCGGAAGCGGTACGGCCCGATGTCCACATCTTCACGCGCAGTAAAGTGCCGTGGCTGGAGCTGCCCAAAGAAGCGCGGGCGTTTCGGGAATTCTACAAAACGAGCGAGGTCTGGCCCCAGGAGAGCCTGGCGCGGATCGGGCGGGCGCGCTCGTAGACGGGAGACGGCGCGAGGCGTCGCGCGGGTTAAAATTTTTCCCTGAACGGGCGCACCTCTATCTCCATCGTCCACGCGCTGCGGTCCTGATGGGCGAGATGCCAATAGGTCTCGGCAATCGCGTCGGGATTGAGCATGTCCTCTTTTTTGAGGCCCGGTATCAAGCGGTTGGGCAGGTCGATGACGCCGTCGATATTGATCCACGCGACGTGGATGCCTTTGGGCCCCAAATCACGGGCCAGCGATTGCGCCAGCCCGCGCTTGGCGAAGTTGGCCGGGCCGAACGCCGCCGACCGTGCCCCGGCCTTTACGCCCGCAGTCGCGCCGGTAAAGAGCATTACGCCGTGCCCGCGTGCGACCATCGCCGGCGCGCATTCCTTTGCGCACAGAAACGCACCCAACGCGTTGACGCGCAGGCAATTTTCGAACTGTTCGGGCGTAACTTCGCCGACACTCCCGAACGGCCCGGCCCCGGCGTTGTAGAGCAGCGCGTCGATTTCGCCAAGCCGCTCGCGAATCAGCTTGAAGCCTGCCGCGACCTGCTCGCGGTTTCCCACGTCGGCCTGCACTTCCAGCGCGCTGCCGCCCGCATCGCGAATCTCACCCGCCATCGATTTCAGGTATGGGGCGCTGCGCGCCACGATCGCCACGGCGTACTCGCGCGCAAAGCGGCGCGCCAGCGACGCACCCAGTCCCGGTCCGACTCCAACCACGGCCGCGACTGGCCTTTGATTCGATTCAGCCATTGCTGCTCTCCCTGCGCGTGTTGTGCCCCGGACGTACGCGACGATTCAACGCCGGTAGCAGAGATCCTCGCGCGAGCGATGGCTGTTGATCGGCACTTCGTAGCGCTCGGTCACCGGATCGATGCGGTTCCAGTCGTGCAGCACGTTGCGCTTGAGGATCTTCCATTCGCCGTTGCGCCGCTCCATCTTGTCGATATAGCGCCCGCCGAAAATCATGTCATATTCCCGGCCGTCGCGGTCGAAGCGATGGTAGGCGACGAAATATGATTCGCAATACGCAGTGTCTCCCTTGACTTCGATCAGTTCATTGCAGATGCAATGATTGGTCGACTTGTACAGTTTACGCATCTCGGGGATTACCCACTTGATGAAATCCTCAGCTTTGCCGCGGAATCCGCCATGGTTGTCGTATCCGTCGGGATGATAGACGGTATAGAGCAATTCCTCATCAAGCCGGTCGACCGCGCGGCAATAGCGCATTATCGTTTCATGGATCTGCTGCTTGGCCAGCATCTCGTCGAGCGCAGCTTCTTTTTCCGGACTCATTACCTGTTCTCCTCGTTCTCAATCCGGCTTCCGGTCCGCTCACGCGTCCGGCCGGTCAATACGGTATGTACGCGGGGGTCATCCAGAGCGCGCTGTGGAAGGTGCGGTAAAACAGCGCCCGGTTCATCCATTCCGCGACTTCGGGATCCTTGGTGCGTCCTTCCACGAAGCGGGCCCAGTGCGCCCAGTCCTCGATGACGCAAATCTGCGTGCAGTTAAACGCCTCGGTGTGGTCGGTCCCGCCGCCGTGCCAGTAGCCCAGCGTGCGCAGGCCATGCTTGTGCTCCAGGCGCATCCCGTATTTCGGGAACAGCTTGAGATACTCCTGGAGGCGGTCGGGAACGATCGGAATCGTCGCCAGCATGTACAGGCCGCCCTTGATCTGCTCGCGCTTGATTTGCGCCAGGTCGGGACAAAACGCCGTCGGATGCAGCAGCTTGACGCTCCAGTTCACGCGCTGCGCGAAATCCTGCTGCTGATAGGCGAGGAACTCGGCGTCCTCTTTCATCGCCTGACTCAGCCGGTCAAGGTCGGCGTACTGTTGGACCTCCCACAGGTCGATGAAGTCGTTGGCCATCAGCACCTGCCACAGTCCCACCAGCTCGACGCCATAGCGCCGCATCAGCGGCGTCAGAACCTGCTTGAACCGCTCGACATACGCCTTCATCGCGGCCGGCTGAACGCGGACAATTTGGTTCATATACAGCATCGCGGCTTCCTTCCCGGGCGATTTCCCGGCACGCTGACCACCCGCTCCCGACGGCACAGAATCGTTCGGTTAGCCGAAATCTCAAACCCTGCGCGGTTCGATGTCAACCCTTGAGCCTTGGCGTGTGAGGCGCCTTGGTCTAAACCTGAGGCTGAAAACAAGAACGGAAGTTCGATTTGCAATTCGGCTCCGGCCGCTTTGGCGTGCGCAATTAAGGCGTGAAACCGATTGTCTGAGGCTCCATAACAAACGGGTCAGGAGTCAGACGGATGGCTACCGGCGCCGCCACCGTTCCCGATCGCAAGCTCGCCATCATTGTCCAGGGGGCGGAAGCGGGCAAATGGATCGTTGCGGCCTCGGTGCTGCTGGGTTCCGTTCCGTCGATCATGGATGCGACGGTGGTCAACGTCGAGATGCCGCACATGATGGGAACGTTCGGCACTGACCTGCTCACCATCACCTGGGTGTCGACCGCCTATAGCATCGTCGAAATCATCCAGATCACCATGTCCGCCTGGTGGGCCAGACTCTTCGGATGCAAGCGCCTGTACCTGGCTTCGATGCTCGTCTTCATCACCGGCTCGATACTGGCCGGCACCTCGCGCACCCTGGGCCAGATGATCGTTTTCCGTGTGATGCAGGGGCTGGGCGGCGGCAGTCTGATGCCGATGTCGCAGGCTATCGTGCGCGAGAAATTCCCGCCCGAAGAGCAGGCGATGTCGATGGCGCTGTACACGATGGGAGTGATTCTTGCTCCCGCGCTGGGACCCGTGGTGGGCGGCTTGATTATCGACGACTTCGGCTGGCCATGGATCTTTTACATCAACGTTCCGTTCTGCATCGCCGGCTTTATCATGGTGAGCACCTTCGTGCAGGACCCGCCCTATCTGCAGCGCGGTGTGGAGCGCGTCGACTGGGCAGGCATCGTCCTGCTTTCAATCGGTCTGGCAGTGCTGCAACTCGTGCTCGAACGCGGCGAGGAAGTCGACTGGTTTGCCTCCCGCAGTCAGCTTCGCCGTGTCTGGTGGCACTAACCAGGTCGGTGGCCGCTGAATATGGACCCGCGGGAATCCGATGTAACGTGGTTGCGCCGGGTCTGATACGCAGCGCCCTCGTGGACAAGTACATCGACCGATACCGGCAACTGGTGGAATCTTCTCCGGCGCGCCGGATCGGCGAACCTTCGGAAGTTGCGGCAACCATCGCGTTCCTCGCTTCGGAGGAAGCTCCATATATTACGGGCGAATCAATCAACATCAGCGGCGGCCTGTACTTGCGGCCGTAGCCGGGAGTTTGGTTGCAGCAAATTTACTCAGTCGTCAACGATGAGTCGCTTAGCAACCAGTTTTTATGCCGGGTGTTGCCTGGTAAACTCCGAAATCCTGCTTTCTCAACGCCCTGCTAGGGATATGCGGTTTTTTCGAACCGGTGTATTCTTTAGCTTTACGCTATAGTTGATTCACCGCAAGGGCAGCCTGACCTCGGCTTGCGCCTTGGTCATCAGCATCCCGTCCTGGTTTTTCATCTCAACGTCGATGCTCACGATTCCGGCATTGCCGCGCGGGCTTTTTTCCTTCGCGGTGACGCGGCCGGTCAGGAAAGTTGCGTCGCCGACAAAGGCGGGACCCACGTAGCGCGCATTGCAGTGCACTACAAAGGCCAGTTCGCCGCCCCAATTGGTCAGATAGTCGAGCACCCATGAGCCCATCGTGGAGCCGTAGCCGTAGCCGCGCGGCATGCCGATGGTCTGTGCATTTCTTTCGTGGCTGGCGGGACCATGGTAGAGGCCGTCGGCATAGCTGGGATCGACCTTGGCCTTTTCCATATCGCGCAACAACTCGGGCAGCCAGCCCGCTTCCATCGAGGAATTCGGCAGGCCGTCGGGTTCTTCGGCGCCCCAGACGGTGAAGATGTAGGAGCGCCATTCGGTTGCAAACGTCTGGACTGTATGAGGGCCGATCGGCCGCACCGGCAAGTGCTGGCCTTCGTTCACGTCGTTGAAGTAGCGGATCATGTGATTGCGGAAGGTCTCGTAATAGGCGAACTTCTGCGCTTCGAGTTGTTCCAGATCCTCGATCTTCCACTCGGGCATCTTCTGGTCGGTGAACGATCCCATCGCGCGGGCGTTTTCGGCGCGGTAGCGGATTGCGATGCAGCGTCCCTTGGCGATTGTTTCGCCGCGCTGGTTGATGTATGTAGTGTCGCCGCGCGAGAACATCGTCGGCCCGGCGAACCTGGTATTCGATACTCGATAATCGAACAGCATCCGTTCCGAACGAATCCTGTCGCCGGGTCTGATGCGCGGGCCATAGAACCACCATTCGTCGCCGCCGAACAGCATGTGGGTGCCCGGAATGTTGCCCTGAATCGCCGGGACAGTACCGAGTCCCACGGTACAGTTGACGGTGAAGGATTGCGGTGCGAGGATCTCACCGAGCGCGCTTTCGGCCGCGTACCTCTCATCGTAATAGAGCGGATTGGGATTTTGCATCCCCTGGGCCCAGCGCCGGATGTCGTTGCGGGTGATCGGTTCCTTCAACTGGCCGCCGCCAATCGGTCTGCCGACCCACCTGTCGGTGTCGCTGGTATCAAGCGGCTCCATGTTCAGGCTGGCAACCTTCTCTACCATCTGTGCCATCCCTCCGATGTCCCCCGATGTCGCGGCAGGCTCATTCTTTACTTTCCGGTGAATACGGGTTTGCGTTTTTCCAAAAACGCCTTGACCGCCTCCGCGTGATCGCGCGAATGCACGGTGAGCACTTCGTAGGCGACACTGGCGTCCATCACCGCGGTGGCGACGTGCTTGAGGCCGAGGTTCACGGTCTGTTTGGTGTAGGAGATGGCGCGCAGCGCCCCTTTGGCCAGCTTTTGCACGAACGCATCGACGGCGGCGTCCAGTTCCTGGGCAGGCAGCGAATAATTAATCAGCCCCATGGCCGCCGCCTTGGGCGCCGGAATCAGCTCGCCCGTCATCAGGTACTCCCGGGCTCGCGCGTAGCCGATGAGATGAGGCCAGATAATTGCTCCGCCGTCGCCCGCGCTCAGCCCCATCGAGACATGCGGGTCGCCGATCAGCGCCTTGTCCGAGGCGAAAATCACATCGCAATAAAGCGCAACCGTGGCGCCCAGGCCGATCGCGTGGCCGTTGAGTTTGGCGATGATGGGCTTGGGAAAATCGAGCATCGCGAACACCACGCGCTTGACCATTACGGTGTCGATAGAGCCTGGATCGGCGACGTTCTTCTGCATCCAACCGGCGACGTCGCCGCCGGCGCTGAAGGCGCGCCCGGCTCCGGTCAGGATCACGATGTCGAAATCCTTGTCCAGGGCCCCATCGACGAGGAATTGCGTCACCTCGCGTTCCATCTCCGCGTCGAAGATGTTGAGCTTGTCGGGCCGATTGAGCGTCGCGGTCAGAACCCGATCGCGAAGGCTGAAGCTTATCGTCTGGTAGTGATCGTATTTCGTCATGGCAATCTCCCCGATGATGGCGCAATCGGACAATCCCGCCCGGCAATGCGTCAGGACCGGCTTGGTAGTTCCACCACGGCGCGTCCCACCACCGACAACTCTCCGTCCTGGTTATGCGCTTGTTGCTCGATCTCCACCAGGTGGCGACCGTCCTCGATATACTTGCGCGTCACCCGGCCCCTGATGAAGAGCAGGTCGCCCACCGGGTTGTGCCGGCGGATTTTGCAGCTCGCGCGGCGCAGGAACCCGTCGTCACCCATCCAATTGGTGAGGTGATGGGTGAGCCAGGAGCAGCGTTCCGGTCCGTAGTCATAGGCGCCGGGCGCGCCGACCTCGCGCGCGAATTCCTCCTCCCAGTGGACCCGTTCCGGACAGTCTGGGATACCGAAGCGGTTGTCGATAGCGAGACCCGGATGGGCCTGCATCAGCTTCCAGGCGAGCTTGTTGGCGCGAATGTACAATCCACCCCATCCCTGGGCAAAAGCGATGGAGCCGGTGACCGTCATCGGGCCCTTGAGCATGACCGGCAGTTCCTGGCCTTCGGCGACCTCCTGCCAGTAGCGCGCAACCGCCCCTTGAATCTTCTCCTCGGCATACAATTGGCAGGCTTCGGCCAGTTCCTGCCTGGTGTAGCGGCGCGGCGGGCGGACTTTGACCTCGTCGTATTTGGTGCCCTGTTCACGCGCCCGGTCGCGCTCGGTCCGGAAGCAGGAACTGTCGGCCTCGGCAACCAGGTCGCCGTGCTGGTTGAAGAAGTTGACATGGTAGGTCTGCTGAATGGCGCGGCCGGCAAAACGCGTCTGGTGCTCGGTGATTTCCTTCAACCAGGCCTCGGTTGCTATCGCGTCGTTGCGCCGCACAAGCTTGTGCCATGTCCACTCGGCGCCCGACCACATCGCGTGCACCCCGGCCAGTCCGCCCACGTAGCCCGAGACAATCCGGCTGGTGGCGAACAGAAAACTGGGCAGTGCGATGACGTCGCCATAGCGGGTTTGGGCCGCGTAAGCGGGATCGCACCATAGCGGATTGTCGTCGCCGATGCCGTGGGCGTAGTGGCGGATGTTGTCGCGCGTGGCCTCATAACACCAGGGTTCAACCGTCTCCTCGATCCTGACGCCAATACGCTTGCGCAGCTGCTCCAGTCCTTCTTCTCTGATCGTGGGGAATTTGCGTTCGCGGTTCGCCATCGATGCCTTCTTCCCAGGTTGCAAACGGCCCGTCCCGAGGAGCTGTCGTGTGCCGGCAACCTCGCGGTAGCCATCATGGCGAATGTACGTTGCTTGTACAATAGGTACCTAAATTGTATATAGACAATCTAGTGCTAAACCGGCCAACCGAAGGCTGAAAGGAAAGAATGCGCAGGGCCGCGCCGCACTTGCGTTGAGCATCCCAAAATTGCATCTATACAATCGGTGAATTTACGAACCCCTCGCATCCGGGCGGTGCCGGCCGTAACGCGGGCGGTTGCCATCCTGCGTTTGCTAAGCCGCAGCCGCACGCCGCTTGCCCTCAAGACAATTGCGCAAAGCCTGGACCTGGTGCCCAGCACCGCGCTGCACATACTGCGGGCGCTGGTTGCCGAGCAGCTGCTGCACTTCGATCCCCTGAGCAGGCAATACAGGTTAGGTACGGGTATGCTCCCGCTGGCGCGTGCCGTGCTCGACCATGACGACTTTTCCAGTGTGGTGCGGCCGAAGCTGGAGGAGCTGTCACGCCGCCATGGCTTGACCGTGATTGGCGTCGAAGTGCCGGATCTCGACCACATGGTCGTGGTAGCGCTGGCCCGGGCGCAGACCCCGGTGCGGCTGCATGTCGATGTCGGCAGCCGGTTTCCAGCCTTGATCAGCGCAACGGGCCGCTGCGTCGCCGCCTTTAGCAGCTATCCATGGGACGAGATTGAGACGCGGTTTCGCCGCTTGCGCTGGGACAACGCCCCGTCCTACACCACCTGGCGCAGGGAGGTAGAGAGCGTGCGCCGCCAAGGCTTCAGTATCGACCGCGGCAACTATATCGCCGGTGTAACTATTGTGGCGGTACCCGTGGTGAACCACCGCGGCACGATCTCGCACACCATCGCCGCGGTCGGCCTTGGCAGCCAGCTCAAGCGCGCCCGGTTGCTGGCGCTGGCGCGCGACATGCGCGATGCGGCGCGGGAAGTCGCGGTTCAGTTGCTCCCGCCCTCCTAGTGCGAGCGCGCGGTCGTGCCTCCGTCGACCGGGAGAAGCACGCCGGTGAGGTAGCGCCCATCCGGCCCGGCGAGGAACAGCGCGGCGCGTGCCACGTCCCAGGCGTCGCCTTCGATGCCAAGCGAGGTGCGGAAGCTGAGGTCGATCTGCGCCGGGTCGACCCCGGCTTGCCGCATCGCGGCGGCTCGCATCGGGGTGTTGATGATTCCCGGCGCGATGCAGTTCACACGTATTCCCTTCTTGCCGTAAGCGTCGGCGAGGTCGACCATCAGGCCGATCAATCCCGCCTTGGACGCGGCATAGGCGGTCGAGCCCGCCCCGCCCTGTCCCCGTAAAGCCGCGATCGAGGTAATGTTGACGATGGCGCCGCCACCCCGTTCGATCATGACCGGAATCGCAGCCTTGCTCAGCATGAACGGCGCCGTAAGGTTCACCGCGATGACCTGATGGTAGAGCTCCGGCGTGGTGTCCACGATGCTGGTCGACGACGCGATGGCCGCGTTATTGACCAGGATGTCGACGCCGCCGTAACGGTCCACCGCCTGGTCGACTACGTGCTGGCAACTGGCTACCTCGGCGAGGTCGGCAATCACAACCGTCGCACTGCCGCCTTCATCTTCGATCAAGCGCAGCGTCTCATCCGCCCGGTCCTCGAACTTGTCCACCAGCACGACCTTCGCCCCTTCGCGAGCAAAGAGGACTGAGATGGCCTTGCCGGTGCCCAACCCCGGGCCGCTCGAACCAGCACCCGTGACGATCGCGACCCGCCCGTCGAGCTTCGACCGCTGTTCCACGTTGTTCTCTCCATATCGGGCTTTCGGGGCGAGCCTACTATCATGCCTCTGCCTTGACAAGATTTATGACAGTCTTGTGTCATAAGAAACATGGAAGCGCGCGCCGAGCGGAGACAAGGATCCGCTGCAACCTGCTCCCTCACTCCAGTCCCTTCCAAAGGGAGAGGTCAAGCAAAGGCGGCAGCCATCTTTTATGCAGGGGCGGGTGCGGAACGCACCCATACAAGATAAAAAACGCAGCTCGACTTTTTGCGCACCCTGTCAGGGGCGGACGGTGGCGTTGAGTGACGTTGACAGCCGATTCACACGGGCGGCTGCGCGCGACGCCCCACACAAGCGCCGTCTCAGCCGACGTCGGTCAGCGAGGTTCGGACCCCACCGTGGGTGAGGGTGAGCGGGTAGTCCTGCTGCGAGGCCGCGGGTCGGCGTTTGGGTTTGGCTCGTCCTTGCGTGAAGGCCTCTGTGAGCAGCCTGAACTCGCTGGCGATCACCTCACCTAGTTGGGTGCCAGCCGGCCCGGCCAGCCACGCGTCGAGTGCGCGCCGGAACGTCAACACACCGACGGCGGCGAGAAGGGTAGAGGCCTCATCCGCGCGCGGCAGGCCCCGGCGGGCGGCGATGGCCTCGGCCACCTTCTCCACGGTTTGCACCTGGCGGTCCTGAACCCGCCCACGCAGGGTCGGCGACGAAGCGACGGCTCGTTCGTACAGGAGCAGCGATTGGCGGTCCCGGGCGAGACCCGATGCGAGCTCAATGAGCGTGGCGCACATCGCATCGACGTCGCTGTGTGAGTCCGGTTGACCGCGGTAGAGCCACACGAAGGATTGAACCCAGGCGGGTTCGCCCAGGAACAGCACGGATTCCTTGGTGGGAAAGTACCGGAAGAAAGTCCGTGCCGAAACGCCGGCCTTCTTGGCGATCTGTTCGGTGGTAGTGGTGTCGTATCCCTGCGCCGCAAACAGTTTGAGAGCCACGCCGCGCAGGGCGCGCAGCGTCCGGCTCTTGTGCGCTTCTCGCAGCGATGGGGCTCCTGTGAGCGTCTTTGACAAAGGCACCAAACCTACTTTGCCTGCATCGTTAGGCGGCGTCAACTAGCGGCCGCGGGCCGCTGCGGCGAGCGCTGCGCAACCGGCGCTGTCTTTCGTTTCAATTCCATACGGTTCGCTTGACAGCCGGATCCGCCTTTACTATTACTGACAGCCGAGTGACACTTTTCTGAAAGACGGGGGTGCTTTAGCCGGTTGATGTGCCCGCCGAACCAGGCCTTGTCAGGCGAAGCAAACAGGAGAACCAAAGGAGATGCGTCATATGGACAGGCTGATCCTTGTTTCGTCGGATTCGCACGCCGGAGTGCCGAAGGAGCTTTGGACGCACTACCTCGACAAGCGGTACCACGATTTGCTGCCGCGCCTGCGTGCGGACAACGAGATCTATCCTAGGGCGATCTATGTGCTGAGCGGCCGGTCGGTTTCCTCTGCTCCGCTGCCGGAGCAGCAGGAAGCGCATCGGAGCGGATGGCAGGGGCTCTACGATCCGGTTCTGCGCCTTGCCGATATGGACCGTGAGGGCATCGCTGCGGAGCTTATCTACCACGGCGATTTCCGCCTCGGCGATATGTTTCACAACCTCACCAACAACACCTATCCCCTTGACGCGTGGGACGCGGGGGCGCGGGCGTGGAACCGGTGGGCGGCCGACACCTTCGGTTTTGCGATGGATCGGTTCCTGGTCACCGGCGCGATCGGTTCGTGCTCGGATATGGACGCGACCATCAAGGACCTCGAGTGGATCGCCGATCACAAGTTCGCGGGGACCTACGGCCCCGGCTACATGCGGCATGCCGACATGCCTGCGCTGTTCGACGAGTACTGGGAGCCGTTCTGGTCGGTGTGCGAGGAGCGCGGGATTGCAATCGTAGTGCATGCCGGGTTCGGGACCGAACAGGGCGCGGTCTTCCCGCAGCTCCAGCGCATCCTCAACGACGTATCCAAGGCGGCCGGCGGGAGTACCGACTTAAAGGTGCTGGCCCAGCACGCCGACGCGATCTCGGAGAAATCCGTGGCCTTCTTCTTCGAGTTCGTCAACAGCATCAAGTCGCGGCGACCGATGTGGCAGATGATGCTCGGCGGGGTGTTCGATCGTCACCCGGGCCTCAAGCTGATTCTTGCCGAAATCCGGCACGACTGGATTCCGGCCACCTTGCGCCATCTCGACGCGATCTACGACCAGCATCGGGCCGACCTGCCGGCGAAGCGCAAGCCCAGCGAGTATTGGCTGAGCAATTGCCTGGCCGCGGCGTCATTCATCCACAAGGCCGAGGTCGACATGCGGCACGACATCGGCGTCGAAACGATCTTGTTCGGGCGCGACTTCCCTCATCCCGAGGGCACGTGGCCCAACACCAAGGACTGGCTCAGGCATGCCTTCGCCGGCGTGCCGGAGGACGAACTTCGTCTCATGTTGGGCGAGAACGCCGTACGGTTCCTCGGTCTGGATCGGGCACGGCTGGTCGAGATCGCCAAGCGCATCGGCCCCACGGTCGAGGAGATCATTGGCAGCGGCCCGGAAGTCCCCGACGAGCTGGTCAGGAACTTCGACTTGCGCGGCCACTACCTAAGCCCCCCGGAGGGGGGCGCACGGATCGCTGAAGTGGAGCGCCCCCTCCGCGAAGACCTGGCTCGCATCGGCGTAAACCTCTGAGTCGCCAGCAGACGGTCGGGGAGATTGAAGCGTCGGTGAGGACCCAGTCGGGATCGCGCTCGGCTCGGATTCGAAAGCAGTTGGGCCATCCCGTGTTGGACGGCGACGGTCACATCGTCGAAATGCTGCCGGTGTTCATCGACTTCGTCCGCGACAAAGGTCACGGCGCGCTCATCAAGGGAATGCTCAAGCGGGGTCGGATGATCGAAGATCTCTCGATGGCGGAGCGCCGTGAGGGCGGGATACTGCCGCACTCCTGGCACGTGCCGTCGAGCACCGAGTACTACGCCACCGTCACCTCCCCCAGGCGTTACCATGACCGTCTGGGTGAGGCGGGCATCGACTTTGCGGTGCTCTATCCGACGATGGGCATTGCGCTCCTGCAGCTGCTCGACGACGAGCAGCGCGTGACGCTGTGTCGTCTCTACAACGAGTTCATGGCCGAGCAATACCGGGCTTATGGTGACCGGTTCACCGTAGCGGCGCTGGTTCCGATGAACAGCCCCGACGAAGCGATAGCGGCGCTGGAGCACGCCAAGGGCCTGGGGTCGAAGGTGGCGCTGATCGCCAGCCACGTGCACCGCCCGCTGCCGGGTGCGCCGTGGCCGGCCAACGATCGGTGGGCGGACGTTCGGGTTCCGGAGTGGGAAACCCGAGGATGGGTCGACACGTTCGGCATCGACAGCCTCTACGACTATGACGCCGTGTGGGCCAAGGCGATCGAACTGGGGCTGCCCCTGGCGGCACACACCGCTGGTATCGGCGCCAGCGACCGGGCGTCGATTTCCAACTTTGTGTTCAATCAGATCGGTCACTTCGCGGCCGCCGGAGGTGCGCTGGTGAAGTCGCTGTTCCTGGGCGGAGTGACCGCACGCTTCCCCCGCCTGCGGCTGGCGCTGCTCGAAGGCGGCGCGGCGATCGGCGTGCAGATCTACCTCAGCCTGGTTGACAACTGGCTCAAACGCGGCGGCGCGGCGATTGCCCGGCTCAACCCCCGCAACATGGACAAGGAACTGCTCGTCAGGCTGCTGGTGGAAAGCGACCCCGGTCTTGCGCGCTACTCGGCCGAGCAGCTCAGCGGCGGCACAGGCGGCATGACCCGCGTGCGCGACGACTTTCTCGCGGCGGAGATCGCCTGCGTGGAGGACATCCGTGACCGGTTCTGCACCAACTTCTATTGGGGCTGTGAGGCCGGCGACCGGTTGGTAAGCGTCGCCTTCGATCCCCGCATCACGCCTCTCGGGACGCTGGTCCCCGCCTTCTTTGCCTCCGACCTCGGGCATTGGGACGTGCCCCGGTTCGACCAGCCCTTGGAGGAGGCGTTCGAACTGGTCGAACGAGGCATTCTGGATGCGGATCAGTTGCGCGACTTCGTCTTCATCAATCCGTTGCGCTTTTACGCGTCGCTCAATCCGGAGTTTTTCACCCAAACCGCGATCGAAAAGGAAGCAGCCGAGGCCTTGATGCTCTGAATCGAGCGCGAGGATGGAGAGGCAATGAGCGGTCGGCTGCAAGGCAAGGCGGCGATCGTGGCCGGCGCCGGATCCGGCGCATCGGGCATTGGCATCGGCCAGGCCATCTCGGTGGTGCTGGGACGCGAGGGGGCGTCGGTGCTTGTGGTCGACAAGGTGGCCGAGCGCGCCGAAGCCACGCTGCGTGCCATTCAAGAGCACCGCGGAAACGGTGCCGTCTTTGTCGGCGACGTCTCGCGACCGGCGGATTGCGAGGCGATGGTGAAGGCGGCGGTGGAGAACTTCGGCGGCCTCGACATCCTGGTCAACAACGCCGCGATCTCGCCGCACGTGCCAATCACGGAAACCTCCCTCGAGCTCTACGAGAGCGTCATGAGTGTCAATCTCAGGGGCTCGTTCATGGCTTGCAAGTACGCGATCCCGGCGCTGATCGCGCGCGGCGGCGGGTCGGTCGTCAACATCAGTTCGGTTGCGGCAATCCGCGACACAGGTACCACCCACCCCGCCTACTGCGTCTCCAAGGCGGCGCAACTTGGCCTGACCGTCGACCTGGCCGGTGAGTACGGGCGGCACAACGTGCGGGTGAACGCCGTCCTGCCGGGCATGATCGCGACGCCGTTGCAGGAATCGATTGGCCGCGTCGACGACCAGACTCGAGCCCGTCTGAACCTGCTGGGCAGGATGGGAAACGCGTGGGACATCGCCCATGCCGTGCTCTTCCTGTGCAGCGACGAAGCGGCGTACATCACGGGCGTCACATTGCCCGTCGACGGCGGCGCCACCGTAGCGATGCCCGCGTCCGCGGCCCGCGCCGGTGCACGGGGGAAGCAGTAGGATGGGCCGGTTCCCCCCGCACAAGGCCCGACGACATCGGAGTGCAACCAATGGCCTCTTTTCACCTGTACGGAGACGCTGCCGGCCAGACGCATCTGGCACCCCTGGTGTTGCCGGTCCGCCAAACCTCTGCCGGCGCCGTCCGCGGATTGAACGATATCCCCACCACGACGATGGGTGTGGGAGAGTTCGTCGGCCGAAAGCCCGACGCCGGTCTGCACAATGCCCCCCGGCGGCAGTTCCTGGTGGTCCTGCGGGGAGAGCTCGAGATCGTCACGTCCCTGGGCCATCAGCAGCGCCTGCGGACCGGCGACCTCCTGCTCGCCGACGACATCGGCAGCAAGGGACACATCAGCCGCGACGTCGGCGAAGAGCCGTTGATGCTCGCGGCGATCGGGATCGGGAGCGACTGGAAGGGCCCCGAAGCGACAAGCACGCGAGTCTCGCGGACCGGCTCGGCTGGCCAACAAGACGAGGAAAGGTAACCTTTCGATCACTGCAATGGCGGCCTCAACCCCGCCCGGGAATTGTCCGAGGGTCGATGACGCCGGCTTGGCAACATCCCGCCGGAAGATGACCGATTCCAAGTCCCATTAATGACCGCAACAGTAACGAACCACCACCACGGAGGTGCGTCGTGACTCGCACAATAGCCAGATGGATCGTCCTGACGATGCTGGTAGCGGCGACGAGCGGAGTGGCGCTTGCCCGCAATGCGCAAAGCCCGGTTCCCGTGGGCACAAAAATAACCCTCCGCAACTGGCAGCAGTACAGGGATTACTTGAGCATTGGGTACCAGGCTCTGCTCGGCGGCAAATATCATTGGAAGGTGCCCGATGAGGCGATGCTTGAAGTCGGTCCGACACTGTCATATCCGCTGCCGCCGAAGTTCTGGCAGGACACGGAGAAGTATGGCTCACAGGTGAAGTTGCGCCGCCTTCCCAACGGTGGTTATGCGCTCGACAACTACGTGGCCGGCGAGCCTTTCGCAAAGCCAAACGGACCTCTGGCCGGAGAGGAATTACTGTACGACTTATACTACAATTACACTCCGGCCGTTCAATATACCGCTGAATCTTCGGGCCACATCATAGATCGCTTCGACGATGTCAGTTACCAGGAGCTCATCGTCGTGTTTCACCGGCTCTCGCATGTCAGCGATATCGGGTGGAACGTCACAAACCCTGAGGCCTCGGGTATATACTTCTCGTTCTTCAATGAACTGTTAATACCCGAACAATCAAAGTATACGACGGCCTTGCAACTGCAATACGATGATGTGGAGAGATTTCCCGACTTTTACACCTTTCTCCCCTCGTTACGCCGCTCGCTCAGGCTTACGACCGCCGCCCGCTGCGCACCGCTGCAGGGAAGCGATTTCGTAAACGACGATATATCGCCGGTGCCGCTGCCGCCTACCATCGACCAGGCCACGCTGTTGGGAGAGAAAAAGATTCTCGCCGCCTGGGCTCCGCCAGGCGCCGAGGGCAGGACGTTCAAGGATACCAACGACTGGTACCAGCCGGGCTTTTATTGGCCCAAGGCGGCTTCAGACGTCAAGTGGCAAGTGCGCGACGTGTGGGTGTTGGAGGAGAAGCGTGTGACGTCCATGGCAGCCGGCTACTGCTACGGAAAAAAGATCTATTACGTAGATAAGGAATTCTACAGTCAAATTGAAAATGAATCATATGACGCCAATATGAAGCTGTGGAAAGTGGAGATCGGATTCAGAACACCTATACCCGTGCCCGGTGGCGGTGTCTATGCCACGAGCGCGGGCTACATCAACATGTACGACCTGCAGAATGATCACGCCAGCATTGGATTGCAATCCATAACTGCCGTCAATTCCAACGTGCCCCGCAAGTATTACGATGTCGGCAAATTTACGCTGCCCTCAGGGCTGGCCGAGGTTATGCAATGAGTCGGTCGAAGTGGCAGCCTCGACCTTTCACAGGGTGTAACGTCGCGGCCGCTGCGCCGGGCGCTGCGAAAGTCCCCGCCGTCTTGCATCGCTTGACCGTCAAAAGCGCCGTCAATATGGTGCAGTCAATTAAATATTGTCGATGGGACCGGTCGAATACATACCGCGGATAACGCAACAATATGTGCGTCTGGGGTACAAACCCTATCAATGGGTGACCAACGCCGGGCCGCCGCCGTGGCAGGCGCTGCGCAAGCCGCTGGCGCGCTCGCGCCTGGCGCTGGTCGCGTCGGGGGGAATCTACGTAAGCGGTCAGGTCGCGTTCCATCACAAGGACGACGCCAGCTTGCGTGCGATACCCAGGCATGTACACACGCAGGATTTGCGCATCACGCATTTCGCCTACGACAAGACCGACGCGCGCGCCGACCCCAACGTCGTCTTTCCGATTGACACGCTGCGCGCGCTGGTAGCCGAGGGATTGGTCGGCGAGTTGTGCGACCACGCCTACACCTTCATGGGCGGCATCTACTCATCGCGCCGGGTGCGCGAGGAGCTGGCGCCGCGCATCACCGAGCGGCTGCTGGCCGAGCGCGCGGACCTCGCGCTGCTGGTCCCGGTCTGACCCGTATGCCATCAGTCCGTCGGACTGATCGCCCGCCACGCCGAGGCCGCCGGTATTCCTACTCTTTGTATGACCAGCGCGCTGGACATAACCCGCGCGGTCAATCCGCCGCGTGCCGCGTTTCTCGACTACCCGCTGGGCCATACCACGGGCAAGCCGCGCGACCCCGAACTCCAGCGCCGGATCCTGCGCGAGGCGCTGGACGCGTTCGTGTCGCTGAGCACTGCGGGGTCGATCAAGATGCTGCCGTTCGTATGGTCGGCGGAGGAAACCTGGAAGCTGGAAGCCTTCGCCGGAGCCGACACGCGCACGGCGCGCTTGGATACACCCCAGTATCAGACCGACGAGGATCGCATCCGGGCGGAGAGCGGAACGGGCGCCGAAGCGAGTGAATGCCAGGTCTGCGCGCGATGGTCGGGGCCGGACCCGCACGCCCGCCATTGAGCCCAACAGCGCTCAGTGCTTGCCGTAATCCAGCGCAACGCCTTTGCGCTGCGCCAAAATGTAGGCTTCCAGGGCGCGCAGGCGCGGGTCGTTGGGACCCATGGTCTTGCCCTTGACGGGATTTTCGATGCACCAGTCGATCATATCGCGCAGCAGGGCCACGCGCTGCAACTGCACCTGGTACTTGGGATAGGTCTCGGGATGGGTGTTGGCGGCGTCGGGATGGCACATGTCGCAACTGACGCCGATCGTGCCGCCCAGCAGCTTGTCGCTGTGAAAGACCTGCTTGCCATAGTCGATGAATTTCTGGGTCTCGTTCTGCCAGACCCGGAAGTCGCGTTCGTGAAAGCTGGCGTAGGTATCGCCCTGCTGCTGCGGCTGCGCCTGCTGCTGGATCGGCACGCCCTGGATCTGCTGCGCCGCCGGCGCACCGGGCGAAGGCGCGTTGGCGGGTTGTTCTTCATTGGAAGGTGCGGCGGGAGACGGTGCGCCGGGCGGCGGGCTTTGCGCCTGTGCCATCTGCCAATGTTCGCCCGGATGCTGGCGCTGCCAGGCCGCCATCAGCCTGCGCGCCACACCCATCGCCTGATCGCGGCTCATCCGCTGGCCCGGCTTAAGCCCCTTGATTTCCATGCTGGTTTTGCCGTCGCACAGCATCACGACCACGTTGCCGTCCTTGACGGCAGGAACCTGGTGGTGCGCGATGGATTGCTGGGCGTTGAGCGCGTGCGGCAGCGCGGCGAGGGCGGCGACGACGGCCCCGGCGCCGGCGGCGGTCAGCAATGCGACTTTGGTGCGAACCATGGCTTTTACCTTCAAGGGTCAAGACGCCGGCGGCGCGGCGCGTTCAGTAGCTGGCGAATTGCGGCGCGGGCGGCCGATCGGTCTTGCCGCCCGAAACCAGGTAGCCGGCCGGCACCGACACCGGGTTGCGATCCCACAGACCGTAGATGGTGTCGACCAACCCGTCGGCGCGCATCGTGAACTGTCCGTCGCCGCATCCGTCGAGCTGGTCGAAGGGATCGGCGCGATTCATCTGGATCGTCAGCGCCGGCAATCCCTGCGGCGCATACGGCCACGGCCATGCCGTGGACAGCATCCCGTAGAAGTTGATGTTGCCGATACGGTTGAACAGCATCTGGTGCGTATGGCCGTGGATCACGGTGACGTTGCTGAAGGGCTGCAGCAGCGCCTGCACCTGCTCGGCGTCCTCGGTCCAGAAGTTCCAGGGGCGATAGTATTTGTATAGCGGCGAATGCGAGAACACGACCAGCGGCGTGGTGTGCGGCACCTTGGACAGGTCTTCGGCCAGCCATTTGCGCTCCTCGTCGCCGACCTCGAAGCGCGACTGAATCGGGTTGTCGAGTCCTGCCACGGTCTGCATCCGCTGCTCCGGCGTCATCTTGCGCGCGGTCCAGAAATCCTTTTCGTGCACGCTCATCAGCACCACGAAGTGCACGCCCTTCCAGTCGAACGAGTAATTGGGCGGACCGAACATCTCCTGCCAGGCCTGGCCCATGTCGAGGAACCAGTCGTGCTCGCCGACCATCATCTTAACCGGCGCCTTGAGTTCGGCGAGAATCTGGCGGCCCAACTCAAGCTGCCCGCGGCTGCCCAGTTGCGCCAGGTCACCACCGTACAGCACGAAGTCGGGCTGTGGGTCGAGCGCGTTGACGTCCTGCACGGCGCGCACGGCGGCGCGGATGAAGCGCTGGTTGAGCGTGCGCTCATAGAGATGGCTGTCGGAGATGTAGGCGATACGAAACGGCGTGCTGCCCTGTTTGCCGACCGTGCCGAAGCTTCGGTCGGTCGCTGCGTCGGCAAACTCGATGAGCTGAAAGCTGTGCGGCGGCATCAGGCCCTTGGCCAGCACGGCGCCGGCGCTGGCCGCGGCGACCTTGAGAAAGGCGCGGCGATTAAGCCGCGCCAGCGCGCGCAGCGTCCTGTCGCGCTGCTCCATGTACTTGGTCTCAACACTTTTGTGCCGAACTGCCATGGTCCACCTCGGGCGTGATTGCAAGCGGACGATCAACGGGATTACGGACCGCCCAGCAGCGCCGGATTTTCCGCCATCTGATCGGGTCCGATATCGCCGAACGGTCCGCCCAGTCCAGGGCCGTTACGCCCCTTGAGTCCCATCGCCGCCGCCGTGTCGCGCTGCGGGCGATCGGTGCGCGAGCGTCTCAACTGCGCGCGATATTCGGCCTGCGCCGCACGGGCGTACTCGGGACTGGTCAGGGTGGCCATGAACGCCACCAAATCGTCGATCTCGGGTTCGGTCAGCCCCAACGGTACGATGCCGCCGTCCAGAAACGGATTCTGCACGCCGCCCTTGTTGTAATGGTCCACCACGTCCCACAGCGTGGCCTGCGAGCCGTCGTGAAAGTAGGGCTGGGTGACGAGCAGATTGCGCAGACCCATCGTGCGGAAGGCGCCGATATCGTGCGGGTCCTTGGTCACCAGGAAGCGGCCCAGTCCGCTCATGTCGGTCTGAATCGCAAGTTCGTCCAGTTGCTGGGCGCCGCCGCCACGGGCCAGGATTGCCAGCGCCCTGCGCGCAAGCGGCACGAAGTCAGACTTGTGCGCCGACACCCCGATGTTGTGGAAACGATTGTCGGTGAACAGCGGCTGCGTGGGGTTGACGCCGTGACACGACATACATCGCCCCTTGCCGTTGAACAGCGACCATCCGCGTTTGGCCTGCTCGCTGATCGCGTTTTGATCGCCAGCCATGAAGCGGTCGAAGGGCGTGTTGAAACTGACCTGTGTGCGTTCGTAGGCGGCGATCGCCTGCTGGATAGCACGGATCGTCACCGGGCCGCCGAACACTTCCTTGAATTCAGCCTGGTATTCGGGAATGCCTTCCACCTTCGCCACTACTTCGTCGAAGTTCTTCATTCCCATCTCGATCGGATTGACGATTGGATCCTTGGCCTGCTCCTCCAGCGTCGGCTCGCGTCCGTCCCAAAATTGCAGTACGTTGAACGCCGCGTTGAGCACGGTGGGAGCGTTGCGCTGCCCGAACTGATTATGGATTCCCTCGGAGGTGGGCTGTTGGTCGGTGAAGCCTTTGGCCGGATTGTGGCAACTGGCGCAAGCCTCGCTGTTGTCTTCTGACAGGCGCTTGTCGAAGAACAACTGCTTGCCCAGCGCGATTTTGGGCGGCCTCTGGGGATTGTCGGGCGGGATGAGCCAGCCATAGAGCTGGTGCGGAAAGCCAATCTGATCGAGCGAGCGTGGCGCGGCCAGCGGACTGTTGGCATCGAATTCCGCCGGCCCTGCGGCGAAGGAATCCGCACTGACAATCAAAGAGCCGACCAGCAGGCACCAGAGCAGTATCCGAGCGTTCGACATGGCGGGCACCTCAGTTAGCCGATCTGCCGTGAACGCGTGAGGCGAAACGGATGAGAATAATTATTGCCCGCTAATGATTCGTGTCAATGAATTTATTTCGCACCATCTTTGCTCCAATTGAGTGGAGTGAAGTTTTGTGCGCGCTGCCCGCGGCCGGATTTTGCCAGCACCAAGGCGCGGGTATGTTCGTCAGATAATCGGCCATTTTAGGGAGGGCATTGACGTCATGGACGCAGCAGACAACGATCGGCCGTCGAACTCGGCGGCGACGCCGCGACTGTCGCGCCGGGCTTTCGTTGTGGGCAGCCTGGCGGGCGGCTTCGCGCTGGCAGTGGCGCCGGTATCGGCGCAAACCATCACCACCGACACCAGGGGACTGATCGCCGGCGAAGTGAAGATTCCCGTCCAAGGCGGCGAAATTCCGGCTTATCGGGCGATGCCGGCGGCAGGCGGGCCGTTCCCCACCGTGCTGGTAGTGCACGAGATCTTCGGTGTTCACGAGCATATCAAGGATATTTGCCGCCGTCTCGCCAAGGCCGGCTATTTCGCGGTTGCGCCCGCCCTTTACGCCCGCGAGGGCGACGTCAGCGGTCTGCGCGATATGAAGGACGTGATGAAGGTCGTAAGCAAAGTGCCCGACCGCCAGGTGGCCGCCGATCTTGACGCCACCGTGGCATGGGCCGCGAGCACCGCAAAGGCCGACACCGCGAAGCTGGGTATCGTCGGATTCTGCTGGGGCGGACGCCAGGTATGGCTTTACGCGGCGCACAACCCCAACCTCAAGGCCGGCGTGGCCTGGTACGGCGTGCTGCGCTGGACCAAAAACAAGCTGACGCCCAAGGATCCGATCGACCTGGTGCAACAGATGAACGCGCCCGTGCTGGGCCTGTATGGCGGTGCCGACGAGCACATCCCGGTCGCCGCAGTCGAGGAGTTGCGCGTGTCGCTCAAGGCCGCCGGCAAGCCCTCGGAAATCGTCATCTATCCCAACACCCCGCATGGGTTTAACGCCGACTATCGCCCCACCTATCGCCCGCGTCAGGCCAAGGACGCGTGGAAGCGGATGCTCGCCTGGCTCAGGGAGCACGGCGTGGCATGAGCCGCCGCCGCCGTCTGTAGCGATTCAACCCACGCGATGCCACAGGAAGGGCGCGACGCGTTGCGCCGCCAGGTTCACGCCCAGACCGGGACGCTCGGGAATCGGCATCGTGCCCGCCTTGACCTCGCATTCGGGCGCCGCGTCCACCAGCGCGAACAACTCCGGCGGACGGTAGGGATACAGTTCCTGAATCATGAAATTGGCGATGCAGGCATCAAGCTGCAAAGCCGCCGCGGTTGACAGCGGAGAGGCGCAGATGTGCGGCTGGATGCGCAGGTTGTAGGCCTCGGCCATCGCGGCAATCTTCTTGACCTCCATGATTCCGCCGGTGTTGCCGATATCGGGCTGAAGGATATCGGCGGCGCCCGATTCCAGGATTGGGCGGAAGCCGTAGCGCGTATAGATGCGCTCGCCCAGTGCGATCGGAATATCGACCCGTTCGGAAATCTTGCGCAAGGCGCCGATATCGAAGGGGTCGGCCGGCTCCTCGATAAAGAGCAGGTCGAGTTCTTCCAGCGCGCGGCACAGCGCAATCGTGCGGTCGGTGGTCAGCGCGCCGCTTAAGTCGCACATGATGTCGACGGCGGGTCCCACCGCCGTGCGCACCGCCTTGACTCGCTCCACGGCCAGCTCGGCGAAGGACCGGTCGACCGAGCGCAGCGATGCATGCCGGATGCCGCCGGCGGGGTTGGGAGTGGACAGCGGGTAGCACTTGAGCGCGTCGTAGCCGTCGCGCACGACGCGCTCGGCGGCCCGCGCGTAGTCGTCCGGCGTCACGCATTTGTAGGACCATCCGTTGGCATAAACGCGGACGCGGTCGCGAAACTTGCCGCCCAACAACTGATAAATCGGCACGCCCAGCGCCTTGCCCTTGATATCCCACAGCGCCTGTTCGACCGCGCTGATCCCGGCGAAAACCACCGCGCCGCCGCCCTTGGCCCAGAACGAATGGTCGTACATCTCGCTCCACAGCTCTTCGGCCCGCATCGGGTCGCGGCCCATTACCATGCGTTCCACCAGATCCTTGACCATTCCGGCAGCGGCAGTGCCGCCAATCCCGTAGGCCAGTGCCGCTTCGCCGGCGCCGGTCAGTCCCTCGTCGGTCGCCAGTTCGAGCAGGATCGGATGAAGGTTTCCCACTGTGACCAGGTAGATTTTCGCTTCAACTATTTTCATCGTCCTGATTGCCGCAGCGCCTCGTGCAGCCGCGCACGCCGTTGGATTTCTCGACCCTGTCATCCAGCTTAGCGGCTCCCACACGCAGCCGCGACTTTTTAATTTGTGCGAGGGATCAGATGATGCGCGGGCGCAGTTCGAAGGCCTGCGCCAAAAGCTCGTAGGAGCGCATGCGAACGCGATGATCGTGCGTGATGGTCACGATCATTAGTTCATCGACATGCAGTACGCTGGCCATGTCGATCAGTTGGGAGCGGACCTGCTCGGGGTCGCCGACGATGTAGCGGGGCCATTCGCCCTCGCCGGGATGGGGCCGCTCGTGCGCCGATCCCAGCTCGGCGAGCGCTTCTTCGGGCGTCGGGATGGGGCCGATCTCGCCGCGCCGGATACGATTGCGGAACAGGCGCGCGCTGCTCAACAGCCGCAGCGCCTGTGCCTCCGTGTCGGCGCAAATCGCGCCCAGCGCCAGGATCGCACGCGGCGCCGCCAGTTCGTCGGAGGGCTTGAAATGCTCGCGGTAATGCTCCAGCGCCATCCGCGTTGGATGCTGATTGATGAAGTGGGCGAACGCGTAGGGCAGCCCCAACTGCGCAGCGGCCGACGCGCTCCACATGCTGGAACCCAGCAGCCAGACCTCCGGCGCCCCCGGCATGTCGGGCGACACGCGGATGCGGCCGAAGGGATGGCGGGCGGGAAAGCTCTTCTTTAAAAAGGCGCGCAGCTCGGCCAGTTGCTGGGGAAAATCGTCGGTCTCGGGCTGATTGCGATCGCGCCGCAGCGCGTAGCTCTCCAGCGGCGTTCCGCCCGGCGCCCGGCCGACTCCGAGGTCGACGCGCCCGGGATAAAGCGCGTGCAGCACGCGAAAGGTCTCCACCACCTTAAGCGGCGCGTAATGCGGCAGCATCACGCCCCCCGAACCGACTCGGATGCCCGAGGTCTCCGCGCCCACCCGCGCGATCATGATTTCGGGGGCGGGGCTGGCCAGCGCGTCGATCGCGTGGTGTTCCGCGATCCAGTAGCGCTCGTAGCCCAGGCGGTCGGCCAAACGGGCCAGCTCGATGGTGTTTTGCAGCGCGTCGGCGGGCGTGAAACCGGCCGGAACGGGCGACTGGTCGATTACCGAGAGCTTCACCTCAAGTCCATTACACTTTGTTCATGAACCGGAACAAGGCGGCGCACCGGGCGCCCGGGCCACGTCGTGCAGCACGGCCAGCGCGGGGCCGTTCCAATGGCCGCGGCTGCGCAGTTGCGCGTCATCGCACAGATAGCCCGGCGCCAGCGCCACCGCCTGGCGGTAGCTGTCCAGCGCCTGGCGGCGCAGACCCATCTTCCAATAACCGATGCTCATGCCGGCCAGCGCGTCGGGGCTTTTCGGATCGATCCGGTTGGCGGCCTGCCATTGCGCCATCGCACCGCTGAGGTCGTTCTGCTCAAACAGCAGATTGGCCAGCGCGTTGTGGATCACCAAATCGTCGGGGCGCAGCCGGCTGGCGATGCGCAGTTCCTTGATGGCCTGGGCGGTGTCGCCGGTCTCATTGAGCGCGTCGGCCAGGTTGCGATGGGCCGCGAAGTCGTTGGGGTCGAGCGCCAGCGCGCGCCGATACTGGTAGATTGCGTCGCGATCGTCGCCGCGCAGATGCAGCGCGACGCCGAAGTCGTTGTGGACGCCGGGATCGGTGGGGTCAAGCTTGACGGCGATTTCATACTGGTCGATCGCACCCTCCAGGTCGCCGCTTTGCGCCATCGCCCGCGCCATCAGCCGATGCGCCAGCTTGTTGTCGGGGTCGCTATGCAGCACGGCGCGATACTGCTCGAGCGCGCCATGCGAATCGCCGGTCTTCTCCAGCAGCAGGCCCAAGGCGTTGCGTGCTCTGCTATCGCGCGGATTGTCCGCCACCGCCATCCGGAACTGCCCGATCGCGCCGTCCACATCGCCCTGGCGAAACAGCAGCACGCCCTGGTTGTAATGGGACTGGACGCCAGCTTTGGGCGGCGCATTGACCGAAGGTGCGCCAACGGGCGGTGCCCCAATCGGCGGTGCGCCCAGCGGCGGCACGCTGACGACCCGGGGACGCGCCTCTCCGGGAGCCTGAGAGGGCGCGGGCGCCGGCAACTGCGGATATACCGGCGCGCCGGGAACCTGGGGCGGCGTCTGTCCGGGCTCGGTAGTCACGCCGGGATAATAGCTGGCCATCGGATACTGCGCCGCGGACGGAGGCGTGGCCGAGGGCGGCAGCACGGTGATGATCTGTTTGGGATAGGTGGGCTCGCTCGAACATCCGGCGATCAGTAGCAGGAGCGCAGCGGCCGACGCGGCGATGAGCCTAGTCCTCATCTTCGATCCTGTAGCCGTGGCTTTTGAGCTCCCTGCGAATCAAATCGATATGATCGGCGCCGCGCGTTTCCAATTCCAGTTCCACCAGCGCCGCGCCCAGCGCGACGTCGCGCTGGGTGCGGTCGTGGTCGATCGCGCGCACGTTGGCGCCCAGAGCGCCGATCAGCGCCAGCACGCGGCTCAACTCCACGGGCCGGTCGGGCAGCGTCATGCGGAAGCGATACAGCCGGCCCGCTTTAACCAGACCGTGGCCGATAATGCGGTCGAGCAGGTTGATATCGATGTTGCCGCCGCTAACCAGTACCACCACGCGCTTGCCCTTGAGCTGACCTTTGAGTTTCAGCGCGCCGGCCAGCGCCGTTGCGCCCGCGCCCTCGGCCAGCAGCTTCATCCGCTCCAGCAACAGCAGCACGGCCTCGCCGATTTCGAAATCATCGACGGTGGCGACGTCGTGCACGCGGCCGCGGGTCAATTCGAACGGCAGTACGCCCAGCCTGCCGGTGGCAAGGCCGTCGGCGATGGTTTCCACCGGACGATCGACCGCGCTGGCCTCGCCGCGGCGCAGGCTGGTGCTCAGTTGGGGTGAGCCCGCGGCCTCGGCGCCGATTACGACGGCGTGCGGTGCGCGTGCCGCGAGGGCCACGGTCACGCCCGCGATCAGGCCGCCGCCGCCCACCGGCACAACCACGGCGTCGGCGCCCTCTTCAGCGATCTCCAAGCCGGCGGTTCCCTGGCCGGCAATCACCCATGGGTCGTCATAGGCGTCGACGAATGTGGCGCCGGTCTGCTGGCAGAGCTGGTCGGCCGCGCGCCGCGCCTCCTGGTAATTGACGCCGCGCAGCACCACCGTCTGACCGTAGCTGCGCGTCGCCTCGACCTTGGCGATCGCAGCGGTCTCCGGCATCACGATCGTCGCCTTGACACCAGCCGCCGTGGCCGCATACGCCAGCGCCTGGCCGTGATTTCCCGCCGAAGCGGCCACCACGCCGCGGCGCGCCTGTTCCGCCGTCAGCGCCATCACGCGGTTGTATGCGCCGCGGATTTTGAACGAGCCGGTCTTCTGCAGGTTCTCGGGCTTGATCAGTACTTCGGCCTCCAGCATCCGCGACAGCGTCGCGCTATGCTGCAAGGGTGTGCGCTTGAGCACCGGCGCCAGACGCGCGCGCGCGGCCTCGATATCCGCGATACTGACCGTCATCGACTAGAGAATAGCGCAGATGTCCGTGCGCGTCGCGAGGGGGCGCGATGGTCAGCGCTGGGCGGGGCGGAACTGATGCGGTCTTGACGGGCCCAGCCAGTCGCCTTCGAACTCATAGCGGATGCAATCGCCGCGGCGATAGTCGAGGTCGAGCAGCAGGTAGCGGATGCCGCGGCCTTTGACCTGCGAGATGATGGAACGCAGGCTTGCGTCGTCGCCGGCCGCGACCTGCACGATTTCGCATCCCTCGCTGCCCGAATCGCGGCAAAACCGCGCCGCCGCCGCCTCATTGCTGAAAGCAACCACCGCCGCCCACGGCGCCGTGTGTTCGCGAAAGGCGACCAGCGCGCCGTTGCGATCCAGCACGAAATAGAGGTCGCCGCCGCCGGGAAATTCGCTCACGTCCTCTCGACCTTCAGGGCACCGGCGCGAATCGCCGCCGCGCGCTCTTTGACCAGCGCCGGATAGGTGTAGTAGTGGTCCGCGCTAAGCCGCAGGAACGATTCCACATCCACCCCTTCCAGCTCCAGTTCGGCCACGGCCCGGCGGGCGGCGTCGCGGTCCGCGGCCTTGACGATCGCATCATACAGCTCGCGGCCCTGTTGGGATTGAAAGTCCTCACGCGCGGGCAGCTCTTCCGCGGCGATTCGCCCGCGATGCAGATTCTCAAGGATATAGCGCAGCGCCTTGAGTTCATGGCGCAGCACGTCGACCTCTTTCAGCGGCCGTTCCATTTCCCCAAGAGTATTCCCCGCCGGCGCGCCTCTCAACGGGGCCTCAGGAGAAATCGCCGCTACACCATCAGGATGCCGCCGTTGGGATGGAAGAGCGAACCGGTGTAGTAGGAGGATTCCTCGGAGGCCAGGAACAGGGCGGTGTTGGCGATGTCGTCGGGCTCGCCCACACGTCCCAGCGGTATGCGGCTGCTCCATTCCTCAAGCCCGCCCGGCTCGGTGCGCAGAAATCCCTCCAGCAGCGGGGTGCGGATTAGCCCGGGCGCCAGGGCGTTGACGCGAATGCGGTGGGGTGCCAGCTCCACCGCCAGCACCTTGGTCAGCATCCACACCCCGGCTTTGCTGACCGAGTAGTCGCCGCCGCCGGCCAGCGGCGTAATCGCCGCGCCGGAGGAGACATTGATAATCGAACCGCCGCGCCCCGCCTTGACCATCACGCGCGCGGCGTGCCGGTCGGTCAGCAGCACGCCGTCCAGATTGACCGCCAGCACCTTGTGCCAGTCGGCCAGCGGCTTGTCGATCAGTTTGAGGCGGCGGTCTTCGGCCTCGCCGTAGCGCTCGTGCGAGATACCGGCGGCGGCAAACACGATATCGACGCCGCCCAGTTCGCGCACCGCTGCCTCGACCATCTTTTCCACCGACGCTTCCTCGGCCACGTCGACCTGACAGGCCACCGCCCTGCGTCCGGTGCGGCTGACCAGATGGGCGACTTCCTCGGCGGGTGCCAGGTAGCGGTCGGCGATCAGCACGTTGGCGCCTTCCTCGGCAAAGCGCAGCGCCGTCGCGCGGCCCATCCCGCCGGCGCCACCGGTAATCAGGGCGTTTTTGTTCTCCAATCGAAGGCTCATCGAAAAATCCTCCCGCCGCCGCTTTTGATTTTAATTCCCTGCTACCACTTGTGCTCACAGGCAACAACCAAAGGCCGATGGGCGATTGTACGGCGCGCCGCGATTCATGCTACAAGTCGGCGCAGGCGGCTGGCACGCCGGGCGCGCGCAGCGATGGACTTCGAATTCACTCCCGAACAGGAAGCATTGCGCCAGGAGTTGCGGCAATGGCTGGCGGCCAACCTCCCGCCCGATCTTCGCACCGGTCCCTCGGGCAGCATCACAGCGCCCAATTGGGCGATTTCCGAGCGCCGGCGCGAGTTCCAGAAAAAGCTCTACCAGGCGCGCTGGCTGGGCAGCTGGTGGCCGTGTGAATACGGCGGATTCAACGCAACATAATCGGCGAGCCCACGTTCGGCCTGCCGAAGTAGGCAAGGATTGTCGATATGACCAGCCGCGAGCGTCGAGGATGGATCATCGTGGGCGGATTCTTCATCGCTCAGTTCTTCATCGTGGGCACGGGCTATGATACCGCCGGAGTGTTCTTTACACCCCTGCTCAAGTATTTCGGCTGGAGCCGCACGCAGTTGTCGATGCTTACTTCGGCGATCAGCCTGGCCGCGGCCGTGATGGGAGTTGGCGTCGGATGGCTGCTCGATCGCACCGAGGCGCGCTGGGTGGTGACGGTGGGCGCGGCGCTGTCGGGGGTGGCTTTTCTGATGGCCAGCGCCGCGCACAGCCTGGCCTGGATGGTTTCGGCGTACGCGCTGCTGGGAGTGGGCGCTGCCGTCTGCGCCATGACTCCCTGTTACTACGTGCTCGGCAACTGGTTTGAGCAACGGCGCGCGCTGGCGATGACGGTGGCGGTCACCGGCATCGAAGTGGGTGGCATGGTGATGACGCTGGTGTGCACGTATTTGATCGCGCATATCGGATGGCGCACCACGTACGTGCTGATGGCGCTGCCCGTCTTCGTACTGGTCGTCCCCGCGATGTTCGTGCTCGTGCGCAGCCGGCCCGAGGGCGTTTCCGGCATAGCCGCCGGCGCTCACGGCGCACACGGAGTGCATGCAGCCCAGGGCGCGCCCGAGGACACGCAGTCGGGACTGGACGTCGGCGAGGCGCTCAGGGAGCGCTCATTTTGGATAATCGCGCTCTCCTATCTGACTTACGCATTCGGTGCCACCGCGCTGGTCGTGCACACCGTTCCATATCTGATCGGGCTGGGGATGACGGCGGAGCGCGCGGCGTTGGTGTTGAGCATCGCACTAGGCTTGAACATCGTGGGCAAGCCGGGTTTCGGCGCGGCGGCCGACCGGTTCGGAATCCGCTTCATCTACGGACTGAATCTGTTCACGGTGGGATGCGGAATTGTGCTGCTGCTCTACGCGCGGCATCCCGCGATGCTGGTGCTGTTCACGCTCGTCTATGGGCTTTCGGTCGGCGCGCCGATTGGGCTGATGCCGGCGATACTAGCCGACGCGGTAGGGCTGCGCCGCTTCGGGTCGCTGTCGGGGCTGCTGGTCACGCTGGGCGTGATCGGCAGCGCGGCGGGGCCGATCGCGGCCGGCGCGGTGTTCGACCGCACCGCCAGCTATGCCGGCATCTTTGAGCTGTTCGCCGTGGCCCTGCTGATCGCCAGCTTCCTTCCGATGGGATGCGTGTCCTACCGCGAACGCGCCGTCGGCGCATCCCCCGCCCCTCAGCCGGTTTCGTGAGCGCTTGTCGCCCGCTTTCAGGTGCGCGTCAGCAGTTCCAGGATGTGGCCGTCGAGGTCGCGGAAGTACACGCCGCGGCCGCCGCGCCAGTTGTTGATTTTCCCGTCCTCCAGTGACCAGGGCGAACTGCCGTACACGATGCCCGCGGCTTTGACGCGTTCGAAGATCGCGTCAAACTCCGCGTCGCTTACGTGAAAAGCGTAATGATGGCGGTCGAAGCGCTCGCCGCGCCGGTCGTCGAAGTCAAACGTAAGCGTGTCGTTGATCCGCACCGGCGCGAACGGCCCCATCGGACCCTCGTACTTGAGCCCGAACAGATGTGCGAAGTGCCGGGCCGACGCCTCCTTGTCGCGCGCCGGTACAATGGTGTGATTCAGCGTGATCATAGGCTGCCTCCCGTGTCCGTCCTGCGCAATGGGCCGAAGCCCGGGCTTTGCCGGCTTCAGCGGCGTCATTTGAAATTATAACGCGGGGCGCGCCGGGGTCAGCAGGACAGCCAGGGATGCTCGCCCCGCTATTGGGCAGCGGGTCAGATGCGCTTGCGCTTTTTGGACAGGTAATCGACCAGCATGTACTCGCCCAGATGGTCGGGGCGAGTGTAGAGGGCGCGGCCGCGGTTGATCTGGGTCATCTTCTCGACAAACGCGCGCAGGCTGGGCGAGTCGTCGAGCATGAACGTGTTGATCGTGATTCCCATCCGGCTGACCCGCTCGACCTGCTTTAGCGTCTCCTGCGCGGCGCGCACGCTGATGCCGCCGAAGGACAGCGGCCATTCGCAGTACAGCCGATCCTTCAAAAAGTAGGCGGTGGGCTGTCCGTCGGTAATCACGATGATGTGCTGGTTCTTGGCTGGATGGCGCGACAGCAGCTCGGTGGCCAGGCGCAGTCCGTCCTGCAGATTGGTGAACGGGTCGCCCATGTTCCACGACGCCTCGGGCAGGTCGCGCAGCTTGAGTTCCACGGCGCGCGTGAAGAAGCCCACGATCGCGAAGTAGTCGCGCGGGAACTTGGTGCGGATCAACGTCTCCATCGCCATCGCGACCTTCTTGGCCGCCGCGAACCGCCCCTCCCAGCTCATCGACCACGACATGTCCAGGCACAGCACCGTGGAGCACGAGCTGCCGTAATCGCTGTCGTAGACCTGGAAGTCGTCGTGCCCCAGCTTAAGCGGCACCGAGGGCCCGCGCGCCAGCGCGCGCTTGAGCGTCCCGACCAGATCAAGGTTAAGCGGCTCGCCGAAGACCCAGCTATGGGTCTGCTCGGGCTTCATCTCCACCTGGCCGCGATAGTCGGTCACGTGTCCGCCGTGGCGATCCTTGAGCAGTCCCTGGTAGATGTCGCGCAGGGCCAGCTCGCCGATGCGCCGCACGCCCTTGGGCGAGAGCTGGAGCTGGTTGCCCTTTTGCATCACGTAGCCCGAGTTCTTGAGCAGCAGCACCACCTGGCGCAGGTTCTGAAAGTCCTGCATCGCCTGCTGCCCCAGCAGCTCCTTGAGTTCCTCCAGCGAGATCGATTCGAAGTTCTCCGACATCAGGTCCTGTTCGAGCTGCTTGAGCCGCTCCATCTCGCGCATCAGCTCCAGCGCCTGCTCGTAGTTGAGGCTGGTGGGGCCGTGAAACATCTGCCCGTAGCGGTCGCGGAAATTCTCCAGGTCGCGGATGTTTTCGTACTCCGAGAGCAGCTCCTCGAAGTCCTCGTTCGCTTCGGCGTCTTCGAATTCGTAGTTCTCCAGTTTGCGCAGGGCCTGGGAGAGCCGCTGCGGCAAGCTGTTAAGCCGCTGCATCTTCTCCTGCATCCCGGCCTTGCCCTGCTGACGCCCCGACTCCAGCGCCTCGCGTTCGCGATCCAGGATGTCCTGCAGCCGCTGCTCCATCTCCGACAGCGCGTTCTTTAAATTAAAATCGCGGTAACGCTGGCGAATTTCCTGGCGCAACTCCTCCAAAAACTCGTCCAGGCCCATCACGCGCGCGCCGTCGATCTCAAAGCCCTGGCGCATCAGCCAGTCCATCGCCTGGCGCACGTCGTCGGTGTAGGACAGATACTCGGAGAGCTTCTCCAGCACCTTGTCGGCGTCAAGCCGGATGCGCTGCGAGCCGTCCCATTGCGTGTAGCGTATGACAGCCATCGGCCGGACCCCCGTTAAGTGTCAGGCGTGGTAGGCGAAGCGTCCTCCGCGCCGTTCCTTGTTGAGTTTCTGATGCAGATGCAGGCCCTCGAGGATCAGCTCGACGGTCGACGCCATCAGGGCCGGGCTTTCGGCCGGTCCCAGCCTGGCGACCGCCGCCTTGAGTCCCGGAATGGTCCGCACCGCCTCGATGTATTCATCCACCGGCGACATGTCGGACACCTCGACACCCCATCCCTGATCGAAGTAGGCGATAATTTCCTTGAGGTCGTCGACCTTGACCAGCTTGTCGAAGACCTTGAGCACGGCGCGGTTGATCAGCCGCTCGATCAGCTCCTCTTCCTTCTTCTCTTCGCCCGCGTATTCCATCTCGATCTTGCCCGCGGTCGACGCGTAGATCGAATGCAGGTCGGACAGGCGCGGCACGACTTCGGTGTCGCCGTTGCGCACGGCGCGTTTCTCGGCGTTGGAGATCAGCGATTCGTAGTTGTTGATGGTCACGCGCACCGAAACCCCCGAGGTCTGGTTGATTTCGTTGGAGCCGCGCGCCTCGAAGGTCAACTGCGCCATGATGTCCTTGATGAAGGGCGGCACTCTGACCTCCATCCCGGGCGAGGCCGGATAGGTTGACTCCTGCTCCATGATCGCGATCTCGTCCTGGATGGTCTTGGGATAATGGGTGCGGATCTGCACGTCGAAGCGATCCTTGAGCGGCGTGATGATGCGCCCGCGCGAGGTGTAGTCCTCAGGATTGGCGCTGGCTACCAGCACCAGGTCGATGGGCAGGCGAATCTTGTAGCCTTTGATCTGAACGTCCTTCTCCTCCATCAGGTTGAACAGTCCGACCTGCACCTTTTCGGTCAGGTCGGGCAGTTCGTTGATGGCGAAGATGCCGCGGTTGGTGCGCGGAATCAGGCCGTAGTGGATGGTTTCCTCGTCGGCCAGATAGCGCCCCTCGGCCACCTTGATCGGATCGATCTCGCCGATCAGGTCGGCGATCGAAACGTCGGGCGTGGCCAGTTTTTCGGCGTAGCGCCGCTCGCGTCCGATCCATTCGATCTCCAGCTCGTCGCCCGCCGCCGCCGCCTTGCGCCGGCATTCCTTGCAGATCGGCGCCAGCGGATGGTCGTTGATCTCGCATCCCTTGACCGCCGGCACGTACTCGTCGAGCAGATCGGCCAGGGCACGGATGATGCGCGATTTGGCCTGCCCGCGTTCGCCCAGAAAGACCATGTGATGGCCGGCGAGGATGCCGTTTTCGATCTCCGGAATCACCGAATCGTCGTAGCCCAGAATGCCCGGCATGATGCGCTGTTTGTTGCGCAGCATCGTGAGCAGATTTTCGCGCATCTCGATGCGCACCGGCTTGACCCGGTAGCCCGCCCGTTTGAGTTCGCCTACGGTTCGAATCTGAAGCCTGCTTTCATCCATAAGCGGTCCCTTGTCCCCGTCCTTCAGGATACGGGACTTTGCAGTTGTCTGAAAAGCGGTTCGAGCAGCTCGAAAGAGGCCTCCAGATGCTCGGAGACCACCCGCGTCTGCGCAATCACGGGCATGAAGTTGGTGTCGCCGTTCCAGCGCGGCACCACGTGCCAGTGCAGATGGTCGGCAATGCCGGCGCCGGCCACGCGCCCCAGATTGGCGCCGAGGTTGAAGCCGTGCGGAGCGATGGTTTGTTTGAGGATGCGCACCGCCTCGCGCATCAGCGCGTTGATCGCGCCCGCTTCGGCGGCGCTGAGCTCTTGGAGTTCAGCCACATGGCGGCGCGGCGCGATCAGCAGGTGGCCGTTGTTGTAGGGATAGCGGTTAAGCATTACCACGGCTTCGGCGCCGGCGTACAACACCAGGCGGCGCCGGCGTGAGGACTCTTTGATGGCGCCGAAGCAAAAGATGCAACGTGCGCCTGGCGGGCGCGGCGCCGAGCGCACATAGGCCGACCGCCACGGCGCCCACAACTGGCGCCATCGTGCGCCGTCGCCCGGTCCGCCGCGCTGCTCCATCATCGCGCCCGCGCCACTGCACGCGCGCGCCGGCCGATTGCTTGCCGCCTGGCCATCGCCCGCCGCCGCGCGCGCCGCGGATTAGCGCTCGCGCGCCTTGCCCCGCGCGCCCCGGCTTTCGCCGTCTTCGCGGTCCAGGCGCAGCTCTTCGTTGAGGATGTCTTCGAAGGAAAAGCGCGCGCCCTGATGTTCGCGCCGCATGTAGGCCTGCATCTCCTCGCGCTCCTCATGCTGCTTGAGCGCCCGGATCGACAACCCGATGCGCCGCTCCTTGGGATCAAGCTGCACCACCAGCGCCTCGACCTGGTCGCCGACCTTGAACAGCGAGCTGGGCTTGTCCACCCGCTCGCTGCTCAATTGCGAGACGTGGATCAGCCCCTCGATGCCGTCTTCGATTTCCACGAACACACCGAAATCGGCGATCGAGGTGACCTTGCCGCTGACCTTGGAGTTGATCGGATAGCGCTGCCCGATGGTGTTCCACGGATCTTCGCTGAGCTGCTTGATGCCCAGGCTGACGCGCTCGTTGTCGACGTCGATGCCCAGCACGACCGCCTCGACCTCGTCACCCTTGCGATACAGCTCCGAGGGATGCTTGACTTTCTTGGTCCACGACAGGTCGGAGATGTGCACCAGGCCGTCGATGCCCGATTCGATTTCCACGAAGATGCCGAAGTCGGTGATTGACTTGACCTTGCCCTTGACGTGCGAGCCCGGGGTGTGCTTCTCGGCCAGCACCTGCCAGGGATTGGGCTCGGTCTGCTTGAGCCCCAGCGAGATGCGCCGGTTGGCCTCGTCCACGCCCAGTACCTGCACCTCCACCATGTCGCCGACGTTGACCACCTTGGAGGGATGTACGGTGCGCTTGGTCCAGCTCATCTCGGAGACGTGGATGAGCCCTTCCACGCCCTTTTCCAACTCGACAAAGGCGCCGTAGTCGGTAACGCTGACCACCTTGCCGCGCACGCGCCGGCCCACCGGGTAGTTGGTCGCCGCCTCGGTCCACGGGTCGGTCATGATCTGCTTCATGCCCAGCGAGACGCGCTCGCGTTCGGGATCGTACTTAAGGACGACGACCTTGACCTTCTCGCCCACCTTGAGCACTTCGGAGGGATGCTGCAGGCGTCCCCACGACATGTCGGTGATGTGGAGCAGCCCGTCAATCCCGCCCAAATCGATGAAGGCGCCGTAGTCGGTGATGTTCTTGACCGTGCCCTCCAGGATGACGCCCTCTTCGAGCACGCGCAGAGTTTGCTCCTTGAGCGAGGCGCGCTCGCGCTCCAGCACGCTGCGGCGTGAGACCACCACGTTGGCGCGCGCGCGATTGAATTTGAGGATCTGGAAACGCCCCCGCTGCCCGATATAACGATCGAGGTTGCGCACCGGGCGGATGTCCACGTGCGAACCGGGCAGGAACGCCGGCACCCCGATATCAACCTTCAACCCACCCTTGACCTTGCCCAGCACCACGCCTTCCACCGCGGTGTCGGTCTGGAAGGCGCGCTCCAGTTCGCGCCAGATCTTGAACTTCTCCGCCTTGGCCCGCGACAGCATCACCGTGCCATTTTCGGTCTCGGTGCCGTCGAAGTACACGTCGATCTCGTCGCCTTCATTGACCGCGACGTTGCCGTCGGGGTCAATGAATTCGGCGAGCGGCACCTGGCCCTCGCACTTGTAGTTAATGTCGACGATGACGTAATCGCGGGTGATAAGCAGTACACGGCCGGTCAGAACATCACCGGGCCGCGGCGCGTTGAGGCTTTTCTCCATCAACGACTCAAATTCATCGTCTCCTCCGTGTGGCGTGTTAGACAAACCTTTCTCCATTTATTTGGGACCTTCCGCGCGAAGATTCGATCGGCTCACACGATTCCATACAACCGGGCCATCCCCGATTCAAGTCCCGCTGCCGGCTCGAAACCGCTGGTGAATTTCGCTTGTTAATCGCTCGACGACTTGCGCTACCGAGAGATGAGATGAGTTTACCACAATTGCATCCGCCGCGCATCTAAGGGGCGCAATTTCACGGGTCGAATCGCGCCGGTCGCGCTCGATCAAAGCCGCCTGCACCTGCTCCAGAGTAACCGCCTCGCCCTTTTCCTTAAGCTCGGCATACCGGCGCTGCGCGCGCACGTTGACGTCGGCGTCGAGGTAGAACTTGACCTCGGCGTCGGGAAACACCACGGTGCCGATGTCGCGTCCTTCCATCACGACGCCGCCGCCGGCCGCCGCCGCGCGCTGCAACTGCACCATCCGCGCCCGTACCGCGCCCAGCGCCGACAGCCGCGACGCCAGATCGCCGATGGCGGGATCGGTAATCGCCGCGCTGACGTCGGCGCCGTCGAGCATCACCCGCTCGGCGTCAAACTCGATGCGCACCGCAGCCAAAAGCGGCGCCAGGCGCTGCTCCAGCGCCGGGTCGTCGGCGCTGATACCGGCGCGCTGCGCGGCCAGCGCCAGCGCCCGGTACATCGCGCCGGTGTTGAGGTACCGAAAGCCCAGCGCCCTGGCCAACGCGCGCGCCACGGTGGACTTGCCCGCTCCCACCGGTCCGTCAATCGCGACTATCGGGCGCGCGCGCCCGGGCGCGGCGGCCGCCAGATGGCGTCCGATTCGCTGCCCGGCGCGCAGCGCCTGCTCGATCGCCTGCCCGTCGGCGCTTTGCACGGCGCGGCGGAAGTTTTCGAACGACGCGATGAACAACGCCATCGCGTCCAAAATCGCCTCGCGGTTGGTCAGGCAGATATCGCGCCACATCTCGGGCGAGGACAGCGCCAGGCGCGTGGTGTCGCGCAAGCCGCCCGCGCCGAAGGCGGCGGCGTAGCGTCCGTCAACCTGCTCCTCGGCCAGCGCCGCGCCCAGCGCGCTTGAGACCAACTGCGGCAGATGGCTGGCGCGCGCCAGGATGCGATCGTGCACATCGGCCGGCATCTGCTCGATGCGCGCGCCGGTGGCAAGCCACAACTGCGCCACCTTCTCAAGCGCCTGCGGCGTGGTGCGCGCCGAGGGTGTGATGATCACGCGCCGGCCGATGAACAACTGCGGGTCGGCCGCCGCCGCGCCGGTGGTTTCCTTGCCGGCCACCGGATGGGCCGCCACCAGTGCCATCGCGGGACCCAGCAGCGGCTCAAGCTGCTCCACCACCCAACGCTTGACACTGCCTACGTCGGTAATCACCGCGTCGGGCGGCAGATGCGGCACCATCGCGGCCAGCAGCGCGGGCATCGCAAGGATCGGCGCGGCCAGCACCACCAGGTCGGCGCCCTTTGCGGCCTGTGCCGGGTCGCGCGTGGCAACGTCGATCAGGCCGCGCTCCAACGCGACATCAAGATTGGCCTGCGTGCGCCCCACTCCCACCACACGCTCCACCAGTCCGTGGCGGCGCGCGATGTCGGCCAGCGAACCGCCGATCAACCCGACCCCGCAAATCGTCATCTGGTGAAAGAGCGCTGTCATGGAACATTTCTGCTCCCTCTCCCGAAGGGAGAGGTTACAGGTGCGGCGCCTCCCTGGCTCCCAACGCGAGTGAGAACCTCGCACCCTAAGAGATGATGCCTGAAAAGATACGTGGGACCTCTCCCTAACCCTCTCCCTTCAGGAGCGGGAGCCGGAAGGACTTTGCTGGTAACGAAACCGTCGTGGACAGCGCCATTTTACGTCAAGCCCCCTTCCTCAGCACCTGCTCCAGCGCGGCGATCAGTTTGCGATTTTCCTCCGGCAGCCCGACGCTGATTCTCACGTGGCGCGGGAACTTGTAACCGTGCATCGGACGTACGATCACGCCATGGCGCAGCAGGGCGTTGAACACCGCTACGCCGTCGCCCACCTCGACCAGAAAGAAATTGGCCTGCGTGGGTACGTACTCGACGCCCAGACGGCGGAACTCGCGCTCCAGGTATTCGATGCCCTGGGCGTTGACTTCCAGGGTGCGGCGCACGTGCTCGTGGTCGTCCATCGCGGCCAGCACGGCGGCCTGCGCCAGCAGGTTGATGTTGAAGGGCTGGCGCACGTTGTTGAGCAGGTTGACCATCTCGGGGTCCGCCACGCCGTAACCCACGCGCAGCCCGGCCAGTCCGAAAATCTTGGAGAAGGTGCGCAGCACGATAAGCTGGGGCCGGCCCGCCAGATATTCGAGCGCGTTGGGATAGTCGGGATCGCGCACGAACTCAAAGTAGGCCTCATCGGCGACGATCACCACATGGTCGGGCACGCGCGCCAGCAATCGCTCCCACGCGTCGCGTTTGTAGACGGTGCCGGTGGGATTGTTGGGATTGGCCAGCCAGATCACGCGCGTATCGGCGTCCACCGCCGCGCCAATCGCGTCGAGGTCGAAAGTGTAGTCCTTCATCGGCGCGGTCTTGGTCACCCCGCCGCTGGCCGCGACCACCAGCTCATAGATCGCAAAGGCATGCTCGGAGGTGACCGCGTTCAGGCCCGGGCGGATGAACAGATAGGCGAGCAGGTTGAGGATCTCGACCGAACCGCATCCCAGGAAGATGTGCGCGGGGCTGAGGTTATGATGGGCCGCGATCTTGCGCGTCAGCATCACGCTGCCGCCGTCGGGATAGCGGTTGAGTTCGTCGATCGCGCCGCGCAGCGCCGCCACCGCCATCGGCGAGGGCCCCAGCGGATTTTCGTTGGAGGCCAGCTTGACTACATCGCGCAGCCCCAGTTCGCGCTGCACTTCTTCGATGGGCTTGCCCGGCTCATAGGGTTTGAGCGCGGCCACCGAGGGTAGAACGAGGTCGGTTAATTTCAATGGAATAGTGGGCCCGCTAATCGGCGGGCGGCCTGCCTTCAGGATACGATCCCAGTACTTTTAGAAAAAGGGCCTTGCGTTTGAGGGTGGCCAGCGCCCGGCGCATGGGCGGGTCGTCGCGATGGCCGTTGAGATCCACGATGAAGACATACTCCCATGGACGCGAGCGCTGCGGGCGGCTCTGGATCATGCTCAGGTTGATAGAGTTGCGGGCGAAGATGGTGAGCGCCTCCTTGAGCGCTCCCACCTTTTCGGGCACCGCGAAGATCAGCGTGGTCTTGTCGGCGCCGCTGCGTGCCACCCCCTCGCGGCCGATCACCAGAAAACGCGTGATGTTCTGTGCGACGTCCTGGATGCCGTCGGCGACCACGCGCAGACCGTAGGGCTGGGCCGCGCGCGCCGACGCGATCGCGGCGGCGGCGGGATCGGCAGCCGCCATCCTGGCTGCCAGCGAGTTGGACGCCACCGCCTCCTGCTCGCAATGGGGGAAATTGGCGGCCAGGTAGTTGCGGCATTGGCCGAGCGCCTGCTGATGGGCGATGATTTTGCGAATCGCGCCGCGCTCGCCACTGAGCGAAAGCAGCGCATGGCGCACCGGCAGCATCAGCTCCCCCACGATCTGCAGCGGCGTGTCGATCAGCAGGTCCAGGGTTAACGTCACCGATCCTTCGGTGGAGTTCTCCACCGGCACCACGCCCAGATCGGCCTGCCCGGCGTCGATCGCCGCGAAGACGCCGGCAATCGAATCGGCGGGTACGAACTGGGCGCTGGAGCCGAAGCGGCCCATCGCGGCCAGATGCGTGTAGGAATATTCCGGTCCCAAAAAGGCCACGCGCAGCTCGCGTTCCAGGGCGCGGCAGGCGGAGATGATTTCGGTGAAGATGCGCCGGATGTGGTCGGCGGTCAGCGGTCCCGGATTGCGCTGCAGCAGCCCCTCGATAATCTGCTGCTCGCGCAGCGGTTGATAGACGCCGGTGCCGTTGGCGCGTTTGAGATGGCCGATCTCGAGCGCCAGGCGGGCGCGCTCGGTGAGCAGGGCCAGCAACCGATCGTTGATCCGGTCGATACGCTCGCGCAGCGCCGCCAGCCGAACTTCGGCGCGCGCGTTGTTGTGGGCCGACGCAGACACGGGCAAACCGCTATCCGATTCCACCGCGCTTTTCAACGCGCCCGCCATCGGGGGAAGCGTCGGCCACGAACGCGCCGCCCATCGCGGCGAACTTCCGATCGCGTGCGGCGCGCAGTGCTGCAGCGTCAAGCCGCAGCAGGCGCGCCAGATGGTGTCCGATAGCCTTGCCCAGCGCGGCAGCCGCGGCGGCGGGATTGCGATGCGCGCCGCCGGGGGGTTCAGGAATGATCTCATCGGCGATGCCCAGGCGCAGCAGCTCGGGTGCCGACAGCCGCAGCGCCTCGGCCGCCCGGGCGACGTTGTCAGGGGTCGCCTCGCGCCACAAAATCGCCGCGCATCCTTCGGGTGTGATCACCGAGTAGCAGGCGTACTCCAGCATCAGGATTACATTGGCCACGCCCAGGGCCAGCGCGCCGCCCGAGCCGCCCTCACCGATCACGCAGGCGATCACCGGCGCTTCAACGCGCGCCATCAGCTCCAGGTTGCGCGCGATCGCCTCGGCCTGACCGCGTTCCTCCGCGCCCACTCCGGGCTCCGCCCCCTGCGTGTCGATCAAGGTGATAAGCGGAATCCGGAAGCGGCTGGCCAGTTCATAGACGCGCGCGGCCTTGCGGTAACCTTCGGGATTGGGACGGCCGAAGTTGCGCTTGATGCGCTCGGCGGTGGCGCGGCCGCGCTGCTGCCCGACGATCGCCACCGGCTGGCGTTTGAAGTACGCCAATCCCGCCACGATCGCGCCGTCGTCGGCGAAGCGGCGGTCGCCGTGAATCTCGATGAAGTCGGCAAACAGCGCGCCGATGTAGTCCAGGGTTTGGGGACGCGCCGGATGGCGCGCCAGGCGCACGCGATCGATCGCGCTTAAGTTGGCGAAAATCTGCGCCTGCAGCCGCTCGCGCTCGGCGAGCAGGGCGGCGCGCGCCGCGGGCTCGGCCTGCGCGGCGCGCTGGTCCAGTTCGCGCAGCGGTTGCTCGAAGTCCATGTAATCGGTGCTCGACGCCATCGTGCGTTAACTGCGGGGCGGGGCGCTGAAAAAATCCGCCAGCAGCTTGTAAGCCTGCTCCGCGCCGTCCTGCGCGTCAATCCATACGATGTCCGGATCGCGCCGAAACCAGGTCATCTGGCGCTTGGCCAGCCGGCGCGTGTCGCGCTTGGCCAGCTCCACGGCGGCCTCCAGGGCGCATTCGCCGCGCAAATACGCAGCCACATGCTTGTAGCCGATCGCGCACAGCGGCGGGGCGTCGGGGGTGAAGCCTTGCTCGAGCAGGCGGCGGACTTCTTCGACCAGCCCCGCCGCCATCATCGCGTCAAAGCGCCGCTCGATCGCCCGGTACAGCCGCTCGCGTTCCATCCGCAGCCCGATAGTCAGGCTTTCATACTCGGGGCGGTTAAAGCCATGGGCCGCCTGATGGCGGCTGATGGCGACGCCGGTTACGCGGAAGACTTCGATGGCGCGCACGATGCGGTAGAGGTCGCGCGGCTCCAGGCGGCGCGCGGCGGCAGGGTCGATCCGTTGCAACTCCTGGTACAGATACTCGACTCCGTGGCGGTGCGCTGCTTCCAGCAGCGCGGCGCGAATCTGCGGCGCCGCCCCCGGGCCGCTGAAAATTCCGTAGCGCAGCACGCGCAGGTAAAGCCCGCTGCCGCCGGTGACCAGCACCGGCCGCCCGCGCTCGGCCACCTCCGCGATCGCCGCGCGTGCCAGCGCGCGAAACTGCGCCACGTCAAGCGGGTCGCCCGGCGCGCGGATGTCGATCAGATGATGGCGCACGCGGGCAAGCTCGGCGGCGGAGGGCTTGGCGGTGCCGATATCCATCCCGCGGTAGAACTGGCGCGAATCGGCGTTGACGATCTCCGCCCCCAGCCGCTCGGCGACTGCCAGCGATATTGCGGTTTTGCCGATTCCGGTGGGACCGACGATGAAGCCCACCTTGAGGCGCGGTGCGGGCGCGGCGGCGGCGCCGGAGTTCATCGGCGGAACATGCGCTCGATCTGGCCGCGCGCAAAGCGGATATGCACCGGGCGTCCGTGCGGGCAGTTGGTTTTAAACGGGGTGCGATCCAAATCGGCGAGCAGCGCCTGGATTTCCGCTTCACTCAGGATGCGCCCGACGCGCACCGAACCGTGGCAGGCCAACTGCTTGAGCAGCGCCTCGAAGCCGTCCTCGCCTCCCATTCGTGCGGCGCTCTCGCCCATCGCGTCGATCATGTCGGTCAGCAGCCCCAGGCCGCGCTCGGCGCCGAACACCGCGGGCGTGCCCTTGAGCAGCAGCGTGGCGGGTCCAAACGGTTCGATATCGAAGCCCAATGCACGCAGCTTGGGCAGCGCGGCGTGGACCTGCGCGGCGCGCGCCGCATTGAGCTCCAGCGTTTCGGGCACCAGATGAGCCTGGACTTCCACCGCGCCGCGCTCCAACTGGGCCTTCAGCCGCTCGAAAGTGACCCGTTCGTGGGCGGCATGCTGATCGACCAGCAGCAGCCCCTCGTCGTCTTCAAGCGCGATATATCCGGCGAAGAGCTGTCCCAGGCTGCGCAGCCGCGAGTAAATCGGCACGCCCGCTTCGCCCGCGGTGCGCTCGGCCGAGGCGGCGCCGTTGGCCGCCCCCGAAGGCCAGCCCAGGCCCAGGCTCTGCTGCTGGACGGCGGGCCGCGGAACTTCGGATTCGAGCACCAGCTTGAGCGCACCTGCCGGATGCCTGTCGCCGGATGGCGTGCATTGCGCCGCGAGGGGCGCCGATACGGACGCACCGCCGGCCTCGCCGCCGCTCGGATAGGGCGGCGCGGCCGGAGCCGTCGGTGCCGATAGCACGTCGGACGCGGCCTGGGTCTGATCGGCCAGTCGCTGGCGCAGCACGCGATAAATCGTCTCGAACACTGTGCCGGCGCGCCGAAAGCGCACCTCGGCCTTCATCGGGTGGACGTTGACGTCGACGTCGTGGGGGCGCAGCCCGATAAACAGCACCACCGCCGGATAGCGCCCGCGCGGCATCAGCGTGGCGTAGGCGTTGGTGATCGCGCGGATCATCAGCCGGTCGCGCACGGCGCGGCCATTGACGAACGTGTAAAGCATGCGGGCAGTGGGAAAGGATTGTTGGCTGAGCGAGGCCAGCCCTTCGATCCGCACGCCGTCGCCGCCGCCCGCCACCGCCAGCATCCCCGCCGCCGTTTTGTTGCCGTAAAGCTGGCGAAAGCGTTCCATCAGTGCAGTTGCCGGCGCCAGGTCGAGCACCGTCCTGCCGTCCACGCGCAGCTCAAAGGCCACGGCGGGACAGCTCAGGGCCAGACGTTGCACGACTTCGATCACGGCTGCCTGCTCAGCGGCGGGGGATTTGAGAAACTTAAGCCGGGCGGGGGTGTTGAAAAACAGTTCCCGCGCCTCGATGCGCGTGCCGGGCGCCATCGCGCATTCCGCGTGCGAGACGACGTCGCCCCCCACCACGCTCAGATGCGTGCCGCTTAGGTCCTCGCCCCGGCGGGTCCTCAGTTCCAGACGCGAGACGCTGGCGATCGAAGCGAGCGCCTCGCCGCGAAAGCCCAACGAACGGATCGCGACCAAGTCGGAGGCATCGCGGATCTTGGAGGTGGCATGGCGGCGCAGCGAGAGCAGCGCGTCGTGCGGGCTCATCGCGCAGCCGTCGTCACCCACCGCAATCAGCTCCGCGCCGCCGCCCGCGACTTCCACCGTGATATGCCGCGCGCCGGCGTCAAGGGAGTTTTCAATCAGTTCCTTGACCGCGGAGGCGGGCCGCTCGACCACCTCGCCGGCCGCGATCTGGCTGGCCACCTGCTCGGGAAGGATATGAATGACGCGGTCTGCCATCGTCTTGCCGCCGTCAGTATAGCAAAGGCGCTGAGCGCATCGCCCGCCGGGAACCAGCGGCCGGCCGGCTTTCCACAACACTCAGGCTCTTCCCCGGCGGACGGCCTCAGGATAATTTAGAGCACTTACCGATCCCGGAGTTCTGTCAAAATGAGACATTGTGCCATTTGCGGCAAGCAGCCCTCGGTGGGCAACAACGTCAGTCACGCTAACAACAAGACCAAGCGCCGATGGCAGCCCAACCTGCAGGAGGTGCGGGCGCAGATAGGCGGCGGGGTGCGGCGCATCCTGGTCTGTACCCGATGTATCCGCAGCGGCAAGGTGAAAAAGACCGCCTGAGCGGCGTTTTTTTTCAGTCCAGCAGCGGCAGCAGCTTTTCGGGCGGGCGGGCGATTACGGCGCGGCCGCCCTTGATAATGATCGGACGCTGCATCAGTTCGGGATACTTAAGCAGCAGCTCGACGACTGCTGCCTTGCTCTGGTAGTCCTCCTTTTTAAGCCCCAGTTCCTTGAGGCGCTTGTCATCCCGCACCATCTCCGAGGGCGGGTCGCTCAGCATATCGATAATTTTTTCCAGCGTGCTCCGGTCCGGCGGGGTCTTGAGGTACTCGATAGTATCGTGCGCAACGTGGCGGGTATCGAGCAGTTCGAGCGCACCGCGCGAATGCTTGCAACCGGGGTTGTGGTAAATGGTCACTCTTTCCATGGTCGATTAAGCTCCGTGTTTGCGCCCAGCATAACGGTCCGCGGTCTTTGCATCAAAGGCTGCCACCAGCGCGGCCGGTCAGAGCGTGTCGTGGCCGCTCTCGCGCCGCGCCATTTGAGCCACGCCGCGCCGCTGGCTATTAATATCCCGATGACTTCGCCAAAGCGCCTTGTGCCGTTTGCATTGCTGTTCGCGATTGTGGCGTCGCCGGTCAGCGCGCTGGCCGGTCCGCACAAAGGGGTGGTCGGAAGGATGCAGCCCGCCACTGCGGTGGAGGTCAGCGGCAAGCTGCTCACGTACGAGGGACAGCCGGCCGCCGACCGGGAGATTCATTTTGAAAATACCGTGTCAGGCGACGCCTATTTGACCAGGACCGGCCAGGACGGCAGCTTTTCCATCACCCTTCCCCCGGCCGCCTACAACCTGCGCGAGGAGCACGGCCCGATCGTGGTGGGCAACATCCAGGCGTGGAGCGGCGCGGTCAATCTCGGCACAGTCTCCGAACCGGGTACCCTGCAGCATTGGCTGCAGAGCGAAAAGGTGGCGCCGGCGCTGATTCACAGCCCGGCTCCGATCACCGCCCACCCTCGCCCCGGCGCGCCGATCGAATCGAGCAACCCAATCATCTCTCCCGACCGGCACCCGTAATCTCAGGCGCAGTTGAAGCGGGCGCGACCATAAAAACGGATCGCGCCCGCGTGCGCTGCCTGGTGTACGCCATCCGGCTCGTTGGGAGTGTCAGCTAAGCAGATGCTGCTGGAGCCAGGTGCCGGCTTCGCCCTTGCCCCATTCAGAATTCCGCACCTTGTTTTCGCACGACTCGCACAGCGTCAAAAAGGTGTTGCGATGGGTTTCCGGATGCGTATAGAAGCGGGTAAGCGCGTCTTCTTTGTCCTGATGGCAATATTCGCAGGTGTCCATCGGTCTGTTCTGCCTCCCATACTGGTCCGCCGCTGATGCGGACTGAAACAGCCGGACAATCTGGCACAGATAAAGTTCCCTCGCCAGCGTCCGCCGTCAACCTCCGACTGCGACGGATGACCGGCCAGCTCCGGTCCATATCGAAATAGTGCGACAGGGACGCCGGCCTTTCAACCCGATTCATTGCGGGCGGGGACGTGATCGGGCAGCAGCGGGTTGAGGCGGGGGGCGATAAATTCGTACACGGCGCGGTTGCCGGCTGCGTTCCAATGGATTTTGTCCGGGGCAAACATCGTCGGGCCCAGCGGATTCTGGTCGTCCAGGGAAAAGAACCGTGCCCCGGCGCGCGCGGCTGCCTCGCGCACCACCGCCTGCCATCGCCGGCTGGCCGGCAGGTCGGCGCTGCGCCCGGCCGTAAACAGGATAACCAGGCTCCCGTGCCGCGCTGTGACCACCCCCGCCATGCGTTGGACTATCGCCTCATACAGCCGCGCTGCGTAGGCGTCGTCGCCGTAGATTTGCGGCTGCAGCCCCAGGGCGAGACTGGTCAGGTAGGCGGTTACGGAAAACACGTGCGCCGACCACAGCAGACGATTGAGCCAGGACTGCGGAGGCTCCAGCACCAGTTGATCGCCCTCCAGCCTGAAGCGCGGCTTTTCGCGCACTTCTTCCCAACGGTCGCGGATGTCGTCGAAGTCGTTGATGTAGGTGAGCAGGACGACCGTGCCGCCCCGCTTGAGCATCGGCGCATAGCGCTGCAATGCCAGCAACTCCTGATCGGTGCCGTAGCCGGGCACGGCGGTGTTGGCGATGCGCAGGGCCGGATGATGCAGCTTGAGCAGGCCGGCCAGCGTCTGTTCGGCGCTGAACCAACTGCCGAAGCAGAAGCTGTCGCCCACCAGCATCACGTCGAAGCGGTGGGCGTCGCGCGACTCGCCGGGCAGGATACGAAAGCCATGCGCATCGGTGTATGTGATGTAGGGTGTGCGCGCGGCGTCGAGGTTGGGCAGCACACGCCATCCCAACAGCGCGTCGAACGTGTACATCCGCTGATGGCCGCTCAGATATTCGCCGGCCAAAAAGGCGTAGTTGAGGATGATCAACCCCAGCGCGGTGCCGGCCGCAGCCGCGCCCAATCTGGTCAACCATCGCCTCAAGCGCGCGGACATCGCTGGTGGGTCAGACCGCGCCCGCGGCGCTTAGTTACCAAAATCGCAGTCATCAAGGCACGGATGGTGGAGCAGGGCGGCCATCGCGTCAAGTGCAGACGCCGGCGTCCGCCGGCCGGGCCACCCAGCCGTGGCCAAAGTGTCAGGCTGCCTTAACAAGCTGTTTGACAAAAAATGATATTTAACTTATGGGAACGGGCTTGGGGAGGGCGGCTATTTCTGTCCGAGACGGCTTTTTTTGAGCAGCCTCGCCCGCCTCGTCGCCGCATTCCAAGGGAGGCCGCAATGCCTTTGCCCAATCCAGCCCCAACTCTGGCCGACCATCTGCACGCGCTGACCGACCATCTGGCCGACTTCCGGAATACCGTGGACTCGCCCCAGCGCCGCAACCTGCTGGGTGCGCTGCGCGCAGTCGAGCAGGAGGCCCGCGCGCGCGATGTGGCGCTGGCGGATTCGGCGGCGGCCAACGCCGCGGCGCTGGCGCGGTTGCCGTCGGCCGGACAGTTGGCCGAAGCCATCGGTATCCGCGAAATCGTCGGCGCCGGTCCCTACGAAGCGCTCGACCATCGCTGGGCCGAAAGCGTCCTCAACTACTACCAGACCGGAAACAATCGCGTTGCCTTTCCCACCCACCTCGGCTTGGGCATAAACCCGCTGCGCAACCTGGTGGCCGACGGCGAAATCCGCATCGCGCTGGCGGGCGACCTGGGTGCCGACGCGCGGCTGACGCCGCCGGCGGCGATCTGCGCGCTGATCGCCGGCCATAATCCCCACTACACCATACATTTGGGCGACGTTTACTACTCGGGGTTGCCCGAGGAGGAGGCGGACAACTTCCTCAAGCTCTGGTCGCCGGGTTCGGCAGCCAGCTATACGCTCAATTCCAATCACGAGATGTATTGCGGCGGGCGCGGCTATTTCCAGACTCTGCTGGGTGACGGGAAGTTCGCCGCGCAACAGGGGCTGAGTTATTTCGCGCTGACCAACGACCACTGGCTGATCGTGGGGTTGGACACCGCCTACTTCGCCTATTATCAAAGCCTGCTCTACGAGGAAGGTTTTCTGGCCGAGCCCGATCCGGGCAAGGAGCCCCGCGGACTGGATCAGCTCAACTGGCTGCGCGGTGTGCTGCGCGAGCACGGCCACAAGCGCGTCATCCTGCTCACCCATCATGACGGCTTTGACGTCAATCCGGCCACCGGCAAGGTCAGCCGCAAGCCGCTGTTCCAGCAGGTCAGCACGGAGTTGAGCGCGGTGCGGGATTGGTGGTGGTACTTTGGCCACGTCCACGCCGGGATTGCCTACTATCGGCTATTTTTCGGCAACAACTCGTCGCTGAGCGCCCGCTGCGTGGGGCACGGCGCGGTGCCCTACGAGCCGTTCCCGCCCCATCTGGAGCGCCTGGGCGACGGCGCCATCCGTATCCAGTGGGCGGAAACCGATTACGCCCGCAACGGGGGCGATCCGCGCCGCGCCCCCAACGGCTTCATGCTGCTGACGCTTAGGGGCGCCGAGCTCAGAGAGGAGTTTTACGACGAACTGGGCAGGCAGCGCTGGTCCAATTTCTGAGGCTCAATTGCGATCCCGGCCTTGGCCAGGCGCCGCGCTCCGGAGGACTGCTGATGATTACGGTCGATGACAAATCCGGATACATGCTGGTCTCATTCCTGCAGGACGCGCTGGCAACCGCGCTGGCCGGCAAGGTCCCGCTCGCCATCCTGCGCGCGGCCGACGGCACCACGCTGGCGCACGAACTGCGCAGCGGCCAGCCCATCCCGCGCCATCTGGCGCTGGACTTCTCGCCCCTGCTCGACGTGCTGCACCTGCCGCGGCTGGGTGACCAGGGCCGCAGCGCGCAGGGGATCGCGCAGATTCTGCAGGGCTTCGCCGATCCGCTCGGCGAACTCAAGCGCCTGTTCGACGCGCCGACGCCCGCGGCGATCTTTGCCCGCCTCACGGACTTCTTCACCGGCCGCGACGAGCTCAAAACCGTCGCCTCGCTTTTGGGTTCGTTCGTCGAAGGGCAGTTCGGCATCGCGCTCTCCCTGCTCACCACGTTCAAGAACCTGACCGACCCCAGGTTTCCGCGCGCGGTGATCGATGCCCTGCTGGAGTACTTCTTCGCCGCCGACGGCTTCGTCACCGTCGACGGCCTTGAGGTGGCGCCGCCGATGCAGGGCGCTGATGCGGCAGGCGGCATCAAAGGCTTTGCCGACAAAAACGGCGAGCGTTATCTGCGCGACCTGATCGGGGTTACCGTCGAGGCCGCGGGCGACGTCCAGTATCAGTTGCGCGACCGCTACCCGCGGATGTTGGCAGCGCTCAATCCCAGCCAGCAGGAAACCGCGCGGCGCTGGTTCAGGGGCTTTGCCACGATGGCGGAGGCGGGCGTGACGGCGGCGGTCGAGGAGACGCTGCTCGGCATCGGCAGTTTCCAGGGCAACCGGCTGATTGCCGCCGCGGCGTCGGCCTATGCGGGGACAGCGGCCCGCAAGGCCACGCAGCATGTGTTTGTGAGCGAGATGAACTTCTGAGCGCCGGCCAGCTCAGAACCGGTCAATCACGCTGATGCCGACGTTTTCGAAGCGCGACATCTGATCGATCACGTCAAAGGCCTGGTCCAGCGCGATAGTGTTGGTCACCAGTTGTTTGGGCGCCAGCTTGCCCCGCTCCACCATCTCCAGCATCGCCGGATAGCGCCAGGTCGGAATCGACGACGAGCCCATGATCTGCAGCTCGGCCAGCACGATCAGATCGATCGGCAGCGCGACCTGGCCCTTTTCCTTCTGCGTGGTAAGCCCGATCTGGACATGGCGGCCGAGCTTGCGCAGGCTCAGCATCGCGTTCTGGCAGGTGGCGGCGATGCCCAGCGCGTCGACGCTGACGTGTGCGCCGCCGTGAGTCAGCTCCTTGACGGCGGCTACCGGGTCGGTGGTCTTGGCGTTGACCACGTCCGTGGCGCCCGCCCGCCGGGCCAGCTCCAGCTTGCGGTCGTCGAGGTCCACGGCGATTACCCGCGCCCCGGCCGACGCCGCGATCTGCGCGGCCGACAGGCCCACTCCGCCGCAGCCGTAGATCACCACCGACTCATCCGCCTTGACCCGCGCCTGGTCCATAATCGCGTGATAGGCGGTCACATAGCGGCATCCCATCGAGGCGCCCGCCACGAAGTCGATCGCCTCGCTGAGCTTGACCGTGTTGTAATCCGCGTAGCCCAGCCGCGCGAACTGGCCGAAGCCGCCCGCCGAACTGCCCCCAAAGCAGAGGTTGGAGTGGCCGCTGGTGCAGTCCTCGCAGGTGCCGCACGCCTGGGAGAGCGGGGCCACCACGCGATCGCCGCGCTTGAGCTTTTTGACGTCCTTGCCGACCTCTTCGATGACGCCAGCGAACTCGTGTCCCAGCACGGTGGGCAAATGCGAACTGAAGCCGATCCAGCTCCAGTCGCCCATCCACATATGCCAGTCCGAGCGGCAGATGCCGCACGCCTGCACGCGCACGATGGCGGCGTCGGGCGGACATTCGGGTTGCGGGAAATCCTTGACCACCATCGGCTTGCCGACCGCCTCCATTACCAATGCTTTCATGACGGAAATCCTCAACTTCAAGACATTTTGAGAAACTGACTTCAGCGCCAGTGACGGTTCGAAGTCAAGGTATGGGACCGGCGGAGGCTGCCGCGCGGCGATTTATAACGCGCTCTACCCAGAGCGTGCGTTTTGCCATACAATCGCGCCGCTTGGGGACCGTGACATAGAGACGAGCGGATAGCGGGCGAAAGTCGTGGCGGAAAACCCCGGCAGTTTCAACCCGAGGGCGCCGACAGGCGTCCTGCTGACATTCAGGTAAAGGAAGACGCGATGCTACTGTTGTATTTCCACGAGCGGCCTTACGGCTACGTCCCCGAAGACGAGGTGATCAAAAACCGCGGTTTCTTCGGCGTCCCCAACCGCTTCTTCGACCCGCAAAAGGGCTCGGATTTGTACAACACCTACCTCGACGAGATGCAGTACGTTGAGGAGATGGGGCTGGACGGCGTGGTGCTCAACGAGCATCACGGCACTCCTTTTTGCATGGGCGCGGTGATGGACGTGGAGGCGGCGATCCTGGCGCGCATCACCAGCAAGATGCGCATCGTGCTGCTGGGCAATCCGCTGCCGGTGGTGCGCAATCCAGTGCGTTTGGCCGAGGAGCTGGCGGAAATCGACCTGATCTCGCGCGGGCGGCTGGTCACCGGATGGGTGCGCGGGGCGGGCAGCGAGCAACTCTTCAACAACGTCAGCCCGGCGCTCAATCGCGAGTACTTCAATGAAGCGCACGACCTGGTGGTCAAATGCTGGACCGAGCCCGGGCCGTTCCGTTTCGAGGGCAAGCATTTCCATTTCCGCTTCGTCAATCCCTGGGCGCTGCCCTATCAGAAGCCGCATCCGCCGATTTGGATTCCGGGCCTGCTCAGCCCCGAGTCGGTGATCTGGGCCGCCGAGCATCGCTACCCCTACATCGGCCTGGGTACCGGACTTAAGGCGACCAGCGAGCTGTGGAACATCTACGCCGATCGCGCTGCCCAACTGGGCTATCAGGCCGGGCCGGAGAATTTCGGCTACCTGCAAAACGTGTTCGTTGCCGAGACCGAAGAGAAGGCGCAGGAGGTGGCCAAACTCAACCTCTATGGCGGCGGCGGCGCCGCGTTTGCCCGTCCGGAATGGACCCTGCCGCCCGGCTACAACTCCAAGGAGGCGACGCGCCGCCTGGCCCGCCAGCAGGCTGCCGCCAAGCAGGAGCGCACGGCGTTCCTGGGGCTCAGCGCCACGCCCGATCAACAGAACGAAAAGGCAGCCGCGGTCAGCGCCCGTACCCGTCTGGCGCGTGGCGAAATCGATCTTGAAGAGGCCAAGCGCGCCATCTACTCCGGCTATCAGAAGGCGCAGGAGAGCTTGAGTATCATCACTGGCACGCCCAAGACGGTGATCCCCAAGCTCAAGCATATCCTGGAAGTGCTGCGTTGCGGCGCCTTTGCGATTTCACAGGTCAACGGTCCCGCCACCCACGAGGATCGCATGACCAGTATCAGGCTGTTCGCCCAGGAAGTCGCGCCGGCGCTGCGCGAGTTTGGCAAGGAACTGGGCTTGGCCGACGCGTTTCAGGTCAAGCCGGGCTCGCGGCCGGTCTCGGGCAAGCGCGAACAGGTATCGTGGCCGGAGCTGCTGCCCGAGAACAAGCCGGCGTGAACATGAAATTGCGCGGGCGGTCTTCCAGGCCATAAGGCAAAGGTGGATCGGCGATGGTCCAGCCTTGTCCTTCGAAAAGGCGGCCCGAGGGCTGAGCAACCTCCGGGCGCAAAAGCGGGACTTCGATGGCTTCCAGTCAATCCTCTGCGGCTCAGCAACGGCCCGATCTTCCGTTGGCCGGGATTTGCGTGGTCGAATGCGGCCAGGGGGTGGCCGCCGCTTACGGCGCCAAGCTGCTGGCGATGCTCGGCGCCGACGTCATCAAGGTCGAGCCGCCCGGCGGCGATATCAGCCGCACTCGCGGCCCGTATTTCGGCGATGCCGCCGATATCGATTCGGGCGGGCTGTTCCTCTACCTCAACGCCGACAAAAAGGGGGTGACGCTTGACCTCGCGCATCCCGGCCAGCGCAAACAGCTCGACACACTGTTGGCGCGCGCCGACATCCTGATCCACAACATCGCGCCGCGCCAGCGCGCCGCCCTCGGGATGGAGAACGCCGCCCTCTCGCGGGCCCATCCGCGCCTGATCGTTGCAGGCATCTCGCCCTTTGGTGACTACGGTCCCTATTCGCACTTTCACGCCTACGAAATCACCGCAGCGCACGCGTCGGGGATGGCGTCGCTGGCGCCGGCGGTGTCACAGTTTCCAGACCGCCCGCCGCTTAAGCTGTTCGGCCATCAGGCGGAGTTCCAGGCCGGTGTATTTGCGGCGATGGCTGCGCTGGCCGCATATCAATACCGGGTGCATTCGGGGGCGGGTCAGGCAATCGAAGTGTCGGAGCAGGAATGCCTGGCCACGATGCTGGAGGGCGCCGTGGCGATTTGCAGCTACACCGGCCGCTCACCTTCGCGCCTGGGCCATCATACTTACGGCCCCCGATCGATATGGCCGACCCGCGACGGCTGGATCTTCATCAACCCGGGCGAAGAGGAACAATGGCAGCGCCTGGTCGAGCTGATGGGCAATCCACAGTGGGCCAACGAGGAGATTTTCAAAGACCGCTTCACGCGCGGCAAGTATGCCGATGCGCTGTGGCCGCTGATGGCGGAATTCACCGCCAACTGGAACAAGCAGGAGCTGTTCATGGCCGGCCAGGCGCGGCGCATCCCGCTGGCGCCGATGAACCGCCCCTCCGACGTTTACGCCGACGTCCATCTGCGCGCGCGCAAGTTCTTCGCGCCGATGCCGACGCCGGCCGGCCGCACCATCGAGGTCCCCACCGTGCCGTTCAAATCCACCGGCTCGGCGTGGAGGATCCAACGTCCCGCGCCGCGCCTGGGCGAGCATAATGAGGAAGTCCTTGGCGCGCAGGACCAAACTGCGCTGCGCGTTGATGCAGCTAAACAACCCGTAGCGGCGGCAAAGGGGGGTCCGCTGGCGGGGATTCGGGTGCTGGACTTCGGATGGATCTGGGCGGCGCCTTATTGCAGCATGATGCTGGCGCACATGGGCGCCGAGGTGATTCGCGTCGAAAGTGCCAATCGCACCTGTCTTAGCCGGCGCAATCCGCCCTTTGCCGACAACCGGCCCGGGCCCAATCGCGCGGGCGTGTTCAACGAATGGAACCAGAACAAACGCAGCATCCAGCTCAACCTCGCCAAACCGCAGGGCATCGACCTTGCGCTGCGCCTGGCTGAGCATGCCGACATCACCATCGAGAATTTCGGCGCGGGAGTGATGGATCGGATGGGGCTGGGGTACGAGGCGATGCGCCGGCGTAATCCGGGCATCATCATGCTGTCGATCGGATGCTACGGGCGCACCGGTCCCTACACCGATTTCGTCAACTACGGCCCGCAGGTCAACGGCCAGGCCGGTCTGCTCGCGGTCACCGGCTACGAGGGCGACCAGATCCGCGAGGGGCCGTGCGCCTACGGCGATCCGGCCACCGGCGTCTTCGCCGCATTGCTGATCAATGCTGCGTTGATCCAGCGCCGGCGCACCGGGTTGGGGCAGTACTTCGAGTTGTCGATGATGGAAGTGCTGGCGATGGGACTGCCCGAGGCGCTGCTCGAATATGCGATGAACGGGCGCGACCTGGGGCCGCGCGGAAATCGCGACCTGAAGATGGCGCCGCACAACTGCTACAAGGCGCTGGGCGGTCCCGAGGATTGGGTCACGATCGCGGTCGGCACCGAGGATGAATGGCGGCGGCTGTGCGCGGCAATCGGCCGGCCGGCGCTCGCCGACGACCCGCGCTTTGCGACCGCCGCGATGCGCAAACAAAACGAGGACGAACTCGACCGCATCATCACGCAGTGGACCTCAACGCGCGATCGATGGGAGACGGCGCGCATCCTGCAAAGTGCCGGCGTCGCCTCGATTCCAACCCTGACGGTGAAGGACCTGTTCGAGGACCCGCATCTGAATGAGCGCAACTTCTGGGTGCGCCTGGTGCATCCGGAAATCGGCGTCAAGGCCCATTCCGGCGTCCCGTGGAAGATGTCGCTGACCCCGTGCGAGGTATCGCGCCCGGCTCCGTGCCTGGGTGCCGATACCGACGATGTGCTATCGTCGCTGCTAAAACTGGGCGCCCGGCAAATCGCGCAACTGCGCCGCGACGAAGTGCTGGTCTGAGCCAACGCCCGTCCGTCTTTGAGCGGGAATTAAACGCAACCCGAAAACTTTCTTCGGGAATACCGAACGGCCCGCTTGCAGCGTGCCCTGCACGCTCAGCCGCAGAGCGATTTTGCTGGCGCCAACTCGCTCTGCGGCCTCTCCCAGTTTGCGCCTGCGGACCAGGTCCGCAGGCGCCGGGGCCTCGCCGCAACCGAAGAGATCGTGATCACCCGATGCGTGCGATGGTTCACTGCTGCAAAAAACGCTTGACCGCGTCGCAAAATTGCTGCGTCTGCTCATGGAGGACCGCGTGGCCGGCTTCGGCAATCACCACCTCGCTGCAGTTGCGGATGTGGCTTTTGAACGCACCCGCGTAGACCGGTGGAATCAGACGGTCCGAGGCGCCCCACACCAGCAGCGTGGGCGCGGAAATCCGGTAGGCGCGCTTCTTCAGCCCGCGGTCGGGAATCGGCCACAAAAACTTGCCCGCCATGGTCATCCGCTTGACCCGCTCGACATACATCGCGGCCATCTGCTCGCGATCCTCGGGCATCTGCATCATCGCCTGCGCCAGCGGCGAGTTGGGATCGTGGAAGATGAGGCCGGGCAGCTCCCTGGGGTCGGCGGCGAAGAAGTCCGGGATCGGATGCTCCTCCAGCCAGAAGCCGGCGGGCGCCACCAGCACCAGCTTGCGGGCGCGATGCACGTCGAGCGCGGCGACCTCCGCCGCCAGCATCCCGCCCATCGAATGGCCCACGATGTAGGCGCTGTCCAGATGCAGGTCGTCCATCAACTGATGGAAGAACAGGGCCGCATCGATCACGTTGTCGATTTTCTCGGCGCCCGTCGATTCGCCAAAGCCGGGCAGATGCGGCGCGATCACCCTGAAATCGCGCCCCAACAGCTCCAGCGCCGGGTCGGGCTCGAACAGTCCGCCGGCGCCGTGTAAAAACAGCAGCGGCTCGCCGCTGCCGTAGGTGAACAACTCAACCGAAAACCTTCCCCCGCCGATACTCTGTTGCGTCTTCACTTCGAAACCTCTCTCCCGGCCAGTGTTTGGCGCGGCGTGCCTGTTCGCTCGGCGCTCGCGCCGCCGATCGGCGCCGGCTGGGCGCGCTCGGCGGGCGGCAGCGGATGCGGCGACCAGCGATCCTGGTACTCGCTCCACAGGCCGCGCAGATGCGGCATCACTTCGCGCGCGAACAGCTCGGTGCTCATCCGCGTCACCTCGGCGGGCATCGAGCCGAATTGCAGCAGCGCCATCAGATGGCCACATCGCAGCGTCTTGAGCGCCTCGGTCAGCCGCTCGCGCACAGTCTTGGGCGAGCCCGCGATGATGTAGCCGCCGTCGACGAATTCCTTCCAGCTAAGCCCGCTCATCTGCGGCCGCCCGTACTGCGCGAGCAACCCGTACTTGATGGTGTCGATGGTGCGATAGCCGGGCGCGTCGGCAAAGCCGCTGTAGATATGCAGGCAGCGGTTGTAGAAGTAATCCATGTACGGAGAGAAAATCCGCTCCGCCTCCGCGTCGGTGGGCGCCACCGCCATCGTCTGCACGAAGCCCAGGCTGTAGGGATTGGGTTCCTTGTTGAGCCGGTTCATCGTCTCCCAGTAGCCGTCGGTGATGCGCCTGCCGTGCATGTGGCCGATAAAGGACAGGAACGAATACTGGTAGTCGTGCCTGGCGCAGAACTCCCAGGTCTCGATCGAGCCGCCGCCGGGAATCCAGACCGGCGGATGCGGCTGCTGGAGCGGACGCGGCCACAGGTTGACGTAGCGCAGCTGCGTGAACTTGCCGTTGAAACTGAAGATGTCCCGGGCGGTCCAGGCCTTGATGATCAGGTCGTGCGCTTCGTAATACTTCTCGCGCAGCAGCGCGGGCTGCTCGCCGTAGCAGAAGTTGGTGTCCATCGAAGTGCCGACCGGAAAGCCCGCCACCAGCCGCCCGCCGCTTAGCACGTCGAGCATCGCGAACTCCTCGGCCACCCGAATCGGCGGATTGTACAGCGCGATGGAGTTGCCCAGCACCACCAGGTTGGCGCGCGAGGTGCGCCGCGCCAGCGCGGCCGCCATGATGTTGGGCGAGGGCATCATCCCGTAGCCGTTCTGATGGTGCTCGTTGACGCCCAAGCCGTCGAAGCCCACCTGGTCGGCGAATTCCAGCGAGTCGAGGTATTCGTTGTAAAGCTGATGGCCGATCTTGGGGTCGTACAGGCTGCGCGGGATGTCCACCCATACGCTGTGATACTTCTGTTTGAAGTCCTCGGGCAGGAACCGATACGGCATCAGGTGGAACCATGTGAATTTCATAAGGCTCTCCTCTCGCCAATGCTCCGTCGAATAAGCGGCCAGCGCCGCCCCAACCCGTTTATCGCATCACTGCTTTATGCCTGGCAATAGCAGCAAGTGCCGCTTGGTGCCGCCCAAGCATCGGGTCAATAAAGTGCGTGGCCGCGGGCTTCAAGGCGCCAGGGCGTCCCTGCCCGGCACCAAGGCGAGCCGCCAGGCGCATGCGGTCAAGGGGATAATGTCGGGCCAAGCTGAGAGCTGATCCTACTGCGGGTTTGGTGCATACCGGTGCGCCCGCCTGGCTTAGCTCTGGTCGCGGCCCAGGCGGTTGAGGACCGCCTTGGTGGTGCGGGCGGCTTCCAGGAGGTTTAACTGTGAATTGATGCGGGCGACGAGCTGGCGGCGCGAGAAGGGTTTGGTGAGAAACTCGCTGGCGCCCAGGCGGATTCCTTCGGCGCGCGCCTCGATATCGTCGCGCGCGGTGATCAGGATGATGGGGATTTCGGCGGTCTTGGGGTCGCCCTTGAGTTCCTGGCAGACCTGAAAGCCGTCCATCTCGGGCATCATCAGGTCAAGCAGGATTACATCGACGTCGCTTTCGCGCGCGATGCGCAGGCAATCCGCTCCGCAGAACGCCTCGATGGCGACGAAGCCTTCGCGCTGGAGGTGGCGGCTCAGGATGTCGACCGTGTCGGGATCGTCGTCCACAACCAGAATTCGCGCGGGGTTGCTCCTGCGGCTCATCAGCGCTCTCCCTCGGGGTTGTTGCTCTCCTCGCTGGGCTCGTAGTCCAGCACCCCGCAGCGGCGCAGCTTGGCGGAGAAGGTGGTGCGCTTAAGCCCCAGCAGACGCGCCGCGGCCTGCTTGTTGCCGTGCGTGCGGCGCAGCGCCTCATTGATCAACCGCCCTTCGAACTCCCGCACCATCGCGGTCAGGTTGATCTCGCCCTCGCCCAGCGACGGCATCATGCGCGGCTCGGTGCCGCGCGCGCTGCCCTGCAGGTTTTCGGGCAGCAGCGAGGCCTCGATCACCGACCCCTCGCACAGGATCGCCAGGCGCTCGACCATGTTCTCCAGCTCGCGCACGTTGCCCGGCCAGTCGTACGACCACAGCCGCACCAGCGCTTCCTTGCTGATCGTCCATTGGCGGCCGGGCAGACGCTGGCTCATGCGTTGCAGGAAGTAATCGATCAGCAGCGGGATATCGGAGCGGCGCTCGCGCAAGGGCGGAATGATAATCGGCACCACCTGCAGGCGATAGAACAGATCCTCGCGGAAGGTGCCCTTGCGCACCGCCTTGGCCAGGTCCTTGTTGGTGGCGGCGATGACGCGCACGTCGAGCTGGCTGGGCCGATCCGAACCCAGCGGACGCACCGAGCGATCCTCCAGCACGCGCAGCAGCTTGGCCTGCAACGCCATCGGCATCTCGCTGATTTCGTCCAAAAAAATCGTGCCCCGATCCGCCATCCCGAACAGTCCTTGGCGCTGCGCGACCGCGCCGGTAAAGGCGCCGCGCTCATGCCCGAACATCTCCGACTCCAGCATCTCATGCGGGATGGCGGCGCAGTTGACCGGCACAAAGGCATTCTCGGCACGCCCCGACAGGGCATGAATCGCGCGCGCCACCACCTCCTTGCCGGTGCCGCTCTCGCCGCTGATCAGCACCGTCGCGTCGGTCTTGGCCACCCGCTCGATCAGCGCCCGAAGCCGCACCGTGTGGGGATGCTCACCGATCAGCGCATGCGCGGCGGGTGAGGGATGTTTGCCCGCCGCACCCTTGAGCCCGGAAGCCACTTACGCACGAACCCCCCTGGTCAGGACAGCATCTGCTGATACTGTCACGGAGCGGACGCCCCTAACAAGACTGCGTCTACCGCTGAAAATCCAATTCTCAATAGTTTTGCTGAACGCGCTCGCTCAAGGACATCGGCAAGGCACGCTAACCGGCGTCTTAAATGTCAGTTTGCTACACGGCCGCTGCGTAGATCGCCGCCTGCCCAGGTCCTTCGGCCACCGCCACCTCCAACTCCCTGACCCCTTCCAGCGCGCGGCGCGCCGCCAGCGCCTCGCGCAATTGCTCCCAGATAAAGCGCGCCAGCTCTTCGGCGGAACTGTGCACGATCGGCAGCAGGCAAACGTCCTTGCGCGGCAGGACAAATTCGTCACCTTCGTAACCGATGCGCACCTGCGCGCCTGCCTCCTCGATGCGCAAACAATCGCTGCGTGCAGGAATTAGCGTTCGCTCGTCGAGCCTGTCAACTATCTCTTTGGTGAGCTTTTTGACCAGACCGAAATCCAACACATAGCCGGAAGCGGAAAGCTCGCCGCTCAGCCGGACGCCGACCTGGTAGTTATGGCCATGCAGCGGCTCGCGGAATCCGGGGTAGGCGATAAAGTGCGCGGCAGAGAATTTCAGGTTCTCCTTGGCGACGTGGATAGCGAAGCACGGACCGCTTGCGGTACTCACGGATGGCGGCCCAGCCCGGCGCGCGCGCACAGCGGCGCGAGGCCGCCCTGCGCGAACGTGCCAAAAGTTTGGCGGTAGCGCGCCGCGCTCAGCGCGGTCGCGTCCAGAAAATGGCGCTGTTCATCATCGAACACCTGCCGCAGCAAGTGCGCGAGCGGATCGGCGGCGCCATTGAGGCCGGCGACCAGGTCGCCCACGAACAAGCCGTGCGCGCCGCCCAGGATACATTCGAGAAAATATCCAAGCTGACCGGCCGCATCGATCTCCAGCCGATCACAGCGCAGCGCCTCCTCCAGCGTCATCAGCCGATCGATCCCGCACAGCGCCCGGCGCGAGCGCACCGCCGGATCGCCGCTGCCGTCAAAGCCCGACCCGATCGCGACAATCGCCACCCGTCCGTCGTCCAGCGGCAGCGGATGGAAGATGTAGCCGGGTGAAGTGTAACCCAGCATCCGGGCCAGCGCGCCGCGATAGGCCAGCAGGTCGAAGTCAACCTGGACGGCGATGCGCAGCAGAAAATCGCCCAGCGCCATCCCGGCCTGATCCGCCATCGCGAGCAGCTCAAGGAACTTGCCCGGGTCGTACTCCTCGCGCATCGCCAGCCGCTCAGCCCAGCAGCGGTCGAAAACCAGTCCCAACGCGCCGATTTCATCTTGCGACTCGCCCAGGCCGGCGCGCGCCGTGATTGGCGCGTGCGCATCGATGGGCTCCAGGTCCATCGCCAGGTAGCGTCCGTGCTGGGTGGGTTTCGCCAGGCCGCGGCGCGCGTTGCGAATCGCCAGCGGAAATGCCTCGCGCGCCACCAGGCGGCTTTTCCCGTTGCGCCGCACCGTGAGCAGCCCGTGTCCGCTTTGCAACGAACCGTAGCCGGCGACCAGTAAGGTTTCATTCATTGAAAAAAGTTGTCCTCCCTCAACCACCACCGCGGGAGTACCCGCGCCGTGCGGATACGCGGCGTGTCACCGATGAGACGAGCGGCTGGCCGCAATCGCTTACACCCACAGCAGGACGCCGCGCGCCTGGATGCCGGTGCTGTGCGCGATTCCCCTCATATAAATCTCCAATTGCGCGCCATACGTTGCAAGATGGGCGGTGATGTCGGCGTCGGTCTTGAAGTCCACCACCGTCCAGCAGCGTTGCGAACCCTGCTGCTCTTCGAAGGCGAGGTCGGCGATCCCTTCGACCAGCCGCCCGTCCGCCATCGACACCAACACCGGGCATTCGCGCAGGCATCGGGCGGCGGCATGCGCACGTCTCATCACCTCGCAGCCCAGCGCGGCCGCGACGGCTTCGGCCGCAGCCGCCATCTCCTGCGCGTCGGCGCCGATAATCCGGCCCTGGAGCGCGACGACGCGCTGGATCTCGCCGGCGTCCGCATCCAGGCGCGCCTGCAGCAGTGCGCCGTGCACCAGGGTGCCGAAGCGCGCGCCGTGGGGGCGGTCGGGCCGGCGCGGCACGCTGATCAATTCAATCTGATCATGGGTTGAGGGCTGCGGCTGTTGAACGGCTTGCGCGGCGACTTCGGTGGCGGTGGCGACGCGATGCATCGGAATGCCCGCGGTGTTGCGGGCCGCCTCGCGTCGCGCCGCCCAGCGCTGGTATGCCTGGCGGCCAGCGGCCGAGGCCTGGCCGCTTTCGTCAGCCTGCAGCAGTTTCATCTGGCGCAGACCCACCGCTTCCTCGACGTCGAGTTGCAGCGTGTTGGGATCCCACCAGACCACGCGATGCGCTCCGGCGGCGGCTCGATGCACTCCGGGCATTACCGATTTGAGCCCGGACGGCGCGCTGGCAGGCCGCGACGCCACGCTTTCCTCGCCAAAGGGTGGGCATCCGGGCGGCGTGCGCGACAGCGGCGCCCGAATGCGATTTTCGGGCGGATAGATCACCGCGGACAGTTTGCGCAGCCATCCCTGCGCCTCTTCTTCCTGCGCCGCGCTGCGGTCGCCGACGGCCGGCACCACCAGCAGGTCGCGGGCGCGTGTGGCGGCCACGTACAGCAGGCGAATCGCCTCCTCGCTGTCGCGCCGGTGCTCGTCCTCGCGCCGCTCCAGCAACTCCTCGGGCATGCATCCGCACAGGCTGGTTGCGCACAGGCGGCGGTCGGGATCGACCAGGCGCTGCGCCGCGCCGATTTCCTTGCAGGTCGGGTCGGCCAGGATCACGACCGGAAATTCCAGCCCCTTGGCCGAATGCACCGTCATCATGCGCACACCGTCGGTGCCCTCCTCCACCACCTTGGCTTCGGCGCCTTCGCCGGCCTCGGCCTCTTGCTCGAGCAGGTCAACGAAGCCGCGGAAAGAGATGCCGCCGCGCACCTCGAAGCGGCGCGCCTTGTCGAGCACGCGCATGATATTGGCCAGCGCCTGCTCGCCGGTGGGCCACACGGCAAATCCCGCATGCGCGCGCGTGCGCGAGAGCAACTGCCCGATGGTATCGGCGAGCGGGCGGCGGTTGCGTCCGCGATGTAGTTCGCGCAGCACGTCGAGCGCCTGGGCGACCTCGGCCAGTTCCCCTGCCGGCTGTGGTTCGAGCTTGCGGAAGGGATGCAGCCGCCCGAGGGTTTCGCGAAAGGTCAGCAGCGCCGCGTCGGACAGCGCGAAGATCGGCCCGCGCAGCGTGGCGAACACCGCCAGCTCGTCGTCGGGCCGCTCGATCGCCATCAGGGCGTTGCGCAGCGTCATTACCTCTTCGCGCTCGTGGAAGGAGCGGCCGCCGAGCAGGACGTGGGGCACATGGCGCGCCTCCAGGGCCCGCATGTAGCCGCGCGAGACGTCCTCGCCCCAGGCGTCGAAGCGGCGAAACAGAATACAGATGTGGCGCGCCTGGATCGGGATAGGCGGCGCGGTGGGGTCGCGCTGCGTGATCGTCCAGTGGCTGTCGCGAATCAGCCACGCGATGAAACCGGCCACCGCCTGCGGCAATGATTCGTCGATGCGGAACTTCACGATCCGGCCGAAATCGCCCCACGGTGCCGGCACCGGCAGCACCACCACCGCGGGCTGGCGCGGCGGCGGTGGGCGCAGCGCGTTGAGCGGCGCGTAGGCCGCCTGCGTGGCCGACTCCACCATCAGCGGCGCGAAGGCCGCGTTGACGAATTCCGCGATCTCGGAGTTGGGGCGGAAGCTGGCGGTCAGATATTCAAGCTGCGCGCCGCATTGCAGCAACTGGCGCTTGACCGCCTGATACAGCGCCACGTCGGCGCGCCGGAAGCGGTAGATCGATTGCTTGGGATCGCCCACGATGAACAACTTGCCTGCAAGCGGGCGCACCGCCCGCCAGTCGCGCTGGGCGGGATCGTCGGCGCTGAGCAGGAGCAGGATCTCGACTTGCAGCGGGTCGGTGTCCTGGAATTCGTCGACAAAGATGTGGGTGAAGCGGCGCTGCAATTGGGCGCGGACTGCGGCATTGTCGCGCACCAGGTCGCGCGCCATCAGCAGCAGGTCCATGAAATCCAGTACGCCGGCGCGCTGCTTGAGTTGGTTGTAGGCCTCAATCACCGGCCACAACTCGTCGCGCAGCAGCGGCGCAAGCTGCGCGCCCGCCGCGTCGCGAAAGCTCTCCAGGCGCCGATGCACGCGCTCGCGGCGGTCGAGCACGTCCTGGCGCGCGATCTGCCCGCCGTCGGCGCGCGCGCCATATAAGGGCCCGTAGCCTTTCCAGGACCAGATGTTTTGTTTGGGTTTGAGCAGATTAAGCAGCTCGTTCTCCAGCGCGTCGTAATCGCGGCCGCCGCGCACTGCTTCCACGCGCTGCGTCTCGTAGATGAAGCGGCCGAATTCCGCCATCGCGCGCGTCAGCCAGTCATCGGGCTTGCCGCACGCCGCCAGCTCGCCCAACTCTTTCAAATCGGCGAGCAGAGCGTCGATTTCGCGCTCGCGCTCGAAGTCGTGATAGCGCCAGGCGGCGTCGAAGTCGCGCCATTCGACCAGTTTGCGCACCGCGTCGAACAGCAGCCGGCGCGGTCCGCCGCCGTTGTTGCGGCGCGGTCCGCCGCCGTTTTCGAAATTGCGCCGGCGCAGGATGCGGCGTACCCCGGGATGGGGCGCCGCCAGCTCGTTTTCGAACCAGCTATCGAAGGCTTGCCGGAGCAGGTCGAGCGCCGCGTCAGCGGGTGCGACGTTGAAGCGCGGATCGATGCCCGCTTCCACCGGCCGTTCGCTGAGCAGGTCGGCGCAAAAGGAATGGATCGTGCCGATGCGCGCTTCCTCGAGCTTGGGCAGCGAATCGCGCAGCCGCGCGCGGCGTTCGGGCGTTTCCCGCTCGCTGGTGCGTCCGCGCTCGATTTCCTCGCGCAGGCGCAGCTTGAGTTCACCGGCCGCCTTTTCGGTAAACGTAACCGCGACAATCCGATCCAGCGTAGTGCGGCCCGACGCGAGCACCGAAACAATGCGGCTCACCAGTGCGGTGGTCTTGCCGGTGCCGGCGGCGGCTTCGATCACCAGCGTGGTGTCGAGGTCGTTGAGGATGCGGTCGCGGGCGCGCTGATCGACCAGCGCCGCGGGCGCGCCGTTCGACGCCCCTTTATCCATAACCGGCGCCGGCTCGTTCATGGCATCTCCCGCAACTGGGCCAGGCTCCTAAGCCGCGCCGGCGGTTTGCGCTTGACCCGCAGCTCCTCGTGCGGTCCGCACACGGTGCGGTAGTCGCACCAGGCGCATTCGCCCCGATCCGGTGCGGCGGGAAAAAAACCCTCGGCCAGCGCCGCCCCGATTATCGCGACGACATCGCCCGCGACCTCGCGCGCGGTTTTATCCAGCGGCTGGCCGGCCGCGTCTTGCAGCTTGCGGGAGAGTTCCACCACGCGTTCCTCATAACCGCCGGCCGAGGTGCAGTAGTAAAGTCTGCCCGAGGCGACCGGCTGCCCGAGCAATTTTTCCGCCGCCAGCGCGTAGAGCACCGGTTGCAGGATTTTGCCGCCACCGACTACCACGCCGGCTTGCGCGCGCACCTTGCCCGTTTTGTGATCAGTGACGCGCAGGTCGCCGCTGCAATGGCGCTCGACGAGGTCGATCGAGCCGCGCAGCTTAAGACCGCATTGCAGCGCCACCGCCTCGGTGCTACTGGCGGGGTCGGCCTGCTCGCGGTCGGTCAGACCGAAGGAAAGCTCGAAGCGCTCAGGGCACCATCCGCGCGCCTCCTCCTCCGCCATCCGGCGCAGCCATTCGCGCAGGTCGGCGCGGATGGCGGCAATGCCGTCCTCCCAGACCTTTTCGATCGCCGGCGCCAGGCGGTCATGATAATAGGCGGCGCGCTCGCGCAGCTTGTCATCAACCATCTCCTGCGCCGCGGCGATATTGCCGGGATTGACCGGCAGCATCGCCCGCTCGCGCAGCGCCGTCAGCAGGTCGAACTGCACTTCATGAAACAGCGCGCCGCGCGTGAGCGGGTCGAGCGCTTCGATCGCCTCAGGCTCTTCGCGCGGCTCCAGCCGATGGATCGCCTGAAGGAAAAAGCGGTAGGGGCATTCCGCATAATGCTGCAGTGCGGTGGCGGAGAAGGAGCGGGCGGTCAACTGGTGGCGCGCCATCGCGGCGAGCGCGGCGGCATCGGGATCCACCAGCCCGTCGGCGGATGTCCATCGCCGCAGCCATCGCCGGCCCCGTGCGCGCAGCGCACGCGCCAGATGAGGGTTGGCGGTGAGCAGGTAATGCGCCGCGCCGACGGTGGTGTCGGGGTCAGCGTCGACCAGGCGCTGAAGCAGCGCCAAATCGAATTCTGCGTTGTCGATCGCCGCCTGCTCGTCGGGCGGCGCGGGCCATCCCAGGCGCAAATCGTGCGCCGCGGCGGCGCGCTCGGCCAATTCGTCGAAACCAGGCAGATAACCTTCGGCGGCGCGCAGCGTCTCCAGCGCGTAAAACGACGGCACCCGCGGACGTCCCTGCTCGATGTCCAGCCGCGGATACGACAAACAGAGTTGGCGGCGCGCCGCCCCGACCGCGATTCGCAGCGCCAGCCGTTCGGCCGCAACGCGCTCGGGGGCCAGCTCCAGGTCCGGCGAGATGCGCCGGCGCGCGGCGTCGGTCAGGATCGGATCTTCAACCACCTTGCGCGGAAACAGCCGCTCGGAGAGCGCCGGCACCAGCACCACCTCGAAGCTCAGTCCGCGCGCCGCAGCCGCGGGACCGACAAACACCGCTCCGTAGCGCCGGCGCGGCGGACGCTCGCTCAGCGTGCCGAGCCGCTCGCCCAGCACGAGGCGCACTTCTTCCAGGCCGATCGGTCCCACCGGCGCCATCGGCTGGAGTTCCGCAAGTACCGCCAGCACCGGAGCGCAATCGCGCACCGCCATCGCCGTCAGCGCGCGCAGACGCCCCAGCCATTCGCCCCACGTCGCCTTGGCCGGCAGCGCGGCCAACGCGTCGATAATTTCCAGTGCCACCTCGCGCAGATGGTCGAGGTCGAGCAGCTGGCGATTCAGCCGTGCGGCGCTTGCTTCCTCCTCAACCTCCTCGCACCTGCGCATCAATTCCTCGCGCAGTCCGTCCAGGCGCCGGCGCCATCGCTCCTGACTGCCGATCACCGACGCTTCGACGATCAACTCCTCCCATCGCCAGGGCGCGCGCAGCGTGCCCTCCACGACCGGCGTGGGGTCGGTGACATACGTCGGGCTTTCGTGCACGGCGGGTGCCGCCTCCAGCTCGGCGCCCAGGCCCGAGGGCGTCAGTTCGGGATCGGGAGCGACAAAGGGTGGCGCAGGTCTGTGTGCGGCATCGCGGTCGGGCACCTGGGCCAGTGACAAGTATTCGCTGAAGCGGCGTGCCGACAGGCGTTCGGCGGCGCACGCGAGCAGCGCCAGCAAGGCGCGTCCGCCCGGTTCGGGGCGCCGGGTGCCCGCGCAGTAATAGGCGGGAATCTCGGCGCGGCGCAGCGCCTCCTGCAGATGGGGCAAATACTGGGCTGGCGCGTGCAGCAGCACGGCGATCTGATCGAACGGCACGCCGCGCTCGGCGCGTTGCTGGATCGCACGCACGAGCTCGACGCACTCGCGTGACTCGCCGGGTGCGGAGAAAATGGTCACGCTATCATCCAGCGCGCAACGCGCCGGCCCGGAGTTCTCGAACAGATGCTGCTGCAGGAGATGCAGCGAGCAGCGTGCTTCATCCGGCGCGCGCGGCAGTTCCTCAGCCTCCACCGCCAATGCCTGTTCGAGATGGCGCTGGGTGCGAAAGTCCCCGCACGCAACCGTGGCCAGCAGGGAGGGCGCGTGGGCGGCCAATGCCGCGATCAGATCGCGCTCCAGTGCGCTGACTACCGGCACGTCGAGGATGAGGGTGGGCAATCCCAGGAATCGGGGGCGAGCGGCGGCCGCCGCAATCGCCAGCCGAATCAGCCCGGCCCGATCGATCAGCGAAGCGGCCGCCAATTCGTGCTCGAAGCGCTCCAGGATAGCGGCCAGCGCGCCGGCACTGCCGCCCAACGCCGCAAGCGCAGCGGGATCGACCTTGGCAAGGCGCAACTGCGCAAGCGTGCCAGCCACCGCGGCCGGGAATCCCGGCCGCGCTGCGACGGCCGCAAAGAAGTCGGCGTCAGCGGCCGAGGATGAATCGCGCTCGGCGTAAAGTCCATGGATTGCGCGGGCGGCCACCGCCTCGGTGGCCAGAGCGCTGAGCGGCACGAGGCCGCGCGCGGCGAGGTCGTCGGCGGCGAGCAGGCCGATCAGGCGGTTGAGAGTCAGCCGATGCACCGCGAGCAGCGCGCCGCGCGACGCCGCCACCGCGCGCACCAAATCATCCGCCGCCTCCCAGTTGGCTGCCAGCACCAACACCTCGGCGCCGGGCGTTTGCGCCTCAAGCCACCGCCGTGCCCACGCCAGCCGCAAAGCGGCCTGTGAGGAGCGAACTATTTGGCGATGCTTGTGCACGATGGAACGCCTGACGCAATGCGGCCGGCAAACGCAACCGGCGGAATCATGGTGATTCCCGAACGCGCATCATATCAAGGGATTTTCCGCGCCGATATCCACAGGAAACCCGATTGGGTGTATCCCCGGCGCGGTTTGCGTTATTTGAGTAGGCATGGACCTTCAACTGCAAGGCAAGCGGGCATTGGTGACGGGCAGCAGTTCGGGAATCGGTGCCGCAATCGCGCAGGTACTGGCGCGCGAGGGAGCGCCGGTGGTGGTGCACGGGCGCAATCGCGCGCGGGCCGAACAGGTCGCAAGCGAAATCGCCAGGAAAGGCGGCCAGGTCAAGGTCGCGATTGGCGACCTGACCGATGATGCGCAGGCGATGGCGGTGGCGCAGGCCGCCGACGCTGCGTTCGGCGGGATCGACATCCTGATCAATAATGCCGGCGGCGCGGCAGGCAAACAGCAGCAGGACTGGCTCGGCACGACTAGCGAAGTGTGGGCTGCAACCTATCAGGCCAACGTGATCTCGGCAGTGCGCCTGATTCGCTACTTCATCCCACAGATGAAGCAGCGCGGATGGGGCCGGATTATCCAGTTGGCCAGTGCGTCGGCCACCCAGCCGCTGCCCTTCTCGCTGCCCGATTACCAGGCCTCCAAGGCCGCGGTGGTCAATTTGACCGTCGGCCTGTCGAAGTTTCTGGGCGGCAGCGGTGTCACGGTCAACACGATTACGCCCGGTACGATCCTGACGCCGGCGCTGGAGCGGACCTTCCGCGACTGGGCGCGGGCGCGCAATTGGGGCGATGATTGGGAGGAAGTCGAACGGCGGGCGGTGGCGGAGATGTTCCCCAACCCGTCGGGGCGCGTCGGGCGCGTGGAAGACATCGCCAACATGGCCGCCTTCATCGCCAGCCCGCTGGCCGGCTACGTCAACGGCGCCAACATCAGAGTTGACGGCGGACGCGTTCCTACTATCAACTGAGTGAGAGACCCAACGCCGAGGACGCTTATGAAATACGCTCTTTCCATCTTTCCGACCGAATACGCGATCAGGATCGATGAGCTGGCGCGCGCCGCCGAGGAGCGCGGCTTCGAGTCGCTATGGGTGCCCGAGCATACCCATATACCAACCTCGCGCCGCACGCCCTATCCGGCCGGCACCGAGTTGCCCAAGGAATACTCGCACACGATCGATCCGTTCGTGGGGCTCGCGGCCGCTGCAGCCGTGACCACCAGACTGAAAATCGGGACCGCGATTTGCCTGGTGGTCGAGCGCGATCCAATCGTGCTGGCCAAGGAGGTGGCCAGTCTGGACCTGCTGTCCAACGGGCGCTTTCTGTTTGGAGTGGGCGCGGGATGGAACCGCGAGGAGATGGAGAATCACGGCACCAATCCCAAGACACGGCGCACCTTGATGAAGGAACGGATCGAGGCGATGAAGGCGATGTGGACGCAGGAGGAGGCGCAGTACCACGGCCGCTTCGTCAACTTCGACCCGATCTGGAGCTATCCCAAGCCGGTGCAGAAGCCGCATCCGCCGATCCTGATGGGCGGGCAGGGCAGCAAGGCGCTGCGCGGCGTGATCGAGTACTGCGACGGATGGATGCCGATACCGGCGCGCATCGAAAATCTCGCCGCCCAGGTCGCCCAGTTGCGCCGTCAGGCCGAGCAGGCCGGACGCGATCCGAAGTCGATTTCGATCACTGTCTTCTGGGGCAGCAGCGACAGGGCCGCAATCGAACAGTACGAGAAGGCGGGCGCCGAGCGCGTCATCTTCCTGCTGCCGCCCGCCGCGCGCGACATCGTGATGCCGAAGATCGATGAATACGCGAAATTGATTTGAGAGCGGCGCATCCGAAGCTGCAGTCATGACCAACGCGAGCGACTATGCATTCCTGCACGGGGGCGGGCAGGGTAGTTGGGTCTGGGACGAAACGCTGGCGGCGCTCAGCCAACAGACTGGCGGCGCCTTCGGCCGCGCGATTGCGCTCGACGCGCCGGGCTGCGGCCGAAAGCGCAGCCGGGAGGTGACGAAACTGAGCAGCGCTGACGTCGCGGCTGAGCTGGTTTCCGAGCTTTCACAATCAGGGCTGAAAGATATTGTCCTGGTGGGCCACTCCAACGCCGGGACGATCTTGCCGCGCATGGTGGAGATGAGGCCCGACCTCTTCCGCCGAGTCGTGTACGTCACATGTATCGCGCCGCTTTTCGGACAAAGCATCCTCCAGTTGATGGGAACGGGGCGCCAGGGCAGCAATGCGCATGAAGTAGGCTGGCCGTTTGACCCCGGTGCAACACCGCAAGCTCCTGAACGATTTCGATTGATGTTTTGCAATGACATGAGCCAAAGCCAGAGCGCGAGCTTCCTGGCGAGGCTCGGTCAGGATCAATGGCCGACGCAGGCGGCTCTTCACGAGACCGACTGGCGATACGAACACCTGGGCCGTGTGCCGTCAACTTATGTCGTATGCCTGAAGGACCGCACCTTGCCGATGGCGTGGCAGGAGACTTTTGCCGCGCGCTTCAAAGTGCAGCGCACGGTACGGATCGATGCAGGGCACCAGGTGATGAACACACGCCCACGGGCCCTGGCAGAGATTCTCCGCCATGAGGCAACGCTTGATTAAATCCGAAGGCTTCAATTAAAGATGCGGCCTCTTTGCTCGCAGCATACTTGGCACGCTCACCGGGGCAGCGATTTTGCTGATGTAAACTCGCTCTCCGCACGCCGATGTTTTTGGGTTGAATCGCCGGCCTTGTGATCGGAAGCGCGGCGCGACCCGGCCTGTCCACGCTAGCGCAAGACGCTGGCGCCGCCGTCGACCATCACCGTTTGGCCGGTAACGAAATCGAAATCCGAGCTGACCATGGCCAGGACGGCCGGCGCGATGTCCTTTTCCGGATCGCCGTAACGCCCCATCGGGAAATGCGCCAGCGAGGCCGCGTAGTCGTCAGGGCAGTTCTTGCGCCAGGCTTCGATGGCTGGGGTCATCGAGGCGGGACAAATCGCGTTGACATTGATCCCGTACTTGCCCCATTCCTTGGCCGCGACCCGTGTAATAGCTCGAATCGCCTCCTTGGTCGCCGCATACGCACCCCATCGCGCCATCCCGTCGGTGCCGGCGGCCGAACCCACGTTGACAATCTTGCCGCCCGAGGCGCGCATGTACGGGAAGCATCCCTGCATGAAGTAGAACGTTCCCATGAAGCCCGACTGCATGCTCTGATGCACGACGTCGTCGGTCAGGTCCTCGACATTTATCTCTCCAATAATGCGTTGGGCGTCGTTGACCAGAATGTCGATGCTGCCGAAGGCCTCGGCGGTGGCGGCAATCGCGCTATCGACCTCGGAGCGGATTCCGACGTCGCATCGGATTGCAATCGCGCGTCCGCCGCGGGCCTCGATTTCCTTCGCGGTCGACGCCGCGGTGTCGGGATTGATGTCCACCACGGCAACCCGCGCGCCTTCGCGCGCCAGCACCAGCGCAATTCCCCGCCCGATACCCTGGCCGGCGCCGGTGACAATCGCGCTCTTTCCCTCAAGCCGTCCCATCTTAGGCATCTCCGCTGTTGGCTTCAGTAGTTATCTTTCAATTCGCGGATTTTGGCGAAAATTGCGACCGGGTCCTCCAGGCCCGGAGCGACTTTGGCCAGGTTGGCGCGGATTTCCGGGCTGTCGGTGCGCAAGAAGGGGTTGAACTGCTTTTCCGCCCCGATCGTCGACGGGACCGTCCATTTACCTTCCTGCCGGACACGCTGGGCCCACTGATACTTGGCCGCCAAGGCGCGGTTACCGGGCTCCAACGTCAGCGCAAACGCCAGGTTCTTGACCGTGTATTCATGCCCGCAATAGACCCTGGTGTCGTCGGGCAGCGCGGCCAGCTTGCTCAGCGACTTGACCATCGTGGCGGCGCCGCCCTCGAACAGCCGGCCGCATCCAGCGATGAACAGGGTGTCGCCGGAAAACACCGCTTTCAGCGAGGGGAAGTAGTACGCGACGTGGCCGTTGGTGTGGGCCGGTATGCCGATGGCGCGGCCGTGCAGACTGCCGACCCTGACCTCGTCGCCGTCGTCGATTGGATCGGTCAGACCCGGGATGCGTCCGTTTTCGGCACGGGCGCCGTAGATGCGCAAATTGGGGATGGTGGCGAGCAGATCCTTGTTGCCACCGACGTGGTCATAGTGCCAATGGGTGGAAAGCACCGTGGTCAGCTTGACATTCTGACGTTTGACGGCAGCCAGAACCTTGGCCGCTTCGGCGCAATCTACCACGCCCGCCTCGCCGGTCGCGTCGTCGATGATCAGGTAGGCAAAATTGTCCGCTAACTGCGGTACCTCGATTATTGCCATCGCCGCATCTCCCTGGCCTTTGACCATGCCGTCTCAGATACCCATTATACTGAAGCCGACGTCGACGTAGACGGTCTGCCCGGTGACGCCGCTGGACATGTCGCTGAGCAGCACCGCCGCCATCTTGCCGACCTCGTCGATCGCCATCGCGCGCTGCATCGGCGAGCGCCGCTCCACCTCGTGCGCCATCTCGTGAAACCCTTTGATCGCGGAGGACGACAGGGTGCGCGCCGGCGCTGCGCTGATCGCGTTGACGCGGATGTTCTTGCCGCCGAGGTCGAGCGCGAGGTAGCGTACGCACGCCTCCAGCGCCGCCTTGGCCACACCCATCACATTGTAATTGGGGACCGCGCGCACCGCGCCCAGGTAGCTGAGCGTGACGATCGCGCCGCCGCCGCGCGCCTCCTTCAGCGGCTCGGCGGCGCGCGCCAGCGCGACCAGCGAATAGGCGCTGATATCCAGCGAGCGCGCGAAGTTGGCGCGGCTGACGTTGAGGAAGCGGTCGCGCAGGTCCTCGCGCTCAGCGAAGGCAATCGCATGGACAAGCATGTCCAGCCCGCCCCACAATTCGCGCACCTTGGCGAAGGTCGATTCGATGTGGCCGTCGTTGGTGACGTCGAGTTCGCCGAGCACGGTTGCGCCGACCTGCTCGGCCAGCGGCCGTACCCGCCGCTCCAGCACCTCGCCCTGATAGGTGAGCGCGAGCTCCGCTCCTTGTGCCTTGAGATTTTGAACAATCGGCCAGGCCAGGCTCTTGTCGTTGGCCAGCCCTATGACCAGTGCGCGTTTTCCTTGTGCAATACCCATCGCGTCAAATTCCTTCTCCGGCAGCCGGCGGTACGGACGCTGAGCCGGGTCCAGGACCTTCCGCCATCGCCGCGGCCGCCAACCCCACACCATACGCGAATGCGGCGCGCGCCAAAACCGGGTTCAAGCCGGCTTTCGGCCAGACACGACAAACTGCGGTAGAAGCATCAGGTAACGGCCGCTGCCCAACGCCCGTTCTATCGCCGCTAACCATTGCTGCACGGCGGCGCCGGACACCTGGCCCGAATCGAGCGCGTAGCGCGCGATGCTGTTGCGCAGCATCCCGGTCATCAGCCCCTTGCGGTCGGGACTGGCGAACACCTTGACGTCGACCTGCTCCAACCCGGCCTCCAGGAACAGATGGAACAGCCGCCGGCCGATGCGCGGCTGATTGAGCGCGACGGACTTGGCCGCTGCCAGGACCCGGTCGGTAAGCTCGCGCGTCTGCGCGCCCAGTTCCACCGCCATCATATCCCAATCGCTGTCCACCGCGACCACGATTCCGCCCGGCGCCGTGACACGCGCCATCTCCGCGACGCTGGCCGCGGCATCGTCGACGTATTCCAGCACATTCTTGCACCACACTCGGTCGAACGCGGCACCGGCGAACGGCAAGGGCGGGAAATCGCAGCGCCGATAATCGATGGCATCCTGCAAGCCAGCGGCCCGGGCCCGATCGCCCGCCCGTTCGATGAATTCCGCGTTGATATCGACGCCGGTTACGTGGCCGCCCGGCAGGACGCGGCGCGCCAGCGCCATCGTGGTATGGCCCGGTCCCGAGCCCATGTCCAGCACCTTGAGTCCGGGGCCCAGTTCCAGTGGTTCAAGCAGCCGCTCCATCGCGGGATGGAACTTGAGCAGGTCGTCGTACACCGCGTGCCGTTCGGGTTCGATCTCGACCCAGTGCGATTTGTAATACGGCTGCGCCATCTAGACCTCGATCACGGTTCCGTCATTGGCCATTTCAAGGGTTACCTCCCCTTCGCGCTCGAGCACTTCACGCCCGATATGGGTCAGCACCAGGCGGCGGGTGCTGAAGCGATGACGTTGCGTGATGAAGTGCGCATAGCTGATATGAAAGTTGAGGCTCGGTTGGTCGAAGTAGGTGCATTCGCACAGGAAGAGATCGGTGGCGGCGCTGAGCGTGACCAGGTCCTCGGTCCATCCGGTGTCGCCTGAGAAAACAATCGCCTTGCCGCCCACCGCGATTCGAAAGGCGAGCGACAGGTCTTTGACGGTATGCGGTGTCCTGATGCTTTGCACGTCGAGCATCCCGGCGACGCTCTGCGTGCGCGCGGGATCGAGCACCACGAAATCAAGATAGCGCGCCAGCTCCTCGGTGTTGCTCTCCGGATACATGCCGCGGAACAACGCCCAGGTGCGCTCCTCCAAACCGGGCGGGCCGGCCAGCGTCAGGGGGCGGCGGCGCGGGCTTTCGTACAGATATTCAAGAATGAGAAAGGGCAGGCCGCAAAAGTGATCGCCGTGCAGATGGCTAATCAACACCACGTCGAGGTCGGCGGGATTAAGCCCCATCCGCTTCATGGAGGGCAGCAGCGTGGGACCGGCGTCCATCAGGACGCGCAGGCCGCCGCCCTCGACCACGTAGCCGGCCTGAAAGCGGCCGCGGCTGGCGAAGGCGTCGCCGGCGCCCAGAACTGTCACGCTTACCGCCATTGCCCACCAACTTTCCGCAACTTAAGCACTCTGTTGCTCATGTTAGCTACCCGCCCGATACCATGTTAGTCAGGGCTTGCGCCAAACGGCAAACGTCCTAAGGTCCGGCCGCGCAGCCGGGGCGGGCTGATCGAGCAATTTGCACAGGCGCTGCGCAATGAGATCGGCAGCCAGGCGATGGCCCTGTAGGTTCCAATGGCCGGTGCCGAGCGCGGTGTTGTTGAATCCGTGCAGGTAGACGTGATGGCGATCGGCATATTGCTGGAAAGCGGGTGCGAGGTTGAGCACGTCAAACCCCGTCCGCTCGCCCAGCGCCCTGATTCTGAAGTCGGGGTAGAACAGATTGTCCAGCTCCCAATGCTGCATGTAGGCGCGGCGTGCGGCCGCGTCGGGATACACCTGCACCGGGTTGCTCAGGGTGACCGCCAAAAACCGCGCGCCGTGCGCCGCCGCCTCGTGATACATCATCCGGATCTCACCCTCGGCGACCTCCCAGGCCTCGCGCTGGGCGGCGGTGTGCGGCGGCTTGTAAATCCAGTCGTCAAGACCCACCTGAGCCGCGGCCGCGGTCACGCGGTGCGGCGCGATTACCTGCCCGCGCCAGCGGGCGCGCAGCGCGCTGCGCACCTGTCCCGCAAAGTTGAGCAACGCCGAGCGCTGCGAGTCGAAACGCGACCTGCATTGCATCCTGAACCAGTCTGATTCCTCAAAGGGACCTGACAAGACCAGTTCGCCGTCGCGATAGTTAAAGAAGGGCTGGCATTTGTCTTCTTCCAGCTCAAGCGAGTCGTTGCGGATGTCGTTGCCGGTGCAGATCGCCAACACGACTACGTCGGGCGCAAAGCGCCAGGCGCGATGGCGCAGCGTCATCAACTCCTGCGCGGTGCCGTAGCTGTCGCAGCCGAAATTAAGCGTCTCGATCTTTGTTGCCTTCAAAGCGGGGCAGGCCTGGAGGTCGCGTTGGAGCAGGGCGCAGAAGGTTTGCTCCAGCGCCACCTGTTTGGCCTCGGTGAAGGAGTCGCCCAGCACCGCGATGCGAAGGGTGTCGGCGGGCTTGCGCAAGGGATGCTCACGGTCACGCATCCCGGCGCTGTTGACGCTCACAAACGCGCGGCCCTCCTTGGTCTGCCATTCACGCGCGTTGGGCCGCAGCGCCCAGCCGGTGTAGGGATCGAATACATAGAGGCCCGGCTGCGCCAGCCCCAGCACGCGCAGGCCGGCTTCGGCCGCAACAAGTCCTAGCGCCATCCCCAACAACACCAGTGCGACGCGCGTCAGTGCGCTTGCTACCCAACGGCTTGGGCGTCGTGGCCCGATGTCATGCGCCGGCTCGATCTGACGTCGCTCTCCGCAGCATAAGACCCGTAAAATCTGACATATCGAAAGACCCTGTTCCACCCGGCTGCGACGACGACAATTGCCGAAAACGGTGTACTGCGAGGCGCACGCCAGACCGCGCATGCCTGCTCGTCCCTCTCATCCCAGGGATCGGCGTGCACGTTGAAACAACGGCGGCTCAATCGCGCTTAGTGTTGCTTTACAGCAGACGGCGCGGAGGGCTAAGCTTTGAACTGCTCGGAAGCGAATCTCTCACCAAAACCCTTAGTGCCTTGGGTTTTTCTGTTTGTGAGCGTCCTGGCAAAACCGTAAGGAGGGCACCAATGCCCAAGTTGTATATAGGCAACCTCGCGTACTCGACTACCAACGAGGATCTCGAGGCACTTTTCTCGCGGGTGGGAAAGGTGGAAAGCGCGGCTGTGGTCATGGACAAATTCTCCGGCAAGTCCAAAGGCTTCGGCTTCGTGGAGATGGCGGACTCCAACGACGCCGCCGCCGCGATCGAGGCGCTCAATGATTCCGAATTCCAGGGACGGCGCATCAAGGTGGCCGAGGCGCGCTCGGGCGAGCAGCGCGGTTCCGGCGGCACAGGCGGCCGCGGCGGACGGCCCGGCGGCGGCGCGGGAGGCCGCGGCGGCAATCGCCGCTGGTAGGCGATTGGCTTGAGCTTGCCGAAGGATCGCCAGCCGCCTTCGGCAAGCTCAAGCCAAAGGGGGTCAGCTCTCTTCTTCCAGGCGCGCGGCCGGCAAAATCTCGGGCCCGAGATCCTCCAGGAAGCGCGACACACGGCCCATCACGTACCCCATGTTCCGGTCGAACATGTGAATCGGATAGCTGATGTAAAGTTCGTCGCGGGCGCGCGTGCCTGCCACGTACATCAGCCGGCGCTCCTCTTCCAATGATTCCGGATCGGCGCTTTGCGGCGCCGGAAAGCGCCCGTCGGCCGCCCAGATCAGAAACACCACCTTCCACTCCAGTCCTTTGGCGGAATGGATCGTGCTGAGCGTGACCAGTCCCTCATCAGGCTCGACCGCCAACACGTCGTCGATCGAATCGTTGGGCGGCTCCAGCGCCATGTCGGCGAGCATGCTCTGCAGACTGCGGTAGCGCTCCGCGATGGTCTGGAAATGCTCGAGGTCGCGTTCGCGCTTCGGGTAGTCGTCGGGATAGGCGTCGCGCATCAGCGGCAGATAATACTCCAGCACCGCGCCCAACTGCGCGCCCGGACGCATACCCTGCGCGCGCAGCGCGCCCAGCAGGCCGGCCAGCCGCTCCAGCCCCTCCATCCCGGACTTGCCGCTTGCCGCCATCGCGGCCAGCTCGCGCGCCGGCTCGGGCGACGCGACCAGGACCTCGATCAGTTGCTGCGCCTTGCGTTGGCCCACGCCTTTCAACAGCAGCAGCACGCGCAGCCACGATACGGCGTCGGTGGGGTTGGCGATCACGCGCAGATGCGCCAGCGCGTCCTTGATGTGGGCGGTTTCGATGAACTTGAAGCCGCCGCGCTTGATGAACGGGATGTCGCAGCGCTGCAGTTCCAGTTCGAGGTCGAAGGAATGAAAGCTGGAACGGAACAGCACGGCGATTTGGTCCAGTTCCACGCCCTGCTCGCGCAGCTCCAGGATTTTCTGGCACACGAAACGCGATTGCATCCGCTCGTCTTCGGCTTTGATCAGCAGCGGACGCACGTTGCCCATCCGCCGCGTGAACAGCGCCTTGGTGTACCTCTCGGCGGCCCGCGAAATCACCTGGTTGGAAAGGTCGAGGATGCCTTGCAGGGAGCGGTAGTTCTCTTCCAGCTTGATGATCTTGGTGTCCGGGAAGAGTTTGGGGAAATCCATGATGTTGCGGAAATTGGCGCCGCGAAAGGAATAGATCGACTGCGCGTCGTCGCCCACCGCCATCACGTTGTGATGCTCGGCGGCCAACAACTGTACCATCCGTGCCTGAATCGCGTTGGTGTCCTGGTACTCGTCCACCATTATGAAGCGGTAGGTGTTCGACAGCCGGCGGCGAATGTCCGGATGATGCTCCATCAGCTCGACGCTGCGCTCCAACAGGTCGTCGTAGTCGAGCAGACCGCGCTCGCGCTTGTACTGGTCGTAGGCGCGCGCCAGCGTCAGGATTTCGGCGCGGTTATCCCACAGGTAGCCGTAGTCCTCCTCGAGTTCCTGCTCCAGGGCGCGCGCCTTGTTGCGCGCCATGCTGATTATCTCGGCCAGCGTGCCCTTTTTGGGAAAGCGCCGCTCGCGCGACGCCAGGCCCATCCGCGTCCGGATCAGGTTGATTACGTCTTCCATGTCCGAGCGGTCCAGGATGGTGAAGTTGGGGGGCAGGCCGATCGCCGCTCCCCAGCGGCGCAGCACGATATTGCCGAAGGAATGAAAAGTGCCGCCCGCCACCGCCCGGCTGGGCTCGCCCACCAGTTGCTCGGCCCGCCGCAGCATCTCCTGCGCCGCCCGCCGGGTAAAGGTCAAAAGCAGGATAGCCTGCGGCGGCACGCGCCCTTCGATCAGGCGCGCGACGCGGTAGATCAGCGTGCGGGTCTTGCCCGAGCCCGCCCCCGCCACCACCAGCAGCGGGCCTTCGCGATGGGTAACCGCTTCAAGCTGCGCGGGGTTGAGCAGTTGGGGGTAATTGATGCGATAGGAGCCGTCACGCGCATCGGGCTGGCTGCGCAGAGTGATTACTTTTTCCACCGCCGTGCTTCGCCGCCATACTCATCGCGGCCGCCGTGATTGTAGCACGCCGGCACGCAATGATGATCGACGCTGTGACGAATGCGGCGGGCCAATCAGGGATAGGGGCTGTAAGGGCTTCCGTACGGGTTTGGCCCATAGGGATTGCCGTAGGGGTTGATGCCGTAAGGACTTCCGTAGCTTCCCCCATAGCCAAATCCCGGCGATACGCCCATGCCAAATCCCGAACCGCTGCCGCCCAGCCCGATCGCCAGGCCCAATCCGAGCAGCGGAATCAGCGCGCCAGCCAGGCCCGCGGCGGAATTGCCCTGATTCATGTACGCCTGCGCCTGTTGATTGAGATATTGCTGCTGCGCCTCCTGCTGCTGGTTCTCGTAGGCGCTGACGTCCGGGGGCGGCGCCTCGATGCCGGCCGCGGCGGAAGAACGCGAGGGCGCCTTCATCGACAACAGTTCGGGCCTGACCCGGATGTGATTGCTGATTGCGATGTCGCTGTCCTTAAGGAAGCGGCGCGTCTTGGTCTCGGCGTCGCGCTTGCCGAAATCGGTCGCGGTGTAGCCGTAGAGCATCACCGAGGGTCCGGACTGCGAGTTGAGTACCTGCGCGCCGACCAGCGGCAGGCGATGCGCGTGCAGGTAATCGGTCAGGCGCGCACTCTGTTCGCTGTCGGCAATCGGAGTCTCTGCCTGAGCGACCGGCAGATAGACGAGCGCGGTGATCAGCCAGGCCAACAGAACTTTCGCCGCCAGCTTCACGATTTAATTATGGACCGCCATCCGCGCCCCCGCAATCGGTGCGGTGGACGCCGCTTAGTGCGCCCATACCTGGCGCGGGTCGCTGTCCCACGGATAAACGTGGACCATCCAGCCGAACAGGGTTGGAAAGAATCGTCCCCCGGCCGCTTCGCAGTCCTGCCTGGTGCTGATCGAACCGTTGGGGCCGAATCGGCTCCAATCCACCGCCGCCGGATCGACGCCCTTTTGCGGAAAACACAGGTTGATGTGCTGATGCCATCGCGCCACGCTCAGCGGCACCCGCTCGTTAAGCCGCTGCTCGCTCCATCGCCGCGGCGCGGTGTACATGGCGCCGATCAGCTCGTATCCGCCCTCTGTGTTGCGCCTGTAAAGCAGCGAAGTCGGCTCGGCGGGATTAAACGTGAACTGCGCCTTGATCGCATACCACCAGTTGGTGAAATGAATTATCGCCTGGTGCTTGAATTCCGGATGAAAGGGCTTGTAACCGTCGCGTTCGGCGGTCCGGTAATCCTTGTACTTCGCCAGCACGGTGCGCAGCGTTGCGGCCAGCGCGGCGGCGCGCTCCTCATCCGCCATATTGGCCGGCTGCAAAGTGCTCCATCGCATATGCAGCGCCATGTTTTTCATCGCAGCGTGCCCCAGATGCGCGTCGTGCATCGCCATACCCTCCATCCCGCCCATGTCGCTCATGTTTTGAGCTAGTACGGGCACGGCAATGAACAGCATTGCGCCCAGCGTTGCAACGGCCAAAGCCGGATTGCGCCTGACCATTTTGCCTGTTGCTCCTTTACCAAAATTTAGGCAAAGCAGTGCGCGACGCCAAGACCGCCCGGCGCCCCGTGCACGAGCCGATGCCGGGCCGCGGATTGCCGCGTTATCAGGCACAATGCTATTAGCTCGCCACAATCAGGAGTATCAGGCATGAAGCAGGCTGACCGCGCTATCCTTTTGTTCCGATCAACACACCGCCGCCGCGCACGGCGCGCGATGTTTGGCGCCGCAAGTGGGCTGATGATCCTGGCCATCGCTGCCTGTTCAGCGTTGCAGGAAACACCCGCGCAAAAAGCACACCGCATCGATTCGCTGCTTGCCGCCGCAGGCTTCAAGATGGCCACCGCCGACAGTCCCAAAAAGCAGGAAATCTTCGCCTCCCTGCCGCCGCTCAAGATGCATTATTACGTGGCCAAGGACGGCAAGGCGCGCTACTGGTTTGCCGACCCTTACGAATGCAACTGCGTGTACGAAGGCGACGCCCAGGCCTACCAGCGCTATCAGAATCTGAGAATCCAGCAGCAGTTGGTCAGGGAGGAGGAAGAGACGGCCGAGCTCAACCAGGACGCCGCGATGCAGATGAACATGTACGACCCGCTCTTCTTCCCCTACTGAATGCTGCGTACGGAGCTGATGGTGAACGAATCCTCACGGCGCCAGGCGCGCCAATGGCTAGTGGTAGGCAGCCTGCTGATCGCGATGATCCTCGTGGCGGGCCCTACCTTCGGCGTCTACGGCGTGTTCTTTACGCCGCTGCTTAAGGATTTTCATCTCACGCGCGCCCAGGTATCGACGCTCAGCGGCACGTTGTTTCTGGCGATGGGCCTGAACGCGCCCATCACGGGATGGCTGCTGGACCGGATCGAAGCGGGCGTGATCGCGGTGGCGGGCGCGCTCATCAGCATCGCCGCTTTCATCCTTGCCGCCCGGGCTCACGCGCTCGGCACGCTGCTCGTGGCGCACATGCTGATGGGAGTCGGCGTCAACGCGGCGTGCAACATCACCACACCCTACGTGGTTGCCAACTGGTTCGGCGCGCGCAGAGGCACGGCGCTGGGCGTCGCGTTCATGGGATTGGCGCTGGGCCCGATGGCGATGACCATCCTGGCCAACCACCTGGTGTCGGCGGTGGGATGGCGCGGCGGATACTTCGTGCTGGCTATCCCGATGATCGTAATCGTGCTGCCCGTGCAGATTGCCTTCATTCGCAGCCGTCCGCCCTGGGAGGTTGAATCACCCGCCATGGCGGGTCACGGCACTTCAGTGCCTGGTGCCGCCGGCTTTGAGGTCGCGCAAGCGCTGGCGACGCGTTCGTTCTGGCTGATCGTTCTGACCAATTTTTTCTTTGCCTTCGCCACCATCTCGCTCTCCGTTCACATCATTCCCTACCTGATCAGCATCGGCTTCAAGCCGGCGTCGGCGGCGCTGGCGATGGGCATCACCTTCGGTTTCAGCAGCCCCGGCAACGTCTTCTTCGGATGGCTGGGCGACAAGGTGCGCAGCCGCATTGCGCTGTCAGCGTCGGCTGCCAGCATCGCTGCGGCGGTGGTGCTGCTGATGGGCGCGTCGCACGTCGCGGCCCTGGCGGCGTTCGTCGTCATCTATGGCGTCGCGCACCAGGGGCCGGCGTTCATGGTTCCGCTTACCATCGCCGAATCGTTGGGGCTCAAGCGGTTCGGCTCGCTCTCGGGCCTGATTGGTCTGATCACGACGCTGGGCGGCAGTCTGGGCCCGGTCGCGGCGGGCCGCCTGTTCGATGCCACCGGCAGCTACCGCGCGCCGCTTACCATGTTCGCGATCTCGCTTGCGCTCAGCGCCGTGCTGCCGCTTGGGTGCGTGCCATTCGAGCAGCAGGCCGTCGCCGCACTGCAACCGGCTTGCGCTGCCCGCTGAACTGACCGGCCGTCATCATTGTCACCGACTCGAAAAGGCCTGCGCGGGACGGCTGAGTTACGCCGTCCCGCGCAGCGGTGGGGCCCTCGCACGGGGTTACGGGGCGCACGGACGAATTGGATGGCGGCGAAACCCGAGTCCCGCCGCCACCCCCCCATTTGCTCAATCACTCGACTTTGGCCGCCTTGACAATCTTGCCGCCGGCGTCGGTTTCGAACACCCAGTGCTGCTCGCCGGGATGGGCGAAGATGTAGAGCGTGCCGCCGGTCTCCGAAAGCGGCGTCATCTGCGTCGGCTCGCCGAGTTTCTTGGTCGCCTCGGAGATATTTTTGCCCTTCCAGTATTTGGCGGTGTTATGGTTTTTGCCTGCCGCCAGACCGGGCGCCGCCGAGATCATCAGCACCGCCAGGCACAGGCCGCCAGCTGCAAGCATCCACCGGCGCCGGGGAGGGGCTCCCCGCAGGGAGCCCGCCGCGCCGGCGCCCGTCTCGATCGACTTAAGCATCGGCTTGTCCTCTGTCGTCATCAGTAGCTGAACTCCACGTTCAGGAAGATCGAGTGCATATCCGGAAACACGGGGCCTGTGATGGCGCCGTTCGCCTTGGCGATCGGCGAGTACACGGCCTTATTATTGAATGATAGCGCCTCCGCCAACGGAAACGCGAACTGACTATGATAGTAGTGGACGTTCTGCGTATCCAGGGCGAAGCGCAGATACTCGTTGTACTGATAGGCAACCCCCACGACCCAGCGCTGGAAGTCGAACGGGTTCTTGTCCACGTGGATGTTTGGCTGCCACCAGTTGAACATGCCGAAGACTGTCAGCGGAGTATTGGGAACATGATAATGGCCGAAGAAGGCGAAGCCCTCTTCCGCCGCCCGCCCGTTGTTCAGCAGCGCCTGAGACAGGGTGGTTACGTCATACCAGCCGGGGTAATGGACCACCGTTCCGCCCGCGCCCGTGCATGCAGCCTCCGAAGTGGCGGCCGGCGTCGTGACGCAAGTGGGTATTCCGAAAGCGTCGCCCGGACCGCTGCCCGAGAACATGTTGCCGACGTTGAAGGCGTTGTGTCCATAATCGAACTCGCCCGCCAATTGCCAGGTCTCCGTGGTGTAAGCCACCAGTGCGGCGAGCCGCTCGATATGTGACTGCGGCCCCTTGAGCGCGGCCGGGATATTGGCCAGGTCGGGCGTGACGTTTCCATAGCCGTAGTTGTACAGGCCCGAAATACCCAGACCGTCGAAGCGCCACAGCGCGCCGAACGGATAGATCGTTACGCGGTCGATGGTTTCCTTGGTGTTGGTCTGTTCAAAGGCGTGGAAACTGGAGTTGTTATACACGCCCAGTTCGTAATCGACGTAGGTCTTCTCGCCGGATTTGATCGGACCGGCGATGGCGATGCCGGCCTGCCCGGACGCCAGACTGTAATAGTTCCAGGGAGTTAGGTTCACGAAACGGTAGCCGTACAGGTCTTCCTCCCACGGAACCCATCCGTTGGGAAGCACACCCAACTTGATGGTGGTGCCCTTCATGCTTTTAATCGAATCGAAGAGCGTGTTGAACTGTACGTATGAGTACTTCAGACGGTAGCCCAGGTTGCCGTCAAGGCTGGTGCCCCAGGCGCCGCTGGCGCCTACCTTGTCGTTGCTGGCCGATCCGATCGCCCTATAGACGTTGGGCGTCACGCGAACCGTAATGTCCTTGGTCGGGGTGAACAGGAAATTGAGGTACGCGCGGGAGAGATCGAATGAATTGAATATTTCATTGCCGGGACCGGGCTGGTTTATCTGGGTCAGGAACTGCGGACCGAAACTCGGATGGGTGTACATCGCATAGTCGAAATACCACAGGGTGCCCAGGCTGAACTTGTTCATGAAGTTGTCCGCGAAGTTGGTCCACGCGGGCTTCATCTGCGCCACCTGCTGGTTGAGCGCCGCATTCTGCTGGGCCAGCGAGGCATTGACCGACTGCTG
>JAJPHZ010000038.1 GCA_021325025.1 Pseudomonadota bacterium | reverse complement strand
TCAACCGCAGTCCGCGCCTGATGCTTCCTCAACGGAAATCCTTTATCTTCAAGACGCGCCCCCTTAGCTCAGCAGGATAGAGCACAGGATTCCTAATCCTGGGGTCGCGCGTTCGAATCGCGCAGGGGGCGCCAGAATCGCCTGCGAGTTGCGTGCGGCGTTTGCCCGATCGGCCGTGGGACTGGAATCTTCAACGGGTCACGCTGGCGGCGCCTAGCTTGGCAATCCGCTCCGGAGCGTATCCTAGATATTCCTGCAGATCAGGTCAGTGTGTGTTCTTCCAGCAGCAGGGGGACGCCTGGACGGCTATCGGTCCTTAGATGCGAAGCCGAGATCCCGGTAGAATGCCCTGATATCGTCGGCGAGGAGCTGCGGCTCTTCCATTGCGGCAAAGTGGCCGCCGCGCGGCATCACAGTCCATCGCTTCAGATTGTATGCCTGGGCCGCCCAGCTCCGGGGCGGAGTCGCGATCTCTTTTGGAAACACCGCAACTGCGGTCGGAGCTTCGACCCTTTCTCCGCTCCTGAGCCGGAAGGGATGATTCAACTCCTCATAGTACAGCCGCATCGACGAACCGATCGCTGCGTTCAACCAGTAGATCATGATGTTGGTGAGCAACTGGTCTTTCGTGAACCGGCGTTCGGGGTTGCCGTCGCAATCGCTCCAGGTCCGGAACTTCTCCACGATCCATGCCGCCAGTCCGGCGGGTGAATCGTTGAGGGCGTAGGCCAGCGTCTGTGGCTTGGTGCGCTGGATCTCTGCATAGCCCGCTTCATTTGCATAATGGCGCTGCAGTTGGGCAAGAGCCTGGCGTGCCTCCTCGTTGTGCGGGCTCTTGTCGGTATCGGGCGATTGCAAGGCGACGCAATTAAGATGCACACCGATGACATTTCCCGGATATGCAAAGCCCATCTGCGAGGCGACGAAGGCGCCCCAGTCACCGCCCTGTACGCCGTAGCGGCGATAGCCCAGCACCTGCGTCATTAGCTTGTGGAAGATCTCCGCGATGCGCGAGATGTTCATGCCGGGGACTTTGGGATCATCGGAGAATCCATATCCGGGCAGCGAGGGCACGACCACGCTGAACGTGTCGGTCGCCTCGGTGCTATTGCCCATCGGATCCGTAAGCAGCGGGATAAGCTGATGGAATTCATAGAAGGAGCCGGGCCAGCCGTGAATGAGCATCAACGGCCGCGGATTTTCACCGATTGCGCGCTGATGGATGAAGTGAATTCCAAGGCCGTCGACTTCCGCCTTGTAGTGATCGAAACGATTCAGTTCTCGCTCCTGGGCGCGCCAGTCATAACGTCCGATCCAGTATTCCACCAGCTCTTTCAAATAGCCAAGATTCGTTCCGTAGTCCCATCCCGAAGCTCTCACTTCGCCGGGCCACCGCGTCCGCACTAGGCGCTGCTTGAGGTCCTCCAGCACTTGATCCGGCACTGATATGCGGAGACGCTGCATCGGCGGTTCTCTTCAACTCCCGTCATACTGAAGGAGTCCCGAACTGGCAAGACTGCTAGTGGACCGGATACCCGGCAGGAATTGCTGCACGAACGCAGTGGTAAGGAAGCGGGCCCAGCGGGGGAATGCGTGGCGCGATTTGCGCCGCGCTGCTGCAGTCGCCGGCGCTGGACGCGCCGAACTGTGCCAAAGCCAGGAGCCTTTGGCCTTGCCCGAGGCCGCGGCCCGGGTCGCCAGCGATATGGATTTGACTTGCATCGATGGACCATATTTGTCCGGGTTTGGGTGAATGACACTGGCCGGAATCTTGCGAGTCGCAAGTTCAATTCAGGTGGCGCGACCTAACCAAAACCGATCGAGGCTGCGACGATGGCAAAGATGTTTACTGTCGATTCAGACGGTCACATTCTGGAGCCGCTCGACTTATGGGAACGATATCTGGAGCCCAGGTATCGCGATCGGGCGATCCGGCGCAAGCTGGATAAGAACGGCCACGAGTATCTTGAATTCGACCGCGAGCCGATGTTCCTGCCCGCCGGCACGATGGGCGGATGGGGCGGCGCTTACATGGATATCAACGAACTGATGATCCCCGGCAAGGTCACATACTGGGAAAGCGCCCAGCGCACCCCCGGCGCGATCGATCCGCGGGCCCGCGTCCGCGACATGGACGAGCAGGGGATCGACGTCGCGATGTTGTACCCCACCGTCGGACTTGCCTGGGAGAGCCAGGTGCGCGACCCGCAGCTTTGCGCCGCGTATTGCCGCGCCTACAACAACTACCTGTTCGATTTTTGCTCCGCCGCGCCCGACCGCCTTATCCCGATTGCGCACGTCAACCTGCGCGACGTCAATCTGGCGGTCGCGGAGGTGGAACGCGTCAAGCACAAGGCCAAGGGAATTTTCATCACACCTTACCCGGTTAACGGCTGTCCCCACGGCGACCGTTACTACGATCCGTTTTGGGCGGCATGCGAAGCCGCCGCGCTGCCGGTGTCCAGCCATGTACAGACGCGGCCCGGCACGCCCGGCGCCGAACTGCACGGCTCAGCCACGCCGCCCGAGCTGAAAGTGTGGTTCGAAATGTCGGTCTGGTTCCAGTTCATGCAGTTGCCGTTCGATTCATTGCTGGGTCTGAACTGTGTATTTCAGGGCGGGCTACTGAGCCGGTTTCCCAAGCTGCGCTACGTCGTGCTGGAAACCGGATGCGGCTGGCTGCCGGGATGGTTTGACCGCGCTGACGGCAAGTACGAGTTGTTCGGTTTCACCACCTCTGTCGGGCAGAAGCCCAGTACACTATTCCGCGAGCGGTGCTGGATTTCAGTCGATGTGGATGAGGCGAGTATTCCGCTGGTGGCGGGAATACTCGGTGCCAATCGCATGATGTGGGCGACCGATTTTCCTCACATCGATGCGCACAAGGATCCGGTCGCCGAGCTGCGTCGTCACATCGCCAAGCTGCCGCCTTCGGAGCAGGAGTGGATCATGGGCAAGTCGGCCGCGGAACTCTATCGCCTTTGAAGGCCAAAGAGCATGAAACCCGGCTCTCGATCTTTACCTCATCCGGCGAGGACGCACCCGGCCGGCAAGTGTTAGCACCGAAAGCGCAGCAGCCGAACCAATCACGCCCTTAGGTTGGGGCAATGCTAGATGAGAAAAACCCTGATGGCCGATCTACTGATCAAGAATGGGACTATAGTCGACGGTACCGGCAGGGAACGCTATCGAGCTGACGTGCTGGTGGCTGACGGCAGGATTGCGGAGATCGGATCGATCCTGGGCGGCGGCGCGCAGACGATCGATGCCGCGGATCTGATTGTCGCGCCGGGGTTTATCGACCCGCATACCCATTATGACGCGCAGGTATGCTGGGACCCATTGCTCACACCGTCGTCATGGCACGGCGTTACCACGGTCGTGATGGGCAACTGCGGCGTGGGGCTCGCGCCCTGTCGGCCGCACCAGCGCGAAATCGCGACCTGGGATTTGGTGACCGTCGAAGGGATTCCCTTTGCAGTGCTCGACCGCGGTCTGACCTGGGAGTGGGAAAGCTTCCCGCAGTATATGGACGCGGCGGCCCGGCGCAGCAGTGCTGTGAACCTGGCCTTCGTCGCACCGCTCAGCCCGTTTCGCCATTACGTGATGGGCGAGGAGTCGATGGAACGCGGAGCGCGCCCCCAGGAAACCGCCCGCATTAGCGAGCTGTTGCGGGAAGCGGTTGCGGCCGGCGCCTTCGGCCTATCCACCACTGTCTTAGCGCAGCATATCGGTTATCGCGGCCGCCCGTTGGCGTGCAGGCTGGCCGGCGTCGAAGAACTGGCCGCTTACGCGCGCGTGCTTCGCGAGGCAGGCAAAGGCACGATCGAGATTTCGATCACACGCAAGCCCGGCTCGGTTTCGCCGGACGAATATCAGTTGCTGGAGATGCTGCTCAAGGAGAGCGGACGGCCGGTGACATGGCTGGCGATGGCGAGTTGGCCCGACCGTCCGCAGGAGGCTGCCGATACGTTGAGGCGGCTGGAGCCGTTGATCAGACGCGGTGCGATTGCGCAGGTAACCTGCCGGCCCTTCGAAGCCCTGATGGATCTGCGTTCGCCCATGATGCTGGCGGACATGGCCTGCATGAAGCCGGTATTCAATCGCAGCGTCGATGAGCAAATCGAGGTATATAGGCAGCCTGGTTTTCGTTCCGCGTTCAGGCAGGAATTGACGCAGCCGCGTCTGGCGTCGAATTCATTCGCGGCAATCGAAGTGTGGAATCCAGTCTCGCCGGCCCTCAAGCAGTTTGCGAAGACGCCGCTTGTACAAGTTGCCAGTGTGCAGGGAAAAGACCCGGTCGACTGCCTGTTCGATTTGGCAATTGAGGATCGGCTGCAGACCGAATTCGTAATGGAAATCTACTATGAGGAAGGCGTTCGCCGCCTGATATCCGACCCGCGCACGGTCATCGGCGTGTCCGATGCGGGCGCTCACGTCGATATGGTATGCGACGCGGGTTACTGCACGTTCCTGCTGGGCAACTGGGTGCGCGACAAACAGGCGTTGAGCCTGGAGCGCGCAGTGACGCGACTGACGTCCGAAATTGCCGACCTGTGGGGCATCAGGGATCGGGGCCGGCTGGTGAAAGGAGCCGCTGCGGATATCGTCATATTCGATCCTCACACGGTCGGATCGGCGGCGCGCGCCCAGATGCGTCACGACCTTCCCGGCGGCGCCCGCCGCCTGGTGGTGGAGGCCCAGGGCATCGTCTACTCGATCGTAAATGGCGCGCCGATTATACGTGAAGGCAAACCGACCGATGCTCTGCCGGGGCAGGTCCTGCGCTCACAAGTATAGCCACTGACCCGTGCGCAGCGGTGCGACTCGAAGCGGAGGATCAGATCCGATGGCGGAAGACAAGCTGACTGAGGAGATCGTGTTTTTGATCGAGCGGGTCAAAATCGTCGAGACCATCAAACGGCTTACCTTCCACATGGACAGGAAGGACTGGAAGAGCTACGAGGCGGAGTTCACCGAACAGGTCGAGGTTGACTTCACCGACACCCCCTTCGGCGGCAAGGCTGCGCGCATCGCCACACGCGCGCAATGGGCTGCCGCGGTAGCCAGCGGTCTGGCGCGGTTTTTCGAAACCCAACATTTCGCTGTAAACTACTTCGTGGAAATCAACGGCGATCGCGCCCGGGCAATTACCTACTTCATCGCGCGCCACTTCATGAAAGTGCCCGACGGTGGAAAGTACTTGCTGGATCAGGGCGGCTATTATACGCACAAACTGGTGAAAATAAACGGCGTCTGGAAGGTTGATTTCAACAAGCTCACGCCCCTGTGGGATGCGGGCGATCCGGAGGCTTTGAAACCGGCGCAGGCCGGTGGCCTGTCAAGGAGTGGTCGGAACTGTTCCGAATCTAGTCAGCCGTAAGCGATTTTGTCAGTGCAGCAGGCAGCAAAATGCCGCTTCGGATTCATTTTCATCGGCAGGTTGTTCTACTGTGCAAACACTCCACCATCCACGGGCAGCACTGCACCCGTGACAAACGAGGATTGGTCCGAGCACAGCCAGACCGCGGCGGCGGCGATCTCCTCGGGACGCGCCTTGCGCCCCACCGGTGTGCCCGCCACAAACAGCCGCTCCTTTTCGGGGTCTCCGCCCAGGATTCGGTCCATCATCGGCGTATCGGTCAGACCGGGGCAGATTGCGTTGACCCGGATGCCGGATTTGGCGTATTGGAGCGCGACGCTTTTGGTCAGGCCGACGACGCCGTGCTTGGCCGCGGTGTAGGGGCTGTAGCCCGGCGTGCCGCAAACCCCGGCTGTGGAGCTGGTATTGACGATTGCGCCGTGGCCCTGGCGTGCCATCTGCCGGAGCTCGTGCTTGAGGCACAGCCATACGCCGCGCAGGTCCACCCGCACGATGCGGTCCCAGAGTTCCTCGGTGACCTCGGTCATCGCGAGGAGGGGCCCTTCGATGCCAGCGTTATTGAACGCGCAGTCCAGGCGCCCGTGCCGATCGACGATTGCAGCGACCAGCGCTTCCACCTCCGATGCCTCCGCTATATCGCAGCGAATGAATGCCGCCGCTCCACCGAGTTCCCGCACCAGGTGAGCGGTTTGTTCGCCCCCAGTCGATACGTCGGCCAACGTCAGGATTGCACCCTCGCGCGCGAAGGCGAGCGCGGCGGTCTTGCCGATACCGGAGGCCGCTCCGGTGATGAGACAGATTTTGTCGCGTAAACGTTCGGCCATATATTCCGACTGCGCGATATCACATTTCGTTTGCGGAACTACGTCAGCATAATCCTGCCGGCGTCAACCACTAGCGTCTGACCGGTCATCAGGGCGCTGTCGTCGGAGGCCAGAAATACGGCGGTGCCGGTCAGGTCCCCGGGTTGCAGGTCGCGCTTGAGCGCGGTTTGGTTGCGAAAGTATGCGATCATATCTTCCGGCATCAGCTTCAAAGTCGCATCGGTGAGCACGACGCCGGGAGCGATACCGTTGACGCGGATGTTGTACTGGCCGAGCGTTTGCGCCATCCAACGGGTCAGAAAAGTCACGGCCGACTTTGACAGGCTGTAAAATTCGATCGGAACCGTGTCGAAATCGGCAAGATATGGAGTAGTCTGCGGCCAGGCGGCGACCGATGCGATGTTGATGATGGAGCCGCGGCGGTTGGCCTTCATGAAGGGGAAAACCGACCGGGAAGCGATCACGATGCCGAACACGTTGATGTCCATCACCTTGCGGCCGTATTCAAGACTCTGGTTGGTCGCCTCATAGTCGAAATAGGTCGCCGCATTATTGAGCAGCACGTCGACTGGGCCGAAGCGCTCCGCGGCATGTTTGGCGACCTGGTTCATCTGGTCCTGGTCGGTCACGTCGGCTCTGAGCGCCAGCGCCCTGCCTCCGGCAGCGGTAATCTCGGCTTCAACTGTGCGCCCCGCCTCCTGACGAATGTCCGCGATCACGACTGCGGCGCCTTCGCGGGCGAACCGCAACGCATATTCGCGGCCGATGCCCTGCGAGCCACCTGTAATCATTGCTACTTTGCCCTGCAGTTTCATTTTGCACCTCGACGTCAGTCTGCTTCGTGCCCCGGCCGGCCCGCTCTATCGCCGCGTATGCGCACCACATCAAGCGCCGCGGGCGCCCGCTGATTTAGCAACGTTCCTGCCATCCACCCCGGCCCAATATGAAACGAGACCTTCAAAGCGGCAACGGCGCGCAATGCGCCAACGCGCAAGCCGGCGGCGTTTAATGCGCCGCATTCGCGGCAGCGCAATGCTCACACCTCTCATTCGCCTACCGCTCGCTGCCGCTCCGAAGCGCAAGCGGCGCCTCTCGTCCAGCCTGAATTTGACAAGGCCGAGCGAGCGGGAGTAATCAACCGTCAGGTCTGGGCTTATAGCGGGAGGATCGGTGAATGGCAAAGCCGAGTCCCGATGTAAAATCAGTTGCGGGCGGTGTCGGGGCAACGGTTGAAAAGTGTGAAGGTTTGCTCGAGGAATCCCGCCGGCTGCGTAATCTTATCTTTGACAGCTCCGCCGAGGGGATGGCGATCATCTCAGCCGACGGCAGAATCCTGGATGTAAACCGTTCCTATGAACGGATTTTAGGCCAAAAACGCTTTGAGGTGGTCGGCAAGACCGCCATGGAGATCAGCCTTGCCACCGGATACCGGGGCCCGTGGCTGCCGAAGGATGTCGCTTCCGATCCGGCTGCGACCCTGGTCAACATCAGAGGCGAGACGGTGCTGATGGCGCTGAATGTCGACCGGGATGAACATGGCGCGGTGTGCCATGCGATACTGACGCTCAACAACCTAAGCCGGATCGAGTACCTAAAGGATCAGCTTGAACGCAGCGCAGGGCGCGCTTTCGGGCCGCCGCAGCCGGACCAGGGTCTGCATCAGTTGCAGGAGGTGCTGAACGCGGCCGGACTGGGCGAGGCGCTGGTAGCGGGGCCGGCCACGCAAAGGGTGTTTGCGGCGGCGGCACAGGTCGCCACTCACGACGCGACCGTGCTGCTTTGCGGTGAGACCGGTACCGGCAAAGGCGTAGTCGCCAAACTCATTCATCGCCTGTCGCGACGCCGCGGAAAACCGTTCGTGGAACTAAATTGCGGGGCGATTCCCGAGGCGCTGGTGGAGGCCGAGCTGTTCGGCTACCAACCCGGAACGTTTACCGGATCCGTGCGCGGCGGAAAAAGGGGGCTGCTCGAACTGGCCCATTGCGGGACCCTGTTCCTGGACGAAATCGGCGAGTTGCAGGCCCATTCGCAGGTCAAGCTGCTGAAATTTCTCGATGACAAGGTGATTCTCCCGCTCGGCAGTACATCTCCCAAGGCGCTTGACGTGCGCATCATCGCGGCCACCAACGCCGATTTGCGCAAGCTGATCAGGCAGGGCCGGTTTCGCGAAGATCTTCTCTACCGCCTGGAGGTGATGCCCATTTCAATTCCGTCCCTGCGCGAGCGTCCCGAGGAAATCGCACCTCTGGCGCAGCGCTTTTTGGGAAAATTCAACGAGGAATTCGGCGAAGAGCGCATCCTGTCTCCGGAAGTCCTAAAGGTCCTTCAAGGTTACGATTTCCCCGGCAATGTCCGGGAACTGAGAAACCTGATTGCTCAACTGGTGGTATCGGCGCGCGCGGCGGAGATACGAATCGATGACCTTCCCGACTCCGTCTTTCCCGAACACCGCCAGCACTTGACCCGCTCGGATGCGGTTGTGCAGGACACCCGCTCCACGCGACCGGCCTGGGAAAGGACCCAGCACTTGCGCAAGTATCTTGAGGAGGGCGAGCGTTCCATCCTCGAGCGCCTGGCACCTGAATGCCGGTCGGCGCGCGAACTGGCCCGGCGCACCGGACTGCATCACAGTGTCGTGTTGCGCAAGCTCCGCAAGTACGACATCCAACTGAGTGGCTGACCTTTGCAAAGCGCATTGCGTTTCAGATTGATACGGCGTCCGGGGGTCCGAGCGCAATTGTGATCCATGTTCGACACGAAAAGCCAACTGAACGATAGCCTGCGAGTGGTGGCCGACCATCGGCGTCTGAACGAAGCGATCTTCGAAGCTTCCTCCGACGGACTGGCGATCCTCGACGGACAAGGGCGTTTCGTGCAGGTCAATCGTGCCTGGGAACACATAGTCGGGCGCCCGCGGAAAGCGGTAGTCGGCAAGACCGAGCGGGAACTGGAAGGCGTCCTGGCCAAGCCCGGCGAACCCACCGTTTGGGAACGAGTTCGCTTGGGCAGCGTGCCCCGGACGATGCTGATCAAATCGGAGCGGGACACCCTGGTGGTCAGCGTCAAACTCGACCTGGAAGAAAATGGGGCCGTGCGCAACGCGATCCTTTGTGTACGCAGCCTTGGCCGCTTGAATGATTTGAAGGAACGCCTGAGCAAGTACGAAATCGGAGATTACGGCAAGATCGACGAGTTTCATGCCGCACAACTCAAAGCCCTGCTACGGGCGTCGGGCTTCAACGATGTGGTCCTGGCCGGCCAGGCGTTCCGGCGCGTCTTGAGCCTGGTGGCGGAAATAGCCGACCTCGATGCGACCGTGCTGATCAGCGGCGAGACCGGCACGGGCAAAGGGCTGGTCGCCAGGCTTATTCACCGGTTGTCGCGGCGCGCGAGTCATCCCTTCATTGAACTCAACTGCGGCGCCATACCCGAAAATCTGGTCGAATCGGAACTATTCGGTTATCAGCGCGGAGCATTTACAGACGCGCTGCGCACAGGCAAAAAAGGCCAGCTCGAGGCGGCCCATGGCAGTTCCTTGTTTCTCGACGAGGTCAGTCAGTTGCCACTCGCCGCGCAGGTCAAGTTGCTCAAATTTCTCGACGACAAGATCATCTTCCCGCTCGGCGGCAGTGCGCCGCGGCAGGTCGACGTGCGAATCATAGCGGCCAGCAATACCGATCTGCGCGCGTTGTGCGCAGCCGGTAAATTCCGCCACGACCTATATTATCGGCTCGAGGTGATTCCGCTGACCATCCCGCCGCTGCGGGAGCGGCGCCAGGAGATCGGTCCCTTGGTGGAGCATTTTGTGGGATGCTTCAACCTGGAGTTCAACCAGAACCGAACCCTCGCCCCAGACGTACTTTCCATCCTCGAGTCCTACCATTACCCGGGCAACATCCGGGAATTGCGCAATCTGATTGCACGTCTGGTGATCTCCGCGCGAGACCAGCAAATCACCCGCGACGATTTGCCCGAAAACGTGCGTGCGGCCGCATCCTGTGCCGGCCGGATTGCCGAACGCGTGCCGTTACCGTCTGCGCAGATCGGCAGCGCCGATGGCGCAATCTCACTACGTCGGCATTTCCAGGATAGCGAGCGTGAGATCCTGGAGCATTATGCCCGGACCTGTCGTTCAGCGCGCGAAATTGGGCGCCAGGTCGGAATGCACCATAGTTCGGTGGTGCGCAAGCTGAGGAAATATCAAATCAAGCTCGGTGCGCGAGGCGGGTCGAATCCATAGTAGGTAGTTCCCCGGGGCGACCATGCGATCGATTGTCGCCGGCCTGGCAACGCCGGCGACGCTCCCGACGAATATCGTACGTTGAGCCGAGGTTAAAAGGCTATGCACAGTTGGCCCGCTTTTCGCTCATCTGCAATCCAGCTTCGGCGACAAGGAGGAACAAATTGATGGATATGAACGAAATCGGCAGATTCGTCTCTGCTGACGGCCACGCCAACGAACCCGGCGACCTTTGGATCAAGCGTATGGATAAGCGCTTTCGCGACCGTGCTCCGCGTATCGAGCGGCGCGAGGACGCCGATTACTTCGTGGCCGACGGTTTGCCCGCCTTTGCGATGGAAGGGCTGTTGGGCGGAATGGCGGACAGCAAGAAAGCGGGCCGGGAACTGACGATGGCCACCGGCAATCGCTCCACCGATATTCGGGCTGGCGCAACCGACCCCGTCGCCCGGCTGGCCGACCAGGATCTGGATAACCTGCGCGCGGAAGTCTGTTATCCCAACCATGCGCTGTTTCTGATGGCGGCGCCCGATGTTGAGTATCGGCGGGAATGCTTTCGTGCTTACAATGACTGGCTGGTTGAGTATTGCTCAGTAAATCCCCGCCGATTGCTGGGCGTTGGTATCCTGCCTACCGGCGGTCCCATAGGATGGGCCGTAGCCGAGGCCGAGCGGCTTGCCAAAAACGGCATCCGCTCGGTACTGATGCCGTCGGGCAGGACCAGGATCGCGCTGGGCGATCCCTATTTCCGGCCGTTATGGTCGGCGCTCCAGGAGCTGGCGATGCCAATCGCGTTTCACGTTGTCGCTTCGGACAATATCGAAGAGAACCTTCCCAATGTTACACCGGAAATGGGCGGACATCTGTTCGCCTCTACAGGCACAAAGCTGGCGGCATCGATGTACACCGTAGCGGCGCTGATCGGCTCGGGGGTGGCGCAAAACTACCCCAATACCCGTTTCGTGGTGGTTGAAGGAGGGTTTGGCTGGGTTGCCGCTCAGATGTGCTGGTTCGACCACTGGTGGAGGGACCATCGTAAGTGGATGCTTCCGCGCCTGGAACAGGCACCCAGCTTCTATCTGAAGCGTCAATTCTACTTTACTTTCGAGGATGATCGCGCCGGACTGTTAACCAGGCACCTGCTCAACATCGACCACGTGATGTGGGGTTCGGATTACCCTCACACCGAGGGTACGTTCCCCGCCTCGCGCGAGCACGTGGCGCGGGACTTTGCCGACATTCCGGCGCAAGAGGTGCGCAAGATGGTCGCCGACAACGCTGCACGTTTATACGGAATCTGAAAGATCCCTTGGCGTCGCTGTGAGCGCCGGCGCATCGTGCGCCGCACGGCGCGGCCGGCGCCAGCTATCGGGTTTGGCGGCAGGCAAAGTCGCAGAGGAGAACGGCTAGGCGCGCGCCGGATTCGTGTCTCCCAGGGGCGGGCGAACCCTCGAACGCGCGCCAGCTCTATTTCGAAGTCAGGCCGGAGAGCAACCGCGGCGGAGAAACAGGCAGCCGCCGCATTCTCACACCGACGGCGCGGTAAATGGCATTGGCGATTGCGGCGGGCGGGGGAACAAACCGAGACCTCACCCACGCCGCGGGCGCCTAATCGGATGACCGGGGCTTGGGACCTCAACGATGGTTGTTTCGATCATCGGCAAATCCGGGGAGGCGGCATCCGGTAGTCAAGAAAGCCGCATTGCGCAATTGCCTCTGTTCGGCGTAAATGTATTCTTTCGTTCAAGGCCGATCCGATTCCCTGGGCCGTGCTACCCTGCATCTGGCCCTCGACGCAGCTTGGATGGATAGCCTTGCCGGCGTCCTGGGCGGTCGCCCAATGCAGGACCTGAACCTTGCCCGCGTTTCGAGATCCACTTCGGCGCAAAGCGCGCCGGACCTTGTCAAACGCAGGCCGGTTTCGCTATTGGCGATGGCAATTGGCGGCGCACGGGAGCCTGGCATGGGACTTGCGCTTCCCCCAATTCCCGCGCGCAGGCGGCACGATACGCTCTAAACGTGCGGTCTTGGTGCCGCGCACCGCGCGGCCGGGTAGAAGAGGAGCCCATGGACCTGAGTATCTTTTTCGAAATCGAAACCGCCGATCTGAGCGAAGCCGGCGTCAGGCGCTGTTACGATGAATGCGTCGAGCAGGTGATGCTGGCTGACGAACTGGGTTACAGGACGGCCTGGTTCGTGGAGCATCATTTTTTGCCGTCGCTTTCACAATGCACGGCTCCGGAATTGATGCTGGCACATCTGGCGGCCAAGACCCGCAGGATTCGGCTCGGTCATGGCATTGTTTTACTGCCCTTCAATATCAACCACCCGGTACGAGTCGCCGAACGCATTGCCGTCCTGGACGTGATTTCCCGCGGCCGCATCGAGTTCGGAGGTGGACGCTCGACCACGGACGCGGAGCTGAGCGCCTTCAATATCGATCCCGAACAGACTCGGCCGCAATGGGAAGAAGCATTGCGCATGCTGCCCCGGATGTGGATGCAGGACAGTTTTAGTTGGGACAGTCCCGCCATGCGCATTCCCGAGCGCCCGGTCATTCCCAAGCCGGTCCAGAAACCGCATCCGCCGATGTGGGTGGCTTGCAACCAGCCCTCGACCGTGGAATTTGCCGGCCGCAACGGGCTGGGTGTGCTGGGGTTTGGAATTGGGCAGGGACAATCAAACGATTTCGTTCGCACCTATCGGGAAAAGCTTAAAGACGCCCAGCCAATCGGCGCGTTCATCAACCCCAAATTCGCGCTGCTTACTTTCACCCTGTGCTGCCCGACCGATGAAGAGTCACTGCGGCTGCAAGGTCCGAACGTCAAGCGCTACGTGGAAGACTGCCGCCAGATATTCGCGCCCTGGATCGACGGCAGGATCCCGCCCAGCTACAAATGGCAAATGGAAGACAACCGCGAACGCTTCAAAATGTTTCAGACCGTGACGATGGAGGAAATCGTCAAGGCCGGCGGCGCTTGTATCGGCAGTCCGGAGACCTGCCTGAAGGTCCTGCAGTATCTCTCGGACTGCGGCGTGGATGAGGCGTTGTTGTTCATGCAGATGTACACCACCCCGCACGACAAAATCATGCGTTCGCTGGAGCTGATCGCAAAGGAAGTGCGTCCGCGGCTCGCCACGTCGGCGCGTGCGACCGACGCTGCGGCCGCTCAGTGAAGTTTTGCTGTCATCGGATTCGGAGGATGACCATGACACGGGCTTTGACGGTTGACTCTGACGGCCACATCTTGGAACCGCCCGACATGTGGGAGCGCTACCTGGAGCCCAAATACAAGGACCGGGCAATCAGGATCAGGCGCGACTCCAACGGCTTGGAGTACATCGAAATAGATCGCCGTCCCAGCTACATGGGAGGCGGTGTCCTGGGAGAGATGGGCGGGGCTTACCAGGACCCCGTTGATCTGATGACGCCGGGCAAGGTCACGTACTGGGATAGCGCCCTGCGCACGCCCGGCGCGATCGACCCGGATGAGCGCGTCAAGCAGATGGACGCAGAAGGAATCGATATCGCCCTGTTGTTCCCGACCATTGGCATCTGCTGGGAGAGCGATTGCAGCGACGCGGAGCTCTCCGCGGCCTATTGCCGGGCCTACAACAACTATCTGTTCGACTTCTGCTCGCGCCATCCCCAGCGCCTGATTCCGATTGCGCACGTCAATCTGCGCGACGTCAACCTGGCGGTTGCGGAAGTCGAACGGGTCAAGAACAAGGCCAAAGGCGTATTCATCACCCCGTTTCCGGGCAATCGCCGTCCCTGGGGCGATCGCTATTACGATCCATTCTGGGGCGCCTGCATGGAAGCCGAACTGCCGGTGGCAAGTCATGTTCAGGTCCGTCCGGACTCGCTGGGTCAGGGCTTGCATATTCCCACAGAGGATCCGCGCGACAACCCGATCTGGTTCCAGGCAATGCAATTACCTGCAGACTCCCTGATGGCGCTCAACTGCGTATTCCAGGGCGGCGTGCTGGAGCGGTTTCCGAGGCTCAAATACGCTGTCCTGGAAGCAGGATGCGGATGGCTGCCAAACTGGATTGACCGGGCCGACGGCAAATGGGAGATGTTCTCCTTTGCGACTCGAACACGGCGGCGGCCCAGTGAGGTGCTGCGCGAACGTTGCTGGATATCGGCGGACGTCGACGAATCATGCATCGCATTGGCCGCGCAGGAGATCGGCGCCAATCGGCTCATGTGGGCGACTGATTATCCGCACATCGACGCCCATCGCGATCCCCTCAAGGAATTGCGCCGGCATATTGCCAGTCTTTCACCCGGAGACCAGGAATGGATTCTCGGCAAGACGGCCGCTGAACTCTTCAAGTTGTAAAGCCGTATTGAAAATCGAGAGCACTCGACACGCCTCGTCACCAAACCGAACTGTCGCCGTCCCAGGTGGTGCCGGAGCAGGGTGGGGCGCCTATCGTATTAAATAGAGGAGCAATGGAACGTGGCATGAGAGTGGCGGATTGGCGTGGCTTTTGCGCAACCACCTCTTCAATTAACGGTCCGGTGCGCTGAGGCGATGGTCGTGCATATCTGGTTGTTCTGTGCGCACAACTGCGGGTGAAGCGTTCGACGTCGAAATGCCGAGGCTTCAGGGGTGTTCACACAACCAGCCGGGCATCGCCGGACAGCTTGGTAGACTGGATCGCAGCAAAAAGGAGGCGTTATGTTCGCCAGACTGACCGGTATGATTGCGCTTTCGATGCTTGGAATGGCGTGGCTAAGTGCCGCGAGAGCGCAATCGATCTCCTACGATCCGGCCGGCTATCAATCCATGGTGTCGGGGCTGTCCGCAGACACGATTCCCGTTGGAACTCACATTACAGTTCATAACTGGCAGCAATACAAGCGCTTCATGCCGCCCGGAATGCAGGCCCTGTTCAGCGGCCGTTACATGTGGAGGTTTCCCGACGATCCGAATTTCACTATTACCATCGGCGCGACCCGGAATATCTCGATGCCCAGCTACATGCGTGCCGCCAGCGAAAAGTACAAGGGGCAAACCAAGCTTCGAAAACTCCCTGAAGGTGGCTATACGGTGGAGGGTTACACCGCCGGGCTGCCGTTTGCCGACCTTGATGAAAAAGACCCTGAAGCGGGCGCGAAATTGCTCTACGACAACCACTACTATTATAGCTACGAATTTCTCCGCCGTTTCGTGTCCTACACCTTTCTGATCGACCGCTATCTCAACATATCAGCCCAGACCGGCGACATCGCCTATTGGCGCCTACGGCATCTGAGCGACCCCGGCTACCCGCTCAATCTACCATATTCGGACGGCTACATGACCTCCGGACGCTTTTCTGTCGTCGCCCCGGAGCAATCAAAATATACCACGGAAATCCAGTTGCTGCCGGATGATCCGGTGAGGCTTCCTGAAGTCTATGTATTCTTGCCCTCACTGAGACGGTCGCTGAGGCTAACCGCTTCAGCGCGCTGCGCACCGGCGTTGGGCACCGACTACGTTGGCGACGACAGCAGTGGAAACATCGCCAGCCCCGGCCTTTTCATTCCTGTTTATCTCGGTGCGCATAAGACGATTGGCATGGTGCACGCGGACCCGGCGAAGATCGACCAACCCCAGTTTTTCTCAATACGCGGCGCTGTCCCCGGATGGCCAAAGCCTGAGGTCGGCAACTTCGAGGTCCGCACAGTACGTGTTTTGGCCTTGCTGCCGACCCCGTCTTTGGGTCGGGGATACTGCTATGGGGCGAAAATCCTGATGATTGATTCCGAAACCTGGATTCCGTTCTGGTTTGACATCTATGACTCCAGCCGCCGCCTTTACAAGGTCGAATGGGACTTCGGTACGCCCCGTCCGATCCAGACCGGGGAGAATGCCTATACCTTTCAGGGCAATGGAGTAATCATGGATCTTCAAAATGGCCATGCCACAGCGACCGTCAACACTGGTGCCTGGTACGACAGGGTCGCGCCGCAGGATTTGCAGAATGCGCAGGTGATGGCATTTCCCGGCTCTTTGGTTCAGGTTATGAAGTGATAAGCCGGACTTGCCGCAAGTGCGTCTATCCGCGACTGTGGATGATGGCGGAGACGTGCGCTATAGGTTAATTGGGGGTGCGATATCGGAACGATGATCAGCGTCGAGGAGCTGGCAGCAATACGAAGCGTGCGATCCGGTTGCGGGCGCGCCTCAGAGCATCCGGGCAAGGAGGGAAGGCCGTGGACCCAAACGACAAGAGGGAGCTGATTCGGTCCACCTGGCAATTGCTGCTGGTGGAAAACGATTTGGAGGGAGCGCTGAGGAACTTCACCGAAGAAGTAGAATGGTGGGTGTGCGGCAGTTTGCCCGGCATCGCCGGGGTCAAGAAGGGCAAGCAGGGAATCCGCGACTGGTTTGCCGGCGGTAGTTCAAACATTTTCCCCAAAGGACTTAATACGGAAGTCCGCTATAGTCACGTCGACGGAGACACGGTGATCGCGGAGATGCACAATTACGGCGAGGTTGCTAACGGCAGGATCTACGACAACTACTATTGCTTCGTCTTCGAGCTGAGGGACGGACGGATCGATCGCGTCCGCGAGTACGTGGACAGCTACACGGTTCAGCAAGCGATGGGAGACCTGCTCGGCTAGATGGTTCGCATCGCGGCCAGTGTACGCGATGCGGTTGAGATGCACGATTGCACTTCAGATGGCCGCTCTTTCCCCGGCTTCGCTCACTGGCCGGACCGGGAATACTGACAGGTATGCCACTTGGACGATTGACGCGCTCTAAGAGGACGCTAGTTAGAGAGGATGGTAAGTTCGCCGGCTCAGGGCAGCGGCACTATTGCCACGGGTATGGCGGATTGCCGGGGCATGGCATTGATTGCCTCGCAGTCGCGTTCGGTGCTGATGAGCAGGTTTATCGCAGAGCCGACTTCGGCCGGGTCCGCACCGTCCTCCGGTAGCGCCCCCCAGCCGTGGCTCATCGACACTACGCCGGTGCGGACAGCGGCATCGGGTTGGACGATTGCCGCGACGCGTCCGTGATCGGACACGAGCATGACTCTGTTGCCAGGCTTGAGTCCGAGCCGGTGCATATCAGCGGGATTCATCCAAGCCGGGTTGTTTGGACGAAGGCGGCGGATTGCGGGGAGGTCGTGGTACATGGTGTTGGAAACTTCGCGCAGACGGCGGACCGACAGTCGATGGCTGAAAAGGCGGCCGCTGCTGATGGCGCGTGGCGTTCCATCGAAGGGCTGTGTCAGGTAATCGTCGAGTTCTTCGGCTACGTCCGCGGGGAAAAGTGCAAACCGGGAGGTGGCATCGCCTCCGTGTTCAACGATCTGCGGTTTGGTTTCGAAAATCTTTCCGCCCGGATAGCGCTTGATCTCTTCCAGCGGCACCTGTGAGTTACGTGTGAGAATTGCCAGGAGGTCGTCAGTGGTGGGTGAAGTTGACATGTTCAAGGGGACGCCATCGTAAGTGATAGTGCGGCCCAGGCGTTTTGCGATGGCCCAGAATACGTACCAGTCGTCGACGACTTCAGAGCCTGGCGGCGGCTTGACGATTTCAGGCGTGTACTGGCTGAACGGTACATGAAAGAAAACGGTTTCGTAGTCCTTAGTGGTAGGGAGGTCGGCCCGCTCGTACTGCAACTTGGGTGCAATGACATAATGAGAGAGCCGTACGGTATTCGTCATGACGGGGTCGATCGTGACCAGCAGTTCCAGTGCGCGCAGCGCTTGCACGGTTTTGATCTGGTCCGGAAGAGCATTGACCGGGTTGCCGCCGTCGACGAGCAAGGCTTTGATCTGTCCTTTGCTTGGGATGAGGATTTCATCTGCCAGGATCCCTGCCATCATTTCGCCGAATAGCATGCCGACGCCGCCGACACGGCTGCGATACCCCTTTTCCCAGGAGCGCCGCGGCCCGATAACCCGCGCCACCCGCCGCCGGCGCGGTGACAGTACCCCGGGATTTGGTACGGCGTCGCCGGCGCGTGCATATCTGCCGCAGATTACGTTGAGGCTCTCAATTAGATGTTCGGCCAGATTGGAGTGGGACGACATGTCCGGGCCGGTGCCGCTGATGGCGGCCCCTCGTTTACAATCGTGGGCGAACAGGCGGGCGGCCTTATACAAGTCGCCGCGCGCGAGCCCGGCACGGCGTTCAACGTATTCGGAGCTCAGCGGTTGGAGTGCGCGGTACAGGGCGTGCAGATCGTCCACATAGCGGGTGCAAAAGTCGGAGTCCTGCCAGCCTTGTTCGAGGATGATCCGCAGCATGCCTCCCGCAATCGCCGGGTCCTCTCCGGGATAGGGCTGCAGAAACAGGTCGGCATGGCGGGCAGTCTCGGTGCGGCGCGGGTCGATCACGATCAGCTTCATCCCGCGAGCCTTGGCTGCCTTCATTTGACGGCTCACGTTCAATGGGTCAAAGCCGACCGTCGAGATTGAAACCAGCGGGTTGCCGCCAAATATCAGGAGCACGTCCGAACTGTGGAAGGGGTGGCGTCCGGCGCCCCAGGCGCCGAGGCGTTCGATGCATACCCACTTGGCGGATTGATCCACCGTCATGGTGGAGAAGAAGGACGGCGATCCAATCGCTGCCAGGAAATCGGGCAGGATGCGGTAAGCGGTGGAATTCAGTCCGCTCTGGGTGCCGCGAAACGCAGCCACCGCCTGGGGTCCGTCACGTTCAATTATGGTTTGAAGACGCGCCGCGATTTCATCCAGCGCCTGGTCCAGCGCGATGCGATGGAACGAGCCGTCGGGGCCACGCTTAAGGGGATGTAGCAGACGACCGGAGCAGTTGTGCGCCTGCGGAGACTGCAATCCCTTGATGCATACGTAGCCCGAAGTGGCAGGATGTTCCTTGTCGCCGCGAATCCCGACGATACGCCGGTTTTCGTCCAGCGTCAGCACCATCCCACAACTGCCGACACACAGCCGACAAAACGATTTTACTTGTGTATTGCCCACAATGATCTGCGCAAGCAAGTGAGCAAATCACATACCAAGATCCAATGAGTTCCGCAAATGCCGGACAACCCGGAAATACGTCATCGAACCGCTGATGGCGCTATGTGCGCCAGCGCGAGATGAGCCGGTGCGGTATGTAGCCGGGTGGATGCTTTAGTAGCTAGCGCGGCTTTTGCGGCTGACGATATCCACGTCGGATGCTCCATGGCCGTGATGGCAACGGGAATTGGACAGGTATGCATCTTGCGTGCACACCGCATTGCCCTTCGTCGCCAAACGGATAGCGGCAGTGCACAGCCGGCGCGATCGGTTTAGTCAGATCTTCAGCGAGGAAACCAAGGTGAAATTTCTAATTGGACCGCTACTACCGGCGCTTCCGGCAACCCTCGAGGAACGTGAAAGGCTGCGCCCGATAGCGCATCGCACCGAGCGCTGGCAACGGTTGTTCAAGGAGATAATCGAAGTAGCGAAGATGGCGGACGACCTGGGCTTCGAGGCTATCACCGCGGCGGAGCATCATCTCGCCACCGAAGGTCTCGAGGTGGGCAGCGTCCCGTCATTGTTTCTTTATATCGCGATGCAAACCAGAAACATCAAGGTCGGCCCGGTGGGATACGTGCTGCCGGGATGGGATCCGCTGCGGCTTGCAATCGAAACCGCCTGGCTTGATCAGCTTACTGAGGGACGGACGATCGTGGGGATGGCGCGCGGCTACCAGGCGCGATGGCTCAATTCGATGGCGCAGAAACTTCACATCCAGAGCACGGCGAGCGATCAGAGCGAAATCGATCAGGCCAACCGGCGAGCTTTCGAGGAGAATTTCCGTATCCTCAAGCTTGGGTGGAGCGAAGAAGGATTTTCGTTCAAAGGTGAATTCTGGGAATACCCTTACCCATTCGAGGAAGGCACCCCCTGGCCGGCCGCCCGCTGGACCGAGAGATACGGATTGCCGGGCGAGGTAATAGATGGACGAGTGCGGAAAATCTCGGTTGTTCCAAAACCGTACCAGAAACCGCACCCCAAGCTGTTTCAGGCATTTTCCGCAAGCGATTCGACCATCGTGTGGTGCGCCCGGGAAGGGGTTGTGCCGGTGATCGTGACGCCCGGCCTCAAGGATGTGCACCGCCTGGCTGAGCTTTACCGCAGCGAAGGTCAACGCGCCGGCAGGGCTCTTCGCCTGGGCGAAGGGATAGCGCCCGCGAAATCGATTTACATCGGCCGGGATACGCAGCAAGCCTTGAAGATTGCCGAGGCCGGCTCAGCCGGTGTCTGGTATCACGAGTTCGGTGGCTACTTCGGGTTCTGGGAGGCGTTCCGTCTGCCCGAAGATGAGGCGCGGTGGCCGCTTGGCAAGGCGCGGCTGCCGCGAAGCGAATGGACGATAGAACGCCTGCACCGGACCGACGGCATTTTGGCCGGAGGAATCAGTGATGTACGGCGCAAAATGGACGAGTTAACCGAAAACGTAAATCCCGAGTACTTCAACTTCAATAATGGCGGCGACCTCGGTTTGATGCCAATCGATATATTAAAGGAGCAGATTAGGCTGTTCGGCGAACAGGTGATGCCCTATTATCGGTGAGCATGCAATGCCTTGATCATCTCGCTTACGAGCCTGCTTGCATCCTGTAACGTCACCGCGCGCATAGCCCAACCTTATGGACTCATCTGTGGCAGGCCCGCGGGGAGCGCCCACACCTGAACGTCGCGATACTTCTCGGGGACCTCACCGTTGAGCCTGGCCGGCTCAATCTGGATCGACACGGTGGCATGGCTGTTTAGCAGATCCAGGGTCATCGTCCTGACGTCGGCCTGCATCCAAACGCTGTCGTGACCATCGTTAAGTGGTGTTGTGGTAGAGCCGCTGTTGGACAGTTTCCACAGCCTAAGCGCGGGGTCGTAGATATCCAGGTCGGCGTACAAGAACTGATCTTCGTCCAGATAGGTAACCCGGCTACCATAGCAGTAGGAACTATTCGAGGGCAGGGTGCGTTCCTCGACTACCCAGACCGTGCGCAATTCCCAGGGACCGAGCGACGGTTTGGGCCATCCGGGGACACCGCGGAAATTGTAGGAGTCCGGGTCAAACAGGCGACTGCGGTCCAGGTGCTTTTGTTCCAAAATCTTTTTCTTTCCCCATACCCTGTACGAAAACTCGTTGAGTAGAACCGGGCGTGGATAAGCATCATCCTGCACGAGATCGGCGCCAACGATCGGCGCGCACCGGGCCGCGGCGGAACGCCTGACCGAACGTCTGAGCGCTGGAATATAGGTATAGATCTCCTGGCGCTGGTTGGGATTGTCATAGTAGATTTGAAGATTGACCGTGTATTTGATTTGTTCTGGTGCTTCCACTGTGATGTTTGAAGTAAAGAAGAAGTCGTTGGGCGCGAGCGGCTGGGACAACGGATAGCCGAAATCGCTGATGTGATTAAGCCTAAACTCCACCACCGTGGCGGTGCTGTCGCTGCGATTCATATACGTATCGAACAGCAAGCCGCGTTGACGGTAGAACAGGATGGCCGGATGGTATCGAAAATAACTGTTGTAAATTAGCTTAGACACGAGGTCCGGGTCGCGGCGGTCAAGCTGGGGAAACGGAAGTCCGGCGACGTAGCCGGAAATCCCCACCGAGCCGTCGGGGTTGTGCAGCAGTTTGGTCCGGCCGGCATACTTTTCGGTATCCAGGCGGTACTTGTAAGGTTGCGAAACCCTTACGGTCGGACCGACGACGATCTCGCCGTCGGGACCCGTGGGAACACTCCACTGATAGCTGTGACTGAACAACGCCTGGATGCCGATGGGCAAAAAGTGTCTATACTGCTGCCAGTTTGTCGAGTTGATACGGGTGCCGGGCGGGATGGCTTGTGGTGAGTCAGCGTCTACCAGCGAGTCGTATGCCTGCGGGTCGAAGGTCCATGGCTCCGCCCCGGAATTGGTGAGACTCAAAAGCAGGCAGGCGAGCACCGCTCCAACAGCAGCCGTGAGGATTCGGATCTGGAAAAGAGATGTTCCACGCAACGGCGCGCTATTGGGCTCAGAGCGAGCAGAGCAGGGCGGTGCGATTCGAGTTGAAACGCTCATCGGACTGATGCTTCTAGCCATGGCGTTCGCACGTCATGTGCCAGATGGAGCCCGGCAAGAGGCAACGATCGCCGGCGTTGTATTCAAAAATCAGGGCTGGCGGGCGCTTGGTCGGTAGCGTTCTATCGGACGACGTCGTTAGCCAAGGAAGGCTAGCTCGCTGCGGCCAGTAAGTGTCGCATCTTCGTCGCGCGCGAAAAGTGATTTTACGACAGGCTTTGCGTGCTTCGCGGACCGGTTGTAGCGGGGAAATCCTGGCCGGGGATGGTTATCATGCCGGCATCGATCGTGGAACAATGTGCCAGTTGGAGCCACGTGGTTCCTGTGGTTGTTGTGACGCGGAGACTTTGCTGTTCGTTGTTTGCGCCACTTTTTCGCTCCCCCTTTCATTTCGAGATCGCCGATTTTCCCAGGGTCAGAGTTGGATTGGCCTCTCCCGGAGGGGAGAGGCCGGCGCGCAGCGCCGGGCGAGGGTCATCAGCGCCTAGCGCTGCTTGGGGGCCAGGCGCATTAAAATCTAGCGCGCGGCGCTGAAGAAATAGCGTCGCGCGCCAAGGAAGTTGATCCTCGCCCTTCCCGCAGAGGGCGTCAAGATGAACTATCAGCTTACGCTGCGGTGTCCCTTAGAATCGACAGTCTCATTTCGAGAAGAAGAAGCGGAGGATTCAGGCCGGGGGGCGGCGGTAGCGGGTCGGATCCGTGATGCCGGCGAGGCGGAAGCCCTCGACGCGCTCGGCGCACTTGGTGCACTGACCGCAATGAAGCGCGCCGCGCGGCTTGATGCACGACACCGACAAGTGCAGAGGCAGACCGCGTCCCAGCGCGATTACCTCGGCCTTGGATTTGCCCACCCAGGGCGTGGAGATCCTAAGCCGCAGGCCAACGCCGAGATCGACCGCCTTGATCAGTGCGTCGAAGAACATCGGCTGGGCGTCGGGAAATGGATTCGCCTCCAGCAGCGCCATCGCGACCTCACCGATGCGGTGGCGCGCGCAAAACACCGCCGCCTTGGACAGCAGCGTGAGGTTGCGGCCCGGGATGTAGTTGGAAGACAGCGCGGCGTGGTAACCGGGTACCTGCTCGCCGGTCATGCTCCAATGGTCCGCCGCGACGTCGTTCATCGGCACGTGCAGCACGCTGACCGGGCGGATCGATTCGACGCCCACGGCTGTGATGAATTGGCGCAGCACCGCCAGTTCGTCCTTTTCCCACACCAGTCCGGTGCGGATGTAGAGAGGAAACACCTCGCGCCGTCTGCGTGCAATGCGCGCCAGCATTACCGAGCTGTCCAGTCCGCCGCTGGCCAGCACGGCGACGCGACCCGGCACCGGCTTGATGCGGTAATCGCGCATCCTGAAGTGATTGTGCTGAGAGGAGGGAGCAGCCACGATCTTGCAGCCTAATCCAATGCTGAACCGCTGATGGGTGCGAAAGCGTCGGAACCTGTAGCGTTCAAGCCGCTTGCAGCAGGCGTCTGACCAGGGCGAGGTTGTCGGAATGCCCGGTCTTGGACGCCGTGATATGGCCGATTAGCGGCCGCCCCAGCAGGTAGAGGTCGCCCATCAGGTCCAGGACCTTGTGCCGCGCGAACTCGTCGGGAAACCGCAGCTTGGTGTTCACGACCTTCTCGTCGTCAACCAGGATGACGTTGTCCAGCCGCCCGCCGTTGGCCAGTCCCATCTCCGACAGCTTGCGCATCTCGGCCAGGAAGCCGAAGGTCCGCGCCGGCGCAATTTCACGCACGTAGTCCTGTGGCCGGGTCAGTTCGAAGTGAACTTTCTGAACCCCGATCGGCGCGGGATAAATCAGCGTGTAGTCGATAATCAGATGGTCAGCGGGCTCGACGCGAATATACTCGCCGCCGTCCTTTTCCTGGCCGAGCACGATTGGCCGCTCGACATAAAGCGGCTGCACGCGCGCCGCCTGCTCCTGCACCCCCGCATCGGCCAGCAGGCGGCAGAACTCCAGCGCCGAGCCGTCGAGCGCCGGCACTTCACCCTGCGTTTTGACCAGCAAATTGGTGATACCAAAGCCGTGCAAGGCCGACATCAGGTGCTCGACCGTGCGCACCACGTAAGCGCCGTTGGCCAGCGTGGTGTTGTAACCGGTGTCGGTCACGCTCTGCACGCGCGCCGGCGCCATCACGTCGCCCGACAGGGGAGTGAACGAGATGCCGGAACCGGGCGGTGCCGGATACAGAATCACGCCGGTCTTGAGTCCGGTATGCAACCCCTGTCCGCCGATTACGATCGACTTCCTGATGGTGCGCTGCGGCAGGCTCTTGCGAGAGGCGGTCGCGCCGATTTTCGGCTCCACGCCGGACTTGGCGGGGCCGCCTTCGACCGGCGTTGGGCCGGTATCGGGGGTGAGGACGCGGCCGATCGAGCCGAGCAGACCGTCGACGGAAAACGGCTTTTCGATGAAATCGGCAGCACCCAGCTTGGTCGCCGCGACGGCGCTGTTGATGTTGCCGTGGCCGGAGATCATGATGACCTCGGTTTGCGGGGCGGTCTCCTTGATGCGCCGCAGCAGTTCGATGCCGTCGATGTCCGGCATCCAGACGTCGAGCAGCACCAGGCGCGGCCGCTCCTTGACGATGATATCCATCACCGCCGGCGCGCGGCCGGTATCCAGCACCCGGAAACCTTCGTCAGCTAAAATACCCTTCAGAGAGGACCGAATCCGCTCCTCATCATCCACCACCAGTACGGTTTCTGCCACGTTCTCAGCCCTCAGTGTGTGGTCTGAAGACGCCGGCAAACCCCAAGCGGCCCTTCAGTTTAACACGCGCGCAAACTGCTGATCTTTTACCGGAAACTCAAGGATGAATCTACTTCCACGGGGCTCATTGTCACGCACCCGGACAAAGCCGTGATGGTCGGAGACAATGGTCGAGACGATGGCCAACCCCAGCCCCGTGCCGTGTTGCTTGGTGGAGAAATAGGGCTCGAAAATTCGCGATTTCAACGCCGGGTCGATGCCCGGACCGTTGTCCGAGACCTCCAGCGTTACGATTCCGCTGGCGCGGTCCAAGGCGGTGCGGACCTCGATACGCGGCGCTCCCGCACCATTGCGCTGCTCGCCGGCAATCGCCGCCACGGCGTTTTCCAGCAAATTGACCAACGCCCGCTTGAGCGCCTCGCGGTCGATCGCGATGGTCGGCAGCGCCGGGTTAAGGTCGGTGACAAATTCAATCTCGCGATTGGCGGCACGGAAGTTCGCCACCGTCTCCTCGGCCAGACCGTTGAGGTCGCCCGGCACGGGGTTGAGGTGCGGCATCCGGGCGAACATCGAAAACTCGTCCACCAGGTGCTTAAGGTCCTCGACCTCGCTGATGATGGTGCGGGTGCATTCGTCGATCAGCCCTGAGCCGGGCACTGTTTGGCGGCGGATGCGCTCGGCCGACAGTTGAATCGGCGTGAGCGGGTTTTTGATTTCATGCGCGATGCGGCGCGCCACTTCGCGCCATGCTTCCATCCGCTCGATTTTGGCGATCTGACTGACATCCTCGAAGAATAAGACGCTGCCCAACTCGTTGCCGCCATCTTCGCCCAGCGGGCTGGCCGTGACCATCAGCTCATTGGCGCTGCGTTCATTCAGGGTGACCGAGCGGGTGGCTCCTTCGGCGGGCAGCCCGCCGTCGAACAGCCGGGTCATCTCGGCCACCAATGGGGCCGGAAAGGCGATCGCATAATGGCGCCCCACTGCTTCAGGTCCGCTGATCGCCAGCAGCCGCTCGGCGCAAGGATTGATCGTGGTGATGCGGCCGGCGCGGTCCAGTGCCACCACGCCCGCCGACACGTTGCGCAGCAGCGTTTCGGTGTAGCGGCGGCGGCGCTCCAGTTCGGCGCTGGAGGCGCGCAGATCGGCGGTCATCTGGTTGAAGGAGGCGACCAACTGGCCGATCTCGTCGTCGCGCACGGCGGGAATCTCGTGGGTCAGGTCGCCTGCCGCCACCGCATGGGTGCCTTCGGCCAGCAGCTTGATGGGACCTGTGATGCCGCGGGCCAGGAAAATCCCAAACCAGCTCGCCAGCAGCACGACCACCAACCCGATCATCAGCAGAGCGAGCAGGTAGTTGCGCATGATGGGCTGCTTAAGGGCGCGCAACTGCACATAGTCTTCGAAGCTTTCCGACACCTTGGCGGCGCGTTTGGCCAGACTGCGCGGCACGAAGTAATCCACCACCACCGCGCCCAGCACCTTGTCGGATTCAGGCGAAAGGAAAATCGGCGCGGTGCCGCGAATCACGTCGGAGCGGCCAAAGGAGTCGGTGCGGCTGGTAGCGTGCCCGGCCAGCGTCGCAATCAGCTGCAGCGAATGGGGCGACACCCCGATTCCGGTGGGGATTTGCGGACTGAGCGCCAGCACCAGCAGTTTGCGGTCGGGCGAGAACACCTCGATGGTCCCCAGCCGGTACTCCTGCTGCTTGTGCTCGACGAACTTCTGCAACTCGGCGCGCCGCTCGGGCACCATCAGATTGCGCGAGGCGATGTTTTCAGCCAGCACGCGCGCGAAATGCAGCGCGTCGTTGGCCGAATCCAGGTAGTAGCTCTTGGCGATATCCAGCGAATCGTCGAGCACCTTTTTGTATTCGGGGTTGAACCAGCTATCGATATCCGCGCGCAGGAAGGACTCCGACACGTAGAGCAAAAATCCGCTGGGCAGCAGTGCCACCGCGATGAAACCGATCACCAGGCGGGCCTGCAATTTGGAGCCAATCAGGCCGCGCCGGCGCTCAAAGAAGACCTTGGCGATATTGCGGCCGACCAGAAACAGCAGCAATCCCAGCAGCAGGAAGCTCAGGTCGAAGAGCAGGATGACAGCCAGGTTGGAGAGCAGCGAGGTATGCTTGGTCAGGGGCGGCAGGGTGACCTGGGCGAGGGCAAACAGGCCCAGCAGCAGGCCGGCCACCGCGACCGCAATCAATTCGCGGCGCCGGCGCTTATGTTCCAACAGCCGTTGAAATTGCGCGTCGTCCGCCATCTGCCTTCCCGGCCGGCGGCTTTAGGCAGCCGGCTTAGCGCCTGAACAGCATCAGGAGCAAAGAGATGATAACACTGAGCAGGATACAGGTCGCCAGCGGAAAATAGAACGTGACGTTGCCGCGCCGGATGTAGATATCTCCAGGCAGGCGGCCGAACCATCCCAGGCTGCCCAGCCCCCACAGCACGAGCCCCGCCACCACCAGCACCAGGCCCATCGCGACCAGCCATTTGCCTAGCGGCGCAAGCATCGGCAATTCGGGCTCAGGCGTGTGCCCCTTTGGCCGCCTCCTTGGCTTCTTTGGCTTCCTTGATGACCTTTTCAGCGATGGGCGCCGGCGCTTCCTCGTAGTGCGAGAACTGCGCCTCGAATGAGCCGCGGCCCGAAGTAATCGAACGCAGGTCGGGTGCGTACTTCAGGATCTCCGCCATCGGCACCAGCGCCTTGATCAACTGGCCGTTGCCCTTGCGGTCCACGCCTAGCACCTTGCCGCGCCGCGCGTTGAGGTCGCCGATCACGTCGCCCATGCATTCATCGGGGCAGGATACTTCCACCGCCATAATCGGTTCGAGCAGGATCGGCCGAGCCTTTTCCACCGCCGCCTTAAGCCCCATCGAGGCCGCGATTTGGAAGGACATATCGGAGGAATCCACCGGATGAGAGGAGCCGTCGTAAAGCGTTACTTTAAGGTCTACCAGCGGATAGCCGGCCAGAAAGCCTTCCGGCAGGGTGTTGCGCACGCCTTTTTCCACCGAGGGGATGAACTGGCGCGGGACCGCGCCGCCCACCACTGCGTCGACGAACTCGAAGCCGCCACCGCGCGGCAGCGGCTCGACGCGCAGCCAGCAATCGCCGTATTGACCGCGCCCGCCGGACTGACGCTTGTATTTGCCCTGTGCTTCGGCTTTGCCCTTGATGGTCTCCTTGTAGGGTACCTTGGGCGCCTGAAGCTCAACTTCTACATTATATTTGCGCTTGAGCCGCTCGACCGCAACCTCGATATGCAACTGGCCGGTGCCCGATAGGATGATCTCATGGGTCTGCGGGTCGCGATGCATCTCCAGGGAGGGATCTTCCTCGATCATGCGCGCCAGCGCTTGGCTGGCCTTTTCCTCGTCGCCCTTGCTCTTGGGCCGGATCGCGAAGGAGATGACCGGGTTGGACCTGGGCAGCGGGGGCAGGATGATGGGCGCCTTCTCGTCGCACAGGGTGTCGCCGGTCATGGTGTCCTTGAGCTTGGCCACTGCGGCGATCTCGCCCGGCAGCGCGGCGTCCAGCGGCGCCTGCTTCTTGCCCTCTAGGCGCAGCAATTGGCCAAAACGCTCTCTGGCCGAGCGGGTCGCGTTGAGCACGGCGGTGTCGCTAAGCGCCTTGCCCGATACGACGCGGAAAATCGACAGCTTGCCGGCAAACGGGTCGACCACCGTCTTGAACACGAGCGCGGAGAAGGGCGCCGCCGGATCGGGGCTGCGCTCGACTTCCTCGCCGCTGGCGGGGTTGTGTCCCTTGCGGGCGCCGGTGTCGGCGGGCGAGGGCAGCAACTCCAGAATCGCGTCCAGCAGCGGACCGGCGCCGATATTTCTGGCCCCCGAGCCGCACAGCACGGGAGTAACCTTGCGTTCCAACACCGCCTTGCGCAGCGCGGTACGCAATTGGTCGTTTTCCAGCTTGCCCTCCTCGAGGTACTTCTCCAGCAGTTCGTCGTCGGATTCGGCCACCGCCTCGCACAGCCTGGTGCGCGCTTCCTCGGCCGCGGCCAGCAGGTCAGCGCTAAGTTCCTCCTCCTTGGCTTTGCCGCTGGTATCGGAGTAGCGGATAGCCTTCATGTTGAGCAGGTCGATGACGCCGGCCAGGGCGTTGTCGGTGCCGATGGGCAAGGTGAGCGGGGCGGGCTTGGCCCCCAGCGCGGCCAGGTCGGCCAGCGCATTGTCGAGCTTGGTGTTTTCGCGGTCCAGGCGCGATACAAAGGCAAGCGCCGGCAAATTGGCGGCTTGAGCCGCCTCCCAGATTTTTTCGGTCTCGACCTTCATGTCGGCGCCGGGGCTGACCACCAGCACCAGGCCGTCCACCGCGCGCAGCGTGTTGAATGTATCGGGCAGAAAGGCGGCATAGCCGGGAGTGTCGGCGAGGATCACGGTATTGCGCTTCCAGTCCAGATGATGGAACGCCGAGCTGATCGATTCATGCCGGGAAATCTCTTCGGGCTCGAAGTCCATCACCGCCGTACCGTCGTCGGGACGTCCCAGGCGGGTGATGGCCCCGGCCGTAAACAGTATCGCCTCGGCAAGCTGGGTCTTGCCGGTGCCGCCTTGTCCGACGATCGCTACGCTTCTCAAACGGGCGATATCCGCCACAGCCATAAATGTCACCTCAGATTCAGTGTAATGAGGTCGATACTACACCCCAAGCCGCTGCGCCAGAGGCTGGCGGGCAAACGATGAGCGCTGGTGCGAGCTTACGGCGTTAGCGCTCGATCTTCTCCACGGTAACATCGCCGGCCAGGATGCGCTGGACGGCGCCATCCTCAACCAGCAGCAGGGCGCCGTCGTGGTCGATTCCTTGGACCCTTCCGCTATGCCGGCTTTGACCGTCAAAGACCGTGATGCGTTTGTCCTTGAGCACCGAGTAGCGCTCCCAGATGGGCGCGATTGGCGCGAAGCCTGATTGCTGGACCTGGCGGACGCGCTCGTCGAGGCGCGCAAACAGCGTCGCCGCGAACTTGACGCGGTCGCACTCCCGGCCGGTTTCGATCAGCACCGAGGTTGCGATCTCGCGCAGCTCCTCGGGCATCTGCCGCGCGGTCAGGTTGAGGTTGATGCCGACTCCCAGCAGAACGCAAGTCGGCGCGCTGCTCAGCAGTTGCGCGATCATCCCGCCGGCCTTCTTGCCGCGCAGCCACAGGTCGTTGGGCCATTTGAGCCCCGGCAGCCCGGGCGCGACGGTTTCCACCGCCTCCGCCATCGCCACGCCCGCCACCAGCGTCAGCACCGGGACGTCGGCAGGAGCCATCGTCGGGCGCAGGATGACGGTGGCGTGCAGGTTGACGCCGGGCGGCGAAAACCATTCGCGTCCCAGGCGTCCGTGGCCCGCGGTCTGCGACTCGGCGATCACCACGGTGCCGTGCGCCGCGCCGTCCAGGGCGAGCTGTTCGGCGACATCCTGGGTCGAGCCGACTTCGGCGTAATGATGGATCCGCCAGCCAATCGTCCCCGGTCCGCTGTGTTCGATTGCACGGTATGGATTGTCGATCATGGTCCCCCGCTCAAAACGCTTCGATGCGCATACTCAAATCGGCAGCGCGCACCGAATGCGTCAGTTCGCCCACCGAAATCAGGTCCACGCCGGTGCGCGCGATGGCACCGACGGTGGCCAGTGTGACGTTGCCTGAGACTTCCAGTTGCACGCGCCCGGCGGCGATTTGGCAGGCGCGGCCGATATCCTCCAGCGTCATGTTGTCGAGCAGCACGATGTCGGCGCCGGCCGCGATTGCCTGCTCAAGCTGCGCCAGGTTCTCGCACTCGACCTCAATTTTCAGGGTATGCGGAACGGCTTGCCGCGCCAACCTTATCGCGAGCTCGACCGAACCGGCGGCCGCGATATGGTTGTCCTTGATGAGCACGCCGCTGTCCAGGCCGTAGCGATGGTTAAAGCCGCCGCCCACGCGCACCGCGTATTTCTCCACCGCGCGCAATCCCGGATGGGTTTTGCGGGTATCGACGATTCGCGCCCGCGTGCCGGCCACGGCGCGCACGAACTGCGCGGTCTTGGTGGCAATTGCCGACATCAATTGCACAAAGTTGAGCGCGGTCCGCTCGCCGATCAGAAGTCCGGAAAGCAATCCCTCCATCTCCGCGGCGACCTCGCCGCGGTGCAGCGTCGAACCTTCCGGGGCCAACTTGGCGATGCGGGCCTGCGCACCGCATCGCTCAAGGATCGGCGCAATCAGCGCTCCGCCGCAAAAGACCATCTCATCTTCCTTGACGATGATCCGCGCCCGCCCGCGCGCGTCGGGCCTGACGGTGGCCGAGGTCGTAACGTCGCCCAACCCCACGTCCTCGGCCAGCGCGCGCTCGATGAGCTCTGCGAGGCCGGGTTGATGAATGAGTTCCATCGGCGCCTAAGCCGCTCCGCCAAGTTGGCTTAGCTGCTTTTCCAGCAGGCCGACCTGGCTGGTCAGTTCAAGGGTGCGTTCCTCCATCTCGGCGCGCGTGTCGGCGGACGCCTTTTGCAGGAACTCGGCATTGCCCAGGCGCGCCTGATGCTTGTCCAGATGGCCGCGCAGCTCGTTTAGCTTCTTGCGCAGCGAAGCGCGTGTCTTCTCGACATCAAAGGCGGCCGGCGGCTCGATCAGGACCTCGCCCCAGGTGATCGTCGATGGCACCTTTCCCTGGCGTGACGCAGCCGCTTCATCAAAGGTCAGCGCGATATCGGCCTTGGCCATCACCGACGCGTATGCCTTCCAGGTCTCGAACCCGCGCACGAATTCGTCGCGCTGGTCGGGGGCGATCATCGGCTTGAGCAGCGCCGGCACCCGCTGGCCGGGATGAACGCCGACCAGCGCGCGCAGGCTGTTGATCGCCTCGGTGGCTTCCAGGCAGTGCGCCATCGCGATGCGCTCCGCTTCACTGAGCGGATCCGCGTCGGCAGCTTTCGGAAAGCGCGCCACCGCCAGATGCGGGCTGAGTCCCGGCTCGTCGATGTACGGACGCAGCGCCTGCCACAGCTCTTCAGAGATGAAGGGCATGAAGGGATGGAGCAGGCGCAGCAGTTGGTCGAAGCAATGCACCAGCACGAAGCGCGCGGCATGCTGATCGCGGCCGCCGCGGCGCAGCGGCTCCTTGGACAGCTCGATGTACCAATCGCAGAACTCGTGCCAGATGAAATGGTACAAGCGCGCGGCGGCGACGTTGAATTCGTAGGCGTCGATCGCAGCGCCGATCTCGCGGATGGCGTTGCGCAGCCGGCTGAGGATCCATCGCTCGGCCAGCCCCAGTTGGTTTATCGGCACCGGCGCGGTCGGCTGCGGCGCGCCCTCGAGGTTCAGCATCACAAAACGGGCCGCGTTCCAGATCTTGTTGGCGAACGCGCGCGCGGCCGCCAGCCGGTCGTTGCTCAGAATCAGGTCGCGTCCCTGCACGGCCAGTTGCGCCAGCGTAAAGCGCACCGCATCGGTGCCGTAGCTCTCCATGATTTCCAGCGGATCGACCACGTTGCCGCGCGACTTGGTCATCTTCTTGCCGAACTGATCGCGCACCAGCGGCGTGATGTACACGTCGCGAAACGGCACCTGGCCGGTAAACTCCAGGCCTAGCATCATCATCCGCGCCACCCAGAAGAAGATGATGTCGAAGCCGGTCACCAACAGCGAAGTCGGGTAGTAGGTGCGAAGGTCGGCGGTATCGTCGGGCCATCCCAGGGTCGAGAACGGCCACAGGCCCGAGCTGAACCAGGTGTCGAGCACGTCCTCTTCCTGGCGCAGATGGACCGATTCGCAGCGGTCGCAGGCGGCCGGCCGGTGCGCCGCCACCATCGTGTTGCCGCATTCGCCGCAATGGTAGGCCGGGATGCGATGGCCCCACCAGAGCTGGCGCGAGATACACCAGTCGTGCACGTTCTCCATCCAGTTGAAGTAGGTGTTCTCCCAAAACTTCGGATGGAACGTGGTGCGGCCGTCGCGCACCGCGGCGATCGCCTTGTCCGCCAGCGGCTTGATGCGCACGAACCACTGCGTGGAGAGCATCGGCTCCAGCACCGTGTCGCATCGCGAGCAGACCGCCAGCGCATGGCGATGCGGCTCGGTCTTTTCCAGCAGCTCCTGCACCTCCAGGTCGTGCAGCACCGCGTTGCGGCATTCGTTGCGATCCAGCCCCGCGTAGCTGCCCGCCGCCGCGGTCATCCGCCCGCGGCCGTCCATCGTGGCGATTTCCTCCAGCCCGTGTGCCTTGCCGATGGCGAAGTCGTTGAAGTCGTGCGCCGGTGTGATCTTGACTGCGCCGGTGCCGAAGGCGCTGTCCACCGAGGGATCGGTAATGATCGGAATCACCCGCCCGACCAATGGCAGGCGCAGGCTCTTGCCGGCCAGCTCCTTGTAGCGCGCGTCGGCCGGATTGACTGCCACTGCGGTGTCGCCGAGCATCGTCTCCGGCCGCGTGGTGGCGACGGTGATGGCGCCCGAGCCGTCTTCCAGTGGGTAGCGGATGTAGTACAGTTCGCCGTCCACCTCCTTGTGTGAGACTTCGAGGTCCGACAGCGCGGTTTCGCATCGCGGGCACCAGTTGATCAGCGTCCGTTCGCGGTAGATCAGGCCCTGGCGATGGAGCCGGACGAAGACTTCGATCACCGCGCGCGACAGCCCCTCATCCAGGGTGAAACGCTCGCGGGTCCAGTCGCAGGAGGCACCCAGGCGGCGCAACTGATGCAGAATGCGGCCGCCGTACGTTTCACGCCATTGCCAGACGCGGCGCTCAAAGGCCTCGCGGCCGAGCTGATGGCGGTTGGTGCCCTCGCGGCTCAGCTCGCGCTCAACGACGTTTTGGGTGGCGATTCCGGCATGGTCGGTGCCCGGCACCCACAGCGTGTTGTAGCCCTGCATCCGGCGCATCCGCACGATCACGTCCTGCAAGGTGACGTTCAGTGCGTGTCCCAGATGCAACTGGCCGGTGACGTTGGGCGGCGGGATGACGATCGAAAACACCGGCCCCGGCCGCGCCGGGTCGGCGGTGAAGTAGCCCAGCTCCACCCAGCGCTCATACCAGCGCTCGGCGATTTTAGGATCGAATGTCTTGCTTAGTTCCAACTGGAGTCAGTCCGTCAGTGGCAGATTGACCGCGCGCCGCAAAGCCGGCCAGCGATGTGCGATCATATTAACAGCCAGCCAAGGGATTCAACATGCGCCGGTTTTGCCTGGTCTCGCCGCGCACAAACGATCGCCCGTAATGTTGCGGATCAAACAGAGGTCGAAAAGGCCTCGCGCACTGACGCTTCGCAGTGTCCGCAAGCCGCTCGTACGCGCGCTTTACAGCCGGGAGCGTCGCAGCCGGCGCGCAGTCGCGCGGAAAAGAACCGGATGGCGCCATGGGGATGGTGCGAGAGGGGGGACTTGAACCCCCACGAGGTTGCCCTCACAAGGTCCTGAGCCTTGCGCGTCTGCCATTCCGCCACTCTCGCGGGCAGCTCGGGTCGCCGAAGGATTGTACACGGCGGCGGCCACCTGAAGCCAGATGGTTTAACCGGCCGCGGCGGTTGTTTCAAGACGCAGCCCCCGATGCTCGCGCGCGCGGCGTGCGCATGGTAGTTCTAAGCCGCATTTCATCGGGCGCGGGAGAGGACGGCAGGGCAATGACCGACGGACCATTGGCAGGTTTTCGTATCCTGGATTTGACTTCGGTAATCTCCGGACCCTTTTGCACGATGCTGCTGGGCGACCTGGGCGCCGACATCATCAAGATCGAAGCGCCCGAGGGTGACTCGCTGCGCACCTTCAGCCGGCCGCAGAAGAACGGCATGTCGGTGGGCTTCTTGTCCTTCAACCGCAACAAACGCTCGATCGTCGTCGACCTGCAAAAGGACGGGGGCCGCGACCTGGTGCGTCGGATGGCGGCGCGGGCCGACGCGTTTATCGAAAACAATCGCCCGGGTGTTGCCGACCGCCTGGGCGTGGGTTACGCCGATATCCGCCGCGTCAATCACAAGATTGTCTATTGCTCGATCTCCGGCTTCGGCCCTGACGGCCCCAACGCCAATGCACCCGCCTACGACCCGTTGATCCAGGGCTACTCCGGGCTAAGTCATCTGCAGGGGGCGCGCATCGGCCGTCCGATGGGCGTGCAGATGGCGATGGCCGACAAGATCGCCGGGATCACCGCTGCGCTGTGCATGGTCAGCGCGCTGCACGCCGCGCGCAACCGCGGTGTGGGCCAGTACATCAGGGTGCCGATGCTGGAGGCGCTGATCGCGTTCAATTTTAACGACACCGGCTTTCCCCATGTCCTGCAGCCGCCGGAGGAATTCAAGGACCAGATGCCGCGCAGCGTCACCGTCGAGCCGTTCAAGACGCGCGACGGTTATATCTCGGTCGGCCCCCTGACCGACGCGCAGTATCGCGGCATCACCGTCGCGCTGGGGCATCCCGAATGGTGGGACGAGAACGTGCCGCGGATGGAGCGTGTGCGCGCCATCCTGCGCAACAGCGCCCAACTCTACCAGGAGCGCGACAGCGCCGAGCTGCTGGCCGCGCTCGCCGCGCAGGACGTCCCCTGCGCGCCGATTCATAACTATGAGTCGCTGTTCGAGGACGCCGACGCGATCGCCAACCAGATTTTCTTCATGTACGACTATCCGGGCGTGGGCAAGGTGCGCGCCAATCGCTGCGCCGCGCGCTTTTCGGAGACGCCGATGCAGATGCGGCGGATTCCGCCGCGCCTGGGCGAACATACCGAGGAGGTCCTGCGCGAATGCGGGCTCGAGCGCGGCGAGATCGAGGAGCTGCGCTCGGGCGGCATTATCAAGTAGGATCTGCGCCCGGTCTTAAGCCTGAGCAGGCGGCCGATAGCGATGGAGCAGCTGCGCCGGGTAAGCATCGTGTTCGCGCTGGTCGCCTGCGTGCTTGCGTTTATCACCGGCGCGGTCTTGTTCTTCGTGATTGAGCCGCCATTTTTGGTGCGGCTGTTTGTGGCGCTTGCGGCAATCGCGATCGGATGCTTCGTGCTGGCCGCAATCGCGGCCTTCTTCGAGCAGTAAAATCAGCGCTTGCGCAGCGCCTCCAGTTCCTCCAGCGTGCGCGGCCAGTCTTCGTGCATCAGGCGGGAGAGTGCGCGGTCGGCAAGCAGGCGTCCGCCGGTCTGACATCGCGCGCAGTAATTGGTCTCGTTGGCGGCATAGCGGATGCGCTGCACCCTGGCGCCGCATCGCGGACAGGGCTGGCCAAAGCGACCATGCACCGCCATCCCGGCACGAAACGCGGTGACGCCTTCGGGAAATTCGCCACCCGTCTGCGCGCGCAAGCGGGCGGTCCATTCGATCAGGACTTGGCGCGTTGCTGTATACAGCCGCTGCATCTCTTCATCACTAAGCTTGTGCGTCATCGCGACCGGCGAGAGCTGGGCGCGATGCAGAATCTCGTCGGAGTAGGCGTTGCCGATGCCGCTTATCAGATGAGGATCGGTGAGGGCGCGCTTGAGCGTATGGTTTTCCACGCGCAGCGCGGCGGCAAAAGCGGCCGCGTCGGCTTCCAACGGTTCGACTCCACCGGCGTGCAGCGCTAAAAGCCCGTCTTCGCCCTCGACCACATGCATCGCCGCGCGCCGCTGGGTGCCGGCTTCGGTCAGCCACAACCATCCGCCCTCAAACTCGAACGCTGCCAGGGTGTTTCTGCCGCCGAGCTTGGGCGCGAGAGTCTGCCAGTGCAGCCGTCCGGCGATTTTCAGATGCAGTACCAGCCACAGCCCGCCTTCGACGGCGATGGCGATCTGCTTGCCGAGCCTTCTCACCTCATGGACGGTTCTGCCGTGCAGCGCCGTCAGCGGCGGATGGGCCGAGCGCAGCACAAAGGGGCTCTTGAGCACGACGCGCATCAGCTTGTGGCCGATGATGCGCTCGCGCAGAGCTTCGACGTAAACCGTGACGTCGGGCAGTTCCGGCATAATCGCGCGCCGCGGGTCAAGCGTCTTTAGCGCCGCGTATGGTAGATTTACCCCATCTTGCAGCCAAAGAGGACACGCATGAACTATTTTTTGGCCAAGACCGACCCCGAGACTTATTCAATCGACGATCTCGAACGCGAGGCGCGTACGGTATGGGACGGCGTGACCAATCCGCAGGCGGTTCGCGCAATTCGCCAGATGCATCCGGGCGATCGTGTGTTTATCTATCATAGCGGTGGCGTGTCGGCGATTGTGGGGATGGCGGTGGTGCGCTCGGCGCCGCGCGACGACCCCAAAAATCCAAAATCGGCGGTGGTCGACCTGGAGTTCATGCAGCGCCTGGAGCCGCCGGTGACGCTGGCGGAAATCAAGCAGACCAGGCAGTTCGACGATTGGGCGCTGGTGCGCCAGGGCCGCCTGTCAACCATGCCCGCGCCGGAGAAGTTCGCTGCCTGGATGCGCAAGCGCTATCCCAAGGTCAAGATTTGACGCTTCTGTGGGCTGCCTCCGGACCTTGCGCGGTCTAGGCTGGGGCCTGAGGTGCACGGGAGATGAAGATCGGTTCGCTTTTTGGCATAGGGACGGCGGCATTTGCGCTGGTTTGGATCGGGGCTGCGGCCGGGATTGCTGCGGCCCAAACGCCCACCCTCAGCCTGGCGCAGGCGCTGCAGATTGCGCGCGAACACAATCCCTTGATAGACATTGCGCACCAGCGGATTGACGTCGCCCAAGGCATGCGCACCCAAGCCGGTCTGATTCCCAATCCTGTCTTGACCGCGACCTCGGAAAATGAGCCGCTGGGTGGAGCGCCTGGATTCACTTTTTCCAACCAGACCGACGACTACATTTACGCCAGCCAGACCATCGAATTGGGCGGCAAACGCCAGCGGCGGGTGGCGGCGGCTCAGGCCGGCATTGCCGTGAGCGGTCTGGAAGCCGAAATCGCACTGCGGCAACTGGCCGCGCGCGTGGCGTTGGCCTATTGGGGGGCCAGCGCTGCGGCGATGGTCCGCGAACTGTATCGTGAGGAAGCAGCAACCTTAAGCCGTATGGTTGCTTACAGCCGGGCACGGGTGCATGAAGGAGCCGCCGCCGGGGCTGACCTGTTGCGCATCCAGCTCGAAAGCGATCGCCTCGCTGCCAGCGCCAATTTGGCGGCGGCGGAAGCAGATCGCACTTTGGTCGGGCTTTATCAGGAAATGGGCGCCGGCGATTTTCCGCAAAGCGTCACCTTCACCGATTCGCTGCAAGCAATTGCGGCGCTCAAGCTGCCCAGCCTCGACGTAGTGCTGCGGCAGCGTCCCGAGGTGCGCCTTGCCAACGCGCGCCTTCAACAGGCTCAGGCCACTGCCCGGCTGGAGCGCGCCAACGCGATTCCGGATCCCGACTTGATGCTGGGATACAAGCGTTGGAGCGGCTATGACCAGTTCGTGGGACGCGATACGCTGTTCTTCGGTGTGAAGGCCGCACTGCCGCTGTTCAACCGCAATCAGGGCCGCATCGCGGCCGCCGATGCCGAGTTGAGAATTGCAAAGCTGGGCGTCAAGGCACAGGAACTGGCGATTCGCGCGGAGGTTGCCAGCGCACTCAAGCAATACCGCCGCAGCCTGGAAGCGCTCGAGCGCATTATGCCGGCGATGAACGAACGCGCCAGCCGTAACCTCGAGATTACCCGCGAGGCCTACCATATCGGCGGTGCGGACCTCATCCGTTTCCTCGACGCCGAACGGATGCGCATCGAGACACGTGTTTCCTACCTGCGCGCCCTGGCCCAATATCACCAGAGCCTGGTGCATCTTGAATACGCTACCGGGATGACGATTCGATGAAGCGTGCGATTGCCGCGGTACTGACCGCCGGCGCGTTGGCCGCTGTCCTGGCCTGCTCGCGTGATATGCCAACCGCGCCGCAAGGCGCGGCCGGAGCAGGAATTGCCCAGATCACCATCGCGCCGTCCTCGCAGCGGGCGGCGGGTATAACCGTCGTACCGGCCGCGCTGCGCTCGGTGCCGGTTGTGGTCAGCGCACCCGGCTCGCTGACCGTCAATGAGCAGCGAACCGAGCACATCGGGGTGTTGTTCCCCGGTACGGTGACCAAGGTTTTTGCCAACGTGGGCGACAGCGTGCGCGCCGGGCAGGTTCTGGCGCTGGTGCACAGTCACGACCTGCACGACGCGGTGGCCGCTTACCAGTCGGCGCTGGCCGAGGTGGAGCGCTGCCGCCGGCAGCTCGCGTACACGCGTACCGTGCGCGACCGTTATCGCAGGCTGTATGCCATCCAATACGCCTCGCGCGAGGAGACCGAGCGCTCCGAATTGCAGTACCAAAACGCGCTTGCGGAGCAGGAAAAGGCGGCTGCGGCGCTCCGCGCCGCACAGGCGCATCTGGCCGGAATGCTGCAGGTTCCGGAACGGGGCCTGGAGCGGCTCAATGTCGACGCCGATGCGATGCCGATTAAGACGCCGCGCGCGGGTGTCGTAATTGCGCGGATGGTGACGCCCGGCACGGCCGTTCAGCCGGGGCAGGAAACTTTCAGCGTTTCGGATTTTTCCTCGCTGTGGATGATCGCTGCGGTGAACGAGGCCGACATCCATCAGGTTCGTGTCGGCCTGGCGGCCAGCGTTCGCGTCCGCGCTTATCCTGACACCGTGTTTAATGGCTGGGTCGACCAGCTTGGGCCGCGCCTGGACCCGACCACGCGCACGCTGTCGGTTCGCGTGGTGGTACCCAACAGCGAGGGGTTGTTGCGGCCCAACATGTTTGCCACCGCCGAAATCGCCAAGGGCGGTTCGCGCGAAGCCATTTTTGTGCATCAGGTCGCAGTTCAGGACCTCAACGGCAACCCGGTGGTTTTCGTCCGCCATGGCGACGCCACCTTCGAGGTGCGTCCGGTGGGGCTAGGCGAGCGGCGCGGCGGCCTGGTTGAAATCAGCGCCGGAGTCAGGCCCGGCGAATCCGTGGTCGATGGCGGCGCCTTCGTGGTCAAGTCCCAGTTCCTGACTCGGACTTTGTCGCAGGACTGATCGCGATGCTGCGCCGGGTGATCAATTTTGCCCTTGACTACCGATGGGTCGTGCTTGCGGCAACCTGCGCCGTGGCGGTGTTTGGCGCGTATATCATGTGGAATATCCCGATTGAGGCGTTTCCCGACCTTACTCCCACGCAGGTGGTGGTAACTACCGAATGCCCCGGGATGTCGCCGGCGGAAGTCGAGCGCCTGGTTAGTTTCCCGCTCGAGACGGCCCTGATGGGCATCCCACACATGTTGACCGTGCGCTCGGCCTCCAAGCTGGGCTTGTCGATGATCACGGCGGTGTTCGACGACGAAATCGGGATTTTTCTGGCGCGCCAACTGGTTAATGAGCGGCTGAACGAAGCGCGTGGCCGGCTGCCGGCGGGACTTTCGCCGGTCATGGGCCCGCTGGCCAGCGTCTTTGGCGAGGCCTTTCAATACACGCTGCAGAGCCGCAACGTTTCGCTGACCGACCTGAAGACGCTCCAGGACTGGCAGTTGCGCTACGAGCTGCGCGCGATTGCAGGGGTCAGCGAAATCAATTCCTGGGGCGGTTTTACCAAACAATACGTGATCGAGTTGCAACCCGACGCACTGCGCCGCTACAACCTGACGCTGCACGACGTCTTGACCCGCATCGCTGAGAACAACACCAACTTCGGCGGCGGCTTTATCCAGCACGCCGAACAGCAGTACACGGTTCTGGGGCTGGGCCGCGCACTGGACACGGCCGATCTTGGCAACACGGTGGTGCTGGCGCACAACGGCGTACCGGTGTTGGTGCGCGATGTGGCGCAGGTCAGGGTTGGAGCGCTACCGCGCCAGGGAGCCGTGACCTACGACGCCAGGGGCGAAGCGGTGGCAGGCATGGTGATCGTCCTTAAGGGCGCCGACGCCCGCCGCGTCATCCAGCGGGTCAAGGACCGGATCGCTGCGCTGAGGCTTCCGGCGGGAGTCCGGCTTGTGCCCTTTTACGACCAATCGCACGTCATCGAAGGTACACTGCATACGGTCAAACACAACCTGATCGAAGCCGGCATTTTGGTCAGCGTCATCCTGCTGATTTTCCTGGGCGAGCTGCGCGCGGCGGTGATTGTTGCGCTGGTCATACCGCTGGCGATGCTGTTCGGGTTCATCGGGATGTACGTGTTCGGGGTATCCGCCAATCTGATGAGCCTGGGCGCGATTGACTTTGGCATGATCGTCGACGGCACCATCGTGATGGTCGAGTATTTCGTGCGGCGCCTCGAGGAGGGCGAAGCGCTGGAGCATCGCGAGATTATTCGCGAGGCCGCCTCGGAGGTGGCCCGCCCGATCCTGTTTGCCGTCACCATCATCATTGCCGTCTACCTGCCGATTTTGACCTTGCAAGGCATGGAGGGCCGGATGTTCCGGCCCATGGCCGTAACCGTATGCTCGGCCCTGTTCGGGTCGCTGCTGCTGGCGCTGACCATGGCGCCGGCACTGTCCAGTTACGTGCTGCGCACGGGCGGCGCGTCAGGCCGGCGCAGCGGATGGTTCGATCGGCTGCGCGACCGCTACCGGCGTTCGCTGGACTTTGTGATGGAACGGCGCGGATTGGTGCTGGGCGCCTCGGCGCTGGTGCTGGCGGCTGCAATCGGCTCGCTGCGATATATCGGCACCGAGTTCATGCCCCGGCTGGACGAAGGGTCGCTGGTCATAACCTCGCGCCGGCTGCCGGGAATCTCGCTGGATGAAGCAATCCGTCTGGGCGGGCAAATTGAGCGGGTGATCATGAGCTTTCCCGAGGTTGCCAACGTGGTGACCAAGCTCGGCCGGCCCGATTTGGCGACCGAGGCGATGGGGGTTTATGAATCCGATTCCTATCTCGCCCTGCAACCGCGGAGCAAATGGCAGTGCTGCCGCGACAAGGATGAACTGATCGGCAAGCTCGCCGCGGCCCTGCGCGCCATACCGGGTGTTGCCTATACTTTTACGCAGCCGATGGAGATGCGGATGGACGAGATGGTGACCGGAATCCGCGGCGACGTGGCGATCAAAATTTTCGGCGACGACATCGCCACGCTTCAGGAGCTGGCGCGCAAGACCCTGGCCGCGGTGGCGTCCACGCCGGGCGCCTTCAATCCGCAAATGGAGCTGACGTCAGGGGTGCCCCAACTGCAGATTCAGCTCAATCGCGCCGAGATGGCGCGCTACGGGCTCAATGTTTCCGATGTCGGTGAGATGATCGAAACGCTGGTGGGCAGCCGCCCGGTCTCGGAGATGATCCTGGGCCAGCGGCGTTTCGGGGTCGCGCTGCGGCTGCCCGAGCGCGAGCGCAACGACCCCGACGTGCTGGCCAGGCTGCCGCTAATCGCGCCCAGCGGCGCGATTGTCCAGCTCGGACAGGTGGCGGACATCAACCTGGTCAACAGCCCCGAGATGATCACGCGCGAGAATGCTCGCCGCCGCCTGGTGGTCCAGACCAACGTGCGCGGCATCGACCTGGGCAGCTTCGTTGCCGCTGCGCGCGCCAACGTGGAGCGCGCGGTGCGCTTGCCGCCCGGTTATTCAATGATCTGGGGCGGGCAATTCGAGAACCAGCAGCGCGCCAACCGCCGGCTCGCGGTGGTGCTGCCGGTGTCCATCGCGATTATCTTCGCCCTGTTGTTCGCGACGTTCGAAAACGTCGGTCAATCGCTGCTGATCATGCTCGACGTGCCCTTCGCGCTGGTGGGCGGAATCGCGGCCCTGTGGCTGCGCGGCATTAATCTGAATTTGTCCGCGTCGGTCGGTTTTATTGCGCTCTTCGGCGTGGCCGTCCTCAACGGCATCGTGATGGTCAGTCACATCAATACCTTGCGCAATCAGGGTTTGCCATTGAAACAGGCAGTGCGCGAAGGCGCGGCCGACCGCTTGCGTCCCGTCCTGATGACCGCGCTGGTTGCCAGCCTGGGCTTTGTGCCGATGGCGACGGCAACCAGCATCGGGGCCGAAGTGCAGCGTCCGCTGGCCACCGTCGTCATCGGCGGCCTGGTCACCGCAACGATTCTGACTTTGTATCTGGTGCCGCTGCTCTATCCCTGGTTCAGTCCGCCCGACGCTCCGGGCTCAGGCGCAAAGGCGTAGCGCAACAGAAATCGCGAACCTCAGGCGCGCGGCTTGCGGCCATCCATCTCGGGCACCGCCGCCGCGGCATATGCGGTCGTGCAGGGCGGGCCGGGCGCGAAATAGTGCTCGACGCGACCCTGGGCGTCGACGAAGACAAGGCTTGACTCGCGCGTTCCGTAATCGCCCAGATGCAGGCACAGCGAGTTGGGGCGCCCGGTGCGCGGATCGAGCTGTGTGGAATGGTCCGACAGCAGCGCGGCCAGGCGCTGGCGCATCAGCGGCGGATCGTCGGCCACCGACCGTTCGGAGGCCAGCGCCGCGAAACGGTTGAAGGAGCGGCTGATGCGCGGGCACTCGAAGTCGTTGACGTCGAGGTTGGTCAGCAGGTGCGTGCCCGGGGCCAGCATGGTCGCGTCAATTCGGCCCTGGCGATTGTGGGCCACGGCCGCCTCAGCGCGCGAGGCCAGCAACAGATTAAACGGATTGTAGCGTTCGGGCGCCTGTGCGACCACGAAGCGCAGCGCCTCGCTGACGGTGGGGAACTTCAGTGCGTCCAGACACAACAGGCCGCGTGAGCGCCGATCGGGATCAGCCGGCAACTCGGAGCGGCGGTTGAGCAACCCGGCGATCAGCCCGTGTTCGTTGATCGCCAGCCAGGTACCGCCGGCGCGCAGGTCCTTGCCGCCAACTACCAGCGGATACTGGCACAGCGTGGTAGGCGCCGCGGCCGGCCGGGCCAGGAACTCGTCGCGGTTGGCGGCCACCACCAGCGGAAATTGCGGGAAGACCCGCAGATATAGCGCCAGCGTACACATCGCTCGTAGTAGCTAAACTTGGCAGTACGCCGGCCTGTGGGCAAGGGGAGGGCGCCGATGCGCCATTTGTCAGCGGATCGGGGGCCTCTCTGGTAGGATGCCAGGGATGGATAACGATGCGTGCGGCGGGCGCTGCGAGGTAGCCATTGTCGGCGCCGGAATCGTCGGCAGTGCGCTGGCGATGGCGCTGGGCGAGCGCGGCGTGCGCGCCACCGTGGTGGATATCGATCTGTCGGGACGGCTCAGTTCCAGCGAACGCAACGCCGGCGGCGTGCGCGCCACCTGGTGGCAGCCGGTCAATATCGCGCTGTGCCGTGCCTCGATCCAGTATTACGAAAGCATCGCCGCCGATGTCGGCTTCCGCCAGAAGGGCTATCTGTGGCTTTACGACCAGCAGACCTGGGCCGGCGCACTGGCCCATCTGGAGTTGCAGCGTCAGTTCGGCCATCCCATTGAGGAACTGACCGCCGCCGAGGTGGCACGCCGGGTGCCGGAAATCGACCGGCTCGAGGGTATCGCGGGCGCCACCTTCGCGCCGCGCGACGGGTTGATCAACCCCAATCTTCTCAAGCAGCACTATCGGGCGCGGTCCCAGGAATTGGGCGCACGCTATTTCGATCGCATCTTTATCAACGCCATCGAGGCTCAAGCCGGCGAAGTGCTGCTTACCTGCTGGCAGGCGGACGAAAATTTGCCCGACGAAGGTCTGCTGCGCCTGATGGCGCAGGATGCGCGTGAGGCCGAGGCCGAAACCGGCCGTCTGTTCGAACTGCGCGCTGACGCCCTGGCCATTTGCTGCGGCGCGTGGTCGCCCAACCTGATCAAGCTGCTGGGCATCGACACCCCCACCGAAGCGGTGCGGCGCCAGATTTGCCTGGTGGACAACCGCGTCACCAACTTGGCCGCCTATGGCATGATCGTCGATACCTCGGGGCTGTATTGCCATAACGAGGGTCCACACATTCTGGCCGGGTACTCGCCGCCCGAAACCCCGCCGGGATATTCATTCCAATACGACGGCGAGCAGTTTTTTTTAAACGAAATCTGGCCGCGGCTTTATGCGCGCATGAGCTGTTTCGAGCGCCTGCGCCACGTGGGCGGATGGGCCGGGTTGTACGCCGTCAGTCCCGACCGCAGCGCAATTGTGGGACGGCTCGGCCCGCGCCTGTTCGAGGCCCATTCCTTCAGCGGGCGGGGTGTGATGCAATCCTACGGGGCGGCCCAGGCGCTGGCGGATTTGATCGTTAAAGGCGGTTATGAAAGGCTGGACGCAAGCGCGCTGGCCCGGGAGCGCTTCGCCACCGGCCGGCTGATACCAGAGGAACTGCATATCTGAACAGAGGTGTACCGGGAACGGTCCGCGGGATGAGCGGGGCCCGCATTGGGGGCTTGGTCAGACCGGCTGGCTTCGATTCCTCGCACAAGGTATTGAAAAAAGGGGCAAAGTAGCTAGGGTAGCCCGGTTGCCCGACCCCAAGTAGCCTGTAACAGGCAGGCGGGAATAACCAGGAGGGTAGATGTTCTCAAGTATCGAGGACGTAATCGAGCAGTTCGGCAAGTACAACTACATCGCCAGCCGCCGCATCGCGACGGTGGTTTATCTGGCGAACGCACTTAAGAAGCCGGTGCTGGTGGAAGGTCCCGCGGGAGTCGGCAAGACCGACCTCGGCAAGGTACTGGCCGAAGCGGTAGGTCAGCCGCTCATCCGCCTGCAGTGCTACGAGGGTCTGGACGAAAGCAAGGCGCTGTACGAATGGGAGTACGCCAAGCAACTGCTTTACACCCAGATTTTAAAGGACAAGGTCGGCGAGGTGCTCCATGGCGCGCGCGGCCTGGCCCAGGCCGTGGAGCGCATTGCCAGCGAGGACGAGGTCTTCTTCTCCGACCGCTTCATCCTGCCCCGCCCGCTGCTGCGTGCGATTCGCAGCGAGCAGCCCTGTGTTCTGTTGATCGATGAGATCGACAAGGCCGACGCCGAGTTCGAGGCCTTCCTGCTCGAACTGCTGTCCGACTTCCAGGTCACGGTGCCGGAACTGGGCACGCTCAAGGCCAAACACATTCCGCTGGTGATCCTGACCTCCAACAACGCCCGCGAAATGTCCGACGCGCTCAAGCGCCGCTGCCTGCACCTGTACATCGACTTCCCCGACAAGGAGCAGGAACTGCGAATCATCAAGACCAAGATTCCCGACGTCAGCGACAATCTGGCCGAACAGGTGGTGCAAGTAATCCAGTCCCTGCGCAAGCTGGATTTGAAGAAGACCCCCGGCATCAGCGAGAGCCTGGACTGGGTCAAGGCGCTGACCCTGCTCAACGTCAAGACCCTGGACGAAGCGCTGGTCAACGAGACACTGGACACCATCGTCAAGTACGAGGGCGACGTGCGCAAGGCGCAGGAAGAGCTCAAGGACTACCTGGAAAAGAGCCGGGCGCGGCGCGGCGGCGGGGCGCCGACTCCGAGCGGCGGCGGCCGCAGCGACAAGGATTTTCTCAACTAGGTCCGGCGCCGGGCGGGCGCTTGCGCAGGAGCCATCCTCAATGGAAGAAAAACTGGTCGAGTTTGCCAACCTGCTGCGCCAAAACGGCCTGCGCGTTTCGGTCGCCGAAGTGCTCGACGCTTTTGCCGCCACCGACCTGGCCGGCCTGGCCGAGCGCGACATCTTCCGCGCCGCGCTGCGCGCCACGATGGTCAAGCGGGCCAGCGAAGTGCCCATCTTCGACGAGCTGTTCGATCTGTATTTCTCGGGTCTGGGCGAGGTCATCAAGGAGGCGGGGCAGGGCGTCCAGGACGCGTTGTCGATGTCCGACGAGGAGTTCCAACAGTTCCTCGAACAGATGGAGGAGATGCTCCAGAAGCACGGCAAGGAGCTCTCCGAGCTGGCCAAGGCACTGTTGCGCAACAACAACGGGCAGTTGGAGAAGATGCTGCAGCAGGCCGCGCGCGACGCGCGCCTGGGCAACATCGAGCGCACCATCGAAGAGGCCTACTTCGCCCGCGCCCTGGCCCGCGAGCTGGGTTTGGATCGCTTGGAACGGGAGCTGGAGGAATTCCGCGAGCAACTGGACAAGTCCGAGCACGGCGCGCGGGCGCGGATGGAGGAGTATCTGCAGCGCCGGCTGCAGGCGCTTCAGGACATCATCCGGCGCTACGTGCGAATCGAGCGCGAAAAGCGCGACCTCAAGACGCGCGAGAGCGACCGCCTCCAGCAGCTCAGCGAGAAGAGCTTTTTGTACCTGACGCCGCAGGAAATCGAGAAGATGAACGAGGCGATCACGCGCCTGGCGCAGCGCCTCAAGAACATCATCTCGGTGCGCAAACGCCTGGCCAAGAAGGGGCGGTTCGATATCAAGAAGACGCTGCGCACCAACCTGGTCTATGGCGGCGTGCCGTTTAAGCTGCGCTTTGACCGGCGCAAGAAGGAAAAGCCCCAGGTTGTCATCCTGTGCGACGTGTCGGATTCAGTGCGCAACGTGTCGCGCTTCATGCTGCAATTCGTCTATTCGTTGCAGGATTTGTACTCCAAGGTGCGCAGCTTCATCTTCGTGGCGGAAATCGGCGAGATTACCGAGCACTTCCGCGACAACGACATCAAGGACGCGCTGGACATCGCGCTGCGCGGTGACCTGATCAACGTCTACGCGCACTCCAATTTCGGCTACGCCTTCCGCACTTTCGTGCAGGACTACATCGGCGCGGTCAACAAGAAGACCACGGTGATTGTGCTGGGCGACGGGCGCAACAACTACAACCTGCCGCACGACTGGTGCCTGCGCGAAATCAAAAGCCGCGCCAAGCAGCTCATCTGGCTCAATCCGGAAAGCAAGAACACCTGGGGCTTCGGCGACAGCGAGATGGAGCGCTACGGACCGCATTGCGACCTGGTCGAGGAGTGCCGCAACCTCAATCAGCTCTATCACGTCATCGACCGGCTGGTGCCGCGCTGAACGCGGAGTTGTGAGGCTGCCTTGGTTGACCATCGCCGCCCCTTTGGTCCACAATGGCCTTAGGACAGTCCGAATCGATGGTTCAGACGGGATGACGACGTAGGGAGCGAATCCTCGCGGGAAGCCCATGGCCGGTCACAGAGAAGATTTCATTTTAATGACGGTTGGCGCGCTGACGCTCGACCCCAACACCAAGACGCCGATCGTGGTGCTCAAGGACCCCGACAACAAGCTCAATCTGCCGATCTGGATCGGGCTGCTGGAGGCCGCCTCGATGGCGACCGAGCTGGAGGGCATCAAGCCCCAGCGCCCGATGACGCACGATCTGCTGCGCAATCTGCTCGGCGAGCTGGGCGGCACGGTGGAGGCGGTCGAGGTCACCGAGCTGCGCGACAATACCTACTTCGCCCACATCCAGGTCAGAACCCGCGAGGGGCGCACGGTGCAGATCGACTCGCGGCCCAGCGACGCGATCTCGCTGGCGCTGCGCACCAAGTCGCCGATCTACGTGGCCAAGAAGGTGCTGGAGGTGTCCAGCGAGCTGCAGCAGTCGGCCGAGGCCGATTCCAAGGAGCAGAACCTGGCCGGGGTGTCGCGCGACAAATGGTCGGAGATCCTCGAGAAGATGTCGCCCGAGGATTTTAAGTACAAAATGTAGCGGCCGCACCGCCGCTGTTGCATCCCAGGCCGGCTGCCCGCGGCTGAGCGGGCAGCCGCTTTTTTATGGCTAGCACGCATCGCTCCAAAATTCGCCGCAAGGATCTCAAGCAGCCCGACGAGTTCATGACCGTGGCCTACTCGGTCGAGGACTTCATCGAGCACCACCTGAGCAAGGTCATCACCGGCGCCATCACCGTGCTGGCCGTGGCCCTTGCCTTGTTTCTCATCTACCAGCACGTGGCCAGCGTCAGGCGGCGGACGGCCGAGCAGTTCTACGGGGGCTTTTCCGCGCTCAACGCCAAAAACTATAAGGCCGCCGAACAGAAGTTCCAGACGCTCATCGCGCAGCATCCCTCCAGCAAGGCCGCCGCTCTGGCGCGCTATTACCTGGGCCTGGCCTACTTCAACTCCGGCGACCTGACGCGCGCCCGCCAGGCGCTTGAGGAGTACACGCAGGGCGAAGGTCCGCAGTCCTTTCGCGAGCTGGCGCTGATGGATTTGGGCGTGGTGTACGAGCAAAGCGGCGAGTACGGCAAAGCGGGAGAGGCCTACCGTCAGGCAGCCGCGCTCAACGGTCCCGAGGCCAACAATGCGCGCGTCGCGGTCGCGCGTGTGCTGCAACTGCAAGGCAAGCGCGAAGCCGCAATCAGCGCCTACGAGGATTTTCTCAAGGCCAATCCCTACGCCCCGCAGCGCGACACGGTGGTCCAGGCGCTGGCCGACCTGGGCGTCAGTGTGCCGGCCCTGGCCGGCGCGGCTGCGCCGTAGCGTTCGCGGTCGCAACCAGACCGCGTGAAGCATATCTGCGCCGGACCGGCGGCGTGCGCACAGCAGTCGCTAGCGCATCGACCGCGGGGCCGCCGCAGTTGCCTGGATACGTAAGTACGCTGGGCGCAGCCGCCCCGCGGCCGCGCGATGGAGCGGCAGACCGCACTCACGACATTCTTCGACAGCCGCAAAATGGGGGAGGTGTAGAGTCAGCTACCCCGCCAGTTCCATCGTGCTGAAGAAAAACGCAACCTCGCGGGCGGCGGTTTCTGTGGCGTCGGAGCCGTGGACCGCGTTCTGTTCGATGTTTTGGCCGAACTTTTTGCGAATTGTGCCCTCGGCCGCTTTGGCCGGGTCGGTGGCGCCCATCAGCTCGCGCCACCGTTCGATGGCGCGCTCGCCCTGCAGCGCCGCAACCACCACCGGACCGGAGGTCATGTAATCGCACAGCGAGCCGAAAAACGGCCGCTCCCTGTGCACGTCGTAAAACGCCTCGGCCTGCCTGCGCGTCAGGGTCAGGCGCTTGAGCGCGCGGATTTGCAGGCCCGCCGCCTCGATCTGCGCCAGGATTTGACCGATAAGATTGCGCCTGACCGAATCAGGCTTGAGAATCGCCAATGTCAGTTCCATCGTGCTACTTGCGGTCATCGAGCACCGCCTTCATGGTCGAGCCCAAATCCGCCGGACTCATCGCCACCGTGATTCCCGCCGCCTTGAGCGCCGCGATCTTGTCCGCGGCGGTGCCGCGCCCGCCCGAGATAATCGCGCCCGCGTGACCCATGCGGCGGCCCTTGGGCGCCGTCTGCCCGGCGATAAATGCTACTACCGGTTTTTTGAAGCTATTTTTGATGTACTCCGCGGCTTCTTCCTCCGCCGTTCCGCCGATCTCGCCGATCAGGATCACCGCTTCGGTGCCCGGATCGTCGTTGAACAGCTTGAGCGCGTCGATATGCCCGGTGCCGATTATGGGGTCGCCGCCGATGCCGATGCAGGTGGACTGCCCGATTCCCAACTGCGTCAGTTGATACACCGCCTCGTAGGTAAGCGTCCCCGAGCGCGACACTACCCCGACCTTGCCGGGCTTGTGGATGTAGCCGGGCATGATGCCGATTTTGCATTCGCCGGGCGTGATGATGCCGGGACAGTTGGGCCCGATCAGCCGCGACTTGCGGCCCGCCAGGTAGCGCTTGACCTTGACCATGTCGAGCACCGGGATGCCCTCGGTGATGCACACCACCAGCTCGACGCCGGCGTCGGCGGCTTCCATGATCGCGTCGGCGGCAAACGGGGGCGGAACGTAGATCACGCTCGCATTACATCCAGTAGCTTTTCGTGCCTGCTCGACGGTGTCGAAAATCGGGATGCCCTCGAAGTCCGTTCCGCCCTTGCCCGGCACCACCCCCGCCACCATCTGGGTGCCATACTCCCGGCAGGCCCGCGTATGGAGCTGGCCGGTGGCGCCGGTGATTCCCTGGGTCACGACCCGGGTGTCCTTGTTGACCAGAATACTCATCGCTTCAGCCCCGCTTCCCGATCGCTTCGACCACCCGCCGCGCGGCGTCGGCCATGTCGGCGGCGGCGATTACCGCCAATCCGGAGTCCTTCAGAATCTTCTTGCCCTGCTCGACGTTGGTGCCTTCCATGCGCACCACCAGCGGCACCTTGAGATTGACCTGCTTGGCTGCCTCGACCACGCCCTCGGCCAGCACGTCGCAGCGCATGATGCCGCCGAAGATGTTGATCAGCACGGCCTTGACGCGGCTGTCGGAGAGCAGGATGCGGAAGGCCGCCGCCACCTTCTCGGTGTTGGCGCCGCCGCCGACGTCGAGAAAGTTGGCCGGCTCGGCCCCGTAATACTTGACGATGTCCATGGTCGCCATCGCCAGCCCTGCGCCGTTGACCATGCAGCCGATGTTGCCGTCCAGATGCACGTAGCTGAGGTCGTACTTGGCGGCCTCGGTCTCGGTGGGATCCTCCTCGTTGGGGTCGCGCAGCTCGCGGATATCCGGATGGCGGAACAGGCCGTTGTCGTCGAACGACATCTTGGCGTCCAGGCACAGCACGGCGCCCGCCGCAGTCACCACCAGCGGATTGATCTCGATCAGCGACGCGTCGGTTTCGTTGAACGCGCGGTACATCGCGCTGAGCAGGCCGACGAACTGGTTGACCTGCTTGTCCTTCAGCCCCAGCGCGAAGGCGATCTTGCGCGCCTGGAAGGCCGCCATCCCGGCGGTCAAATCGATAGGCTCGGTGATGATTTTCTCGGGCGTTTTGGCGGCGACTTCCTCGATATCCATCCCGCCCTCGGTGCTGGCGATCACCGCCAGGCTCTCGGCCTTGCGATCGACCAGCATCGCCAGGTACAGCTCGCGCGCCACCTCGCTGGCCTCTTCGAGGTAAAGCTTGCGCACCACCCGGCCCTGGGGTCCGGTCTGATGCGTGACCAGCGGCTTGTTCAGCATACGCTCGGCGAACTGGCGCGCCTCGGCGGCGCTGGCAACGAGCTTGACGCCGCCCGCCTTGCCGCGTCCGCCGGCATGAATCTGCACCTTGGCCACCGCTTTGGGCTGGCCCAACGCCTTGAACGCGGCCTCCATCTCGGCCGCGGTCGTGGCGGGCTGGCCCTTGGGGACCGGCGCGCCGAAGCGCCCCAGGATCTGTTTGGCCTGAAACTCGTGGATGTTCATTTAGTCTGCCTTAAATCGATCGGCCGCGCTCAATTGCCGGCCAGCACCTTGTCCATCGCGTCAACCAGCTCGCGGACGTGATTGACCGAACTGGCAAAGGCCTGCTTTTCCGCCTCGGTCAGGTCGATCGACACGATCTTCTCAACGCCGCCGCCGCCAATGACCACCGGCACGCCGGCATACAGGCCCGTGACGCCGTACTCGCCGTCGAGGTAGGCGGCCGCCGGCAGGATCTCCTTGCGGTCCAAAATGAAGGCCTCCACCATGCGGTAGACCGCCGAGCCCGCCGCGTAATAGGAAGAAGTCTTCATCAGGTTGACGATTTCAGCGCCGCCGTCGCGGGTGCGCTTTTCGATCTCGTCAAGGCGCCTGGGGTTAATCAGCTTTTCCACCGGCACGCCGCCCACCGTGGTGTAGCTGCGCACCGGCACCATGTCGTCGCCGTGTCCGCCCAGCACCATCGCCTGCACGCTTTCGACCGACACCTTGAGCTCCTGCGCGATGAAGGTGCGGTAGCGGGCGGAATCCAGCACGCCCGCCTGTCCGACCACCTGATGCCTGGGGAAGCCGGTGACGCGCTTCATCTGGGTTACCATCGCGTCGAGCGGATTGGTGACGACAATGACAAACGCGTCGGGCGCGTAGTTGCGGATCGCCTCGCCGACCTGGTTCATCACGCCGGCATTGATCTTGAGCAGGTCGTCGCGGCTCATCCCGGGCTTGCGCGGCGATCCTGAGGTGACCACGCAGCAATCGGCGCCCTCGATTTCGCCATATTCCAGCGTGCCGGTGACCTTGACGTCCACCCCCATCACGGGAGCCGATTCCAGCATATCCAGCGCCTTGCCCTGCGGCAGACCGTCGATAATGTCAAACAGCACGATATCGCCCAGCCCGCGCAGGAAGCACAGATGGGCGCAGGTGGCACCGACGTTGCCGGCGCCGATGAATGCAATTTTTTTGCGCGTCATACATAGCCTCGTTGGAAATCGGCCTTGATTAAGCGGCGCTTATATCCGGCCGTCTGTTAGTCAGTACAACTTACACCAACGTCAGGAAAGAGCCGTACCGCTTCGCGTTGGAATGAGCGCCGCTGCGAACACGGGTCGCCGCTCATTTTCGCAGAATCAGCGCTTGGGTCAAACCGACCTAACCCCTGTCTTCCTCCCTCGAAGGGAAGCGCGACGATCGCCCACATGAGTGCTTTCACAACTACTGCGCGCAGTAGCGACGACAGCTCTCCCCTTTTCGTCCCCAAGGGGCCGGGGGTCAGGTCTCACCCCGGGCGGTAGGCCCAGATTTTTTTCGGGTCGGATTCGAACGGATAGACCTCGACCATCCAGCCGTGGATCTCCGGATTCCAGCTTCCGCCCGCCTGTTGGCATTCGGCCTGCGTTGCAATCGTGCCGTCGGAGCCGAAGCGGGGGTCGCTGCTGTCTTCGGCGCCGCCGGGCGGCAGGCAGACGTTGACCTGCCGATGCCATCGGGCGGCACACAGCGGCACGCGCCGGTCCAGCTGGTCCTCCGAATACCTGCCCGGCGCGTAGTACATTACGCCAATCAGTTGGTAGCCGTCAGCGGTCTTTTTGTAGAGCAAGGCGGTGGGTTGCGCCGCATCGAAGCGGACCAGTTCCTTGAAGGCGCGCCATTTGCTGGCGAAATGGTACATCGGCAGCCTGCTGTCCGTGTAATAGCCGCTGTATCCGGCCGCCTCCGCCGCTTTGTAGTCCTTGTATTTCTCCAAATCCTTGCGCAGCGTATCGAGCAGTTGCTGCGCACGCTGCAGGCATTGCGGCGTCGGCGGGCGGAGCGCGGTGAAGCGGATGTGCAAATCCCCCGGCGACGCCGCCGGGCGGGAGGAATCGCCGGCCAGGGCAGGATTGCTGTGAAGGGCTGTGGCCGCGAAGAGCAACGCGCACCACCGGATTGCGATTCGCCAGATCATCGACGTGCACTCGGCGACCTGCGGCTGAAGGAATTACTAATCGCACCGTGGCCGGCGCGCCGAGCGAGCAACCTCTCCGGGCGTTTCGGCGCTGCCCATCTCTCCAGCTCGGCAGGACAAGGTCGGACGGGCGGCGGCCCGGTTCACGGACCGCCGCCGGCCCTTGGCTTCACATGTTGTCAACGATCGCCTTGCCGAACTCGGAGCACTTGAGCAGCTTGGCGCCGGTGGTCAGACGTTCAAAATCGTAGGTCACGGTCTTGTTGGCGATGGTCTTCTCCAGGCCGCGCACGATCGCGTCGGCCGCCTCCTGCCACCCCATGTGTTCCAGCATCAGCACGCCCGACAGGATTACCGAGCCCGGATTGACCTTGTCCTGATTGGCGTACTTGGGCGCCGTGCCGTGGGTGGCTTCGAACACGCCGTGGCCGGTGATGTAGTTGATGTTGGCGCCGGGCGCGATGCCGATTCCGCCCACCTGCGCGGCCAGCGCATCGGACAGATAGTCGCCGTTGAGGTTCATGGTCGCGACCACGTCGAACTCCTCGGGCCGCGTCAGCACCTGCTGCAGGGTGATGTCGGCGATGTTGTCCTTGACCAGCACCTGGCCCGGGGGCGGATTGCCGTTGCAGTCGTCCCATCCGATCGCGCGTCCCTTGTATTCGCGCCGGGTCAGTTCGTAGCCCCAGTCGCGGAAGGCGCCCTCGGTGAACTTCATGATGTTGCCCTTGTGGACCAGGGTCACACTCTTGCGTTTGTGCTTGATCGCGTAATCCAGCGCGGCGCGGATCAGGCGCTCGGAGCCTTCGCGCGACACCGGCTTGATGCCGATTCCCGAGGTGTTGGGAAAGCGGATCTTGTTGACCCCCATCTCCTCCTGCAAGAACTTGATCACCTTTTTGGCTTCGGGCGATTCCGCCTGCCATTCGATGCCGGCGTAGATGTCCTCGGTATTCTCGCGGAAGATCACCACATCGAGCTTTTCCGGATTCTTGACCGGACTGGGCACGCCCTTGAAGTAGCGCACCGGGCGCAGGCAGACGTACAGGTCCAGCATCTGGCGCAGGGCCACGTTAAGCGAACGGATACCGCCGCCCACCGGCGTGGTGAGAGGCCCCTTGATACCGATGAGATATTCGCGGAAGGCGTCGACGGTCTCGTCGGGCAGCCAGGTTTCGAACTGTTTGAAGGCCTTCTCGCCCGCGTAAACTTCCATCCACGCGATCTGACGCTTGCCGCCGTAAACCTTCCTGACCGCACCGTCGAACACGTACTGCGAGGCGCGCCAGATGTCGGGGCCGGTGCCATCGCCCTCGATAAAGGGCAGGATCGGCCGGTCGGGAACTTCCAGCGTATGATCGGACCTGAGGCGGATCTTCTCGCCGTTGGTGGGAACCTTAATCGTCTTGTATGCCATCGCTTCGAATGCTCGCTCCTTATTTCCTTCGCCCTGCCTGCGGTTGGCCTCCGCGGCGGTTTTGGTTGCCGAACCCTGATGCGCCCGACAGGCGGGGGTGCGTGGCTTTACCGCCCTGCTGCGCGCTATCTTCAATGACACCAGTTATGGCGATCATACAAGAATGCCGTGCTGAAACCAGTCCCGCGCCGGCCGTTGCTCAGCGCCCAAGGCGGCGCTGCGTCCTGCTCGCCCTAACGTTGGTAATCGCGATCCCCTGCAGCGTGCGGGCCCAGCAGATCCAGCATCAGAGCGGCAGTACCCTGGAGCTTCCGCCGACTGCCGGCAGCCAGACCAAAACCCTGCCCAAGGTCCCTTCCCCGCTGTCCAAGCCCGGTCAGAACGTGCTGGTAATTCCGCGCGCCAGCCGCGACTTCGTGGGCGAATGGGGCGGACATCTGCGTCTGCTGCGGGTTGCAGGCATGGAGGCGCCGCCCTCGGCCGACTCGATCGTCGGCCTGGCCTTTGGTGAAAACAGCGGCACCGTTTTCATGCAGACGACGGCGTTTGCCGAGCGTTCCTCGCAAATCGTCGATGTCAGGGCCGAGGTGCTCAATCCGAAGACCATCACGGTCAAACTCAACGGGCTGGAGACCGCCTTCCGTCCGCCGCTCGTTCACAAGGAAGAGCTCCACCTGGCCTTGACCAGCAAGAATACCATCAACTGCCTGAAGTATGTCGACTTCTACCGGCCCGGACTGGACGTCCCGTTTGCCTCGATGGCCTATGAGGGCGAGCTGCGCATCCTTCGGCCCGAGGAGGGCCGCGCGCTGACCGAGCAGGTACTCAGGAAGGGACAGGTGCCGCAAAAGCAAATCGAAGGCATTCGCCGCTTCGAGCCGTGATTGCGCGCGGCCTTAACCCTCAAGGGCGCGGCTGGCGGGGCGGTTGCGGCCACCGCAATTGCCCAATACAATGGAGGAGCTCGCCATTCGGATCGACCCCCATTGTGAACGACTTGCGATCTGCCGGGCGCGTCCGATGAAGCAAACGGAGAAGTTCGTTTCATGCCCAAAGTATACGTTGGCAATCTTGCAAGTTCGGTGACCAGCAGCGACCTGGCCGAGCATTTTGCGCGTGCCGGAGAAGTCGTAGCGGCGCTGGCGGTCACCGACCGGGCCTCGGGCGTCTGCCGCGGATTCGGAGTGGTGGAGATGGCGCAGAGTTGCGATGTGGCGGTGGCGTTCAGCCTGCTCAACAATAGCGAGCTTAAAGGACAGAAGATCCGCCTGGAACCCGATCCCGCCAGCCGAAACGGAAAGGCGCGAAGCCGCGCCGCGGGCGGCCGTTAACGTGCGGCAGTCCGGTATCGATGCTTCGGTCGTGAATTTATCGCCGGCTCTTGATAGTCCGTATTGTGCTCCCATATAGTGTCGCGCGAGCCAAAGCGTTGGCTCAAGCGCGCGGATTCACGCGACTGAACGACTTAACCCTCAGAACCTTTCGTTTGGCTTGACCGCCCGACCTGAATCCACTGGCTCTGAAAAATGGAGTGCTTCTGTCTGTGCCTGCACAGGAGCTTGCGAGCTCCGAACGATCGTCGCGGGGAGCGGCCTGGCCTTGGTGGCGCACAACCCGACAGGATGTTATGGTCCTGCCGTGGGTCATCCTCATCCATGCAACCGCCGCAGCCGGACTGCTGCTATATCCGTTGCCCGGCTGGCGGATTTTGCTGGGGGCGCTGGCGCTGGCCTGGATGGGCGGCCTCGGCACCACGGTCTGCTACCATCGCGCTCTGGCCCATCGCGCTCTGCGGCTGAATCCGCTCACCGGTGCGGTGCTGACCTTCTTTGCCATCTTTAACGGCTCGGGCTCCCCCACTACCTGGGTCGCCAGCCATCGAATCCATCATGCCTACGCCGATACTGCGCAGGACGTCTCAAGTCCGGCGTGGCATGGATTCTGGTGGGCGCACCTGCGATGGCTATGGCAGTCCGAACCGCCCTCGATCGAGCGGGTCTGTCCCGACCTCAATCGTCCGGCCTACGGCGTATGGCGGTTTTTGCAGCCGCCGATCCTGATCATGTCGTATTTCGGCGGTCTGTATTTCGGGGCCGCCGCGTTTTTCTGGCTGGGGGCGATCCGGCTGGTGTTCGCGCTGCATGCGCAGTGCTTTGTCAACAGCGTATGCCACAGCGAGCCGGGCGTGCCGCGCGGCCAGGATTCCAGCCGCAACGTGACCTGGCTGGGCTTCATGCACCTGTTCCAGGGCGAGAACTGGCATCGTAACCATCACGCGCGTCCGGCGCTGGCGCGCCTTGGACAGGGATGGTGCCAGCCGGACGTTGGCTACGCGGTGATCTGCATACTGGAAAGGATAGGGTTGGTCAGCGACGTGCGGCATCAAGTCCGCCCGTCAGGCGATCGCTCCGGGCCCGATCTGCCGCTTAAGCGGTTCAGCAGCTTCCCAGCGCGCGGCTGATTTCGCCGCGGCTCACCCGCTGCCCGCTCTGCAGGCGATCGATCAGGTTATCGATCCTTTCCTGTTGATTCATGTAGCAAAACCGCAAAGGCCCCTTCACGGTCGGGTTTAGGGCCTTTTCGGCCAGCTGCGCCCTGGCGCTCTGAAGCTGAGCGAGTGCCGCACGGTTTTCCACCGGCTGCCTTTGGACACCGACCGGCCCCGCGAAGGCCACAGCGGCCAACCCGAGCAGAGCCACCAGAGACATGCCCGCAGACACTTTCATCGGACTGCCTCCTTGCCGAGATTTCCACAGCTAAATGATAGCATTGGGCATGCCCATTTTCTGCGGCTGTGCAAGCCCGATGCGGCGCTCGTTGGGGCGACTATCAAACCCCGCGCCCGTTTTCCGTGGGCGGTTGCAGCTTTAGGATGGTTCCTTCGGGCACCCAGGGCTGGCCCCAGCCGGGACAACCGCGCGCGCCCGACTTTGAACTTGCGATCGCCAAGGTGGACATTACTGCTGCGGTGCTCTAACTTTCTCAGACCGCGCATGTCTTGCAGGTGAAAGGCAGTGTTCAGCAATCGGGAGCGGCATAGCGGCATTTTCCTGGCGAGAGGAGTTACAGAATGAAGTTGGTACGCTTCGCCCAGGCCGACCGCGTGCAATACGGGTCGCTGCAGGGCGACCAGATCCAGCCGTTGGAAGGTGAACTGCACGCCCTCAAACCCGTCGCCGGTGCCGGGCCGATTGCGCTCGGGTCGGTCAAGCTGCTCAGTCCGACCGCTGCCAGCAAGGTGATTGCAATCGGCCCTGGGCGCCGGCGCGTATTGGGCAAGGCAGCGCCGCCGGAACGGCCGACGCTGTTCTTCAAGCCCTCGACCGCGGTTAACAATCCGGGCGATCCGATCATCTTCCCGCCCGAGCTTGACTACCTCAACCATGAGGGTGAAATCGGCATCGTCATCGGGCGCCTGGCCCGGCGCGTCAGGCGCGAGGAGGCCGCCGCTCATATCCTGGGCTACACCTGCGTGAACGACGTGACCGCGGGCGAACTGCGCAAGACAATGGGGACGCCGATGATGTTTCATGCCAAGGCCTTTGACACTTTCGCCCCATTTGGTCCGGTGGTCGCCACCGACGTCGATCCCAACAACCTCGACACCGAATGCCGCGTCAATGGCGAAGTGCGCGTCAAGGCGCGCACCGACGACCTGCTCTACGCGCCGGATTTGCTGGTCAGTTGGATCTCGCACATCATGACGCTGCTGCCCGGCGACGTCATTTCCACCGGCGCGCCCGGTGTCGGGCCGCTGCGGGCGGGCGACGTGGTCGAAGTGGAGATCGAAGGAATCGGCTGCCTGCGCAACCCGGTAATCGCGGACAGTTGAGCAGCCGAAATTCGGATATAAAGACTGCGTAAACAAAGAGCGTCGCAAGAGGGACAATACGATGGCACGATTGGATGGCAAAGTCGCAATCATTACCGGTGCCGGCTCCGGCATCGGCCGCGCGGCCGCGCGTCTGTTTGCCCGCGAGGGCGCCAAGGTCGGCGTGGCCGACGTCAACGCGCAGCGCGCCGAGGCCGTGGCTGCCGCGATTACCGACACCGGCGGCGACGCCATCGCGATTGCGGCGGACGTCACCAAGGCGGCCGACTGCGAGCGGATGGTGAACGAGACGGTCAAGCGCTTCGGCAAGCTGGACATCATGTACAACAACGCCGGCATCAGCCCGATGGGCCTGGTGCACGAGATGAGCGAAGCCGACTGGCGCAAGGTGATCGATATCTGCCTGACCGGCGTTTTTCTCGGCACCAAGTACGCGCTGCCCCATCTGATGAAACAAGGCGGCGTGGTGCTGAACACGGCGTCGATCGCCGGCATCACCGGACAGCCGGGCCTGCCGCATTACTGCGCGGCCAAACACGGTGTGATTGGCTTCACCAAGGTGGTGGCGCTGGATTACGCCAAATACAAAGTGCGCGCGGCGGCGATCTGCCCGGGCGCGGTGGTGACCAATATCGGCGAGTCGATGGGAATCTCGGTGGATCCTGAGACGACCCGCAAGCTGGGCGCCGCGCTGCATCCGCTGGGCCGCGCCTGCGAGCCCGAGGACATCGCCAACGCCGCGCTGTTCCTGGCCTCCGACGACGCCGCCATGGTCAGCGGTGTGATCCTGACGGTTGACGGCGCCTGGACCTGCGGCCACACCTTCCCGGTTCCGGCTCAATAAGCGCTGACAGAGCGCTGCGATCCTGACGAGGTTGCCCGATGGATTTTAACTTCACACCCGAGCAGGAGGATTTCCGCCGCACGCTGCGCGCCTTTTTGGAACGCGCCAAGCGCGAAGTCTTCGGCCGCCAGGATGATCTGACCGGGGGCACCGACAGCGACGAGCGCTGGGCTCGCCTGCTCCAATACCATCGCCGGCTCTACGATGCCGGCTACGTCGCACTGCACTGGCCCAGAGAATGGGGCGGCGGCGGTGCCGGCATCGTCGAACAGGCCATTTACCAGGACGAGGCGCTCAAGCTGGGCCTGCCGATTTACGGTGCCAACACCCTGGCGATCGATCGCATCGGCCCGACCCTGATCTTCCTGGGCACCGATGAGCAGCGCCGGCGCTACCTGCACAAGATGCTGACGGCGGAGGAGATCTGGTGTCAGGGCTACTCCGAGCCCAACGCCGGCTCGGATCTCGCCGGACTTCAGACCCGCGCGGAGATCCAGGGCGATTACTTCGTTGTCAACGGGCAGAAGATCTGGACCAGCATGGCGCAGCGCGCGCACATGCAGGTGCTGCTGGTGCGCACCGACCCCAAGGCGCCCAAGCACATGGGCATCTCCTACCTGCTGGTCGACATGAAAAGCCCCGGCATCACGGTGCGTCCGCTGCGGCAAATCACCGGCGGGTCGGAATTCAACGAGGTCTTCTATGACAACGTCAAGGTGCCGCTGAACAATCTAGTCGGCGAGCTCAACAAAGGCTGGCAGGTTTCGATCGCGACCCTGATGTACGAACGCGCCTCGGGCGGCACGCGCCATCCGGTGCAGAAAGCGGTCGAAGACCTCATTGAACTTTCGCGCCACATACAGTTTGAAGGCATCACCGCATCAAAGCATCCCTATGTGCGCCAGAAGCTGGCGCAATTCGCGGCCGAAGCCGAATGCCTGCGGCTGATTCGTTATCGCGGCCTGACCAATCAACTCAAGAAGCGCATCCCGGGGCCGGAAACTTCCTACGGCAAGCTGTTCGCCACCGACCTCAACCTGCGCGTCCAGATGTTCGCCGACGAGATGCTGGGACCGTTCCATCAGCTCCGTGCCGGCTCGCGCAACGCCGTGGAGGGCGGGCGCTGGCTGGGCCGCTTCCTGACCGCGCGCGGGATGACGATCGCCGCAGGCTCCAACGAGATCCAGCACAACATCATCGGCGAGCGGGTCCTGAAATTGCCCAAGGGTTGAAGCGCGTCTCTCTATTTTGGCGCGCGGCTGCAATTCTTACGTCTTGTCGCGGAGGTAAAGCGCGTGAGCGAAGGCAAAGTGACCATAAAGACCGCGGACGGCAACTGCGACTGCTACACCTATACCGCGCCGGGCGATGCGCCTGCGCCCGCCATCATCCTCTATATGGATGGGATCGGCATCCGGCCCGATCTGCGCGCGATGGCGCAGCGGCTGGCCTCCAACGGCTATTTCGTGCTGCTGCCCAATCTTTATTATCGCGCCGGCGAGTATGCGCCGTTTGATCTGGCCTCGATGCTGACCAACGAAGCGGAGCGCAATCGCATGATGGCGCTGGTGCAGTCGGTGACCAATGCCGGCACCATGCGTGATACTGCCGCGTTCCTGGATTTTCTAAGCCACGAGCCGGGGGTCAAAGGATCGAAGATCGGTTGCGTCGGTTACTGCATGGGCGGACCGCTGGTGCTGACGGCGGCCGGCACATTTCCCGATCGCGTCGCGGCGGGCGCGTCGATCCACGGCGCCAACCTCGCCAACGATCGCCCCGACAGTCCCCATCTGCTCGCGCCCAAGATGCGCGGCAAGATCTATGTCGCAATCGCCGAGATCGACCCCTGGCTGACGCCGGGCGAAATGGATCGGCTCAAGGCCGCCCTAGAAACCGCCAAAACCAATTTCACGATGGAAGTATATCCGGGAGTCCAGCACGGATTCGCCGCCAACGGCACTCCGATGTACGACCGCGCCGCCGCCGAGCGCCATTGGGAACGTATCCTGGCGCTGTTCCGCGAAACGCTTTCGTGATTACCGTGGGCGGGCCCCAACCCGAGTCATGGAGTGAAATCGCCGAGCTGTGGGCGCCTCTTTTGGCGCCGCTCACGTCCCCGCTTGCGAAACGCGGCCCGGCCTGTGGCCGGCTGCTTGGACTGCTCGGACTTTCGATTGGCGTTGGTTGAGGCGCGGCTGCTGCGTCGCGGCGCTCTTTCGAGCGGAGTCCTGCGATGTGCCGCGCCTCAACCTATTCTGATACGTTTACAACATCGACAACCGATGTTTTTGGTTTAATCGCAACTGTCGAAAGCAAGCGTGCCTGCGTTGGACGTGCCCGGAAAGGGCAGCAGGGCGAAGGGTGGCGCGTCCAGTTGGTTTGGATTGCATACCAGGGCTGAACCGGAAGACCCTTGCTGGGTGGCGATTGCGTCGAGCGAGCCTTGCACCGGTGTCGAGCTGCTGATCGTATAGCCGGCGCCGCTCGAGTTAGCCGTTCCGGAGACCAGGTTGCTGTTGGGAACGGTGTACGTGACACAGGCGCAGTTCGTGGAGCCGGTGCAGGTCGCGGGTTTGGTGAACACGCTACAGCCCGTACCCGAGGAGCTGGTGGTGGTTACCGCCGGAGTGGTGCTGGCTGCACCGTTGACGGTGAAGAACGGCACCAATGCCTGGACCGGGCCGCTGCCGGCCGTGAACTGCTGGAGACTCGTAAAGGTTATGTCGTCGCCCGGAGCGCTGCTATTGGCGGTGGTGAACGCGGCATTCACCGTGGCCGGACCACCGCTTTCCGCGACCACAGGAATGACCAGATTGTTGGGCCCGCCGCTGGAGGAAACGCCAACCCCGGTGCTGACGGTGGCATTGGACGAACCGGCGCCTGGCACTGCAAAGGCGTCGGTTACGATATCGTAGTTGCCGGGCGCGACCGGACAGAACTCAAAATGGCCGCTCGAATCGGTCATCGTGCTACCGATGAAGTTTTCCACCGTATCCGTCCCACCGCCCTGAACATCAACGCTGGTGGATTGCTGTTCCAGCCAGACGACCGCATTCGGGACTCCGACCGGGCTGGCCGGCACTGTCACCGACCCGTCACTGGCGGCCCCGATCACGACGGTGCCTGCGATCAGCGGATTGGTGCCCAGTTCCGCCGCGCGCAGTGTCGGCTTGAGGAGGAACTTGCCGCTGTGCCCGGCCTGTACCACCGAGGTGCAGGCGTTGAAGTCGATATCGATGTCCACGCCCATGCCCGGCGAAACCGTCAGACCGCCGCTGGCAAGCTGGCCAGGCGGAATCTTGATTCCGGTCCTGGCCTCACTGGGCAGGGTGAGGGGATGGAAGTTCCCAAACGAATCCTGCACGCAGTTGAAGCCTCCGGTGAAGGCGCATTCGTTGGTGCCGCCGTTGGTCGACAGGGTTACACCGGTGGCGTCATTGGCCACCAGGATGAGCCTGATCTGTTGATACTTTCCGGCCGGCAGGCCGCTGGTACTGCCCAGCGTGGCCAGCAGGCATTCGGTATCGGGCTCGCTCAGCAGGTCGATCTGCATCGGCGAGGAAGCCAGGTTTGGAGTCAAATCAACGAACCCGGCATCGTCCGGCGATGCGTCAGGATTGAGATGGGCCTTAACGTCGGCGATCGTCACCCACACGTGGGAATAAGTGGCCTTGCATGAGGGTGGATCACTGAGAGTCGTGGTAACCGTACCGCTGGTAGGGAGACCGCCGCCGCCTCCTCCACCGCCCCCACATCCGATGGCGACCGCCGTCAGCGCCACGGATGCGAGTGTCGTCCACCAGCTTGCGAAACGCGTTCTCATCATCTTTCCTCCCGTTGCCGCAATCTATCGCACCTTTGAGACAAGATGCCCGCGTTTAGCATCGCGCGTGCCGTGTGCGTTGCTCCAATTTATGGATGATTTTTAAGCTTAGCACCGTATAACTGGTAAAAACTACAAACTCGCCGCCGTTCTCTTGCCCGGGCGGGAAGAGATGAGCGCACAAAAAGATCGGGGTCCGAACGGGCCGCGCCCGATGGGGTCAGCCGGCGCTTTGATTCTTCAGTTCGGAGCTGATGATCGAATCCAGAACTTCGGGTTCGGCGCCCATCACCGGGATGCCGTTGATGAACAGGGTGGGCGTGGAAACGACGTTGGCCTTCTGTCCGTCCATGATGTCCTGGGCGACGCGCTGGTCCGCCGCCTGACCCATCACGCACGCGTGCAAGGCCTCGGTATCGAGCTGATTGTGGTGGGCGAAGTCGTCGACGTGTTCGACCAAATTGTCAGGCGTGATGAAGGCTTGATCGCGGTAGATTTGGCGGGCGAAATCCCAGAACGTGTTGGGATTTTGCAGATAAACGCATTGCGCCGCAATCGCCGCCGCACGGGCCCATTGATGGCCCTGGAGGGGGAAATTCTTGAACACCAGGCGCACCTTGCCGGGGTATTTGCTCTCCACCGCGGTTTCCACCACACCCATCGCATGCGCGCAATGGGGGCATTCGAAATCGGCAAATTCCACGATCGTGATTGGGGCATTGGCCGGGCCCATCGTGGGCCGGTCCTCCAGATGCATCGACTTCAGGCTCATCCTGCCCCATGGGTCGGATTTCAGATCCAGCAGTTCACCCATGATCACGTCGTTGACGCCGGGTTCGATAAAGAGCGTGCCGGCCTTGAACGAAGCGCCGTGTCCGTCGGAGATGGTGACGGTGCGGCTCTTGATACCGGAAAAGGGTGTTTTAAGCGGCGGTCCCAACATGATATTGCGGTCGCTCGGCAGCCGGTAATGCTTTTGCAAAAACGCAATCAGCTTGTCGTCGCCGGAACCGGTGGCGGCGTCAAGCGCCGCACCGCGCACGACGACGATCGATGCGCACAGCGCGGCGATTGCCGCGGCCGTGGCGGCCACGCGAAGAATTTTGTTCATGATCACCCGGGTATCGATTGTTGCGCCGTGTACGGCGCGTTGTTTAGCTGGGCCCTCGGAGCTTCGGCGCATAGTCGAACTTTAACTGCCGTTTAAGGCAAAAAGAAGGGCCGCCCCGGCGCGCAGGCTTGCCCGCCGCCGGGAGGCCATGAACTAATGTTACACGTGCGTGCGTTGTGGAGAAAAAGCACTGAACGATGACGAACCGGCCCTGGTTTGGTAAATCGGCCGCACCCGTGGCTTCCATTGCCGCCACGGTGTGTGTGCTGCTGTGCTCTGCCGGTTTGGCCTGGGCGGAGGAGGCGGCGCCGCCTTCAAGCGACGGCCGGGCGGTGGGAATCTTTTGCGGCGCGATCCTGCTCGCCCTGGTGCTGTACTCGCTCTACCTCTATTGCAAGCCGCTGTTCGCCGACGAGGGTGAAGGTCTCATCTGGGCCTTTCTGCTGCTGCTGGGCCTGATGGTCATCAAGATCGCGCTGCTGCCCGTGCTGCCCGGCCTGGGGATCGACGTGGGAAGCTACCAGGCATGGGCGCTGCGCATGGCGGATGTCGGTCCGGCGCGGATGTACGAGCCGGGCTACTTTCTGGACTATCCCCCCGGCTACCTCTATTTGCTGTGGGCGGCGGGCGCCGCGGTTCATGCCCTGGGACTGACCGGCGACATGATGCGCACCATGGTCGAGAGCCCGGCCATCGTCGGCGACCTGCTCCTGGGCGGGCTCGTTTTCGCGGTGGTCCGGCGCAATGCGCCCGCCTCTTTGGCGTACGCGGCGATGGCGCTATTTGCGCTCAATCCGGCGCTGCTTTACGACACCGAATACTGGGGCCAGAGCGATTCCGTCCCGGCGCTGCTGATGCTGCTGTCGATCCTGATGGTGCTGGAGGAGGAGTACGAACTGGGATGGGGGGTGGCGGCGCTGGCCGTGCTCACCAAGCCGCAGGCGCTGGCGCTGATGCCCGTGCTGGGCCTGTGGACGCTGATCAAGGGCGATCGCCAGGCCTGGTTGCGTTCGGCGCTGGCGTTCGTGGCCTTTGCCGTGGTCGCAGTCGCGCCGTTTCAAATCGGACATCCGTGGAGCTGGTTGTTCGATTTGTACTCCACTACCGCCGCCTACTATCACGAAACGGCGGTCAACGCGTTCAACCTGATGGCGCTGATTTTCGGCCTGCGCCGCGACGATGGCACCGCGCTGATGGGCATGGTGTCATGCTTCACCCTTGGGATGGCGCTGGTGGCGGCGATGTATGTCTTCGTGGCCTGGGTGCTATGGCGAAGGCCTGATCGGACCGGGCTGTTTTTGGCCTCCTTTCTGGCCATCACCGGCTTTTTCATCTTCGCGCCGCGGATGCATGAGCGCTATCTTTATCCCGCGCTGGTCGTGCTGATTCCATTGGCGGTCGAATCGCCCTTTGCGCTGGCCATCCTGGGCGGCATGACGGTGACCTTTGCGTTCAACCTTATCCGGGTCAAAAAAGTGCTCGACACCAATTCGTTCCTGGACCCGCGCGATCCGTGGGCGATGGCGGCGTCGGGCGCCAACGTGGCGCTGTTCGGCGCCAGCGTGTGGTACGCATGGCAGAGCGTTTCGCAATCGCAACCGGCGATGAAACTTTCCCAAATGTGGCGCGGCGTTGCGCGCCTGGCCAGTGAGCCCGTAGCTGCGCGGCCCGCCCAGAGCGCCGGCGCCGAGGGCAGGCAGTGCCCGCCCTGGGAGCGGATCGATGTGATTATAATCGGTGCGCTGCTCGTAGCGGCGGCTTTTTTGCGCTTTTACCGAATCGGCCACCCTAATGAGATCGTCTTCGACGAGGTGCATTTCGTCGGCCAGGCGCGCCATTACCTGCACGGCGAGGACTTCCTGGATCCCCATCCGCCGCTGGCCAAGCTGCTGATCGCGCTGTCGATCCTGATCTTCGGCGACCACGCATGGGCCTGGCGTCTGCCCAACGCCGCCATCGGCACGGCCTTGGTCGCGATCACCTACCTGTTGGCGCGGCGCATGTTCAATTCGCGGCTGACGGGCGCACTGGCGGGCCTGTTCGTGATGTGCGACGGGATGTTCGTAGTCGATTCGCGCATCGCGGTGCTCGATATCGTCTACGTCACCTTCGGCGCCTGGTCCTACCTGCTGCTGTTTCGCTTCATCCAGATGCCCGACAGTCCCGCGCGCCGCCGTACGCTGTTGTGGATGGCGGTCGCGCTGGGGTTGTGCCTGAGCGCCAAACTCTACGTCCCGGCGGTCACGTTTGTGCTGGTGGTGGGATTTCTGGTCTGGGTGCTGGTGCGCGAGCGAACAGCGCAGGCGCAGCCCGCCGCGGCTGCATCGGCGCCCGAACCGCGCGCGCAACGGCGGCGTAGCCGGCGCAATCAGCCGAAAAAGGCCGCTGCGCCGGCGCCGGCGGCCAGACCCGCGCGCCAGTGGGATGCGATGCTGGAGCGGCGCCTGGGCGGCGCCCTGGCGCTGGTTGGCGGGGTGGCCGCGATCGTTTACGTAGGGACCTTCCTGCCCCATTTTGCGCTTGGATGGTGGGGCGGAATCGCCGATTTGTTCGCCTACTACGGCAAGGTGATCTGGTACGAGCGCAGCGTGGCCAGCGCCACCCATCCGTACGCCGCGCCGTGGTGGAGCTGGCCGCTGATGCTGCGCCCGATTGCCTATTGGCAGGATTTCCCGCCCAGCGGTAACATCGTGGCGACAATCTGGGGCGGCGGCAATCCTGCCTCATGGTGGGGCGCGCTGAGCGCGATCATCATCGTGGGCTTTCAGGCGCTGGAACGGCGCAGCCTGCCGCGCGCTTTCCTGGCGCTCGGCTACATCGCCTACCTCGGGATGTGGATTCCGATCGGCCGCACGCTGTTTCTTTACCATTACATGCCCGCAGTCTACCTGGGTTACATCGCACTGGCCGCGGTGCTGGTCGAATGCTGGGAGGGCAGGGCGATGCTGGCCGAGAAGGGCGCTTTGCTGCTGACGCTGGTGCCCGCGCTGATGCTGGGGCTGGGTGTCGGGGTCGGCGTGGTGCTGACGCTGGCGATGCTGCTGACCTTTTTGGCTCTGCTGGGCAAGGAAGGCTACGACGGCAAGTTCGTTGGTGTCCTGTTCGTCGGCGCGGTAGTGGTGCTGTTCATCTACTACGTTCCGATCTGGCTGGCGCTGCCCATCCAGCGCTCGGGCTACTACGCGCGGATGTGGCTGCAAGGGCCCGGGCTCAAGAGCTGGATTTGACGATGAGCAGCCGACCGCCCCGCGCCGGCACCGGCGCCGCAATCGCAGGCGTGGCACTTGGCGCCGTGCTGATCCTGGCTGCCGGCGCGGCTGGCGGACCCAATCTGCTGGCCAATCCCAATCTGGTCAAAGGCGCGGGCAATTCGCCCGACGCCTGGCAGACCCAGGCGTGGCAGGAAGGGCCCGAATATTCGACCTATCGCTGGACGCATGAAGAAGGCAGGCCCGGCGAGCTGTCGGTCACCAACCTCAAGCCCAACGACGCGCGCTGGGCGCAGTCGCTGAGTCTGACCGGCGGATGGTACCACTTCAGTGCGGAGTTGCGCGCGCAAAACGTGGGCAACAGCGCCACCGGCGCGTCGCTCAGCATCATGGAGGATGGCATCACCTCCTCCGACCTCAAGGGGACCACCGGATGGCAGCAGGTGGGATTCTACCTGAAGGTGGGACCCAGGGGCGCGGATTTGGAGCTGGCCTGCCGCATCGGCGGATTCGGCAGCCTCAACACCGGTACGGTTTATTGCCGCAACATCCGGATGGAACGGGTGGAGGCGCCGCCGGCCGGCGCGCAATCGCTGTTCGACCTCGACAAGATTCGCAAGGAGTCAGCCGAGGTGCCAATCGGCAGCCCGTGGACGCTGGTCGCCACGTTTCTGTTCCTGGTTGCGGTATCGGTGCTGGGCTGGCGCACGTTCGGCCAGACCTTGGCGCCGCCCGCTTCAGAGGAACAATCCCGGCGCGCGCCCGACCGCCAGGCGCGTTGAGTTGGCTCACAGCGCGGCGAAGGCGCGATTGCCGGGATTCCAGCGCGGCGCGCCGCGGATCGCGTCGAGCACTTCGCGCGGATGATCGACTACGGTCCACATCTGGGCGTGGCGCGGATCCATGAAGCGCTCCTCGATGGAGCGGTTGAGCAGCTCGATACAGGGTGCAAAGAAGTCGAGCGTGTTGACCAGCACGATCGCGCCCGAGTACAGTCCCAGCCGCTTCCAGGTAATCGCTTCGAACAGCTCCTCCAGCGTGCCGCATCCGCCGGGCAGCGCAATCACGGCGTCGACCTCGGAAATCATCCGCCGCTTGCGCTCGTGGAGGTCGTTGACCACGACCAGTTCGCTCAACCCGTTGTGACCCCATTCCAGGTCGTACATGAACTGCGGCAGGATTCCGATCACTTCTCCGCCGTGGGCCAGCGCCCCATTGGCCAGCGCGCCCATCGAACCGACCAGCCCGCCGCCGTAGACAATGGTGACGCCGGCCAGCGCCAATTCCTTTCCCAACTCGCGCGCCGCGTCGTGGTAGGCGGGGTTGCATTGGCGGCTTGACGCACAATAAACGCAGACCTTCCTGACGTTCATGACTAAAGGTTAGCGCCCGGTCCCAGGCTCGCTCAACGGTCCGCTCATCGGGGGAGCCGGTGCGGATTTAACCGGCGCGCAACGCGCGCTCGGCATCAGATAGCGGCGGCGTAATTTTGCGTTCAACTTCCCTTGCTACATCCAGGCGCAGTTTCACAACAGGAGGTTGGACCAAAGATGAGCAACGCGGGATTGAATTTTGTCCGCAGCCGGGCGCGGCGTGCAGTGGTGCGCGCAGCGGCGCTCGTGCTGGCAGTGCTGACTGGGGCGGGGCCGGCGGGCGCGGCCGATGCGCATCGGCGGCCGTTTACCCGCACCCCGATCAAGCACGTGATCGTAATCGTCGGCGAGAACCACAGCTTTGACAATGTTTTCGCCACCTACCAGCCTCGATTCCATCAGCGGGTCTGGAACCTGCTCTCAAAGGGCATCGTCGGCGCCAACGGCAGCCCCGGCGCCAATTTCACCGAAGCCGCTCAGCAGCAGGCCAACGATCAAGGCACCTACCGCATCGATCCGCCGCACACCGGGCCGTTTGCAACGCTGCCGCGGCCCAATACGACCTACGCGTTCGGCGAGCCGCAAAACGTCGCCGACGCGCGGTTCCCGGCGGCGCTGCCCAACGGGCCGTTTCAGATCAGCAAGTACGCGCCTTATTATGGCGGCTTTACCGGCGACCCGCCCCATCGGTTCTTTCAGATGTGGCAGCAGTTTGACGAGGGCAAGAACGACCTGTTCGTGTGGGTCGACGTCACGGTGGGCATCGGTCCGCAAAACGGCGCTCCCACTCCGACGCCGGGCAACACCTTTCAGGGTTCGGAGGCGATGGGATTTTTCAACATGGCGGCGGGCGATGCGCCCAAGCTGAAGTTCATGGCCGACCATTACGCGCTGGGCGACAACTACCATCAGGCCGTGATGGGCGGGACGGGCGCCAACTTCATCTTTTTGGGCACCGCCGACGAGGCCTTTTTCAGCGATGGCCACGGCAATCCAGTGACGCCGTTTGCCAATCAGATCGAAAATCCCAACCCGCGGGCGAGCACCAACAACTTCTATACGCAAGACGGCTATGCCGGCGGCTCCTACGTCAACTGCGCCGACAGTGCGCAGCCCGGCGTCAAACCCATCATGAGCTACCTCAAACAGCTTTCCTATGCGCCGTTCAACGGCGGCAACTGCGCGCCCAACACCTACTACCTGGTCAACAACTATGGGCCGGGTTTCAATCCCGATGGCAGCGAAAAGTCCATCGACGCCACTCATTTCACCCTGCCGCCGCAGACGCTGCCCAATATCGGCGAAGCTCTGTCCAAGGCCGGCGTGTCGTGGAAGTACTACATCGGCGGATGGAAGAACGGGCATCCCGACGAATCATGGTGCAGCATCTGCAATCCGTTCCAATTCATCCGCGGCGTGATGCAGACCGCCCTGCGCAACAACATCCAGGACATCTCCGACTTCAAGAACGACCTTCAGGCGGACCATTTGCCGGCGGTATCCTTCATCCGGCCCTATGAGGGCTACGCCGGCCATCCGGCTGATTCCAACCTGGCGGCCTACGAAACCTTCGTCGCCGATGTAATCAACAGCCTGCACAAGCGGCCCGAACTGTTCGACCAGACCGCCGTTATCGCCACCATGGACGAAGGCGGCGGCTACTACGATTCCGGATACATCGAGCCGATCGACTTCTTCGGCGACGGCACGCGCATCCCGCTGGTAATCGTCTCGCCTTACGTCAAAGAAGGCTTTGTCGACCACACCTATTACGACCACACCTCGATTCTTAAATTCATCGAGGCGAACTGGGGCTTGGCTCCGTTGTCGGGCCGCAGCCGCGACAACCTGCCCAATCCGGTGGCGGTGTCAACCAATCCTTATGTTCCGGTTAACGCGCCGGCGGTGGGGGACTTGATGAACGCCTTTGATTTCTCCCATCTGCGCGACGACGCCCCTTACATCCTGCCTTAATAAGTCAGAGGCGGGCGAAGTCGGCTTCGCCCGCCTTTTTCATTGTGCCTGCGGTGGTTTGAACACCGGGCGGCGCTGGCGTTGCGCGGCCTGGCTGATCTCCTTAAGCAGGCGCGCTTCCTGGCGGCCCTTGGAGATGCAGTTCATGTTGGTGGTGGGATGGAACGGCGCGTTGCCCGGGGTGGAGAACGTGGCCTGGACGGACACCTTGGTCGCTTCGGGACCGTCGGGGGCGAGGTAGAAGTTGAACACCGTGGTAGCCTCATCAGTGGGCTCCACGGGCACCTTGCCCAGCGGCGTGCCGACCAGGCCGCAATCGGCGTCCTCCAGGGTGAAATGGCGGCCCTGAGCCTCCACGATGCCGTGGACGGGATCCTGCGCCTGAACCTTTAGCTCGTTTTTCTTGACCACCTGCAGGGTCGCGTCCCACACCTCGTCATAGGGAGCGGGGATGCTGTCGCGTTCAGGTGCGGGTGCCTGCCGGGGGGCGACCGCGGCGTGAAAGCATCCGGCGGCGGCCAGAGCGAACAGCCCGATAGCGCAATAGCCGATTGTTGTCATAGCTTGGGGCGGCGGGGGCTTGCTCCCGCTCGGCCGGAGGTTATGGTATCGTAAAATCGTTTCAATTTCGCAAAGGCTGAGTCGACCATGTCAGGCCATTCCAAGTGGAGTTCCATCAAGCACAAAAAGGCGGCTACTGACGCCAAACGCGGCAAGCTGTTCACCAAATTGATCAAGGAGATCACCATCGCCGCCAGGCTGGGCGGTGGCGACGTCAAGGCCAATCCGCGCCTGCGCACCGCAGTGGCGGCCGCCAAAGCCCAATCGATGCCCAATGATAACATCGAGCGGGCGATTAAGAAGGGTACCGGCGAGTTGGGCGGCGCACAGCTTGAGGGTGTTATCTACGAGGGTTATGGGCCGGGCGGGGTGGCGATTATCGCCGAAGCGCTGACCGACAACCGCAATCGCACCGTGGCCGAAATTCGACACCTGTTTGGACGCCACGGCGGGAACCTGGGTGAGAGCGGATGCGTGGGCTGGATGTTCAAGAAAAAGGGCATCATCAGCGTCGACAAAGGCGCCGTTGACGAAGACAAACTGTTCGAACTGGCGCTGGATGCCGGCGCCGAGGACATGTCCTCGGACGATTCCGAAAGCTACCAGATAACGACCGCGCCGGAAAATTATCAGGCGGTGCGCGACGCCCTGGAAAAGGCGGGTATTCCCATCGCGCACGGCGAGATCACCCTGGCGCCGGAAAATACCGTGCGCGTGTCGGGCCATGCCGCCGAGCAGGTGCTGAAACTGGTTGAGGAATTGGAGGACCACGACGACATCCAGTCCGTGGCCGCCAATTTCGATATCGACGCCGACGAATTGGCCCATATCTCAGCCGCCTGAAAGGCGCCATTTGCCGCGCAGCCTGCGCAGCGCGGGCGGGAGGTCAGTGGATGCGGGTGATCGGAGTGGACCCGGGAAGCGCAGTGACAGGCTTCGGCGTGGTCGAAGGCTGCGGCGGCGCCCTCAAGCATATCGCGGCCGGGGTGATACGTCCCAACTCCCGCGCCGCCTATCCCGATAAATTGATGACCATCTACCAGCGCCTGTGCGAGCTTATCGCGCAACACACGCCCGATGCGATGAGCCTGGAGCGCAGTTTTGTCGCCGCCAACGTGCAGAGCGCGTTTCGTTTGGGTGAGGCGCGCGCGATGGCGCTGCTGGCCGCCGCGAACAACCGGCTGGAGCTGTTCGAATACGCGCCCGCGCACGTCAAGCTGACCGTCGCCGGTCACGGGCGCGCCGACAAAAGCCAGGTCCAATTCATGGTACGCCGGGCGCTGGCGATGGATGAGCGGCCGGCGTTGGCCGAGGACGCGGCCGACGCCCTGGCGATCGCGCTGTGCCATCTGAGCATGGCGCGTTTTCCTGCCTCGGGCGCCAACGCGCGCCGCATCGGAGTGCGCGCATGATCGCCACACTCAGCGGCAAGTTGGCGTTGCGCGAACCGGGCCGGGTGATAATCGAGACCGCGGGCGTTGGCTACGAGGTCGCCATTCCGCTCAGCACCTACTACCGGCTGCCGCCGGCGGGCAGTCCGGTGATGCTCGAAGTTCGCCAGGTCATCCGCGAGGATTCCTGGCAGCTTTACGGCTTCATGAGCGTGGCCGAAAAGCGCGCCTTCGACCTGCTGATGCAAGTCCAGCATGTCGGGCCCAAGCTGGCTCTGGGCGTGCTGTCCAATCTTTCGCCCGATGAGCTGGTCACCGCGATCGGACGCGAGGATGTCGCACGGCTTGATGCCGTGCCGGGAATCGGCACGCGGGTCGCCGAGCGAATCGTGCGCGAGCTGCGCGACAAGGCCGCCGACCTCAAGCTGATCGCGCCGGTGGCGGCGGCAGCGCCGGCGTCGGCGGCGGATGCGTTGGTCGAGGATGCGATCTCGGCGCTGGTCAATCTGGGCTACAAGCCGGCCGAGGCCAAACGCGCTATCGATATGATCCTGCCCGAAGACGGAGCCGAACAGATGGGCCTTGAGAACGTGATTCGCAAGGCTTTGGCGGTGCTTGCCGGTGAGCGATGAGACTCAGACCAGGTCCAAGCCGCGGCGCCAGGCCGTGACCGCCGCGGCCGAGATAGAGGAGGAGCACAAGCTCGACCTCTCGCTGCGGCCGCGCACGCTGCGCGATTTCGTCGGCCAGGAGCGGCTCAAGAAAATCCTCGGCATGTCGATTCAGGCCACCCGCGCGCGCGGCGACGTGCTCGACCATGTGCTGCTCTCCGGACCGCCGGGGCTGGGCAAGACCTCGCTGGCGCATATCATCGCGCGCGAGTTGGGGGTCAATTTCCGCCAGACTTCGGGGCCCGCCATCGAGCGCGCCGGCGACCTCGCCGCGTTGGTGGTGGACTTGCAGAACGGCGACGTGCTGTTCATCGACGAGATTCATCGCCTGGCGCGGCCGGTGGAGGAAGTGCTGTATCCGGCGATGGAGGACTTTCAGCTCAACATCGTGGTCGGCAAGGGGCCGGGCGCACGCGCGATGCCGCTGGCGGTCAAGCCGTTTACGCTGATCGGCGCGACCACCCGATCGGGCATGCTCAGTTCACCGCTGCGCGACCGCTTCGGCCAGCATTTTCACCTGGAATTCTACAACCGCAATGAACTTGCCGAGATCATCCGCCGCTCGGCCCATCTGCTGAAGATTGACGTTGACGGCGAAGCGGCGGCCGAGATGGCGTCGCGCTCGCGCGGCACTCCGCGTATCGCCAACCGGATGCTACGGCGTGTACGCGATTTCGCCCAGGTGACTGGTGCTGCCAAGGTGACGCGCCAGGTTGCGCTCGAGTGCCTGGAGCTGCTGGACATCGACAAGTGCGGCTTCGACCAGATGGATCGCGCCATCCTAAGCGCTATCATCGAGAAGTTTGACGGCGGACCGGTCGGCGTTGAAAGCCTGGCCGCGGCCATCGGCGAGGAGCGCGATACGATCGAAGAAGTTTACGAACCCTACCTGCTGCAGGAAGGCTTCATCGCCCGCACCGCCAAAGGCCGCATCGCCACCCAACGCGCCTACAACCATCTGGGCCGCAACCGCCAGGGCACGCTGCTCTAAGGGGCTCGAAATCGCCGCTCGCTCACAGCTTCGCCATCACCTCGTCGTGGAAGCGGTGCAGGCCGTGGATGTAGTCGCGCGGGATTTCGCCGGCGCGCAGCGCGCTGCCCATGATTCGGTCGACGCCCAAATCGGTCAGCCGTTTGACCGAATCGACGGTTACAGCTCCGATTCCGACCGTGATCTCCAGCGGCTTGCTGCGTTCATAGCGCTTTTCTACTTCGCGCAATTGCTTGATCAGCGCGGCGGCGTCCTCGAGGCTGTGGGTGACGCCGTACCATCCGTCGCCCAGGCGCGCCGCGCGCTTCATCGCCGCTTCGGTGTTGCCGCCGAAGATGAAGGGGGGGTGGGGCTGTTGGATGGTCTTGGGCTCGAACTTGAAGCCTTCGGTCTTGACCGTCCGGCCCTTGTAGACCGGATCTTTCTGGGTCCACAGCGCGGTCATCAGCTTGAGATATTCGTTGGTGCGCAGGGCGCGATCTTCCCACGGCATGCCCACCCATTCGAACTCCTCCTTGAGCCAGCCGATGCCGATGCCGAACAGGAAGCGGCCGTTGGAGAGCTGGTCGAGCGTAGCGATCTGCTTGGCCAGCGCGAACGGATTGCGCAGCGGCAGGATGAAGACGCCGGTTGCGAACTTGATTTTGGTGGTCAGCCCGGCCAGGAAGGCGAACGCGGTGATGGGATCGACGATCGGCGCGTCCAGCCGCACCGGCGGCCGCCCGCTCGGATCGTAGGGATAGGTCGACTTGAGTTCGGCGGGAAACGAAATGTGCTCGCCCATCCAGACCGACTCAAAGCCCAAATCTTCGGCGGCACGCGCCGCCGCCGCCAGCGAGGGTCCGCGATGCTGAAAAAGGAAAGCTCCGAATTTCATGGTGGTGGTCCTCAATGGTCCTGGACCATAGCAGCAGCATCGCCGATTTGGCCAATGGTCGTGGGTGCGAAATCATCATCTGATGATGGCGACTTTGACTCGCATTGGGGATGAAGCGCGGAGGAGCGGATACCCAAGTGGGGGTGGGCCTCTGCTGCGCCGGCGCCAAGTTGTTCATGGTCCGCCTGGTGCAGCGGCGCCCAGCAACGCGGGGCGGGCGCGCTGGTAGTCGGAGTCGAAGGCGTTGAAGAACTCGGCCAGCAGACGGCGTTGTTCTTCACGCACCTGGGCGCCGTAGGAGGGAGCAAATGCCGTCGCCATCCGCACCACCAGCGCGAGCGCAGGGGCGTTGCTCAGCTCGGCGCTGAGCGAGGTGGACAGCATCGTGCCGCCGCGTGGCCCGGGGAGTGCGGAAAACGACTGGGCCAAGCCGCGTCCGCCGTTGCCGCGCGCGATGCTGTTCAAAAACTCGCCGGCCAACAGCATCGTCAGCGGATGTATGATGCGCGGCGCGATCAGTTGCGGAACGTCGGTCATGTGGCCGGCAAATCGAATCGCGCCGCCGCGCTTTTCATACGTGGTAACGAAGCGAACTGCCTTCAGCCCAAACCGCATGCCGAAGTGCTGCACGGATACCGTGGTGTCGGTGTAAAAACGTCCGCTCTGTATTTGCTCGATCGCCACCGGGCATCCGGCCGGCCGCAAATCGGAGTCCATCGGGGTAAGCATCCCGCGGCGCAGCATGAAGGTCACGGTGAGACGGCCGCGATGCAATGCCGCCGACAGCCATCGGCGGCCCCTCGCGTCGCGCACCACCGAGTGCGCCTCGACGTGGTCGGCGATCTCACGCCAGAACGCTTGCAGATGGGGAAACCGCGCCAGCGACGCTTGCTTTACCGCGGCGTCGAGGTTGAACAGCACCCATGGCCCCGATGCGTCGCTGAACTCATCCAACAGGTTGTGAATCGCGACGTAATATTCGAGCCGCTCCGCGGTTGCCGGCAAGTCGCGCCTGAGGCGAGCAAGTGCGGCCTCATCGTGCTGGTTGAAAACACCGGGTCCGACGTCCCAGGGCGCAGTCAAGGTGCCGTGGATTTCCTGCTCAAAACCGGCTGCCGCCTCGCCCGCGCGAGACGGGACGAGCATGGCCGAAAGGTAAAGTGATACTTTAAGTTCTGCCGTAACGCTGTGCGGCGTGGGCGGGTGTCCCACCGGCATGACTCTGAGGGCACCCTGCAAATCGCCGGGCTCGGCGGGCGGATCGGGATGGTCCGCCAGGCTGTAGATATAATCGGTGCCGGACGGATGGCCTTGGAAGGCCACGTAGCGGGTGTTGGGCGGGGCGGATTGCCAGGGGACGGCGTCGCTCGCGTAAAGCAACGGCATCTGGAGGGGAACCAATTCCGAGGCCGGCAGGCTGTCGATAACGGCTTGCAACTGCGGCGACAGCACGGGATGCAGGCTGAGCTTGCGGTCGAGGTCGTGAATGTGGTCGAAGATCGCGACGGCCTGGGCCGGTTGGTCCGGTGCCAGGCGCAGCAGCGGGGCGAGCAGATTTTGTTCCGGCGGGGCAAATCCGGGCAAAGCGGAAACCGTCAAGACCGGCTGCGCCCCGGCGCGCAGCGCACAGAGAAGGCAAGCCAGCAGGCTCAGCGTAATTGTGCCAGCGCGGCGGGCCTGATAGTTTGTGAGATTACGTTTCGTGCTTAAAATAGGGAATATGAAAGCTGGAATCCATCCTTCGTATCGGCGATGCGTGGTCACCTGTGCTTGCGGCAACACCTTCGAGACCCGCTCCACGGTCAACTCGCTGCACGTTGAAGTCTGCTCCAAGTGCCATCCTTTTTATACCGGCCAGCAGCGCCTGGTGGATACTGCCGGACGCGTGGAGCGCTTCAAGCGTAAATACGGGTTGCAGTAAGCGGGGGCGGGCCGTCGGGCCGCACATCACAAGCCGCCTGGCACGGCGACCGGCGCGTTTGCTTTAGCGCCGATCTTCCAACGCTGCGATGCTGGATAAAGTCAAGGGAATCGAGGAACACTACGCCGAACTGGAGCGCCAACTGAGCGACCCGGCCACGATGGCGAACAGCCGCGAGTTCGCCCGCCTGGCCAAGGAGCGCTCTCAGCTCCAGGAAGTGGTGGAGTGTATCCGCGAGTACCGGCGCGCCGCTGCCGAAGTCGCCGACTACAAGGCCGCGCTGGAGTCCAATGATCCTGACTTGCGGGAGTTGGCCAAGGAAGAACTGCCCGCGCTGCGCGAGCGGCTGGCCGGTGTCGAGGCGCGGCTCAAGCAGCTCATGACCCCGCGCGATCCCAACGACGAGAAGGACGTCATTTTGGAAATCCGCGCCGGCACGGGCGGCGAAGAGGCCTCGCTGTTCGCCGCCGATCTGTTCCGCATGTACACGCGCTACGCGGAGGAGCGCGGCTGGAAGGTCGAGGTGCTGAGCATGAGCAGCACCGGGCTGGGCGGAATCAAGGAAGTGATCGCGTCGATCAGCGGACGCGGCGCGTGGAGCCGCTTCAAGTTTGAAGGCGGGGTCCATCGCGTGCAGCGCGTGCCGGCCACCGAGGCCGCCGGGCGCATCCACACCTCGGCCGTCACCGTCGCGGTGTTGCCCGAAGCCGACGAGGTCGAGATCAATATCAACGAAGAGAAAGACCTGCGCATCGACGTGATGCGCGCCTCGGGCCCGGGCGGACAGAGCGTCAACACCACGGACTCGGCGGTGCGGATTACGCATCTGCCCACCGGGATGGTGATCATCTGCCGCGATGAAAAATCGCAGCACAAGAACAAGGCGCGTGCGCTGAAGATCCTGCGCGCCCGCCTGCTGGAGAAGGCGCGCGAGGAACAGGAGGCGAAGATCGCCGAAAGCCGCCGCTCGATGGTCGGTACGGGCGACCGCTCGGAGCGAATCCGCACCTACAATTTTCCCCAATCGCGCGTTACCGACCATCGCATCAATCTGACCCTGCATCAGCTCGAACGCGTGCTTGACGGCGGGCTGGATCCGCTGATCGACGCGCTCGCCACCCAGGAACAGGCCCAGGCGCTGAGCGCTTGAGCGCCAATGGAATCCGACTTGGCAACTGGCGTGCGTCAACGCGCGGTGCGCTTGCTTGCCGAGGCTGCCGCGGCATTGCGGCAGAGCGGTGTGGAGAGCCCCGAGCTGGACGCGGAGCTTCTGCTCGCCGCCGCGGCCGGCGTCGAGCGCAGCAAGCTGCTCACCGGCTCATTGACGCTCGACGATCGCTGCGTGAGCCGCTTCAGGCAATTCCTCGCTCGGCGCGCCGCGCGCGAGCCGGTGGCGTACATTGTCGGGCACAAGGAGTTTTACGGGCTCGATTTCGAAGTCAATCGCGATGTGCTGATTCCGCGCCCCGAAACCGAGCTGGTGGTGGAAACCGCGTTAAAGTTGCTGCGCGGCAAGCCGCGGGCGCGGGTGCTGGATCTCGCCACCGGCTCGGGCGCGATCGCGATCGCAATCGCGGTCAACGCGCCGGATGCAGCCGTCACGGCGACTGACATTTCGGCGCCGGCACTGGAGGTGGCAAAGCGCAACGCACGCCGCCATGGCTGCGCGCAGCGCAGCCGGTTTCTGGTGGGCGACTGCTTTGCAGCGTTGCCCTGTTCGCATCAGAAATACGATTTGGTACTCTCCAATCCACCCTATGTGCGCGACGAGGAGATGGCGCGGCTGGCCCCCGAGGTCGCGTGCTACGAACCGCAGGCCGCGCTGCGGGGAGGCAAGGACGGCTTGGACTTTTACCGGCGAATAGCGGCGCAGCTCCCGTCGCATCTGGCCGCCGGCGGCGAGTTGGTGGTCGAAGTCGGAGCAGGGCAGGCGGCGGAGGTTACCCGCGTGCTGCAAGCCGGCGGATGCCGGATGGTGCAGACGCTGCGCGATTTGGCTGGGCATGAGCGCGTCGTGCGCGCCCGTTTGGCAGGATGAATTTACCGGGCGCTGAAGATGGACAAAATCGTTATTGAGGGCGGGGTGCCGCTGAGCGGCGCGGTGGCGGTCAGCGGCAGCAAAAATGCCGCACTGCCCATCATGATGGCGTCGGTGCTGACCGCGGAACCGGTTATCATTCGCAACGTGCCGCGCCTGCGCGATATCGCCACCGCCCTGACGCTGCTGGGCCATTTGGGTGTCCACAGCCGATGGCTCGGCGACCACACCCTGGAGTTGTGCGCGGCTCGTATCCAATCGCACGAAGCGCCCTACGAGCTGGTCAAGACGATGCGCGCGTCGTTCTTCGTGCTGGGGCCGCTGCTGGCGCGCACCGGGCGGGCGCGCGTCTCGACCCCCGGCGGATGCGCGATCGGGGCGCGGCCGGTCAACCTGCATATCCGCGGTATTCGCGCGTTGGGCGCGCGCGTCCAACTGCGCCACGGCTACGTCGAGGCACATGCCGAGCGGTTAGCCGGCGCGCGCGTGTGGCTGGATACGCCGTCGGTGGGCGCCACCGAGAATATCATCATGGCGGCAACGCTGGCGCGCGGGCGCACCGCGTTGGAAAACGCGGCGCGCGAGCCCGAGGTCCAGGACCTGGCGCGGATGCTCAACGCGATGGGCGCCAAAATCAGCGGTGCGGGCAATCATGTGATTGAAATCGAAGGAGTTGAGCGCTTGCACGGCGCCGACCATACGATCATCAACGACCGTATCGAGGCCGGCACCCTGATGGTGGCGGCGGCGATCACTGGCGGCGACGTGCTGGTTCGCGGAGCCAATGCGGAGGAGCTCAAAGCGGCGGTGGCCAAGCTGCAGGAGAGCGGCGTCGAGGTCACGCCCGAGGGCGACGGCCTGAGGGTCAGGCGCACGGGCGCGGTGCGTGCGGTTGAGCTGCGTACCTTGCCGTATCCCGGGTTTCCCACTGATTTGCAGGCCCAGATGATGGCGCTGCTGGCCAACGCCGAGGGCACCTCGGTAATCACCGAAACCATTTTCGAAAACCGCTTCATGCACGCCCTGGAGCTGCTGCGCATGGGCGCCGATATCGCGATGAAGGGGCCCACCGCGGTGGTACGCGGCGTGCCCCGGCTGTGCGGAGCGCCGGTGATGGCAACCGACCTGCGCGCCAGCAGCAGCCTGGTGCTGGCCGGACTGGCCGCGGAAAATACCACCGAGGTCCAACGCGTGTACCATCTTGACCGCGGTTACGAGGGACTTGACAGTAAGCTCAGGTCGTTGGGCGCGCGCATCGAGCGCGTGCCCGACCGGGGAGCATCATGAGCCTGCCGATCTTTTCGTCCAACACCCCCGCCTTCAAGCAATGGCTGGCCGACCTGCTGGCCCACCGCAGCGTCCTGGGCGACGGCGTGGAAGGGGCGGTGGCGTCGATAATCGAAGCGGTGCGCGAGCGCGGCGACCAGGCATTGATCGAGCTGACCGAGCGCTACGATCATGCGACGCTCGACAAATCGTCGCTGCGGGTGAGTCCCAAAGAAATCGCGCACGCGCTCGAGACGCTGGCGCGCGATGAGCGCAAGGCGCTGGAGATGGCCGCCGCGCGCATCCGCCAGTTCCATCGCCGCACGGTGGAGAAGTCCTTCAGCTACAAGGACCGGTTCGGGATGAAATTGGGGCAGTTGGTGCAGCCGCTGGCGCGCGTGGGAATCTATGTGCCGGGCGGCGCCGCTGCTTATCCGTCCACGGTGCTGATGAACGCCATTCCCGCCCGCGTTGCAGGTGTGAAGGAAATCGTGATGACGTGTCCCACCGCCGACGACGTGCATCCCAAGGTGGTGCTGGCGGCGGCCGCGATTGCTGGAATCGACGAGGTCTACCGCGTGGGCGGCGCGCAGGCGATTGCGGCACTGGCTTACGGCACGCCAACGATTCGCGCGGTGGACAAAATCGTGGGACCGGGCAACGCCTACGTACAGACCGCCAAGCGCATGGTGTATGGCGTGGTCGATATCGACAAGACCGCCGGGCCCAGCGAGGTGCTGATTATCGCCGACGACAGCGCCCAGCCCGCCTGGGTCGCGGCCGACCTGATCGCGCAGGCCGAGCACGGCTCGGGCGGGGAGTCGGCTATCGTGCTGACCACTTCGCGCACCATCGCGATGAACGTGGCGCAGGCGCTGGAGAACGCACTGCTCGACCTGCCGCGCGCCGAAGCGGTCAAGACGGTGCTGGAGCGGCGCGGCGCGGTGGTGCTGGTCAAAAGCCTCGCCGAGGCGTGCGAACTGGCCAATCAAATCGCGCCCGAGCATCTCGAGATCGAGGTGCGCAAGCCCGAACAGTTGCTGAAATCGGTGCGGGTGGCAGGCGCGATTTTTGTGGGTGCGCTGAGTCCCGCTCCGCTGGGCGACTACCTGGCGGGGCCCAATCATATCCTGCCCACCGGCGGCACGGCGCGCTTCGCCTCGCCGCTGGGAGCGTACGATTTCGTCAGACGAACCAGTATAATTCAGGCGACGCCGGCCGCGGTGGCGAGTTTGGGCCCGGTGGTCGCGCAACTGGCGCGGATGGAAGGCTTCGAGGGGCACGCACGTGCGATCGAACGGCGCCTTAACGATCATCCGGCGCTCAGGCGGAGGAATCGGCGCAATGGGCGGTAAGACGAGCGGCAACAGCGGCGCGCGTAGCAAGCTGGTGGGCACAAAGGTGATGCGCACCGATGCGGACGGTTCCGGGCGCAGCGCCGCACTGGAGCGCAAGACGCGCGAAACCCAGATCAGGGTCGAGCTGGCGCTGGACGGCAGCGGACGCGCCCAGATTGCCACCGGCGTGCCGTTTCTCGACCATATGCTGGACAGCTTCGCCCGCCATGGGTTTTTCGACCTCAAGGTCGATGCCCGCGGCGACGTCGAAATCGACGACCATCACACCGTCGAGGACGTCGGCATCGTACTGGGCCGCGCCTTCAGCCAGGCGCTGGGCGATCGCACCGGCATCCGGCGCTTCGGCAGCGCGACGGTGCCCCTGGATGAGGCGTTGTGTACGTCGGTGGTCGATTTAAGCGGCCGCTCCTTCCTTGCCTACAACGTCAAAATCAAGCAGGAGCGAGTGGGCCGGTTTCAGACCGAACTGGTGCAAGACTTTCTCAAGGCGTTGAGCGATGAGGCGCGGATGAATCTGCACGTCATCATGCACAGCGGCCGCAATCCCCATCACATGATCGAGACGATCTTTAAATCGCTGGCCAAGGCGATGGACCAGGCGACCGCCGTCGAGCCGCGCGTGCACGGTGTGCTGTCCACCAAGGGGACGCTGTCCTGAGCAACACGGCTTCGCGCATACGGCCCGCGTCGGGCGGCGCCGCGCTCTTCGATCGCTTCGAGTTAATTCCGGCAATCGACCTGAAAGCGGGCAGGGTGGTGCGCCTGCTGCAGGGCGACATGAATCAGGCCACGGTTTATGGCGACGACCCGGCGGCGGTGGCGCGCGGATTCGAGCAGGCCGGTGCGCGGATAATCCATGTCGTGGACCTTGACGGCGCGGTCGCCGGGGCGCCGCGCAATCTGGACGCCGTGCGCGCAATCCGGGCGGCCACGCGATGCGCGCTCGACGTCAGCGGCGGCTTGCGCACGGTCGGCGCGGCGCGCGAGGTCTTCGACGCCGGCGCGGATCGGATCGCGCTTGGGTCGGTGGCGTTTTTAGATCAGCCGTTGCTGTTTGAGCTGTGCCGCCTGTTTCCCGGGCGCGTGTTCGGATCGCTCGACGTGCGCGGTGGGCGGCTGGCGATCAAGGGATGGGTCGAGACCAGTCCGCTTGGGATTGAGGAAGCCGCTGCGCTCTTCAAGCGCGCCGGCGTGGCAGTGATCATCTACACCGATATCGCGCGCGACGGCACCACGGCCGGAGTCGATTGCGACAAGTACGCGCGGATGGCGCGGGCGTGCGGCGTACCGATTATCGCCTCGGGCGGCATCGCCACGCTCGATGACGTCCGGCGTCTGCGCGCGCGATTCAGTGAGGGGGTGGTCGGCGCGATTACCGGCCGCGCCCTGTACGAGGGCCGGTTCACACTGGCCGAAGGCCTTGCCGCCGCCCGATAATCCGCGGCTGCGGCCGCGATCACTCGCCCCATCATCAGCAAGCCAGGCGTCGAGTTGCGCGCCGCGCGAGTTCACCATCCGCGGACTCGTGCTGGGTCTGCTGCTGGCGGTGATTTTGGGTGCGGCGAACGCATACCTGGGCCTGTACGCCGGGATGACGGTGTCGGCCAGCATCCCCGCCGCGGTCATCTCGATGGGCGTCCTGCGCATCCTGGGCGGTGCCACCCAACTGGAAAACAACGTGGTGCAGACGATCGCATCGGCGGGCGAAGCGGTCGCCGCCGGCGCGATTTTTACTTTCCCTGCGCTGGTCATCCTCGGCCGCAGCGGCGACCTTTCCTACCGCGACGTGACGCTGCTGTGCGCGGTCGGCAGCACACTTGGCAGCCTGCTGATCATCATGTTACGGCGTGCCTACATAGTGGAGGAGCGTCTGCCTTATCCCGAAGGAAAGGCCTGTGCCGAGGTCATCCGCAGCGGCACCGCGGGGCGCACGGCGGCGCGGCCGCTGCTGACGGGCGGCGCAATCGCCGCGGTCATCAAGCTCGCTCAGGGAGTAGGCGGATTGCTTCCCGACGCGATCGGCGGCGCGCGATGGCTGGTTGGGATGACATGGGCAGGTTCGCTCGACCTGTCCGCCGCGCTGGCGGGGATCGGCTATATCGTCGGCATTCAGATTGCCGCGATGGTGCTGGCGGGCGGCGCAATTGCATGGCTGGTCGCGGTCCCGATTCTCAGCCTGATGTATCCGGAGCTGCGTCATGAGCCGGCGGCGAGCGCCGCAGCACAGTTGTGGCGCACGCAAGTCAGGTTCCTGGGCGTCGGGGCGATGCTGACCGGCGGGCTGACGACGCTATGGCGGATGCGCCGTCCGATTATCAGGGCGCTGGGCGACGTGCGGCGCGCCGAGCTGATCGCCGATGAGGCGCGCGCGCGCGAAGAAACCGATATTCCGACGGCGCAGGTCGCAATCGCGGTCGCGCTGTGCGTGCTGCTGATGTTCGCGCTCTACGGCCGCGTGTCGGGGAGTTGGGCGATGGCGCTGGTGCTGGCCGGGTCGTTGGCGGCGATCGCGTTTTTCGCCACCGCTGTGGCGGGCTATCTCACCGGACTGGTGGGCGCGTCCAACAATCCGGTTTCAGGCGTGACGCTGATTGTGCTGCTGGCGATCGCGCTGCTGCTCAAAGCGCTGGGCGCCGGCGCCGTGCTCGGTCCGCGAATCGCAATCCTCGCCGGTGCGGTGGTATGCGTGGCTGCCGCGATGGCGGGCGATTCGCTGCATGACCTCGCCACCGGATTCCATCTCGGCGCTACGCCGCGCGCGCTGGAATACGGCGTCCTGATTGGTGCGCTGGTCTCGGCGCTGGTCGTGGCGCCGATTTTGAAGGTGCTGATCGCGAGCTACGGTATCGCCGGGATGCCGCATGCACCAGCGCGTGCGCTGGCCGCGCCGCAGGCCTTCCTGATGGCGCAGGTGGTGCGCGGTGTGTTCGCCGGCGGCCTGCCGTGGACGATGGTCGGAATCGGCGCCATCGTGGCGCTGGTGCTTCATCTGATCGACGTGCGATTGGAAGGGGGCGCAAGCGGATGGCGGACGCCGCCGATGCCGCTGGCGATCGGATTGTATCTGCCGCTGGGGCTGAGCGTCGCCATCGCGCTGGGCGCGTTGATGCGCGCCGCAATCGGCGGCCGCCAGCGCTCCGAGACCGACACCGGTCTGCTCTTTTCCGCAGGCCTGGTCGCAGGCGAAGCGCTGACCGGAATCCTGATCGCGGCGCTGGTCACGGCAGGGGTCAAGCTGCCGCTGTTGTAATTGGCACGGAAAGGAATCGGCACCGCCGGCGCTGCAGGAATGAGGGCGGGCAGCGTGGGACCCCGGCTGTGGTCCGGATCTCCCGTAGGACGTAAGCTTCCTGCGCCGGTTCTGTCTTGTGCCCGCGAACGCCTTTGTTCCACAGACCGCACCAAGGGTGTCACACCAGTGGGAATCTGCTATATCGGCTCGCATGGACACTGCATCTACCGACCGGATCATCGAGGCGGCGCGGACGCAGGGGCGCGCCGCTCTTTCCGAAATCGAGTCCAAGGCGCTGTTGGAGGCCTGCGGAATTCCGACCACGATGCCGCGGCAGGCGACTTCCGCCGCGCAGGCCGCGGCGATCGCCAAACAAATCGGCTTTCCGGTTGTCCTGAAGGTGCTGTCTGCCGAGGTCACGCATAAGAGCGACGTTGGCGGTGTGGTGCTCGGTTTGACTTCCGGGGCGCAGGTCGAAAACGCATTCAAGCAGATCAGGAAAAACCTTGGCGAAAAGGCGCCGGGGGCCCGCTTTGAGGGCGTTGCCGTGCAAGCGATGGCGCGGCCGGGAATCGAGATGCTGGCCGGCATCAGCTACGACCCGGCATTTGGTTCGATGCTGGTGGCGGGGCTGGGCGGTGTGCTGGTCGAGGTGCTCAAGGACGTCGTGATGCGCCCGGCGCCGATCGACGCCAAAAGCGGCCGCGAGATGGTCGAGGAACTCAAGGGCGCTGCGCTGCTGCGCGGCGTGCGCGGCGCGCCGCCCGCCGATATCGAGGCATTCGTCGATCTGCTGGTCAAGCTGGGCCGACTGGCCGCCGCACGCAGCGATATCCGCGAGATGGACCTCAACCCCGTGATGGTTTATCCGCAGGGCGTGATGGCGGTTGACGCGCGTGTGGCCCTGAACGATGCGCCGGCTGGCGGCGCCAATCCAGCCAACGGCGACCGCGCGGTAGCGCGCCGGCGCAACCTGGAGCAGGCGATGTCGCCCAACACCATTGTAGTAATCGGCGACAAAAAGGCGGGCGGCTATATCTGGCTGCGCGCGCAATCCAATTTCAAGGGCAAACTCTATTCGGTGCAAATCGACCCCAAGGAAATCCCCAACATCGAGCAGATGGGGATTACCAACTATCTCAACCTCTCGGAGGTGCCCGGGCCGATCGACCTGGCGATCACCGCAGTGCCGCGCCAGGTGGCCCCGCTGATTCTAAAGAATTGCCTGGAGACGGGCGTGCGCGGCGTGCAGTTCTTCACTTCGGGCTTTTCCGAAACCGGAGAGGAGTTGGGCATCAAGCTGGAGCGTCAGCTCAAGGCGATGGCGGAGGAATCAGAAATTGCGCTGGTCGGCCCCAACTGCATGGGTCTGTACAATCCCGCGGCCGGCGTGTGCAATTTCCCCGGCCAGCCCACCGGCGAAGCGGGCGACGTCTGCTTCATCTCGCAAAGCGGCACGCACATGGTGAACATGGCGTTCCAGGGGCCGGCGCGCGGAATCAAAATCAACAAGGGCGCCTCGATCGGCAATGCGATCGTGCTCAATCCCGCCGATTACCTGGAGATGATGGCGGATGATCCGGGCACGCGCGTGGTGGGGATGTACATCGAAGGCATCCGCGACGGACAGCGTTTCCTGGACGTGCTCAGGCGCGCCACCGCGCGTATTCCGGTCGTGATCTGGAAGGGCGGAGTGACCGAGGCCGGTGCGCGCGCCACGTTCTCGCATACCGCTTCGCTGGCAACGCCCGCCGCGGTGTGGAAGGCGGTGGTGCGCGCGGGCGGCGCGGTCGAGGTGCGTTCGTGGGATGCGCTGCTTGACGCGCTGGCGATGTTCTCGCGCAGCTTGCCGATCAGGGGGCGGCGCGTCGGGCTGGTGGCGATGACCGGCGGGCAGTCGGTGTTTATCACCGACACGTTTGCCGGTGCTGGCATGGAGGTGCCAGCGCTGTCGCAGGCTTCTTACGATGAGTTCAAGACGTTCTTCAACACCATCGGCGGCAGCTATCGCAATCCGCTCGACGCCGCCGGCACGATCATGGGGCCCCAGGAAGGCAACCTGGTGCGCATCCTCAATATTTTGGATCGCGACCCGGTGCTGGACCTGATCGTGCTCGAAATCGGCACCGGAACCGCCGCCGCGCGATGGGCCAGCCATGAAGCGGATGTAGCCTCGATGCTCGACAAGCTGGCGGAGTTCAACAAACGCACCACCAAGCCCTTCTCCCTGATCATGCATCATGCGCACCTGGAGGACATCGTGGCGCGGGCGCGCAAGATGGCCGTCGAACGCGGCTTGCTGGTGTTCGAAAGCTTCGAACGCGCCGCCCAGACCCTAAGCCTGGGCGCGGACTACTGGACGCGGCACTGAGAAGCTGCAGCACTGTCTATAAAAACGGCGGCTTCTCCTGGAGCCGCCGTTTTCGTCACTCCTTCATTCCCGGGTTGCCTTTGCCTGTGGGCTGCCGTCCCGACGGCAGTGAAGGCATCGCGCGCCGCCGCCGATTTGCCTGAGTCAACGTGCGAGCGTCGGCCGGCGGAAGGAGCCCCGAGCTCAGCGCCTGAGGCGGCATCGACCAGCACCGGCATCTGTCCCTCCGATTCAGGCATCTCCCCGGTGGCCGCTGCTATTGTCATCCGCGGCCGCAGGGGAAGAGGGAGACAGGCGATGGCGATGGTTGGGCGGAGTGGCGGCCTGAGAGCGGCGGGCGGCGGCCTGGATGTATTTGACGGTAATGGGCGAGAGATCGTCGACCGCGACTCGGGCTTCGATTATTGAAAAACCCTTCCTGGCGTGGGCGGCTTGCAGGGCGGTGCGCAAGTCGGCCAAAGTGCTCGCCACAAAGCCGTGGCCCCCCCAATCCTCGGCCAGCTTCGCATACGGCCACGGCGGGATTTCCAACAATTCGGGGCGCTCCACGACGGGCCGGAAGATTTGCCATCCGCTGTTATTCACCACGATTACGATTGGATTGGCCCCCATCATCGGCGCGTGTGCGATTTCAGGTCCCGTCATCTGGAAGGCGCCGTCGCCGCACAGTACCAGCGGCCGCACACCGGCCCCGATTTGCAGTCCGAGTGCCGCCGGAACCGCGAAACCCATCGAAGCATAAAAGCCCTGGGCCAGATACAGACCGCCGCCGGGCACGCGCACGTCGAGACCTGCAAACAGCATGTCGCCCGATTCCGCGACCACGCCGTAGTTGCGATGCTCGGCCAGAAAGCCGTTTACCTCGCGCAGCATGTCGCGCACCCGCAGCGGGGCATTCGGTGCCGCGGCCGGTTCACCGCCGTTGAGGTTGTCCGCGTAGCGCACCGGTTCGTGCCGGGTTTTGAAGTCGTGCCTGAGCAGGGCGTGGACGAAATCGCGGATCGACGTGTCGGTGTAGGTGTGGAAGCGGACGTCGACGCGGCCGTCGACCGCCCAGATACTGCGTTCATGGATGATGTGGGGCGGCTGATTGCCGAAGTTCATGTCGGTCTTCAGACAGCCGAGGTTGATGGTGAGGTCGGCCTGCTGCATGCGCTCCACGATCGGCGGGGCGCTGATGTCGGCCACCTGCACGCCCATGTATTGCGGATGGTCCATCGGGAAGGCGCCCTTGCCCAGTACCGTGCTCAGCACCGGTACACCCATCCGCTCCGCCAATGTGATCAGCTCACGCGCCAGTTTGTAGCGATGGATCTCGATGCCGGCGATCAGCAGCGGCTTGCTTGCCGCATTGAACATCTCCACGGTTTCGCGCGCCGCCTCCTCGACCTTGCGCGGATCGGAGGGAGGAAACTCAAGACTGCCGTCCCAGGCGATCAGCTCGGGCGGCACCTCGATTTCGCAATCGACCATGTCGCGGTGGATTTCGATGTAGCCGGGGCGCTGCTCGGCCCAGACCGTCTTGACCACTTCATGCATCCGCTCGGCGGCGGTGCGCGGGTCGGTCAGCACGGTCAGCGCGCAGGTGACCTCGCGGAAGATGCGCTGCTGGGATTCGATGTCGCGCGCCTGATGGTGGATCATTGTGCCCAGCTTGCGCTCGCCTTCGCCGGGGCCGCCCGAGAATACCAGCACCGGCACCCGCTCCGAGAACGAACCCGCCACCGGGTTGACGGTGTTGTGGCCGCCGGCGCCGTAGGTCACACAGATGACGCCGATGCGGCCGGTAGCGCGCGCGTACCCGTCGGCGGCGAAACCGACCCCGGGTTCGTGCGAGAGGGTGTGCATCTTAAGCCCGTGCTTGCGGCCCATGGTAAAGAACAGTTTGAGCGCCAGGTCGCCCGGGATGCCGAACACGTGGGAGACGCCAATCTTGCGCAGATAGGCGACCACGAAATCGCCCAGAGTCATCCGTCTCTTCATCGCTTGCCGTCCTCTTTTCTTCCCGTTTCCTATTGTAGCAGGGGCGGCGAATTGTTGGCGTGAATGGCAGTGCTCGCTTTTGCTCGGAAAAGTGCTAGGTTATTGACAGGCTGTCATGACGCTGCGCGACGTACTGAGGCCCCACTTTCTTAATCCGGTCCGCCTGGGCCGGATAGTGGCCTACCTGCCGCAGTTCGTGCGGCTGTTCTACCGCCTGTTCAGCGACCCGCGGGTGCCCATCCTGGTGAAGCTGGTGCCGGTGCTGGGCTTGGTCCTGGCGATTTCGCCCCCCAACCTTGAACTGGAGATTATTCCCGTGCTGGGCGAACTGGATTTTGTGTTGATCATGTTGGTGGCGCTGAAGGTGTTTGTCTGGCTCTGCCCGCCCGACGTTGTGCGCGAGCATGTCGCGCGAATCGCGCACCGGGGCTGAGACCGCGCCGATGCGACCCCGCCTGTTGCTGTTTGCGCTGGCCGCCGCGATCATCGTCGTCGTGGTCGTGCTGGGCGTGGCCGATGAATTTCTGGTCGACCTGATGTGGTTTTCGGCGCTGGGCTACAGGTCGGTCTTCTTCACCGAGTTTTTCGCACGGGTGGCGGTGTTTGCCGCAGTGTTCGTAATCGCGGCGGGGGCGTTTTACCTGAGCGGATGGTACGCGCTGCGCGCTTCGCCCGACCGCGAGCGGCTGCGCGTGGTGCGCTTTCCCGAAGATTTACGCCAGGTCAGCCTGCCCGACGTAATCCGTTCCCTGGGCGAGCGGATGCCCTGGCGGCTGCTGATTTGCGCGGCGGCAGTGCTGCTGGGCATCTTCGTGGCGGTGGGCGAATCCTCCAACTGGGATGTCTATCTCAGGGGCATCTACGGAAGTAAGTTCGGCATCGCGGAGCCGGCCTTCGGTAAGGATACCGGTTTTTATGTGTTCAACCTGCCACTGCTCGACGAGCTGCGCGACTTGGTACTGCTGCTGATCTTTCTGGCCGCGGCGCTGGCCGCCGGCGTGTATTGGGCGCGCGGCGCACTGGATTTCCGCGAGGCTCCGCCGCGCATTGCGCGGGCAGCAGTGGGGCAGTTTACCGTTTTGCTGGGGCTGTTTTTCCTGCAGCGCGCCTACGCTTACTGGTTGGGCCGTTTCGACCTGCTGTTCCATACCGACGGCGTGGTGTACGGCTTTCGCTACGTGGACGACGTGTTGTGGCGGCCGGGCCTGTGGCTGCTGGTCATCCTGTCGCTGGCTGGCGCGGCAATCTGTTTCAGCAACCTGGGGGCGCGCGGCGCGTGGCGGATGGTGCTGGCGGCGGTGATCGTGTTTGGGCCGGCCGTGGTGCTCAACCTGCTGCAGCCGGTGATTGAAAGTCTGCGCGTCAAGCCCGACGAGTTGCGCATCGAGCGCCCTTACCTGGCCAACAACATCCGCATGACGCGCCATGCCTACAAGCTCGACGCGGTCGATGTGGTTCCGTTTCCGGCCCGCGGCGAACTGACCGCGGCCTCGCTGGAGCAGGACGCGCCCACGGTCAAGAACATCCGCCTGTGGGACCCGCGTCCGTTGATTGCGACCTACCGGCAGTTGCAGGAAATTCGCCTTTATTACGACTTCCGCGACGTCGAGGTCGACCGCTACTGGATTGACGACAAGTACACCGAAGTGATGCTGTCGGCGCGCGAACTCAATCCGGACCTGCTGCCTGAGAACGCCCACACCTGGGTCAACCAGCATCTGAAGTTCACCCATGGCAGCGGCATCGTGATGAGCCCGGTCAACGCCAAGGACGCCGAGGGTTTGCCGGTGTTCTACCTGAGCGACATCCCGCCGGTGTCGAAGGTAGGGCTGACCGTCACGCGGCCCGGCATCTACTTCGGCGAGGAACCGGACAACTACGCAGTGGTCAAGACCAACACACCGGAGTTCGACTATCCGCGCGGTTCCGACAATGTGTTTGGCTATTACCAGGGCGATGACGGGGTACGGATCAGCGGGCTGATCCCGCGGCTGCTGTTCAGCTACTACTACCGCGATCTCAATCTGCTGGTCAGCGATACGATTCTGCCGCGGAGCCGGATCCTGATTCGGCGCAACATCCGCGACCGCATTTCGCGTCTGGCGCCGTTTCTGGTGCTCGACCGCGATCCCTACATCGTGTTGCACAACGGCCAACTGGCCTGGATTATCGACGCCTACACCACCAGCGATCACTTCCCCTACTCGCAGCGCAACCCCGATCAGATCAACTACATCCGCAATTCGGTCAAAGCGGTGGTTGACGCCTATACCGGTCATACGGTGCTGTACGTGGCCGATGCCGAGGATCCGATCATCCGGACCTGGCAGCGGATCTTCCCCGCGCTGTTCCAGCCGCTGTCGGCGATGCCGGCCGATTTGCGCCAGCATATCCGCTATCCCGAAGACATGTTCATGGTCCAGGCCGACATCTACGCGACCTATCACATGACCGATCCGCAGGTGTTCTACAACCGGGAGGACGTATGGGGATTCCCGCGCGAGAACTACGGCGGCGAGACCGGACAGATGCAGCCCTATTACGTGATCATGCGGCTGCCCAACGAGCCGCGCGAGGAATATATCCTGATGCTGCCGATGGTGCCGCGGGGACGCGACAACATGATCTCGTGGCTGGCGGCGCGCTGCGACGGCGATCAATACGGCAAGCTCATTGAGTACGCATTTTCCAAGGACAAACTCATCTACGGGCCTTATCAAATCCAGGCCCGCATCAATCAGAACCCGGAGATCTCCCGCCAAATGTCGCTGTGGAACCAGATGGGGTCGCGGGTGATTTTAGGCAACCTGCTGGTCATCCCCATCGAAGATTCGCTGCTGTACGTGGAGCCGTTGTACCTGCGCGCGGAAAACGGGCAGTTGCCCGAGTTGCAGCGGGTGATCGCCTCCTACAGCGATCGGGTCGTGATGGCCGACAACCTGGAGTTGAGCCTGGCCGCGCTCTTCAAAGCCGGGCAAGCGCCGGCGCAGGTGGTCCAGGCCGAAGTACCGGTCAGCGGCCAGAGCCTGACGCCGGCGGCCGGTGCTCCCGCTGTCGCCAGAGATCTGCGCGCCGCTTCCGAGCATTACGACCGTGCACTCAAGGCGCTGCGTGCGGGCGACTGGGCGGGCTTCGGCGCCGAGATGCAGAAGCTGGGAGAGGCCTTGCAGAGTCCGGTCGGACATTAGTAGTTTCGCACTGTTTAAGCCATGCCAAGGGGGGGATGCGTGGCCAAACAAAAGCAGGCGCTTGGGCGGCCCATCGGGCTGCCGCTTGTCCGAGCATGCGTTGCAGCGGGCGCGCACGCGGAGTGCTGCGTCCGGCTACGACAAGTAGAAGGTATCCTACAAATTGAATATAGGCGCGTAACGCCGTGGATCGCGGGGGCCGAGCGATGAACCCGGCCAGGCCCATCCGTGTTGTGCTCATCGACGACCATCGCATGCTGCGCGAGGCGTTGCGCGCCGTGATGGAAAAGGAGGGCGGATTCGAGTTGGTCGGCGAGGCCGGCGACGCGCCCGAGGGAATCGGAGTTGCGGTGCGCGCCCGCCCCGACGTGATTGTGCTGGACGTTGCGATGCAGGGAATCGCCGGCATCGAGGCCGCCCATCGCCTGCGCAAGGAGGCGCCTGGGTCCAGGATCCTGATGCTCAGCCAGTACGACGACCGCGAATACGTGCTGGAAGCCCTCGGCGAGGCCGGTGCCGCCGGCTATTTGATCAAATCTGACGCCGCCGCTGAACTGCTCGGCGCCATCCGGGCGGTGGCGGCGGGCAAACGTTACATCAGTCCCGCCGTGGCGCCGGCCGTGCTGGAGAAGCTGCAGCGAAGCGGGCGTAAGGCGGAGCGCAACAGCCAGTCGCTAACGCGGCGGGAGCGCGAAATTGTGCGGCTCATCGCCCAGGGCTTGGCGGTCAAGCAAATCGCCGAGCGGTTGGGTATCAGCCCCAAGACCGTTCAAGTGCATCGCACCAATCTGGCCGCCAAGCTCCGTCTGGGATCGACGGCGGCGATCGTTCGCTACGCAATCAAACACAAGCTGATGAAACTGGAATGAAGTCATTTCGGCCGTATACAAGCCCCGGCGCATCGGTAGTAAAGTGGAGGACAGGTTGCCGGAATGCCCGCCGCAATTGACACGTTGAAACTGGCCAAGCGGCTGCGCCAGGCTGACTTTACCCAGCCCCAAGCCGAAGCGCTGGCCGAGGCCGTCGCCGAAGCGATGGTGGAAAATGTCGCCACCCGGCCCGATCTTGCGCAGCTGCGCACCGGGCTCCAGCAGGACATCGGCGAACTGCGCGCGGAGTTGAAGCAGGACGTTGCCGACCTGCGCGCGGAGTTGAAGCAGGACGTTGCCGACCTGCGCGCGGAGTTGAAGCAGGACATCGCCCAACTGCGGGCGGATTTGAAGCAGGACATCGCCGCGATCCGCACCGAACTTAAGCGGGATATCGCCGAGCTGGAAATCAAGATGGGCGCGCTGGAAACACGGATGCTGCGCTGGATGGGCGCCGGATTCGCCGCTACCATCGCCACGATGGTAGCGCTGCTCCAGTTCACGCATCGCTGACCCCGCCGGGTTGGCCGGCAGAGCCGGCCTCGCGCTATCAAACCATATTGCCAAGGGAGCCATATCAGCATGGAGGAAATTGGTCTGTTCGAAGCGATCTATTCGGCGCGCGCCTTGCGCCGCTTCAAACCCGATCCGGTGCCGGACGAAATCATCACCAGAATTCTGGACGCGGCGATTCGCGCGCCGACCGCCAGCAACTACCAGAACTGGGTGTTTTTGGTGGTCAAGGATGCGGAGCGCCGCCGCCGTGTAGCAGAGGTCTACCGTAAGGTTGGCGACGCGATCCGTCCCGTGATCGCCAATCTGTTTCAGAGCGCCCCCGCCGCGCCCGCCCAGCTTGCCCGTCAGCGGCGCAAACTCAACGACTCCGTGCTCTACCTGTTCGAGCACATGCACGTGCCGCCGGTGTTGCTGGTCGCCTGCCTCAAGCCGGTGGCGCCCTACTGGCAGGGTGCGGCGGTCCCCGACAGGATTGTGGCCGGAATGAGAGCGATGGCACGCTTCGACAGTTCCAGCATCTACCCTGCAGTTCAGAACATAATCCTGGCCTGCCGCGCCTTCGGGCTGGGCACGGTGCTGACCACTTTGCACGCCGTGCTGGAAGACGAAGTTAAAGCAGCTCTTGAAATTCCGGCCGAAGTCGATACCTGGGCGCTGCTGCCCATCGGCTATCCGCTGGACAAGTTCGGACCGGTCAAGCGCAAACCGATAAGCGAGGTGGCCTGTTTGGACCGCTGGGGTAGTCCGTGGCCCGGCTGAGCTTGGCGGCGCGCCGGCGAATCTGATAAAAGCGAAAAAACCACGAAGACGCGGGAGTTCGGCCTTACGGTCAGCCTTTTGGCAGACGCAGCGATTCGGGCCGGTTGAAGGTGTGGTGATGAGCATGAGGATTCGGGAAAAGCTGCATGCGCTGTTGCAAAGCCGGCCCGCAGGGGCGACAACGGCCGAGCTGATGGGTTCGATCTTCGCCGGCTGCGGCTCCGATCCCGAGCTCGGCGACCGCGTGGTCCATCAACTGCTCGGCGGCGACCCGGCTTTCGTTTACGACCCTGAACATCAGCTCTGGGCCTGCCGCGAACAGGTGGCGCTGCGCGTGCCGACTCATGAGGCCAGTTACGTAGTGGTCGACCTGGAGACGAGCGGTGGTGCGCCGGGCGGCGGGCGGATTATCGAAATTGGTGCCTGCCGGATGACCGGAGCGCGCATCGAGCAGACCTACCAGACCTTGGTGCGGCCCTGGACGCGAATCCCCGGGTTCATCGCCGCGATGACGTCGATTACCAACGAGATGGTGCGCGAGGCGCCGCCGATCGAGGAGGTCCTGCCGGATTTCCGGCATTTTCTTGGTGAGTCGGTGCTGGTCGCCCACAATGCGCAGTTCGACGCCGCGTTTTTGGACTTCGAATTCCGCCGCCTGTTTGGCGTCGGCTTGCGCAACCCGGTGCTGTGCACCTTGCGCCTGGCGCGGCGGCTTTTGCCGTCGATGCGCCGGCGCGGCCTGGACGCGATGGCGGAGTATTTCGGGCTGTCCACCGCAGGACGCCATCGCGGACTGGGCGACGCACGCATGGCGGCGGAACTGCTGTCGATCTTCCTGGAGATGGCGGCGCAGATGGGAATCCGGCGGCTGGACCGGCTGCTGGAGTTTCAACACGCGGGCGCGTCGGGGCGCAGGATCGAGCGCCATGTTCCGCCCGAGGCGATTGCGGCTCTGCCGGCGGCGCCCGGCGTCTATCTGATGCACAACGAGCGGGGCGACGTGCTGTATGTGGGCAAGGCGCGCAACCTCAAGCGCCGGGTTGCCTCTTACTTCAACGGCGGGATGGGCCTGCGGCCCAAGGTGATCGAGCTGGTCGGCCATGTCCGGTCGGTTAAGACGCGCATCACTCCCAATTCGCTGGAGGCCGCCTTGCTCGAAGCGCGGCTGATTCGCGAACTCAAACCGCCCTACAACCGGATGTTGAAGAGTTCGCCCGCCGCCTACCTGGTCAAGGTCGACATGACCGATCCGTTTCCGAAGCTAAGCTTGAGCACCACGCTCAGCCGGCGCGCAGGACTGCTCCAACTTGGGCCTTATATCGGCAGGCGCAGTCCGCGGCGTGGTCTGGATGCCCTGGTCCGCCTGATGCGTCTGCGGGTGTGCGCCGGGCGCCTGACGCCGGATGAGTCCGTTTCGCCCTGCGTGTATGGCCAGATGGGGCGTTGCATTGCGCCCTGCAACCGCAGCGTCGATGAGGACGGCTACGACGCACAGGTGCGCCAGGCCGTCGAATTCCTGCGTGGACGCAGCGCTGGGCTGCTGACCCGGCTGGCGGCGGCGCGCGATCAGGCCTCGCGCGCGATGCGTTTTGAGCAAGCGCAACGCTATCAGCGCGACCTCGATGCGCTTGCCGCGTTCGCCGCCGGCGAGCGGCGCTTGAGCCGCGTGGTGGAGGAAAACAACCTGATAATATTCCTCGGCGGGCTTGCCTACGTTGTACTCAGTGGCAGGTTGGCGTATCGGAGCGAAATCGATTCGCCTCAAAAGGCACGCGAGCTGACCGCCTTCGTGGCGGACAATTACGATCGCTATCGGGGCCGCCCGCCGGGCCGGGACGAACTGGAACCGATGCTGATCGTGTCGCGATGGCTGCGCGAGCGGCCTGCCGACGAAGGGCGGCTGGTGTTCCTCGACGGTCCCTTCATACCGATGCAGACCGTGTTGGCGCATTGCCAAGATGCCGGTGGGTTGGCGGATGAGCGCAGCGAGCCGCCGGCGCCGATTTCCGTAGCCGCGAGCGTCATTCCGCAGCGCTTGCCGGGATGAAGCCGACGGTCCCGTTGCGCAAGGTGACCTGCAGCCAATTGCCGCTGATGCCGGTGACGTGCACGTATTTGTGGCGATGCACTTGCGCAACCACGGCGCTGTTGGCGTCGGGGCTCTGGTAGACCGGCGAATTGTGGGTCAGCAAAAATTTCTTGTTCAGCGGACGAACCGGTTTTGGCGCAGCCGGGACCGCGGAAGCAACCGGAGGCGCGGCCGGCGGCGGGACTTCGGCAGGCGGGGGTCCTTCCGGCGCCGGCGGCGGAGTGACAGCCGCTTCGGCGGGCGGCAGCAGGCTGGGATCAAGCTGGCGCACGCGCGCGAACTCTTCATCGGCTGCGCCGCGTTCGTTGGGCAGCGTGGCCAGGAAATTGGCTAATGCCAGATGCAGTTTGGCGTCGGCGGGCGCCAGACCCACCGCGGTGCGCAGCTCGATTTCAGCCTGACCCGCCTGCTTGCGCTGATTGAGAACGGCGGCGAGTTGGCGCCGGTATTCGGGCGATGCCGGATTGAGTACGACTGCGGCGCGCATCTGGTTCTCGGCCTGACTCCATTGTCCGCGCTTGGAATACAGGCTTGCCAGTGCCGCATGAGTGGAGGCGTCCAGCGGCTTGAGGTTGATGGCCTTGACGTATTCCGCCTCCGCGGCCGGATAATTGTGTTCGTAGGAATAAAAGTCACCCAGCTTGATATGGGCTTGCGGGTCGTCGGGCGCCAGTTTGACCGCCGCTTCGTAGTCCTCCTGGGCCGTACCCAGTTGGTTGTCATGCAGCGCCTGGTCGCCGGACTTGATGTAATCGCGAGCCGAGCGCCGGCCGCATCCGGGCGCCAACAGAGCGGGCAGAAGGAACAGCAGGCAAGCCGCAAGCGGTGCGCGTGCAGGCCGGGCAAATTCAACCGTCATCTTCACTCTCCTGTGGGAGGAGCCGCCTCCACATCCGCCTTAATTGTGTCGTCCAGCCGATGATTGCGGCAAGCTTATACTGCGGCAAAAATCTTCCTTGCGCTCAACCCCGGCAGGTTTGTCAACAGTGGAGCAGATACTTGCGCAACTCCCGTACGTATCAGGTATAAAGGACAGACCGTGCGTGCCCTGTTGATAGCGGCCAAGGAGACGGCCTTCGCCAAGACGCGCCTGGGCAGATTGCCCCAGCGCGAGCGCGAACTGTTGGCGCAGGCGATGTTCCGCGACGTGCTGGAAGCGGCGATGAATTTCAAGGCCGCAGAATGCGTGGCCGTGGTAAGCTCGGATGACGCGCTGCTGGAGATGGCCGGACGCGCCGGCGCGGTGGTTATCGATGAACGCTACCCGCGCGGGCTTAACGCGGCGGTGGCGATGGCGACGCGCGAGTTGGCCGCCGGCGGCGTAACGACGCTGTGTACGCTGCTGTCGGACACACCCTTGGTCAGCGCTGCCGACATCGAACAGGTCTTCGCCGCGGCGTGCTGGGAGCGGGGCGTGGTGCTGGCACCCTCGCGCGACGAGCGCGGCACCAACATCATTCTGCGCCGGCCCGCCGATGTGATCCCGACACGCTTCGGCAAACGCAGCCTGGCGCTACATCGCGCGGAGTGCGCACGGCTGAACCTGCCGTGCAAGGTGTTGCCGTTGCCAGGGCCGGCGATGGATCTCGACGAAGTAGCTGACCTGATCGCTTTCATAAGCGTAGCTAACAATTCGCACACTCTGTCCCAACTTCTCCGTTTTGAGCTTGCATTGTCATAGTTCACAGGCTTCAATGGTGGGCGGTTTGCCGCGCAACGTGTGCCGACGTTTGAATTGAGAATCAACCGCTGAGTATCACCCATCAGCCTTTGCAAGATGAATAGCCCCATCAGCATCGACCGCCCTGCCAGCCCGCCGCTCGTGGCGGCCATCGAACGTCTTGGCGCCGCCATCCTGGAGGGCGTTAACGCATTGGGCCGGTTCGTTCTGTTCCTGCTCTCGGCGATGGTGGAAATCGTGTTGCCCCCTTACAAGGTGCGCCTGGTGTTGCGCCAGATCCGCACCATCGGTGCCGAATCCTTCTTTCTGGTCGCGCTGATCGCGATGTTCACCGGGATGGTGCTCGGCCTGCAGGGCGAGTTCACGCTGCGCAAGTTCGGTTCCGAAGGCGCGCTGGGCACCGTGGTTTCGCTGGTGCTGGTGCGGGAGTTGGGGCCGGTGCTGACCGCCCTGATGGTGACGGCGCGGGCCGGTTCGGCGATGGCGGCGGAAATCGGCGCGATGCAGGTTACCGAGCAAATCGACGCGCTGACGGTGATGGCGATCAATCCGGTTCAATACCTGGTCTCGCCGCGCCTTATCGCCGCCGTGATCAGCTTTCCGCTGCTGACCTCGATGTTCGACGTGATCGGAATCCTGGGCGGCTACGCCGTGGGAGTAGGCTTAATGGGCGCGCCGGCCGCCAGCTACTTTAACGGCATTGCGCAGAATCTCTCCGGTGACGACGTCAGCGGCGGCTTGTACAAGGCGCTGGTGTTTGGGCTGATCGTGGCCTGGGTGTCGTGCTACAAGGGGTATAATGCCGAGCGTATGGCGACCGGTGTCAGCCGCGCCACCACCGAGGCGGTGGTGCTCTCCAGCGTGCTGATCCTGATGTTCGATTATTTTCTGACCTCGCTGCTGCTCAAATGACGGCCGCCAATTCCAATTCGATCGCGATCAAGGTGAGCGATTTGCGCCGCCGATTCGGCACTCAGCAGGTGCTCGACGGGGTCGATCTGGAGTGCCCGCGCGGCCAGATCACCACCATCGTGGGACCCAGCGGATGCGGCAAGACGGTCTTTCTCAAGCATCTGACGCTGCTGATGCGAGCGGATTCGGGCCGGATCGTGATCAACGGGGTGGACGTCACCAGGCTCAGTTCGCGGGCGCTGGATTCGGTGCGCGAGCAGTTCGGCGTCCTGTTCCAGGGCGGTGCGCTGTTCGACTCTTTGACCGTGTTCGAAAACGTCGCCTTTCCGCTGGTCGAAAAGACCCGGATGAGCCGGGAGGAGATTGCGCGGGCAGTCAACGATAAACTGGCCGCGGTGGGCCTGGAAGGAATGGGTCACAAGTATCCGTCGGAGATAAGCGGCGGGATGCAGAAGCGGGCCGCGCTGGCCAGGGCCCTGATTCGAAACCCAAACATCCTGTATCTGGACGAGCCCACCACCGGGCTGGACCCCACGCGCACCGGCGCTATCCACGAGCTGATTCGGCGCACCCATGAGAAATTCGGGCTGACCGTGGTGATGGTCAGTCACGACGTGCCGCAGGTGTTCGAGATTTCCGACCGCGTCGCCTTCATGCATCGGGGCAGGATGTGGCTGAACGGAACGGTCGCGCAGGTGATGGAAGCACACGATCCAATTTTTGAACGCTTTCTGGCCGGCAGGGGGTCGGGCGATGATGACTTGCCGGCCGGCGGCCGATCCGAGGCGAGAGTTTAATGTACGCAAGCCGCACCACTCAATTTATCGTCGGCCTTTTCGCCCTGGCGGGGCTGGCGGCGCTGGCCTTTCTGTCCTTCCGCCTGGGCAAGCTGGAGCTGTTCGCGCCGCCCAGTTACGTGATCTACGCCAACTTCGACAACATCTCGGGGCTCAAGAGCGGCGACAGCGTCGAGATTGCGGGCGTCGCGATCGGCAAGGTAATCGGGATTACGCTCAACGGCGAGCGGGCCAAGGTCGCCATGCGCATCGATCGCGGCGTCAAGATCGACAGCGACGCGATCGCGTCGATCCGAACGCGCGGGCTGATCGGCGACAAGTACGTTGCGATTCTGCCCGGCAGCGGCGAGTATCTGGCCAATGGCGGAGTCCTGCGCCAGACCGAATCCGCGGTCGTTTTGGAGGACGTGATCGGACAGTTCATCAACAACATCGGCACGTCGGGAGGCGGCAAGAAGCAAAGTGCGGAGAAGGGAAGCGATGCACTCGACACTCCAACCATCACCGATCCAGGCCGCGCCAAGGCCCCGGGATCGAAGTAGCGGGTCAGCCCGGGCCCTGGCGTTAGCGGCCGGCCTGGTGCTCGCGTTGGGCCTGGCGCACCGGGCATTGGCGGCGGCCGGCGATCCAATGGCCGCGGTCAGGGAAACCGTCAAACAGGTATTGGCGATCGTAACCGACCCTTCATACAAGTCGGCCACTGCGGAGCGGCGCGAGAAGCTGCGAGAAATTATCGCACCACGCTTTGACTTCTCCGACATGGCCCGCTCAGCGATGGGTTACCATTGGCGCACGCTTTCGCAAGCCCAGCGCGACCAGTTCGTCCGTGCCTTTACCGGACTGCTGGAGGCCTCCTACATGGGCAAGATCGAGGGCTACAAGGGCCAGAAGATCGTCTACGTCAAGCAAACGCAGGACGGCTCGTTGGCCCAGGTCAATACCAATATCGTGCCGCAGGGCGGTGAGCCGATCTCGGTCAATTACCGGCTTAAGGAATCAGGCGGAACCTGGAAGGTTTACGACGTCCTGATCGATAACATCAGCCTGGTGGGCAATTACCGCAACCAGTTCAACCGCATCATGAACCAGCAGGGTTATGACAAGCTGGTCGCCGCGATCAGGCAGAAGCAGCAGTCGATCGATAGCGGTGGATGACGCAACGTCGGCAGCGTCGATCGCCAGGGCGCGAGCCGGTTCAAATGTCAGTCGCTAAATCGCTTTGATCGAAAAAATCGCCTGATAGGATACCTTGAAGGCCGGCCGAGCGGTTTAGGTATTCCCTGGGAGGACTAAAGTGAAAAAGTTATTGATCGCTATGCTGATCCTTTCGGCCCTGGGCGGCGGTGTCGCGTTTGCGGCTGGCGCCACGGATCAGCCCGGTTCCGAAACTTACGCGGACCCGCTCGCGCCGTTCAACGAAAAGATGTTCTGGTTCAACCTTAAGCTGGACAAATGGATCCTGCGCCCGGTGGCGACCGGTTATGCCGACGTCCTGCCCGAGGACGTGCGTCGTCATATCGGGGATTTCTGGGACAACGTCGGCGTCATTCCGCGCTTTGCCAACAACCTCTTTCAACTCAAGCTGGATCGCGCCGGAACGGAGGTGGGCCGCTTCCTGATCAACAGTACGCTGGGTGGTGTGGGCTTTTTCGACGTCGCCGACCCGTGGTTCGGGCTCAAGGAGCATGACCAGGATTTCGGTCTGACGTTGGGCCATTACGGCGTCGCGATGGGTCCTTACCTGGTGCTGCCGTTTTTCGGTCCCTCCTCCATCCGCGATGCGTTCGGCCGGGTGGTGGATGGCTCGATGAATCCGATGAGCTACACGTTGCCGTGGTATGTCTCCTTCCCGGCTCAGGCCGGCGCCACGGTCGCCTCGGCGGTTAACTACCGCTCGCTCAATCTGCAGTTGTTCGAGGACGTCGATCGCTACGCGGTCGATCTTTATGGCGCGGTGCAGGACGGCTATATCCAGCGGCGCAAGAAGCGTGAAGCGGAAGATACGTTTTAGTCGGTGTAATGATTCGACATCGCCGCCAGCCGCGTAAGCGGCGCCGCTGACTCGCTGCGCCGCTTAGCTTGCCGACGTCATCCCCGGCGTGCCGGTGAACATGAGCACGAAACGCACGCCCTGGGGCCCGGCCTTGAGCGGACCGTAAACGGTATTGGGTTCGATATGAAGCGCATCACCCGGTCCGAAACGCTCCTGGCCGACGCTGACCTCGCCGTCCAGTATATAGACGATTTCGCCGGCGGCATGGCTGTGCGCTTCAACTACCCAGTGCGGCGCGTATTCGACCACACGCAGCATCATCCCCACTTCGGCGGGTTCGAAGTACGGTTTGGTGCGCACGCCCCAGCGCGCCGAATCGCCGGCTTCGGTAGTGCGGTTTTCCTCCCAGGCTATAGCTTCGCCGCGCCGCGTATGAATTGCGCCCATTTTGCGCCTCCGATCATGCCAGGCTGAGAGATTTGACCATCGGCATCCGTTGATCCCATACTCCCGCGGCGGCACGCGCCGCAAGCGGGCGTGCGCAGGCAGGTGCATTTGAAATACGGCGTTGTGATATTTCCCACCGACCAGGCGATTCGAATCGATCATCTGGCGCGCGCCGCCGAGGAACGCGGATTCGAGTCACTATTCGTGTGTGAGCATTCTCACATCCCGGCTTCCCGCCGCACGCCGTGGCCGCTGGGCGATGCGCCATTGCCGCGAGAGTACTGGGCGATGACAGACCCGCTGGTGGCGCTGGCGATGGCGGCCGGGGTGACGCGTAAACTCCTGCTCGGCACCGCAATCTGCCTGGTCATTCAGCGCGATCCGATCATCCTGGCCAAAGAAACCGCCAGTCTGGATTTCCTGTCCGGCGGACGTTTCGTGTTCGGAATCGGCACCGGGTGGAATGCCGAGGAGATGGAAAATCACGGGACGCCGTTCGCCAGCCGATGGGAAATCGCGCGGGACAAGACGCAGGCGATAAAGGCAATCTGGACCGGCGCCCAGGCCAGCTATCACGGCAAGTGGGTAAATTTCGATCCCATCTGGAGCGAACCGAAACCGGTTCAGAAACCGCATCCGCCGATTCTCTTTGGCGGCCAGGGCCTCAAGGCGATGCGCGCCGCGATCCAATATTGCGACGGATGGCTTCCGGCGCTGACGCCGGGTTTCGGCGCCCTGGTTGCGAAGTTCCGCCGGATGGCGCAAGAGGCGGGCCGCGATGCGCTATCGTTGAACATCACCGCGATCTGGGCTGCGGTCACCGGCGGATGGGTGGCACCGGATCGCGCCGTGCTCGACGAGGCGATAGACGGTGGCGCCCACCGCCTGATTTGCGGCGTCCCGCCGGCCGGCACTGATACGGCGCTGCGCTGGCTCGACGAGTACGCGCGCCTGATCGGCTGACGGCGCCTGATTGCATCATCAACTTCGTCTGAATGAAGCCGGAGTCGCCCTCGCGCCCGCAATGGTAGATCGCACCGGTTATACTTGCGCCAAGCACATAACTGTAGTGGAGCTGAATGGTGGGGCGGCGGCTCAGCCGCAGGGTGAAGCAGTAATCCTCAAAGTGGCAGGACACGGCAATCCGACCTTCCGGGACCGGCCCGTTGGGCGCGTGGGCAATTGGCTCGAACCGACCGCGCCGAGCGAGGAGGCGGCTTGAAGGGCACACGCCGGACCCTGGAACGTCCGGCGCGTGCCGTTGAGCCGCTTCAGCGGACGATGATTTGCTCGCCGCGGCCCATCTTCGCATCGGCATCCTTGGTGAACATGATGACCGCGATGGCACCCGAGAGCGCCGAACGCAGCGAATGCGTAACGATCGCGTTGGCGCCTTCCACCGGCGAGACCAGATCGAAGGTGGCGGCGTCGCCCGGGCCTACGGTCATGCTTTGCAGCCCGTAGACTGCATTGCGCGGATTGCCGCCGGGATAGACACGATCCCAGATGCCGGCGATGGGATGGAAGGAGGAGAACTCGTTGGGACCGGCGTTGACAAAGTATATTCGAACGCGCTCTCCGGGCTTTGCCTGCAGCCACTTGGTGGCGTTGGAATCATGGACCGGGTCGTACTTGAAGACGCCAAAGTTAAAGACGACGTTTTTCCACTTGTCGGCCATCAGCGAATCGACATCGTCAGGGTTCGGGTAGACTTCCGACTGTATCAGTACATATTCGCGATCCGCTTTCGGCATCGCGTGCGGATCCCCGGGATCGACGATAATCGCGCCGAACATGCCGTGCGCGATGTGCTGAATCATCGGGTCGGCGCCGCAATGATAGTAGAAGACGCCGGGATAATGCGCAGTGAAAGTATAATGCTTGCTTTCCCCGGGCTTGACCGAGCCGAAGTCCTTGACCACGTCCAATTGCGCGGCATGGAAGTCCATCGCATGTGAGTTCTTGTTGGCCGGGTCATTGACCAGGGTGAAGTCGACCGTATCGCCCTGGGTGACGCGGACCAGCGGCCCGGGAACCTTGCCGTCAAAGGTCCAGGCACGGTACATCGTGCCCTTGTTGTCGATCGGCAGGTCCACCTCCTTGGCGTGAAGGGTCACCTTGACGGTCTTCGCCGATGCGTTTGCCGCCGCGGACAGCGCGGCAGCGACAATTGCGGCGGTGAGCAGGTTGAGCTTGAGTCCTGACATGTATGGCTCCTTTGTTGGATTAGTGTTTTGCTTCCGCTCCGCACTGACAGACGTGACGGATATATGCTGCGAGGTCCTGGATTTGCTGGGCGCTGAGCACCTTGCCCCACGCCGGCATCAGCACCGATTTGTTTACAGACAGGCCGCCATAGGTAATCGCCTTGACGATTTCGCTGTCAGGAATTGCGCCCATGCCCTTGGGGTCGGAATGGTCGCGCGGCTGAACCGGCATCGACTTGGCATTGATCCCCTTGCCGTTGCGGTTCATGCCGTGACATTGAACGCAATATGTGTTGTACAGTTTTTCGGTGGCGGCCCATTTGGCGTCATCATCGGCGCGGGCCCGGGCGCCTATTTGAAGCCCGGCCACCAGCAGCGACGCGCTTAAGACGAACAGACCGACCTTTCGGATATACTGTGTCACCATCGGGGTTTCCTTCCTGCAACGAGGGCCGGGGCATAAGGCCATAAGGCCGCGGCCGGTTTTCACTTCGCTGCTGCGTCCTGACGGGCCGCCAGGTAATTGGCGAGGCGCTGCAGATCGGTTTCCGAGAGATCGAGCTGCGGCATCCAGATGTGCGGATCGAAGCGCTGCGGCGCTTTGATATAGGCATAAATATAGTCGGGTTGCAGGCGCTTGCCGGCGTCGTACAGTTCAGGGCCCGACAGCCCGCCGGAGTTGGGCTTGTCCATGTGGCAAGCCGCGCAGCCGCGCAGCTTTTCGAAGAACATCGCACCGATCAGCGCGGGCACCGCCTGCTTTTTGAACGCGCCCTTGCTGACCATGGCGTCGGGCCCCTTGAGCGCCATCAGCGCCGCCGCGGCCGCTTCGGCGTCGGCCTTGGACAGCCTGGGATGGCGGGGCAGAGCGGCGATGTCGACTATGTCGCCGCCGGGCGTCATCTTGACATGCTTGAAGTAGAATTCGCCGGCAGGCCTGATGCGTGCCGGATTTTGCAGCCATTGCACCAGCCACTGCTGGTTGAACTTGACGCCGGCGTAATACAGGTCCGGTCCCTTGCGCTTCCACAGACGCTCTAGACTCAAGTCAGACGGCTTGCTCAGGGCATGACAAGGGGCGCATTGCTGCTTGAGGATGGCGTCGCCGTCAGCCGCGCCGGCCAACGCGGGCGCCGCCGCAGTGAGCGCCGCCACGCACAGTAGGATCGGGATTCGGCCCATGGTGCCTCCTTTCTCCGCTTCACGCAGACTCATTGCGCCGGCTGTCCCTTGAGTGCCGCGCTTTCATACAGGCCGTAAGGCTTCTTGAGCGACTGTTCGTAGTAGAAATCGGGAACAAACTTCTTGTCCTTCCATTCGTACCAATTGTCGTTGCGCTCCACGCCGTCGTACTCGATCACGGTCATGATTCCGCCCATCGGCTTGCCGGCATTGGTAGTGTGGGTGTCGATATGGTCGTGCACCATCCAGCGGCCGGGATTGTCGGCAGTCAGGATGAGGTCGTAGCGCTCGCCTGGTCCAAGCAGCACGGTATCGGCCTCGATGGGCCTGGGCAGGGCGTGGCCATCCTTGAAGGCGATCAGGAAGACATGGCCGTGAATGTGCAGCGAATGGAGCACGTCGCTGGTCGCAAACAGGCGCAGCCGTATAACGTCGCCCTTCTTGACCCGAATGGGCTGGGTGTCGGGATACGCCTTGCCGTTGATCGTGAAGTAGTCCTCCACGTCTCCCGGCACGCCGCCGTAGCCCGGCTTCATCGCCCACTTTGACGGCCACGCCCCCATCATCAGCACGTAATCTTTGGTTACCCTCTTCTCCAACCGGGTGGGCCGGGCAGCGTCGATGATGAGCGGGCCCCACATGCCCCGCATCGAGACGTGCTCGTTGACGTTGACGTGACAGTGGTACCAGTAGGTGCCCGCCGGCTCCGCCTTGAAGCGGTAGGTAAAGGTATCGCCCGGAGCGATGGCCGGCTGCGTGACGCCGGGCACTCCGTCCATCTGCCAGGTCCCCTTCTGTGTCAGGCCGTGCCAGTGGATGGTGTGCGTCAGCGTGGTCAGGTTGGTGACCTTGACGGTGACGTCGTCGCCCTCTTTGACGTGGATGAGCGGGCCTGGCACCTGCCCGTTGAAGGCGAAGGTGTGAAATTTCTGCCCTTCCACCAGCGTGATGACGGTGTCCTGGATGTTCAGTTCAAAGGTGTAGGCTTTGGCGCGCGCCGGGCCGGGACCGAGCGCCGCCGCAGTCAGCAGGACGCTGAGCAAGCCGCCGGCGCGGAGCAGGGTCGATGGTCGATGTGACATCACGTGGTCGTCATCCTCCTAAACCAGTAGCTAAAATACTGCTTTGAGCCGCGGCGCCATCCCGTCAAGGCGGGCGGGGAGGCGGCCGGCGCCTAAAAGCGGTATTTGAGATACTTGTTTAAACGGGGTCGGTCAAGACCTGCGGGCGCCGCACGGGTGCGCAGCCATTAATGAAACAACAAGTCGGCCATCTGCGCCTTTTTGTGAGACAGCAGATCGGCCAGCGTCACGCCGTCGAAGGTGGCCAGGAAGTTGCGGGTCGCCTGCTGGAAGAGCCGGGTGAGCCGGCAGGCGCCGGTAATCACGCAGTGATTGGCTGAACCGCGCAGGCACTCGACCGGGTGAATCGGTCCTTCCGCCAGGCGGATGACGCGCCCGATGTCGATCTCGTGCGGCGGGCGGGCCAGGGTTACGCCGCCGCTTTTGCCGCGCAGGGTGCGGACAAACCCGTGGCGGGCCAGCCCCTGGACTACCTTGAGCAGATGGTGGCGGGAAATGCCGTAGGCGTCGGCAATCTCGCCGAGTTGGCAGATTCGGTCCTCGCGCAGGCCCAGATAGAGCAGCACCCGCAGTGCGTAGTCGGTGTAAAGTGTTAACTCCACGACCGTATCTCTAGCATATAAGGGCGGCGTCAAGAATCCACGGCGCATGCACGGCACGCGGGTCGGACCTCCAGTGCGATGCCTCAGCACGGGGCTGCGACGCACACATGGCCGCGCGGCAATACGCCAACCGGGCAAAGGGCGGCGTCGGGACGCGCGCCCCGGCGTTCGACGCGGGAGGACGATTGTGCATTGACGCATCGATTACTCACTTTGCCGGTGCGCATTGGCCGCAAATACAATACCAAGTCGGCTACGGGTGTTGGCTGATGGTCGAAAGTGGCAGCGGATGCGCCAGGGACCGCCGGCCCTTCAGGCGTCGATGGGCGCCAAACGGCGGACAGGTGGGTCGACGGGGAAGAACTGCACTTTTTGCCTCCAGGGAGGGGAAAGCGGCGGCGCGTGTGAGCCGCAGTTCAAGACCGAACCTGCGGGGAGCAGCACTTAAGGACCGCTTGCGCGTATGGCAAAGGAATTGCACCAGCATCGCACCGATGGCGAGCAACCCGGGAGCGACAGCTGAGAGCGCGGCCAACGTTACCATGGCGCGCTCGCATACGACGGCAGCGATTGGCATCGAGGCCCGCCGCCCTCATGCACCGATGGGTGCCGGCTTGCGTCTGCAGGCTTGGCGGGTGCAACGACGAGGGGCGGCGATTTGCTGCGCACGAACCCTCCCTTTGGCATTGACCGCCGCATCAATGCTCGTGGGGCGGGCATGACCTGGCACGGGCGACGCTTCCGCGCCGGAGGATGGCTCTGGCCGCTGCACGCGGCAGGGCAAACCTTGCTTGCCGGCGCGTTGGTTTGCCTGTTGCTGGGCGGATGCGCGCAGACGCTGCCTGACACGCGGGAAATGGTGCACGCTGCACTGGCCCGGTATCGCGCGGCCGAACAGCGCCGCGAGCTGAGCGAGTACGGTTACGCGCCGGCCGTGCCGCAAACGGTGCCGGTTGCGTCGCAGGCGGCGGACCAGGTCGGCGCGCGGCTTAAGCGTCATCTGAAGGTCGAAGCGGCGATCAGCGGGGCGCCGCTGTTGGGCGGTAACCGGGTGACATTGCTGCAGAACGGTCCTGCCGCCTACCAGGCCATGTTCGCCGCGATGGAGAACGCGAGCGATTCAATCAACCTTGATACCTTCATCTTTACCGATGACGAAGTCGGGCGGCGCTTCGCGGCGCAGTTGATCGCGGCGCGCCGGCGCGGCGTGCGATGCAACGTGATTTACGACGGCTTCGGCTCGCTGGCCACTTCGCGCCAGTTCTTCGATGGCCTGCGCGGGGCGGGTGTGTCGGTGGCGGAATTCAATCCGATCGATCCGTTTCACGGCCTCAAGCGCATCGAACAGCGCGACCATCGCAAACTGCTGATCATCGACGGCCGCGTCGCCTTCACTGGCGGAATCAACATCAGCGGAGCTTATGCCAAGGGCATCTCGCGCGGTCAACGCGGCGCCGGCGGTCCCGATGTATGGCGTGATACCGACGTTGAAATTGAAGGGCCTGCGGTGAACCAACTGCAGCGGCTGTTCGTGGCCCATTGGGTCAAACAGACCGGGCATCTGCTGCCGGTGGCGGACTATTTTCCCGACGAGCATTGGCCCGGCGATATGATGGTGCGCGTGATCGGCAGTTCGCAGGATGCCGGATTCAGCCAGATGTACGTGACGCTGGTTTCAGCGATTTGGCACGCCGAACAGCATGTCTATCTGACTACCGCTTATTTCGCGCCCGACGCGCAACTTTTGCGTGCGCTGGAGAGCGCCGCCCGGCGCGGTGTGGACGTGGAATTGATTCTGCCGCGCCACAGCGACTACATGGTGGCGCGTTACGCGGCACAGACTTACTATGCGCAACTGCTTGCGGTGGGAGTTAAAATCTACGAGCGCAAAGACGTCATTTTGCACGCGAAAACCGCCATCATCGATGGGGTGTGGTCAAGCGTTGGTTCCTGCAACCTCGATTGGCTAAGCTTCGCGTCCGACGACGAGATCAACGTGACCATCCTCGACGCCGGGTTCGCGCGCCAGATGGAGCAGGCGTTTGCGGCCGACCGCGAGCGCTCGCGCGCGATCACGCCGCAAAGCTGGGAGCATCGTTCTTGCCGGGTGCGGCTCCGCGATTGGCTGGCCAGCACCATCGAACGCTGGCTGTAACCGGTGGCGGCAAGCTGCTGCCCCGCTGTAGCGATTGCGGGCGCCGGCTGCGCCAAATCTGCGCACCATGTTGCGTAGAAATTACACGGTTTAATGTTCTTGGACGAGAAGGATCCAGAGAGCGCGGGAACTTCGCGCCATCTTGTGCTGGTATGGGCATTGCTTGCTCAAACCTTGTTGGGCAAGGTTAAAGACGGCAGTGAACGATTCGAGCCAGCCCAGCGACAATGGCGGAGCCGTTACTGCTGCGGGTGTGACCAAGCTTGGCACCGCCGGCCCCGGACCCATTAAGAATTGGAGGCCAGGAATGGGTTTGGAGACCCGCATTTTAGTTGCCGAGGACGACGTTGCGGCCCACGAGGGATGGCGTTCGATGCTGAGCTCGTGGGGCTACGATGTCGCCTTTGCCGAAGACGGTCAGGCCGCCCTGGAGCTTATCCGCGCGCTCAACCCGCACATCCTGCTCGCCGACCTCAAGATGCCGCGCATCGATGGTTTGGGGCTGTTGCATAACATCAACACGCTGGGGCTGAGCCTGGCGACGATTATGATTTCTGGAAAGGGCGATCTGACCGACGCGGTGCAGGCCATGAAACTGGGTGCGTTGGATTACCTGCGCAAACCCATCGATTGGCCCCATCTGCGCCGCCTGCTCGACCATCTTGCGCGCCAGGCCGCGGCGTGGGAGGAAGCCTGCCAGGCCCGCCGGCGCGGTGGTTCGCTCCACGAAGGCGGGGTGTTCATCGCGCGCTCGCTGCTGATGCGGCGGGTGATGGATTCGATTCGGCAAATCGCCGATTCGACGGCGCCGGTGGTGATCAGCGGCGAAAGTGGCACCGGCAAGGAGCTGGCGGCACGTACCATTCACGAGCTTTCCTCGCGGCGCGAGGGGCCTTACCTGGGCATCAATTGCGCGGCGATTCCCGAAAACCTGCTGGAGAGCGAACTTTTCGGCCATGAGCGCGGCGCTTTTACCGGCGCCGAACGCCGCCACGAGGGATGCTTCGAGCAGGCCAACGGCGGCACGCTGCTGCTGGACGAAATCGCAGAGACGCGGCCTGAACTGCAGGCCAAACTGCTGCGCGTGATCGAAGAGCGTAAACTGCGGCGCGTGGGCGGCAGCGGCGAAGTGCCCTTCGACGTGCGCATCATTGCCGCTTCCAACCGCGACCTCGGCCAGGCGGTCCGCGAAGGCACATTCCGCGAGGACCTGTTCTACCGCATCAACGTCCTTTCCATCCAGATGCCGGCGCTGCGCGATCGCACCGAGGACATTCCGCTGCTGGTCAACGCCTTCATCCAGCAGTTCACTGAAGGCGGCACCAAGCGTATCGTCGGTGTGGAGGACACCTGCCTGGACGCGTTAATGTCGCATCCATGGCCGGGCAATATCCGCCAGCTCCGAAACGTAATCGAGCGAGCTGTGATCTATGCCAAGGGACCGCTCATCACCTTGAACGACCTGCCGCCCGATTTCAGAAACGTATCCGTCAGCCCGCGCGGCGCTGCGCATATCAACGTCAAGCTCGGCTCTTCGGCCGAAGAGGTGGAACGCGAGCTGGTGCTGAGGACGCTGGAGTTTGTGGGCGGCAACAAGACTCTGGCGGCCAAAATCCTCAAACTTAGCCCGAAGACGCTCTACAACAAACTCGCGCGCTACTCCAAGTAGATAATCGGCGGCAAGCGCGGGGCGGGCAGGCCGTCACACTTACCTTGCGCTGGCGCTCCAGACCAGGCGGTTGTTCACCGCGTGCACGCCGTTGACCGCCGCCGCCACATTCTGCGCCCGTGCCGCGCTTGCGGGCGAATCCACGGCTCCTGAAAGCGCGACGGTGCCCTGGTCGGAGCTGACGTGAATCGTGAATTTTCGGGTTAAGCTGTCCTCCAGCAAAGCGGTTTTGACCTTGGTCGTCAGGGCGGCATCGCTGATTTCATCCTTGGCCGCCCGGTAGACATGTTTGAGGGACTGATCCGCCTCGTTAAGTGCACCCTTTGCCGCGAGGCCGCCTTCACGCATTTCTCGGGCCGCGTTGCTTTCCTGCGCATGGACTATAACCGGAAAGCTCAGTCCGGCGAGCAGTCCGATCGCTGCGATAATTGATAATACAGTTGATTTCATAGTTTGCACGTCCGATTGTAGTTTCCGCGTTGACTCTCTCCAGCGTCAAAAGTTTCGCCGCCTATTTGGCCGTCCGGTACAAGTGTGCTTTGACGGTTGCTGACTCGCGCAAGAAGCGTTCCACGCTTTTCTGCCTGTGGATGTGGTTGTGATTGCCTAAGAAGCAGCCGGAATCCCGGGATTGAGGGGCTACTTTTTGTAAACCTTTCACGGTTCGAGGGTAGCCGCCCAGGCGTGCGAAGCCGGTGCCGCCGGGCTCGGCGGTTGACTGTGCGTGGACAAAGTTGTGAAGCCTTCTTGTTTTCGAGGGTTAAGAAAAGCAAAATGGGGCGGCTTTGCGGCCAATTGCTCAGACAAATGGCGGCGGCCTCAATGCCGCCTCGATTCGCCTTGGCGTGCAGTATGGGAATTGTGACGGATCGCGACAGAAGCGAAGGAGTGCTGGATGAAAACAGCGAGTAGGGCGGGGATTCTAGCCTGCGTCACGCTTATGGCAGTGTTGGCCGTGCTAGCGCTTGGCGCACGGGCCCAGGAGAGCATGAGGGACGCGGTGGCAACCTTTGCCTTTGACCTGCACGAGGGTATGAAGCGGGCCAATTTGACCCCGGCGCAAAAGGAGCAAATCCGCGACGACCTTAGGAGCTTGCGCGAGGCCCATCAGAGCGGCAATCGGCGCCAGGCGTTGCGGGCGATGATGAACTTTCACCGCCTGCTCGACAGCGGGGCCTTTCAGCCTGAGGACCAGCAGCGCATCAGCCAGGACCTTGAGAGTCTGCGCCAGGCCAAAAAGGAGATGGGCGGCGGGACGGGCATGGGCGGCATGCGCTAGGCAGGGTGGAATTTGGTACCGTGCAGGGGCCCTAGAGCGAGGCCGGGGCGGTTTGGGAGGGTCGATTTGCGCTGGCGCAGGCTGGAAATGGTCGCAGCTGCGGCGCTGTTAGCCGCTGGATGCATGGTAGGGCCCGACTTCCGCGTCCCGGCCGCGCCCGTGGCGCCCAAGTGGGCGGAGTCGGGCGATCCGGCAGTGATAGTCAAGCGCCAGGAATACCGCGACTGGTGGCAGGTGTTCAACGATCCGGTTCTGACCCGCCTGGTCCAGCTTGCCTATCGGCAAAATCTCAGCTTGCGCACGGCCGGGGTGCGGGTCGTGGAGAGCCGCGCCCAGTTGGGCGTCGCCATCGGCGAGCTGTTTCCGCAGCAGCAGGCGGTCAGCGCGCAACTGAGCTACAATGGCCTGCCGATCTCGCTGCCCTACAATTTGAGTGCCAATCGCTACTGGTCCGACATCTTCACGGCGCAGGCGGCATGGGAACTGGACATGTGGGGCAAGCTGCGGCGCGCGGTGGAATCCGCCGACGACGCGTTTTTGGCCTCGGTGGCGGATTACGATGATGTGCTGGTTTCGCTGATCGGCGACGTGGCCGCCAACTATGTTCGCATCCGCACGGCGCAAAAACAGATTGCCATCGCCCAGGACAACGTCGTGCGCCAGCGCAAGGCGCTGCAGATTGCGCAGGCCAAATTCGAGGGCGGCACCGCCACCAAACGCGACGTCTATCAGGCGCAAAACGTGCTGGGCGCGACCGAGGCGGCAGTCCCGCAATTGACCAGCCAGATGGAGCAATCGAAAAACACGCTCAGCGTGTTGTTGGGCCTGCCCCCCGGACACATCGATCAGTTGCTTGACGGCCGCCAGGGCGACATCCCAACCGCGCCTCAAACCGCTGCGGTCGGCGTCCCCGCCGATCTGCTCAGACGCCGGCCCGACGTGCGCAGGGCGGAACTGAACGCCGCTGCCCAATGTGCGCAGATTGGCTTTGCCAAGGCTGACCTGCTGCCGGTCTTCAGCCTGACCGGCACCGTGGGGACGCTGGGCAGCAATGTGACTCACGGCCTGGACAGCGTCTTTAACGGCCGGAGCCTGTTCTATTCAGTGGGCCCCGCCATGCAGTGGAACATCCTGAACTACGGGCAGATTACCAACAACGTGCGGGTGCAAGACGCCAAATTCCAGGAGCTGCTGATCGGCTATCAGAACACGGTGCTCAAGGCACAGCAGGAAGTGGAGGACGGGCTGGCGGTGTTTGTCAACTCGCGCAAGGCGGTCGTGTACCTGCAAGACAGCGTCAAAGCAGCCAGCGGTGCCTTGCGCATCGCGTTTATCCAATACCGCGAGGGCACTGCGGATTTCACCACCGTCCTGACCGCGGAGCAGAATCTTTACCAGGCGCAGAACAACCTGGCCATCGCCGAGGGCAGCGTGCCGCTGGGCCTGATTGAGGCCTATCGGGCGCTGGGCGGCGGATGGCAGCTACGCGAGGGGCAGGATTTCGTGCCCGCCCAGACACGCGACGAGATGGAAGAACGGACCGATTGGGGCCGGCTGCTGACGCCGCAACTGTTGCAGCCCAAGGCGCCGGGCCTGCCTTCGCCCAAGGATCAGGGACCGCTGGTTCGGCCCCCTGAATGGTGAGGTTGGAATTCAATGTTTGGACACCGGCTGTATGCTGCGGGCGGCGGGGCGCTCGGACTGATGGCGCTGGCGGTGTTGGCGGCCGCGATGGCCGCCGGATGCCACAGCGAGACCGCGGTGGCGCCGTCGGCGCCGCCGGCGGTCACGGTCGCCCATCCCGTGGCCCAGCCGGTGGCGGACTACCTCGACTTCACCGGCAACACCGCTGCCATCAACTCGGTGACGCTGGTGGCGCGCGTGGAAGGGTATTTGGAAAAGGTCCATTTCACCGACGGCGCGCTGGTGCGCAAGGGCCAACTGCTGTTCACCATTCAGCAGGATCAGTACAAGGCGCAATTGCAGCAGGCGCAGGCCAATGTCGCGGCGCAAAAAGCGGCGCTATGGCATGCCAACGTGGAATTCGCGCGCTATTCGCATCTGCTCAAGCAGGACGCTGCGACGCAGACCGAAGTCGATCAATGGCACTACAAGCGCGACGCGGCCGCCGCCGATCTGCTCGCGGCGCAGGCGCAGTTGGAACTGGCCAAGCTCAACCTGAGCTACACCACGGTGAGGGCGCCCTTTGACGGGCGTATCGGACGTCATCTGGTCGATCCTGGCAACCTGGTCGGTGCACTGGGCAAGCAGACGCCGCTGGCGGAAATCAATCAGATCAACCCAATCTACGTCTACTTTACGATCAACGAGCGCGATCTGCTGCGTATCATCCATCGCACCAAAGCTACCCCGGGCCAACTGGAGACCTCCACCCAGACCATTCCAGTGTACTTCGGGCTTTCCAACGAAGAGGGTTTTCCGCATGAAGGGCGGCTGGACTTCGCTTCGATCAGCGTCAATCCGACCACCGGCACCCTGCAGTTGCGCGGCATCTTTCCCAATCCCGACCTCACCATCCTGCCCGGCCTGTTCGTGCGGGTGCGGGTCAAGGCATTGCAAAAGCGTCCAGCCCTGCTGGTGCCGGGCGATGCGATCAACTTCGACCAGCAGGGCGAGTACGTCCTGGCCGTCAATGACAAAAACGTGGTCGAGCGCAAAACGGTGAAGACCAGTTTTCAAATCGGCGACATGATTGTCGCGGAAAGCGGCCTTAAGCCCGACGACTGGGTAATCGTGGAAGGGTCCCTGCAGGCGATCCCCGGACGCCAGGTGAGCCCGCAGCGCTCCGCTTTGAAACCGCCCGCACAATCCGATTCCGGGAAATGAGTAATGCGAACGCCGCAGTGGGAAACGGACGGCTGTCATAAATGCAAGGCCGGGAAATGAGCCGCGGCAGGCAACCAGGCCTTTGCGTTTGCTGTCTGTTGTTCACTTGCCGCTCGTAGGGTTTCATGTCGAAGTTCTTCATCGAGCGTCCGATTCTGGCCAACGTCATCGCGATCGTCACGATCCTGCTGGGGGCCGTGTGCCTGATCAATCTGCCGGTCTCGCAGTACCCCGACATCGTGCCGCCCACGATCCTGGTCAGCACCAACTATCCGGGGGCGAGCGCGGAGGTGGTGGCCACCACGGTCGGCATCCCGATCGAGCAGGGGGTCAACGGCGTCGAAGGCTCCATTTACATGCAATCGACCAGCGGCAGCGACGGGAGCTATACGCTGACCGTGACCTTCGCGGTCGGCACTGACCTCAATGCCGCCATTGCGCTGGTGCAGAACGCGGTCAACGGGGCGCTGTCGCAGCTGCCCCAGGCGGTGCAGACCCAGGGTGTGACCGTGCAGAAGGTCAGCACCAATATACTTCTGATCGCAAGTCTCTATTCCGAGGACAACCGGTTCGACGAGACCTTTCTGAGTAATTACGCAATTATCAATCTACAAAACCCGCTCGCCCGTCTGCCCGGAGTGGGACAGGTCCAGGTCCTTGGCGCGGGGCCTTACAGCATGCGCATCTGGCTGGATCCGCTCAAGCTCAAGGCCTATGGCCTGACGGTGCTGGACGTGCAGAACGCCATCCAGAATCAGAACATCCAGGTCGCGGCTGGGCAGTTGGGCGGTCCGCCGGTGCCGGCCGATCAGATTTTTCAGTTTACGGTAAAGACGCTGGGCCGGCTGTCCGACGTGCACCAGTTCGAAAACATCATCGTCAAGACGCAGCCGCCCCAGTCGCTGCAAAGTCAGGCGGCGCAGACCGCGCAGGGTAGTCAGGCGGCGGCCGTCGTACGCATCAGGGACGTCGCCAGAGTCGAGTTGAGCCAGGAAGTGTACTCGACATTCTCCGGATTGTCGGGCAAGCGGGCGGCGCAGATGAACGTATATACGCTGCCCGGCGCCAATGCGCTGAAGGTCGCGCAGGAGGTGCGCGACCTGATGGGCCAGATGAGCAAGAAGTTCCCGCCCGGCCTCAAATACGTGGCGCTGCTCGATACTTCGACCTTCATCAAGGATTCCATTCACGGCGTGTACGAGGCGCTGATCGAAGCCGGGGTCCTGGTGCTGATCGTGATCATGCTGTTTTTGCAGAACTTCCGGGCGATGCTGGTGCCGGCGACGACGGTGCCCGTGACGATAATCGGCGCGTTCGCGGCGATGGCACTGCTGGGGTTCAGCGTCAACCTGATGACGCTCTTTGCACTGATCCTCGCCATCGGCATCGTGGTCGACGACGCGATCGTGATCGTGGAGAACGCCTCGCATTACATCGAAACCGGCCTTACGCCCAAGGACGCCGCGATCAAGGCGATGAGCGAGCTGACCGGACCGGTGCTGGGCATCACGCTGGTGCTGACCTCGGTGTTCCTGCCCGCGTCGTTCCTGCCCGGGATCACCGGCCAGATGTTCCGCCAGTTCGCGCTGGTGATCGCCTCGACCGCGATCATCAGCGCGCTCAATGCCCTGACGCTCAAGCCCACCCAGTGCGCGCTGTATCTGAAGCCGGTGCCCAGGGATAAGCAGGTCAACTGGTTTTACCGCGGCTTCAACGCCGTCTACCAAGCCGTAGAGGATCTCTACATTGGGTTGGTGAGCCGCATGGCGCATCATGCGGGCGCGATGGCGTGCCTGTTTTTGGTGATTGTGGGTACGGCGGGATGGCTGTTCGGGCGCCATCCGACCGCGTTTCTGCCCACCGAAGACCAGGGCTACTGCATGGTCGTGGCGCGGCTGCCGCCGGGCGCTTCGCAGCCCCGCGTGCGCGAGGTGGCGGGCCTGATCGATGCGATTTTAAAGCGCACGCCCGGTGTCAAGGGATGGGTGACCAGCGGCGGCTTCTCGGCGCTGGACTCCGCGAATTTGGCCAACGTGGTCACCGAGTACGTAATGTATCAGCCCTGGGATGAGCGGCCGCAGCTCCCGCAGGCGAAGATCGTGTCCGACCTCAGAGCGCGGCTGGGGGCGATTCGCAAGGCGGATTGCTCGGTGCTGATTCCGCCGCCCATCCCCGGCCTGGGGCAGGCGGGCGGTTTCCAGATGATGGTGGAGGATCGGGGCGGGAGCGGCTTGCAGGAACTGGGCAAGGCCGCGCAGCAGATCATCGCCGAGGCCAACCGCCAGCCCCAACTGCGCGGCGTGACTACCACTTTCAGCGCTGCCAGCCCGCAGCTGGACCTGGAGATCAACCGCACGATGGTGGAATCGCTGGGGGTTACCATCAACGACGTCTTCCAGACGCTGCAAACCTACCTGGGTTCGACCTACGTCAACCAGTTCAACAAGTTCAATCAGAGCTTTCAGGTTCGCGTTCAGGCCGAAGCTGACGCGCGGCGCCAGCTCCAGGACATCTCCAACCTGTACGTGGCCAACCGTGCGGGCCAGATGGTGCCGCTGGGCGCGGTGCTCGACGTGCGCCGCAAACTGGGGTCGGAGCTGCTCACTCGCTACAATTTGTATCCGGCGGTGCCGATCATCGGCAGCCCGTCGCCAGGCTACAGCTCCGGGCAGGCGCTGGGCACGATGGAGCGCATCGCCGGCCAATACCTGCCGGTAGGAATGGATTACGACTGGACCGGGCTTTCCTACCAGGAAAAACTCATCGGCAACCAGGCCTATTTCATCTTCGCACTGTCGATCACGCTGGTATTCCTGGTTCTGGCCGGGCAGTACGAGAGCTGGACCGATCCGGCGGCGGTGATCCTGACGGTGCCGATGGCGCTGCTGGGCGTGCTGGCGGCGCTGGTCGTGCGTGCGTTTCCCACCGATCTCTATACCCAGATCGGGCTGGTGTTGATGATCGCGCTGGCGGCGAAAAATGCGATTCTGATCGTGGAATTCGCCCGCGACATCCGGGCCGAAGGGTCGGCGGCGGTTGACGCCGCAGTCGAGGCTACGCGCCGGCGCTTCCGGCCCATCGTGATGACGTCGATCGCGTTTATCCTGGGCGTGGTGCCGCTGCTTACCGCGACCGGCGCCGGCGCCGCCAGTCAGCAGGCGCTGGGCACCGTCGTATTCGGCGGAATGATTGCCTCCACGCTGATCGCGATTCCCTTCGTATCCGTTTTCTATATCGAAATGGAGCGCTTTGCCGAATGGCGCAGGAGGCGCAAAGCGGCCATGGCGCCGGCGCCCGCGCCGGGGAAGGAAGTGAGTAGTGACAAGTGAGTAGTCAGAAGTGAGAAAAGAGGGTTGGACAAAAGGCACGGGCGATGGGCGGGCAGGTGATTTTTTCCCGCATCCGTTCCGCATCGCCGGCGGATCATTTCAAGAGTTCGCCTCTCCTTCTCACTTCTCACTCCTTTTCCCTCGCTGCTAAACGATCCCATGTCGCGATTCTTCATCGAACGGCCGGTGCTGGCCAACGTCATCGCGATCGTGACGATCCTGTTGGGCGCCGTATGCCTTTACAACCTGCCGGTGGCGCAATACCCGATGATCGTGCCGCCCACCATCCAGGTCACGTGCACGTATGCCGGGGCGAGCGCCGAAGTGGTGGCGAGCACGGTCGGGATTCCCATCGAGCAGGCGGTCAACGGCGTTGAGAACTCCATTTATATGCAGTCCACCAGCGGCAGCGACGGCAGCTATACGCTGACCGTCACCTTCGCGGTGGGCACCGATCTGGCCACCTCCCTGGTGTTGGTACAGAACGCAGTCAATGCCGCGCTGCCGCAATTGCCCGCCGAAGTGCGGGCGCAGGGCGTCAATGTCCGCAAGGTCAGCACCAATATCCTGCTGATCGAGAGCCTGTACTCGGACGACAACCGCTTCAGCGATACCTATTTGGCCAACTATGCGATTATCAATCTGGAAGATCCAATTGCGCGTCTGCCGGGAGTTGGACAGGTCAGCGTTTATGGGGCCGGACCGTACAGCATGCGGGTGTGGCTGGATCCCGGCAAGCTCAAGGCTTATGGCCTGACGGTGCTCGACGTACAGCACGCAATCGCGGCGCAGAACATCCAGGTGCCTGCGGGCCAAATCGGCGGTCCGCCGGCACCGCGCAATCAGCTCTTTCAGTTCACGGTCAACACCCTGGGGCGGCTTTCCGAGGTCGAGCAGTTCGAAAATATCATCGTCAAGAGTTCGCCGCCCGCGAGCTTGTCCGCTCAAACGCGCGCCGGTGCGCAAGCCGCCCAGACCGCCGCACTGGTCAGAATCAGGGACATCGCCAAGGTCGAGCTGAGCCAGCAGGTATTCACGGTCATCTCGCAGCTTGACGGCAGGAAGGCGGCCAACGTCGCCGTGTTTGCGCTGCCCACCGCCAACGCGCTGCAGGTCGCCGACGAGACGCGCGCGCTGATGAAGGGGATGGCACGCAAGTTCCCGCAGGGGCTCAAGTACACGACCCTGTACGACACCACCCTGTTCATCAACCAGTCGATAAGCGCCGTGTACGAGGCGCTGATCGAAGCTGGGGTCCTGGTGTTGATCGTGATCATGCTGTTTTTGCAGAACTACCGCGCGATGCTGGTGCCGGCCACCACCGTGCCGGTCACGATTATCGGCGCGTTCGCGGCGATGGCGCTGCTCGGCTTCACGGTCAACCTGATGACGCTGTTTGCCCTCATCCTGGCCATCGGCATCGTGGTCGACGACGCGATCGTGATCGTGGAGAACGCCTCGCATTACATCGAGACCGGCCTTGCGCCCAAGGACGCCGCGATCAAGGCGATGGCCGAGCTGACCGGGCCGGTGCTGGGCATCACGCTGGTGCTGAGTTCGGTGTTCCTGCCCGCGTCGTTCCTGCCGGGGATCACCGGGCAGATGTTCCGCCAGTTCGCGCTGGTGATTGCCTCGACTGCGATCATCAGCGCGCTCAACGCATTGACCCTCAAACCCACTCAGTGCGCGCTGTACCTCAGGCCGGTGCCCAGGGACAGGAAGGTAAACTGGTTTTATCGCGGCTTCAACGCCTCCTATCAGGCTGTAGAGGACGTATACATCGGGTTGGTCAGCCGCATGGCTCGCCATCCGGGCGCGATGGCCTGCATCTTCTTTGCGCTGGTGGGTGGGGCGGTATTTGCATTTGCGCACTATCCGACCACGCTGATGCCGCTGGAAGACCAGGGCTACTGCATCGTGGTGGCGCGCCTGGCCCAGGGCGCGTCGCAGCCGCGCGTGCGCGAGGTGGCCGAGTCGATCAACAAGGTGCTGGGCAGCACCGCCGGCATCAAGGGCTGGGTTACGATTGGCGGCTATTCGGCGCTGGACAGCGCCAAGCTCTCCAATGTGATCACGGTATTCGGTGTGTACGACGACTGGGACAAACGGCCGCCGGGTTTTTCGCAGGCCAGGCTGATACCGGAGCTGATCGCGAAATTCAACAAGGTTCCCTCGGCGGTGTTCGCGGTGCTGCCGCCGTCGCCGATTCCGGGTTTGGGCAATGCGTTCGGCTTTCAGATGATGGTCGAGGATCGGCGCGACATCGGGCTGCGTGAATTGCAGAAGGGTGTTCAGGCGATACTGGGAGCGGCGCACGCCAGGCGCGGTTTTCTGCGCACCGCCTTTACCACGTTCAGCGACGACAGTCCGCAGCTTTACCTGGATATCAACCGCACGATGGTCAGTTCACTGGGTGTCAGCGTCAACGATGTATTTCAGACCCTGCAGGCATATTTGGGCTCGACCTATGTGAATCTGTTCAACAAGTTCAACCAGAGCTTCCAGGTCAAAATACAGGCGGGCGCGGATTACCGCCGTCAACTGGATAACATTTCCGGTCTGTATGTGAAGAACAAGGATCAGCAGATGGTGCCGTTGGGCGCTCTGCTCAACGTGCGGCGCGTGCTGGGCTCGGAGCTGGTCACGCGCTACAACCTCTATCCCGCCGCCTCGATCACCGGCATTCCGAATCCCGGTTACAGCTCGGGTCAGGCGATGGACATCATGGAGCAGTTCGCCCGCCGTCTGCTGCCCGAAGGGATGGATTACGAATGGACGGGGCTTTCCTACCAGGAAAAACTGGTCGGCAGCCAGGCGTATTTCATCTTTGCCTTGTCGATCACGCTGGTGTTCCTGGTGCTGGCTGGCCAGTACGAGAGTTGGATCGATCCGGCGGCGGTGATTCTGACCGTGCCGATGGCGCTGGTGGGAATCGTGACCGCGCTGGCGCTGCGGCGCTTTCCGGCCGACCTCTACACGCAGATCGGATTGGTGCTGATGATCGCGCTGGCCGCCAAGAACGCGATTCTGATCGTCGAGTTCGCCCGCGAACTCAACGCCGGCGGCATGTCGGCGGCCGATGCGGCGATCGAGGCGACGCGCCGGCGCTTTCGGCCCATCGTGATGACCTCGATCGCCTTTATCCTGGGCGTGGTGCCGTTGATGACGGCCACCGGCGCGGGCGCCGCCAGTCAACAGTCGCTGGGCACGGTAGTGTTCGGCGGCATGCTCGCCTCAACCCTGCTGGCGATCCCGTTCGTTCCGGTCTTCTACATAATCATGCAGCGCGTCGGCGCCCTGTTCGGCAAGCGGGAAGAGGCCGAGGTGCCGGCCGTGGGCGATGGCGAACGGTGAGAGATGGGTCCGGGCCGGAAGCTTGGCAGGGGACCACGCCCGATGGCGAATGGGACGCGCGGCGGAGCAGGAGGGTGGTATTTGGCAGCCCACCAGTTTGTTCCGTACCGGCCTTTATCGCGTTTGGAGCTACGCACTCGTCTAAGTCGGCTTTTCGCCTTTGGAACCGCTGCCCTGGTCTTCACCGTCCCGGCCCGCGGTTCTGCTCATATATAGTCCAACCAACCGGGCGACGAGAATTGCCAGATAGAATTGACCGGTGACGCCTTCGGCCACGGCCGCGTACCTGGCCTGCAGGGTTAAGGGAGTGATGTCGCCGAAGCCGATGGTCGAGATGGTAGTCAGACTGAAGTATATCAGAACCGGGAAAACCTCGGAGCCCGTAGGAGCGGAAGAAGTCGGCGCGGCGCCGAAATTGAAAGCATGCGGTTGGATGTAAATCAGCACTATGTAAAAAATCGCCCAAGTCAATGCAAGCAGCAGATAGATCGAGATGGATAGAGCAATAGTTTCGCCGGTTACCTCCTTCTGCCTGAGGATTACGCGAAATTCATTCCAGATGATGTAAGCGAAAAAGCAGAACCAGAAGGCCAGGCCAGTTGTGATCACGTACTGATTGCGCACGAAGGCCATCGCGATTCGGTCGGCGACCGCGGGCATCGCAAGCAGCCAACCGGTCTTGGTGCTCCTTTTCTTTTGGGCGGCAAGCGCGTGGCGTTCCCCAACCAATTCGTCGACCTGGATGCTGTATAGCGAAAGCAGCATCACCATGATCAGCGCGATGCTGAACAGGATGGGGGCGGCTCCCACGTCGCCGATCAGCGGCCTGGTGGCGAACAGAAACACCAGCGCGGCAAGCAGGGCGGTGTGTCTGCGCGGAAGCAGTCGCTGACGCAGCAATTCCCGGAGCTGAGCCGCTGCACTGACGCCTGCCGCCGTGCCGTGCGCACCCATGCTATGAGCCCTGGCCGGCCTGCTTGCGGATCGCGGCGGCGATGTCGGCGCTGACTTTGGTCAGCGCGCGGCTGTGGGCGGCGGCCAGGGCGTCGAAGCCGTCGCCCTCGACAGGCTCGCGCGCGATGGTGCGTCCCGAGCGCGTCTGTCCGCTCGCGGTCTTGCGTACGACCCACACCGCTTCGAGCGTTGCTCCCTGGCCGCGAACGGAGTCGAAACGCTGTACATCGACGGTGACGCGATAGTCGGGTTTGAAGTTCGCGAGCGGGGCCGCGGTTACGTCGGGCGTTCCGAGCTGCGAGGCGAGGTCGCCGGCCAGGGCGCGCGCGATGCTTTCGTTGAGCGGCGAGGCCCAGCGGTTGAACTCCTCGACGTCGACCCGGTTGGGTGCGACCTGCACCACGAACTGCGGCTGGTCGACCGCGGCGGGAACCGACACCGGCCCGACCGCGACCGCCACATGGGTTGGGGGCGCACCGGCGGGCGACGCAGTGGAATCCAGCGTGTAGTAGTGCGGCTGCGCCGAGGCGCATCCGGCCGCGGCCGCCGCCAGCGCAATTGCGAATAGATGGGCGATACGGCGTGCCATCACTTGGGCTCCCCTTTCTTGCCGCGAATCAGCGCTTCAGGATGGCGCTCGAGGTAGTCGGCGAGCACGCGTACCGAGCGCGCCGCAGCGCTGATTTCGGTCAGCATTTGGTTCAGTTCCTGGCTCTGCGCCGAATTGGGTTCGACGAAGGCATTGGCGTTGTCGAGGGTGGTGCGCGCGCTGACCATGGTGCTGTTGGCAATGTCAAGCGTTCCGCGCGCGCTGGTCAGCGTCAAATCGAGATTAGTCAGGTCCTTGTGCAACTGGTCGGCGATTTGCTGGAGCGGCAATTGGTCGAGCTTCTTTACGATATTGGCCAGGCGCGCTTCGGTCTCTTCCAGCTCTCCGGGCACGGTCGGCAACTGGACCGGGTGCTGCGACCAATCGATGGCAGCGGGCGGCGCGCCGGGGAAGAAGTCGAACGCCACGAACGCGGCGCCGGTGAGCAGGTTGCCGGTGCGCAATTGCGCCCGGACGCCGTGCGCCACCATGCTGTCGATTACTCTCTTTCGCAGCGCACTGAGATCCAGAACAGGACTCATGCCCAGATATTTGACGCCCAGGCGCTCCGGATCCAACTGGATAGTGACCGGCGCCGAAAACTGCATCGTCTTGGCGTCGATTTGCGCACTGATGTCAGTTACCTGGCCGATCTTGATGCCCCTGAAGTCGACCGGCGCTCCTACGGTCAGGCCGCGCACCGATTGATTGAAGACGAGTTGATAGGTCTGGGGATTGCGCGGCGGTGGTTCGAAGGCCTGCGCCCGGTTGGCATAGAGGTTGAAGGTGGTACGTTCGGCGGCGGGTGGAAGGGCGAGCACGTCGGGGGGCGTCGCGAATGCGATGCCGCCGATCAAAATCGACAGCAGGGACTGGGTCTGCACGCTCAGGCCGCTGGCCGACAGACTCACGTCGATTCCGCTGGCCTGCCAGAAGCGAGTGTTTTCCACTACATATTGGTCGTAAGGTGCATGAATAAATACCTCGACGTCAAAGAACTGGCCATTGGACTCAAGCTTGTAGGAGGCCACTTCGCCGACCTGAAGACGGCGGAAGAAGACCGGCGTACCGGTGTCGAGCGAGCCCAGGTCGGTTGTCTTCAAGACAAAGAACCGGCCGGGCGCATCGGTGGTCACTATCGGCGGTGTGTCGAGCGCTACGAACTCGGATTTGCTCTGCGTGGAGTTGCCGATTTCCATGCCGATGTAGGCGCCGGAGATAAGCGTGCCCAGACCGGTGACGTTGGCGCCGGAGATGCGCGGTCGTACCACCCAGAAATGCGTATCCTTAACCAGGAAACCTTCGGTCTTGGGCGCCATCTGGGCGGTGGCGATCACACGGTGGTGGTCGTCGGACAGCCGAATCTTGCTGAGCGTGCCGACATCGACGCCCTTGTACTGGATCTTGGTCTTGCCCGCTTCCAGACCTTCAGCCGATGGAAAGATGATGGTGATGGTCGGGCCTTCGCTGAGAATTCTGGTAACGGCGACCCATACGCCGACGGCCGCGGCCGCAATCGGGATTATCCAGACCAGGGAGAGCCTGGTATGTTTTTTCGCCACCGTCCTCGCCTGCGGAACGCGGGGAGCTTGCGTCTGTTCGTCACTCATGTGGAAACCTCTTGCGAACTTGCGGCATCCCAGATCAGGCGCGGATCGAAGGACTCCGCGGCCAGCATCGTCAGCACCACCACCGCCGCGAAAAAGAACAGCCCCGGTCCCGGTTCCACCGACATCAGGGGCTGAAGCTGGATGAGGGCGGCGGTGAAGGTATCGACAAATACGTCCACCATCGACCAGCGCCCGATGAACTCGATAGTGCGGTAAAGCCGCACGCGCTGCTCGTTGTTGCTGACCGAACCGCGCTGGACCGTGATCAACAGGTAGGCCAGGGCGATGATCTTGGCGCTGGGAATCATGATGCTGGCAAAGAGCACGATGAGCGACAGCGGCCACCCGGTGGGCGACCACAGCAGCACGACGCCTTGCAGGATGGTGTCGGACTCCGAGCCGGTGGCGGTGGTGGTGGTCAGCACGGGCAGCACGTTGGCCGGGATGTAGCAGATGGCGGCGGCGATCACGAACGCCCAGGTGCGCTGGATGCTGTCTGCCTTGCGGAAGGTCAATTGATGTGCGCAGCGCGGGCAGCGCCCCTGCTCCTGCTGCGGCCCCGGGCGCGACAGCAGGCCGCATCCCTCGCAACTGTGCAGGCCATGTTGCATCGCGGTGATGGCCGCGCTCTTCATGGCGTCCTCAGCCATCATTGCAATCGGCCGCGGCCTGTGCCGCACGCGCATCCGCCCATTCGATGCGCTCCCATACTTCGCGTGCGTCGAAGCTCGACTGCATCCCGGCCAGCACGAAGACCAACGCCCCCAGCACGAACAGGGCCAGTCCCGGGATCACAGTGGCGTAGTCGGCGATCTTGATGAGTGCGACCAGCACGCCGAGCATCATCACTTCGATCATGCTCCAGGTGTGGGTAATGCGGTGATGGCGGAGCAGGAAGCCGACCCAACGCGGCACCGGTTGGCGGCGGGCGCCGAGCACGATGGCCAGCATGAAGCCGATTTGCAGCGCCGGCGCGATGATCGCGGTAAAAAGCACCAGCGCGGCAACCGTTTCGCGGCCGTCCTCCCACAAATGCTGCGCGCCGCCCAGCACCGTGGTGAAAGCTTCGCGCCCGACCACCGTCAGCCCCAGCATCGGCACCGAATTCGCGACCGCATAGAGGAGCGCGGCACCGATCGCCAGCGCCAGGGTGCGGTTGAGTGAATCCTCGCGCCGGCGCCACAGCTCCAGGTTACAGCGCGCGCAGCGCGCCGAAGCTCCGGGTGCGAGGTCCGGCAGGCGCTGCATCAGGTCGCAATGCGGACAACTGATTAGCGAGCGGTCCGCGAGCGGTTGGTTGTAGGTCTGGCGATAGGATTCCTGGTCCAGCCGGGTCAGCACCACCTTTGAATCATCGAAGCAGCTGTTGCCAAATCTACCGGAAACGGACGCCTCGCGCTAACCCTGTCTGTAAGAGGGAGGCTTTATTGAGCGCTAATAGACCCCGTTTACGCGACTCCTGCCGACTCCTTGATGCTTCGCATCGATTAGTGGCGCGAGCAACGAACGCACGCGTGCCGGTGCCAGGCAGGGGCGCCTGTCCTGAGGTAATGACGAAGTTTTTCCCCTGATATCAGGAAGCAGGTACTGTGGGATTCCAGCCCTGCTGCAAGAAATAGGCATTGGCCTGATCGACGATCTGCTTGGCGCTCTGATCGGCCAGGTAAGACGTGGAGGACGTGACGCTCTTGACGCCGCCGGCCGCCAGGTTGGCGCCCAGCGATGCGGCTGCAGCGGCGCCGCCTGCGGCCGCGCCTGCCGGTCCGGTGATCCCCGCGCCCGGCATCTTGCCGCTGGTGGCATGAGTGGTGAAGGTCGCCAACTGCGTGGAATTGCCGTTGGCGTACTGGTAGAGGCCGACCTGGGTGTCGACCGCCGACGCGCCCATGCCCAATCCAATCACCATCCGCTGCAAGCGGTTGCCCTCGCTGATGTCGGTGAAGGCGCCGTCGATGATCAGCACGTTGTTGCCGGTGATGAGCGTTCCGCGCGGCTGGCAGGCTGCGTTCCAGCCCTTGTTTGCCAGGCTACTGGCGACTCCAACGCAGATGTTCTGCGCCGTGCTCTGGGCGAGCTGGACTTGCTCAGCGGTCTGGTCCTCGCCTTGCCAGTTGCGGTAAAGGCGCGCGCCCAGGCCCTGGTTGAGCGTTACATCCGCAGTGCTGGTGGCGAAGGGAAACACTACAATCTGGCTGGGTGTGCCGCCGGCGATAGGTGCGCCTTGAACCTGGGCGGCCGAAGACGTGGCGCCCGCGGTCAAGCCGCCCGCGGTCGGCAGGTTGCCCAGGCCTGGCCCGCTGGAGCCTGAGCATGCGCTGACGGCGATGGCCAGCAACGCGCATATGGCTTTTGGGATGATCGATCTCATAGTTATCCTCGGGCGATTCGGGTTTGCTTTGCGATCGAATCAGCGAGCCGCCCTTTGGGTGAGCATGATGCCTGAGTCGGCAGACCGTGACAATCGGACTTTGGTCCCACATGGGTGCGCAAAGCGCGTGAGGTTGCCGACGCGAATCGGTTGGGGCCGCTATGGAAGTTAGACCTTGGTCTTACACGCAAGACGAGCACAGGGGAGGAGGGGAAGGCAAGGCCGCGCATATGGGTCAGCCGCAAGCGCGGCCCGGCGCTGCTAGGAAAGCAGGCTCTTGAAGGCCTTGGTGATCTGGCTCAGAGCGGGTTGCAGCTCGCGCTGGAATTGTTTCCATTTTTCGGCCTGCCGCTTGCGCTGTTCGGCGAGCTGTTTTTTGATCGCGGCGATCTTCTCGTCCAGCTCGCGTTTGCGCTGCTCAAGCGCCGGCCCCCGTTCTCCGATTTCCCGCTTAAGGCGGGTGCGGGCGGCTTGCAGTTCCGCGTGCAGGGCGTCGCACGCCTGCACGTAGCGGCGCATCACGATATCGGCCGCCGCATTGAGCTGGTGGCTGGCGCCGGCCAGATGGCTCTCGGCCTGCGCTTCGAATTGCGCGACGCTCTCGCGCAGCTTCTTGAGCTGCGCCTCCAGCGCATCAAGCGCGTCGGCGCGGCCCAGCGCAATTTGCACTTTGAGTTGGTCCACGGCAGTGGCCAGCTTCTGGCGCTTTTCCTCGGCCACGCCGCTTTGGCGCTGGATTTCCTTTTTTAGATGGTCCAGCGCATCGCGCAGCGCCTGCTTCTGGCGCTCGATACGCTGTTGGGCCTCGCGTTTGGTGGCAGCTAACTGTGCATCGAGCGCCTCAGCCTGAGCCTGGAGCGAGTCGAGCCTGGATTCGATGGATTTGCGAATTTGCTGTAGACGCCCTGGCATGGGAACCTCTGCGGCGGGCGTTTGTTCAGCGTGCAGCCCGCCTTATCTTTCCAATAGCCGGTTTTAGGGCAGCGATCCACCGGCTGGGATGTTCATCAAGGACGCGCAGTGCTGCTTCGTCCGAGGGCATCGACGCGAGCCATCCTTCGATCAACTCCTCGATCAGCGGCAGTTGCTTAACGCGCAGGTTGCTGCCGGCGAAGTCCGGATGCGAGTCCAGTTCGGGACGGCCAATCACCTCGCATAGCGCCTGGAATTGGCGCGCAGTGGGCGCAACGATCGCGAAGTAATGCTGCTGGCCCTTGAACAGGCCGCATGGGCAGTAGCTGGGGCTGTGGCGGGCTGAGCGCGTCGGCGTAATCGCGCCGCCGCTGGCGCTGTGGGCCTGGAGGTGTATGTCGCGCTTGAGTGGAATGAGCAAGCGGATATCGCGATTGCTGCAGCAGCCGGGCAGCGGGCGCTCAGTTCAAATCGCTGTCGGAGGCGCCGGCGCCGCGCAGGATGTCGTTTTCCAACACGCCGTTGGAGGCGCATTGCTGGGTGCGTGTGTTGCCCGCGAACTGATAGACGCCTTGAAAGTCAGGCGTTACGGTGACGAAAGTGCGGCCCGCGCTTTCGCGCTCCACCTTGACGGTCACGGTCACGTTGCCCTGTTGCAGCGTGTCGAGGAGTTGCAGCGCGGGGACTTTGCAATAGGCCCAGGCTGACCATTTCGCTTTGTCCTGCACGGTGTGTTTGGCGACGATTTCCGCTTTCGTCCGGCTCCGCTTTTGCGACACGATCTGGAAGTCGTGCATGCTGTCGGGCGAGAAATATTTCGACACCGCGGCATAGACCTGGTCGAAGGGGCGAGGGATGTCGGCGGAGCGGCTTAAGAGCTTGCCCCCCGCAGATGATGCAAGCAGGCAGGCGAACAGGCTCAGGACGATGGTCAGGGGCGGGTGTCTCATGTGCGCATCCTTGCGGCCGTGCGCACCACACGGCCGGCAGCTTATTCTGAACATAGCCTTGTGCAGTCCCGGCTGTAAATGAAGTGATTGCCCGCGCTGCGGCCATGCGATAGCAGTCTGAGGGGCCGGTTGCATCAAGAATGCCGCGCTGAAATTCAGGACACGCCGGGGAGAACGCCAATGTCAGTCTTGCTGACCGAGATTCGCGGCCATGTCGCGTACCTGACCATGAATCGGCCGCAGGTGCGCAACGCGCTCAGCCCCGAACTGATGGTGCGGCTGGCGCGCGCATGGCCCGAGCTCGGGGCCGATGATCGGGTGCGGGCGGTGATTGTTACAGGCGCCGGCGACAAGGCGTTTTGTGTGGGCGCCGACCTGGGCCGGCTGATTCCGCTGCTGAGCGGGGCGCGCGCGCCCGAGGACGAATGGGACCGCGAGATCATCGAGCGGCCCGAGGTAATCGAGCAGGCGATGCTTAAGAATATCGGCTTTTTCAAACCTGTGATTGCCGCGGTCAACGGCTTTTGCGTAGCCGGCGGCATGGAGCTGATGCTGGCCTGCGACCTGCGGGTGGCCGCCGCCGACGCAAGTTTCGGCTTGCAGGAGGTCAAGTGGGGTATTGCGCCGCTGGGCGGCGGTGTCTCTCGCCTGCCGCGCCAGATGCCGTGGTGCAGGGCGATGGAAGTGCTGCTGACCGGCAATCGCTTCGACGCGCAGGAAGCGTCGCGCCTGGGGCTGATCAATTACGTCGTGCCCGGTGAGCAGTTGATGGCCAAGGCGGAGGAACTCGCCGCGGCGATCGCCGAGAACGGACCGCTGGCGGTGCGCGCAATCAAGGAAGGGGCGCTGCGATGTGCGGGCACGACACTGGAGGAGGCTTTCGCAATCGAGCTGGCGCTGCGCCCGATTATCGAAAACTCGGAGGATGCGCGCGAGGGGCCGCGTGCATTTATGGAAAAGCGCAAACCGGTGTTCAAGGGACGATGAACGGCGGGGCGCGGGCTGCGGAGTTGAATGACAGAGCAAGGACGGACACTCGGAACCGCGTCGAGTTGCGATAGGCGGCCGCGGTTTCTCAATCCAAAACGGCACTGGCCGGCCTTCGCGATAATCATCGCGGCTGCGCTGTGCCTGACATTGTACCGGCTGGGTGCGTGCGGAATCTGCAAGGGCAACGAGGCGGTAGAAGCGATCTTTTTGCAGCAGATGGTCGAGCGCGGCCACGTGCTGTTCCCGTCGGTCAACGGCGGGTCGCCGATGTACAAGCCGCCGCTGTTCCATTGGACGGCGACCGCGCTGGACCGTGCTGCCGGGGTCAAGAAGGTCACGCCGTTCAACTTCCGCCTCCCCGCGGCCCTCTATGCCGTGGCCGGAGTTGGGCTGACGATGGCGTTTGCATACGGAGTAATGTCAATCGACGGCACCATCCTGGCCGGCCTGACGCTGCTGGCGGCTCATCAGTACGTGCGGCTGGGCCGGATGGGCCGCGTCGATATGACGCTTACCTTTTTCCAAACGCTGGCGCTGTTTGCGTTCTGGTGGTGGTACGAGGGGATGCGGGCGCAGGGTAACAGGCGCAACGCGATGATCTACGTCGCCGCGGCGGCGGCGGGTCTGGGCGTGCTCTCCAAAGGGCCGGTGGGCGCGATCATTCCGGGCCTTTCGGTCGCAATCTTCGTAATTGCCGAGGGACGGCTGCGCGAGGTGTTGCGGCGCGTGCCATTGGGGGCGCTGGTACTGGCGATAGCGATCTCCGCGAGTTGGTACGCCGCTGGCTACCTCGACGCCCGGCATGCGCTGCTTAGCCGTCAGTTGGGGAGCGAGAACTTTGGACGCTTCTTCGGAGAATTGGGCAGCTCGCCGCCCTGGTACTACCTGGGCCCGCTGCTGCTCAATTCGCTGCCGGTAAGCCTGTTGGTTCCGGCTGCCGTGTTCGCGGTGTTTTTCGCCAGCCGCGAGTCGGAGACCGAGGCCGGCGCCAGAGCGCATCAGGCGGTCAAGCTGCTGGCAATCTTCTGGCTGGTGACACTGGTGTTCTATAGCGCGGCGGCGTACAAGAGCCGATGGTACATCCTGCCACTATGGCCCTCGGGGGCGGTGATTCTGGCGTGGTGGATACGGCGCGTGGGCGCGCAATGGGGGCCCGGGCGGGTCGAGGGCGGTTTTGCGGCAATCTGTGCGGCGGCGGCGCTGTTCAACCTGTTTTTCATCCCGCACCAGGAGATGCGCGATTGCGCGCGCTACGGTTATCGGCGGACTGCCGCAGAAATCCGCCGCATTGTGGGAGATTCGCAACCCCTGTATGCGGCCGGGTTTGTCGACGAGCCGTTTGCGCCCCTGCTGTTCTATCTGGATCGCGACGCGCCCTTCATTTCGGGCGACCTGGCCGCCGCTCCCCCCGGCTATATTATCGTGCCGGCGCAGTTGTGGGACACGATGAGCAAGGATCACCCCAAGGGCTTCGAGGTGCTGCTGCGGTCGGAGGAGGGTAGGACCAGGCCGGTGCTGCTGCGCCACGATGCGGCGGCGCGATGAGAGGAGGTGCGGATGAAGGCGATTGTCTTCGAGCGGCTGGGCGGACCCGAGGTGATGGAGTACCGGGAATTTCCCAAGCCCGAGCTGCGTGCGGGCACGGTGATCGTCAAAAACCACGTGATCGCAATCAATTACGGCGACACGTTCTTCATCCGCGGCACCTACCTGGTCAAGCCGCTCTTTCCCGATATTCCCGGGATGGAGGCGGCGGGCGTGATCGAGGCGGTTGCGCCCGACGTGACGGAGCTCAAGCCCGGGATGCGCGTTGCGTATATCGGGATGGGCTCGTACGCCGAGTACACGCGGATTGGCGCGTCGCGGGTGATGGTGCTGCCCGAGGAGATGAGCTTCGAGCAGGGCGCGGCCTTTCCGATCGCGGTGCTGACAGCGTGGCACATGCTGCATACCTGCGATGACGTCGGCGCCGGGCAGAGCGTGATCGTCCATTCGGCGGCGGGCGGCGTCGGCATTGCCGCGGTGCAGATTGCCAAGGCGGCGGGAGCGCAGGTGATCGGCACGGTATCAAACGACGCCAAGATGGAGTTGGTGCGCAGATTCGGCGCCGATCATGTAATCAATTACGAGACCCAGGACTTCGCCGAGCAGGCGCTAAAGCTTACTAATGGTAGAGGGGTCGACCTGATTCTCGACGCGGTGGGCAAGCCAACCTTCGAAAAGGGGCTTAAGTGTCTGGCGCCGTTTGGCCATCTGATTGTGTTCGGACGCGCGGGCGGGTTGCCCGAGCGGCTCAGCCCGATGGCGTTGATGGCGAAATCGATCAAGGTGAGCGGCTTTGCGGTGACCATGATCTACGCGTTTCGCGACATCCATCGCCGCGCCGTCGACGCCGTGTTCCGCCTGGCGCGCGAGGGCAGGCTCACGATCCCGATCGGGGGGAGCTTCCCGCTGGCGCAGGCCGCGCTGGCGCATCGTCTTATCGAGTCGCGCCGTTCCACCGGCAAGCTGCTGCTGATTCCGTAAACGAAGGGAGCCGGACGATGCGTTTGAAAGGGCAAGTCGCGTTGGTGACCGGAGCCAGCCGCGGCGTGGGCAAGCGGATCGCGCTGCAACTGGCGGAGGAGGGCGCCACCCTGGTGCTGGCCGCGCGCACGCTCAGCGCGGGACAGGGCGCCTATCCGGGCTCGATCGGGGAGACCGCCGCCGAGGTGGAAAAGCGGGGCGGGCGAGCGATGGCGGTGCGATGCGACCTGACCGTGGTTGCGGATACGGAGAATCTTTGCCGCACGGCGCTGGAGCGGTTGGGAGGAGTGGACATCCTGATCAACAACGCCTTCTACAACAATCCGCAGCACTACAACATGTTTCTCGACATCGACCTCGAGACGTGGAACAAGTGCTGGATCGGCAACGTCCTGTCGCCGATCATCGCGTGCCGGATGCTGCTGCCCGGGATGATCGAGCGGCGCCGCGGAATCATCATCAACCTGACCTCGCCGGTGGGATGGTCCGACACGGCAGCATCGGGCCTGCCCGGCAAGGGCGGGGTGGCGGCGACCTACGGCACGACCAAGGCGGCGCTGCATCGCTTTACCCACAACCTGGCCAAGGAAACCGGGCGGCACGGAATCCCGGCGATAAACCTCGACCCCGGCTTTGCCGTCACCGAGCGGATGGAGGCGGAGACCACGGCGCGGGGCGGAATTGCGCTGACCGGAGGGCATACGCCCGACGTGCCGGGCGTCGCGGTGCGCTATCTGTGCACCTGCCCAAATCCGATGGTGTTCAACGGCAGGATGATCTACGCGCCCGACTTCGTGCTGGAGCACGCCCTGATGTCCGAGCTCAGGCGCTAGCAGACTGTTGAAAGACGATTTTCACAGCCTGCTCCCGCTCTCCTATCTCTCCCAGTGGGAGAGAAGATTACGGAAGGAAGCCACTTTTCATGCAGGGTGTTGAGGACCACCTGCTTGGTAAACTCCAGAATCCTACTTTCTCAACACCCTCCACCAACTTTGATTCTTGTACCATTTCGTCAAGTTGCCTGCCGACGTTGGCGGATCGCACGCAAATCACAGGCTGGAAGGCTGTGCCGCGCGACTACAAGGGATGAGGGTCGATTCAATTCAAGCGTTGGTCGAATTGAATCATGGTGCCGTCGGGGTCCTTGAAGATGGTGGTGAGGATGCGTTTTTCGTGCGGCTCGCCGTAGGCTTCGCCCGCTGATTCGTTGGGCTCCACGACAAAGGTTACGCCGGCGGCCTTGAGTTTTTCCACCCGCTGCCTCAGATCGTCCACCCAGAAGGAGAAGTGGTGGATGCCGACCTGGTTGAGCTTGAGCGGCTGACCGGTGGGGGCAGGATGGTTTTGCGACAGGACGATGAAAGTGGCGTCGGGACCGTCCTCCCATCGCATATAGACGGCGCGGCGCTTGACCTCGGCGGGTTCGCCCGATTTGGAGCTGAACTTGATGGTTTCTTCGGTGTCGAGCGAGACTTTCAGGCCCAACAGGTCGCGGTAAAACGGCAGCGAACGGTTCATGTCGTTGACGCCGATAGCCACGTGTGAAATCGCGCGCATCGCTTTTCCTCCACCAGGACCGAGTTGAAGCCGCCGGTATTATTAGCCCGCCGGCGGCTGCTGCGCAAATGTTCCACTGCGCGTTGGGGTTGGGCGGGCTTAGGCGTTGGGCCGCAATTTTCTGTAAGGTGGACAAGGGGAGATCCTATCATGGCAGGGACGACGGTTAAGATTAGAGCGGCCGATGGCGGGGTGTTCGAAGGCTACCTGGCGCTGCCGGAGGCGGGCAGCGGACCGGGTCTGATCCTGGCCCAGGAAATTTTCGGCATCAACCGCCATATGCGCGAAGTGGCGGATCTGTTTGCCGAGGAAGGCTACGTTGTGCTCGCGCCCGACCTGTTCTGGCGCCTGGCGGCCGGGGTGGAACTGGGCTACGAGGGGATTGACCTGGAGCAGGCCTTTTCATTCCACGAGCGCTTCGGTATCGACCTGGGTATCCACGACATCAATGATGCGCTTCGCACGCTGCGCGCGCGGCCCGAATGCAACGGCAAGGTCGGGGTGCTGGGCTTCGGTCTGGGCGGGCGGCTGGCGTACCTGGCGGCGGCCCGGCTTAGGGTTGACGCCGCGGTCAGCTATTACGGCATCGAGCTGGAGCAGCATCTGGAGGAAGCGCGCGCCGTGCATTGTCCGATCGTGTTCCACTTCGGTGCCGAGGACGGTTATACGCCGCCCGCGGTGCGCGAGGCGGTGCGCCAGGCGTTCGCGGGGCGAGAGGGCGCCACGGTTTACGTTTATCCCGGCGCGGACCACGGTTTTTACAATCCCGAGCGGGGCAAGTTCAACAAGTCGGCGGCGACGCTGTCGCATTCGCGCACTATCGGTCTGCTGCATAGCGCGATTGGCCCACATTACGACCTTGAAGCGCTCTGGGAGCGCCATGTCGAAAGCGAGTTCGTTACGCGCAGCGTGGATGAAACGATGAAGACGATGGTGGCCGAGCCATATGTCAATCACATTCCAACGATGACCGGCGGCTACGGCTACCGCGAACTCTACCGGTTTTACAAAAATCATTTCATCCCCAAGGTTCCCAGGGACACCAAGATCGTTCCGGTGTCACGCACCGTCGGCGTCAACACGCTGGTCGACGAGTTCATCTTCTGCTGCACGCATGATGTTGAGATCGACTTCATGCTGCCGGGAATTCCGCCCACCGGTAAGTACATCGAGGTTCCGCACGTGGCGGTGGTGCATTTTCGCGGCGGGAAAATCGCGCACGAACATATCCATTGGGATCAGGCGACGGTGCTGGTGCAGCTTGGGTTGCTCGACCCCAAAGGCTTGCCGACGGCAGGAGCCGAAACGGCCGCAAAGATGATCGATCCGAGCCAGCCGTCGAATACGTTGATGGCGGCATGGAAAGGCAGTCAGGGGGAGAAGAACTGAGCGCGGGAAGGACGGTGCTCACCCCGAGCGCTAGCTGGCTTGCGGCATCAGCAGCGGGCCGTGGAAGATGTAGGGCCGATTGTCGGGTGGATGGGGCAGGAAGGCGAACAGCATCCCCAAGCGTGTCCGTCCGGCGACCGTGGGCTGGATGCGCAAAGTCATATCCATCATCGTTTGCGCCACGGTGGGGCCCAGATGGATGATGCCGCTGCCGCTGACCGTCATGTCGGGACCGGTGCCTTGCAAGGCGTTGACGCGCACGGTGGCGTGGTCGATGCGGCAGTTGGTCCGCAGGGTGGTGAAACGCAGCGGGGGCAGGCCCTTGACGGGCGCGAACTCCAGGTTGTGGCCCTCCAGCGTGACGTTGCCGGCCTGCGCGCTGATGCCCGGACCGAGGCTTTTAAAATCCAGCTTGCCCGAGATGATTCCCTTAAGTGCAGTGCCGACCGTGCGTGCGGCGGGATAGCGCGACAGGTCGATGTCGGTCAGGTCCAGCGCAAGCGCGGTGGTGTCGTCGCGGCGCGCCACGCGGGCGCGGACCCGTCCGTCATACATCGCGGCGCTGATGCGCAGGGTGGGGCGGCCAATCAGGGTGCCAAGTCCGGGTGCGACCTTGAGCGACTCGCTTTGTATCAACGGCGGCGCCGCGGGCTGCTCCAGGTTTTTGAGGCGGACGTTTTCCAGCACCGCGCCGAGCGGGAAAGCGGGGCGTTGCGAATCGTAGGAAAGCTCGACGCCCAGCGGCGTCAGCGCGCCGGTCAGGGCCTGGTCGTAGGGAAAGGTGCCGATGGTAAAGATGATGAACAGCACCACGGCGGCCAGCGCGTAGAGCAACGCCATGCGATGCTCGCGCCAGTAATCGAGGGTCAGGAATTCGCCGAACTCAGGCATTCTTGCCCAGCACCGAACAGGTCATATCAACGTCGAAGGTATGGGGATCGGCGGGGCGTTTGACAATGTGCAAATTGGAGACCACCACCGGTTCCTTGATCGACTTGATTTTGTACAGTACGTCGACCAGTTGGGTCAGATTGACGGCGTTGAGTTTAAGGCTGGCGCCGTACTGGATGAACTGTTCGGAGACCGGTTTTTTGGGCAACGGGTTGATGCCGCCGATTTTGTCGTTATCCACCACCCCGTTGAGAGCGGTGGTGAGCGCGGCCGTCAGCGAGTAATCGGCGGAGGGCAAGGTGGTGTGCTTCTCCAGTTCGGCGAGCTCGGTCCTGACCTGGCGGTAGGCGGCGGCCATGCGGCGCACTTCAGTCAGATCGCGCCCGCGGGCGGCGATACGGTCGGTCAGATCGGTCTGGACGGAAACCACCGGCTGATAGATCAAGTTGTAGGCCAGCACGACCGCCAGCGCTGCGGCGGCAGCCTGCAGCAGGAGCCGTTCACGCTTTTCCAACTTATAGTAGCGAGCACGCAACTCGCGGTAGCGCGGAGAAATCCACGCGCCGGCCTGGTGAAGGTAGTGGGCGGCGGCCGACTCCCGCAGGGACTGCATCAATTCGTCTACCAGCGCCATCTTAGTCCGGCCCCAAGCCGATATCCTTGATTGTTGCGGTCAGATGGAAAATCACCTTGTGCCCTTCGCCGGTTCCCTCTTCGGAAACCTGCACGTCGCTCAAGCGATGCGTGCCGGCCAGCGCCTTGCGCAACTGCTCGATGGTGGCGTAGGAATCGGCCTTGCCGTTGAGTTTGAGGCTGGTGTCATCGACCGCCAACTCGTCGATGTCCACGCCCAGGCCAGTGGGCAGCGCGTGGGAGAGAAACAGCAGCGTGTCGAGCGGGGAGGCCGGACCGCTGCTGCCGCCAAGCAGACCAAGGCGCTTGCGCGCGGCGGCCAGGTGCGCGGCCAGCACATGTTCGGTCTGGTCCGGCGCGACGCCGGGCAAGACCGGCGCCGCCGCCTCGACGATGGCGCGATTGAGCATCCGCAGATGGTGGAGGTCGGTGGCAATGCTCAGGATCAGATTGAGCACCATCAGCACGGCGAGCGCGGCGGCGATGAGCCCGGAAGTATAAAATGGCGTGAGGTCGCCGGTGCGGCCGTGAAAGGCGAATTCGCCGACCCGAAAGTTGAGCAGCGGCACCGGCTGATTGGGTGTCTCGCCCAGCAGCATCGCCACGCAGCTTGCCTGGCGTATCCATTCGCCGGCGCTTTTGCTGAACAGCGCGGAACAGTCGAAGTCCTCGACGCCGCGGATAGGCACCGCCAGTTCGCGCGAGAGGCGGTCGCGGATTTCAGGCGAGGCCGCCGGCGAGCCGCTGACCACGATATCGGTGGAGATGCCCTCGGCGTTGTGCGACAGCATCGTCTGGCGCACGGCGGCGATAATCGCGCCGGCGGAACTTTCGGCGCGCTGCGGGTCCAGTGCGGGGTCCAGGCCGACCGGCAGGGTGCGCACGGCGCGCGGCACACCGCCCGAATCGAGCAGCACCACCGAGGTGCGGCCATGTTCGAACTCCACCAACAGGTGGGAGTCGGCGCCGTTGCCGTTGCGCGAGCGGTTGATAAGCGCGCTGAGGGCCAGGGAGCTGAGGGTGACGGTTTTGGGATCCAGGCCCGCCTGGGCCAGCAGGTCGAGGTGGGCGCGCAGGTCCTCGCGGCGCACCAAGCCGGCCAGGACCAGGGAATTCCGGCCGTCGCGCATCAGCGGGAGGTAGGCAACTACGGCCTCCTCGACGCTGAGCGGCAGGTGCTCTTCCAGGGCGAAGGGCACCGCCTGGTCGAGTTTGCGGCGATCGGTGAAAGGCAGAGTGAGCAGGCGCTTGGCAACCAGTTCGCCGGGCAGCGCGGAAATCACCAGGTCGGGAGTCCCGGTCTGGCTGAGCAGGCGGCGCAGCGCCGGGGCCAAATCGGATTCGTCCTCGGCCCGCTCGGACTGATAGGTGCCGAGCAGGGCAAAGGAGCTCCACGCCCGTTCACCGAGCGCGGCCTCGACCCGATCGTCAGCCAATTCAAGCGCCAAGATGCGTTGCGCCATCCGAGATAGCTAATCCTCGTGCCAGTCCAAAAGCAACTGGGGTCCGGGGCCGGTGCGCCGGATGACCGCATAGACATAGGTGCGAGTTCCGGCGAAGCTGCCCATTCCCCTGACGGTGAAGTAGTCGCTGGTGGTGGCCAGTGCCGCGGGCAGGCTGCCGGCGGCGCTGGGACCAAGAAACTGGCTTACGTCACTTATGCTAGTGAAAGGATGGGAGACACGTTCCTCCAGGATGGTGCGCAGCACCGAGGGACTTTCCTGGAACTGGGGCGCCACCGCCATCAACACCTCCGCCGACGCGGTATTGATGTTGACCCGCACCGAGGGCGTGGTGGTCAGGAAATTGCGCAGGCGGCGGAAGGTAACCTCGTCGACGCCGCGCACCATCCGCAGGTCGCCGATGGTCGGCATCGGGCCGTTGCGTGCCTCGTAAGGCGGAATCAGGTGCAGGTAGAAGTCGGATTCCGCGCCCCCCGGAGTGGTGACGCTGTCGGGGTCGAGCCAGTCGATAAGCGCCGGTACCAGTTCAGTGGGATCGATGCCAAGGATGGTCAACAGGCGGCTCAGGGTTTCGGCAAAGGGCTGATTGACCTGGCCGTTGGGCGCGACCAACTGGTTGATGTTGAGTTTGCGCGCCTCATCGACGATGGAAAGACTGGCCCATCCACCGCCCAACGGCAGCGGCGGAAAGGGCAGCGCCCAGATCGACTGCAGGCTGTCGACGCGCGGCGTATTGGAGAGGGCGGCTTTGCGGGCGTCGTCGGCCAACAGGGCGATGCCGACGTTGACCGCGGAGCGGGCCAGGTAGTAGGCCCGCAACTGGTTGGCCTGATTGGCCGCCTGACGGTAGGCCACGTTGGTCGAGGTAGTGAAGTCCATGATCAGGATGGTCAGCAGTGCCACCGCCATCATGGTGGCCAGCAGCGCGACGCCGCGCTGCGGACGCGTGTTGGCGCGGGCTATCGCAGAGCGGTGTTGCTGCTGGGCCGGGTTCATGCTGCCTACTTCTGTATCGTTGCCATCGGCAGCGGGATGGTGGTTGACAGGTAGGTCGGCCGCAGCCCCGACGCCATCATAATTTCGATGGAAATTGCCTGCGGCAGCGCCTGGCCGGCCGGCGAGGAGGTCGAATCCCAGCTCTCGACCCATTGAAAGCCGTTGAAGTAACGGAAGTGCACGCTCAGCACGTTGGTCGCCAGGATGGTAGGCGGCAGGGCAGGTGGGTTGGCGGTCTGCAAAAGGCCGCTGCGCTCATTGCGCGTCCACATGAACCAGCCGCGATGCTTGGGGTTGGGCAGGGCGGCGTAGGTGACCACCTGCTCAGCGGTGAATGGGTCCAGGGCGCGGCGATGGCCCGGGTCCAGCGTGGCGAAGGTGATCGAATCCATCGGCATTCCGCCCTGCCTGGAGGCCTGTCCCACCAGCAGGACATGACTGGGGATGAGGGGAGTGAAAACCGCACCGCGCAACTCGCGCGTCATCAGCCACATCAGGGTGCGCGCCTGCTGGTCGGACTCCATCCGGCGCTCGGCGTGCATCTTGCTGCCCGCGACCGCGTGGAAGGAGCCGTACAGGATGATCATGATCAGGGCGAGCAGCGCCAGCGAGAGCATCAGCTCCAGCAGCGTAAAGCCCGCCCGGCCAGCCGCCTTGGACCGCACACTCATGGTCAGGTTCCCTGGCTGGGGATGGCCAGCGGGTTGCGGATCATCTCGGTCAGCTCGAAGGTGCGCCTTTGCCGCGGTCCGTAATGGATGAGGATGCGGACTTTACGGATGTCAGGGAAGACGGCAGAAGGCTCTACGCGCCGTTCCCAGCGGAAGTTGGGATAGCGGCGCGGATGGAGAGTTTCGAAGTTGCCGCTCGTCACGCCCAAGGCAGGAAACTGCCCGGTTTCCGTCTGCGTCATCAATTCCTGCGCCAGCAGGGCAGCGGTGGTCATGTCGCTGGCGCGAACCACGCTTTGCAGGGTCTGATGCTGCAGGCCCAAGAGCGCCATCAGGGCGATGGCGACGATCGCCAGGGAAACCATCACCTCGATCAGCGTGAAGCCGCTCATGCTCGTTCTCCCCCTGGTCAGGGCGAGGGGACCAACGGAGAAAGCTTTGCCGAGTGCGTTCATGAACTGATCTGAGCCGCCTTGGGTGTGAGGTCACCGCGGGTGATGCTGACACGTCCGGTCAGGGGCTGGAAGCTGAGTGTGAAGACGGTGCCGGCGGTGTCGATCAGATGGATGACGGTGGCATCCACATAGCCCTCGGGATAAAAGGTGCAGATGGCGGTACCGCGCGTCACGGTGCCTTTACCTTCCACCGTGACGTCGCGCAGATGGACGTCGGGCGGGAGCATCACCGGAGCGGCGCCGGCTTCGAGGTCGGGGAGGAAGGTTGGACTCAGCGAGTGGGGATCAAGCCGGCTTACGGAATAGCTCTGCGTGTCGATATTGAAGGTCAGGCGCAGGACCATTTTGGCCGCCGCGGCCTGGTCGTACAGAAACGATACGCGTCCGGCCAGGCGGCGCGCCTCATGCTTGAGGCGCGATACATGAAAGCCGTTGGTTGAGGGAATGATCAGCAGCGCCATCAGCGCCATCAGAAACAGCACGACCGCGATTTCGATCAGCGTGAAACCGGCCGCGGCGCCTGTGGTGGTGCGCAACCGGGGGATGGTGGTTCGATCCATCGCCTCAGGCTGTCGAAAAAGGATTTTCACAGCCTGCTCCCTGTCTCCGCTCTCTCACTGATCTCTCCCAGAGACTCCCAGAGGGAGAGAAGATCAAGGGCGGCAGCCAGTTTTATACAGGGTGTTGAGGCCGGCCATTTCCGGGAACTTCCCACAATTCATTCGACGCTCTGCTAGAACTGCGAGGCGTCGATATCGGCATTCTTGCCCGTGCCGCCTTCGGCGCCGTCGGCTCCCAGCGACTTCAGCGTGTAGGTATTGCCATCACTTTGATAGACATAGGGATGATTCCACGGGTCGTTGGGGACGCGTTTGATGTAGCCCTCAGGGTCGCCGCCTTGCCCGCCGGGTGGCGAGACCAATGCCTGAAGTCCCTGGTCGCTGCTGGGATAGGAACCGTTGTCGATGTAATAGCGGTCCAGCGCCGTTTTGAGTTCAGCGATGTCGGCCATCGCCTTGGTCCGCTTGGCCTTGTCGGTGGCGCCGCGCAGGCTTTGCACGACCAGGGTGGCGAGAAGACCGAGAATCAGGATGACCACCATGATTTCGATCAGGGTGAATCCTGCTTGCTGTTGACGGCGGGAACTCATGGCACTGCTCATTTATTGCATTAGTTGGTTGAGCTGAAAGATTGGCATCAGCACCGCCAGTATCATGAATACTATCATACCGGCCATCAATAAGGTCATCACCGGCTCCAGCATCGTGGTCATCTGGGCCAGCGAAGCCGCCACCTCCCGCTCATAAGCCAACGCGGCCTTCTCCAGCATCGGCTCCAGCTCACCCGAGCGTTCACCGACGCGAATCATCTCGATCAACATCGGGGGAAACAACCTGGAGCGGGCCAGGGTGGCACCGATACCGCTGCCCTCGCGGACGCTGTCGCGGCTTTCCTGGATAGCCTCGGCGAGGCGCTTGTTGGTCACGACCAGCTTGACCGCGTCCAGCGCGGCCAGGACCTGCACGCCGCTGGCCAGCAGCGTGGCGAACGTACGCGCGAAACGGGCGCTGACGATTTTGGTAATCGTAGGACCGATATAGGGCATCTTGAGCAGCCAGGTGTCGTAGACGTATCGGCCGCGGGCGGTGCTTAGCCAGTAGGAGAAACCGGCGATCAGGCCGAGGATGCCGAGTAAAATCAGCCACCAGTATGCGGTCAGAAAGTCGGCGAAACCCACCAGTATCTGGGTGGTTATCGGCAACGCCTGGTTGGTCTGCGAAAAGATTGTGGCGACCTGTGGGATGACATAGGTCACCAGAAAGCCCATAATAGCGGTGCCGACCAGCATCATGATGGCGGGATAGGTCAGGGCGCCGCGCACCTTGCGTACTAATTCCGCCTGAGCCTCGCTATAGTCGGCTAATCTTTCAAGCACCGTTTCCAGCGCGCCGGCCTGCTCCCCGGCCCGTACCATGTGGACGTACAGGTCGGAGAAAGATTCAGGATGGGCGCGCAGTGCGTCGGCCAGCGAAACGCCTTCGCGCACGCGCTCGCGCACCTGGGAGAGCATCTTCTTGACCGCCGGTTTGGTGGCCTGATCGGTCAGTAGCGTGAGCGCATCGAGCAGCGGCACGCCGCCGCCCAACAGCGAGCCGAGTTGGCGGGTGAGCATAGCCAACTCTCCGGCGGGCATCTTGCGGCGCAGGATCGGCAAGCGATCAGTCAGGGAGCGACGCTCGACGGCGGCGACCTCCTCATTGACGTCGGTGGGGAAGATGCCCAGGCCGCGCAGCTTGCCACGCGCGCTGCGCGCGCTGTCGGCGTCGATTACGCCGCTGACGGAGCGGCCGTCAGCAGCCAGCCCGCGATATCCGTAAACCGGCATGGTTGCGACCTCTCAAAACCGGCCGAAAGCGATGACCAAACCGGCCGCAAAGCAACTGGCTGTTGAATCGGAAGAAGGAGCAAGTTGCAGTCGGGCCGGCATCGACTGCCTGGCTTGCGGAGCGCTTAATCAATCTCTTCCTGGGTTACGGTCAGCAGTTCTTCGATGGTGGTAAGCCCGGCGATAATGCGATCGGCGCCGTCCTGGCGCAGCAGAGGCATCCCGCGTGATGTGCAAGCGCGGCGGATGGTGGCGGCATCAGCGTTCTTCATCACCAGCGAGCGCACCTCGTCGTCAACCATCATCAGTTCGTGGATCGAGGTCCGGCCGCGGTACCCGGTGCCGCGACAAGCCTTGCAGCCGTTGGGGGCGGCGCGGTAAATCTCGCCCGGCACGTCGGACAGTTTGCATCCGATGCGCGCCAGTTCCTCGGCCGTCGGCGTGTAGGGCTGGCGGCAGTTCTTGCACAGCAGGCGCACCAGGCGCTGGGCAATGACGGCCAGAATCGAGGAGGAGACCAGAAACGGCTCGATGCCCATATCGACCAGCCGGGTCACCGCGCCAAAGGAGTCGTTGGTATGCAGGGTGGAGAAGACCAGGTGACCGGTCAGGGCGGCGTGGATGGCGATTTCGGCGGTCTCGGAGTCGCGGATTTCGCCGACCATGATAACGTTGGGGTCCTGGCGCAAAATCGAGCGCAGCCCGTTGGCGAAGGTCAGGTCGATCTTGGGATTGACCTGCATCTGGCCGATGCCGTGGAGCTGATACTCGATCGGATCTTCGATGGTGATGATGTTCTTTTCCGGTGAATTGATCTGCTTGAGGCAGGCGTAAAGCGTGGTGGTTTTGCCCGATCCGGTCGGACCGGTGACCAGGATAATGCCGTGGCTTTGGCGGATGAGGCGGTTAATCCGGCGCAGGTTCTCGCCGCCAAATCCCAGCCGGTCCAGTTCCAGCTCGACGAGGTTTTGGGCCTGGTCGAGCAGGCGCAGCACGATGCGCTCGCCGAACGCGGTTGGGATAATCGATACGCGCACGTCGATGTCGCGGCCGGCAATCTTGAGCCGGATGCGCCCGTCCTGGGGCAGGCGCTTTTCAGCGATGTTGAGGCCCGACATCACCTTGATGCGCGAGGTTATGGCGGATTGCACGAACTTGGGCGGGTTGATGACGTCGTACAGCATGCCGTCAACCCGGAAGCGCACTACCAGGTCGCTCTCGAACGGCTCGATATGGATGTCGCTGGCGCGGTCCTTGACCGCCTGCGACAGCAGACCATTGACCAGCTTGATAATCGGGGCGGCGTCGTCGGACTCCAGCAGGTCCTTGGGTTCCTGGGCCAGTTCGCTGGCCACCACATCCAGCCGTTCTTCGCCCAGATCGATCATCAGGTCGTGGGGCGTGCTGGTGGCCTGGTCGTAGGCGCGATTGATGGCCTCGTTGATTACCTCCAGCGGGGCCACCACTGGCTGGATGGGTTTGCCGAAGAGCAGCCGCAGGTCGTCGAGCGGTTCGAAGTTGGCCGGGTCGGCAATCGCGACGGTAATGCCGTTGCCGTCGCTGCCCAAGGGCAACAGGTTGTTCTTTTTCGCGTAATTGATCGGAACTTTCAGGATCAGACTGCTATCAAGCGTATGCTCGTCGATGTGGGCTTGAAACGGCAGGCGATACTGCTGGGCCAGTGCCCGTGCCAAGCGCTGCGGTTCCAGCGCGCCCATCTCGACCAGGGCCGCAGCCAGTTCCTGCCCGGGCTTTTTGCGCTGGCGCGCCCGTTCCAAGTCCTGTGCGGAAACCCAGGAGCGATCGAGCAAGATGCTTTCGAAACTCTTGTGTGCAGTCGCCACCGCAGCCCGCTTTAAAACTTTGGTTGCTCTTTCATTTCAAACTCGACCACAGGCCAAGCGCCTGCACCGCCTGGCTCTAAGTTTCGGTATAACGGTAGTGTAACGCAAGCCCCGGCGGCCAGTTCAAGCGAAAATCTCACAAAAATCCGACCTCAATCCGTTTGAGACTGTCAGTGCCGGTCTTTGAACATCAAAAGTGAGTTGCGTCATGGGGATTGGGAGCCCCGAAGCCGATGCCGAAACTGTGGCGCTTGGAGGGCATGGTGTGCTGCTGCTTGCTCCAGGACACCAGTTTGCCGTCGACGAAACGCAGATCGAGGAACTCGCCGGAATCGCCCTCTTTGGCCGCGGTGTAGAGCAGGGTCGCAGCGATATCATTGGAATTGGGGCGGCTGGCGTAGCTCCATATCTCGGTATTCTGGTCCTGGTCGGTGATGATGTCGGGCTGGCCGTACTCCTGGCGGATTTCGGGCATCGTCTGGCCCGCTTTGAGCGATTCCAGCATCCGATGGGAGCGGATTTGGGTCGAAGCCTGATAGGCAGCGCCGCAGGCGGCGGCCAGACCCGCCAGCAGACAGACCAACAGGCGCAACTGGGTTTTCACGGCGTTGATTGTCATCGTGAATCCGCCGCCTTGTCAACGTGCCGGCCCAAGCGACCGGCCCATGGCGCTGTGTTATAGTCCGGCCGACACCCAAGCAAGGAGAGCGCATCGATGGCGCGCAGGCTCAAGCTGGTCAAGGGCGCAGGCCGCAAGGCGACGCTGGTCTACGGCATGAGGATGTTCGAGGCGGGAGCGGTCAAGGCGCTCGAAGACGCCCAGGCGCGGCTTGCCGACGGCGCCAGCTCGCGTATAACCATGCATGTCATCGAAGGCACGCACGCGCAAATCCGCAGCCAGTTGATGCGCAGCGTGGATGCCTTTTTCGACTTGCTCGATGAATAACGGGCGCGGCGCCAGGGAGGTTTTGACAAAGCCGATGGATCTGAAATTCCTCAACTATGAAAAGCGCGGCCATCTTGCCTGGATTACCATTAACCGGCCTGAAGTGATGAATTCCATCCATCCGCCGACGGCTGAGGAGATGGGGCAGGTGCTGGACGATTTTGCTGCCGACAACCAGGTCTGGATAGGCGTGGTGACGGGCGCGGGGGAGAAGGCCTTTTCGGCCGGCAATGATCTGAAGTACACGGCGGAACATTCAATCAAGAGCGGCAAGCCGCGCGGCGGGTTTGGGGGCTTTGTGGCGCGCTTTGACATCAACAAGCCGCTGATCGCGGCGGTCAACGGCTTCGCGCTGGGCGGTGGCTTCGAGATTGCGCTGGCCTGCGACATCATCATCGCTGCTGAGCACGCCCGCTTCGGGCTGCCCGAGCCGCGGGTGGGGCTGATGGCGATGGGCGGCGGCGTGCATCGCCTGCCGCGTCAGATGCCGCTGAAGATCGCGATGGGGCTGATGCTGACCGGACGCCACATCACGGCACAACAGGCGCATCAGTTGGGAATCGTCAACGAGGTAGTCCCGCTCAAGGAATTGTTCCCCGCCGTCGAGCGCTGGGCGGCGGAAATCATGGAATGCTCGCCAATTGCGGTTCAGGCCACCAAGGAGGCGGCACTCAAAGGGCTGGACATGCCGCTGGAGCGGGCGGTGGACGAGAAATTCCCGGGACTCTACAAGTTGTTGCATTCGCACGACGTCGTCGAAGGCCCGCGCGCGTTTGCGCAAAAGCGCAAGCCGCAGTGGAAGATCGAGTAGCTCACCACCGGCTGCCACCCCGCGGCGCGCACCATCGGTGTACCGGTTGCCTCAAGGGGCGGGGTTAGGTAGCGGTTCCTATGATGCACAACCGAAAGTTTTCCGGCGCCGGAGTGGAAATCAACTGCGTGGACTACGGCGGCGAGGGGCGCCCGCCGCTGCTCTTCATTCATGGCGGATCGGCGTTCGGCCATTGGTGGGACTTCGTCGCGCCGTCTTTTACCGAAAGGTTCCATACGCTGGCGATGGACTTGCGCGGGCACGGCGAAAGCGGCTGGGCGCCCACCGGCGGCTACGCGATGGCCGATTATGCGGCCGACGTGGCCACGATGGTGGAAAGCTGGGGCTTGGGCGAGCCGGTCCTAGTGGGGCATTCGCGCGGCGGGTTGGTGGCGCTGACCTACGCCGCGGCCCATCCGGCCCGGGTGCGGGCGTTGTCGATAATCGACAGCCTGCCGCAGACCACCCCGGAGATGCTGAGCTGGTCGCAAGCGATGAAGGAGTGGAAGCCGCGCCGGTACGCGACGCTGGAGGAAGCGTGCGCCAGTTTTCGCCTGCTGCCAGCCGAGACGCGCGCGACGCCGGCCATGCTGAAACAAATTGCACGTTTTGCCTACAAGCAGGATGCGGACGACGGGGCGTGGGTGGTGCGCATCGATCCGCGCTGCCGAGCGCGCGATCCCTTTGACGTCTTCGACTACCTGGGAGCGCTAGCCTGCCCGACCCTGATCGTCAAGGCCGCGCTCAGCCCCATGATCACGCGCGAGGTGGCACAGCGGATGGCAGCGGCGGCGCACGGCTCGATGGCCGAAGTCGAGAATGCCTACCATCACGTGATGCTGGACAATCCTGCGGCCCTGGTGCGCACGCTGAGCGAGTTCCTGGCGCGGGTTCTATAAAGCGCCGCGCGCCGCCGCGCGCTTCAATAATCGTCGTAATAGCGATGGCGGTACTGCTGGTTCTGGAGCTGGTTGCCGATTACATAACCGGTGCCGGCTCCAAGCACGCCGCCGATAGCGGCGCCAGCGCCCGGCGCGCCCACCGTCGAGCCGACCAACGCACCGCCGCCGGCGCCCACCGCGCCGCCCAACAGGGTTCCTTTTTCGCGCGTCGTGAGCGGAGCGCCGGCGCATCCGGTCAGCAACAAGGCGCCCAGGGCCGCCGCAGCAATTGATTTGCGCATCCTGAAAAATCCTCCAATGCGCGGAGAGCACGGTATTGCCGCCAGCTCCTGGAAGTCGCGCATGCCACAGCAGCCAGCAAAGAGCTTGCCAGCCCGGCGTGTACCAAACATTGGCCCAGACATGCGCGGCAGGTTTTGAAGCGTGTAATAAAGACAGGCCCGCAGGGTCGGGGTTAGGTGACGGAAGCGGGCGTGAAAGACCGCGAATTGAAGATGTGAAACCGCTGTGCGGGGCAGGATCAGACATCACCGTGCGCGACTGCTACCTATTGATAATTTCGCGCGTCAGGGAGCCGGGGGAATACGAATCCGTTTGCGGAAAAACGGCACTAAGATCGGCACGGCTCTAATAAGCCACCTAAAATTTTGAACCCGACCTGCGCAATCTGTATAGTTGAGCTTTCCGGAAGGCTGGTTGCGATGCGGGAGCGAGGATTGCGCGAAACCCGCAACGCAACCAAACAGGAAGGAGAAAGGAAGGAGCCATGAAGGACAGAGGCGGTTGCGAATCCGGTGGCGCGCGTTGGGCCGGCCTGTTGGCTGGGGTCCTGGCCGTGATGGCGGCGGTGGTGATTGGGTGCGGGAGCGGCGGCGGATCGAATATCGCTCCCTTCGCCGGAGTGTGGGTTGCCAATCCGGGCGGCCCCGACGTACTGCACTTTTCCGGCGCTCAGATCAATCAATTCAGAGGTGTTTTTAACCTGCCGCCCGCGACGCTGCTAACCACCAGATTCATCTCCCCGCAGGACACGCTGTTTGACAGTGCCGGCGGGCTATGGGTGGTAGACGGCGGCTCGGGCAGGGGGGCAGCAGCGGCAGTCTACAATTTCGCTGCCGCCCAACTGGCCAACTTGAACTCCAATTCCGCGCCCACGCCCGCCTTCGTGGCGACGGCGCCGTTTAATTTCGTCTTCCCGCAGTTCGCCGCCTTTGACGGAGCGGGTAATCTGTGGGTCACCGATTCGGGCGGCAACCAGATTCTGGAGTTCACCAAGGAGCAACTGGCGTCGCCCACCCACGTCGCGACTTCGCCCAATGCGGTCCTGAGCAGCTTGTCCTTTTCCGCCCCGCTGGGCATGGCGTTCGATGCGGCCGGCAACCTGTGGGTGGCGAACAACGGCACGACGCCGTCGATCATCGAAATTGCGGCCGCGACGTTGGCTGCGGCGTCGGGACCGACCGCGGTGGTCCCAATCAAAGTGCTCACCAGCACTTTGGTCGACGGCTTCCAGACCATCAACAACCCGTGGGGCATGCTGTTCGACGTCAACGGCAACCTGTGGTTTACCAACGAGCAGTCCAATGTCGGCGTCTGTTCCGGAACGATCGTGGAATTCACCGCTGCCGCACTAGCGGCCCCGGGCATCTTTATCGCGCCGCCGCCTAACGTGGTGATCACGCCGGCCTCCGCCGGCGGCAACATGAGCCTGTGCGATCCAAATGGCATCGCGATGAACAGCGCGGGCGATATCACAGTGGCCAACGCCGGCAACAACTCGCTGGCCGAGTATACGGCGCAGCAGTTGATGTCGAGCGGTGCGACCGTGCCCAACCTGCTGGTCGTGGGCGTCGCAACGACGCTGCAAAGTCCCGCCGGTCTGGTCTACGGTCCGTTATCGTTGCACTAGACCGTTGAGAGCGTGGTCGGGCGGCGGCGCGAGCCGCGCCGCCGCCGCAGTCCCGCCGTTTGATAATCGACAGCAAAACCAGCACGCCAAGCTTCTGAACCTGCTCGCAATCGGTGGAGCGGCCGGTCCCCTAATCGTCACCGTGCCCCGGGCCTAAACTTCGGCGCGCCGGGCGATGCGCAGAACTGGCCGCCACCGCGCTCCCCGAGCGAGTTCCTGGTGCGGATTCGGACCGGATCGCATCCGGAGCGGTCGTCCCCTGCAATTCAGTGATGGCACTCGGGCGTGCCATCGCGCCTTGAACTCAGGCCAACAAGCCCGGAATACAGAACGGCGACCACGCTCACTGCACCCGCGGGTCTGAGCTACGGTCCGCTCCCACCGCAGTGAGCGGCAAAACCGCACGGCAGCAAATTTCTGAAATCGCGGGGGGTTTTGTTCGCGAAAGGCGCCTTTCCTTTTTACTCCCAGGCGGGCGAGACGTGCGCCGCCGCTTCAGGTTGGTTCGTGCCAATACTTCTGGCGCGACATCGGGTTAACGTTGCGGCGCAAGGGGAGAGGTTGGCGCCAGCAGCGAGCGGGGATCTATAACGCCGCTTTCGCAGCCAGCATTTGCCCTGACTCGTCACGTCCTGTTGAGACACCCCGATTCGCTTTGGGATTAGTCCTCGGCGCCTGCGGCCGCATCGGCCGCGTAGAGGCCCGTGCATAGGGACCACAGGCCAGTAACCGCAGCGACCGTCCATTGTCCGTAGCCCAGTCCGGCCACGAACGAGGCGCACAAAAACCCCATACTCGCCAGAAGAAAGATGCAGCTGAGCAGTTTCACACCACACCTCAATGCCATCCGCCGGGCAATAGCGTTATCGCAAATCACGCCGGGTTCCGGATGGCGTCATCGACCACAAGCATTTTGATGGATTCAATCGAGTATAGCATCGCCCGCCCGCTCCCATCCAATTTCCGCGCAGCCGGGCGTTTGGAAATCAGGTCCACCCGCTGCGAATAGGCGCGGCCATGATCGCCAAAGCAGACTGGCGCGGCGGGTTTTGGACATGATATTTTAGTTAGTACTCAGTTCCAATAATCGTTCAGGATTTCTACTTAACTGCCGAAAGTAATCGTGCCGCGGCAAACCCATCGCGGTCCGGTGGGCGCGGATTATCTATACGGCGAGGGAGTTGGCGTGGAGGCGGAGGAACGGGGCGGGGAGGCGGGGATGGTTGCGGGCAGCGAGCTCGCAGCCCGGGTGGCGCGCGATCTGGCGATGGCGGCGCAAAGCGTGGCGCGATGGCGGCGGGAGGCGCGCGAGGCGGATCGCTTCCTGTCCGGCCGCCAATGGCATCCGGCGGACGAAGCCCGCCTCAATGAGGAGGACCGTCCCACCGCCGTCTTCAACTTCGCGCAAAAGTATATCCGTATCGTCGCCGGCAGCGAGAAGTATAACCGCCAGGAAGTGGTGTTCGTGCCGCGCATGCCGCAGGCCGAGCTGGCTAATGCGCTGGGAGAGCTGAGTTCGGCGGTTTACAGTTCCGTGATCGACGGCTGCAACGGCCCCGAAGAGCGCTCCCAGGCGTTCGAGGACATGCTGGTGCGGGGCATGGGTTGGACCAACTGCCGGCTGGACATGGAGGTAAGCGCCGACGGCAAGATCGTGCTCGAGCGCGTCGACGGCATGAAGATGCATTGGGACCCCGCCGCGCGCAAGCAGAATCTGGAGGATGCGCGCTGGGTCGCCTGCGAAGAGGAAATCCCGCTGCGCGACGCCTGCCGGCGCTGGCCCGGCAAGGAGCGCGAACTGAAGGTGGCCGAGTTTATGCGCCAGGACCGTCCGCAGGACGAGCCTGACCTCGTCGAGCACGCCACCCCGATCGAGTACCAGCCCGAGAATCAAACGATAATCCCCGGCGGTCCGGCTGCCGGCTACGTGCGGGTGGTCGAATACCAGTACTATGAGGTGGAGCCGGTCTACCGGCTGGCCGACCCGCAGACCAATCAGGTCAGGGAGCTCGATCAGGCGCAGTTCGACACGCTGCGCCGCCGCATGGAGAGCGCCGGGGTGATGTTCGTCGACCGCGATACGGCGGCCGCCGCGCAAGCGACCGGGAGCGATGGTGCGGTCATCCCTTATGTACGGCAGGAGCGGCGGGTTTACCGGCGCTGTTTCACTGCCGGTCCGATCGAGCTTGAGTCAAGTCCGCTCCCCGTGCAAGGAGTAGGTTTTACCTACAAGCCGATGACGGGCGGGTTTGACGCGCACGACAAGGTATGGCGCGGATTGCTGCACGTGCTGATGGATCCGCAGCGCTTTGCCAACAAGTTCTTCAGCCAGACCCTGCATATCATCAACAGCAACGCCAAGGGCGGCCTGCTGGCCGAGGCGACCGCGTTTGCCGATCCGGTGCGCGCCGAGCAGGACTGGGCCAATCCAAGCGCGCTGATCCTGCTGGAGGATGGCGCGCTGTCGGGCGAGCGGCCGCGGATCCAGGAGCGCAGCCGTCCGGCGCTGCCCGAAGGCACCTTCATGATGCTCAAGTGGTGCATCGACGCGCTGGGCGGCGTGTCGGGCATCAACCCCGAGCTGCTGGGCGCGACCACCGGCGATGTGCCGGGCGTGGCGCAGCGTCAGCGCCAGATCCAGGGGATGACCATCAACGCCGGTTATTTCAGCGCGCTGACCCGCTATCTGCGCGAGGAGGCGCGCTGCGTGTTCGAGTTCATTCGCAACTACGTCGCCGACGGGCGGCTGGTGCGGCTGGGCGGGCCGTACAACTCGCGTGCGATTCCGCTGCTGCGCGAACATCTGCCGGTTGACTACGATTTGGTGATCGACGAACCCGCCAAATCGCCCAACGCCAAGGAAGTTTTCTGGGAGAAGATGGCGCCAATCATCCCGATGCTGATCAAGGCCAACGCCTTCCTGCCCGAGATTCTGGACTACAGCCCCTTGCCGGCGTCGATCGCGGCCAAGCTCAAGCAGCAGCTCAGCAGCCGGATGACGGCGGCGGCCCAGGGCGCGGCGCAGCCGGCGGGCGTGAAGTCTGCGGCCGAGGTGCAGGCGTCGGTGGCGCAAAAGAGCGCGGCCGCCGATTTGGCGCGGGCGCGGGCGCGCGCACTCGATGCCGAGTCGCGGCTCAAGCAACTTGGCCTGGCGCTGAGTGCCTTGCGCCAGGCGCGGCAGGCGCAGCATCAAGGATAAATCGGCCGACCTCGCCCCAAGACCCTGCCCTCCTTCGGATGACAGAAAGACAGAAAACAGAGAGAAAAATTCCGATGGGTACAAATGTATGTGCGAGGTGTGGGTCTCCTCATCATCAGGCGGCGCTGCATAATCATCTGCCGCTGGCGGCGCTGTGGTTTCCGCCCTATGGCAACCCGGGCGCACAACCGGCCGCGGCACAAACGGCGGCCGATGCTGCTGCCGATCCTTTCGCCGCCGCGCTCAAGGCGCATGAAGACAAGGTGGCGGAGGTGATCGGCAATCTGGGCGAGGCCGAACGCGCGATTGCGTACAAGTACCTGCACGCCAGCGGGATGCGAATCGGATGCGTGGATGAAGACCTGCGCAAGGCGATTCGCAAGGAGCTCGGCAAGGAGCGCTAAGCGGCGCCCGGTGGCAGCAGGAGAGCGAAAAATGGACGCGGGCATGCTCCACGTGGTCAGCGTAGTAGCCAATCCGGTGCGATGGAAAAGCCGGATGCGCCTGTTCGAGATATTCATGCGCGGAATGCAGGAGGCGGGCGTGAAGCTGACCGTGGTGGAATGCCAGTATGGCGAGCGGCCGTTTGAACTGGCGGATGTGAGGGGAATCAGTCATGTCGGGGTCCGCGCCAAAACCCTGCTGTGGAACAAGGAGTGCCTGATCAATCTCGGCGTTCAGGACATCGCGCGCAGATTCCCGGACTGGCGCTACCTGTGCTGGTGCGACGGCGACGTCCGGTTCCGCAAACCGAACTGGGCGATCGAAACGCTGCACGCGCTGCAGCAGTATGAAGTGGTGCAGCCGTGGACCGACGCCTACGACCTCGGACCCAACGATGAGCACATCCAGGCCTACAAATCATTCTGCCATCAATGGTGGACGCGCGGAGCCAACGCGGTGTGCCCGCGCGGGCCGGTGTGGTGGAAGTTTACCGGCGGTCCGTACGAGTATCCGCATCCCGGATACGTATGGGCGTGCACGCGCGACGCCTATGAATGGCTCGGCGGCCTGTTCGAGCTGGCGGTGATGGGCTCGGGCGACCATCACATGGCCTACGCATTGATCGGACGCGCCGCGTACTCGGTTCCTGGACTGCCGGGGAACAGGCGGGGTGTGACGCCCTCGTACTGGAAGCATCTCAAGCGCTGGCAGGACCGCGCGGTGCATCACGTGAACTTCAACATGGGCTTTGTGCCGGGAACGATTGAACATCTATTTCATGGCCGAAAACCGGATCGCAAGTACGTCGATCGGTGGCAGATAATGATTGAGCATCAGTTCGATCCCGACCTCGACATCAAGCGCAATTCGTGGGGCGTCCTTGAGCTGGCCGGCAACAAGCCCGGGCTGCAGCATGACCTCGACCTGTATTTCCGCCAGCGCAACGAGGATATCAACTCATTGTGATGACGCCCGGGTGAACAATTAAACGGTGGAGGAAGCGGTGAAGAAGATTCAACGTTATGGATGGAAGCGCGACCTGCCTGACGCGCGCGACCTGACGCTGCATCCGGCGCTCTCCAGGCTGCCCGAAAGGGTTGACCTGCGGCCCAACTGCCCCGTGGTGTACGACCAGGGTCAGATCGGATCATGCACGGCCAACGCTATCGCCGGAGCGCTGGAGTTCGATTTGATCAGGGAAAGGCGCGAGCCGTTCACGCCCTCGCGCCTGTTTATCTATTACAACGAACGCGCGATGGAGGGGACGGTCGATTCGGACAGCGGCGCGGAGCTGCGCGACGGATGCAAGAGCGTGGCCAGTATCGGCGCCTGTCCCGAGATTCAATGGCCGTACGAGCAGGGCCTGCTGTTCGTCAAGCCTGAGACCGTCTGTTACCAGGAGGCCCGGCGCGACCTGGCGTGCAACTACTTCCGTCTGCCCCAGGCGGTGGAGGCGCTCAAGGCGTGCCTGGCGGCCGGCTATCCGTTCGTCTTCGGCTTTACCGTGTACGAAGCTTTCGAGAGCGAGCAGGTGGCCAAAAGCGGCGTGCTTGACCTGCCCGCTTCCAACGAAGCCGTGCTCGGCGGACATGCCGTGATGGCGGTGGGATACGACGAAGGCGCGGGGCGTTTTGTGGTGCGCAATTCGTGGGGCGCACACTGGGGCATGGACGGGTACTTCACGATGCCCTATGAGTACGTGACCAATCCGCAGCTGGCTGCCGACTTCTGGACCCTGCGCCGCTACGCCTAAACGGCGGCGGCTTGTCGCGCAGCGACGTCAGGAAATAATCGCCGATGGATTTGTCCAACCGCACCGTTCTGGTGATCGACCAGGGTTTGTATGTGCATATCGCCGAGAAGCTCGCTGAATCCTTTGGCCGCGTGCTTTACTACTGCAACGGATGGCGCTCGGCGTTTCCGGTCTCGGAGCGTTTCAATATCGGCGCCGGAATCGACGGTATCGAGCGCATATCCAATGCGTGGGAATATATTGATGACGCCGACCTGATTGTATTTCCCGATACCTACTTCGGCGGCGAGCAGCAGTACCTGCGCCGCCAGGGCAAACGGGTGTGGGGCTCCGGACACGCCGAGCTCCTTGAGCTGTATCGCGACGAGCTCAAGACGGTGATGAAAAGCGCCGGGCTGCCGGTGGGACGATATGAGATCGTCACCGGAATCGAGGCGCTGCGCGCCTATCTCAAGGACAATCCTGGCGTATACGTCAAGGGCAACGTCTTCCGCGGCGATGTGGAAACCTTTCGCAACCGCAACTGGGTGGTGACGCAGCCCCTGCTCGACGACCTGGCCAGCCGGCTCGGCCCGCGGCAGTCTTCCACGGTGTTCGTGGTCGAGGATCCGATCGAGGGGGTGGAAACCGGCTACGACGGCGCCTGTATCGACGGGCGCTTTCCGGCGCTCGCGTCGTTCGGCTACGAGGCCAAGGACGCGGGGTATGTCGGCAAGGTGGTGGATTACCACGAGCTGCCGGCGGCGCTGCGCGAAGTCAATGCCCGGCTGGCGCCGGCGATGGCGGCGCTTGGATGCCGCAGCTTTTATTCCACCGAAGTCAGAGTGGGAGCCGACCGCCAGCCCTACTTGATGGATCCGGCGATGCGCGCCGGCTCGCCGCCGTCGGAGGCGTATATCGAGTTGTTCAGCAACTGGGACGAGCTGATCTGGGCGGGGGCCAACGGCGAGGTTGCCCAACTGCGGCCCGCCGCCGCCTATGCGGCGGAGATCGTCCTGCGCTCGGAGTGGGCGCGCGAGCATTTTCTGGCCCTGGATATTCCCCGCTCGGTGAGCCGGTTCATCAAGGTCCATGGGCACTGCCGGATTGACGGCCGTGACTATGCGGCGCCGTTGGGAATTCGCGAGGTCGGCGCCGCCATCGGCCTGGGCGATTCGCTCGAGGACGCGGTTGGCGCCGCGCTTGAGCATGCCGAAGCCGTGGCGGGACTGGAACTGGAGTTCGACCGCAACGCGCTCAACGCAGCGATGGAAGCAGTCGCGCAGGGACGCGAGTTCGGCATCGACTGGTGATGCCGCGCGCGAAGGGGCCGTCCGCAGGCAGGCGGGGGTGGGCGATGCTGAACGTGCGGATCAAGACCATCCCGCATGATTTCCAGGAATACGCCACGGTGGGCAATTACTGGCGCGATGCGGATGAGTGCGGCGGTGCGACGCTTGAAATCCGGGTGTCGCGGATGCGCGATCGGCGCCATGAATTCCTGGTCGCGCTGCACGAGCTGATCGAGGCGTTCCTGTGCGAATGGCGGCAAATCCCGTTTGCCCGCATCACGCGCTTCGATATCGAGTACGAGATCAACCGGCGCAAAGGCCAGTCCGAGGAACCTGGCGCGTCGGTGCGTGCGCCCTACCGACGCGAGCATCGGTTTGCCGAGCGCGTGGAGCGAATCGTTGCACGAGAGCTGGGGGTTGATTGGCAAGAGTATGACCGCGCGATCGCACGGCTGTAAGGCCGCGCGGCGCGCCTCGGCAGAAATGAGGTGTGGAGATGGCGATGAGGAAAAAGGGCGCCGAGCGGACGGCGACCGACCAGTTCGAGGCCGCCGATGTAACCGCATTTGGAGAGGACCAGGAGTTGCTTGACCCTGCCGAGGAAGCGGCGCTGGCGGCGGGCAATGCTGAAGCTCCCCAAGGTACGGAGCGCGGCGAGGCGTTTGCCGGTGCGCAGCCCGCACCGGATAGCCGCGCAAAAGACGCCGGGCGGTCGGCGGAGGAGGGGCACGAAGAAGACTCACGCGAGGCGCTGTCAGACGAGCAGGTGCGCAGGATGGGGCCCAACGACAGCGTTCCCGCGTGGTCGTTGGTCAAGGAACGGCAGGAAAATCGCGCGCTCAAACGCAACCTCGAGGAGCTGACGCGCAAGCTGGCCGAGCACGAGGAGAAATGGAACCGGGCCACGCAGCGGCTGCGCCAGATCCAGGAGCGCGCGGCGCTCGACGCGGCCGGCGCGGCGCGTGTCGTGCACGACCCCGAACCCGACCCCAAGGCCGACCCCGAGGCGCATTACCAATGGGAGCTCCGGCAACATCGCCGTGCGCTCGAGGCGCTGCATCAGCAGCAGCAACTGAGCGCGGCGCAGGCCCAGGCCGCGCAACATCAGGCGATGCTCACCGGGCTGGAGCAGCAGTTCGTGCATGCCGGCCATCCCGACTACTACGATCGCATCCACTTCCTGCGCGAGCGGCGCAATCGCGAACTGGAGCTGATGGGCTACGGCGACGCGGCCGAGCGCGCCCAGATCATCGCCAACGAGGCGTCGATGCTGGTGGCGGGCGCGATTCGCCAGGGCCGCAATCCGGCGACGGTGGCCTATGAGCTCTCCGAGCAGTGGGGCTACAAGCCGTCGGCGGCGCCGAACGCCGAGGCGGCGGGCGGCGGTGCAGGAAGCAGCGCGGCGGACCGCATCCGCGACCTGCAGCGCAAGAAGGCCGCCTCCACCAGCCTGCAGGCGCTCGCCTCGCGTCCCGCCGACACTCCGCTGACGCTGGAGGACATCGCCGAGATGGACGACGAGGCGTACGAACGCTACGTCGAGAAAAACGGCGGCGACCTGGCCGCGCTGTTCCGCACCACGCGCTAGGCGCTGCGATTTACGCCGGCGACAGCTCGATGGCCGTCGGGGTATCGTGGATTGCGCCGCTGTGCCCTCAGGCGCCGTCGCGACTGCGGAAGCTTGTGCCCGGGTCGGGCGGCAGGTTGAGGATGTCCTTGCTGAAGAAATCGCACAGGTAATCGATCAGGTCGCGCATCGATACCATCCCGGTCGGACGCCCCTGCTCGTCGACCAGCGGGATATGGCGGTAGCCCTCGACCACCATCTTGTTGAGCGCAAAGGCCACGCTGGAATCCGCCGGCAGGGTTTGCGGCTGTGGCGTCATCAGTTCGCCCACGGTGGTCCTGGCGGCGTCGAGCGCAAAGCCGGCGACGCGCAGCAGCACATCGCGCTCGGTGAAGATGCCGGCCAGGCGCCCTTCCTCGACCACCAAGACGGCGCCGCGTCCGGCTTCGCGCATCTTGCTCAGTGCCTCGGCCAACGTCGTGGCGGCGTCGAGCACGATGGCTGGATGGTGAGCGGCGTTGCTGATCGGGTCGTTGACCAGCACCGAGCCCAGGTCCACCGGCCCGGGGCATTCCTCGTCGAATAGGCGCTCGATATCCTCGTCGGCAAGAGCCATAAACTGCCTCTCCTTTTCGGAGGATGCGGGTGTCGCCGGTGTGTTAATCTTAGGCCCAAAGCACATCAGCCGCAAATGGCGGCCGCCGGGTAGGCCGGGAGAAAATCCCCGCCAATGGAGACAAGTGTTCAGGATTCTGCTATTGATGTGCAAATCGAAACCGGGCAAATCCCAAACGGATTGCCACGGCGGGTCACGCGAGGACCCGATTGAGGAGGCGCAACGATGCATTTGATGTATTTCACCGAGCAACCGATGTCGACCTATCCGGCCGCGGAAGGCGACCGCTACGGTTACACCGCTTTGCTGTTCCCCAACAAGTTCTTCGAC
>JAJPHZ010000012.1 GCA_021325025.1 Pseudomonadota bacterium | reverse complement strand
GATCACCGTGGTATGCAGCGACTGGTACATGTTGAGCTTGGGCAGCGCGATATAGTCCTTGAAGCGGCCCGGCACCGGCTTCCAGTTGGCGTGCACCACGCCCAACGCCTCGTAGCATTCGCGCACCGAATCCACGATGATGCGGAAGGCGACCACGTCGTAGATCTCCTCGAAGGCCAGCCCCTCGTTCTGCATCTTGGTATAGATCGAGTAGAAATGCTTGGGCCGGCCGGTGACCTGCGCCTTGACGCCCGCTTCGGCCAGGCGCTGGCTTAAGATTTGGATGACGGCCTTGATGTACTCTTCGCGCTCGACCCGGGTCTTGGCGACGAACGCCTTGAGCATCTGGTAGCCGGCCGGATCCAAATAGCGCAGCGCGGCGTCTTCCAGTTCCGACTTAAGCCAATAGATGCCCATGCGATGGGCCAGCGGGGCATAGATTTCGATTGTCTCGCGGGAGATTTCGACCTGGCGGTCGGGCGCCAGATGATCCAACGTGCGCATGTTGTGGAGCCGGTCGGCCAGCTTGATCAGCACGACGCGGATATCCTGCGCCATCGCGATGATCATCTTGCGGAAATTCTCCGCCTGCTTCTCCTCGCGGCTCTGAAACGTGATTTTCGAAACCTTGGTAACGCCGTCGACCAGGGTGGCGATTTCGGAGCCGAACAGGGTTTGGATGTCGGCCAGCGACACGCTGGTATCCTCGACCACGTCGTGCAGCAATCCGGTGACGATCGAGGGCACGTCGAGTTTGAGCTGGGCGATAATCAGGGCGACGTTGAGCGGATGGGTGACATAGGGCTCACCCGACATGCGCTTTTGTCCGCGATGCATGCGGGCGGAGTAGTCATAGGCGCGGCGAATCAGGGCCTCATCCCCATGGGGATTGTAGGACCTGACCCGATCGATCAGTTCTTCGAGCTGGTCGTGCTGTTTTGGGGGTTCGGCTAGCTCTTCCACGGCGCGATCTCCTCGCGCAGCCGCGCAACCCTTAAACGTTCCGCCCTGACGATCGCTCCCAGTTGGGCCAGCGAGTCGGCGAGGTTGGCGTTGATAATCAGGTAATCGTATTCGGGATAGGCGCGGAATTCCTCGCGCGCGCGCTTGAGCCGCCGGGCGATCGCCGCGGCGTCCTCGGTCCCGCGTCCGCGCAGCCGCTCTTCGAGCTCCTCGAAACTGGGCGGCAGGACAAAAATGGTCACCGCGTCTTTGGCATAGCGCGCGCGCAGGCTGCGCGCGCCCTGCACGTCGATATCCAGCAGCATGTCGCGGCCGTCGTGGATGGCGTCCTCCAGCGGGCGGCGCGGGGTGCCATAGCAGGCGTCAAATACCCGGGCCCATTCGGCCAACTCGTCAGCCGCAAGGCTGCGTTGGAATTCCTCCTCGCTCACGAACTGGTAATCGATCCCTTCAACTTCGCCGTTCCTGGGGCGTCTGGTTGTCAGCGAAACCGACGGCGTCAGGCCGTCGATTTGCTGCACCGCGGCGCGCGAAATCGTGGTTTTACCCGCGCCGGAAGGCGCTGAAACTATAAAGATGATCCCGCGCCGCGATGGCAACTGTGAGTCCATCTTGAAGTTTATCGAACTTGGCGGGCGGTCGAAAGGGCCATTTTCCGCCAACCGCCACGGCCCGATGTCCTACTCCACGTTCTGCACCTGTTCGCGCATCTTTTCCAGCTCCCCCTTGATCGCCACCGTCAGCCGCGACAGGGCGGGGTTTTGCGACTTGGAGCCGATCGTATTAACTTCCCGCCCCACCTCTTGCAGCCAGAACTCGATTTCCTTGCCCACCGCGCCCTCGCGCAACAACAGTTCGCCCAGCGCCTCCAGATGGGCCCGCAAGCGGGCAAGCTCCTCGCTGATATCGGCCCGCTGCGCGGCCAGCGCAGCGTCCTCGTACAGACGCTTTTCCTCGATCAGGCGTAGTTCGTCGTTGCCGGGCCGCGCCAACAGTTCACGGACCCGTTTTTGAAACCCCTCGACAATCGCCCGGCGCGATTCCTCCGCCAGACGGCCAATCTGCCGGGCGAAGGTGCGAATCCGGGCCAGGCGGCTGGTCAGGTCGCGCTTGAGGCTTTTGCCCTCGCGCTCCCGCTCCGCCTCGAGCGCCTTGAGCGCCTCGGCCAGCGCCTTGCGGCCCAGCGCCAGCTCGGGTCCGAGTTCCGGTTCCTGCTCGACGATCTGAAAGATTTCCGGACGGCTGAGCAACGCCTCGATCCCGGCCTCTCCACTGAGTCCCAGACGCTTCTTAAGCGCGCGCAACCCCTCGATATAGCTGTGGGCCAGCTTTTCGTTGATAATCAACCGCCCGGCGGGACGCGGTCCGACGCTGCGGATTACCGCTTCGATCCGTCCGCGTGCAGCGGTAGCGCCAATCAGTTTGCGGAATTCACTCTCCTGCTCGCTCCATCCGCGCGGCAGATTAAGCTTGATTTCCAAAAAGCGCTGATTGACCGAACGCACCTCGGCCTGCACCTGGAGATCGCCGCGCTCGGCCCTGCCGCGTCCAAAGCCGGTCATGCTGCGCATCGTTTGAGCTTTCTCCCGATGCAGGACTGATACAAGGCCAGCGTCTGGCGCGCCATCGCCGCAACGCTGAAATTTTGCAGGGCGCGAGTACGGGCAGCGCCCCCCAGTGAGGAGCGCATCGCAGGCGAGTCGGCCAGTTGCGCGATTGCGCGCGCAATCGCGGCCTGATCCCCGGGCGCGACCAGCACTCCATCAAGCCTGTCTTCGATCACTTCCGCCATCCCGCCCGCCCGGCTGGCCACCGCCGCCAGCCCACAGGCCATCGCCTCGAGCAACGCCACGCCCAGCCCTTCCATCACCGACGGCTGAACGAAGATGTCGATTGCCCAAAATAGCGTGCGCGGATCGGCGATGCTACCCAGCAGCTGCACTGCCGGGCCAAGTCCCAGCCGGTCGACCTGCTCTTGCAGCGCCGCCCGCTGAGACCCGTCGCCGGCTACAAAGCACCGCAGCGCAAGGTTGGCGCGGGACAGTTCGGCCATGGCATCGACAAGGAACCGATGCCCTTTGCGCAACTCCAACGCTCCCACCGCGCCCACTGCGATCTGCGCGGGTTGGAGTCCCAACGCGCGCCGCGCCGCGGCCCGTTGTTCATCATCGGGCGGAGCAAAGCGGACGCAATCCACACCGCTGGGAATAACGGCGATCCGCTGGGCCGCCACGCCCGCGGCCTTCAATGCGCGCGCGACACCCTGTGAGATGGCGGCCACACCGTCCACCGCGCGGTTATAGAGGTAGGGCGCAAACCATCGGTTGGGCACATAGTCCATGCGGCGGGTAACCACCAATGCATCGGCCATCCCCGACGCGAACGGCGCCATCGCATGGGCACGCGAGGTGTGAAAATGCACTACGTCGAAGCGATGGCGGGAAAGAAATGCGCGCAGCCGCATCCCGGCGGCCAGGTCCAGCGCGTTGCGGATTCTCAGCGGATGGCAGCCGACGCCCGCCGCTCGGGCGCGCTGCCACAGCAATCCGCCGGGGTCGCACAGCAATTGCGCGTCGTGGCCGAGCTTGAGCAGTTCCAGGGTCAGGCCCAGCACTTGGCTTTCGCCGCCGGCAAAGCCCAATTCCGGATCGACCCCGACCACGCGCAACGTCCGCCTGCTTTCCGCTGCAACGGTCACGATCTAATTGCTCTCAACAGACCGCCGCATCCGGTGCGCCGCAGCCATACTGCGCTCGCGCGCGGCGTCTCCTGCATCGGCAACGGGGCCTTGTCTGATGCGGACGTGGGTCGTGCCTGCGGCGCTCCCGGGTAAGGAGCCGAAAGTCAGTTTGGCCGCGAGGGACCTGTCCTGCCGATTCCAGTGCGTATCCAACGGGTAATGCAGCAAGTTAACCTGGCGGGCCGTGCTTTGAAAGCCGGGGACGAGATCGATTAAGCGGAGACCAAGTTGCCGGGTCAAAATGAGCATCGCCTGCTCCACGTCCTCAGTTCCATCCACGGCGCGCTGGAGAGCAACGGCTGCGGCGATTCCGGCTCCGTTCTTCTCCTCCTTCATCCGGCCGCTTAATCGGCAGCGGGCGGCTTCAGTCGAACACCCGGTAATAGAGCAGCGCCGCGATGGTGGCGACGCCGTCGCGCCATCCGATCTTCTTGCCCTCGGCGTAGGTGCGCCCCGAGTATGAAATCGGGACCTCGTAAATCCGCCAGCCGGCGCGCGCCGCCTTGACCGTGATTTCCGGCTCGAAGGTGAAGCGGTTGGCGGTCAGCGTGAGCGCCGCCAGCTTGTCGCGCCGAAACGCCTTCATCCCGGTCTCCATGTCGTTGAGGTTGAGATTGCACAGCGCATTGGCCAACAGCGTCAGGCCCTGGTTGATCACGTAATGCCAGAAGAACAGCACGCGATGCGGCCCGCCCAGAAATCGCGACCCGTAGACCATGTCCGCGCGCCCGTCGATCAGCGGCGCCAACAGGTCGCGGTAGTCGCGCGGGTCATATTCCAAATCGGCGTCCTGCACTACCACGATTGGATTGGTCGCCGCAGCAAAGCCCAGCCGCAGCGCGGCGCCCTTGCCGCGGTTGACCGAATGAAACAGGCATCGCACACGCGGATGCTCCAATTGTTTGAGCAACTCGCGCGTGCCGTCGGTCGAAGCGTCGTCGACCGCGATCACCTCGCAGTCAAAGCCGCAATCGAGCACGCGGGAGATGGCTTGCCGCAAAGTCGCTGCCTCGTTGTAGATCGGCATCACCACCGAAATCTTGACTTGTCCCTCACCCATGCCACAACGGCCGCCTTTCACTGCGCGTGGTCATATCCGGTTTTGGGCCGCAGAGCGCAGTATCGCCCGCTCCACCGCGCCAACCACTTCGCCTGGTTGTATGCGGTGCATGCATTCGCGGTCAATCGGGCAGCGGCGCAGGTAGCACGGATGACAGGGGATGCGCGCCTTGATCGCCAGCTCGGCGAAGCCCCACGGCGCCGAACGCTCGGGCGCCGTCGCGCCCCACAGCGACACGACCGGGCATCCGACCGCCGCCGCGATATGCATCGGACCACAGTCGGGTCCGAACGCGGCCCGGCAATAATGGAACAGTGCGGCAAGGTCCTTCAACCGGGTTCGCCCCGCGAGATCGATAACCTCCAGCCGGCCCAGATGGCGGCGGACGCCGTCGGCCAACCGGCGTTCGTCAGGCGCGCCCAGCAGCATCGGCACCAGGCCGTGGCGGCGATTGAGTTCAATAATCGCCTCCGCCGCCGGTTGGGCGAAATAAATCCTGCTTTCCCATGACGATCCCAGGATTACGCCGAGCAGCGGCCGGTTGGTATCGCCGATAAGTGCGGCGGCGCGGTGCAAATCCTCCTCGCGCGGTTCAAGGCCGAATTCGATGGGCGCGCCGGCGATGCCCAAGGCGTCGCCAAAACCCTGATACTGCATCAGCTTAAGCCGCATGTTGGGCTGTGGGGCGATGTGACGGCGGGAAAACCAGTGATTGAATTCCTTGGTATTCGCGGCAGCAAAGCCGATGCGGTCCGCCGCCCCGGACATCCAGGCGACCAGGCCGCTTTTGAGATGGCGCTGAAGGTCGAGCACCAGGTCAAAGCGGCCGGCGCGCACACGATACAAAAAGAAAGGAAACGACCACGGCGCGCGCCGATTGTAGATGATCATCTCGTCCAGCCACGGATGGCCGTCGATGACCGGCGCCGATTTGGGTTCCACCGCCCACGCGATGTGCGCATGCGGATAAGCGCGCCGCAGCCGCCCCAGCAGGGGCAATGCGCGCACCACGTCGCCAATCGAGCCCATCAGGATGATCAAAATCCGGCGCGGCGCCGCTTGCGCGCTGTTACCGTTGTTCATAGCGGACAATGGATCAGATCATACGTCCTCGGATATGACAAGGCAGGCGCGCTCCGGCCGCCAAGGTATGGTCCCTTGCCAATCTTTACTCGACAACTATCCTCTTCCTTGAGGATTACAACCCGAGATGGAAGTCGTAAGCCCGATTTACAAGCGCTGGCAGCATGAGGCGCGCACCGACCCCGAGGGTTTCTGGGCCCGCGCCGCGCGCGAAGTATTCTGGTTCCGCACTTGGGAGCGGGTGCTGGAATGGGAGCCGCCGACCTTTCGATGGTTCGTGGGCGCCACCACCAACATCAGCTACAACGCGCTGGACTTGCAGGTCGAGCGCGGCAACGGCGGACGCACCGCGCTGATCGCCGAACACGAGGACGGCAGCCGCCGCCTGTTCACCTATGCGCAATTGCTGGGCGAAGTGAAGCGCGTGGCGGCGGCGCTGCGCGCGCTGGGCGTGCGGCGCGGCGACCGCGTCGCGATTTACATGCCGACGATGCCTGAGGCGATCATGACGATGCTCGCCACGACCCGCATCGGCGCCATTCACCTGGTGGTATTCGCCGGCTTCGGCGCCGGCGCGCTGGCCGAGCGATGCCGCCTGGCGGGCGCGCGCGTGCTGATAACGGCCGACCACACCACGCGCAAGGGCAACAAGGTCGACCTGTGGAAGCTGGCCAAAGACGCCCTCGCGCAGCCTGACTCGCCGATCGAAAAAGTGGTAATGCTGGCGCGCGGCAAAGCCCCCGCCGACCTCAGGCCCGGCACAGACATCCTGTGGGAGGATTTTCTCAAGGCCGGCGAAGGCCATCCATTTGACTTCGAGCCGATGGAGGCCAACGAGCCTGCCTACCTGCTCGCTACATCCGGCACCACGGCGAGCCCCAAGATCGCCGTTCACAGCCATGGCGCCTACCAGGTGGGAATCCGCTCCACCGCCGCGTGGTGCTTCGGGATGAAGCAAAATGACGTCTGGTGGTCGACCTCTGACATCGGATGGGTCGTCGGTCACAGTTATATCGTGTATGCGCCGCTGCTGGCCGGGTGCACCACTATCGCCTATGAAGGCGCCCTCGACCATCCGGGACCCGAGAACTTCTACCGCATCGTGGCGGAGAACGGCGTCACCGGTATATTCACCGCACCGACTGCGGTGCGGATGCTGATGAAGTCGGGCACGGAGCCGGCGCGTGGCTACAACCTCGACAGCGTCGAGCGCGTCTTCTGCGCCGGCGAGGCGCTCAACGCCCCAGCGTGGCGATGGTTACAAAAAGACGTATTTCACGACCGCGTCCCGGTAATGGACCATTGGTGGCAGACCGAAACCGGCGGTCCGGTGATGGGCAATCCGTACGGCATCCACATGCTGCCCATCAAGCCCGGCTCCGCGGGCGTGGCGATGCCCGGTTTCGAGGTGGAAATCCGCACCCTGGAAGGCAGGCGCTGCGAGCCGGGCGAAAAGGGACTGCTGGTAATCACGCGGCCCTTCCCGGGCCTGACGCCGACCATCTGGAACGACCCCAAGCGCTACGCGCGTGATTATTGGTCGCAGATCCCGGGCGCGTACTTCACCGGCGATGCCGCACACCTGGACGAAGACGGCTACATCTGGTTCAGCGGCCGCGCCGACGACATCATCAAAATCGCCGGCCACCGGATCGGCACGGTGGAGGTCGAAACCGCCTTCCTGGAGCATCCCGCGGTGGCCGAATCCGGTGTCACCGGGCGTCCCGACGAGTTGCGCGGCGAGGTGTTGGCGGCGTTCATCGCGCTCAAGCCCGGCTATCAGCCCTCGACGCAACTGGCGCAGGAATGTCGCGATACGGTGCGCCGTCAACTGGGACCGGTCGCCGTCATCGGCGACATCAACTTTGTTAGCGCGCTGCCCAAAACGCGCAGCGGCAAAATCATGCGCCGCGTGCTCAAGGCGGTAATCCTCGACCGCGACCCCGGCGACATCTCGACCATCGAGGATGAAGGCTCAGTGGAGGAGATCCGCGCGGCGTGGCATCGCATGCGGGCTGAACTCGGCTAACGCCACATCTCGCGCGCGAACGTTTTGACAGCGGCCGCCCGTCGCGGCGGCCGAAGGAGGAGCGGGCAAGATGGGACTGCTCTCGACCAACGGTGGGGTGTCCTCTCTGATTCTGCGGCTGACGCTGGGGGTTGTGATGTTTGCCCACGGCTCGCAAAAGGTGCTGGGCTGGTTCGGCGGGCAGACCTTCTTCGAGACCCTCAACATGTTCACGCAAAAGATGCACATGCCGGCGCCGCTGGCCATCCTTATAATGGCCGCCGAGTTCCTGGGCGGACTCGGTCTGATCGTCGGTTTGCTGACCCGCATCGCAGCCTTCGGCGTGGCGTGCGACATGATCGGCGCGATTGCGCTGGTCCACTGGAAGTTCGGGCTGTTCATGAACTGGTTCGGCACCCAGAAGGGCGAAGGCTTCGAATACCATCTGCTGGCGATCGCGATCTGCATCGCCCTGATAATCCGCGGCGCCGGCGTCCTTTCGCTCGACCGCCTGCTGTCCGCCGGCTCGCCGCCGGCCGCGTAAATCGGAGTTGCCGGCAGGGCGCGTCGTGCGCGGATCATGGTTAGGATAAAGCCATGCAATCCGAGCGCCCCACCGTGAGCGAATCACCGGCGCAAACCGCAACCCCTGTGGATCCGGTGTGCGGGATGGAAGTCGAGCCCGCCGATGCGGCCGGCCGGGTGGCGCATCAGGGCCGCGACTATTTCTTTTGTTCCGAGCACTGTGTTGAGGCGTTCCGCGCCGACCCGGAGAAATATTTACACGGTGCGGAGGCGGCGGCACGTGTGGCGCATCCTTCGCCGATGCCGGCCGCGCCGGGCGCCCAGTACACCTGCCCGATGCATCCCGAAGTCGTGCAAGACGGCCCCGGGGCGTGTCCCAAGTGCGGGATGGCGCTGGAGCCGATGCTGCCGGCGGCGGCCGAAGAGGAGAGCAACCCCGAGCTGCTCGACATGACGCGGCGTTTTTGGGTCGCGGCCGCGTTGGCGGTCCCGATCCTGGCGCTGGCGATGGTGCCGGAGCTGCTCGGCGCGCAAATCCTTGCACCTGCGCTGCGCCAATGGGTGCAGTTCGCGCTCGCGACGCCGGTGGTGCTGTGGGCCGGATGGCCGTTCTTCGTGCGCGGCGCAGCCTCGCTGCGCAGCCGCAATTTGAACATGTTCACGCTCATTTCGCTGGGCGTCGGCATCGCCTATGTGTACAGTGTTGCGGCGGTCGTGGTGCCGGACGTGTTTCCCCCCGGCCTGCATAAACATGCAGTAGTACCCAACTACTTCGAGGCGGCGGCAGTAATCACCGCGCTGGTGCTGCTCGGACAGGTGCTGGAGCTGCGCGCGCGCAGCCAGACCGGCAACGCGATCAAGGCGCTGCTCGGCCTGGCACCCAGGTTCGCCCGCATCATCCGGGATACCGGTCTGGAGGAGGACATCCCGATCGAGCGCATCGCGCCGGGCGACCGCCTGCGCGTGCGGCCGGGTGAGAAAATTCCGGTCGACGGCGTGGTAATCGACGGGAGCAGTTCGGTGGACGAGTCGATGATCACGGGCGAGCCGATCCCGGTGGAAAAGCGTACCGGCGACCGCGTAATTGGCGCCACCGTCAATGGCACCGGCGCGCTGGTGATACGCGCGGAGCGCGTGGGCGCGGAAACCCTGCTCGCACAGATTGTCCGGATGGTCGCCAATGCGCAGCGCAGCCGCGCCCCGATTCAGCGCCTGGCCGACGCCGTGTCGGCCTGGTTCGTGCCCGCCGTCATCGTGGTCGCCGCGCTTACCTTCATCGCCTGGTATGTCGCCGGCCCCGACCCCCGCCTGGCCCACGCGATCGTCAACGCCGTCGCGGTGTTGATCATCGCCTGCCCCTGCGCGCTGGGCCTGGCCACGCCGATGGCGATCATGGTCGGCACCGGCAAGGGCGCGACCGCCGGTGTGCTGGTCCGCGACGCCGCCGCGTTGGAGATGATGGAGAAGGTCAACACGCTGGTGGTCGACAAGACCGGCACGCTGACCGAAGGCAAGCCGCGGCTGGAGTCGGTAATCGCGCTGGCGCCGTTCCAACAGTCGGAGCTGCTCGCGCTCGCCGCCGGCCTTGAGATCGCCAGCGAACATCCGCTTGCGGCAGCGATCGTCGCAGGCGCAAAGAATCGCAAGGTCACGCCGGCGACCGCGTCGGATTTCCAATCGATAACCGGCAAAGGAGTAACCGGCCGTGTTGACGGGCGGCGGGTGGCGTTGGGAAACGCCGCGCTGCTCGGTTCACTCGGCGTCGATTGCGCGCCGCTTATGCCTCGCGCCGAGGAACTGCGCCGCGAGGGCCACACCGTGATGCTGATCGGGGTGGACGGCGCGCCGGCCGGCCTGCTCGCGGTGATCGATCCGATCAAGCAATCCACGCCCGAAGCCGTGCGCGCGCTGCGTGCCGACGGCGTGCGCATCGTGATGCTGACCGGGGACAGCGCCACAACCGCCGCCGCGGTTGCGCGCAAACTGGAGATCGACGAGGTTCGCGCCGAGGTGCTGCCCGAGCAGAAAGCCAACGAGGTCAAGCGGCTGCAGGAGCAGGGGCTGGTGGTCGCGATGGCGGGGGACGGGATCAACGATGCGCCGGCGCTGGCGCAGGCGCAGGTGGGAATCGCGATGGGCAGCGGCACCGACGTGGCGATGGAAAGCGCGGGCATCACGCTGGTCAAGGGCGACTTGCGCGGCATCGTCAAGGCGCGCCGGCTGAGCCGCGCGACCATGCGCAACATCCGCCAAAACCTGTTCTTTGCCTTTATCTACAACGTGTTAGGAGTGCCGATCGCGGCCGGCGTGCTGTACCCGGCATTCGGCCTGCTGCTCAGCCCGATGTTGGCCAGCGCGGCGATGAGCTTCAGCTCCGTCTCCGTGGTCGGCAACTCGCTGCGCCTGCGCCGCCTGCAGCTGTGAGGCGCCGGTTTCCGGCATCGGACATTGAAGATTTCCGTCATAATCGCAACCCACGATCGCGCGCGTGCGCTCGCCCATCTGCTCCACAGTCTGTCGGCTCAAGTCGTACCCGGCGAGCATGAAATCCTGATCGCCGACAACGGCACGCCAAATCCCTCGCCGCTGCCGGCCGACGTCAACACCGCCGGCCATATTCACGATCCGGCGCCGGGCAAGTGCCGCGTGCAGAATCGGGCGATCCTGCGCGCACGGGGCGGGATTATTGTTTTGCTCGACGACGATCTCGCGGTCGCGCCGGGCTACCTGGGTGCGGTCGAGCGCTTCTTTCGCGACCATCCCGAGTTCGCGGCGATGAAGGGAAAAGTGCAGCCGGCGCAGGATCCGAAAAAGGTGGCCGGAGACAGGTGGGCATACATGGACCTGCCGATCGTCGATCACGGTCCGCAGGTGTGCGAGGTGCCGGGCGTGCTGGGCGCCAACATGGCCTTTCGCGCCGCGGTATTCGCGCAATTGGGGCTGTTCGACGAACGGCTGGGGCCCGGCGCGTGCGGCCATGAGGAAGATACCGAGATGTCGCTGCGCATGCGGGCGGCCGGGATGCGTATCGGCTATTGTCCCGACGCGCTGGTTTATCACGAGGTCGACCCTGCGCGTGCCGACCGCGCCCGCTTCATCCGCATCGCGCGCGAACGCGGCCGCTGCCGCATGATCCACGGACGTCACGGCCACGCCGAAGTCTTGATGGGGGTTGCGCTCGCGGGCCTGCGGCTGGCAATCGCGCGGGCCCTGCGCGCCGGCGGCGAGCGCCTGGCGCGCGAGGACCGCCGCTTCGCCACCGCCCTGGGGATGCTCGACGGGCTGCGCAGTCAGCGCGGACCAAACCGGCCGCTTTGCCACGAGGTGGGTGCACGCCGTGGCTGACTCGGGCGAACTGATATTGCTGAGCAACACCAACGGCGATCGCATTTCCGAGCAACGGCACTTGCAAAAGTAGCTGCTGCGCACGAATAAAGAGCGCGCGCCGCAGCGATTCCTCCGCGCCGGGCCGCCGGATAGAATCGCCTCGCGCTCATCCCGGAGTATTAACGGGATAAGCCTATTTCGGGAGGATTAAAGGGGTGATGAGATCCAGGCTTCTTGGTGGATTGGCGGCCATCGGTTTGCTGCTGGCGCCTGCCGCAGGTGGAGGAACGGCTGCGGCCAAAAAAGGTTTCGGACTTTCCAGCATCAAAGGCAGCTATGCAGGCATCTTCTCGGGCAAGACAAGTTCAGGCCTCGAACTGCTGGGCACCGGGGTGTTCATCTCGGACGGCGAAGGAGGTCTGACAGGACACGAAACGTTCACGGTTGACGCCACCGTCTGCGACGCGACGATCAAGGGTACCTACACCGTCAATCCCGACGGCACCGGTGCAGATTCGATCGACTTCACGACAACGACGCCGGGATGCACCAGCGGCAGCTACACCCAATCATTGGCGGTCGGCGGGTCGGGAGAACTGGTATTGCTGAGCAACACCAACGGCGACCGGATCAACGAGGAATGGCACCTGCAGAAGTAGTGCAGCAGGAATGAACAAACGCGAAGCGAAAGGCATCGCTTCGGCTGAATCGTTGGTTTCCCGGCTTCAGTATTTGCCGCCCAGCTTGCTGTGATCCCAGCTCGTAACCTTCTCCGGGACGATTTTGAGTACAACCCGTTTAGGCATGCTGGCCGTGGCTTCGCGCGGCACGCCCGACGTGCCGCTTTGCACCTGGCCCATCCGGCGCCAGGCGACCCCCACCTGCGAGGCGTCCTCGATTATGTCGCAGTGCCCGCGCACCATCACGCCCTGCAGCTCGTTGTAAACTCGCCCGGTCTCTACCATCAGGCCGACCTTGGGATTGCGCCGGATGTTGACGACCTTCTGCGCCTTGCCGTACGAAGTCATGTAAAAGGCGCCGCCATCATAGACGTAGTTCATCGCCACCACGTGCGGAAACCCGTTTTGGTCAAGGGTGGCGAGTGCGCATTTCTGATTGCTTTTCAGAAAGGCTTCCTGCTCCTCGGGCGTGAATTTGATCGAGCGTCGCTTGCTGGGCATCGATACCTCTCACCCTGCCCTCTCCCTTCTCAGGAGAGGGAATGTCTCAGGGCCGGATGGTGCAATCGGATCAGTTGAGTCCGTAAAGCTCGGCAACGTTGTCGTGAACGATTAGCCGGAACTCGTCGTCGCTAAGTCCCGCGCGATGCTCCTTGAGCAGGGTCTGCGAATTGGGCCAGGTCGAATCGCTGTGGGGAAAGTCGTTGGCCCACAGCAGCCGCCGGATGTTGCACAGGTCCTTCATCTGGAAGGCCACCCAGTCGTCCTGGAAGGTGGTGTAAATGTTTTGGCGGAAGTACTCGCTGGGCAGCCTGTTGAGCTTGCCTGACGGCGGCAGCCAGTAACGATGGCGCTTGTAGGCATGGTCCATGCGGTACATGAAATGCGGCACCCAGCCGGCGTCGGCTTCCACGCAGACTACCTTGAGGCGCGGATGGCGCTCGAAGACGCCGCCGAACACGAACACGCCCATGATGTCCTGGCATCCGCGGATGATCGCCATCAGCCCGTTGATCTTCGGACCGCGCTGATTCTTGAGCATATCGGCGCGGCTGGTCAGGATATGGAAGCTGAGCGGCATATTGAGATCGACCGCTGCCTCATAGAACGGATCGTAGATCGGATCGTCGTAGTCGCTGACGCCCGGATTTCCCGGCAGCATCACGCCGCGCAACCCCATCTCCTTCATCTTGCGCAGATCCTCGATTCCCTCCGTCGGGGTGCGCATCGCGGTCTGTCCCAGCCCGATCAGGCGGTCGGGATGGGCCGCGCAGTATTCCGCCAGCCATCGGTTGTAGGCGTCGAAGCAGGCCTTCTTGTAGTCGAGCTCGGGATGGTTACACAGGGTCATGCCGATGCTGGGGTAGAGGATTTCGGCGGCGATCCCGTCGACGTCCTGGTCCGCCATGCGCGCTTCGGGATCCCATCCACCCCGATGCAGGTTGTCGAAGCGCGCGCCCCACACCGCCAATTCCTCGGCCTTCTTGCCGGCCGCCGCGACCAGGCCTATCTGGAGCGGGCGGTGGAAACCCTCGACCACGAAGACGTCGCCCAGTTTCGCGTCGCGCACCAGGTGCGGTGCCTTGTCCCGGTATTTAGGCTCGATGTAATCGACGTAGGTTCGCGGCGCTTCGGTGATGTGCGAGTCGGCGGAGATCATTCCCTTCATCGCGCTATCCTCCGGCCCTGACTATATCGCAAAGACCGCGAGGAATGGAGAGTTTGAGGCGGCCGGCGCCCCGTCCCCCGGCGCATCGGCGCGCTTGTCAAATCAAGGCACAGGTGCGAGGTTGGTTTGAATCCTCCTTGCCGCGGAGCGCAACCATCATGGCGAACTACGAAACCGTCATCTTCGAGAAGGTCGAAGACAAAATTTGCCGCCTGACGCTTAACCGGCCTGAAAAGCTCAATGCGCTGTCGCCCAAACTGTTGGAGGAACTCGACGACGTCCTGACTGCGTTCGAGGACGACCCTGACGCCAGCGTGCTGATCATCCGCGGCGCCGGGCGCGCGTTCTCCGCCGGCTACGACCTCAATGCCGCGCCGTCGTCGCCCACCGGACGCAAATTCACCGTCTCCACCGACCGCATCCTGTGCCAGCGGCTGGTCAACCGATGGCAGCGGCTGTGGTCGCTGCCCAAGCCGACCATCGCACAGGTGCATGGCTTCTGCCTGGCGGGCGCCACCGAGTTCATCGGCCATTGCGACATCGTGTTCGCCAGCGAGGACGCCACCTTCGGCCATCCCGCCGGCCGTCAACTGGGCGTGCTGCCCTCGCTGTCGTTGTGGCCGGTGCTGATGGGTCCGCGCAAGTCCAAGGAGTACTTCTTTACCGGCGACACGATGAGCGCGCAGGAGGCGCTGGATTGGCATCTGATCAACCGCGTCTATCCGCGCGAGCGGCTGGAGGAGGAGACGCTCAACTATGCGCGGCGCGTGGCGCTGGTGTCGGTCGAGTTACTGGCGCTGCACAAGGCCGCTGTCAACCGCTACCTGGAAGTGACCGGTTTTCGCGCCGCGCAGCAGTCCTCCGCCGATATCGACGTGATCGCGCACATGACCGACGCGGTCAAAGCCTGGGTCAAGATGCAGCGCACGATGGGGCTTAAGGGCGCGCTGGCCGAGCGCGACCGCAAGTTCCAGAAGTAAGGCACCGGGAGATCGGCGCGGCGGCCCGCGCAGCGACGATCGCACGCTGTGAAGCTGCATCGTGTCGGAGGTTAATGCGCCACGAGCTGATCGTCGTCGGGCGTGACGGCGTAGTCGAGCCGGCCCGCCGGCGGGCCGAGCACGCCCGCCGAAAACGGGATCGTCAGCATCACGCCGGAGCCGACCTGCGTGACGGATTGGACAAGATGGCACTGCTGAATCGTGAGGACGAACTTGCCGTCCGACGTGACGGCGAGGGTATCGGGACTATGCAGCGTGCAACTGCCTGACGGCGTGGAAAAGGTGGGACTGTAGAGGGGACCGACCTGGGCCAGCTTGCCGGTATCAACTCCGCTGAACACCGCCAGGCCGCTGTTGGTGGCGACGATCGCAAACTTACCGTCGATGCTGATCGCCACCGCATTGGCCGCGCTGGCCAGTTTCAGAGCATCCTTGAAAGTCACGTTGGCCGGCAAATCCGCCAACAGATTGACCGACCCGTCGCCGCCTACCACCACCGCGCGGCTGGAATCGGTCGGACTTATCGCCATGCCTTCGCGTCCATCCAACGACGCCGCGGCCGGTATCGGCACCATATTGGTGAGCGTGAACTGGAAAGCGACCGTCCCGCCCAATGAGCCCGGATGCGGCGCGACCTGCAGGATCGAATAGACGTCGAGCAGACCGGCGGCGCCGGCGCGCGACAGCATCACCATGCCGTCCGAGGAGATCACCAGGCCGTCGTGCTCCACGCCGCGCCGGCCGGTCGGTATCAGGTCGGCCACAACCGGCTTGTCGCTCAGAACGCCGGAGATCAGCGGCAGAGCGCTGAACCCGCCCGCCGAGGCCACCACCGCATCGCCGCCCGGCAGCGAGGCGATTGTGTCGCCGTCGCCGCCATAGGCCGACACATCAACGGTGGCGGGCGAGACGGCGATCGCGCCCCTGGAGAAATTCATGGTGAAAAAGAAGACCGTGTTGTTTACGCCGTCGATGGCCGCGCCGTGCGTTCCGTCGGGCGTGATCGACACGCCGTCGATGTCGGTGGCATCGAGGGGAGCAAAGGTTTGCTGCGGGGTGGGCAGCGCCTGGCGCCTGGCGTCCTCGACTTTGGCCACCTGCAAACCATGTATGAAGCCGCTGCCGTCGTCGCCCACCACGGCGGCGCCGAAATCAACCGACGGCGCAGGGGTGGGCGTGATGGCCGGCGTCGGGGTGGAAGCGGAGGTCGGCGTGATCGCCGGGGTTTGGGTGACGATCGGCGTGGGGGTCGGCGTGCCGGTGGGAATGAAGGCGCCCGGCTCGGCTCCCCCGTTGCAGGCGGCGGTCATCATCAGCGCCCACAACACTGCAGGCAGCATCGCGTCGGGCAAACCAGCCGCGGCCGGCCGACATCTCATGAGTTCCCCCTTCACAGCCACGTCGCCGACATTCCGCCGCGGACCACCGGCGACGCCAAGGCTTGGATGTGGCCTGTGATTTCAACCTATAACAGTGAAAAGCCGTCGCCGGCAGCGGGTTTGTTCACCGAACATCGTGCGCGAACGGTCGAAAACTATCGCCCAGACCAAGGACGATTGATAGCCGGTTTGAAAGCAAAACAGCCTGTCCCTCTATGAATGAGTTGGCAGCATAACACAGGCTCGGCGCCTGTGAGGCGGCTTGGCAACAGGCCGACGCCGCGCGCCACGCAGCGCATCGATCAGCTTGAGAGTTATGCGTAGTTGCGCGCCGCTTCCTTGAGCAGGCCGGCCATCTCAAGGCGCAGGGCCCGGGGTTTGAGGACTTCCAGCCAGGGGCCGAAACCGAGCACCCAGTTTCTGAGTTCGGTGGTGCCGCGCACCTTCATGGTCAGCACGGTCTTGCCGTCGCGGCGCCTGGTGAACTTTTGCGTCGGATGGATGTTGCGGGCGCGCAGGTAGGTCTCAGTCTCGGCGTTGTGGATCAGGATCGCAACTTCCACCGGCTGCTCTTCGACGATTATTCCGAAGGCGCCTTCGGTGTGGCGATCGGGCCGGAAGTTCGGCGGATAAATGAACTTCTGAAGGCTGCCGTCGCTGCGAACCACCAACTCCGCCTTGCGCATCCGCTCCACCGCCAGCGTGGTGATCTTCTCGTTTACGTGGGTCTTGCCGATCAGATACAGGCCGCCCTTGTATGCCACCAGCGTGTAAGGGTCGACCTCATGGACCAGTCCGGTGACATAATCGATTCTTAGACGATATTCGCGAATCAGACCTTTGATGATCGGATCCAGAATGTGATCGAAGTCGCGGTAATCCTTGGGCGCGTGTGGGATGGCGAAAAATTTTTTGTCCAGCGTTGCGAAGTCGTTGCGTTCATAGACGGGCAGGGTTTTGCGGAACTTCTCCCACAGGTCCTCCATCCCTTCCTTAAGCACAGTGCCTTCCAGGAACTGCAGGATGGTCAGGGTGAAGTAAAGCGACGCCGCCTGATAGGCGGTTGACTCCAGCGGCCTGCGGAACGCGGGCAGCCGCAGCTTTACCCTTTCGCCGTCGGCCACCACCTCAAAATAGGGCTTTCCGGCCCGGTCGATGAGGTTGGTTTGGGCGGCAGCCAGATAGCGCTTGAGCGTTCGCTCCGAGATGTCCAGCTCGCGCCGGATCGACTCAAGCGGCCATCCCGAGGGATGGGAGGGCAGCTCGAAGGCAATGCGCGCCATCCGCAGCGCCGCGGGATAGGTGGGTGTACGATGTTCTTTTTGCGCCATCGTTCGAGCCTTTACAATATTTGCGGTCCGATGACAACGGTTGGCAGCCGCCTTCGGACCGGGTTGGAAATCCGGGAACGTGGCCGGCGGCTCGATGGTTAGGTAGATTCGAGATGATGCCCGCCCGACCCCGCCAATCGCGTTTGCTGGGCTGGCTGACGCTGTTGTGCGTCGCCGTCGGTGCGTTCTCCGCGCTTAGCTACGCGCTGAGCGCGCCGATTGCGCTGCGCGCCAGCCACCCGGCGCTCGGCGCGTGGTGGGATGCGTATCAGTTTTACTTCATGGCCGGGAGCGCCACCGCGCTGGGACTGTTGATCGGAATCCGCGGGGGACAGCGCCTGGTCAACGATTCGTATCGGCGCCGGCGCGGCTTGGTCCTGGCGCTGGCGCTGGCGGTCATCGCGTTCCTGCCGCTGCTGCACCTTTGCGCCGCCGCGGCGCGGCTAGGATGGTCGGGCGGCGGCGGTCCAACCTGGAGCCGGATCGTCGACTGGGCAGGCTACGGCAGCGCAAAACAAATTGACAAGGTCGTGATCGCAAGCGTTTACTTTCTGAAGATCGTTGGGTTTGCGCTGCCTGCCGGGCTCGCGCTGATGGGCGCGGCGGCGGCCCTCGTGCCATCATCGAGCGGTGGCGCAGCGCAACAGGAACCGGCGCAGTTGGGGCGCACAGGCGATGCCCGATAATCGCGACGACGGCCAACGCACGCGCGTCTTCACCCGGCGCGCATTCATCAAGGGCGCAGGCGCTGCGGCGGCGATCACCAGCTTCATCGGCGGTCCCACGCCTCCGTCTGCAGGCGTAACGCGGGCCCAATCATCACCCACACCGGCTTCCGGGGCGGCCGAACGGCTTGGCCCCGACGCCGCAACCATCGTCCTTACGGTCAACGGCAAATCACGCAAGATCGCTGTCGAACCGCGCGTGACGCTGGCGGAAGCGCTGCGCGACCATCTGGGACTGCACGGCACCAAGCTGGTGTGCGACCGCGGCGCATGCGGCGCCTGCACGGTGCATCTCGACGGCAACCCGGTCGTCGCCTGCATGATGCTGGCGGCTGACGCACGCGGTCACGAGATTGTGACCATCGAGGGGCTTGGCGCGCCCGACCGGATGCATCCGGTGCAGAGCGCGTTTGTCGAGGCTGATGCGCTGCAATGCGGCTTCTGCACGCCCGGTATGGTGATGTCGGTGGCGGCGTTGCTCAGTCGCAACCCGGCGCCGGATATGGGCGAGGTCAAGCGTGCGGTGGCGGGAAACATCTGCCGCTGCGGGACATATCCGCACGTGTTCAAGGCCGCCCTTGCGGCGGCGGCCAAAATGCGCGGCGTCAAGCCGCCGGGGGAAAGGGCCTGATGGCCCGCAATGTCACCGTGCGGCTCGGCTTTGAGGGCAATATCAGCGATGTCAGGCTGGTGATTCCCGACGACGAGCCAACGCCCTGGCAATGGGGCGAACCGTTGGCAGTGGTCGGCCGCGAGATGGCGCGGGTTGACGGTGCGCTCAAGGCGACCGGGACCGCGCCCTACACCTACGACGTTGAGCTGCCCGGCATGCTTTACGGCGCGATTCTCCGCAGCCCCTATCCGCATGCGCGGGTTCGCAGCGTGGATCTCTCGGCGGCGCGCCGGCTGCGCGGCGTGCGCGCGGCGATCGAACGCGGCGAAGCGGTCGTGCGCTTTGCCGGACAGGAGGTCGCGGCCGTCGCCGCCGTCAGTCCCGCAATCGCCAACGACGCGCTGGCGCTGATCAAGGTCGACTACGAGCCGTTGCCGTTCGTGATCGACATGGAGGATGCACAAAAACCCTCTGCGCCGCGCGTGTTCGCCGGCCGCGCCAATATCGGTGCGCCTGCCGTGTTCGAAGCCGGCAATGTCCGCGATGGCTTTGAGCGGGCGGCCGCGATCCATCAGGCAGTCTATACCACGCCCGTGCAGACCCACGTGTCGCTGGAAACCCACGGCGCCGTCGCGCGATGGGAGGGCGACCAACTCACCGTATGGTGCTCGACGCAGGGCATCTTCACCGTGCGCGACGACCTCGCCGTGCTGTTCAATCTACCGCCCGACAAGGTTCATGTGATCACCGCCTTTTTGGGCGGAGGATTCGGCTCCAAGTTCGGCGCGGGCCCCGAAGTGGTGATTGCCGCGCAGCTTGCGCGCGCCGCCGGCGCACCGGTCAAGCTGATGTTGCCGCGCGCAGCCGAGCACGTCGCCACCGGCAATCGGCCCAACTCATGGCAGCAGGTAAAACTGGGCGCCGGCCGCGACGGCCAGCTGGTAGCGATCGAACTGCTGGAGCGCGGCAGCGGCGGGATCGGCGGCGGCGCGGGAAGCGCGGGCCCGTACCGCACGCTCTATCGATGCGCCAACATCCGCACCGAGGAGCGCGACATCTACACCAATGCCGGACCGTCCTCGCCGATGCGTGCGCCGGGATGGCCGCAGGGATGCTTCGCGCTGGAGCTGGCAATGGACGAACTGGCGCGCAAGCTCAAGCTGGACCGGCTCGAGTTGCGCCGCCGCAACAATGCCAATCCGGTGCGTGCACTGGAATTTGAGCTGGGTGCCAAGGTGTTCAATTGGCATGAGAAGAGCCGCGCACCCAAAGCGCTCGGCCATCGCCGGCGCGGCATCGGCGTCGCCGCCGCCGCCTGGCACGGACTGGGCAGTGCCGGACCGCAAGCGCAGGCGATCGCGTATCGCGACGGACGCGTCGTGATACAAATCGGCACGCAGGACATCGGCACCGGCACGCGCAGCATTCTGGCGATGGTCGCGGCCGAAGAACTGGGCGTGCCGCTGCGCCAGGTCAGCGCCGAGATCGGCGATACGCGCTATCTGTTCTCGGTGCCGTCGGGCGGCAGCAGCACGGCGCCCTCCAATACGCCGGCTGTGCGCCAGGCCGCCGCTCACCTCAAGGACAAGCTGTTGCGTATCGCGGCGCCGATGCTGGGCGCGGACCCGGCCAGCCTCGAAGCGCGCGACGGCACGATTCGGGTGCGCGGCCAACCGTCGCGTGCGGTCAGCTTCGCCGACGTCTGCCGAAGCATCCCGGCCGATTCGCTTTGCGCGCAGGGCGAGCGGCCGCCCAACTATGCCGGCTTTCGCACCGATCAGGCCGGATGCCAGTTCGCCGAGGTTGAAGTCGACGTGGAAACCGGTGCGGTTGCGGTGCTCAACGTCACCGCCGTGCACGACGCCGGCCGCATCATCAATCCCCTCACCGCGCGCAGCCAGGTCAACGGCGGCGTCATCATGGGTATCGGCTTTGCGTTGTTTGAAGAGCGCCGGCTCGACCCGATATCCGGCGTGATGGTCAACCCGACGATGGACGACTACAAGCTTGCGGGTCCACTCGATACTCCGGAGATTACGGCGCTGTTCGTGGAAGTCGCCAACGGCGTGACCAATACCGGCGTGCTCGGCCTGGGCGAAGCGGTGCACGTGGCGACCGCGGCGGCAATCGCGTGCGCGGTGTACGACGCAATCGGCGTACCGGTGCGCTCGCTGCCGATCACACCCGACAAAGTACTGGCTGCGGTGGGCAAGGTCTGATGAACCGCTTTGAAATCGTAACGCCGCTGGATGTGCCGCACGCGAGCCAATTGCTGGCCGCGCCCCACCATGCCGCGCTGGCCGGCGGCGTTGACCTGCTCGATCTGCTCAAGCAGGGAATCGCCGCACCTACCGCTGTGGTCAATCTCAAGGGACTGCGCGGGATGGACGCGATCGAGCCCGACGGCCGCGGCGGAGTTCGAATCGGCGCGCTGGTGAAATTGCGCGAGGTCGCCGCCGACCCGCTCCTGTGTGATCGCTACGCGGCGGTGGCCGAGGCCGCCGCACAGGCCGCGACGCCGCAGGTGCGCAATCTCGCCACGGTGGGCGGCAATCTGTTGCAGCGTCCGCGATGCTGGTACTTCCGCAACCCGGATGTGAAGTGCCTCAAGAAAGGCGGCGAGCGCTGCTACGCGCTGGGCGGCCTCAACCGCTACCACGCGATCCTGAGCGGCGGCCCCTCCTTTATCGTGCATCCCTCCAATTTGGCGCCCGCGCTGATCGCGTTCGGTGCGAGCGTCAAGCTTGCCGGAGCGGCCGGCGAGCGGACCATCGGACTGGAGCAGTTCTTCATCTTGCCCAAGGCAGACCCCGCGCGCGAAAACGTGCTCGCTCCCGGCGAAGTGCTGGTCGCCGTAACGATCCCCGCGCCCGCCCCCGGCGCGCGCAGCACGTATATCGAGGCACGCGAAAAGCAAAGCTTTGACTGGCCGCTGGTCAGCGTTGCCGCGATGGTCGCAAGGGGCGGGGCGCGCCGGGTCAGCGACGTGCGGGTGGTGATGGGCGCCGTCGCGCCGATTCCGTGGCGCAGTCACGAGGCCGAGGCGCTGCTGCGCGGCGCACATCTGGACGGCGAAGTTGCCGCGCGGGCGGCCGACGCTGCGCTCAAGGACGCCGTGCCGCTGTCGGACAACGCCTACAAGGTGCCAATTGCGAAGGCGCTGGTACGCCGCGCGATCCTGCGCGCCGGCGGCATCGAGGAGCCGGGTTGAACGGAGCATCGGCAATGGTGCAAAGCACCAACCGCTTCTTCTGTGCAATGCTGCGAACCAAGAGCGCTTATTGGCGCGCGGCCGACGGTATGCGGCTATTCGATCCGGAAAGTTCGACCGCCTGTTACACTTGTGTCTTGACTCAGCGGCCCGCGGGTCCCGATGGTCTGCCGGCCGATGTTCACAATTGCAGCCCCGACCGTGCCTGCTTCAAAGCCGACCATTAAGCTGTATGTGAAGCAGCCATTGCATCAGACAAATAGTTTCACGCTTGCCGGTTCAATTCAGTTCCAGGCTACAACGTCTTCTACAAGGGGAAGTGGCACCTGACGCAATCCTTTGTGCTGCCCTGCAGGACCGAAGAGGTAAGGCCGCGGGCTTCGCCGGCAGTGCCGCGATGATGCTAAGCTGAGCGCCCATCAGGGGGTGCCAGTCATGAGCAGGCCCAAATTTGCCGCGGTGCTGCCGACCACCAGCTTCGAGTTGACGCGGACTTTCGCCGAGCGCGCCGAAGCCGGCGGTTTCGATGCCGTCGCCATCGAGGATCATTACTTCATCCGCGGCGTCGGTCAGACGCCGCAGGAGCCGCGGCTGGAATGCTTCACGGCACTGGCCGCGGTGGCGATGGCGACGCGGCGCGTCAAGCTGACGCAGTTGGTCGCCTGCAACTCCTTCCGCCATCCGGCGATGACGGCGAAAATCGCCACCACCATCGACCACATCAGCGGCGGCCGCCTGGAACTGGGGCTGGGCGCGGGCTGGTTTCGCGAGGAATACGAGGCGCTGTCGCTGCCCTATCCTGCACCCAAAGTTCGCGTCGAGCAGTTGGCCGAGGCGCTGTCCATCATCAAGCGGCTGTGGAGCGAGCCGGTCACCAACTTTGAGGGCAAACACTACCGCGTGCACGGCCTTTATGCCGAGCCCAAGCCGTTGCAAAAGCCGCGCCCCAAAATCATGCTTGGCGGCTCGGGACCCGCCCTGCTGCGGCTGGCGGCGCAGGAAGCCGACATCCTCAATATGATTCCGCCCACCGGCGGCAAGTTCGGCGAAGTGAGAATCGAGGACGCGCTGAAGTTTGACGCTGCCGAATTCCGCCGCCGCACCGCCATCATGCGCGAACATGCGCGCCAGGTGGGCCGCGACCCGGGTGAGATCGAACTGTCGCAGTTTCCGTTCGTAATCATGGGCGCCGACCGCGCCTCGACCGATGCGATGCTGGCGGCGATGGCGCAGATGATGGGGCTTAAGGAGGTGGACGCGGCGCGCCATTCGCCCAGCACCCTGGTCGGCGACGGCGCACAATGCCGCGACGAGATCCGCCGCCGCGTCGAGCAATTGGAGGTGAGCTACTTTTTCTGCCGCTTCCTCGACCTCGATACGATGAACCGGTTCATCGACGACGTCATCGCAAGGCTCTGAACGGACGCGGTGCGTGCGATGGCGGACGCGATGGCGGTGGATTCGGTCGAGCAGACCTCGCGCACGGCGGTGCGAGCATCGCTTTACCCGCTGGCCATTCTCTTCCTGATCCAGGCGGTCGACCAGATGAATCGGTTTCTACCCGCGGCGCTGTTCCCCGCGCTCAAGCGCCAGTTCGCGCTGTCCGACTTTCGCCTGGGCAGCCTCTCCTCGGCGTTTGTGTTTGTGGCGGCGCTGGGCGCGATCCCGTTCGGCATCCTGGTCGACCGCTGCGCGCGCACGCGCATCGCGGCGTTGGGCGACCTTGCCGCCAGTTGCGCGATGATCGCGGGTGGGCTGGCAAAGTCCTTCGCGATGCTGTTCGGGGCGCAGATGTTCCTGGGCGCAGCTCAGGCCAGCTACTCGCCCAGCGCCTTTTCGCTGATCGCCGACTACTATCCGGTAAGCGAGCGCGGCCGGATGCTGGCGATTTTCCAGGTCGGCGCAATCGCCGGCTTCCTGGGCCTGGCGCCGGGCGCCTTCATCGGCGAGCACTTCGGATGGCGCGCGGCGTTTCACTGGCTGGCCGTGGCGGGTTTCATCCTGTCGGCGCTGGCCTGGCGGCTGCCGGAGCCCGCGCGCGGCCTGCAGGATCTTCAACATGCGCAGCGCGGCGCGGTGCGCACGGTCCGCGAATCGGCTTTCGCACGAATGCCGTCGCTGCGCGCCTTTGCGTTAGTGCTGAAAATTCCCTCGGTTTTGATCCCGGTGCTGGCCGGTGGACTGGCTAACTTCTTTTTGTCCGGGCTGGGCACCTGGGCGATCACTTACCTGGTGCGCTATCACCATATGAGCCTGACGCGGGCCTCGATTACCACGAGCCTGCTCGGCATCGGAGCGATCGCCGGAGCACTGAGCGGCGGGGTTGCAGGCGATCGGCTGGTGGCCCAGGGCGTAACGGCAGGCAGATACTACATCGCAGGGGCGGCCAACGTGATGGCCTCGGTATTGTTATTCCCGACCTTCGCGACCGCCAACCTCAAGGTCCTGGTGGTTCTGTTCGGCCTGGGCGCCGTCACGCTGACGATGCCGGGACCGCAACTATCAGCCATCCTGGCTGACGTGGTCCATCCCGACCTGCGCGGGCGGACCTCGGCGGCTACAACCCTGGTGGGTGCACTGAGCACCGCCGCGGCGCCGGTGACGTTTGGATTGCTTTCCGACCGGTTCGGTCTGCGCAGCGCCTTCCTGCTGCTGATACCGCTGATGGGCCTGGGCGGAGCCTTGCTGCTGATCCTGGGGCCTCGTTTCCTTAGCGCCGACCTCGAACAGATGCATCGTCAGCTAAGCGCCATCGAGCCGGGCGCTGCTGACTCAACGTTGGAGGCATGCAGGTCGGATGCCCCATTTGCGCATGACCTCGGCGCGCCCGCCCATCGCCCCACTGCCCTGGGAGCATTGTTCCACGCGCTGTGCCTGCTGGGAGTACTGGCCGCGCTCGCGCTGGGTGTGGCGGAGGCCCGCCGCTAGCCCCGTCGGGGCGCGGGGCCGCTCCAGGCCGCCTTGGCGCTGAACGCGCTTGTTGGGGTAAATATTTTCGTGGTACAAACAGCGCGGCTTGGAAGGGCTTCGCACCATCGACCAATCCCGGCAGCGAACCGCGTCCCAGTCGGAGGAATTTATGAGTTCTCTGCCATTCAAGCTGGTGTCTGCCGACTCGCATGTCGCCGAACCGCCCGACTTATGGCTCAAGCGCATCGATCGCAAATACCTCGATCGGGCGCCGCGCATCGTTCATGAGCAGGATTCCGATTACTTCGTGTGCGAGGGCGCGTTGTCCGAAAGGCAGGGCATCGGTCTGCTCGCGACTCAGCCGAAATACCAAAACCCCAAGCTGCGCGGCTTCGGTTTCGCCGGGCGATGGGAGGACGTGCCGGCTGGCGGCTACGATCCGCTGGCGCGCATCAAGGAGATGGACGCCGAGGGTATCGACGGCGAGTTGTTGTACACCAGCTTCGGGCTGACCTTTTTCTCCATCCCCGACCTCGATTTCCAGTACGCGATTTTCCAGGCCTTCAACGACTGGCTGGCCAACTTCTGCGCGTCGGCGCCCAAGCGCTTCTTCGGCGTAGCGATGCTCCCCGTGGAGCCGGTCGAGCGCGCGGTGGCGGAGTTGCAGCGCTGCGCGAAGATGGGGATGCGTGGCGCGATGATCAGTATCGCGCAGAGTCCGGGCTGGGGCAGCCCGGTTTACGAGCCGCTGTGGTCGGCGGCCGAGGATTTGCAAATCCCGCTCAGCCTGCACGTCGCGGCCAGCCGCAGCGGATTTACGTACACCGACAACATTTTCGCCGATTTCTCCCTGGGCTTCGGCCCGACCATGTACACGGTGGCGGCGATGATCTTCTCGGGCCTGTTCGACCGCCATCCGCGGCTCAAAGTGATCTCGGTGGAAACCGACGCGTCATGGGCAGCGGCCATCCTGGAGCGGATGGACGATCGGTTCGAGCACGACCAGGGCTGGGCGGGGTTCGCCAACCATATCAGCTCCGCGCGTCTGCCCAGTCAAATCTTCCACGACCAGATCGCGTGCACGTTCATGCGCGACAAGACCGCGGTCTTCAACCGCACCATCATCGGCATAAAAAACCTGATGTTCGGCTCCGACTATCCCCATTTCGACGGCGCCTGGCCGAATTCGGCCGACGTACTCAAGGGCCACTTCAACGGCGTGCCGCCCGAAGACCAGCTCCGCATCGGGCGGCGCAACGCGATCGACTTCTACAACCTGCCCTTGCAGCCCTAAGCGCACGCGCCCGCCAGCCGCCTGCTCAGCGAGCGGTTGCCGCGCGCCGCCTCAGCGGTAGTGGCGCATCAGGCCGACTACCACGCCGCGCACCTGCAGCTCCTCCTCCGACGCATAGATGGGCTGCATGGTAACATTGGCCGGCTCCAGACGGATGCGGCCGTTATGTTCGCGATAGAACTTCTTGACCGTGGCTTCGCCGTTGACCAGCGCCACCACCGTCTCGCCGTCGTTGGCGACCTCCCGGCCCTCGACGATGATGTAGTCGCCGTCCCGGATGCCCTCGTCGATCATCGACTCGCCGCGCACGCGCAGGCAGAAGGTGTTCTGGCGGCGGATGAACTCGTCGGGTACGGTGATCGAATCGTTGCCCTCCACCGATTCAATCGGGGTGCCGGCGGCGACAAACCCCAGCATCGGCAGCGCCCGCGCGGCGCCGCGCACCGTGTTGTCGACCATCTCCAGCGCCCGGCTGTGGTTCCACTTGCGCTTGATGAAACCCTTGGCCTCGAGATTCTTCAGATGTTTGTGGATAGTAGCCAGTGAGGACAGGCCGAAATACGAGCCGATTTCCTGCAGCGTGGGCGCGTAACCAAACTGACCGATATAGCTGTTGAGGTAATCCAGAAGCTGCTTTTGCCGTTTCGTCAGCGTCGCCATCGTTCCCCCATTCCTTTTTCCTTGCCGCCCGGCGCCGTTGTAACATGGCCCCGGCAAGCGGCTACCGCCTGGTCGAACTCAGACTCGAATTGTGGCGAAAATTCGGCGAATCGTCAAGTGTAGCAGGGCATTCTTTGCAGCCAAAGCCGGCTCTCGCGCGCATCGTTGCGGGAAAGTTTCATGGAATTTCAGCAGCGAAAAACGCCGGCTGCCAACCGAGGCTCTCGTTTCTTTTCCTGCTTTCCTCAACCTGGTCCTCCCCCGCCGTCTGCCACTGCCCCGCCCCTGTGAACCATCCTTCCAGATCATCCGGCTAGCTGTCATGGATATGTTCCTCGGTCAGGACGTGGCAGCCGCGGGGCCAGCCCGAATCGGACGGACAGGGCGCTACGATTCCCTCCCGGACCAGACGGGCGATCGCGTGCGCGGCCAGCTTGGGCTCGATGCCCAAGGTGCGCGCGATCGCGCGCCCGGCGCCGTATCCTGCCGTCAAAAAGTAGCATTTTATTATCCGATAGGCGGCATCGGTATGCAACAAGGCTCGCGCCTGCTCCATCGCCTCGCCCCATCGATGCTCCATCGTGCTCCACACATAGGTAAACGGCTCGTAGCGCTCCTCGACCTTGAGCACCATGAAGCGCTCCTGCAACTCCCTCATCGCGCGGTCGAACTCCGCACGCCGTGCCGGACGCGAATAGCCGGTGGCCACCTTGAGCTCCCAGGTTGCGGCGACCGGGCGGCGGCGCAGCGCGTCCATCACCAGCTTGCCGCACAGGCTGAGTTGACCGCGCCGGAATGCCGTCTGGTAGGAGATGCGTTGGGCGCGCAGTCGTAAAAACGCAGGCAGCATCTGCGGTGCGATGAACGCCGGACGTCCGGCGATCGCCCTGCCGTAATACACGGCCCGTTTCGCGGTCAGGACGTCCTTGAGCCGCCACGTCATCCCGATCGCGTAGTCGTGCTGGATATGATGGGGCAGCGGGGGCTCGCGCTCGCCCACGATCGCCTCGCGCAGGCAGGGCAGGTGAAGCCCGGCGGTAAACGCCGTACAAAAACCGACCTCGCTGATGAAGTTAAGCGCCTGCTCCTCGGATGTGACGCGGCGTGCCGGCAGACGGCGGAAATGGAAGTCGCGATGGCGTTCCAGACGCTGGCGCAAGTCGGACTGCGATGGCGGCGCCCAACGCATAGCGGCGGCGCTTTCAGTCTTTGACCCGCTCGACGCACTCGCGGAACATCGCATGGTAATTGGCGGCCACGCCCAGTTGACGCACGATGCCCTCGGCGCCGATCAGGGTGCGAATCAGAAACACGCTGTGGGCGGGCGATTTGTACAGCCGATGCTGCAGCGCGATTTCACCCACTGCCGTGGCCTTGGCCACCGACTCGTACTTCTTGGGGTCGAAGCGGCGATTGACCAGCACCGGCTCGAACAGGATGCGCAGGATGCCGATCATCGGCGCGGCCGGCTGGGTGCGATCCAGATAACCTAGCGCCACCAGCGCCTGCCCCATCGCGCGGTCGTCGCCGGCCAGCAGCGCGCGTGCGAGCTTGAGGTTGGCCTTGCGAATCGGCTCGGGGAAACGGCGGATCGAGCCGAAGTCCAGGATACCCAGGCGCGGATGGTAGGTGACGAGGTAATTGCCCGGATGAGGATCGGTGTGCAGGACGCCGAACTCCAGAATCTGGCGCCAGATCAGGGTGAAGTACTTGCGCACCACCCAGCTTTTGAGCCCGGGATCGACCACCGGTGCAAACACGTCGGTCAGCGGATAGCCGTCAAGGTAGGTCATCGTCAGCACGCGGCGCGAACTTAGTTCGGGAAACACGCGCGGAATCATCACCTCGGGGTCGTCGGACAACAGGCGCGCGAACAACTCGGTGTTGGCGGCTTCGCGCTCGTAGTCCAGCTCCTCCATCAGCCGCGCCTCCAGTTCGGCATAAAGCGTGCGCACGTCAATCTTCTGGCGCATCAGGTCGTGCGCGATGGCCTTGAGCGTGGTGAGCAGCAGCTTGAGATTCTTCAGATCCTGACCGACCGTCTGCTCCACGCCCGGATACTGGATTTTGACCGCGACCTGCTCGCCGCTTCTCAGCGTGGCGCGATGGACCTGGCCCAGGGAGGCGGCGGCGAACGCGACGCGATCGAAGCTGGCGAAGAGCTGCTCGGGCCGCTTGCCCAACTCGCGCCGGATCTGCTCGGAGATGGTCGCGTAGTCCATCGGCGGCACGCCGGCCTGCGTCACGCTGAGCACCTCCAACGCTTCGGCGGGCAGGATATCCTCGCGCGTGGAGAGCATCTGGATCAGTTTGAGGAAGGCGCCGCGCAGCTCCTTGGAGCTTTCCACGATCAGACGGGCGTTTTTGATGTGTGTGTCGAGCAGCGCCTTGGTGTGTGCGTCGGCACTCATGAAGGGCTTGCGCAGCGAGGTCCACAGGTAGCTTGACCCCACCTGCGAGGCGAGCCCGCCCATTTTGATCGCGCGCCGCGCGCGGCCGCTGGTCAGCTGTTTTTCAGCCGCCATCGGCTGCGCTCCGATCAAGGCCGACGCGGTTGATCAGCGTCGCCGCCATCGCGGCGCCAAACCCGTTGTCGATGTTGACCACCACCACGCCGCCCGAACAGGCGTTGAGCATCCCCAGCAGCGGGGCGATCCCGCCCATCGCCACGCCGTAGCCGATACTGGTCGGCACGGCGATGACGGGTTTATCGATCAACCCGGCGACCACCGAGGGCAACGCCCCTTCCATCCCGGCCACCACGATCAGCACGCTGGCAGCGGCCAGTTGTTCGAGGCTGTCGGTAAGGCGATGCAATCCGGCCACCCCTACATCGTACAACCGCGACACGCGGTTACCGAACATCTCGGCGCAGATCGCGGCTTCTTCGGCAACCGGAATATCGGAGGTGCCGGCGCTGAGCACCATCACCGTGCCGTGTCCGCTGGGCGTTTGCGGATGCGTCTGGATCAACCCGACCCGGGCTTCAGCGCAGTATTGGAAGGACTTCAGCTTGCGTGCCAGCGTGCGCGCCTTGGGCGCGTCGAGGCGGGTCACAATCAGGTTCTGGCCGGCCTTGATGACGCGCCGGCCGATGGCCGCGATCTGATCGGCGCTCTTGCGTTCGCCGAACACCACTTCGGGGATGCCGCGGCGCAGCTTGCGATGGAGATCGACCTTGGCAAAGCCGAGATCGGCAAAGGGCAGATGGCGCAGGCGGGTCAGGCCCTGTGCGACGCTGAGGCGGCCCTGGGCCACCTGGCTTAGAATTTCGCGGATGTTGGCTTCGGTCATGGACGGCGCAACTGCTCGGGGCGCAGCGGATGTTCCAAAATCAGCAACACGTCGCGCACCGCTCGTGCGTCGGCGCGCGTTACCTTGATCGTGACGTCGCCAACGGAAAGCTGTTCGCCGGGTTTGGGAATATGGCCCAAGCGCTCCACCACCAGGCCGCCGATGGTAGCATATTCCTCGCCCTCGGGCAGACGCAGGCCGAAACGCTCGTTGAGATCGGACAGAGCGGCGCGCGCCGACACCGCCAGAGTGCGGGCGTCGATGATGCGCGCCATCTCCTCGCGCACGTCGTATTCATCCTCGATCTCGCCCACCACTTCCTCCAGCAAGTCCTCTACCGTAATGATTCCCGCAGCGGCGCCGTATTCGTCCACGATCACCGCCATGTTCTCGCCGGTGCGCTGCAGGGCGAGCAGGATTTCATCCAGCGGCGTGGATTCCGCAAAGTAGCTGACCGGGCGCATGATTTCACTGACCGGACGGCTTAAGTCGGGTGACTCCAGCAGGTCGAAGACATGCACTACGCCCACGATGTTGAGGATTTTGCCGTCGTAAACCGGCAGCCGGCTGAAGCCCTCGCGGCGCACCACCTCGATCGCCTCGCTTTGGGGAAGCGTGGTTGGAACCGCTTCGACGCGCACCAGCGGCACCATCGCCTTGCGCGCTTCGGAGCGGGTGAAGCGGAAGATGCGGCTGATCATGATGCGCTCGGCGGGCAGGATGGCGTCGGCCAGCGGCGCCGTCTCGCGCCCATGGCGGCGCATCAGCAATGCCAGGTCCTCGCGCGACACGAACGCTTGCTCGCTGTCGGTGGGCAGCCCGAACAGCCGGCGCATCGAGCGGCTGAGCAGCGTTTCGGCGCCCAACAGCGGCGCCAGCACGAAGGTCAGCACCCGCAGCGGGTAAACGGCGAAGATCGCGAACGCCAGGGGACGCTTGAGCGTCAGCAGTTTGGGCAGCGATTCGCCGACCAGCAGGCTTAAAGGCGAGAGTATGAAGGGCGCGATAAATTCGTGCCTGGGCTGGTTGGTGTGCAGAAAACTGGTCAGCACCGCGGCGGCGCTGACGGTGGCCAGACTGGTTCCGGTAAGAATTGCGGCCAGCAGCCGGTCGCGCCGGGTCAGCAGCCAGTTGAGCATCGTGGCCGATTTTTCTCCCAATTGGGCGCCAGCCTTGATCTTGAGTTCGTCGGCCGAGACGACCGCGATTTCACTGGCCGAAAAGAACATCTGCGCGGCCACGCATACCGCCAGCGCGATGATCAGAACCCCAAGCGTCATGCCGCCCTCCTGAACGTCATCAGCTCCACGCTGGCGCCGCGCACCTTTTCCACCGTCACCTCGAAGTTGCCCAGTTCAAAGCGTTCGCCGGCGCGCGGCACACGGCCCAGCTTGCGCAAAACCAGGCGGTTGAGCGTGGGTTCCGCGGCGCCGCCCAGCGGCAGGTTGTGCGGGCCCAGCACCTCGGCCAGCTTGCGCAGCTCAATGGAGCCCGACACGCTCCAGCCCCCGCCGGGCAGCGGTGTCATCTCCGGAACCTCGACGTCGAACTCATCCTTGAGTTCGCCGAACAGTTCTTCGAGCAGGTCCTCCAGGGTCACCAGTCCCAGCAACTGGCCGTACTCGTTGACCACCATCGCCATCGCCTGACGGTTGTGGCGCATCTCGTCGAGCAGGTCGCCCAGCGGCTTGCTGGGCGGCACGAAATACGGCGGGCGCATCAGCCGCTCGATGCGGGTGGGCATCCGATCCAGACGCCGCGCCGCGACGTCCTTGGCATGGAGAATCCCCACGATATGGTCGGGATCGCCCCGATAGATCGGCACCCGCGAGAAATGGCCGCGCGCCACTTCGGTGGCCACCATCTCGGGCGGGGTGTCGATCGGCAGCGAGAAGATCATATCGCGCGGGGTCATGACTTCGGCCACGCGCCGTCCGCCCAGATCGAACACCTTGTGAATCAATTCGCGCTCGGCCGCCTCGACTTCGCCGTGGCTTTCGCCGGCGTGCAGCAGGGCTTTGAACTCGGTTTCAGACACCGGTTCGGGCAACGGCGCCTCCTTAAACGGAGTGAAGTATCCTGCTACTGGATGGAGGATTTGGCTGAGGGCCGCCAGCGGACGCGCGGTCAGCCGGACGATCACCAGCGGATGAGCCAGGGCGAAGGTCTTGGGCGTGATGTCGGCGATCAGCAGGATCAGCAAAAAGTTGATCGGCACCGCGGCCCATCCGCCCCACCGCCCCAGCGTGAAGAGCAGAAACGACGTGGCCAGGCATTCGGCGAACACGTTGCAGATTTCGTTGAGCCCAATGATGATGACCAGCGACTCCAGCGGGCGCAGCAGCAGGCGGTCGACGGCGCCGCGCAGCCGGCCCGACAGCGCCTCGCGCGTGCGCTCCATCCTGACCAGCGAGAACAGCGCGGTTTCCGACGCCGCCAGCAGGCCGCCCATCAGCAGCAGGATGCCGACCAAAACCGGCAGGCTCCACATGCGCGCGCCGGTCATCAGGGATCGACTCCCAACTGGTCCCATCCGAGCATCCCGGATGCGGGAACCAGGCGCCCGTCGCCGCGCCGAAGTCGCAACCCATGACGGCGCTCCACGATGCGGCCCACGCGATGAACTGCGACACCTAGCCGGCGGCTGAGCACCGGTGCTGAATGGCCCGGGCGCAGGCAGAACAGCAGTTCGTAGTCCTCGCCGCCGCTCAGCGCGAGGTCGGCGCGATCGCCCGCCACGGCAAGATAGTGACGCGAGTACGGAATCGCCGCCAGGTCGACCTCAGCGCCCACCCGGCTGCGTTCCATGATATGACCCAGGTCGGCGAGCAGGCCGTCGCTGATGTCGATCGCGGCGGGTGCCGGGCGCATCCGCGCCAGCTTGCGCCCCGCGCCAAGCCGCGCCTGCGGCGCCACGAAGCGATCCACCAGGTATTTGCGCGCCGCGCCCCTGGCCTCAATCTCGCCCGCCATAATGCGCCATCCCAAGGCCGAATCGCCCAGCGTGCCGGTGACGAAGATCTCATCACCGCTTCGCGCAGTGTCGCGCCGCAGGACCTGGCCGGCAACCTCACCCAGCAAGGCGACGGTCAGCGTCAACTGGGCCGAGCGCGTGATGTTGCCGCCCACTACGTCTACTCCCGCGGCGCGCGCCGCGCGCCCCAGGCCGCGGTAAAGGCGGTCGAAAAATGCCGCACCCAGGCCTTTACGGATGCCCAGGTTGACCACGCAACTGCGCGGACTGCCGCCCATCGCCGCGATATCGCTCAGATTGACCGCCAGCGCCCGCTCTCCCAACTGCTCGGGGCTGAGCCAGGCAAGCTCGAAGTGCACGCCCTCGACCATCGAGTCGATGGTGAAGAGCTGCGGCCGGCGGGTGGGCGCCAGCACCGCACAATCGTCGCCGGGGCCGAGCAGGGTGCGGCGGCCATAAGGCAGATCGCGGCATAGGCGTTCGATCAGCTCGAATTCGCCGGGCTGTTTCATCGCCGTCGCGCGGACCGGCGTTGGGCGCACGACGGAGCCGATTGGGTCAGGACCACAAGGCCGGGAGTGGATGGGGGGTCGATGAGCAATAAGCGCTTCCGTAGCCAGCTATGATGATCAAGCTAAACGATCGAGGCCCGCTGGGCAATAGCGAACCGCCGCAGGGACTGAGACAGTGCGTCCCTGCGACGCAATCCGCGCCGTCACTGCGGCCAGGGGATCTTTGCCGCGGGGGTCTGGGCGAGTTTTTCCAGGTCGAAGTTCATCATCGCGGCCGCGTTCAGTCCCACGATTGCCTCGACTTCCTCCCTGGGGACCGCGGCGAACAGTCCGGCCAGGTGCTGGCGGCTGCGCGGATAACTGCCCTCGATGTGCGGAAAATCCGAACCCCACATCATGTTGCGTACACCCAGCGTGTGGCGCAGCTCGACCTCGTCTTCGGCGAAAAAGCTGGTGACGAAACATTGCCGATGCCACTGCTCGATTGGCGACAGCTCGCCCCGATACGATTTGAGCGAACCCGCCTTGCGCTGCGCGCGCCACCACATGTCGATTTCCCTGAGCACCGGCGCAATCCACTGCGTTCCGCTTTCGAGGATGCCGATGCGCAAATCCGGGAACCGCTCGAGCACCGCGCCCGCCAGCAGATGAAACAGGTATTCGTGCTCGCCGACCAGGATTTCGTGCTGCACCAACAGCTCCCACCCTGGCTCCAATTGGCCGGTGGCCGACCACGGCCAAATGGTGCCATCCCATCGCAGCAGCGGCTTTTCGCGTCCGAAGCCTTGATGGAATATCGCCGCCATTTTCCGCTCCGCCAGCGCCGCCCACATCGGGTCGTAAAACCGCGAGTTGTAAGTGGGCAGGTCGCGCGACACGAAGGACACCTTGCCGGGCAGGGAAATCGCGCGCAGCCCGTGCCGATAGGCGTCATCGATCTCACGCAGCACTGTCTCCATTCCGCAGATCAGATTGGCGACGCTGGAACCGGTGAAGCGAAATGGTGCCGGCGAGACGTAATCTTCGAAATAGCGATGGTAGGCCATGGTGCACTGGTGCAGAAATTCAGCGTTGTCGCTGAACGCGCCGATAAAGGGGGTGATGAATTCGGCCGCCACGCCGTCGGCGTCGACCATCGCCAACCGCTCCTTCATCGGGAGCGGACGCGTGAACTCTTCCAGACCGCCGCGCCGCCCGCTGTCGGGCACCTTGGTGAAGCCCACTTCCTGCAGGTTGTTGCGGTCATAAGTCAGGGCGCTGAAGGCGTCGATAATCCTGGCAAAATAGCGCTCCGCCAGGACCTCCCCGGCGTCGAACTCGGCGTGCCATTTGGCGGGCAGAAAGGGTTTGAGTTTGGCAACCAACTCGGTGTGACTGTCCATCGAAATGACGATCATCTGCATCACCTCCGAAAGACTTGAAAACCCGCGCCTTCCGCCTGCCCCGGACATTGGTTTATCAAAGCCGTGCAGCGTCCGGCCAGCCGCCGGCGCAGGTCGTCGAGCACCTCGCCGGGAATCGAGATCGTGTATTGGCGAACTTCACCGTGCGCCACGGGATTTCGTTCCTACACGCGGATACAAATCTTGCCGAAATGGCGGCCGCTTTCCAAAAAGGCCAGCGCCGCTGCCGCTTCCTCGAACTGGTAGGTGCGATCGACCACCGGACGCATCGCGCTGAGCGCAATCGCCCGGTTCATGTCCTCGAACATCTCCCGCGAGCCGACGAAAATTCCCTGCAGCCGCACGCCTTTGAGAATGATGCTGCCCGGGCTGAACTTTTCACCCGCCCCGCCCAGCACTCCGATCAGGCTGACGAAGCCGCCGTGACGCACCGCGCGCAGCGAGCGCGGCAGAGTGCCGGCGCCGCCGACTTCCACGATGTGGTCGGCGCCGACGCCGCCGGTCAGCTCCAGCACCGTCTTGTCCCACTCCGGCGTGGTCTTGTAATTGATCACGGCGGCGGCGCCCAACGCCCGCAGCCGTTCAAGCTTCGAGTCGGTCCCGGTGGTCGCGATTACTCGGGCGCCGCACATCAGCGCGAATTGCAGGGCGAAGATCGAAACGCCGCCGGTGCCCATCACCACCACCGTATCGCCCGCCTTGATGCGCCCCTCGGTGACCAGCGCCTGCCACGCGGTCAGTGCGGCGCACGGCAGCGTGGCCGCTTCCTCGAACGACAGATGCGCCGGGACGCGCACCACGCCGTGCTCCTTGAGCGCGACATACTCGGCCAGCACGCCGTCGATGTTCTGACCCAGCACGGTGCGCAAGACGCCCGGGTTGAGCGGTCCCGACACCCAGTCCTGGAAGTAGGTGCCCGCGACGCGATCGCCCGCCTTGATATCGCTCACCCCCGGCCCGGCTTCGACCACCTCGCCCGCGCCGTCGCACAGCGGGATCAGCGGCGCGCTGCGCGGCGCCTTGCTGATGATCAGGTCGCGGTAATTGAGCGACGCCGCGCGCATCCGCACCACCACCTCGCCGCGCCCGGCCACGGGCTGCGCCCGCTCGACCATCGAAAGCGTCGTAACGCCGGACTCGGTGCGCAATTCGTATGCCTTCATCCGTCCCATGCTCCGTCGAAAATAGTTGGGCAGGCGCCCGGTCTTCGGCGCGCGAGGCTTGCGGCCCGCGCCGCCTGCTAATCACCGACCCAGGCGCCGAGTGTAATCGAAGCGATCAAAAAGCTATAGAGAGAACTGATGGCTGACGGACCGAAACCGCCGTTTACCGATCACCGGGTCCTCGATCTCAGCGACCAGCGCGGCCTGCTGTGCGGTCAATTGCTCGCCGACTTGGGCGCCGACGTAGTCGTCGTCGAGCCTCCGGGCGGCTCGCCGGTACGGCGCCTTGCGCCGTTTCACCAGGATCGCCCCGATCCCAACCGGTCGTTGTACTGGTGGGCGCTTAATCGTAACAAGCGGTCCATCACGCTCGACGTTGCCGCCGCCGATGGCAAAGCACTGCTGCTCGAGCTGATTGCTCGTGCCGATTTTCTAATCGAATCGGCGGCGCCCGGACATATGGATAGCCTGGGGCTTGGCTATGATGAATTGGCGACGGCCAATCCCGCACTGATCTACGTGTCGATATCACCCTTCGGCCAGACCGGCCCCAAAGCGCAGTGGGCGTCGAGCGATCTTGTGGTGCTGGCCGCCGGCGGACCGCTGGCGCTGACCGGCGACGACGACCGGCCGCCGCTGCGCGTCGCGGTGCCGCAAGCGTATCTGCACGCGGCGGCTGACGGCGCGTTGGGCGCGATGGTGGCGCATTTCCATCGCGTGCGCAGCGGACGCGGTCAGCACGTCGACGTATCGGCGCAGGAGTCGGTGACGATTGCAACGCAATCGGGCGCGCTCGCGGCGCTGTTCAACGCCGCCCCGTTCCGGCGCCATCGCGGCGGCCTGCGTCTGGGCATCCTCGAAAACCAGATCATCTGGCCGGCCAGGGACGGCCACGTCACGCTGGCGGTCGCGTTCGGCGCTAACGCCGGGCCCTTCATGGTCAAGGTGCGGCAATTCCTCTACGAGCAGAGCCGGCTTGCCGATGCCGACCCGGAACTCAGGAGCCTGAGCCCGCTGCTCGCGGACGGACGATGGCCCGAGGAGGCGCGCGAGCGGATTATCGCCGCGATTGGCCGCTTCACACAGCGCCACACCAAGGCCGAGTTGATGGCACTGGCGCAGCGCCATGGCTTGTTGATCGGATCGCTGGAAACCATCCCCGACGTCTTCACCAGCCCGCAGCTTGCGGCACGCGGCTATTGGCAAATGGTCGAGCATCCCGAACTGGGCCGCGCCTTCGCCTATCCGGGGCCGTTCGCCCGATTCGCCGCGACACCGCTGCGCTATGTGCGCAGACCGCCGATGGTCGGCGAGCACAATCGCGAAATCTACCTCGGCGAATTGGGCCTGAGCGAGGCGCGGATGCGTCAATTGCAGGACTCGGGAGTGATCTGATGGTGGAGGAAAAGCCCTTGTCTGGAGTGCGGATCTGCGATTTCAGCTGGGCGATGGCGGCGCCGATGGCCACCCGCATCCTGGCCGACTTCGGCGCCATCGTGGTGCGAATCGAGCCGCACAACCGCTACGACGCCGCGCGCACCCAGCCGCCGTTCCTCAACAATCAGCAGGGCGCGGAGAACTCCGCGATGTGGAGCAACTGCGACGCCGGCAAACTCAGCATCGTGCTCGACCTCTCCCGCCCCTCCGCGCGCCGCGTCGCAATTGACCTGGTGCGATGGGCCGGCGTGGTGATGGAGTCGTTCTCGCCGGGAACGATGCGCAAGTGGGAACTCGACTATGAGTCGCTGCGGCGGGTCAGGCCCGACCTCATCATGCTCGGCAGCAGCCTAATGGGTCAGGACGGGCCGATGAAGGACTACGCCGGATGGGGTTACATGGGCGCGGCGATGGCCGGGTTCCATCAGGTCACCGGATGGCCCGATCGCGATCCGTCGGGTCCGTTTCATTCATATACGGACTATGTCGTTCCGCGCATGACGGCGATGGCGCTGCTGGCCGCGCTCGACCATCGGCGGCGCACCGGCGAAGGCCAGTACATCGATTTCTCCCAGGTCGAGGCTGCGATTCATTTTCTTGCGCCGGCCTATCTGGACTATGCGGTCAACGGCCGCGCGATGGCGCCGATGGGCAATCGCGATTTGAACTTCGCGCCGCACGGCGTCTATCCGTGCGCAGGCGACGATCGATGGATCGCGATCGTATGCGAGACCGACGCGCAATGGCGCGCGCTGTGCGCCGCGATGGGTGCGCCAGAGCTGGAGCGCGACCCGCGCTTTGATTCGATGGCCGCGCGGCTGGCGCACGCCGAAGAACTCGATCGGACCCTGTCGCGCTGGACCGCGACACTGGACCAGTATCAGGCCGAAGCAATGCTGCAGGCGGCAGCCGTGCCGGCCAGCGCCGTGCAAAACAGCGCTGAACTGACCCGCGACCCGCAACTGGCGCATCGCCGCCACTTCGTGCAGGTCAAGCATCCGCTGCACGAAACCATCTACGTGGAGTGCAACCCGATCCGGCTGTCGCAGACCCCGGCGTCGATCGAACGCGCCGCCCCCACCCTGGGCGGCGACGCCCAGCGCGTCCTGGCCGAAATCCTCGGCTACCGCGAAGAGCAAATCACCCAACTGGCCGCCGATGGCGCCCTGGGCTGACTCTGCTCCTAACAGGTGTTGAGAAAGTAGGATTCTGGAATTTACCAAGCAGGTGGGTCCTCAACCCCTGCTTAGGGTGCCTGGTCTGAGGAAACGGGAGCTTGCGAGGATCAGGAAACGCCGTAAGATATAATGCTTCGACGCCGCGCACACGGTGAGCCGTTAGCTCAGGCCGGTAGAGCATCTGACTTTTAATCAGAGGGTCCCGGGTTCGAGTCCCGGACGGCTCACCAAAAGGATTCTATGGACGGCCACGCGGACATCTGCGGCACGATGAGCGGGCTGTCCATATGCTGTCCGCATTCGTCATGGGCAAAGCGACGCGCAAACATGGGCTAGGGACCTCCTGCCCACGGCTTGAGCGGGAGAAACGTTAAAGCGCAAGCGCCGTCATCTGCGCGGGCGCTTCGGCCGAAGTGGGGTCACCCTGCTGTTTGCCGGTTCGCCGGCTAAGTGCACCTGGAGACGCTGCGTCGCGTGCACCAGATTCGCCGACGATGTTGTAGCGGCCGGCGTGCGCGCGTTCCATGATTTCGAGCAATTCGCCTGAAAGTAAGAGCCGCCCGTCTTTGTTCTTGCTGATCTCGGGTCTCAGATGGACGACTTTGCCGGCGAGGTCCACGTCGCGCCTCTCAAGCGCCTTCATCTCGCTTAGCCGCCAGCCCGACAGATAGAGGAAGGTCACCGGATCCCAATATTCCGGCAGGTTTCGGCGCAAAGCCTCGAAGGCCGCGTGATCGACAAATCCTTGGCGGACGTTGTCTTCTTCGAGCGTGGGGATGAAGGGCATCGTGCTCAATCGGCCGTCTTGAACGGCTAGGCTGAACATTCGCTTCAGCGCCGCAAGCTCCCGGTTGATGCTCGCATTTGCTGCCCCCTCGCCTTGGCGCATCGCGGCGTAGGCCCTGACGCGATTGGTAGTGATGTCCACAGCGTGGTCGACGCCAAAGAATCTCCGCAGATGACTGATCGAAAGGCGAGCAGCAGAGAGCGAACGTCGCCGGTTGATCTGGTAATCGCTAAGAAGTCCGGCTGCGAGGTCTTCGAACGTGATCCTGTCTTCGCG
>JAJPHZ010000041.1 GCA_021325025.1 Pseudomonadota bacterium | reverse complement strand
GGCGCGCTCGATTTTCAACGAAGGCATCAAGATGGTCGCCGCCGGGCACGACCCGATGTCGATCAAGCGCGGCGTTGACCGCGCCGTCGAGGCGGTGGTGGCCGAGCTCAAGAACCTGTCCAAGCCGACCAAGGATCGCCGCGAGATCGCCCAGGTCGGCACCATCTCCGCCAACAACGACTCTACCATCGGCGACATCATCGCCGAGGCGATGGAGAAGGTCGGCAAAGAGGGCGTCATCACCGTCGAGGAAGCCAAGGGGCTGGAGACCACCCTGGAGGTCGTCGAGGGGATGCAGTTTGACCGCGGCTACCTGTCGCCCTACTTCGTGACCGATCCCGAGCGCATGGAGGCCAAGCTCGAGGACGCCTACCTGCTCATCCACGAAAAGAAGATCTCCGCGATGAAGGACCTCCTCCCGATCCTCGAGGCGATCGCCAAGACCGGCAAGCCCTTCCTGATGATCGCCGAGGACGTGGAGGGCGAGGCGCTGGCGACGCTGGTGGTCAACAAGATCCGCGGCACGCTGGCCTGCTGCGCGGTTAAGGCGCCGGGCTTCGGCGATAGACGCAAGGCAATGCTCGAGGATATCGCAATTCTCACCGGCGGACGGGTGATCGCCGAAGAGTTGGGCATCAAGCTCGAGAACGTCACGCTGCAGGATCTCGGCCGCGCCAAGCGCATCGTGATCGACAAGGACAACACCACCATCATCGACGGCGCCGGCAAGAAGGCCGACATCGAAGGGCGCATCAAGCAGATCCGCGCCCAGATCGAAGAGACCACCTCGGACTACGACCGCGAAAAGCTGCAGGAGCGGTTGGCCAAGCTGGTCGGCGGCGTGGCGGTGATCCGGGTGGGCGCGGCTACCGAAGTGGAGATGAAGGAGAAGAAGGCCCGCGTCGAGGACGCGCTGCATGCGACCCGTGCGGCGGTCGAGGAAGGCGTGGTGCCGGGCGGCGGCGTGGCGCTGGTGCGCGCCTCGGCGGCGCTGGACAACCTGCGCGTCAGCGAGGAGGAGAAGGTCGGCGTCAACATCATCCGCAAAGCGGCCGAAGACCCGGCCCGCTGGATCGCACAGAACGCCGGCTGGGAAGGCTCGATCGTGGTCGACAAGATCAAGAACAACAAGGGCGCCTTCGGCTTCAACGCGGCGACCGAGGAGTTCGAGGATCTGATGAAGGCCGGCATCATCGACCCGACCAAGGTCGTGCGCAGCGCGCTGCAAAACGCCTCCTCGGTGGCCGGTCTGCTGCTGACCACCGAATGCATGGTGGCTGAGAAGCCCGAAGAGAAGCCCGCCACCCCGGGCATGCCTCCGGGCGGCATGATGTAAGCCGCGCGCCATCCGTGTGCAAGGCAAAGGGCGGCCTCTTGCGAGGCCGCCTTTTTTTTTTGGCTGCAAGCCGCCCGCTCTAAACTCAATTCCTCTCGTGCTTCGGCGCACACCCAGCGTGGCTCCAATCCGCGCGGCGAGGTGCCGGCTCAAGCCCGGCCGCGCGCCTTGTCCAAAGTTTTGGCATTGACTAGCTTAGATTTCTGCCGCGTGGAGAGGGCGCCCGCAGGCGCATCGAACGATGCCCGGGATCCTCGTCCGCGCTGCCAGGGAGTTATCGGTGACAGAAAAAGGTGCGAGTCCGGTGCGATCGGACAAGATCTGGCTTGACGGCCAGTTTGTGCCGTTCGACGAGGCGCGGGTCCACGTGCTGACCCACAGCCTGCATTACGGCTACGGCGTGTTCGAAGGAATGCGTTGCTACAAGGGCGAGGACGGACGTTCGGCCATCTTCCGCGCGCGCGAGCACATCCGCCGCCTGTTCGAGTCCGCCCATATCCTGGAAATCGCCATTCCCTTCGCTGTCGAGGAGATTCTCAAGGCCTGCGCCGATACGGTCCGGCTCAACAATTTTACCGAATGCTACATCCGGCCAATCGTTTTTTTGGGCGACGGGCAGATGGGTGTGGCGGCGCGCTCCAACAAGGTGCGGGTGGCGATCGCGGCGTGGCCGTGGGGCGCTTACCTGGGCGAAGAAGGCGTCAAGCGCGGAGTGCGGTTGAAGACCTCCTCCTTTGTGCGCTTCCATCACAATTCCCTGATGCCACATGCCAAGGCTACCGGCCATTACATCAACTCGGTGCTCGCCGTCCACGAGGCGCAGCGCGCCGGATACGACGAGGCGATGATCCTGGACGTAGACGGGTTTGTGGCCGAGGGCAGCGGTGAAAACCTCTTTGTGATCCGCGATGGGATCGTGACCACCCCGCCCACCACCAGTTCCCTGACCGGGATCACGCGCGATTCGGTGATCGCGATCCTGCGCGATCAAGCCGTGGCGGTGATCGAGCAGCGTTTTCCGCGCGACCTGGTCTACATCGCGGACGAGGTCTTCATGACCGGCACCGCCGCCGAGGTCACGCCGGTGCGCGAAGTCGACGACCGGCGCATCGGCGCGGGCTCACCCGGTCCGCTCACGCGCAAGGTCCAGGAGATTTTCGGCGCCGCGCTGCGCGGCCGCGAACCACGCTATAAGCAATGGCTGTATTACATTTAGTAGATCTGAAGCGAGGCGGGTTTCCGCCCCTTCCTGCCGGCCGGGCAGCGGCCGAATTGTCTGTCCCCACTCCCTGAGCAGGGAGCGGGGTTGGGGTGAGGGTAGCAGTGACGACGCAGACACCATCGCAACCGCGGCTCAAACTCTACCAGTTCGCGGCATCGGGCAACTCGCGCATCGTGCGCATCGTGCTGGAGGAAAAGGGGCTGCCCTTCGAGCGCGTCAACATCGACGTCACCAAGGGCGAAAACCGCACGCCCGAATTCCTCAAGCTCAACCCGCGCGGCAAGGTCCCGGTGCTGGTGCACAGCACCCCCGAGGGCGACGTGGTGCTCTCAGAGTCCTCGGTCATCAACGAATACCTCGAGGAGGTCTTTCCCACTCCACCGCTGATGCCCAAGGCACCCGCCAAGCGCGCCCAGGTGCGATCGCTGGTCTATCTGTTCGACACCGAACTGAGCCCGACCACCGGTCTGCTGATCATCGAAAAGCTGCTCAAGAAGCCCGAGGAGCAGCGCGCCGACTTCGTGGCCGAACGCCAGAAGGCGACGCGCGAAATCCTGGCCCGGCTGTCCGAGATGATCGGCGACGGACCCTATCTGGCCGGCGATTTCAGTCTGGCTGACGCCAGCTTCATCCCGGTGCTGGCCGTGATGGCGCCGTGCGGGATTATCCTGGAGCGCGAGTTTCCCAAAATCGCGCGCTGCTTTGCCGCCGCGAAGCAGCGGCCCAGCTTCGCCGCCTCGGCGCATTAAAAGAGCGCCGCCATGCGCTGGGTTGTCCTGGTCGCCGCCGCCGTGGTTGTCGCGATACTTGTGCTGCGGCCGCGGCGCGGGGAGGCGGCGATGCCGCAGGAGGGCCAGCCCGCGCCCGACTTCCAGGGCCAGATGGTCTATGCGGGTCAGATCAGGGCTATCAAACTGTCCGATTATAAAGGTTACAAATTGGTCTTGTACTTCTATCCCAAGGACGACACCCCCGGATGCACCCGGGAGGCCTGCGCCTTTCGCGACGGTTTCAGGCAGTTCAAGGACGCCGGGGTCTACATCCTGGGATGCAGCGTGGACAGCGCGCAGTCGCATGCCGCCTTTATCCGCAAATACAATCTGCCTTTTCCGCTGCTGCTCGATCCGGACAAGAAGATCGCCACGGCCTACGGCGCCGCCAACGGCATCCCGATCCTGGGACTTAACCGGCGCATCACCTTCGTGATCGACGAGCAGGGCAAGATCGTGAAGGTCTATCCGCACGTCGATCCGGCCGCCAACCCGGGCGAGATTCTCAAGGCCTATGCCTCGAAGCCGCGCCCCACGCCGTCGCCGATGCCGACTGCCGCCCCCGCCGTCACGCCCGCCGCGAAGCATCACGCGGCGCCGCAGGACGAGGATTCCGACAGCGAGTAGGATGGCAGGCAGGGGAATTGGTTGGGAGATTGCCCGCAGGCGGTTGTTTCGGATACTCTGCGGCCTCACAGGGGAGTTGATGTGAGAAAATTGTTGCTGGCCCTGGCTGTGTGTTGTTCCGGATGCGCGCTGTTTACGCCCTACGCGCAATGGCCCAACGGCTCGCCGATCTATCCGGGCGCCTACAAGATCGCAATGGACCAGGCGAAGGATCCGCATCACCAGCCGACCACGATGGAGATGATCCAACGCAAGATGGCCTGCAGCGGACCCGACGTGCTCAGCAGCTGCCCCGGCTCCTGACCGCTGCCGCGCCGATTCCAGCCATGTGCGGAACCTGCCCCTCGAACATCGGCGGTCAGGACTTCAAGAACTCCACGATTCGGGTGTTGACCTCCACCGGGCGCTCCAGATGCAGAAAATGGCCGGTGCCGGGCAGCAGCACCTTTTCGACGCCCGCGCCGAACAATGCGCCCATCTTCTCGAACATCGCCAGGCGTCCGGGCCGGTCGCGTGTGCCGTGCAGCGCCATCGCGGGTACCGGAATCGGCGTGGTCGCGACCTTCTGCCGCAACTCCTCCAGGGCAGGGTCGCGGTTGGCGGGATGGATGGTGTGGCGATAGTAGTTGAGCGCGGCGGTCAGCGTTCCCGGGGCGCGAAACGTGGCTTTGACGCTGTCCATGATCTCCGCGGGCGGGTCGTACTCGGGTGATGCGTCGCGCCACCACTTGTAGATGAAGTCGTAGTCGTTGGCGGCGACCAGCGCTTCGGCAAACGGCATCTGGAAAAAGTAGCCGTGCCATCCGCCCTTGAGCGAGTCATAGTCGGTAGCGAAGGGGCCGTGCGGAATCGCGATGGTGACGATCTTGCGCACGCGTTGGGGCGCCAGCACCGCGCATCCCGCGGTCGCCGCACCGCCCCAGTCGTGTCCCACCACGAACGCGTTGTCGGCCCCCAGCGCGGGGATCAGCGCCGCGGCGTCCTGCGCCAGCAACACCGATTCGTAGCGCTCATCGGCGGGATGGCCGGTCGGGAAGTATCCGCGCATGAACGGCGCGACGCCGCGAAAGCCGGCCTGGGCCAGCGCCGGCAGCAGGTAGCGGTAGGTGTAGGCGTTGTCGGGAAAGCCGTGCAGGCACAGGACCAGCGGACCGCTGCCTGCCTCGATGTAGTGAAAGTCGATCCCGTTGGCACTGACGTTGCCGGTTTTCAGTTGCACCATTAGCCCGCCTCTCCCCATGAATTACCATCTTGATGCGCCCGTTTTACGCAAAGCGCAAGTTGACCGCCCGCCGGGGGCGGGCTAATTGAGGTGCATCAGGCCCGCGCCGCACGAGGAACCAACCATGAAGAAGCTGGAATTTTTCTACGACTGCTCCAGTCCGTGGACTTATCTGGCGTCCACCCGTATTGAAGATATCGCGCGGCGCCACCATGCCGAGCTGGTCTGGCGGCCGATCCTGGTGGGCGGCGTGTTCAATGCCGTCAACCCCTCGGTCTATCAGACCCGTGAGCAGCCGGTCATTCCCAAACTCCGTTACTACGCCAAGGACATGCAGGACTGGGCGCGCTACTACGGAATCACGCTGCGGATGCCGACGGTGGGGGTAACGGCGGTCAAGGTGGTCAACACGATGCGCGGGGCGTACGTCGCCCAGGAGCACGGCAAAATCGCGCCATACAGCCGGCGCGCCTTTGAAAGCTATTGGGTGGAGGATCGCGACATCGGCCAGGAGAGCGTAATCGCCGATATCGCGCGGCAGACTGGGCTTGATCCGCAGGAGATGCTGGAGAAGATCAAGCGGCCCGAATACAAGGAGAAGCTGCGCGCCGCCACCCAGGAACTGATCGACCGCGGCGGCTTCGGCTCCCCCACCTTCTTCGTTGACGGCAACCTGTTCTTCGGCAACGATCGCCTGCCGCTGGTGGAATTCGAGTTGTCGCGCTGAACCGGCGCCGCGCGGCGGCGGATGAGCGCTCTGTGCGTATGTCATCGCGGACGCAACCCGCGCCGCCTGAGCCGGACGCGGCGTTCGCGCGGCCGACCCGCGCCGAGCGTTTGGCTATCGCGTCGTTCATCCTCATCGCACTGGCGTACGGTGCGGTGGTCGAGATGCGCTCGGCCTGGCTGGGCGTGCGCATGACCGATCTCGACGTCTACCTGCGGGCGGCCTGGGCGGTACGCACCGGGCACGACCTTTACAGCATCGCCGACGACAGAGGCTGGCATTACCACTATCCGCCGCTGTTCGCGATCGCGCTCATCCCGCTGGCCGATGCGCCGCGCGGGCAAAGCCGCGCGGGCATGATGCCCTTCGGGGCGGCCGTCGCCGTGTGGTATCTGCTCAACCTCGCGCTGCTGGGCTTTGCCGTCAACACTCTGGCAAGCGCCCTGGAACGCCGGCTCTGCGGGCATACCGATGGAATCCCGCCGCCCGGATGCCGCGCCTGGTGGATGTTGCGTCTGCTGCCCATCCTGATCTTCATCGCGCCGATTGGCGTGGCCCTGGAACGCGGGCAGGCCGATCTGCTGCTGTTGGCGCTGCTGTGCGCGATGGTCGCGGCGGTCATCGCCGGGCGCAGCCTGATCGCGGGATTGTGGTTGTCCGCGGCGATCTGCATTAAGCTGTTTCCCGCCTATCTGCTGATCTACGCGCTGTGGCGGCGCGATTTCCGTCTGATAGCCGGATGCGGGCTGGGACTGATCGTCGGTCTGATCATGATTCCGGCGGCCTACTTCGGCCCGGCGCGGGCGGTCGCCTACGCCCGCGAATGGAACCACGTGTTGATCGAGCCGGCGCTGTTGGGCGGCAGCGATCGCTCGCGCGCCGGCGAATTGCTCGACATCAACGGCACCGACAGCCAGTCCTTCGTCGCGCTGCTCCATCGATGGTACAACCTGAGCGAGACTGTCAGTTTACCGCGCCGGCTGCGGTCGCGGCCGCTGGAGCGATGGGCCACACCGGCGCATTGGGCGATTGCGGCTTTGCTGACCGTGCTGACGCTGCCGGCGGCGCGATGGGATCGGCGCAAGTCGGCGCTGGGCGAAGAGCTTTTTCTGAGCTGCCTGGCGGTCATCATGCTGCTCTCGAGCCCGGTGTCCCATCTGCATTACTTCACGCTGGCGGTGCCGCTGGCGATGGGTCTGGTCGTGGCCGGGCGCAGCGGCGCAGCGGTTTACCCGCGCCGCAACTGGAGCTGGCTTTTTGCGGCGGTGAGCCTCAGCGGTATGCTGCCGCTGCTGCCGGGACTTGAGGCGCTGCGCGATCTGGGCCTGGCGGCCATCGGCGCGCTGGCACTGTGCGGCACGGGCATCATTGTGTTGGCGCGAAGCGTTCACCCCCAAACATTAATCGACGTGTGATTAATCGAAGGACGCAAACGTGCGTGCGCCCTCCCCCGCCGAGCGATCTGCAGCCAAATCGCTCGGCGGCCTCCCGCCCCTGCGGACGCGTCCGCAGGCGCGGGCTAGCTGTTGCCCCTTGCGTGTGCCATGAAGATGGCGGTGAGGAAAAGACCGCTCGTTTTGTCCACTCTCCCTGACCGGGGCGAGGGAAAGGGTGATTCGTGCGCTTCAACGCGGTCCCGGGCTTTTATAACAGTTCAGATCCGTGCGCGAACCCAGGGGTTGGGTTGAAGCCGTCAATTGAGCGTAGCTCACCAGTTCGATGCCGGCGGCTTTGAGCGTGGCTCTGGATTCGGGATCGGTGAGCACCTCCAGTTCCGCTTCGCGCCGCTGTGCGTCCGCCTCCGCCAGCACCGCGCGCAAGTCGCCCCAGGCATAGCCCGGATGGCAGACCCATTCGGTGATGCCGTCCTGAAGCGATCGCACCAGCGCGCCGAACAGATGGCGCGGCGGCGCACCGAGCAATTGCGGTGCGCCCACAATCCATCGCGGCGGACAGCGGGCGCTGTCGTCCGTCGCCATCAGCTTCGCTCCAAGCATCGCGACCAGATGGCGCCCGTGGTCGCGCACCCGCAGCAATCCCGCTTCTCGCAGCATCCAGGGCAGCACCGGCCGCTGGCCCCGGAATCGGATCCAGCGCACATTGACGCGCTGCGCAACCGCCGCCAATGCCGCGCTGGCGCGGGGATGCAGATGGATGTTGTGATGGCTGTCGAAGTGACTCAGTGCGATACCAGCGTCGATGGCGCGCTGCGCTTGCGCCCGAATCTCCGCTTCAAGGTCGCGCGCTGATACGGCGCCCACACTGAGCCGTAGCGCCAGGGTGGCGGGCGTGTGAAAGTATCCGCGCCGGTCCACCAGCGACTTCGCGGCCGGCTCCAACGGCTTGCCCTGGGTCAGATTGACGTGCAGCCCCACGCCCAGGCCGGGGTGGCGGTGCACGGCGGCGGCGGCGTCCTGGAATGCGGCGCCGTTGGCGAGCAGACTTGCCGAGGTCACAATCCCGCGGCGATGGGCCTCGATGATGGCGCGGTTGACCGCGGGTGTCATCCCGAAATCGTCGGCGTTTACTACAAGTTGTTTGACCGCGTCAGGCATAACGTCCCCGGATGGCGTTAAGCCGCACGCGCGCCAAATCGCGCATCGCGCCGAGCGAATCGCGCAGGAAATCGACCGTGCTGGGCTCGGAGAAGTACCTGAACTCGACCGGGATCTGGCGGACCTCGAGATTGAAGCGGCGCGCGATATAAAGCAGCTCGACGTCAAAGGCGAAGCCCTCCAGCCGCTGGCGCGGGAAGATGATATCCGCCGCGGCGCGGCGGAAGCCCTTGAGCCCCGCCTGGCAATCGCGCACCGTCAGCCCCAGCCATCCGCGGACCATCAGGTTGAACACGCGGCTCAGCACATGCCGCGTGTAGAGATAGCTGAAGAAGGCGGGGCTCATGTGATACAGCGATTGCGGCGAAGTGCGGTCGGCGATGGCAAGGTCAGCGCCGGCGTCCAGTGCGCGCACAATCTTTTCGATCTCGCTCAGCGGATAGGCAAGGTCGGCGTCGGTGAAAATCACCCGCTCGCCGCTGGATTGCAGGACGCCCGCCCGCACCGCGTGGCCCTTGCCGCGGTTGGCGCCGTTGCGCACCAGGCGCAGCGACCGGTTGGCGGCGGCCAGTTCCGACAGCAGCGGCGCCGAACCGTCGGCGCTGCCGTCGTCCACCACGATCAGCTCCCAGCTCTCGCCCCGGCGCGCCAGGAAGTTGGTGGCGCACGCCAGCGTATCGGCAATAAAGGCCGCGCTGTTGTAAGCCGGAATGACCAGCGATAACCGGACGGCGGACATGCCATGGGCAATGTATCCCGCGCTCGGCAACTCAGCTAGAGCTGCAAAACCGGCGCGCCGCTGGCATCAGGGCACCAGGTGGCAATCCGCACCGCATGCTGGTAGGTTCGCAGCCATCGTCCCGGAGTGCGTAGCCATCGATTACGGCATCGCACGCCTCCGGCGTCGGTCGATATGCGGTTGCACAGCTTTTTGATCGCGATCCTTGTGCTTGTCGCGCAGTGTGCGAGCGCCGGGGCCAGCCAGACTTCCGCTCACGCCGATGAATCCGTGGCGTTGGCCAGGCCCGCTCCCCTGTCCGACCAACTCGGCAGAGTGCATCATCCGGTGTCAACCCGGTCACCGCTGGCCCAGCGCTATTTCGACCAGGGACTGGCGCTGGCTTACGGTTTCAATCACGACGCGGCCGAGCAATCCTTCCGTGAAGCGGCCCGCCTCGATCCCAATCTGGCCATGGCCTGGTGGGGAATCGCGCTGGTACTGGGGCCCAATTACAACCTGCCCGGCGATACCACTCGCGGCCGGCGCGCCTACGCAGCCGTCGTCAAAGCCGCGGCGCTCGCCTCCAATGCCACACCTGCCGAGCAGTCCTACATTGCGGCGCTTGCCAGGCGCTATGGCAGCGATGGACAGCCGACGCCGCAGCGCGATCGCGCCTATGCCGATGCGATGCGTGCGCTGGCGCGGCGCTATCCCGGAGATCCCGACGCACAGGTGTTGTTCGCCGAAGCGCTGATGGACCTCCATCCGTGGGATTTATGGAGCCCCGACGGCAGCCCCAAATACGATACGCCCGAGATCGTGGCCACGCTCGAAGCGGTGCTGAAAAGCCATCCCGATCATATCGGCGCCAATCATTATTACATCCACGCCATCGAAGCCTCGCGCCATCCCGAACGCGCGATGGCATCGGCGGATCGGCTGGGAAGTCTGGCGCCTGCTGCGGGGCACCTGGTTCACATGCCGTCGCACATCTATATCCGCACCGGCCGCTTTGGCCAGTCCGCCGAAGCCAACCGCAAGGCGGTCAAGGCCGATGAAGTGTTTCTTCTCCAAACCGGCCAGACGGGTTGGTATCCGCTGATGTACTACACCCACAATCTCCACTTCCTCGCTTACTCGCTGATGGCCGAAGGCGCCGGCACCCAGGCGCTGCGCACCGCGCGCAAGCTGCAGACGAAGATCCCGCTTGAAGAAGTGCCGGCAATGCCTCAGATGGAGTACCTTACGCCGTTTACTTACCTGGTGATGGCGCGCTTCGGGCATTGGGACGAAATCCTCGCGGTGCCAAAACCTCCAGTCGAACTTTCCTTCACGCAGGCATTATGGCATTACGCGCGCGGTATGGCCTTTGCTGCAAAGCACCGTTTGAACGAGGCGAAAAAGGAGCAGGCGAGTCTGGAGAGCCTCGCCGCCGCCACGCCGCCCGACCGGATAATCGACGTGGTGACCCCGGCGCGCACGGTGCTGAAGCTTGCTTGCGCAACTTTGGCTGCAGAAATCGCTGCGCGCCAGGGCAACGGCCGTCAGGCAGCTACGTACTATCGTCAGGCGGTGGCGCTTCAGGATTCATTGCCCTACGAAGAACCGCCGGTATGGTACTACTCGGCCCGTGAATCGCTGGGCCGCCAGCTCATCGCTCTGGGAGACTTTGCCGGCGCCCAAACGGTCTTTGCGCAGGACCTCGCGCGCAATCCGGACAACCCGCTGTCGGTGCAAGGTCTTGCGTTGTGCCTGGCGGCGCGGAGCAAGCAGCAAGCGGCATCCCGTCAGCATAAACGCTTTCGCCGCTTATGGGCGGCGGCGGATGTCAAGCCCGAGTCGATGCAGCCCGCGGCGGATGCGAACCCCGCAACCGGGCGGGACTTGTCAGAAGCATCGCACAATGCGATGTACTAAACTTGGTCGGCAAGGACACATCACCAGATCAGGGCGCGCTGCGGCCCGATCCAGGGAGCGGAAGACATGAGCGATGCAGATGAAAGGCCCCAGGCCGCACTCATCAACTGGCTGGCAGGTTCCAAGCGTCCGCAGGAATACTACGAGGCCATCAAGCGAAAGTTCGCCGAGGAGCGCGACCTGCGTCTGAAGTTCCGGCCCGAAGGCACGGCGCAGTACACGTCGGACCTGACCGGCGAGCTGGCCCGGTACGAGATCGACCCTTACGGCGGCGAAGTCAAGCCCCGTGAGCCAATCAACGATACGGTGGAATGCCTGTTCATCGGCGGCGGCTTCTCGGCCCTGTTGACTTCGGCGCGCCTGCGCCAGTGCGGCGTCGAAAGCATCCGCATCGTGGAGCGCGGCGCGGATGTGGGTGGCACCTGGTACTGGAACCGCTATCCAGGCGCCGCGTGCGACGTGGTGGCCTACGACTACCTGCCGCTGCTCGATGAGACCGGCTACGTGCCCACGCGCCATTACGCCAAGGGCCCGGAGATTTTCGCTTACTGCCAGTTGATCGCCAGGAAGTACAACCTCTATGAACTGGCTATTTTCCAGACCACGGTTACCTCCACGGTGTGGAACGAAGCCGAACAGATGTGGCATCTGCGCACCGATCGCGGCGATTACCTGAGGGCCAAGTTCGTGATCTGCGCCAACGGTACGCTCTCCAAGCCCAAGCTGTCGAAGATCAACGGGATGGAGAAGTTCAAGGGCCATTCCTTCCACACCTCGCGATGGGACTACGCCTACACCGGGCCCGACCTGTCAGGATTGGCCGACAAGGTGGTCGGCATCATCGGCACCGGTGCCTCGGCGGTGCAGGCGATCCCTCATCTGGGCGCCGCTGCCAAGGAACTGTATGTGTTCCAGCGCACGCCCTCATCGATCGATATCCGCGACGACTGGCCGACCGATCCCGAATGGGCGAAGTCCCTGAAGCCCGGATGGCAGGCCAAACGGCGCGTGCAGGCACGCTTGGCGTCCAAGAAGATGGAGGATCAGCGCGGCGAAGTCGCGGGACTGCCGTTGGAGGAGAAGATCCGCCGGCAGGAAAACGCCAACATCGAGTACATGATGCGCATCCACAAGCGCATCGAGGAGATTGTCGAGGACAAGGCCACCGCCGAAGCGCTCAAGCCCTGGTACATGTTCATGTGCAAGCGGCCGTGCTTCGACAACGACTACCTGCCTACCTTCAACCGGCCCAACGTCCACCTGGTCGACACTCACGGCAAAGGCATCACCGAGATCAACGAGAAGGGACCGGTGTTCGAAGGCAAGCAGTACGAACTCGATGTGCTGATTTACGCCACCGGCTTCGAAGTGCAGAAGACCGGCATCTACAACGAAATCAGGGGCAAAGGCGGCCTGGAGCTCAACGACAAATATAAGGATGGGATGCGCACCCTGGTCGGGATCCATTCGCACGGCTATCCGAATCTGTTCATCATGGGCGGCTACCAGTCCTCCTTTCAGTTCAACCTGACCGACATGCTGCAGGCCCAGGGCGATCACATCGCGGCGTGCATCGACTACGTGCGCCGCAACGGCTACGACACGATCGATGCGACTCCCGAGGCCGAGGAATGGTGGGTGCAGGAGGTGATCAAGAATCGCGGCAAGACCAGCCGCAATCACGACTGCACGCCGGGCTACTATAACTTCGAGGGCGAGTTCAATCGCCGTCAGGACGGCAACTACAACGGCGGCTTCAACCGCTACTGCACCCACATGGAAGAAGTGCGGGCGAAAATGGAGGAAAGCTTCATTTTTACCAGGAAGCGGTAGGGGCTGCTTCAACGCCAGGTACGCGCTTAGGCTTAAATCGGTGGGACAGGCACGCACGCCTGTCCCACTTTATTTTGTCCAGTTCGAAAGGGGCTTCTTCTCCAATCGCCGCGTCAGCCCGATCGATCATGAAAGCATTTCTCGGTTGACGTATTGCCGCATACGGTCAGCGCATTCGGTCTGACCCCGACACAAAAGCACGTGCGGCTGCTGTCGGCGATGGGCATCTTCCGCGACGGTTTCGACCTGTTCATTCATTGCGGGACTGACTGTGACCTCGACGCTCGCGTGGAAACCGCGGTCCAACCGCTCGAAGAAGTCCAGCAGGCCGCCGCAGCGCATCGCAGCGCAATCGGCTGGGCGAGTTGGTCGTGCAGCGTACGGCGTCATCTGACGTAAATCCAGATATCGCTGAGCTTTTCTTTTTGACCCAACGAGACTATGTTCGGCTCCTTGCTCTGCAATTCGCCTGAACCTGAAATTTTCAACGTCGGGAGGCGCTCAAATGAAATTGCTCGCATCTGCTATCATGGCCGGTATGCTGTGTGTCGCTCCGGTCCTGGCGGCGGCGGAAAGCACCGACTTTTCGGGTTTCGAGCTGTTCGCGGGGATCAGAATTGACGGCGCTACGATTGGCGCAACCTTCAGCGGCTGGACCGATGACTCCACGCAATGGGTGCCTTTCAGGCAGAGCACCGGCGGCTTCGTGAGCGGGAGCATCAACTACATCGGCCGGCCCGGATTCGGCAAGACCGTCACCATCGTGGGCGGAAAATGGACATGGCTGGAGGCCGATGACCACACTACCCACAGCGGACCGGTTTTGAGCGGCACCGTTCAATGGCCGGCAAACGCGGCCAGCAGCCTGTCGGCGAATTGCGGACCCGGTGTTGCGGTCTTCACTGCCAACGTCCGTGACAACAGCAGCGGCGCAACCGGCAGCTTTTCCGGATGTCTTAACGACCAACTTGTCTTTCCGCCCAAGATCTGGGGTCTGCTCGACCTCCCCGGGGCGCCCTGATTCGCGCAGCGGCTCGCCATAGACCCGGACCGCTTGTTTTTGACGCGGCCGATGCGTTGGCTTGTGGACGCCTGCTACAATTGCGCGCATGACCGACCATGGCGCCCTGCTGCTCAACATTGTGGTCTTCCTGCTCGGCGCCTCGATGGGCAGCTTCGTCAACGTCCTCGCCTACCGGCTGCCGCGCGAAATCTCCATCGTTCGGCCGCGCTCGTTCTGCCCCCACTGCCGCCGTCCGGTGCCGCTTTGGTCCAATGTGCCCGTGCTGGGTTACCTGATGCTGCGCGGCCGATGCGTCGGTTGCCGCGGCAGGATTCCGCTGCGCTACTTCATCACCGAAGCCGCGATGGGACTCATCGCGGTCCATCTGTTCGTCACCTTCGATCCGGCCGATGCGCTGGCCCGCCTGGTGCTGTGCGCGGCACTGTTCGTCGCAAGCTGGGTGGACCTCGACTGGCGCATCATCCCCGACGCCATCAGCCTGCCAGGAATTGCTATCGGGGCGGCGGCCGCCACCCTGCTGATGCCCGACATCGGGTGGAAGAGCTCGTTGCTGGGCATCGCGTTGGGCGGCGGGCTGCTACTCATTGTGGGAGAAATCTACCAGTTGGTGCGCGGCAAGGAGGGAATGGGGATGGGTGACGTCAAACTGTTGGCCATGATCGGTGCGTTCATCGGATGGCAAGGCATGCTGTTCACGATTTTCGTTGGCTCCTGCCTGGGGGCGGTGGGCGGAGTGGTGCTGAACTTGCTCCACTGGCAGCCGGGTTACATCGGGCTTGAAGGCGAAGCCGCGGACCCGGTTGCGGTGGGCGGCGGAGCAAACCACCCCGGCGCTGAATTCCCTCAGGCGCCGGTCTCCAATCACGGACTGCTGCAGACGCCGGTGCCGTTCGGGCCGTTCCTGTCGATCGCAGCCGCAATTTACGCGCTCTTCCAGCCCGATCTGGTCCGCTGGTATTTATCCTGATGATGTCAAACGGTCTGTTCATCACCCTGGAGGGGATCGAAGGGTCGGGCAAAACCAGCCATGCTGCGATGCTGGCCGAACGGCTGCGCGCGCAGGGCCGCCCGGTGCTGCTCACGCATGAGCCGGGCGCCACGCGCGCGGGCCAGGCGATTCGCGCGATTTTCCTGGACCCCGCGGTGTCACTGCAGGTCGTCGCCGAATTGCTGCTGGTGCTCGCCGATCGCGCCCAACATGTCGCCGAGACGCTCAAACCGGCACTGGCGCGCGGGGAAATCGTGATCTCCGATCGTTATGCCGATTCCACCACCGCCTACCAGGGTTACGGGCGGGGCTTCGATCTCAAACTGCTGGGCGAACTCAACCGTCTGGCCGCCGACCACCTCTTTCCCGACCTGACCATCCTGCTCGATTGCGCGGTGGAGACGGGCCTGGCGCGCACTCGCTTGCGCACCAACGCCGGCGACCGCGGACCCGATCGCTTCGAAGGCGCCGACCTCGACTTCCATCGCCGCGTCCGCAACGGCTTCCTGACGCTGGCCAAAAACGACGCCGCCCGCGTGCGCGTGGTCAACTCCGAGCGCAGCAGAGAGGAAGTATTCGCCGACATCATGCGGCTGGTGGACGAGTTGGTGAGGCAGCGATGGCGCTGAACAACCTGCTGGGCCATCGCGAACTGCTGGAGCGGCTTTACCGCGAACTTCAGCGGGGCCGCTCCCAGGGCTTTCTGTTCTGGGGTCCAAAGGGGATCGGTAAGGAGTTGGTTGCCGAGGGCCTGGTGCTGAGCCTGCTGTGCGAGCGCGCCCGTGGCCTGGATTTCTGCTGCACGCCCGACGACTGTCCCAAGCGCGGCGAAGAGAGCGGCGGCCGGCGCGCCCGGGCGCCCGCCCGCCAATGCGATTGCTGCGCGGGGTGCGTACAGGTCGCGACGCGCATCCATCCGGACTTCGACTACGTTGCGTTGCTGCCCAAGCGCAGTTTCGTGCTGATCGAGCAGGTGCGCGAACTGATTGCACACCTGGGCATCAAGCCCTCGCGCGCCGCGGTGCGCACCGCTATTATCGATGACGCTGAAACCCTCAACGTCGCAGCCCAAAACGCCCTGCTCAAGACGCTGGAGGAGCCGCCTGGACACGCGGTCATCTTCCTGATCGCCGACAACGCCAACGCGCTGCTCGACACGGTCCGCTCGCGGCTGCGTCCGGCGCATTTCCCAACGCTGTCGGCGGCCGACCTCGCCTCCCTGCTGATGCGCAAGGCGGGTGTGGAGCAGGAGCGCGCCGACGCCCTGGCGCGCCTGGCGCGCGGCAGCGCATCGCGCGCGCTGGCGATGGCTGGCGAAGAAGAACCGCCTGCGCGAGAATTGCTCGACGCCCTCAAGCAGGCCGCGACGATGGACTTCATGCAGGTCCGGCGCCTGGCCGAACGGCTGTTCGCCACGCGCGAGCAGGCGGCAGAGAATTTCGAGCTGATGGCCCGTCTGCTACAGGACGTGCTGGCCCTCAAGCTGGGCGTACAGGCCGCCGGCCCGCAAACCGCGACCGCCGCCCATCTGGCCGAGCTGGTCGAGGGTTTGAGCCTGGAGAGTATTCTTGTAATGCTGGAGTTGGCTTTGCGCGCCGCCAAGGCCGTGGATGAGATGGCGAATCCGCGCCTGCAGGCCGAAGGCTTGTGGCTGGCAGCGGGCGAAGCAATGAAGGTCACACAGGCGTGAACGAATTCAACGGCGCAGCAGCATCTGGTCAGGAGCGCCCGATGGTGGTGGGCGTCAGCCTGCAACCGGTGGGACATATCTCAAGCTACCTCAGCGGTGCGATGGCGCTTAAGCGCGGGGACCGCGTAGTGGTCGAAACCGACGCGGGCGCCTGCTTTGCCACGGTCGAAACCGAACCCCACCCGCCCGCGCCCGGTGTTGACCTGGCGCAACTCAAGCCGGTGGTTCGAATCGTCAACGAAAACGACCTGCGCGTCGAGGAGGAAAACCGCTATCGCGAGCGTCAGGCGCGCCGGCTTTGTGTCGAAGGAATCCGCCAGCGCGGGCTGGAGATGAAGCTGGTCGACGTCAGCATGACCTATGACGGGCGCAAGGCGGTGTTCTACTTCGTGGCGGAAAAGCGGGTCGATTTCCGCAACCTGGTGCGCGACCTGGCCGGCGCACTGCGCGTGCGGGTGGAGATGCAGCAGATTGGGGCGCGCGACGAGACCAAGGCCACCGGCGGCATCGGCCCCTGCGGACGCGAGCTGTGCTGTTCGTCATGGCTGCGCGATTTCGAGGCGGTCACGGTCAGGATGGCGCGCGAGCAAGGCCTGGCGCTCAATCCCTCGCGTCTGGCCGGCATGTGCGGGCGGCTCAAATGCTGCCTGCGCTACGAATACGCCACCTACGTCGAACTCAAGCGCGGCCTGCCCGCGGTCGGCAAACGGGTCGAGTCGGTCAAGGGCAACGGCAAGGTGCTGCGCCAGAACATCCTCAAGCAGACCGTTCTCATCCAGGTCGATGAGGAAGGCGGCGTCGTCGAGGCGGAGCTGGCCGATATCGTCGAGCGGCGCGTGCCATAAGATCTCAACTCCGGCTCCAAACGCAAGATGGCAGAGCGGGTCCATATCACCACGGCGATTTTCTATTGCAACGCGCCGCCCCACGTGGGCAGCGCCTACGAGGCGCTGGCCGCTGACGCCTTCGCGCGCTCGCGCCGCCGGCGCCTGGGCCGCGCCAACGTAAGCTTCCTGACCGGCACCGACGAACATGGCGACAAGATCAGGCGCGCCGCACAGGCCGAAGGGGTGCCGCCCAGGGAGTTTACCGATCGCACCAGCGCGGTCTTCCGCCGCGCCTGGGACGGGCTCAACGTTGCTTACGACTACTTCGTGCGCACCACCGACCCCGAGCACGAAAAATTCGTCCAGCAGATGCTCGAGCGCAGCCACGCGCGCGGCGACATCTACTTCAAGGATTACGAGGGGCTTTACTGCATCGGCTGCGAGCGTTTTTACACCGAAAAGGAACTGCTGCCAGGCGGAATTTGCCCCAGCCACAACCGGCCCGTGGAGCGCATCAGCGAGGGCAACTACTTCCTGCGCATCGACAAGTACCGCGCGCAGGTGCTCGAGCATATCCAGCGCAACCCCGACTTCATCCGGCCCGAGCGCTATCGCAACGAAGCGCTCAACATGCTGGCCGAGCCGCTGGGCGACCTGTGCATCTCGCGCCCCAAGTCGCGCCTGGAATGGGGCATCGAGCTGCCCTTCGATCACAACTATGTGACCTACGTCTGGTATGATGCGTTCTGGGCCTACGTCAGCGCGCCTGCCAGCCGTGATCCCAACTTTATCAGCGAGGTCTTTGCCACTACCGAGCACTTCATCGGCAAGGACATCCTCAAGACCCATGCGGTGTACTGGCCGCCGATGCTGCTGTCGGCGGGGCTGCCCCTGTTCCGCCATCTGGACGTCCACGGCTGGGTCAACTTCGGCGGGCAGCGGATGTCCAAGAGTTCGGGCAACGTCGCCGATCCGGTCAGCTACGAGGCCGCGTTCGGGCCCGACGTGCTGCGCTACTTTTTGTTGCGTGAAGTGGTCTACGGCCTGGACGGCGACTTCTCCGAACAGCGCCTGATCGAGCGCTACAATGCCGACCTCGCCAACGACCTGGGCAACTTCACCAGCCGCGTGCTGTCGATGGCGGCGCGCTACTTCGGCGGCGAACTGACCTGCGACCCGGTACTGGAGGGCGAGCCAGACGACGCGGCGTTGGCTGACGTGATGAGCGGGCTTGAGGAACGGGTTGACGCGCAGGTGCAAGAGCTGGCCTTCAATCGCGGCCTGGAGGCGATCTGGCAGGCATTGGACGTCGCCAACAAATACATCGTGCAGACCGCCCCCTTCACGCTGGCCAAGGATCAGGCGAAACTTCCGCGCGTGGCGCAGATTCTCGCCAATCTGACCGAAAGCCTGCGCGTGGTGGCGGCCGCACTGGAGCCGTTCATGCCGGTAACCTCGCGCCGCATCCTGGACCTGCTGCAAGTGGACGAAACCGCCGCTGCCGCGCCTTACGGCCGGGGCCTCAAGCAGGGGCACAAAGTAAAGCCGGCAACTCCGCTCTTTCCGCGTATCGACCGGAAGGCCGGATAGGAAGTTACCGCGGCAGCGAGCCGATGAAGCTGGCGCTCAATCTTCCTCAATTCATGGACTTTCGCTCGGTCCTGCAGCGCACGCTGATGGCTGAGCGGCTGGGCTACCACTCGGTGTGGTTGCAGGACCACATGTGGCAACTGCGTACGCCCGAACTGGACCATCCCGAGGCGATCGCGGCGATGGCGGCGCTGGCGGCGCGCACCAACCGGATTCGAATCGGCAATTTGGTGCTGTGCAATTCCTATCGCAATCCGGCCTTGTTGGCCAAGACGCTGAGCACCATCGACGACATCAGCGGCGGGCGGCTTGAAATCGGAATCGGCGCGGGATGGTTCCGGCGCGAATACGAGGCCTACGGCTATGAGTTTCCCAGCGCCGGCGTGCGGCTGGCGCAGTTGGAAGAGGCGCTGCAAATCATGAAGCTGCTGTTTACGCAGGCCGCGCCCAGCTTCGAGGGACGCTACTACCGGATCGATCGCGCCTACAACTTTCCCAAGCCGGTGCAGAAGCCGCATCCGCCGATCACCATCGGCGGCAAGGGCGAGAAAGTTCTGCTCCGGCTGGTCGCGCACTACGCCGATCGATGGAACGCGGTGGTGAGCGACGCGCAGGAGTTCGACCGCAAGCTGCGCGTGCTGCGGGAGCATTGCGCGGCGGTCCAGCGCGACCCACAGACACTGGAAATCTCCGAACAGGTGCTGATTTTCCTGGGCACGACGGAGTCCGACGTCCAGCGCGTGTGGGACGAAGCCGGACGCCATCCGCTGGTCGCCGAGATGCGCCAGGTCAGCGCCATCAGGGGCGTCCCGGCCGCGGTCGCCGAGCAGTTGCGCGAGCGCGAACGCCGCGGCGTCCAGATGCTGATCCTATGGTTCGCCGACTACGGCCGCCCCGAAACCATCGAACTGTTCGCCCGCGAAGTGATGCCGGCATTGCAGTGACCGCTGAATCGGGCGACACCGGATGACGAGCCTTCGGGCAGCATTGTAGTAGCCTCATGAGCACAACCCAAAAGGTCGCCCTGATCACCGGGGCGGGCAGCGGAATCGGCAGGGCGGCGGCGCTGGCGCTGGCGGCCGACGGATGGAGCCTGGCACTGGCCGGGCGGCGCATCGAGCCGCTGCAGGAAACCGCGCGCGGCACGCGGGAGCGGGGCGTGCAGGCGATCGCGGTCGCCACCGATGTCGGCGATCCGGAGTCGGTAAGAAATCTTTTCGCCAAAGTGCGCGAGGTGTTTGGGCGGCTCGATCTGCTGTTCAACAACGCGGGCACGGGCGGACCGCCCAGGCTGCTGGAGGAACTGACCTACGAGCAATGGAAGGGCGTAGTGGACACCAATCTCACCGGCGCGTTTTTATGCACGCAGGAGGCCTTCAAAATCATGAAGGAGCAGACGCCGCGGGGCGGCCGGATCATCAACAACGGCTCGGTCTCCGCCCATGCACCGCGTCCCAATTCCGCTCCCTACACCGCCACCAAGCACGCGCTGACCGGGCTTACCAAGTCCACTTCGCTTGACGGCCGCAAGTACGACATCGCCTGCGGCCAGATCGACATCGGCAATGCCGCCACCGAGATGACCGCCCGGATGAGCAAAGGCGTGCCGCAGGCCAACGGCACGATCATGCCCGAACCGACCATGGACATGCGCCACGTCGCCGAAGCGATCCGCTACATGGCCAATTTGCCGCTTGACGCCAACGTCCAGTTCATGACCGTGATGGCCACCAAGATGCCGCTGGTCGGGCGCGGCTAGCGTAGGGCGATTACCCAACGCGAAGCCGTCGCCGTCGGTGCTTTACCGCCCAAGCGCGCGTGTAATAGCTTGTTAGCCGAACTCATCTTCGAGAGGTGGCGAACCGCAGATCCCATGCCGCAGATAAAGTTCGGCGCTCTGGCGCCGGTCGCCGATTTCGCCAAAGCCCGGACGCTGGCCGAGCGGGCCGAAGCGCTGGGCTTTTATTCGGTCTCAGTGCCCGACCATTTGATCAATACCCACGGCAAACGGCTGCCCGAGCTGGAATGCTACGCGGCGCTGACCGGTCTGGCACTGGTCACGCGCCGCGTGCGTTTGCTGCCGTTGGTCACCGCAATGTCCTATCGCAACCCCGCGCTGCTGGGCAAAATCACATCTTCGGTCGATAACATCAGCGGCGGACGGTTTATCGCCGGGCTGGGTTCGGGATGGCTGCGGCGCGAGTACGACGCCTACGGCTACCCCTATCCGTCCAACGCGCAGCGCATCGAGCAGCTCGCCGAGGGGATCGAGGTGCTCAAGGCGATGTGGACGCAGGAGGAGCCGGCCTTTCATGGGCGCTACTTCTCGATCGACAAGGCCTACAACTTTCCCAAGCCCGTCCAGAAACCGCATCCGCCCCTCCTGGTGGGCGGCGCAGGCAGCGCGGTGCTGAAGGTCGCGGCGCGCTACGCCGACATCCTCAACCTGATTGCGCCGGTCACGCGCGGATTCGTCGACTACAAGGAGTCGGCGCGCTTCGACAAGCCCGATCTCAAGCGGCGCCTGGCACTGCTGCACAAGTATGCGCGCGAGTGCGGACGCGATCCAGGTGCGATCGAAATCTCATCGCTGTCGACCACCTTCATCGCCGCCGACAAGGCGCAGAGCGACGCGATGGCGCGCCGGGCCGCGGAGAACATGGGCCTGCCCGACGCCGAGGGCGCGCGCAACTTCCCGATGCTGCTGGTCGGCACCGCGGAGGAGGTACGGCGCGAGATCCGGTCGCGTATTGAGGAGTTCAACATTACCTATTTCATTCTGTCGTTCATGTCCGACGAGTCGCTCGAGCTGTTCGCACGGCAGGTGATGCCGGAGTTTGGCGGCTGAGCGAGTTCCGCGCCCCGCTGCCGCATCCCAAGCCTTGTCAGCGTGCGCGCGCAATGCGATGGTTTGACCACTATCAGGAACGGAGCAAGCCCATGGCCGATTATCAAACCATCATCTACGAGAAGGTCGAGGACAAGATCTTCCGCATCACGCTCAACCGCCCCGAAAAGATCAACGCGCTGTCGCCGCAGTTGCTGGCCGAATTCGAGGATGCCACGCAGGCTTTCGACAATGACCCCGAAGCCAGCGTGCTGATAATCCGCGGCGCGGGGCGCGGCTTTTGCGCCGGCTACGATCTCGCCTCGGATTACGGCAACGCCGGCGCGGGCCGGCGCTACACCGTCAGCCGGGACTTTATCGACTGCCTGCGCGTGACGCAGCGATGGCAGCGGTTGTGGTCGCTCAGCAAACCTACCATCGCGCAGGTTCACGGCTATTGCCTGGCGGGCGCCAACGAACTGGTCGGTCATTGCGATGTGGTGTTTGCCAGCGAAGATGCCACCTTCGGCCATCCCGCCGGCCGTCAACTGGGGGTGCTGCCGACGATGGCGCTGTGGCCGGTGCTGATGGGTCCGCGCAAGGCCAAGGAGTATTTCTTCACCGGCGACTCGATGACCGCCCAGGAGGCGCTGGAGTGGCATCTGGTCAACCGCGTCTATCCGCGCGAGAAGCTGGAAGAGGAGACGCTGGCCTACGCGCGGCGCGTGGCGCTGGTCTCGCCCGAGCTGCTGGTGCTGCACAAGGCGGCCGTCAACCGCTACCTGGAGGTGACGGGCTTTCGCGCCGCGCAGCAGTCGGGTGGCGATATCGACGTCATCTTCCACAACACCGAGGCGGTCAAGGCGTGGGTCAGGAATCAGCGCAAGATGGGACTTAAGGGCGCGCTGGCCGAGCGCGACCGCGCGTTCAAGAAAAAGTAAGACGCCACCCCAGCCCGTTCAGTTCTTCCGGCTCGAGGCGGCGTAGCCGTGGTTGTAACTGAATGTGGAAAAGGGGACAGCAGCGGTATCGGAGGAAATACCGATGTACCACATGTTTTATTTCTTCGCGCGCAAGCCTTCGTTGAGTTCGGCCGGCTTCCATCACCATTACCTGGCGCTCCACACGCAAGCGGGGATGCGGCAGGCGGAACTGGGCACCAGGGGCGGCGAGACGCGGCCGCGCGGGATGCGCCGCTACATCCAGAACCATCGCGTCCATTCGCTGGGCGGCGATTCGCCGTTCGACGCGGTCAGCGAGGTCTGGGGCGAGGAGCCGGAAAACCGCATGATCGGTCAGCTCTCAGTCAAGGAGCATCCCAATTCGCCTTTCAAACGCGACGAGTTCAATTTCATCGACCTCTCCCGCATCGGCTGGATGTTCACGCAGGACACGCCGATGATGGGCGGGCGGCCTGGCTTCGGGAATGATCCAGGGCATCTTTCAGCTACAGCACAAGATGGGCATGACGGTGGAGGACTTCCGCGCCTACTGGGCTGATGTCCACGCGCCGATCGTCAAGTCGATCCCGGGCCTGCGCTACTACCAGCAATGCACCGTGCTCGACGAGGCGTACCACTGGGGCGACCCGCGATGGGACGGCGCCGAAGAGATCTGGTTCGACAACTATGAGGCAGCGCGCCGAGCACTCGCCTCGACCGAGTTTCAGCGCAGCTTGCTGCCCGACTTCGCCAACTTCAGCGAGCCGCCGTGGTACTTCTTCTCCGAGGCGCGGCTGGTGATGTGGCCCGGAAAATCCAAGGCTCAGGCGCTGGCCGAAATCGCCGAGCGCGTCAAACAGCCCTGGCTGGAGTAGAATCGGTAGCACGGGCGGTTCGCGAACCGGAGCGGCTCGCAAGCCGACCGTGCTTGACGGCTCGACTGAGGTTTCACGCAGCCAGGGAGGGTCTTGCAATGGCTGATGACGAGAACATCGGACAGGCGCTGCGGCCTGCGCCGGGCGGCTTTGCGATGATCGACGTGACCGCGGAGATCGACCAGCTCAAGTCGAAACTGGGCGCCTCGGGCGGCGATCGCGAAGCCAAAAGCCTGGTCAAGGACTACGGGCTTAACGTGATGCTGATGGCGCTGCGGCGCGGCGCGCGCCTGCACGAGCATCGTACCCGCGGCCCGCTGACGGTGCAGGTCATGTCGGGCCGCGTCAACTTTGCGGCCGCCGGCGTGCCGCATGAAATCACGCCCGGAACGATGTTCGCGCTGGACCGCGAGATCGTCCACAGCGTCGAGGCATTGGAGGACAGCGTATTGCTGTTGACGACGGCGATCGGTTAGACGCACAGTTGCGGCGCTCATAAGGCACCGTCGAGGTAGTCGGATGGTCAAACCGCTGGACGGAATTACAGTCATCGAGTTTGCCGGGCATCTGGGTTCCTCCTACGCGGCGATGCTGCTGGCCGAGTATGGCGCCAGGACCATCAGGATCGAACCGCGCGGCGGCGATGCAGCGCGCGGCACGCCCCATTTTCACGTGCTCAATCGCAGCAAGCAGGCGTTGTTCCTGGACCTCGACGCGCCCGCGGATTTGGCCAAAGCGCATGACCTTTTGAAAATCGCCGACGTGGTGGTAAGCGGCTTCACGTCCGACCGCGCTCGCGCGCTGGGGCTTGACTGCGAATCGATTCGCCGCGCGAATCCCGCCGCGGTGGCGTTGCGGATGCCGCCGCTGGGCAGCCGCGGTCCGTACGCCGGCCTGCAGTTGGAAGACGACCTGGTGCGGGCGTGGAGCGGCATCTTCGCCAGCCAGATCGCGCGCAGCGGCAAACCAGTCGTGACTACGTTCCCCGCGCCGAGCTACCAGGCCGGATTGATGGGTGCCGCGGCCGCCGTTGCCGGACTTGTCGCGCGCGAGGACGGCGCCGGATACGGCCCTGCGGAGGTGTCGCTGCTGGCCGGCGCGCTCGCGCTGCAAAGCGGCGATTTCATTCGCAACCCGCATCTGCCGACCTCGCAGCCCGGACCGACGGACCCGATGGGCCCGTATGCCGTGATCCGTCTGTTCAAAGCATCGGACGGTCTGTACCTGATCGTCGATTGCACCAGCGTGCGTTTTTGCCAGCGCCTGGCCGCGGCAATCGGTCGGCCGGCGCTGTTCGACGATCCGCGTTTCAACCAGGCGCCGTGGCGCGTTGCGCGCGCCCACGTCGATGAACTCAAGGCGCTGCTCGACGCGGCGTTCCTGCAGCGTCCGCGCGACGAATGGGTGCACATCCTCAAGCAATACGAGGTGCCGGCCGCGCCGGTGCTGACGCGCGAGCAATTTCTCGACGACCCGCAGGTGCGCCATCTGGGTATGCGCCGGGAAGTCCATGATCCCGCCCTCGGAGCGACAATCCAGATGGGTCCGCCGATCAGGCTTGGTGCGACCCCGGGGGAAATCGCCGGTCCGGCACCGATCGTAGACCCGGCAAATCCTCTGCTGCCGGCGCTGCTCGAACAGGCTCGTGCGCGCAAGGACGCTTCGCGCCCCGGCGCGCCGCCGGGCGGCGGCAAAGGGCCATTGGCGGGCATCACGGTGATCGACGCGTCGAGCTACATCGCCGGTTCGTTCGGACCGATGCTGCTGGCGCATCTGGGCGCCGACGTGATCAAGATCGAGGGACCCGAGGGCGACTCTTTGCGCCACGTGACCGGGTTCAGGGCGTGGAACCAGAACAAGCGCGCGCTCGGCGTTGACCTCAAGTCACCGCACGGACTGCAAGTGGTATACGATTTGGTACGCAAGGCCGACGTCTTCGTGGAAAACTTCCGTCCCGGACGCACGCGGGCCTTGGGTATCGACTACGAGCGGCTGTCCGCGATCAATCCGCGCCTCATCTACATGTCGGTGACGGGGTTCGGCAGCAGCGGCCCCGACTACGACCGTCCCGGGCTGGACCCGCTGACGCAGGCGATTTCCGGTACGATGGCGGCGCATGGCGGCGACGGTTATCCGGGCGGCAGCGGCGCTTCGCCGCGGCATCCGATTTACATGACGGTGCCAATCAGCGATTACGGCGCCGCCACGCTGTCGGCGCTGGGATGTATCCTGGCGCTGCGCGCACGCCAACTGACCGGCAAGGGGCAGTTGTGCGAGACCTCGCTGATCCACGCCGTTATGTCCCTGCAAGCGGGAGAGTTTGTCTTCTACAAGGAGCGTCCCAACCTGGAAACCGGCGCGCCGGAATCGCGTGGTCCCGCGGCGCTCCATCGCGTCTATCAATGCCGCGACGGCCAATGGCTGTACCTGTCGGTGTCCGACGCCGTGTCATGGGATGCGCTGCGCTCGCACATCCCACAGCTTGGCGCGATGAGCTACGAGCAGGCCCGCAACGAAGGGCCTGACGGTGACTTGGCACAAGCGTTGGCGGCATATTGCGCGGGCTCTTCATTCGATGCGCTCTTCCAGTCGCTGCTCGCGGGCGGCGTCCCGGTATCGCCGGTTCCGCATCTGACGCAGATGTTGGACGATCCCCAGGTAATCGCCAATGATCTGAAAGTCGTGGTGAATGATCCGGAAGTAGGCGCAGTCGAACAAGCCGCCCCGTTCATCAAATTCGACGGCACAAACCCAACCATCACGCCCGCGCCGCGCCTGGGCGAACATTCAGAAGAAGTCCTCAGCCAACTGCTCGGCTACGACGCCCAACGCATCGCACAACTGCGCGACTGCGGCGCCATCTTCAGCCGTCTGTAACGCCGTTCAGCGCTTGGGCTCCGCGCCGCCGCCCGCAACCGCCTGGCGGTACATGTCCTTGACGAAGTACTCGGACTGATAGGTTGCGGGGCGGCCGCCCCAGCCGTATTCGAAGGCCCAGCCTGACGGGTTTTTGAAGTAGAACGAATACATCTGATCGTTGGAATGCTTGCCCAGGCCCATGACGAGCGGAATCTTGCGCTCGGTCACGATTTCATAGGTCAGGCCGAGGTCGTCGAAGTTCTCGACCTCGAGCATGATATGGTTGAGGCGCGGGCCGGCGGTGCCGCCGATATCGAAGAACGCCACCGTGTGGTCGCGCTCGTTGCAATGCATAAACACTGGCTGCGCGACCTGCTTGCCCATCCGCATCTTGTATTCAATTCCGCCGCGCATCCCTAACAAAGTGTAGAATCGGTAGGCAGCGTTCGGATCGGGCTGGCGGATTATGCAATGACCCAATCCGCCGGCGCCGGTCTTGAAGCGCCCGTGCATCCGGCGTCCCGGATGGAACGGCTTGTTGGCCTGGATTTCGGGTCCGTGGAAGATCTCGACCGGATTGCCGCCCGGGTCGGTCAGCTTGAGCACTTCCAGCACGTGGCGTTCGGCGGCTTCTTCGTCAGAGCCGACGCGGAAGCCGACGCCGGCATCGGCCAGTTGGCGCTGCATCTCGCGGAATTCTTCGCCGCCGGCGACCCGGAATCCCAGGTAGAGCAAGTCGTCGCCGGTCCCGACGTGCATCACGATCCGATGGTGCCAGTAGTCCATCCGCAGATAGCAGCGGTCTGCCTCGCCCTCGTCGGCCATCTCCAGCCCCAGCACCTCGGTGGCGAAGGTCTTCCATTCCTGAGGGTTGCTTACCTCGATTCCGATATAACCCAACTCGGTTACACCCACCATGTTCGCCTCCGGGAAATGCTCGCACGGCGCTCGCGTTTTCTGATGCCCATCAGCTCGTTGAACAAGTCATACCGAGCGGATCGAGCCGCCGTCCAGCCGGATCATCGAGCCGGTAATATAGCCCGCCAGCGGGCTGGCCAAAAACGCGGCGGCGGCACCGAACTCGGCGGGCTGGCCGAGCCGGCCGACCGGGATATTGCGCACCGCGCGGCGCATGAACTCTTCGGACGAGACGCCCTCGCGCTCGGACGCGATGCGTTGGAATTGCAGCACACGGTCGGTTTCGAATGCGCCCGGCAGCAGGGTGTTGACGGTGATGCCGTCGGCGGCGACTTCGCCGGCCAACGTCTTGGCCCATCCGGCCACCGCGCCGCGCAAGGTGTTGGAAATGGCAAGGTTGGGTATCGGCTGAATCACGCTTTCGGAGGCCACATTGATGATCCGGCCCCATTTGCGCCGGCGCATGTCAGGGAGCAGCAGGTCGGTGAGCCGGATAAACACCAGCACCATCGCGTGGAACTGCTCCAGCCACAGCTCGGGCGCGATACCAATCACACGCGCCGGGGGCGGGCCGCCGCAGTTGTTGACCAGGATGTCGATCGGACCGAGCTGCTCGCGCGCCACCCGGGCCGCGCGCTCGACGGTATCCCACTGCGTCAGATCGGCCGCCAGCCCAATAGCGTTGCCGCCGCGCGCGCCGATCGCGCCGACCGCCTCGTCCAACGCCTGCTGACCGCGCGCCAGCATCGCCACCGCCACCCCTTCGGCGCCCAGCGCCTGCGCGATTGCCCGACCCAGCCCTTTGCTGCCTCCCAGCACCAGTGCCGTTTTGCCCTGCAACCCGAGCTCCATCGTTATCTCTCCGCCAGGCGCAATTCCTCCGGCTCGTCGCCCCCTAAAGGATGCTCCCGGTAAGGGGATTTTGTCCAACCCGAGCGGACTGATACCGCGTTCAATCCAGTGCCAAGATCACTTCAGCGGATGGTCGCGCAAGAATTCCAGCATCGTGCGCGTCCAGCTCAACGGCCAGCGGCTGTGATTGGCCAGCCCCAGCGTCCATCCCAGCGGATTCGACACCGGATCGGCGTCGCCTTTGGGATCGACGCCGCAGGCGCGCATGCACGATTTGACCTGGATACCCAATGAATCGACGATCACATCGGATACGCCGACTCCGGCCGCGGTCAGTTGGGTGGCGAGCTGCTCGGAATTGGGGCAGATGCCGACTGCGTCGCAGTTGTTGTGGATGTGCAGACTGGCAAGGCGGGGATTGAAGATCTGGATCTCCGTGTCTTCCTTCGGCGGACCAGCGACCGGCTTTTGCGGACAGGGATCGCCGAAGGCACCGAACGGATTGGGCGCCGAATAGACGGCGATGGCGGCGATCTTGGGCCGGCTCAACCCGTACAGATAAGCCATCGCGGCGCCGTTGGACCATCCGGTGAGATAGATGCGCCTGGGGTCGACCTTGCCGGTGGCCGCTACTTCGGCGATGAAGTGATCGATGGCGGCCGCGTCAACGTTCTCCTTGTAAACGGCGGCGCCGACCCTGACATCACCCGCGGGATTGAACTGCCGATACCAGTTGTCCCATCCCAGTCCCTTCTGATCGGGGAACGGGTAGAAATGGGTGGTCTTGCGGCCGCTGGGTTCGAGCACGATAAAACCGCGCGTGCCGTTTTGCCCCACCTGCATCGAATCCTGGTAATGGAGGAGATTGGTCAGATAAATCGTCTCGGTTCCGAACAGCGACGGATGCAAATAAACGATCAGCGGAAGGGGGCCGCTTGTGGCTTTGGGGCCCGGCTCGTACAGGCAGGCGTGACGCGGGGTGCCGTCGGAATCCTGCCACGGTCCCAGCCGCACACCACCCAGGCAAAGCGGCGCGGGGGCCTCGATGGTATCGGCGGGCGGGTCGCCGAACGGTCCGCAGAGCTTGGGACCCTGTCCGGCGGTGCTGCTGCAAGCGGCAGTGAAGCATAGCGCCAAAGCCAGCGCGATCCGCATCCGCCAGGCAAACCTGATTGGCCGGACAATCGGCGACTGAACCATTGCAGTGCAGTCCGCGGAGCGCGCATCGAGGATCATCGGTTTAACTTTTCACTCGTGCAGCTACTTGTAAACGATTTCTCCTGCAAGGCAAGCCATCCGGTCGTCGGCAAAGGCTTGAAATCATCCGGCACGCTCCACTTTTCTGTGCGTGCAGGGTAGGTTGAGAGTCTGCCGGTTTTTGGAGGTGTCGCATGGATCTGGGCTTGAAGGGCAAGGTGGCGCTGATAACCGGCGCCAGCCGCGGGATCGGCCGCGCCATCGCGCAGGCGCTGGCGCAGGAAGGCGCGCGGGTAAGCCTGTGCGCGCGCACCGCGGAGGCGCTGGAACGTGCGGCCGGCGAATTGCGCGCGCAAGGCCACGAGGTCTTTTCGATGCCGGCCGACGTCACCGACGAGGCGCAGGCGGCGCGATGGGTCCGCAGCACCGCGGCCCATTGGGGCGCCATCGACATCCTGATCAACAACGCCGGCGGAGCGGTGGTCGGCACACTGGCCGAGCTGCCCGACTCCGCCTGGCAGGAATCCTTCGCCACCAACTTCTTCGCCCCGGTGACCCTCAGCCGCATCGCGGCGGTCGAGATGGAGCGGCGCGGCGGCGGAGCGATCGTCAACATCAGCTCGATCTACGGGCGCGAAGCGGGCGGACCGATCGCCTACAACGCCGCCAAGGCGGCGCTGATTTCGCTGACCAAGATGCTGGCGCGCGAGTTCGCTCCCAAAAGCATCCGGGTCAATTCGGTCGCGCCCGGCTCGATCATTTATCCGGGCGGAGTGTGGGAGCGGATCTTCAGGGAAAACCCTGATTTCGAGCGCGACTTCATCAGCCATGATTTTCCCGCCGGCCGCCTGGGCCGCCCCGAAGAAGTGGCCTACGCGGTGGTGATGCTCGCGTCGCCCAGGGCCAGTTGGATCACCGGCGCCACGCTGCCGGTAGACGGCGCACAGGGCCGGTCGCTGATTTAGGCCAACACCCCTAGTTGATGATCCCGGTTGAAGCGGGCGTCAGCCTATCCCGCGGCTGCGGGCCATCTGGGCGCGCTCCGTGCCGCCGACGCTGGTCTCACTTGCTGTCTTTATCGGGGTTGCGCGGCTGTGCGCGGTTGGAGCGCATCTGGCGGGCACGTTGGAGGTACTCGCGGATGCGAGTTTCGTAGCCGCGCTCCGACGGCTCGTAATAGTGCCGCTCCAGGAGCTCTTCGGGCAGGTAGTCCTGCTCGGTGAGGGCGCCTTCGTAATCGTGCGGGTAGCGATAGCCAGAGCCGTAGCCCAGCTCCCTCATCAGCGGCGTGGGCGCGTTGCGCAGATGCATCGGGACGGGCAGCGCGCCCAGCTTGCGCACGTCCTCGCGCGCCGCCAGCATCGCGCGATACGACGCGTTGGATTTGGGCGCACTGGCCAGGTAGGTGACGCCCTGCGCCAACGGAATGACGCCCTCGGGCATCCCGACAAATTCCACCGCCTCCTTGACCGAGGTCGCCACCGTCAGCGCGCGCGGGTCCGCGTTGCCGACATCTTCGGCGGCGAAGATCACCATTCGGCGTGCGATGAACATCGGATCTTCTCCCGCCTCCACCATCCGCATCATCCAGTACAACGCCGCATCGCAGTCGCTGCCGCGCATGCTTTTGATAAAGGCGGAGATCACGTTGTAGTGTTCCTCGCCGGCGCGATCGTAAATCAGCGCCTTGTGCTGCGTGGCTTCGCGCACGTGCTCGGCCGTGATTGTCGAACAGCCCGCCTGGCGCGCCAGTTCGGCGGCGATCTCCAGCGCATTGAGCGCCTTGCGCGCGTCGCCGCCCGCCTGCCCAACCAGTTCGTCCATCGCCGGATCTTCAAGAGTGAGGTTGAAGGCGCCCAGGCCGCGCTCGGAGTCGGTCAGGGCGCGCTTGATTAGAATCGCCAAATCCGCCTCTGAGAGCGGGTTGAGCACCAGCACCTTGGTGCGCGACAGCAGCGGTCCGATCACTTCGAAGGAGGGGTTTTCGGTGGTGGCGCCGATCAGCGTGATCAACCCGCTTTCGACGTGCGGCAAAAATGCGTCCTGCTGCGCCCGATTCCATCGATGGATCTCGTCGACGAACAGCACCGTGCGCTGGCCGTCGGCGGCAAGCTGGCGGCGCGCCAGTTCGATTACCTCGCGCAGATCGGCCACGCCCGAGAGCACCGCTGAGATCGATTTGAACACCGCTCCCGACTGATCCGCGACCAGCCGCGCCAGCGTGGTCTTGCCGCTGCCCGGCGGACCCCACAGGATGATCGAGTGCAGCGTGTGCGAGGCTGCCATCTGGCTGAGCAGCTTGCCGGGTCCAAGCAGATGCTCCTGCCCGACCAGCTCATCGAGCGTGCGCGGGCGCATCCGATCGGCCAGCGGCTGCCCGCGGGCCGGCTTGGTGGGAAACAGACTGGCTTGCTGCGCTGCTCTGCGCGATCTCATCAACCTCAGGTTAGCACAGCGCGGCGAGTTTGAGGGATCTTCACCCGGCGGACAGAAATACCTGCGGGCGGTACGTTTCGCGGCAGATTCAGGCACCCGGGGTACATGACCCGTAGCCGCGCATCTTGTAACAGTTTCTAACCGGGAGCGAGGGGGCGGTGCTCGAAGCGCCGGCCCACCAGTTCGCTTGCGATCATGCCGCGATGGATGTCGGAGGTGCCGCCTGCCACCGTGGCGGTCCTGACCATCCGATACATCCATTCCAGGGGCATCTCCTGGGACATTCCGGAGCCGCCGAAGATCTGCATGGCCTGATCGCACACAAACACCGCTGCCTCCGTGGCCGCCACTTTGGCCGCTGACGATTCCAGGCGTCCGACGCTGCCATGGCCGCCCTTGACCGCTTTATAAAGCAGCAGCCGGGCCTGCTCGAGGGCCAGATACATGTTGGCGAGCTTGTCCTGAACGAATTGAAAATCGCAGATCGGACGGCCGAACTGTTTGCGCTCCACGGAATGCTGGCGAGCCAGCTCGAATGCCGCCTGGGCGATGCCGATCGACGATGCCCCGGCGGCGCATCGCTCCAGGCTGTAGCTCGACATCAGCTTGCGAAAGCCGTCGCCGGCAAACAGCACATTGTCCAGCGCAACCTCGGCGTTGTCGAAAAACAACTCCCACCAGGGGCTGCCGCTCATGTGATAATGCGGCTGGCTCAGCGTAAATCCGGGTGTACCACGTTCCACTATCACCGCGCCGATACCGCCCGTACCCGGCGCAAAGCGGCAAAATACCAGGATGTGCCGATCCCAGCCGGCGTGGCTGCAAAAGGTCTTGTGGCCGTTGAGCACGCAAACCCCGTCCCTGATCTCCGCGCGCGTGGCCAGGTCGGTCAGCGCGCTGCCGGCCTGCGGTTCAGTCAGTGCAATGGCCATGTTGGCCTCGCCGCTGCGGATTGCCGGCAGATACTTTGCCTTCTGCTCTGCGGTACCCCATCTGGCGATGAACATCCCCGGCCCCGCAATCGCCATCGTGGCGCTGATCGCGGTGCGCGGACACCAGCGCGCGATGTGTTCAATGGCCAGTATCCCCGACAAGGCGTCGCGTCCCGCCCCACCCACCTCCACCGGCAGGCAGACGCCCAGCACACCCAATTCACCCAGCAGGCGCATATTGTCGGCCGGATGGCCGTCTTCGTTGCGCCGCTCGAAGGCCTTGGGCGCGAATTTCTCGGCCCCAACCCGATCGATGAGATCGACCAGTTCCCGGTCCTCTGCTGAAAGATTGAAATCCATGCTGAAGCGCCTCACCGCTATAGCTGTTGGCGGCGCCGCGGCCTTGCGGCGCTTACGCGTCAGAACCCAACAGGTCTCGTAAAATCGACTCCGCGCCGCTGCGAAATTTCGTTTGCGCGGCGGTCCAATCTGAACAATTGTTCTATCTTCGGCAGGTCCGGCACGTCAACTCTTGAAGAGCCTTTCAAGCCAACCAACGCGTGTCCTTCGGCTCCGCAAGCGGGCGCCAATTGCATCGGCGCCACCACATCTGTTACCTTGGATTATGGCGCTTTTGGTTGACATTGTTCCGAGGCCTGAATTGCAAGCCCGCCGGTCGTGCGGGCTTTTTTTTAACCTCAGGGAGGGATGCTCATGAAGTATGAGGAGCTTCGCGAGGGGCTGACCTTTGACGATGTGTTGCTGCTCCCTCAGGAATCCGACGTGCTGCCCCATCAATGCGACGTCTCCACCGTGCTCTCGCGCAATATCCGTCTCAATATACCGCTGGTGGCCAGCCCGATGGACACGGTTACCGAGTCCGCCACGGCGATCGTGATGGCGCAACTGGGCGGCATCGGCTTCATCCATCGCAACCTGTCGATCGAAAATCAGGCGGCCGAAGTCGAAGTGGTCAAGAAGTATGAAAGCGGCATGATCACCGACCCGGTCACGGTCCATCCCGAGCAGAAGGTGGGCGAGGCGCTGGAGTTGATGCGCCGCTACCGCATTTCGGGTCTACCGGTGGTCAAGGACGACCGCCTGGTCGGCATTCTCACCAATCGCGACCTGCGCTTCGTCAAGCGGCTGGACAAGCCGGTCAGCGAGGTGATGACCACCAAGGTCATCACCGCCAAACTGGGCATCGACCTGGAGCAGGCCAAGGACATCCTGCAACACCATCGCATCGAGAAGCTGCCCCTGGTTGACGACCAGCAGCGGCTGCGCGGGCTGATCACGGTCAAGGACATGGACAAGGCGATGCGCTATCCGACCGCCAGCAAGGACGGGCTGGGGCGGCTGCGCGTGGGCGCCGCGATTGGCGTGGGGGCCGATCGCGCCGAGCGCGTTGCGGCCTTGCGCCGCGCGGGCGCCGACATCCTGTGCATCGACGCGGCACATGGCTACTCGCACAACGTGATCGAGGCGCTGAAGGCCACCAAGCGCGAATGGCCCGAGGCGGAAGTGGTGGCCGGCAACGTCGCCACCGCGGAGGGCGCCAAGGCTTTGATCGACGCGGGCGCCGACGCGCTGCGCGTGGGAATCGGCCCCGGGTCGATCTGCACCACGCGCGTAGTGTCGGGCGTGGGCGTGCCGCAAATCACCGCGATCATGGATTGCGTGGCGGCGGCGGCGCCGGCCAGGGTACCGGTCATCGCCGACGGCGGAATCCGCTACTCCGGCGACATGGCCAAGGCACTGGCGGCGGGCGCCGCCACCGTCATGATTGGCTCGCTGTTTGCCGGCACCGAGGAAAGCCCCGGCGAGACGATTTTGTACCAGGGGCGCACCTACAAGGTTTACCGCGGAATGGGTTCGCTGGGCGCGATGCTGGAGCGCACGCGCGACCGCTACTCGCAGGAGTCGGTGCCCGATGCCAAGCTGGTGCCGGAGGGAATCGAAGGGCGGGTCCCGTATCGCGGTTCGCTGGCCTCCAACGTCGATCAGCTAATCGGCGGCTTGCAGGCCGGGATGGGTTACGTCGGCGCCTCCAGCCTGGAGGCGTTTCGCCGCCGCGCCCGTTTCATCCGCGTAAGCCAGGCGGGCCAGCGCGAAAGTCACGTGCATGGCGTCTTCATCACCAAGGAGGCGCCCAACTATCGGCTCGATTAGAGCGCCAGGCGCGGCGTTTTCCGGGCGGCAAGATCGGGTAAGGGAGTTCGGCGGGTGAGCAGGATCAGGGTGGGGGTGATTTTCGGCGGGCGCTCCAGCGAGCACGAAATCTCGCTGCGCTCGGCGCTGTCGATCATGTCGGCGATGGATCCGGCGCGCTACGAGGTGGTGCCCATCGGCATCGCCCGCGACGGCCATTGGTATCTTTATCACGACGCGCTGGCGATGCTGCGCAAGGCGGTCGCCGACGTCGGCGAACTCGCTTGCGCCGACGCGCCTGTAAGCCTGCTGCCGCAGCCCGGCGGCAACGCGCTGGTCAGCCTCGGCGGCGGACGCGTCGCATCCCTGGAAGGCGCGCACCGCGGCCTGGACGTGGTCTTTCCCGTGCTCCATGGCACCTATGGCGAGGATGGCACCGTGCAGGGTCTGCTCGAACTGGCCGGCATCCCTTACGTCGGCTCCGGGGTGCTGGGTTCTGCGGTCGGGATGGACAAGGAGCTGCAAAAGCGCGTGCTGCGCGATGCCGGTGTTCCGGTGGTGCGGTTTAAGTCCTTGGAGCGCTCCGCCTACGCGCGCGACGCCGCCATCGCCCTGCGCCTGGCTGACGAACTTGGCTACCCGGTGTTTATCAAGCCCAACGCGCTCGGCTCCTCGATCGGCGTCACCAAGGTCAAGCGCCGTGCCGACCTGGCCGCCGCGCTGGAGGACGCCTTTGCCTACGATCGCAAGCTGCTGATCGAAGCTGCCTGCGAAGGGCGCGAGTTCGAATGCTCGGTGCTGGGCAACGACGACCCGCAAGCCTCGCTGCCCGGCGAAGTGATGGTCGAGCACGGCCACGATTTCTACAGCTACGATTCCAAGTATTTGGACCCTGCCGGCGCCAGCTTCAAAATCCCGGCCGAGCTTCCCGAACCGGTCTCGCGGCGCATCCGCGACCTTTCCATCGCGGCCTTCAAAGCCCTGTCGCTGCGCGGGATGACGCGGGTGGACTTCCTGGCCACGCGCGACCTGAGCGAGCTCTACGTTGGGGAAGTCAACACCATCCCGGGTTTCACTTCGATCAGTATGTACCCCAAGCTGTGGGAGGTTTCCGGTCTGCCGCTGCCGCGGCTGATCGATCGGCTGATCGAGTTGGCCCTCGAGGAGCATCGCGAACGCGCCGCACTGAAGGTCACCTACAAGCGCCGGCCCGGCTCCTGATGTCGCCCGTGAACGCCCGGCTGCTGATCGCCACCACCAATCCTGCCAAGCTTTCCGAGTACCGGCTGCTGCTGGCGCGTTATCCGCTGGAACTGGTCTCGCTGCGCGATTTGGCAATTGCGCGGGAACCGGAGGAAAGCGGCGCCACCTTCGCCGAGAACGCGCTGCTAAAGGCGCGCTTTTATTTCCGCCTGGCGCGGCTGGCAACGCTGGCCGACGACGGCGGCCTGGAGGTGGACGCGCTGGGCGGCGCGCCCGGCATCAATTCCCATCGATGGCTGGGTACCGAGGCTGACGACACGATGCTGGCCGAGGAGATCGTCCGCCGGATGGCGGACGTGCCCCAGGGGCGGCGCAGCGCGCGTATCCGCTGCGCGCTGGCGCTGGTGTACAAGCGCGACCACCAAACGGTTGAGCACGTGACCGAGGCGGCGATCGAGGGCGTGATCGCGCCGGCGATCTACCGTCCGGTCCGGGCTGGATTTCCCTATCGTGCCGTGCTGTATTTGCCCGCGCGCGGATGCTACCTGGCGCAACTGGGCGAAGAGGAGGAAGCACGCATCGGCCAGCGCCGCGACGCGGTGGAACGCGCCGATCGCTATTTGCGGGAAATCGCCCGGATGCCACCCGCTTGCTGAAAAATGCAAGCTTGAGCAAGTGTCTGCAGGTTCGGTGAAACGCAAGCATAAAGGGAAGATCGTCGTTCAGCATCTGGCCATCCGCTACCCGTTCGCCGGCGTGGTCTGGCAGTTGCTCCATCATCTGGTCGGTTTTGAGCGCCTGGGCTTCGAGGTCTATTACCTTGAAGATCACTGGGCGTACGTCTATGACCCGCTCAGGGTAAGTCCGATGCCCGACGCGGGGCCCAATCTGAAGTTGGTCATCCCCTCGCTGGAGCGCTACGGGTTTGGCGGACGCTGGGGCTTTCTGGATCCGGCCAGCGGCGAATACCTGGGGATGAGCCGTGAGCGATGCCGCACGCTGCTGCGCGAGGCCGACGCGGTGTTCAATTTGTGCGTCGCGACCCGGCCGCGCGAGGAGCATCAGTCCTGCCGCCGGCTGGTCTACCTGGAGACCGACCCCGGACCGTTCCAGGTCAATCTGGCCCGCGGCGAGCAAGTGGCGATGGAAACCGCCCGGCGCCATCACGAGTTCTTCACCTACGCCTACAACATCGGCGCTCCCGACTGCCTGCTGCCCGCGGGCGCGATCAAGTGGCATCGCACGCGTCCGCCGGTGCTGCTCGACATCTGGCATCAAGGCGTGGGTCCGGCGCAGCCGGCCGCGTTCACCACCGTCGGCACGTGGACCAACAAGGGCAACGACCTGGAAATCGGCGGCCAGACCTATTGGTGGTCCAAGCACGTCAACTTCCGCCAGGTGCTCGACGTCGCCCGCCGCGCCGGTCAGGAAATCGAACTGGCCACCGACCTCGATTCGGGACCCGACTACGAACGTGCGCTGGCAGGCGGCTTCAGGATTCGCCCGGTGATTCCCATGTCGCTCGACCTTGAGGCATACCGCGAATACGTCAGCTCCTCACGCGGCGAATTCACCGTGGCCAAGGATTCCTACGTCAGGACGCGTTCGGGATGGTTCAGCGATCGGACCGCCACCTACCTGGCGGCAGGACGCCCGGTGGTCACGCAGTTCACGGGCTTCGAAAAATATCTGCCCACCGGCGTGGGTTTGCTCGGTTTTGGCGACGCCGCCGAAGCGGTCGAGGCGATCAAAAAAGTCAACGCCGATTATCCCCGTCATGCGCGCGCGGCGCGTGAGTTGGCGCAGGAATATTTCGACGCCGCCAAACTGCTGGAGGAAATGGTCCTGGCGTTAGCTCTCTGATTGGCAATGACGGAAACCTCGCTGCAAACTGTGCTGGGTCTGGCGGCACTGGCGCCGCACCTGCGGTTGGCGATCGAAGCCGGCGGCGCGCTGGCGGCGATCCTCGCCTCCTTCGTCGTGTACCGGGTACGCCCCCGTTACGTCGGTCCGGCCGGTCCGATCCTGATCGGCGCCGGATTCGTCGCCGACGTCCTGATGCATCTGGTGCAGCGCACCTCGCAGTTGGGGCTGACGCTGGAAGCCCTGGGGCTGGTGCTGTTTTTCTTCGGCGTCATCCGCCTGCTGCTGGATTTGGCCGACTACGTGTTGCCCAGCAAGGTGCGCGCCTCCAACATCTTCTGGGACTTGATCCTGATCGTACTGTACGCGCTGGTGCTGCTGGTGGTGCTGCGCGCCACGGTGCATGTCGATCTGACCTCGCTGCTGGCGACCTCGGCGGTCATCTCGGTGATCATCGGCTTCGCTTTGCAGGACACGTTGGGCAACATCTTTGCGGGCCTGTCGATGCAGCTTCAGAAGCCGTTTGAAGCGGGCGACTGGGTGCACGTCGGCAACTACGTAGGCCGCGTCCACGGCATAGGATGGCGCGCGACGCGGATCGTGACGCGCGAGAACGAAACCCTGGAGATTCCCAACAACCTGATTGCCAAGGAGATCGTGGTCAACTACACCGCGGGCGGCGTGGCTGACGCGGTCTATGTCGGACTGCCCTACGAGCAGCCGCCCAACCGCGTCAAGGAGGTCCTGCTGGGCGTACTGCGCCACGCCCAGGGCGTGGCGCGCCATCCCGAACCCGAGGTGACGGCGGTTGAGTTCGGCGACTCGGCAATCAAGTACAAGCTGCGTTACTGGCTGTCGGACTACGGCACGCATGAGACGGTGCGCGACACCGTGATCAGCAACGTGTGGTACGCGCTGCGCCGCCACGCGGTGGACATCCCCTTCCCGATTCGCACCGTTCATCTGCATCAGGCGCGCGAGCAGGCCGAGGTCAGGGCCGAGGAGGAACAGCGGCTGATGGCGGAGATGCGGCGCGTGGATTTCCTGGCCGAGCTGACCGACGACGAGCTCAAGATGCTGCTGCCCAACACCCGCGTGCATCAATTCGGCGCCGGCGAAGTCCTGATGCATCAGGGCGAAATCGGCGACTACTTCCACATCCTGCGCCGCGGCACGGTGGAGGTGGTGGCGCAGACAGCCAACGGCGGCGCGGTCCACATCCGCGACTTGGAGGCGCCCGCCTTCTTCGGCGAAATCGCACTGTTGACCGGAGAGCCGCGCAACGCCAGTGTCGTGGCGCGCTCCGACGCCGAGGTGTTGGAGCTCAATCGCGAGGCCTTCACCCATCTCTTCCGCGAGCGTCCCGACGCGCTCAACGAAGTCAGCGAAGTGGTGGCGCGGCGCATCAGCGAAACCCGCCAGCGCGTGGAAGCCGCTTCCGCCCAGGATGATCGGCGCGGACGCGGCTGGCTGCTGGACAAGATGCGTATCATTTTCGGCGTCTGAACGATCCGGCGCCCGCAAATTCAGGACGTTTGCCCCAGCGATGATCAAGGGACTGTTTTTTGCCAAACGAAAACCGGGAATCACCCCACGCGACTTTCAGCGCTACTGGCGCACCACGCACGCCGAGCTGACCAAACCGTTGACCCACATCCTTTGCTACATTCAGTCGCATACCCTGCTCCAAAGTTATGGCAATCCCGATGTGCCCGGCGGCTGCGAGAGCGACCCGCCTTATGACGGGATGGCGGCGATGTGGTTCAACAGCCTGGAGGAGCGGCGGGTGGGCAACCTGACGCCGGCGGCGCAGGCCGCCATCGACGATCAGGCCAACTTCACCGAACTGAGCGCGCGGCGCTTCCTGCTCTGCCATGAGGTAGTGTTGAAGGATAGACCCGTGACACCCGGTGCGGTGCATCTGATCGCGTTGGGCGAACGCAAACCGGGCATGAGCGTGGCGGACTTCCAGCAGTACTGGCGCGAGCATCACGGTCCGCTCGCGACGCAAATCCCAGGGCTGCGCCGCTATGTGCAGAACCATCCGATGCCGGAACTGTACGGCAGCCGCAACGCCCCGCTGTGCGATTGCGTGGCCGAGGCCTGGTTCGACAGCCTCCAGGCGCTGCAGCAAGCCAACCAGACGCCGGAGATGGAGGCTGTGCGGGCCGACGAACCCAATTTCATCGACACCGCGCGCACCGTCATCATCCTGACCGAAGACTACGAAATCTTCCGCCGCCGATCCTGACCGGCGGCGCTCACCGTCAGGGTGGAAAAGCCGCTGTCCGCGACGTGGGCGTGCGCTCGGCTGCCAGCGGGAACTCGAACAGAACAATTGCGGCCAGGTCGCCGATTGCGGACGATAGCAGATCGCGCGCCGCCCTCCGCCGCAAGTGGGATTGCAGACTCAGACACGAACTGCCCAAGGTTAAACGCAGTTTGCCGCTGCGAAGAGCAGAACACGCTGTGCGAAAACTGGCGGACAAAAGTATGAGAATTCTAAGCTTTAAGGATTTGAATTACCTTTACGTCAATTATATTATACCGGACTGTAATCCGGATAGGCTCGTTTTCGTCGGTCTAACGAACGCACAATAGCCAAACGCGGGCAACTAAGGAGGCGGAAGATGGAATGTAAGGAATTCGTCAAGAGCCTCGCCGATCCGTTTCATTGCAGGAATTGCAGGCGCACCCTTCAGGAGCATGAGAGCAACGGCGCGCTTGAATCGGACCGCTTCGACTTTATCACCGTGATTCTGGACCGCTCCGGCTCGATGCAGCAGGTGAAGAACAAGACCATCGAGGGGTTCAACGCCTACCTCGACGAACAGCGCTCGGCGGGCAAAGCTCTGTTTACCCTGGTCCAATTCGACGATGAGTACGAGGTGCTATACGATGCCGCTCCGATCGACATCGTCGAACATCGCACCGCTGCAAACTATCAGCCCAGAGGGAGTACGGCACTGCTTGACGCCATTGGCAGGGCAGTGGCGGCAACCTCAGAACAGGTCTCAAAGCTCAGCGTTAAACCCAAATGCATCCTGGTTTCGGTCATCACCGATGGCCTGGAGAACGCGAGCGTGGAATTTTGCGGCGAAAAAGGCCGCAGGCAGATTTTCCAAATGATCGAAGAACGCAAAAAAGAGGGCTGGCAGTTCTTCTTCATCGGCGCCGAACCCAAGGCGATCGAAGATGCGGTACAAGAATACGGGTTCTCGGCGTCGCACACCACTTCCTACGCGGTCGCGGCGCCTGACGAGGCTTTCGCGCTCCTGAGCCGAGCCAACATCGCAAGCCGCGCCGGGCTCAACTGCGGCTTTGGAAGCCAGGGCAACTCAAACCAGCCAAGCAGGGGGAATTCCGGCAGGCCTTCGTCGAAGACCAAGCGGCGGCGGGCCAATGACGTCTGAATGAAACAGCAGCGCTTGTTCTGAATTCCGTGTTCGAGGAACCCGGCGCACGAGTGCTTTTTCGCTGACGCCTCCACCGAAGGCACGGGCACGCGTCGCATATTTCGATAACGCTTGTGGCCTGGCGCCTATGCGCTGTAATAGGTCCGGAGTCTCAACCTGCCCGTCGACGATCCTGCTGACCCGCGATTTTTTCGAAAAATCGCATTAATGGCCTAACAAACCTTGACTGGAGTGCCGGAGTTTGGTTGTTTTTACGGCACCGACAGGTTTTTGGCTTATGAAATTAGGCACCACCCCCGAGCTGGATGCGATCGATTTCCAGATCCTGTCCATGCTCCAGGAACATTGTAAGACCCCGCTGGCCAAGTTGGGCGAACAGGTCGGCTTGTCCGCCCCCTCGGTGGTGGAGCGGGTCAAGAAGCTTGAAGACAGCGGTATTATCACCGGTTATCACGCCACTTTGGACGCCCGCCGGCTGGGCAAGGACGTCACCGCCTTTATCGGCGTGTCGATCAGCCATCCCAAGATGATCGGCGAGTTCGAGCGCGCGGTGGCCGACATGGATGACGTGCTGGAATGCCATCACGTGACCGGCGAGCACACCCTGTTGCTCAAGGTCAAGACCAACAATACCGCGTCACTGGAAAGCCTGATCAGCACGATTCGCTTTATCGAAGGCGTGTCGCGCACCGAGACGATGGTGGTGCTGTCGACCCATACCGAACGCGTGACGATCGCGCTGCCCGAGGCAGAGGAGGAAGAGGAGGGTGGAGAGGCCGCCGGGCGGCGCCTGCGTCATAACGGCGCCAAGTCAGGAGTATCCCATACGAAGCGAGCGTAAAGATGCATCAACTGAGAACTCTCCCCGCCCCCCAAGGTCTTTACCAGCCCGGCTTTGAGCACGACGCCTGCGGCGTCGGCTTCGTGGTCAACATCAAGGGCGAAGCCTCCCACGACATCATCCGCATGGGGTTGCAGGTGCTCGACAACCTGACCCATCGCGGCGCCTGCGGATGCGACCCACTGACCGGCGACGGCGCCGGCATCCTGATGCAGATTCCCGACGCGTTCTTCCGCCGCGAGGCTGACAAGCTGGAATTTGAATTGCCGCCCCGCGGCGCATACGCCGTGGGATCGGTGTTCATGCCGCAGCGCAGCGAGGAGCGCGATTTGTGCGAGCAGATTTTCGAGCGCGCCGTGCGCGAGGAGGGGCAGCATTTCCTGGGATGGCGCGAAGTGCCAACCGTCGAATCGGCCTGCGGTTATATAGCGCGGCGCGCGATGCCTGCGGTGCGCCAGATCTTTATCGGGCGCAGCGCCGAGATCGAGGACGGCGACGCGTTCGAGCGCAAGCTGTATGTCATCCGCCGCCGGGTCGAAAACGAGGTCCGCGCGCTGGAACTTAGTGAGAAGGACCTGTTCTATGTCTGCAGCCTGTCCGCGCTGACCATCGTCTACAAGGGCCAGCTAATTTCGCATCAGATTCCGCAGTTCTATCCCGACCTGCTCGATCCGCTGATGGCCAGCGGGCTGGCGATGGTGCATCAGCGGTTTTCCACCAACACCTTTCCGAGCTGGGATCGCGCCCATCCCTACCGCTTCCTGTGCCACAACGGCGAAATCAACACGCTGCGCGGCAATATCAACTGGATGCATGCGCGGGAGAAACTGTTCAGCTCGCCCCTGTTCGGCGACGACATCAAGAAGCTGCTGCCAATCATCCAGCCCACCGGCAGCGACTCGGCGATGTTCGACAACGCGCTGGAGCTGCTGGTGCGCACCGGACGTTCGCTGGCGCACGCAGTCATGATGATGATCCCCGAGGCGTGGCAGAACCACGAGTCGATGAGCGACGCCAAGCGCGCCTTCTACCAATTCCATTCCTGCATGATGGAGCCGTGGGACGGACCGGCTTCAATCGCGTTCACCGACGGCCGTCAAATCGGCGCCGTGCTCGATCGCAATGGGCTGCGCCCGTCCCGCTACCTGGTCACCAAGGGCGGGCTGGTGGTGATGGCGTCGGAGACCGGCGTGCTCGACATCCCGCCGCAGGAGGTCGCGCTTAAGGGGCGGCTGCAGCCGGGCCGCATGTTCCTGGTCGACACCGTGCAGGGCCGCATCGTGGACGACGAGGAAATCAAGGAAGGGATGGCGGCGCGCAAGCCCTACCGCCAGTGGCTCAAGGACAACCTGGTCGATCTCGACCAGTTGCCCGCGCCGGCGGCGGGGGAGCCGCGCAACGGTCATGGCGGCGAGGGCGCCAGCCTGCTCGAGCAGCAGCAGGCGTTCGGCTACACCATCGAGGAACTCAAGATGTTGATCATGCCGATGGCGCTCAACGGGCAGGAGGCAGTCGGCTCGATGGGCAACGATGCGCCGCTGGCCGTGCTGTCGGATCACCATCCGCTGCTGTTCAACTATTTCAAGCAGCTCTTTGCGCAGGTCACCAATCCGCCGGTCGATCCAATCCGCGAGGAGCTGGTGATGTCGGCCGAGACGACCATCGGCGGCGAGCAGAACCTGTTCGAGGAAAGCCCGCTGCATTGCCGCCAATTGCGGCTCAAGGAACCGATCCTGCTCGAGGAGCAGATGGAGAAGATCAGGCGCCTGGCGCTGCCCGGTCTGCGCAGTATCACGCTCTCGACGCTGTACAACCCGGATGACGGCGAAGCGGGGCTGCGCGCGGCGCTCGACAAGTTGTGCGAGAGCGCCAGCCGAGCAATCGCCGACGGCTACACGATCATCATCCTGTCCGACCGCGGCGTGGACGCCGAGCACATGGCGATTCCCTCGCTGCTTGCCACCGCCGCCGTCCATCACCATCTGGTGCGCGAGGGCACACGCACGCGCGCCGGATTGGTGGTCGAGTCGGGCGAGCCGCGCGAGGTGATGCACTTCTGCCTGCTGATGGGTTACGGCGCGGGAGCGTTCTATCCCTACCTGGCCTATCAGACGCTGGGCGGGATGATCCGCGACGGCATCCTGAAGGGGGTGACGGAGGAAGAGGCGATCCACAACTTCGCCAAGGCAGTGACGAAGGGAATGATCAAGACCGCCTCCAAGATGGGCATCTCGACGCTGCAAAGTTATCGCGGCGCGCAGATCTTCGAAGCGATCGGCCTTAATCGCGAAGTGATCGACCGCTACTTCACCTGGACACCGTCGCGGGTCGAGGGTATCGGGCTCGATGTGATCCACGCCGAAGCGCTCAAGCGCCACGAATACGCGTTCAAGTTCTCGCCCGAGCTCGACGGCAATCTGGATCTGGGCGGGCAGTATCAATGGCGCCGCAGCGGCGAGTTCCACATGTACAACCCCAACACCATCGCCAAGCTCCAGCATGCGGTGCGCGCCGGCAGCTACCGGCTGTTCAAGGAGTACACGCGCGAGGTGGACGAAATCGCCACCCGGCGCGCCACGCTGCGCGGCCTGCTCAAGTTCAAACCGCATCCGCATCATCCGCCGGTGCCGATCGAAGAGGTCGAGCCGGCCAGCGAGATCGTCAAGCGCTTCAAGACCGGTGCCATGTCCTTCGGCTCGATCAGCAAGGAAGCGCACGAGAACCTGGCGATCGCGATGAACCGGCTGGGCGGCAAGAGCAATACCGGCGAGGGCGGCGAGGACCCGGCCCGCTTCGCGCGCGATCCCAACGGCGATTGGCGGCGCAGCGCGATCAAGCAGGTCGCGTCTGGGCGCTTTGGCGTGACCAGCAACTACTTGGTCAATGCCGACGAGTTGCAGATCAAGATGGCGCAGGGGGCCAAGCCCGGCGAAGGCGGCCAGCTCCCCGGCCATAAGGTGGACGAGTTTATCGCCAAGATCCGCTATTCGACTCCCGGCGTCGGCCTGATCTCGCCGCCGCCCCATCATGACATCTACTCGATCGAAGACCTCGCGCAATTGATCCACGACCTCAAGAACTCCAACGACCGCGCGCGCATCAGCGTCAAGCTGGTGGCCGAGGTCGGGGTCGGCACAATCGCGGCGGGGGTGTCCAAGGCCAAGGCCGACGTGGTGCTGATCAGCGGGCATGACGGCGGCACGGGCGCCTCGCCGTGGAGTTCGATCAAGCATGCCGGCGCGCCGTGGGAGCTGGGCTTGGCCGAAACGCAGCAGACCCTGGTGCTCAACGACCTGCGCGGGCGAATTCGCGTGGAGACCGATGGCCAGCTCAAGACCGGACGCGACGTGGCAATCGCCGCGCTGCTGGGCGCCGACGAGTTCGGGTTTGCCACCGCGGCGCTGGTGGCGTCGGGATGTATCATGATGCGCGTATGCCATCTCAACACCTGCCCGGTGGGAATCGCCACCCAGGACCCGGTGCTGCGCAAGAAGTTCGAAGGCAAGCCCGAGCACGTCGTCAATTTCATGATGTTCATCGCGCAGGAGCTGCGTGAATACATGGCGCAGTTGGGTTTCCGCAAACTCGACGACATGATCGGGCGCGTGGATTGCCTGGACGCCGATGACGCGGTCTCGCATTGGAAGGCGCGCCATATCGATCTCAGCGCGCTGCTGCATAAACCCGACGTCGGTCCGGAAGTCGCAATCCATTGCGTCGAGCCGCAGGATCACGGCCTGGACAAGGCGCTGGACCGCCAGCTCGTCGAGTTGTGCAAGGAGGCGCTGGAGCACAAAAAGCCGGTCGAGGTGCATCTGCCGATACGCAACATCAACCGCACGGTGGGGACAATCCTGTCCTCGGAGGTGTCGCGCCGATGGGGCGAGGAAGGGCTGCCGCCCTACACCATTCAGATTCATCTCAAGGGTTCGGCCGGACAGAGCTTCGGCGCGTTCCTGGCGCGCGGCGTGGCCCTTTATCTGGAAGGCGACGCTAACGACTACTGCGGCAAGGGGCTGTCGGGCGGCACAATCGTGGTGCGTCCGCCGCGCGAGGCCACCTTCAAGGCCGAGGAGAATATACTGATCGGCAATGTCGCGCTGTACGGCGCCACCGGTGGCGAGGCGTTCTTCCGCGGCGTGGCGGGCGAGCGCTTTGCGGTGCGCAACAGCGGCGCCGTCGCGGTGGTCGAGGGCGTGGGCGATCATGGCTGCGAATACATGACGCGCGGGATGGCGATCGTGCTGGGCAAGACCGGGCGCAATTTCGCGGCCGGGATGAGCGGCGGGGTCGCCTTCGTGCTGGATGAAGACGGCACTTTCCCCACCCGATGCAACACCAGCATGGTGGAGCTGGTCGGATTCAAGGACGACGCCGAAATCCGCCACGTCCACACGCTGATCACGCGCCATTATCAGTACACGCAGAGCGAGGTCGCGCGCCGGCTGCTGGACAACTGGGATGCCTATGTGGGCAAGTTCGTCAAGGTTCTGCCCTCCGAGTATCGCAAGGTGCTCGAGCGCCAGCATCTCAACACCGAGGCGATGAAACTGGCGTCCGTCTGAATCTGACTGCGGTCCCTGACCGTGGGGACACGCGCCAGACTGTGCAGGAATAGCTTCAGCAGGAGAAACTGGTTGAATGGGTAAGCTCGGAGGATTTTTGGAGTTTGAGCGGGAGACGCCGCCGCGCCGTCCGGTCAAGGAACGCGTGCGCGACTGGCGCGAGTACGAAACCCCGATGCCCGAGGAGAAACTCAAGGCCCAGGGCGCCCGCTGCATGGATTGCGGAATCCCCTTCTGCCACAAGGGTTGTCCGCTGGGAAACATAATTCCCGACTGGAACGATCTGGTCTATCGCGGCCGCTTCCGCGACGCGATCGAGCGGCTGCATCGGACCAACAACTTCCCCGAGTTTACCGGCCGGGTTTGCCCGGCGCCCTGCGAAGAGGCCTGCGTACTCAACATCAACAGCCAGCCCGTCACGATCAAGATGATCGAAAAGCACATCATCGACCGCGCCTTCGCGGAAGGATGGGTGAAACCAGTGGTGCCCAGCCAGCGCACCGGCAAGAAGGTCGCGGTGGTCGGCTCGGGACCGTCGGGCCTGGCGTGTGCACAGCAACTGGCGCGCGCCGGCCACAGCGTGACCGTGTTCGAACGCGCCGACCGCGTCGGCGGCCTGCTGATGTACGGAATTCCCGACTTCAAGCTGGAGAAGTCCAACGTCTACCGGCGCGTGGAGCAGATGAAGGCCGAGGGCGTGGAGTTCAGAACCAATTGTCACGTCGGCGTGGATTATCCGGCTGAGCGCCTGCGCGCGGAGTTCGACGCGATCTGCCTGACGATCGGCTCCACCAAACCGCGCGACCTGCCCATCCCGGGGCGCGAGCTTGAGGGAATTCACTTCGCAATGGAGTTCCTGCCGCTGCAAAACAAGATCAACGCCGGCGACGTCATCCCCGAAGGCCAGATGATCAGCGCCAAGGGCAAGCGCGTGGTGATCCTGGGCGGCGGCGACACCGGCTCGGATTGCCTGGGCACCTCCAATCGCCAGGGCGCCGTCTCGGTGCATCAGTTCGAGCTGCTGCCCAAGCCGCCGCCGGCGCGCACGCCCGACATGCCGTGGCCAAACTGGCCGATGATCCTGCGCACCTCGACCTCGCACGAGGAGGGCGTCATCCGCGACTGGAGCATCAACACCAAGCGCTTCTCCGGACGCCACGGGCGCGTCGAGAAGCTGCACGGCGTGCGGCTCAACTGGAAGAGCGACAACGGCCGCCAGGTGATGGAGGAGATACCCGGCAGCGAATTCGAGCTGGAATGCGACCTGGTGCTGCTGGCACTGGGATTTCTCGGTCCCGAGCCCGACAGCGTGATCGCGCAACTGGGGCTCAAGCTCGATCAGCGCGGCAACATCGAATGCGACGCCAACTTCATGAGCAGCGTGCCCGGCGTGTTCGCCGCCGGCGACGCGCGCCGCGGCCAGTCGCTGGTAGTGTGGGCGATTTGGGAAGGCCGCGAAGCCGCGCGCTGCGTCGATCAATACCTGATGGGAGAAAGCGCCCTACCCACCAATCCGCAGATTTAGCAATCGCGGGTGAGCGGTTGCTATGCTAGGCTTTGCGCCATGGCGTTGGGGGGGACATACGACACCATCAAGCAAGCCTTCCAGGATCTCATCGCTCCTCAACTTCAAGAGATCAAAGGCGAGATCGTGGCAGTACGCGGCGAAATGAACGGCCTGCGCGGCGAAGTGAACGGCCTGCACCGGCAGATCGATGGTCTGCGCGGCGAGATGCGCCAGCTCGAAAAGCGCGTGGATGAGCGTATAAGTTCACTTGAAAAGCGGCTGGAGGATGGGCTTGCCGGTGTGCGCAGCGAGATGCGCCAACTCGAAAGGCGGATGGACGACGGCTTTGCTGCCGTCCGCAATGAGACAGCTCTAACTCACAAGCGCATCGACGACTTTTTTGCAAGTCCGCGAACGGCTGGCGGCGCTTGAAGCCAGATCACTCGAGCGGCCCTGATTTCTTGCGAGCCCTTCAAAGTGTGAAGCGTCTGCCGACACTTATTGCACTCTGTGTGTGGGTCTTGTGGATTCCGCACGGGCTCGTTTGTGCACAACCGGCTCCTGATTCCTGCCCCGTTTCGGCGGAGCCGGGCAGGCAGGCCAAAATCGCCCAACTGCAAGCAGTCCGGCAAGGGCTGGAGCGCCAGGCGCGCGAGGCCACCGGCTATCACGAATCGCTGCGCCAGATGAAGATTGTGAAGATCGACCACCTCATCGCCCGGCTCAAGAACGGCGAGGATGTACCTCAGAGCAAGATCGACAAGGTTATCGGCCACATGTTGTTTCCGCTCTACGAGGCGCCGGGCAATTGAGCCCGGAAACATCGTTTGTTGCTGCTCGGGTGCGCCAGTCACCGTCGTCCTCTTCCACAGCCGATTGTGGGAGCGGGGACAGAAAAGGCGGCGGCATATTTTTCGGCCTCGCCTGCACCTGCGGACCTCTTCCGCAGGCACGAACTGGGAGAGGCCACCGAACGATTTGCCTGGAAATCGTCCGGTGGGTGAGAGTTCAGGTGCGCTACGAGCAACACCTTGAAATGAGTTTTCACGTTAACAACGTTACTTGCGCGAACCCGACGCCGCCATGGCGAGGAAATCCGCCAGGTGCACGACCTTGACGATGGAGCGGCGGCGGCGCAATTCGGCGGCGATTTGAAACTGGCATCCCGGATTCGCCAGCACCACGTAGTCGGCGCCGGTAGCGATAATCGTATCGGCCTTGCGCCGCGCCAGTTCGCGCGCGGCGTCAGGATGGGTCAGGTTGTAGCTGCCTGCCGACCCGCAGCACAGGTCGGAGGATTCCATCTCCACCAGCTTGACGCCTGGGATGGAACGCAGCAGCGCACGCGGCTGCTCGCGGATGCCGAGTCCGTGCACCAGATGGCAGGCGTCGTGGTAAGTGACCGTGCATTCCACGCCGCGAAAAATCTGCGCCTGCGCATCGACCAGCAGCGAACTGAGGTCTTTGATCTTTGCCGACACTTTTTTCGCCGCCGCGCCTAATTCCGGATCGTCCTTGAGCAACTCGCCGTACTCGGCGATCGCGGTTGAGCATCCCGAGGCCGTGGAAACAACGAAATCGGCGCCGCTGTCGCGGATGGCGCGGACGTTGGCGCGCGCGAACTCAAGCGCCCGCTTGCGATTGCCGCTGTGCAGGTCCAGCGCGCCGCAGCACACGGTTTGCGCCAGCCGCACGATTGCGTAGCCCGTGCCGGCGAGCAGTTTTTCGGCGTTGCGATTGGCGGAGTCGGCCAGCACCTGCGTGACACATCCGCGATGCACTGCTACGCGGCCGTGTCTGCTTTCAGCGTTGTTCGGGACTGGAACTTCTGCGTAACCATCGGCGGTCAGCGGCGGCAGCAACTCCAGCCATTCGCGCATCGCCTGCGGCATCCCACGCTGCAGCATCGGCCTCAACCCGGCACGCTCGATCAATCGGAGCGGCGCCAGTGCAATTCCAAGCCGTGCCGGGTAGGGAAACAGCATCTCGACGATCCATCGGCGCAGCCGCTGCGCCACGGTGCGGCGGTAGTTGCGTTCCACCCAGGCGCGGGCCTGCTCGATCAGCGCGCCGTAACGGACACCCGAGGGGCAGGCGGTTTCGCATCCGCGGCATCCCAGGCACAAATCCAGATGGCGCACCACGTCGGGGTCGGCGTCGAGACGGCCCTCGGCCAACGCCTTTATCTGGTAGATACGCCCGCGCGGCGAATCCATCTCGGTGCGCGTCAGGATGTAGGTCGGGCAGGCTTCCAGGCAAAGGCCGCAGTGAACGCAATCGAACAGCAGTTCGTAGTCGACCACCTCGCGCGCCGGCGTGTACTCTGGGGCCTGATGCGGCGCGTCCATCACAGGCCTCCCACGAAGCATCCGGGATTGAAGATGCCCGCCGGATCGAACGCCGCCTTAAGCCGGGCCATCAGCTTCATCACGCCCGCCGCCGGCTGGTCGAAAAACGCAATCGCGCCGCGCAGCGCCGGATCCAGGGCGAGCACACGCGCATGGCCGCGCGCCTGCGCGGCGGCGCGCCGCAACTGCGCTGCCGCCTCCGCGCCGCCCTCGAATGCCACCTGCGCGACTCCCGACCCGGCATGAGCCCGGAATTGCACAGCGAGTCCATTCAGGCACGACGGCATTTCGCGCGGCATCACCGATAGCTGCATCCTGATTGCCGCTGCCGGCAATTCCACGTCGCGCACAGCGCTATAGAACCTCTGCGCTTCCTCACCTTCGGCGACCGCAATGCCCGCCAGCGTCCTGCGTATCTGGTCAATCTGATAATCCACGTCCTTGCGGTTGCCACCCATTCCGGCCGCGAGCAGGTATCGCCCATCGCGCGCCATCGGGGTGCGCAGGCCTGGACTCAGGATTTCCAGATGGAGCAGGGGCAGCGCGTCATGCAGTTGAAAGCCGGCTTCGAAAGCGTCGTTCAGATTGGCGTGATAGCTAAGCGCCATTGCATAGACTTCGGGCAGGGGCGTGACCTTGAAGGTGGCCTCGGTGATGATTCCGAGCGTACCGAACGAGCCGATCATCACCTTCATCAAATCATAGCCAGCCACGTTTTTGACCACCCGGCCGCCGCCGCGCACGGCGCTTCCACCGTGGCCGACAAACTGCACGCCGATCAAAAAGTCGCGCACCGATCCGGCCGACAGCCGCAGCGGACCGCCCTGGGCGGCACCCAGCATCGCGCCCACCGTAGTTTGTTCGGGTAAAGGCGGATCGACCGGCAGATGCTGTCCGTGGCGGCCAAGCGCCGCCTCAAGCGCGCCGAGCGTGATTCCCGCGCCAACCGCCACCGTCATGTCATCGGGCTCATGCGAGATCACATCCGCCAGGTGGTTCAACGAGATGGCGGCATCGACCGGATGCGTCCGCAGATGGCGCAGGGTGCGGCACGCGCCGATCGGCGCGATCGTGATGCGATCGCGCTCGCACACTCGCATCAACTCTCCCATTTCATCCAACCCTGCCGGTTCAAGCACGACCCGCGCCACCGCCTGCTCGAATCCGCGCGGCTGACGAATGCGGCCGGGGCCAAGCAGCTCCCCCAGTTCGGCCTGTACATCGCGGTTCACGTTGGAATCTGTAGCACCGCCCTTTGCAGGACAAAAGAAGCTTCCTTGTCCGCGAACAGCGACTTCGAGCGCGACGAAGCCTTTTAAGCGGCTGCCGATGGTGGCGCGTTTGCCGATGGAAGCAATCGGAGCCCCGGCACAACGCTATCTCGGATCGTTGGGGATGCGGCGCTCGGTGAATGCGATGCCGATGCCGAAGGTGTCGTTGCGATTGAGCACCAGGGTGTCGGCGCTGTGGGTTTCAATGCGCTGTTTTTTCGACTGGAGAAATTCCGCGGCGCGGGTCAGGTCCTTCGTTTTGAATGTGACCGCATAAAGCCCTTCGCCGGCGTGCTCCAAATCGCGCGCTTCGGGAGTTTGCGGCGACAGCGGCTGCGCCAACTCCACAACGGTGTCTTCACCGACCGCTATATACGCGCTCTTCTTATGTCCCGCGGTTTGCTCTTCGTGCAACGGCTTGCCGCCCAGAACATCCCGGTAGAACGCCTTGGCCTTGTCCAGATCGCGCACCACCACTGTGATGTGCGAGGCGCGCTCGATGCCCAGCGGATGACGGTCGCGCCAGAACGCCGCGGACCACGACGGATGCAGGCGGACGTCGATGCTGAAGTCCTCGACCTGCGCGAACTCGATGGCGCCGTGGGTGTCCTTGGGATGGGTCCACACGGCGATGTTGCGCTTGCCAAAGGGCCCCTTGGCCGGGCGCCCCACCATATCAACCTGACGGATATTGTGTCTGCTTAGATGATTGAAGCAGTCCTCGATGCTCTCCACGTACCAGGCGATGGAATGAAAATGCTGGCCGTAGCGGGCGTGGAATTTGCCGATCGCGGAGTTCTCCGCGCCCGGCACCGGCGCGGTCTGGATCGCTTCCAGCGGCGTGTCGCCGACCGCCAGCACCGACGCGTTGCGCATCGCCGCCCGCATATAGCCGCGGTAATAGCGGCAGGCCGCAAACACCTCGTCGTACCATCGGTCGCACTCGCGCAGGCTGTCGACCACGTGGGTCAGATGGAACAACTTGCCGATTTTGAACATCGCGCCATATCCTTTCTCAGCCCAGCGACTTGCCGACCACCGAGACAAAGCTGACGCATCGGCCGGGCGCGCCGCCCAAGTTATGGGTAAGCCCCAGCCTGGGATTGTCGATTTGGCGCGGACCGGCTTCGCCCCGCAGCTGCAGCCACATCTCGTACATCATGCGCAGCCCCGACGCGCCGATCGGATGGCCAAACGATTTCAGCCCGCCGTCAGGATTGACCGGCAGCTTGCCCTCCAGATCAAAGAACCCCTCCATCACATCGCGCCATGCGGTGCCGCGCGGGCTGAAGCCCATGTCCTCGTACAGCACCAGCTCGGTGGGCGTAAAGCAATCATGCACCTCGGCCATGCTGATTTCCTGGCGCGGATTTTTGATCCCGGCCTGCGCGTAAGCATCTTTGGCCGACGCCACCACTTCGGGGAAAGTGGTGAAGTCGTACTCGGGCGACATCGGGCCCTCGCCGGGCCCGGCGATGAATGACAGCGCCTTGATATAGATCGGATCCTTGCGGTACTTGAGCGCATCTTCGGCGCGCACCACGATCGCCGCCGCCGCGCCGTCGGACACGCCCGAGCAGTCCATGACGCCGAGCGGATCGGCGACCTTGGGCGAATTTTTGATCGCCTCGATCGGCACTTCCTTGCGGAACTGGGCGCGCGGATTTTTGGCACCGTTGCGATGGTTCTTCCAGGCGATGCGCGAAATGACGTCCTTGCCCTTGTCGGGGTCCAGGCCGTACTTCTTGAAATAGGCCGGCGCGAGCAGCGAGAAGGAGGCGGGCGGCGTGATGTTGCCCAGCGTGCCGTCGTTGGGTGGTTGGGGCACCACCAATCCCGAGTAGCCCGAATCCTTGAGCTTCTCCACCCCGATCGCCATCGCCACGTCGTAGGCGCCCGACGCTACCGCGTAGCAGGCCTGGCGCAGCGACTCCGAGCCGGTGGCGCAGAAGTTCTCCACCCGCGTCACCGGACGGTAGGGAATCTTGAGCGGCGTCGACAGCGTCAGCCCGGACAAAGAGCCCATCGTTCCCAGCCAGTAGGCGTCGACGTCTTCGGGATTGATGCCGGCGGACTCGTAAGCCTCGTAGGCGGCGTCGATCAGCAAGTCATCGACGCTCTTGTCCCAATGCTCGCCGAACGGCGTGCATCCCATGCCGACAATCGCCACGCGATCCTTGATACCCTTGCTCGCCATGATGCTTCTTCTCCCCTGACCCCCCTCTCTTATCTCCCCCTAAAGGGGGAGAGGATTAAGGAAGGCAACCGGTTTTTATCCAAGGTGTTGAGAATATATTCGGATGAACAATAAGCGGCGCGCCCATGTCAACACCGTGTTAGCTAGCGCCGGGGGCGCGCTTTCCAGAAATAGTTGTGAACGCCGTCGGCGGTAAAGAGCCGGCGGAAGGTCATCTCGACTTCATCTCCGATTGCGATCTTCTCCGGTTCGCAGTCGGTCATCTCACACAAAAAGCGGCCGCCGCCCTCGAAATCGATTACCACGTTCACCGTGGGCGGATTGAGCGAATAGGCCAGGCGGTCGAGCGCAAAGGTTGCGATGCGCGCGCGGCGGTCGGCGAACGGATACGGCTCCATCTGATCGCGCGTGCGGCATTTGACGCATACGCGCTGCGGCGGAAGCTGCGCGGTTCCGCACGCGATGCACCGCGTGCCCACCAGCCCGAACTTCCATTGCTCCGAGCGCAGCATCGGCGGGGCCGCGGGGCGGTCGGGATCGGGCCGGCGCGGCGGCTCAGTGGGCAGAATCTCGCGCCATTTGAGATAGGCCGCGTAGGATACGTCGCCCTTGGATTCAATCATGCCACCGACCGAATGACGGGGACGGAAGTGTGCGGCCGCGGGCGTCACGCGCAAAAGCAGCGCGTCGGCGCCGTCGCCCGCCACGGCCACCAGGATCCGGTCGCCGGGCTTTGCAGCGGGCAGCGCCCCGGCCAGCATCAGGCCCGCATGCGCGGCGCCCGCCTGTCCGATGGTGGCGGCGAACGGGTCGGCCACTCGGCCTGGATCGATCTTGAGCGCGCGCAAGCATTCATCCGCCGCGCGCGCATTGGGCGCGTCGATTATCACCCGGGCCAGTTCGGAGGGCGCGAGATTGGCCTTGGCCAGCACGTTGTGAATCACGCCGCTCAGCGCCGGCGTGTATGCCTGAGTCAGCGCGAAACGCTCCTCCCAGGTGTGAGCGAAACGCTCGCCCGGCGCACGCCAGATATCGAGGAATTCGCGCGTGACCGATGCTGTCGCCTCGATTTCGGCGATCACGTCGTGTGCGCCGATCACGAATGCGGCCGCAGCGTCGCCGTTGGTCTGCTCGGCGCGGGCTTCAGGCGCGGCCAGCCGGCAGTCCGCCATCGCCACCGCCGCATGCTGCGCACCGGCATTGACGGCGTCGGCCGCTTGAAGCATCGCGGACAGCCCGGCACGCACCGACCCGGTCAGGTCGGCGGCGCGAATTTCAGACGGCAGTTGCGCCGCCGCACCGACAATCGCAGCGTTGAGCTTCTCGGCGTAGGGCGGTGTGGTGGTGGCGAAGAACAGCGCCTGCACATCACGCTCCGGCGTCCCGCGCAGCGCATCGCGCAAAGCCTCGACCGCCATCGACACGCTGTCCTCATCGAAGCTGGCCACGGCGCGCTCGCCCTTGACCGCCGCGACGCCGAGCACCTGTGCGATCGCGGCGCGCTTGAGCCTCCGGTATGGAACATAAGAGCCATAGGAAACAATTCCCGCCATGAATGGAGTTAAGTCCACACCCGCTGATCAAGTCAAACCGGCCGCGGCGGCAAATCGGCGCCCGGTACCGGCCTTGCCTCGAGCTGCGACGGGTGGGGTGCGTTGCGCTCGGAGGGATGCTACGACCAGATCAGGTTTTCGCGCGCGAAGAAGACGGCGGCAGAACCGACCAGGTTATCTTCGCCCGCTGCCTTCATCTCGGCCGACGCCATCGCGTGCTGCACGCCGGCCGGGTCCTCGAACCACAGATGCGCAACGCCGTCCCATCGCGGCTCCGCCCAGGTGTAGGCAGCGTCGATGGTCAGGCTTTGCACGTAGCCGCTGACGCCGGGCACCTTCAGCACCGCCGGCGCATGCACGTCGCGCCATTGCTTGCGGAAGCTCGCCAGCGTCAGCCCTGCGCGGCGTTTGACGATGAAGACGCCCTTGACGCCGCTGCCCGGCTCAGGGCGCTCCTTGATCACGGTGTCGGTAGTGGCCAGCGACTCGACCCGGGTCATGTCGATAAAGTTGGGCTCGTCGGCGCGGAACTGGCGTCCCGTGGCACGCCCCACCTCGATCATCGCCTCCTGGCTGTCCCACCATACTTCGGCGACGCCGTCGTAGGTCGCGTTGCCGCCCAGTTCGTGCACGCGATGGCTCTGGATGTAGCGGCGGGTCAACGCGTGGCGTGGGGCGGCCAGCGGATGCCTCTCGCGCCAGTATCGGAAGAACTCCTCCAGGCTGAGCGAGGCTTTGTGAGTGATGAAATAATGGTAATGGATCATGACCGCCTCATCGGATTCACTCCGGGCCGCAGTTGTTATTGCAGATGCGGCATCACTTCGCGCCCAAACAGCTCCATCGTCGCGGGGCGGTCGAGATCGCCAAAACAGATCATCACCATGTTGACGCCGCGCCGGGCGCGGTCGAGCAGCTGGGCGGCGACCGAGTCCGGGTCGCCCTTGATAGCACTGGGCTTCATCCCTTCGATCATCGGATGGCCCGGCGACTCCCACATCCTGTCAGCCTCGGCCTTGTTGCGTCCCAGGCAGACCATGATCTGCTCGGAGATCTGAAGCGTATTGAAATCGCGCCCGACCGCCGCGCAATGCTCCTTGAGCACCTTGAGCTTGTGGTCCACCGCCCCGGATTCGGGAATCGAGTAGTTCCACCGATCGGCGTACTTTGCTACCAGCCGTAGCAGCACCTTTTCGCCGCCGCCGCCGATGGTGATCGGGGGATGGGGCTTTTGGGTGGGCTTGGGGTTGTTGGGCGCGTTGTCTACCGTGAAGTAGCGTCCCTTGAAGCTGGCCTGCGGCTCGGTGAACATCAGCTTGAGAATCTGCAGGCTTTCCTCGAACTGCTTGAGCCGCACGCCCGGGGTGGGAAACTCGTAGCCGTAGGCGCGGAACTCGCCCTTCATCCATCCCGCGCCCAGCCCAATCTCGACGCGCCCGTGGCTGATGTTGTCGATGGTGCTGAGCGACTTGGCCAGCAGTGCCGGATTGCGGAACGAGTTGCAAATGACCAGTGTGCCGATGCGCAGGCGCTCGGTGCAGGCCGCGATCGCCGCCATCGTGGTCAGCACCTCCAACTGGTTGCCCCCGCGATCGGAGGGGGGCCACATGTGATCGCAGGTCCATACCGAATGGAAGCCCAGCCGGTCGGCCAGGGTGACGCGCTCCTTCAGGTCGTCCCATTGAAGAAACTGGGGCAGGTTGAGTGCGATTTGCATTTTTGCCATGTGGCGCTCTCCGTGATGGCTGCGGCACTTAAGATGCCAGGGGTGGCGATGCTCCAGGTGTCTCAGAACCCTCACCCTCTCCCACAGTGAACGTGGGAGAGGGCAAGAGAGGTGCAGATATGCGCGCGACTTTTACTTCGACGGCAGTCTGATCTCGGCCGGTCCCTTGGCCATCAGCATGCCGTCCTGGTTCTTCATCTCGAAGTCGACCGTGACGATGCCGTTCTTGCCGCGCGGATTGGCTTCCTTTTTGGTGACGCGCCCGGTCATGAAGGTGGCGTCGCCGACGAAGGCGGGCCCGATGTAGCGCGCGTTGCAATGGACCACGAAGCCCAGCTCGCCACCCCAATTGCTCAGGTAATCCAGCACCCAGGCGCCCATCGTGGCGCCGTATCCATAGCCGCGCGGCACGCCGATGAGTTGCGCGTATTTCTCATGCACGTGGCCGCGCGAGGGACCATAGTACAGGCCGTCGCCGTAAGTGGGATCGATGCGGGCCTTTTCCATGTCGCGCGACATCTCGGGCAGCCATCCCGCCTCCAGCGTCGAGTTGGGCAGGTCGTCCGCTTCCTCAGCGCCCCACACCGTGAAGATATAGGCGCGCCATTCGCTGCTGAAGGTCTGGATGGTATGGGGTCCGATCGGACGTACCGGCAGTTCCTCGCCTTCCTTGACCTCCTCGAAGTAGCGGATCATGTGGTTCTGGAAGGTCTTGTAGTAGGCGAATTTCTGCGCCTCGATATTGTCGAGGTCCTCGATAGTCCACTGCGGGGCCTTGCGCTGCGCGGCGAAGGAATCCATCGCGCGGGCGTTCTCGGCCCGATAACGGATCGATGTCGAGCGGCCCTTGGCGATCACCTCGCCGCGCTGGTTGATGTAGGTGGTATCGCCGCGCGAGAACATCGTCGGCCCGGCGAACTTGGTATGCGTTACCCGGTAGTCGAACAGCATCCGATCCGACCTAATCTTGTCGCCGGGGCGGATTCGCGGCCCATAGAACCACCATTCGTCGCCGCCAAACAACATGTGAGTGCCGGGAATATAGCCCTGGATCGCGGGCACGGCGCCGTGGCCCACGGTGCAGTTAACGGTGAAGGATTGCGGAGCAAGGATCTCGCCGACCGCGCTTTCGGCCGCGTATTTCTCGTCGTAATACAGCGGATTGGGATTCTGCATACCCTGCGCCCAGCGCCGGATATCCGTCAGCGTGATCGGTTCCTTCAACTGGCCGCCGCCCAGCGGTTTGCCCACCCACTTGTCGGTTTCCGACGTGTCGAGCGGTTCCATGTTGATCTGGTCAACTTTCTCTGCCATCAGTGCTGTTCCTCCGTTTGAATGAGAAAACCGGCGGCTTGGAGCTCGGTCGTCTGAGCGGCACTCAGCGGATGTGCGGTGCGTACTCGGTGCCGATATGCCCTTCGGTCTCCAGTTGCCGATACTCTTCCTGTGAATAGCCCAGAAGTTCCCTGTAAATGTATTCGTTGTGTTCGCCCAGGCGCACCGGCGGCGTGCGGACCTGAAGCGGCGTGCGCGACATCTTCCACGGCATCCCCGGATAAAGATGCTGGCCGGCGTCGGCGTGGGTGATCGGGATAAAGAAGCCGCGCTCGCGCAATTGCGGGTCGCCGTAGGCGTCGGCGTCGTCGAGCACCGGACCGGCAGGAACGCCGTGGCGCTGCAGCAACTCGGCCACCTCGCGGTGATCGTATTTGGACGTGAATTTTTCAATCAGCGGGTCGAGCGCGTCCTGGTTGCGCAGGCGCTCGGGGACGGTGGCGAAACGCGCATCGCGCAGCTCCGGCATATCGCCGGCGGCGCGCAAAAATCCCCGCCACTGCTCGTCGGTGGCGATGGTGATGGCGACCCAACGGTCGTCGCCCTTGCAGCGGTAAACACCCTGGACCATGTCCGGGTCGCGATTGCCGTGGCTTTCCTGCACCCGCCCGTTCATCGTGTAATCCATCACGATGTGTCCGATCAGGTTGACAAAATTCTCTACCATCGAGATGTCGACATGCTGGCCTTCGCCGGTGCGTTTGCGATGGATCAGGGCGAGCAGGCAGGCGGCCGCCGCGCCGATGCCGCCCGCGTAGTCCGACGGCACCGCCCAGGTGTTGTAGCTCGGATCGCGATCGCGGTAGCGGCGCAGCATGTCGTGTCCGCAAAAGGCGTCGACTTGCAGGCCCAGGGCGCGGTAGTCGCGATAAGGACCGTTCTGGCCGAAGGAGGAGACCTGAACAAAAATGATGTCCTCTTTGATGGCGCGCATCCAATCGTAGGTGATGCCCATCCGCTCCAGCGAGGCCGGCGTGTTGTTCTCCACCACCGCATCACTGATTTTGACCAGGCGGCGAAAGACCTCCAGGCCCGACGGTTTGCGCAGATCCACGGTCATGCCCAGCTTGTTGCGCCCCGTGCAGTTGGCCCATGGAAAGCGGTTCCAGGGCCGCTCGCCGGGCTCCCGGTCCGGATAGCCGCCGGACACCGGCGCCATCGTCTTGATTGCCTCTTTGGAGGGACGCGCCAGCAGGCCGCGGGTCTGATTGGGGAAGACCTGGGTGGACTCGACGCGGATCACCTGGGCGCCAAGGTCGGCCAGCAACATCGTGCCATAGGGCACGGCCAGGGCGATGCCCATGTCAACAATGCGAAGGCCTTCCAGCGGCAACCCCGGCATCGGCGCTCACTCCTGCGATGGATTATATAACGCCGGCCGCGCTCAGGGCGGCAAGGTCTTTGGCGTCGTAGCCCAGTTCCCCCAGCACTTCGGCGTTATGTTGGCCCAGCATCGGGGCCGGCCGGCGAATCTCAAACGGCGAGCGCGCCATGCGAAACGGTGCCCCCGGATAGGTCAGGCGCCCGGCCGCGGGATGGTCGATTTCGATGAAAAAACCGCGCTCGGCCAGTTGCCGATCCTTGACCAGGTCCTCGGTGGTATTCAGCGGCGCGCACGGAATGCCGGCCTTTTGGAAAATCGCCACGATCTCATTTTTGGTGCGCGCCATGCACCAGGGAATCCAATGCGCATCGAAGCGCTCGCGAGCCTTGACGTCGCGCACCGGCGGCCTCAGGGCCGGGTCGTTGATCCAGTCCTCACCGATCGCGCGCACGAATTCCTTCCACCACTGGATGCCGACCGTGATCTCGAAAAATCCATCGGCGCAGTAGTTGACGAACGGCGGCGCGTCGATGCCGTGGACCGAGGGGATGCGCTCGGCGCGCTCGCCGCAGTATTGGTAGGCGAGCAGCGAGGGTGCGCGCCGATCGATCGACGAGGCCATCGCCTCCATGATCGAGAGGTCCACCTGCTGGCCCACACCCTGGAGCTGCGCTTCCCAAAACGCGCCCAGCGTCGCCGTAAACGCCATCAGGCCCGCGATATGCAAACTCAGCTTGTTGGCCATCCCGGCGGGCTCGCAGTCGGGTTGCCCCGTCCCCCACATCTCGTGTCCCATCGCATACACGATCAGGTCGGAGGCACGCCAATCCCGATAGGGTCCGGTCTGGCCGAAGTTGCTGATCGAAGTCATGACCAGCGCCGGCTTGATCTTGCTGAGGGTGGCGTAATCCAACCCCAGCGACGGCATCACACGGGGCTGGAAGTTTTCCACCACGATGTCGGCGGAGGGCAGTAGCCTCAGAAAGATCGCGCGGCCGGTTTCGGTTTTGAGGTTGAGCGTGATGCCGCGCTTGTTGGTGTTGAGATGCAGGAACAGGCCGCTGCGCTCGGGATGGGGCAGCTCATGCAGAAAAGGGGCGATCCAGCGTGCCGGATCGCCCCTTCCCGGAACTTCGATCTTGATGACGTCGGCGCCGTAATCAGCCAGGAGCTTGGTGCAGAGGGGACCCGCCACGTGGCGGGTCAAATCCAGCACCCGAACTCCTGCCAACGCCTGCAACGCCATTACTCATCAAGCCGCGGCGCAGAGCGCCGCGGCTTGCGCGCATACTATCAAATCCGCGGCCCGTTTGCTCACTGCATAACCTGCAACATGCCGGCAGGCGTGCCCCAGCGGTTAAAATCCTGGTAGGTGGCAGGCGCATTTTCGTTGATTAGGGCGTCGCGCTGAATATCGAAGGTCAGATGGTTGTTCTGCATGTCGTAGAATTCATACATCCCGTCTCCGGGGCCGCCGCCGCCCGTGGAAACATCGCCGTTGGTGCCCGGCAGGGGCATCGGCTTGTACATGGAGGGACCGGTCTTCCACAGCTTCAGATTGACGTCGTACAAGTCCATCCAGATCGGCTGCCAGGTTTCCTTGTCGATGTACGCCATGCGGCTGCCGTAGCAGTAGCCGGCGGCGGTCTTCTGAGTGCGGCGAATGTCCAGCACCGCGACGTCGCGCGGCAGCCATCGGGCGGCGCGCGGCGTGGCGAACCACACCGGCTGATAGTAATTGGAATGTTTGTAATAATCGTCCGTCGGGTACATCACGAGGATCTTCTTGTAACCGACGAAGTTGGCCTGGAAAATCGGCGGCTGTATGCTCATCGAGCGCTCGTCGTCGGCCGTGTAATCGCTGCCCACCAGCGGCGAGCATCGCGCCGCCGAGGACAACCGGATCGAGCGGCGCAGGGACGGCACGAACACGAAGGTCTCGCCCAGCGTGGCTGGATCGTCATAGAAAATGACCAGGTCGTTGGTGTACTTCGACTGTTCGGGGACCATCACGATGTTGTTATAGGTCAGGTAAACGTCCCCCATACCGGGGATATTAACCGGTTTGCCGGGGTCGCTCAGATGCTTAACCTTGAAGTTTACCTCGCGCACCTCACTGACCGACGTGTTGCCGAACTGGTCCATGTTGAAACCATCATGGGCGTAAGTGGTAATGAGGTACGGAACGTAAGCATAGTATTCGTTGTAAACGATCTCCATTCCGGCGTTGGGACCGCTGGGATTTGGGAACGGGATTCCGGCCACGTAACCCTTGGGGCTCAAGCCACCGAATTCGTTGGGAACCAGGCTGACCTGGCTGGAATATTTCTCGGTGTCGGCCAGGTACTTCTTGGGCAAGGGAATATGCTTGTTGGCTTCCACTACCAATTCCGCGTTGGCCGGCAGTTTCCAGTGCTGGGTGCCTTCGAACAGTACCCACAGTCCGACCGGCATGAACTTCTTGTACTGCTGCCAGTTCTGCATGTTAATGTGGGTCCCCGGCGGAATCGACTCCGTGGTATCAGCCGGGGCAAGCTGATCGTAGTTTTTCCGATCCCACGGCACCTGCACCTGCGCCATCGCCGACGACCACATCGCACCTAACAGCAACGCGCCCGCCGCCATCCCGATAACCGCGAATCCCGATCTTCTACGCATTATAACGCACTCTCCTTTTCTGCAGTCCGTGCCGGCGGGCTCTATCCCCGGACAGTCCTGGACACCGCCGGTACGGACTCCCAGCCTATCCGTTACTGCATAACCTGAAGCATACCCGCGGGAGTTCCCCATCGGTTGAAGTCCTGGTATTCGGGGGGTACGTTTTCGTTGATCAGCGCGTCGGTCTGGATGTCGAATGTGATGTGGTCATTCTGGATGTCGTAGAATTCGTACATGCCGTCTCCCGGACCGCCGCCGCCGGTGGACACGTCGCCATTGGTGTTGGGCAACGGCATCGGTTTGTACATCGAGGGTCCGGTTTTCCACAGCTTCAGGTTGATGTCATACAGATCCATCCAGATCGGCTGCCAGGTTTCCTTGTCGATATAGGCCATGCGGCTGCCGTAACAATATCCGGCCTTCATCTTGTCCGTGCGCCGGATATCCACCAGCGCGACCGTGCGCGGCATCCACACCGCCGCCTTGGGCGAAGCAAACCAGACCGGCTGATAGTAATTGGCCTTGCTCTCGTAACCCGGGACCTTTGGGTACATGACGAGGATCTTCTTGTAGCCGAGAAATTTCGCCTGAAAAAGCGGCGGCTGAATACTCATCGAGCGCTCGTCGTCAGCCGTGTAGTCGCTTCCCACCAGCGGCGAGCATCGGGCCGCCGAAGACAGGCGCAAGGAGCGTCGCAGCGAGGGCACAAACACGAAGGTCTCGCCCAGTGTGGCCGGATCGTCATAGAATATCACGAGATCATTTGTATATTTGGACTGTTCCGGGACCATAACGATATTGTTATAGGTCAGGAACACGTCTCCGAAACCGGGTACATTTATCGGTTTGCCTGGGTCGCTCAGATGCTTGATCTTGAAATTCACCTCGCGAACTTCGCTCACGGACTTGTTACCGAACTGGTCCATGGTGAATCCGAGATGCGCGTATGTGGTAATCACGTAGGGGACGTAGGCGTAGTATTCATTGTAGACGATCTCGATACCGGCATTGGGGCCGCTGGGGTTGGGAAACGGTGAGCCGGCGACATAGCCTTTCGGACTGAGCCCGCCGAAGTCGTTGGGGACCAAGCTGACCTGGCTGGAATATTTTTCCGTATCCTGGAGATACTTCTTGGGCAGCGGAATATGCTGGTTGGCCACTACTTCCATTTCGGCGTTCTGCGGCAGCTTATAAAACTGCGTCCCGCTCCAGAGCACCCACAATCCGTAGGGCATGAACTTTTTGTATTGCTGCCAGTTCTGCATGTTGATCTTGGTGCCTGGCGCGATCGTTTCGGTGGAGTCCGCCGAAACGATCTGATCGTAATTCTTGGCATCCCAGGGCACCATCTCCAGCGCCATGGCCGACGACCATATCGCGCCTAACAGCAGTGCGCTCGCTAGTACCCCGACTACTAGAAGCTTTCCCCGTTTCATGTTCCCCGACTCCTTGTTTAGTGCCCGCTTCGAAACTCAAAGCGGGACAGCGCCTAGTACCCCATAACAGACGCTCTTGCCCCTGGCGTCGGTCTTTACCTATGTCCAACCGTCGGCATTTGTCAAGCGAGGCTTCTTTTGCCCCGGCGCGGTTTTAAACCTTGGAACTGCTGCAACTTCGCCCGATCTTCCTGTCAGTCTGCGTTTCTGCGGTCTGATGCTGATTATGAGTATGGATGATGGTACTCAGAACCAGCCTTGGGTACTGCCCACATCGGCGCAAATAAACTCGATAAACGCGCGCCGCGACGTCCGCCGGGACCGGTGCCGGTCGGCGCCGAAAAATCGTACCCCGGTACGCTCTCTGGTACGAAATCCTGAACATCGCCGGGGCCCGCGCCGAACTATGGAATTTGGCAGTATCGGAAGTATAAATTTGACTCAACGCTTTCCGCGACGAGTCCACGCTGGAGCGATTGCGCTGCCCGGAGTTGGCGTGCATAGCTGAGTGGCCGTAGACGCGTAGTGACGGGAGCCGGCCTGACCGCCGGGGAGGAGAGATAATGGCGCTTCGTATAGTATCTGCCGATTCCCATATGATTGAGCCGGCCGACCTGTGGGTCGAACGTATCGACCGCCGCTTTAAGGATCGCGCGCCGCGGGCGGTGACGCGTCCCGATAAGCCGGGGGCGTTCTTCATGGCGGAGGGCTTGCGCCCGTTTCCGGTCGCCGCCATTGCCGCCACCGGACGCGACGGCGAGGAATACGCCAAACATCTGAAGACCGGCTACGAGGCAATACGTCCCAGCGGCTGGGATCCGGTGGAGCGCATCAAGGACCAGGACCTCGACGGGGTGGAGGCCGAGGTGCTTTACACCAGTCTGGGGATGCCGCTGTTTGGGCTGAAGGACCCCGAGTTGCAGCGCGCCTGCTTTCGCGTCTACAACGACTGGCTGGCCGAGTTCTGTTCCCACAACCCCCAGCGCCTGCTCGGCATTCCGCTGATTTCGCTGCAGGACCTCGGCCTGGCTGTCAAAGAATTGGAGCGATGCCGCAAGCGAAACCTCAAAGGCGCGATGATCTGGGGCTCGGCGCCTGAGGACCGGCCCTACAGCAGCCCCATCTACGACCCCTTCTGGCAGGCGGCGGCAGAGCTGGAAATGCCGCTGTCGCTGCACGTCGTCACCGGCGGAACCAAAAGCCCGGCATGGCAGATGGTCGGGCATATCGCGAAGTCGGAAAAGGACAGCCCCGGCATCGCGCAACTGGGCACCTATCAATTTTTATTGGCCGATATCCAGGCCACCCTCTATACGCTGGTGATAAGCGGGGTGCTGGAGCGCTTTCCAAAACTGACGATCGTGTCTGCTGAGAATGACACGGGCTGGCTGCCCCACTTCATGTACCGGCTGGATCACGGTTACAAGAAGTATTGGGTCAGCTCCGGGCTGCGCAAACTCCAGATGATGCCCTCCGATTACATCCGCCGCCAGGTTTACGCCACCTTCCAGGACGATCCGATCGGCCCTGCCACCTGGAGCTTTTTCGGCCAGGACAATTACATGTGGGCTTCCGACTTTCCGCACGGCGATTGTACCTGGCCCAACTCGCGCAAGGTAATCGCCACCGATTTCGCCGGCGTGCCCGAACAGGTCACCAGCAAGATCGTGTTCGACAACGCAGTCAAGCTCTACGGCCTGCACTTGAACTGACACACTGACAAAGCAATTGGTGGTGCGGGCGTCCTGCCCGCGATCGATCCGAGCATCCGTGCTCGCGCCACATTATTTTAGCGGCAGCGCGAGTGAGGACGCTCCACGTCATCGGCAGGCAGGGGCGCCTGTCCTACTAACCCCAGCCGCCCGCCGCCGATCCGGGCCTGTCTCCTTCGACGCCCTGATGTTGCGCCAGCGGATTCGATCTTGCTATCGGGAAATCGCAGCATCGGTCCACATCGGACAGGCGGATTTGGAAATGATGAAGACCTTCGTACATCTCAACACGAGCACCGGCGGCTCGACCGGAATCGACCACGCGCAGGGCAACGAGTTCTTCAGCGTTCAGGCACTGGCCACAGTCTCGCAGGCGGCGGAGCGGGCCGGGTTTTACGGGGTCTATGTAACCGAGCATCCGTTTCCCTCCGACGCGCGGCTTAAGGCCGGTGTCGGCCATCATTCGCTCGATCCGCTGGTGCCCCTCAGCGTGGCCGCTGCGGCGACCAGCCGGCTACGCCTGTGCACCTATATATATGTGCTCCCGTATCACAACCCCTTCATTGCGGCGCGCGCGATGGCCAGCCTGGACGTGGTGTCGGGCGGACGGCTGGTGATGGGTGTGGGCGTGGGCTGGATGGAGGAGGAGTTCGAGGCGCTGGGCGTCAACTTCGCCGAGCGCAACGAACTGACCGACGAAGCGATTATCGCCATCAAGGCCGCCTGGACGCAGGAGAACGTCAAGATGACGGGGCGGCACTTCAATGCGCGGGGCAACACGATGCTGCCCCATCCCGTGCAAAAGCCCCATCCGCCGATCTACGTCGGCGGCAACAGCCGCATCGCGGCCCGGCGCGCCGGCCAGTTGGGCGACGGCTTCATGCCGTTCCTCAACCCGTCGCGCTTTGCCAAAATCCGCCACACCGCCGCGATCGAATCGCTCGAGCAGTTGCGCAAAATCATCGACTACGCGCAATCGGCGGCCAAGGCTGCGGGACGTCCGCCGCTGGACATCGGCGGCGTGCTGACCGAGCTGGGTCCGTGGGGCACTCCCAGGTTCGACGTAAAGAAAGTCATCGACGAGGCCCAGCAACTCAAGGAGCTGGGGGTCAACGTGATCTACCTGGGTGTCGGCGGCGCGACCTACAAACAGCAGGCGGAGAACCTGGAACGTCTGGGCCAGGAGGTCCTGCCGCATCTGCCGTAACCACGTGTAAAACCTGCTATTCTTGTCAGTTTATCGCTACCCTGGATAAATACGGCATTGCTTTCCCTCAGAAGAATTTTCTTTTCAACGATTATTTGATAGTGTTGCTCCAATCTTGACGGGTAGGCGTACTGCTCGTGTCTAAAGCTCCTGTTGGGAGCAGAGGAGTAGAGGTTAGCAAAGCTGCCGCCGTCCAGGCGACGTTTGCGATCGCCTTGCTCTTTAGCGTCGCCACCGGACGTGCGGCCACGATCACGGTTAACACTTTGGCCGACCCGACCGGGCCCGCCGGCACCTGCAGCCTGCGCGACGCGATTACCGCGGCCAACACCAAAACCGCGACTAACAACTGCAGCGCCGGAACCGGTGACGACACAATCGTATTCAGCATGACCGGCCAGATCACGCTGGCGAGCACGCTGCCCACGATCACCGGCAATCTGACGATTACTGGACCCAGCGGGCGCAGCGGAATCGTCATCGACGGCGGCGGCAACGTTGGGTTGATGGACGTGGCGTCGGGCGCCACGCTCAATCTGCAAATTCTCACCTTGAGTCACGGCGCTGTCTCAGGCCAAGGTGGTGCCATCCGCAATGGCGGAACCTTGACGATCGCAAACAGCACTGTTTCAGCCAACCAGGTTACCGGGAGCAGCGGCGCGGGCGGCGCCATCTACAATATCGCGACCTTGACGATTACCAGCAGCACGTTTTCGAGCAATCAGGCCAGCAGCTCTTTGGCTGAAGGCGGCGCCATCTGGAACGCGGCCACGGGAGGCGTGACGATCACCAACAGCACCTTTTCGCAAAACCAGGCCGCGGCGGGAAGCGGCGACGGTCACGGGGGCGCCATCTTCAACCAAGGGCTTTTAGTCGCTACGAACAACACCTTTTATAGCAATCAGGCTACCGGCGGTGTCGCCCTGGGCGGCGCGATCTTCAACTCCGGGGAGTTGAGGATGACGAACAATACATTGTCGGGCAACCAGGTGGTCGGGAGCACTGGCATGGGCGCCGCGATCGACAATGCGGGCGGTACCGCAAACCTCAAGGGGACGATCCTCGCCGCGAGCCTGCCCGAAAATTGCGCCAACAGTTCCCCAGGCGGCGCCATCACCGATGTCGGCTACAATATATCGGATGACAACTCCTGCGGATTTGGTGCGGTGGGCAGCCTGAATAACACCAATCCCGACCTTGGCGTGCCGGCCAACAACGGTGGACCAACCTTTACCATCGCCCTGCTAGCGGGCAGCCCTGGGATCGACGCTATCCCGTTGGCGTCATGCACCGACCAATCTTCACCAACCCCCAAACTGCTTACCACCGACCAGCGCAGCTTTCCCCGCCCCGACCCGGGTGACAACCCACTTGCCTGTGACATAGGGGCGTACGAGTCTGGAGCGATTGCACCCACGCCGTCGCCGTCCGCTACTGCCACGCCGACACCGATTCCCACTCCGACTCCCACAACCACGCCTACTCTGACGCCCTCGCCGAGCGGCACACCGTCTTTCCCCACACCGAGCGCAACGCCAACTTTTCCTCCTGGTACGACGTTCGTTGATTCGCTTGCCGACGACACCAACCCCGGTCATTGCACCCTGCGCGAGGCGATCAACCTGGCCAACGGAGCGCCCGGCACCGGCAGTTGCGGGCCATTTGGTGGCACAATCGCATTCAGCGTCACCGGCACCATCACGTTGGCGAGCACGCTGCCCACCATCTTGGGCAACCTAACCATTATTGGGCCGACCGGCTCGCCCGGCATCACGATCGACGGTGGCGGCACGGTCCGGCTGATGCAGGTGGCTGCGGGCGCCATGGTCAACTTGGAGTTTCTGACGTTGACAAATGGCAGTGTGGCAGGAACGTCAAGCGCGCCCGACCAAGTTGGCGGTGCCATCGTAAATCACGGGACGTTGACCATCGTCTATGGCACGGTCTCCAATAACCAAGCTGCCGGCTATAGCATGCTGGGCGGCGGTTCAGCCCGGGGCGGCGCTATATGGAGTGACGCGACGTTGAGCATCAGTAACAGTTCGTTTTCCACCAACACGGCCCAGGGCCGCGTTGGCGGAGAGGGCGACGGGGGAGCGATCTGGAGTCAGGGGACGCTGGCCATAGCCAACACTACGTTTTCATCTAACCAGGCCATTGGCGGGTACTTCAACGCCAGCGGCAGTGGCGGCGCGATCTGGAGCACGGGCCCATTCACTCTCATCGGCAGTTCTGTGTCGGGCAACATAGCGACCGGCCGGTTCTGGGAACGCGGCGGGGCGGTCGGCGGCAATGGTGAGGGCGGCGGTATCTGGAATGGGGGCCCGTTGACCATCATCAACAGTACGCTTTCGGACAACATCGTGAACGCCACATCCGCTGCGGCCTTAGGCGGCGCCGTTTACAATCTGGCCGCGTTAAGCATCGCGGGCAGCACGTTTTCGAACAACGCAGGCCCCAGCGGCGGGGCGCTGTTCAATGGCGGGACGCTCACTATCGCCAACAGCACGTTTGCCAATCATAAAACCTCTTCGGATGCGGCGGTTGCAAACCAAGGAACGCTGGCCATCACCAACAGCACATTTTCCAACAATCAGGGCGCCATTTCGAGTCTCGGAACATTGAAGGTCACCGGCAGCGAGTTCGACGCGAACCAAAGGGTAATACTCGCTATGACTGGGGCGATTACGAACAGCACCTTCGTGAACAACCCAGGTAACGCCACTTATAGCCGGAACATGTCCATTACCAACTGCACGTTCTGGCAAAGCGCTATTTACGTGCTGCCTGATGCGATGTTGAATCTTAAGGGCACAATCCTTGCCGCCGGCAGCGTGACTGGCTCGGGGAATTGCAGCGGTCCCATCAACGATGCAGGTTACAACATCTCCGATGACAACTCGTGCGGATTCACTGCCGTTGGCAGCCTGAATGGCACCGATCCGAAACTGGGCCCGCTTGCGGACAACGGCGGCCCCACTCAAACCGTCGCGCTGCTGCCGGGCAGCCCAGCCATCGACGCTATCCCTCTAGCCTCATGCACCGACCAGTCGTCACCGCCAAATCCGCTGACGACCGACCAGCGCGGTTTCGCCCGCCCCGATCCGGGAGACAACCCGCCCGCCTGCGACATCGGTGCGTACGAGTCGGACGCGATTGCGCCCACCCGGTCGCCGACCCCGACCCTTTCGCCGACGCCGACCCCAAGTGGCACCGCGACTTGGACTCCGGTACCCACTGCGACGCTTGGCCGTACACCAACACCGATACCAACCGCTACCGGCACTGCCAACGCTCCGACGGCCACTCCAACTGCCACCCCGGTCACGCCTCATATCAGCTCGCTGGGCACGAAAACAATCCTGGTGGGCAGCAGCTTTACCATCAACGGAACCGGTTTTACCGCGGGCTCGGTGGTCAACTTCTTCGTCGCCACCGCCAAGGGACCGATTAACGAGGGTCCGCTTAAGCCGATCGCTCCCCACGGCTCTACCACGCTGACAGTACCGGTACCGGACACGGTCCTGCTTGGAGATGGGTTCGCCACGGTGGTGGTCGTCAACACCGACGCCGGTTACACCACATCCAATAATTTCTACGCGTTGTTGCAGGGCTACGCACCGGCCGGCATTCCGAGCCTTACGAGTATCGACGGGATAGACCTGGCGGCGACCAGCAGCGACCCCAACTATGCCACCAACAACGTCCAGACCGTCATCGTGCAGGGCAGCAGCGTAACCTTAGGCGGCACCGGGTTTGACGCAGCCGACGGCGTGGCGGTCAACGTGTTCGGCGCCTCCGGCAACGTCGGCCCGGTTTATGTCAACCCGGGCACCGGCGGGCTGAGCTCAACTTCGTTCAACTTCACACTGCCGATAGGTGTACCGACAGGACCGGGCTCGCTGGTGGTGGTCAACAAAGGCAGCGACGGTAAGTATGGGAAAAGCAGCAACGCGGTATCGGTGCCGATCGGGGCGCATGTTCACGTAACGTCGGTCTCGCAGAACGTGTCGACGCTCACCGTCAACGGCAGCGGTTTCTCCGCGCTGACGGTGATCAACTTCTTCAATGCGCAAGGCGGCGGCGTGCTGAACCTGGGCGGGCTCAACTCGGGCAAGCCCGTGATTCCGCTCCATCTGGTCAACGATGCACAGTTCACCTTCACCGTACCGGCTGGCGCGCTGCCGGGTCCTGCGTACGTGCAGGCACTCAACCCGCCTTTTGTGCCCTACTCCAGTTCGGGCAACGATCCGGGTGGAGCGTTCACTTTGAAGTAGCGCTCCACTTCTTTTATGGGTGTACGTTCGGGCGTCGAAGCCCCGTTCTTTGTTTAAGCAACGGATTCCGCAAGCCTGTGACTTTTCGCGCTGGATGGTTTACAACACCTACTGCAACCGCAGCGGATTTGCGCCGCTGCCCCACAACCGAGGTGCAGGTGATGTCAGAAGCGCAGTTTTATGCCAGCAGCCCGGCGCAAGCCGGACTTGACCCGGCCAAAGTCGAGGCGATGTTCGAGCGCGCGCAGCGCGAAGTCAAAGAAGGCCTGCTGCCCTCCTGCCAGGTGGCGATCGCACGCCACGGCAAAATCGGCGCGGCGCGCGCCTTCGGCGAGGCGGTGCAGGGCGGGGTCAAAAAGCCCGTCACCAACGACACGTTGTACGTGGTGTTCTCCTGCGCCAAGGGCATCATGTCCGCTGCCACCTGGCTTTTGATTCAGGACGGCAAGCTGGACATCACCCAGCCAGTGGTCAAGTACGTGCCCGAGTTCGGCACCAACGGCAAGGAAGCGGTCACCGTCGAGCAGTTGTTCCTCCACACCGGCGGCTTCCCCGACGCGCCTTACGCGCAGCGCGAATGGCTCGATCGGTCGGCGCGCCTGCGGCGCTTTCAGAGCTGGCGGTTGCAGTTTCCCGCCGGCAAGAAATACGCCTATCACGCCACCTCTGCGCATTGGGTGATGGCGGAGATCGTCGAGCGGCTGAGCGGCATGGACTTCCGCGATTTTGTGCGGGTGCGGGTCGCCGAGCCGCTGGGCATACCCAACCTGATGATGGGACTGCCGCGCGAGCAGCAGCACCGGCAGGCGCAACTCACCTACGTCGGCGAACCGATGACCGCCGAAGACATGAAGGCCATGGGCATCAACCTGGTGATGCCGGCGGAAATCAACGACGAGACCATCCTCGGCTTCAACAAGCCCGAGGTGTTGGAGGCCGGATGCCCGGGCGGCGGCGCGGTGGCAACGGCCGGCGCGCTCGCGATGTTCTACCAGGCGCTGGTGCGCGGCGGACGCGCGCCCGACGGGACCCAGGTATGGCGCGAGGATCTGCTGCGCGACGTGCTGCGCGTGCGCACCGAGGGCTATTTCGACCCGATCTTCCGCATCCCGCCCAACCGATGCCTGGGCATGACGATCGCCGGCGGTGACGGCAAGGCCGGCGTGCGCGGCTTTGGCAAGACCAACTCGGCGCAGGCCTTCGGCCACAATGGCGTCGGTGGTCAGGTGGCGTGGGCGGACCCGGCCACCGGGATTTCCTTCGGCTACTGCACCAACGGTGTCGATCGCAACGATTATCGCCACGCCAAACGCGTGGTGGCGATCTCCAGCATGGCGGCGGTCTGCGCGGCCTGAATCAAGAGCGACTTTCATGGGCAAGCTTGACGGAAAAGTGGCGGCCATCACCGGCGCGGGCCGCGGAATCGGACGCGCGCTGGCCAAGGCGATGGCCGCACAGGGCGCCGCGATCGTAGTCAACGACCTGGGCGTGACGCTGGTCGGCGAGCGCGAGCGCACTTCGCCCGCCATCGACGTGGCCGCCGAGATCAAGGCGGCGGGCGGACAGGCGGTGGCCAACCTGGGCGACATCTCGACGATGGAGGGCGGCAAAGCGCTGGTCGATCAGGCGCTCAAGGAGTACGGCAAACTCGACATCCTGGTCAATCTGGCCGGTGTCATCCGCGACCGCATGATCTTCAACATGGGTGAAGAGGACTGGGACAAGGTGTTGAACTCCCACCTCAAGGGCACCTTCTGCACCAGCCGGTTTGCCTCGGCGCACATGCGCGAGCGCCGCTACGGACGCATCATCAATTTCTCCTCCAACGCCGCCCTGGGCAGTCCGGGACAGCCCAGCTACTCGGCGGCCAAGGCGGGAATTCTGGGCCTGACCTGGAGCACCGCCAACGGCCTGCGCCGCTACGGAATCACCTGCAACGCGATTTTTCCGGTGGCCGCCACCCGCATGACCGATACCATCCACCAGGAATCCTTTCGCATCACGCCCAGCACCGAGGCCCGGGGCACCGTGCACGATCCCGCCAACGTCGCGCCGATCGTGATCTTCCTGGCCAGCGACGAGGCGGGCGATATCACCGGCCAGGTGTTCGGCTCGGAAGGCTACAGCGTGACGCGCTACTACCACATGAGTCCCGAGAGGACCGTCTACAACAAGGGCCCGTGGGACCTCGACCAGTTCTTCAAGGTGATGCGCAAGACGATGGCGCGCGACGTGCAAAAACCCCGGATGTTCCAAGGCCCGCCGCCGTCATCGCGCCGCTGATTGTCAGGCGCAGGAGGTACCGGCGATGAGCAAGAAGGTCGTTGTGTTGCCCGGCGACGACGCGGCGCCTGAGGCGATGGGCCCGGCGCTGGCGGTGCTGCGCGCGCTTGAACTGGACATCCAGTTCGTCGAATTTCCGCCCGGCGAACAGTGGGTCAAGGGCGAAACCGTGGTCCAGGTGCGCCGTGCGATCGACGCCTCCGACAGCACGCTGTTCGGCGCAACCTCCGGCAAAACGCAGGGCATCGGCTATCTCCGATGGGGCAAGGGCACCTACGCCAACGTCCGCCCCGTGTCATGGCAGCAGGGATACCGCAGTCCACTGGCCCGGCCCGAAGGCATCGACTTCGTCATCGTGCGCGAGAACCTCGAGGACCTCTATCTCGGCGTCGAGGCGCCGCTGCCGGCGCTGGCGCCGGCCCATCTGATGAGCGCGTCGACCGGCAAGCCGCTGGACACCACCGACGAGCACGCGCAAATCGCCGTCAAGGTGATCTCGGAGAAGAACACGCGGCGCGTCGCGCACTTCGCCTGCCAGCTTGCGATGCAGCGCAAGGCGGCGGGCGGCAAGGGCAAGGTCACCTGCTCGGCCAAATACAACATGCTGCGCCATACCGACGGCCTGTTTCGGCGCGTGGTTGAGGAGACCGTCGCCGGCTACCCCGAACTCAGCTACCAGCAGTTCATCGTCGACGACTTTGCCCGCCGCATCGTGCAGACCCCGCACGAACTTGACGTCGTGGTGCTGCCCAATCTTTACGGCGACATCCTGTCCGACGCCGCCGCCGGCCTGATCGGCGGGCTGGGCCTGGCGCCCAGCGGCTGCTACGGCGACACCTACGCTTACTTCGAAGCGGTCCACGGCTCAGCACCCGACATCAAAGGGCTGGGCATCATCAATCCGACCGCGACCCTGCTGTCGGCCGAGATGATGCTCTCCTACCTGGGCTTCTCCTCGGCGGCCAATCGCCTGCACGCGGCGATCTCCAAGGTCTACGCGCAAGGCAGGACGCTGACCCCCGACCAGGGCGGGCGCGCGTCGGCGCGCGAGTTTGGCGCCGCGGTGATCGACGCACTCTGATCGCCGTCTATCCAGGAGGAGCAATGGAATACAAAGAGACGATATTTGAAAAGGACGGCCACATCGCCACCATCACCCTCAACCGCCCCGAGCGGCGCAACGCGTGGACCTTCAGGATGCGCGAGGAAGTCTACCAGGCGATGAAGGACGCCGAAGCCGACGGGCAAATCCGCGCGATTATCGTCACCGGCGCGGGCAGCACGTTCTGCTCGGGAGCGGACCTCTCGATCCTGTCGGGCCAATCCAAGCAGGACGTGGAAGTATCGCCGGTGTTCAAGGATTGGGTGACCCAGTTCACCTATCCGCAGAAAATTCTCAAGCCGGTGATCGCGGCCGTCAACGGGCCGGCAATCGGATGGGGTTTCACGCTGCTGATGTTCTGGGACATCCGCCTTGCAGCCGAAAGCGCCAAATTCTCGGTGATGTACCCGCGGCGGGGACTGGCGATGGAAGCCGGGGCGAGCTGGATGCTGGCGCGGCTTATCGGATGGGGCAAGGCGCTGGAGCTGGCCTTCACCGCCCGCACCATCAGCGCCAGGGAGGCCCTGGAACTGGGGCTAGTCAACCACGTCGTGCCCGACGGCGAGTTGATGGGCAAGGCGCGCGAGCTGGCCGCCGAGATCGCGGAGAACTGCTCACCGGTGGCCGTGGCGGAAATCAAGCGCGAAATCTATGAGCATATGGAAACCGACCTGCCCACCGCGATCCGCGACGCGATGGCGACGTTCGACGCGCTCTACAAGACCGAGGACTTCAAAGAGGGCATCCGCGCGATGATGCAGAAGCGGGCGCCGAAGTTTCCGGGTAAACGCTAGTCAAACACTCCAGCGCCGCACATGCGCGTTCACGGCCACCGTCCTGCGCAATCTTCCGAAGGATGGGATTGGCCGGGCTGCACGTGTTGTCGACCGCTGATTCGGGGATGCCAACGGTCACGCCAGCCCGGCCATTCCGCTGGGGATGGCGCTGTCTGGGGGAACAGCGCATCGGAGTCTGTAGCAATTCATGTACCTTGGGGCGTTCCGGGATAAAATGGCCATTTTCCGGGGCTTTTGCTGATGACCAAGCCTGGGCGCATCGTGGACCGCTTTTTCGAAATGCGAAGCTGGCGTGATGGCAAGCCCCCTGTGCGCACTGAAAATCTAACGCTCGCTTGGCCTTTCGCGAAATGCGACAACCGCTGTTTTGGTTCGCGCCACACAATCCCGAGTGGCCTAGCCGCAGCCTGTCTCGGCTCGCTGATTGGGACCGCTTATCAGAGATACTCATGGCCCGAAGAAAAAACGAGCGGGACGGGCGTCCCCGCCATGCCGCGTGAGCGTTTGTTCGCTCGCGCCACCACCCGCCCCGACCCGAGCACGGTTGGATGGAAGGATGCAGAAACTCCGGCAATGGGTTGAAGATTGATCCGACCATTTGACAGAATACCTGAAGAGTAGTCAGACTGTCTAGCGAGCGAGACCACCGTGGCGGGAAACCAGATGAATATGCGGGTTGGAGTTACATTGTACGTGCAGAACTACGCGGACTGGGATCGGTACGAGGCGAAGGAGCGCGGGCAGGACGCGCCGGCGCTCGACCCCGCCGCGGACGCCAGGATCTGGCAGGAGGAGATCGAGTTCGGTCTGCAGGTCGAGGAACTGGGCTTCGACTCGCTGTGGACCATCGAGCACCACGTGACACCGTATACGATGGTGACGAACGCGCTGCAGCTCCTGACCTTCTTCGCCGGCGCCACGAGCAGAATCGATCTCGGGACGATGGTCGTCGTGCTGCCCTGGCATCATCCGATCCGGGTGGCGGAGGACATCATCATGCTCCAGTACGCGATGCGCGGGCGGACGCCGTTCATCGGTTTCGGGCGCGGCGCCGCGCGCCGCGAGTTCCGCCAACTGGGCATCGACATGAACGAGTCGCGGCAACGTTTCGATGAGGGCGTTGAGATTGTCAAGCTGGCGCTGACGCAGGAGCAGTTCTCTTACGAGGGCGAGATCTACAACTTGCGGGATATCACGGTGCGGCCGCGTCCGCGCGATGCGCGCCAGCTCATCGACAATCTCCACTTCTCGTGGGGAAGCCCGCAGTCAGCGCCCATCGGCGCGCGCCATGGGCTCAGACCGATGATCATACCGCAGAAGGCGTTCGAGGATTACCACGCCGATCTGGAGGCGTTCGGGCGGGTGCGCGCGCAGATTGGCCTGCCGCCGGCGCGTCCGCGCATCCACCTAAACGTCATGTGCGCTGCGGCGGCGTCCCAGGCCGAGGAGTTGGCACGGAAGTACATCCCGCAGTACGTCGACAGCGCGGCGCGGGAGTACGAACTCGGCGGCGACCACTTCGCCCACATCAAGGGCTACGAGCACTACGCCGCACAGGCCGGGGTCGTCCCCAGCCGCGAGGTGCTCACCCAACACATGGCCGCCACCTACATCAACAACCACGTCTGGGGAACACCCGAGCAATGCCTGCGCAAACTCCAAACGCTGTGCGACGCCTTCCATCCCGAGGAGTTCATGCTGGTGTTCAAGTACGGCTCGATGCCGCTTGAAGTTGCGCACCGCAGCCTGCGCCTGTTCGCGCGCGAGGTCCTGCCGGCCATGCATGCCATCCCGCTGCAGGAGCCGATCAGCTACACCGGTGACGTTACAGCAGTTCAGTCAGGTACCGTGGTCAATTAGGGACGTCACCGAGGTGGATAGCAGGGCCGCGAGCTTCGGTTGCTCCGCACCCCGGGAGTGTTGCGACAAAGGAACAGCGATCAATGCCAAAGGCTGACACCGCCGCGCCTTCCCTCCGCGAGCAGCAGCGGGAATTCACCCGCGAGCGGCTCATCCAAGGGGCGCTAAAGGTCTTCGCGCACAAGGGCTACGTTGCTGCCACCGCCGACGATATCGCCGCTGCCGCGGGCGCGAGCCGGGCGACGTTCTATCTTCACTTCCACAGCAAGCAGGACATCATCGCCGAGCTCGGCTTACGGATGATTCCCGAGGTCCAGCAGTTCTACTCGGAACTCGACAATTTGCTCGAAAGCGGCTCGCGCGATGACTTCCGGGACTGGATGCGCCGCGCGATCGAATGGCTGGAGACCAATCGAGTTGCGATAACCGCCGGCATCGCGGCGCAGATGGTCGAGGGCCCGATGCCGGACCGGGCGACGATGGGATTGGTCGACCAGATGCCCAAGTATCTGGCCCGCTGGCCCAAGGGCATGGAGCATCAGGCACGGGTGAGGATCGCTCTGTTGGCCACCCAGTTCCGGGCCGCCTTCGCCTTCTTGCTGGCAGCGCCGGAGGTACGCAAGAACATCAGCGACGATGAATTGGTTGAGGTCATGACCGACGTCTGGATTGCGGGCCTCAAGCCGCCCGCCGCCGCCACCGGGCGCGCAAAGTCCGCACGCTGAGCGTTGACCGGCGACCGCACGTGGCCTCAGGTGACGCGCCGTTCCGGAACCTCCGGACCGAGCCCGAACTCCGGCCAGGCACCCGTGTAGAAGTACTCATGGATGCCCCAGCCCACCGCATCGCCTTCGCGCAGCCTGGTCGGCCGGTCGCGCACCATACCGATCTCGGGATGCGTGAGGCAGTTCTGCACGTAATCGCCTTCGACGTGGAGCTCACCCTTCCAGACGCCATGATAGGCTCTGGCCCAGCCGCCGTAGCCCGCCGTGCTCAGGTGAAATCCGGAGAGTCCTTGACATTCGGACTCGATGGCGCGGACCTCCCCTGATTCCATGTACAGCTTGAACCTGGCGCTGCGCAGCTCGCGCGTGCCTGGGTCGAAGGCGGGGATTACTTCGGAGCGGATGATGCGCTCCTGACGCCCGTCTGGATAGTTGACGGAGCCCGAGAAGTGAGGCTGCGCCTCGTTGCTGATGATGTACTGCATGATCTCGTAGTGCGATCCGTCGGGACGCGTGAAGATCCAAGGCGTCCAGTGGAAGCAGGTGCGTCCGGGGGAGCGCTGCGCCGGCTGGATGTCGGTCAGCGGGGTGCCGACGTGATCGCGCATCCCCCACGAGTGATCTCGGGCCGCTATCCAGTCGGAAACTTCGATTCGTTCTCCGTTCAGTAGCAGCCAGCCCGAGGCCGTACCCGATTGATGGTAGCGGACGACGTCGCTCGCCACCCGAAATTGCGTCCGGTAGCGGTGACGTTCCTCGAAGAAAGGCTGCATGAGGCCCTCGAAAATGAGATCAAAGGCGATCGGCTGGTGCTCGTTGCGGGCAAGGTGCAGGCGCACCTTCTTCAGGGGCTCGAGGACCTCGTAATGAACCGGACCGACCACCGTCCTGTCCGGATCAGGCCACAGTTCGCGGCTTGCGCGCACGGTCCACTGCTCATAGCCGCGCGAGACGCCGCCAAAGGCGTCCATGACGTTGCGATTGATGTACTTGCCCAGGCCCAGGTCGACGCTGACTGACCCGTCCCGGGCGGCCATGGCGCACCACAGCTTCTCGGTCCACTGACGCTCCGACTCCCGCACGGTGGCGAACGAGTCGGCGATCTGGTGGCACACCATTTCATCGGCAGGGAGCAGCCTCCCGACGTCGTGGATGGGCATGTGATACCTCCTTCGTGTTAATGCATCGGCACTGCGCGACGCGCGACTTTAATACAAGACATTCTGTCTTGCAAATGGGCATAGCGTTGACATAATAGCCTTGGTGTGTTACCTGAGCATCGCTCAACCATTGAACCCAGGGCGCCATAAACAGGAGGAACCATGGCCAAGACACTCATGGTTGGACTAGTTGCTTTGAGCCTGATTGCGGCCCCGGCATGGGCGGCGGATGCGAAGGATCCGGGGATTGCGCCAGGAACCGTGATAAACGCCCACAATTGGCAGCAATACAAAGACTTCATGCCCATGGGCCTGCAGAGAATCCTCCAGGGCGATACCGCGTTCCGGCTGCCACAGGGCTGGGAGATGGATGTCGGACCCACGGTGTATTATCCCTTGCCCAAGCGATATTGGGATCTGACTGAGAAGTACAAAGGCCAGGCGCAGTTGGTCACCTTGCCCACCGGTGGTTACACGATCCGGGGCTACCACGCCGGTGCGCCGTTTCCCGACTACTCGGGACCGCTGGCCGGCTACAAGATCTTCTATAACGTTTATTACCAGTACCGCGGAGATGTAGCTTATTTTCTCGGCTTCGGGCCTGAGATCGACCGCTATATGCACACCACTACTATCACAGGCATCAACGTCCCCATGGTGTTTACGCATAACATCGAGCCCGGCTTTGGCCACGAGAAGGAAATGCCGGGTTACTACGCCAGCTTCTATGACGAATTGCTCACTCCCGAGCAGAGTAAGTATACTACCGAGCTGGAGTTGGTCTTCGACAATCCCAATACGATCGCCGAGACCTACGTGTTTCTACCCTCCTTGCGCCGGTCACTGCGCCTGTCGGGAGGCGCGCGCTGCTCGCCGTTTTTGGGCACCGACTACACCGGAGACGACACTTTCACCGTCCCGCTGCCGGCGGGCTGGTTCAACGTCAAGTTCCAGGGCCGCAAGAAGGTGCTGATGTTCCGGCCTACGCCGAAAAATCGTGCCCAGTTCGATCCGGATAACTACTATACGCCGTTCTGGTTTCCCAAGCCGGCGGTCGGCAAATGGCAGGTGCTGGACGCCCTGGTGATCGACGTCACGCGCGTACCCGGTCTGCAAAACGGCTACTGCTATGGTTTGCGGCGGCTGTACGTGGATCCGCGCACATGGACGTCGCTGTACTTTGATCTGTTCGATTCGTCGATGAAATTCTGGAAAACGCAGGCGTTTTTCGAATCACCCTACCCACTTCCCGATGGTGGCTATATCGTCAATCAGCAGGGTGTCAACTGGATAATCGATTTCCAGAACCAGCACGCCACGGTGGCCGTGGAGGGCAAGGACGTTTTCGCTGCCAATCAGGAAGTGCCCAGGCAGTATCAGGACGCCAGCCGATATGGCTCGCCGGGCGGTCTAGCCAAGATCATGCAATAACCGGAAGGTGGGGCGATTGTCCCGCAGAAACCGCAACTCGAGGCGCCCCGGAAATTCCGATATGAAGACAGACGACATCCAAAGGCGTCTCACGTCATGGTTGGCCGGGCAGTTGCCCGACGCGCAGCACGTGCGCATCGAAGGGTTGGACCGCCTTGAGTTTGGCCACTCCGCCGAGACGCTGCTGTTCACGATTTGCTGGCGCGCGCACGCAGCCGAGCGCCGTCAAGACGTCGTGCTGCGGCTGCGTCCACCGGCGCCGGGCCTGCTCGAGCCCTACAATCTGCGCCGCCAGTTCGAGATTCTGCGCGCGCTCGAATCAACGCCCGTGCGCTCCCCGCGTGCGCTGTGGTTCGAAGGATCGGGCGCCGTGCTGGGCCGCGAATTTTACGTGATGGAACGCCTGGCAGGCACCGTCTACGAGCGGTCGGTGCCGCACGAACTGGAAGCCGACCCGCAGCGCATCCGGCGGATGTCGGAGAGTATGGTCGAGCAGATCGCGGCGATCCACACCCTCGATCTGCGCGCCACCGGGCTGGACGCGATCGCTGACGGCCGCGGCTACCTCGATCGCGAACTCCAGCATTGGGCCGCCGAGATCCGCCGCGTGCAGCGCGCTCCTCTTCCGGCGCTCGAGCGGCTGGTGAAAGCGTTGCGCGACCTTCAACCCGAACAATGCCCCAAGATCACACTGGTGCATGGCGACCCGAAGCCCGGCAACTTCGCGTTCCAGGGCGACCAGGTCAGCGGCGTGTTCGACTGGGAGATGGCAACCATCGGCGATCCGCTTGCCGACCTCGGCTGGGCTGAAATCACCTGGAGGATGCCGAGTTCGTTCACCACCAGGCCGGCGTCACTGTCGACCGACGAGTTGGCGGCGCGTTACCAAGAGCTCACCGGGATCAGCGTGCGGCACCGGCAGTGGTATCGCGCCTTCCAGGGCTTGAAAATCGCGGTGATCCTGCTGGTGGGTGCGATGCTCTTCGACGCCGGCTTCACCGACGATTTGCGGATGGCGGAGATGGGTTACGGTGTCCATCCGTTTACGCGCGACGCACTTCGCGACCTGGGCATGGATGAGGAACTGGACTCGGGACCAGTGACCGCGCGCGAGGAGCGCGTCGCCGCCGTGCGCCGGCGCATGTCCCAGGTGTAGCGACATGAGCTTTGGCAGGCGGCCGGCCCCGGCCGCGGGGGGTGGAACGGAAGAAGCTCAGCCGTTGAACTCCCTGATGATCGCACGCCATTGCTCGTCGTCGGTGCCGGGACGGTAGGGGAAGTAGAACGCAAAGCGATCCAGCAGCCCGCTGTAGCGCTCCTTGATGCGGGCGGCGATATTGTCAAACGTACCGCTCACTGCGTACACCTCGAGCATGTCGTCGTTAATCTCGCGCGCCATCTCCTCCCATTTGCCCTTGGCCGCCTTCTCGCCCAGCCGCCCGCACAGATCGCCCCATCCGTGGACGTCGAGCACCGGCTGATAGCTGCGCGTGGAGGCGTAAAACGCGATCTGGCTGCGGATCATCTCGCGTGCCTTGTGGATCTGCTCGTCGTTGCGGCCGACCGCAGCGAAGACCGAGGTGAAGACGGTGAAGTCCGCGCGCCGGCGACCCGACTTTTGCAGACCGAGTTCAATGTTGGGCATCACCTCGTCGCGCAGATACCTGGCGCTGTGAAACGGATGGGCATGAAAGCCCTCGCACAGTTCGCCCGCCAGGCGGCAGATGTGCTGGTTGACGCCGGCGACGTAGATCGGGATGTCGGGGTAGTCGTGATGGGGCGGAGTGAAGAACGGCGTCATCAGGGAGAAGTTGTAGAACTTACCCTGGTAGCTAAGCCGCTTGCCGCCCTCCGACCAGCATTTGAAGATCGCACGCAGCGCCTGGATATACTCGCGCAGGCGCGGCACCGGCGCGTCCCACTTGACGCTGAAGCGCCGCTCGTTGTGACCCTTGACCTGCGTGCCCAGCCCCAGGATGAACCTGCCGTTGGACAGCCCGGCCAGGTCCCAGGCGATGTAGGCCATCGTCATCGGGCTGCGCGGAAACGCGACTGCGATCGCAGTGCCCAGGCTGATTTTCTCCGTATGCTCGGCGGCCAGCACCAGCGGCAGGAGGCCGTCGTTGCCGGTCTCCTGCGACCACAGTCCGGCGAAGCCGGCGGCTTCGGCAGCACGCGCCGCCTGGGGCACTTCGCGCAGGATTTGGGTGTGCAATGTCATATCCAGTTTCATGGCGGTGCCTTTCCTCTCAGCGGGGCAGGCCGTAGATGCGTTCGGCGACCAGGTTGCGATGGATGTCCTGGGTGCCGCCGTAGATGGTGCAGGCGCGCGAGTAGAAATAATCGGCGTTCCACTGGCCGCTGCAGATTGCGCGCGGCGCGCCCAGCATCGCCAGCGCTGCCGGCCCGCCCAGCGCCATGCCCAGATCGTAAAGCCCCTGATCGGTGGCCGCCCAATGCAGCTTCATCAGCGAGGATTCCTCGCCCGGCGCCACCCCGCGCAGATAGCGGCTGATGTAGCGCAGGTTGGTAAGCCGCATCATTTGGATATTGGCGTAAGCCTGCGCCAGCCGCTCTCTGACGACCGGGTCATCAATCAGCAGGCGTCCGTTGCGCCGATGGGTTTTGGCGTATTCGACTTCCTGGCGCCAGGCCTTCTCGAAGCGTGGAATCTCCACCAGCGTGTACAGCCCGCGCTCGTAGGTCAGCATCCGCATCGTGACGCTCCATCCGGTTCCCAGTTCGCCGATTAGGGTGTCGCGCGGTACGCGCACATTGTCGAAGAAGATTTCCGCGAATTCCTCGCGCCGGTTGATCTGCCGGATCGGCCGCACCGTGATACCGGGGCTGTTCATCGGCACCGCCAGCATCGTCAGCCCCTTATGTTTGGGCGCTTCGGGATTGGTGCGCGCCAGCAGCGTACACCAATCGGCCCACGGCGCGTCGGAACTCCAGATCTTCTGCCCGTTGATTACCCATTCGTCGCCCTCCAGCACAGCGCGGGTTTGTACGCTGGCAAGATCGGAACCGGCGTTGGGTTCGGAGAAGCCCTGGCACCACAGCATCTGGCCGCGCAGGATTTTGCCCAGGAAGCGATTCTTCTGCTCCTGCGTGCCGATTTCGCACAGCGCAGGCCCCACCAGTTGCAGGCCGATCTTGTCCGCCGGCATCGGCGCGCGCGCCGCGATTGCCTCCATGATGTAGATCGCCTGTTCCATCAGGGTGGCGCCGCGTCCGCCGAATTGTTTGGGCCATGCCAGTCCCAGCCATCCGGCTGCCCCCAGCCGTTCCTGCCATTTGCGCGCACAGGCGACGGCGTCCCTTTGCTCGAGCTTTTCAAGTGCGTCGACCGTCCATTCGGGCGGCAGGTTGCGTCTGAGCCAGTCGCGGACCTCTTGGCGAAAAGCTTCTTCGCTGGGTGAGAGATTGAGATCCAACTTAGACCTCCTCCTGGGCGAGATCGGGGATGACGCGACCAACATTATCCGCCACAGATGGCCCAAACAATCGTTCCGCGAGGGGCGCGGACGGGCCGACGGGCGGGCGAGTCAGAAAAGTCCGCGGCCCGAGCGCAGGTCGGCAGCGCTGATGCGGATGGTGGAGCCGCTTCGCTGATGGGGCAGCGCCACGGGCGCGCACGATGCCTTTCCCGCCATCATGTGGTCCACGGTGTAGCGGTTGCCACACAGGCGGCAGATCAGGCTGCCGTTGCGGGTCAGCCGGTAGCCTTTGTGGAAGCCATAGCACTGGCGGCAGGCGTCGAACACGGTATGGATGGCGCCGTCGTTGCCGCGCGCCAGGATGAAGCGGATTTTCTGGCCCGTCTCGTCTCCGTAACAGAACAGCTTGGCCTGGCCGCGGGTGATGCGGCTGATCTCGAGTGCGATCGTTCTCGCCGCGCCCACCGGGGTACATCGCGGCGGCAGTTCAAGGCCGAACCAGACTACGGCCGCGGCGCTCAGAGCGAGCCCCGCTGCGGCCCATTTAACGGCGCCCATGCGCATGGCATTTATCGTTGCGATCTTTCTGCGGCCAATCAAGGCGCGCACTCCGGGTTACGGCTGCAGTTCGTCCTCGGGCTGTTGCGGCGTTTGCGATGCGTTAGAGTGCGGCGCCCCCGCGCCCTGCGGAGCGGCGAGCCTGGGCAATTCCAGCAGTCCGGCCTCCGCGGCCGGCGGCTTGATAGTGATTTGGCCCTGCATGTCGTCGGGCGACATTTCGGTCAGCGTCTTGACCACCTGCTGCGGAGGGACGGCGGGCTTGATGCCCTCGCCGCGATTGAACTTGATCCGGTCCTTCTGGCTCATGGTCAGCCACAGCCGGCTGGCTTCGATGCCGTTGCCGCGATTGAGCGCGTCAAACAACTGCTGCTGGGGTGTCGGATGGTGGAACCACGAGCAGGCGCTCAGCGCCGCCGCAGCAAGCAGCAAGATCAAGCCGGTACGCATGGCCATCGCTCGATGATTGCGCGGCGCCGCGGGCAGTTCAAGCTGCGCGCACAACGAGGGGCGGCAAGAAAGCTGTCGCCCCAAGGAATTTTGGCTTTCAACGACTAGCCATAAACGGTTTTTTTCAGGCGACGACGCGCGCGGAATAGAGGTCGTCAATTTCATTGTCGCTCACGCCGATTTCGCGCAGGACCTCGCGCGTATGCTCGCCCAGCAGCGGCGCCGCCCTTGGCAATTCGCTCGAAGACCGATCAAAGCGGGCGGCTGCACGCGGCTGACGGATGCGGCCCGCGTGCGGATGGTCGGTTTCGAGCACGATCGCGTTCTCGACGACCTGCGGATGGTGCAGCATCTCCCAGCGGTTGAGGATCGGAGCGCACGGCACGCCGCGCGCCTGCAGCCGCTCAAGCCATTGCGCCGAGCTGCGGGTGCGCAACACGCCGGCCATCAGCTCCAGCCGCACCTCGGCGTTGCGTTCGCGCGCGGCCGGCGTGCGGAAGCGGGGATCGGCGACCCACTCCGGATGCTCCAGGGCTTCGGCCAGCCCGCGCCATTCGGCGTCGGAGTTGGCGCCGGCGGTGATAAAGCCGTCGGCGGTGGCGAAGACCAGGTCGCGGATGCGCGCGGGCGGCGGATGGGTTTCGTGCCGCTCGCCGAAAAACGTGTAATGCGCCATCGCCTCGGCCCATAGAAAGGAAATCACCGCGTCGAGCATCGACAGCCGCACATGCTGGCCCATCCCGCTGCGTGCGCGTTCCAGCAGCGCCGCGGTGATCGCCTGCGCCGCGGTCAGCGCCGTCACCTTGTCGGCGACTATCAGCCGAATCATCCGCGGCCGGTTGATGACGCCTTGAATCCACGCCAGGCCCGACAGCGCCTGGATTACCGGGTCGTAGCTGCGCTTGTGGGCGTACGGTCCCCTCTCGCCAAAACCGCTGATCGACACGTAGATGAGGTCGGGCTTCGCGCGCCGCATCGCCTCTTCCCCAACGCCGAGCTTGTCCGCCACACCGGGGCGGAAGTTATGCACCAGCACATCGGCGGTGGCGGCCAGACGCGCCATCAGCGCTGCGGCGCGCGGGTGATGGAGGTTGAGCACCACGGAGCGCTTGTTGCGGTTGGCAATCGCGAACATCGGCGCCATCCGGTGGCGCGGCCCGGCAAAGGCGCGCGTCAGGTCGCCACCCTGCGGCGCCTCGACCTTGATTACATCGGCGCCCTGATCGCCCAGTATCATGGTGGCCATGGGACCGGCGATCATACGGGTCAGGTCGATGATGCGGTACCCGCTCAACGGTCCCGCCATTTCCCGGCACCTCCCTAAAAGCTTATGGATCGAGCTTGCGGCAAAATCCGGGCGGGCGCAAAGTGCGTTGTTGCGCCGGTTTTTACCGGTGTCCCCAATCCGACTGCTGGTGTATGCTTGAACTGACTGTTTTGTTTACATCGCGATCGCGCAACAGGTGAAGTCATGGCAGGCTTGACGCTGGATACGATCGATATTCTGACTCCCGATCTTTACGTCGAGCGCGGCTATCCGCACGAGGAATGGGCGCTTTTGCGGCGCGAGGCGCCGGTGTACTGGTATCAGCGCGACAACTGCGACCCGTTCTGGGCGATCACCAAACATGCCGACATCATCACCGTCTCGCGCCAGCCCGGGCTGTTCCGCAGCACGCAGCGCCTGTTCGTGGCGATCAACGAGCCCGGCGTACCGCCGCCCGAAGAAGCGCTGCTGCGCCAGTTGCTGAACATGAATCCGCCCGAGCACGGCGCCTACCGCGCGGTGGTCAGCCGCCGTTTCACCCCGGCGGCGGTCAGCAAGCTTGCCGGCCACGTCCAGGAAATCGCCGCCCAGCTCATCGAAGGAATTGCCGATCGCGAGCAATGCGATTTCGTCACCGACGTCTCGGCCAAGCTGCCGCTGGCGGTGATTTCCGAGATGTTCGGCATCCCGCGCTCGGACTGGGAGATGATGTTCCGGTTGAGCAATGCGATGATCGGCGCGACCGATCCCGAATACATGCGCGGCGGCACGATCATGGAGGGCTTGCAGCAGGCGCGCATGGAGTTTTTCGAATACTTCAGCCAACTGGTGGCGGATCGGCGTAAAAATCCGCGCGATGACCTGGCCACGGCGCTGGCGCTGGGGCGGGTCAACGGCGAGGAAATCCCGCCCTTTGAACTGCTGTCGTACTTTGCGCTGCTGATCATCGCCGGCAACGAGACCACGCGCAACGCCACCACTGGCGGACTGTATGCCCTGATGAACAATCCCGACCAGTGGGAGAAGCTCAAGCGCGACCCGTCGCTCAACCGCACGGCGGCCGAGGAGATCATCCGCTGGACCTCGCCGGTGATCCAATTCATGCGGGTGGCGACCGCCGACACCGAACTGCGCGGCCAAAAGATTCGCGAAGGCGACGCGCTGGCGCTGTATTACCCGTCGGCCAATCGCGACGAGGAAGTGTTCGAGGAGCCGTTTAAATTCGACGTCCGGCGCCATCCCAACTATCACCTGGCGTTTGGTATCGGCGAACACTACTGTCTGGGCGCCAATCTGGCGCGTCTTGAGTTGCAGATGATCTTCCGCGAGATCGCGGCGCGGATGGACTGTGTGGAACTGGCTGGCCCGATTTCGCGGATGCGCTCGAGCTTCGTGGGCGGCATCAAGCACATGCCCATCCGCTACAAGATGCGCCCCAAAGCCGCCTGACTTTCTTTTGGTCCAATCGGGAATTTCTTCGAGCCTCGATTTGTCTGCAGCAGCCCGCCCTGGCGTCACCTGATCGCTCCGGCCGCTGAGCACGCTTGAATCGCGCCTACGCATCGTTTACGCGTTGTCGGCGTATGCGTTTGCTCAGATTCCGCGCGACTGAGGGGCTGTGGCTCAGTTGTATCGATTACGGCGGCCAGGGCGCGCCAGTGCTGCTGATGCACGGTGCGGCGGCGCATTCGCGATGGTGGGATTTCACCGCGCCCGCGCTTACCGATCGATACCACGTGCTGGCGCTGGACCGGCGCGGCCATGGCGACAGCCAATGGGCCGACTCCGGCCGTTATGAGATCGAAGACTACATGCACGATACTCACGCCGTGATCAGCAACTGGGGGATGGGCAAGCCGTTTTTAGTGGCACACTCCGGCGGCGGCCTTCCTTCGATCATGTTCGCGGCGCTGTATCCGCAAAACGTCAGGGGTCTGGTGCTGCTGGAGACGCGGCCGGTGTACGACGAGGCGATGCTGGCGCGGATGCGCAACCGTCCGGACCGTCCGCCGCGCACTTTTGCCTCGCTGGAGGAGGCGCGCCGCTCCTTCCGCCTGACGCCGCCGACCGTGGGTGCGCCGCCCGAGATGGTCGAGCATCTGGCGCGCCATTCGTTTCGCCAACTGCCCGACGGGCGCTGGATCAACAAGCTCGATCGCCGCACCGGCCGCCGGATGCATCCGTTTGACGGAATCCAGTGGATGCGCCAGGTCGGCTGCCCGGTGCTGGTGGTGCGCGGCGGCAGGACCACGATGGTCGAGCCCGAAGCGGCGCGAAAGCTGGCAGCCGCGGCCCGCCGCGGCGCGCTGGTGGAAATTCCCAACGCCGAACATCAGGTGATACTGGACAGCGTTGACGAGGTCGTCAGGCTTTTGCGGGAATTCCTGGATCGCATTACATCGGCGGGTTAGGTTGGATGAGGACCGGACGCTGCGCAAGCGATGGCGGACCTCAGAAAGAAAGTGGCGGAGAATGTTGGGGGCGAATTTTTCGTCGACTCGACCTGCATCGACTGCGACACCTGCCGTCAACTGGCGCCCGCGGTTTTCGCCGAAGCCGCGCTGTATTCCTACGTCCATGCCCAGCCACGCCACGCCGACGAGGTGCGCGCTGCCGTGCGCGCGCTATTGGCATGTCCGGTCGGATCGATCGGCACCGTGCATCGCGCCGATGTCAAAAGCGTGATGGACGACTTCCCCATGCAGATCGAGGGGCCGGTCTATTACTGCGGCTTCGCCGCGCCCGACAGTTATGGAGCGGCCAGCTATTTCATTCGGCATCGAGAGGGAAACTGGTTAATCGATTCTCCGCGCGCCGTCACTCACTTGATGCGGCGCTTGGAGCAGATGGGCGGTCTCCGCTACATCTTCCTGACCCATCGCGACGACGTTGCCGACGCGGCCAGCTTCGCGCGCCGCTTCGGCGCCATGCGGATCATCCATCGCCGCGACCTCAGCGCTCAGCCCGACGCCGAACTGGTGATCGACGGCGAGCCACCAGTCGAAATCGGCCCTGACTTCCGAATCATCCCGACTCCCGGCCACTCGCCGGGGCATTGCGTGCTGCATTTCGCCGGCCGCTACCTGTTCACCGGCGATCACCTCTGGTGGAGTGCGCAACGGCAGAGGCTCGACGCCTGGCGGCTGAGCGGGCGCGATGCATGGCAACAGCAGACCGCCTCGATGCGCCGCCTGGTGGACGAATCCTTCGAATGGGTGCTGCCCGGCCACGGCGGACGAATTCGCCTGCCGCATGGCGAGATGCGCCAGGCAGTAGCCGCACTGGTCGAGCGGATGCGCGCCTAGACCCCGGCATCCGGGACCGGGGCCGAATGCGGACGGCCGCCCGCGGATTCACCAAACCTTGTTCTGGCTAATCATCGCAAAAAATAGTACGATTGTGGCGCTTGTTGAAGAAGCTTGGCGGCCCGCGTCGAAACAAAGTGAAGAGGTTGCTGGTTACGAAAATTGGTTTAAGCGAACCAGCCTGGGAATAAGACATCTAAAGATCACGCTTTGAAGTTCGGCTTGATTAGGGAATAAACCTATGGACGTGAGCCTGAAATCATTGCTGCTGTTAATTGTGGCGGTGTATTTTGCGACCTTGGCGTTCCTGGGGTTCTTGCACAATACCAAATGGGACGCCGCGTCGATGGCCAATGATATGGGACAAACCGTCGACTCGCATTTCCAGTATGTTGTCGGCAAGAGCGCGGGCCTGCTGCACACCCTCAACCTGGAACTGAAGGGGCTGGAAAAGAAAGCCGCCGATTCTTCTGCGCCGCGCTCCGAAGCGGAAATGCAGGCGAAAACTCGCTCACATCGAACAACCGCCCCGCCGCCCAGGGACGAACTCTGAGCAGTGCGAGGTTCCATGGCCGCTGTCGAAGGCAGAAATTGCGGAGATTTTAATCCTTGGTTCCGCCATCTTCCCGGGTCTGCCATTGTTCGGAGAACAGCAGCAGCAACTCTTCTCCCAGCGCGCGCACCAGGAAACGATGTGCTTCGCCGACGGTGCGCTCCAGGCCGCGGCCGCCGATTAGCCAGTGGCCCCGGCCTTTGGCTGTAACCGTTGCCGCGCCAATCGAGTTGGCGAAAGCGATGACCTGGTCCAGCGCTGCGAAGGGATCGGCTTCTCCCGCGATCACCAGCCGCGGGGGCAGCTCGGAGTGGGCGGCAAAGCGGATTCGGCCTGCCACGACGTCATCGGCCGCCCGAGTGGCGTCGGCAACCAGCGCCTGAACCAGTGCCGGACGCTGGAAAGGTTCCACATCGAGCACCAGTTCGAACAGCGTGCGCCCGCGTGGCGGTGGCAGCGGGCGGCGCAGCCACAGCGCTGACCGTTTGGCCCATCGTGTAATCAGCGGGTTGGGTACACCGGGGACCAAAGGAGCCAAGGCGACGGCAGCCTTCAGCGACCGGGTTTCGGCTAACTTAAGCGCTAGCAAGCCGCCCAGGCCATGGCCGATCGCGATGGCGGGGTGCTTGAGGGCATCGAACGCCTCGCCCGCCAGCGCCAGCAGGTCGTCAAAACCCATCCGTGCCAGAGGGGGCGTGCCGTGACGTCCGGCCAACGCGCGCAGGTCGGGCAGATAGACCTCCCAGCCGATAGTTGCCAGGTAGCCGAGCATCACGGCCAGATGGCTGCCGGCCGTAAACAGCTCCGGCAGCAGGAGGATCGGCCAGGCGAATTTCTGTGGTTCGGGCCGCTCAGCGCGGCACGGGATTCGGCCCAGCGAGGTTTCCACGCCGCCCATGTTATAGCTGGAATAGCAGGCGGGATAGGGCGGCGGATGCAGGGCACCAAAAAAGGAAAGCCCCCTTTTTTCAAGAGGGCCTTCCCGTTTTTACGGGGCATGGCGCCCCGGCCTATCACAGCGTCAAGTCACGGCATCCTAAGCCAGCCCCCGAATCAGCTCGGGGGAGCAGAGAGCTACTTCTTCTTCTTTTTGCCGGCTTTCTTCTTCATATCCGCTTTGAGCTTGCTTTTGGATTTAACAGCCTTGGTTGTGGACTTCTTTTTAGCTGGCATAGACACCTCCTCCTAACACGTGACCGCTCCGCCTGATAGGCAACAAAACTTATGGGTGGCAAGCTCTACAACCACCCGACGCACGGATTATAGAAACCCGTTATTAAAAAATCAACAGTTCCGGCCTCAGCTTTATAAAAAAATTTTAAAATCGAAAGACCTTCGATAGAGACTTGAATTTCACCGAATTAGAATGCCGTTCAGAGATAAGCAGACTTGAACTGAGCCGGGGTCTAATTTTACATTCCATCCATGTACCGCTTAAGCCATTGGCTACGCCGACAGGCGCTGACGCTAATATTGGCCGTGGCCTTGCTCGGATTGCTTTTGGACCTCGCCTTGGCACCGCACGGGCTGCGCGACCTGGCCGTGCTGCGCCATCACCGGGCGCGGCTGGAGGCTGAGCGCGAGCATGAGCAAAACGAAAACCGCGACCTGCAGGCCACGGTTGCCAAGCTTCAGTCCGATGACGCCTATATACAGCGCCAAATCCGCAAAGAATTGGGCTTTGCGCGTTCCAACGAGTTGATTTATCGCTTCGCCAGTGACAATTCCGCGGTGTCGTCCAATCCGCAGTAACCCGCACAGCGCTTGACTGCTGGGGGCCAGTGCGATTTGTTGCTTGCCACCAGCGGGAGGTTCCACGTGGGCTGGATACTGGCGTTACACGTCTTTGGAGTGATCCTGTGGATGGGCAGCCTGTTGGTCCTGGCGTCGATGCTGGGACTGGTGGCCGAGGAGGTGGGGGTTTCCAAAGAACGCTTTCTGGGGGCGGCGCGGCGGTTATTCGACGTCAGCGCCAACGGCGGGGCGTTAGCCGCAATCGGCTTCGGAATCTGGCTGATTCTGCTCGATCCCGGGGTGCTGCGCCAGGGCTGGCTGCACATCAAGCTGCTGTTGGTGGTGGGCGTAATCGTGATTCACGCCCGGCTGTACCGGCGCATCGGGGCACTGCAAGCCGAGCCGTCAGAGGCTAATCGGCGCGAATTCCTTATGGATCACGGAATTCTGAGCGTGCTGCTGATGGCGATCCTGGTGCTGGTTTTCCTGCGGCCGTTCTCTTAAGACCCGCAGCCGCGGCGGGCCCCTGGGCAGCGTCCGCTTAAACTATTCAAAAAGCCGGTGCGGCGATGCACAATTAAAGACCAAGCAAGCCGGCCGCCGGCCTGCCCACTTTGATGTCGCGCCGGTTCCTGCATACGCTCGCAGCCTATGGCGTAGCCCTCGTCATCATCTGGTATATCGCGCGCGGGATTTCGACCGCGCAATTGCTGCACGACTTCTCGATGGCCAATCTGTGGCTGTTCGTGCCCGCCAGCCTTGGTTCCTTCACCATCTGGTTTGCGGGCGAGACGTTGCTGTTCGCCTGCCTGTTCAGCTTTTTCAACGCGCGCACCAGTTTCCGCGAGATGCTGCCGGCCAACGCCGCGCAGTATTTTCTGCAACTGGTCAACAGCGCCCTGGCCGGCAGCGCACTGGTGCTGTTCATGAATCGGCGCAAAGGCGTGCCATTCTTAGCCGCCGGATGCTCGATGATCTTTCAGGCCTTGCTGGACGTTCAGATCATGGCGGCGATGGCACTGGCGGCCGCCATCCTGGCGCCCGGGTCGTTGATCCATCGCTACTGGTATTACCCGGCCGCGGTGCTGACGCCGCTGCTGGTCAACGACTGGTTCTGGATGCGGGGCCGGCCGGCCTCGCGCCTGTGCCAATGGTTTTACGACCGGCCTTCGATGCAGGCCTTTCGTCTGGCGCAGCCGCTCCATTACGTCAGTCTCGGCGCCATTCGCGTCGCGATCTTCCTGGCCTACGGCGTGATGCTGTACTTTCAGATCAAAGGGTTCCGCGTCCAGGTCGAACCCTCCCAGGTGTTTGCCTTTCTGCCCGCAGTGCTGTTCTTCGACGGCCTGCCGTTCACACCCGTCGGGCTGGGGCCGGTGCAGGCGATCTTGGTCACGGGTTTTCAAGGCTATGCCTCGCCGGCCCGGCTGCTGGCGATGGCGCTTTCGATAAGCTTCATGAATATCGTTTTTCAGGCGCCTCTGGGGCTGGGCTCGGCCGGCGCCTTTGCGCGCGAGGTCACGCACGCCGCCGCACGCGGTCTATTGCGCGATCAATCAGCACCCGCCCAGGCACTCTAGCGGGGTGCGACAAAACGAAGCGAGAACCTCTCTCTTGACGGGCGCGAACCATCGTCTGGCTCGCGCCTGCCGGGTTTTTCAATTCAAAGGTGCAACGATGAGGCATAGGCGCCTGCGGACCCGCTCTGCAGGCGCTTATGCGATTAGGCCGGCCCGTCTGGCAATCACGATGGGCGGGTGATTTTGCTTTTGGGCACCGGCAGGCCGGGCACGTCGGTGCGCGTCTTGTACACCGTGCCGGCCACGCCGCCGCCCTTGGCGCAGACCACGTAAAGGTCGCGCATATCGCGTCCGCCGAAGACCAGCGTGACGGGCTTTTTGGTGGGCGCTTCGAACTGGCGATCCACGCTGCCGTCGGGCGCGAAGCGGATCAGCATCCCGCCGAACAACGCCGGCGCCCACACCGCACCCTCCGCATCCACCGCCATTCCGTCGGGCCATCCCCATCCTTCCTCGAAGCGGGCGAAGACCCGCCGCTCGGTCAGACCGCGATCGGGCGTCACCCTGTAGGCGAAAATCACCTTGGCAAACGCGTCGACGTGATAGAGGGTTTTGCCGTCGGGACTGAAGCCCATCCCGTTGCTCAACTCCAGGCCGCCCTCCCACACCAGCGTGACCTTGCGGTCCGGATCGATGCGGTAGACGTCGCCCGGATCGGTTTGCGCCAGTCCGTCGGGTCTTGTGCCGGCGCGCGGATTGGTGCTGCCCACGAACACGCTGCCCTGACTGTCGACCGTCAGATCGTTGAAGCCATGGGTCAGCTTGCCGGGATAAGTCTTGAGGATGTCGGTCAGCGTGCCGCTTTTTGAATCCCAATACGCGACGCTGGGCCCGGTGACGATGAGCCCTCCGTCTTGCGTAAAGGCGATGCCGCCCACGCCCTTGCGATCCTTCGAGATCACGGTCTCGGGCTGGCCGCCGGGCGCGACGCGAAAAACTCCGCCCCCAGTCACGTCGGAGAAGTAGACGACGTCGTTTTCATCGACGCGCGGTGCTTCAAGCAGACCGAAACCCGTTGCCACCGTCTCGTATTTCATCGGCTCCATGTATTGACTCCTTGCCGGTCAAGCGCTGCCTTGAATTCCGGTTAGAGAAATTTCGACACCAACGTGTCGTGCACTCTGCGCAGCGCGCCCAGCGAATCGCGCGCGACCAGTTCGGTGGAGGGCAGCACGCGCTCTACGCCCGCCTCCTCCAGACGCCTGATCTCGTCGACCGTGATGCCCAGCCATTGGGTGCCGAAGGTAATCTCCAGGGGCTTGGCGCGCTGGTAGCTCTTTTCGATTTCGCGCAGCTTCTTGATCAGCGCCAACGCATCGCCCAGATTCTTGGACAGGCCGTACCATCCGTCGCCCAAACGGGCGGCGCGCTTCATCGCGGGCTCGGTGTTGCCACCGATGATGTAAGGCGGATGGGGCTGCTGGATAGTCTTGGGCGCGAAGTAAAAGCCCTCGGTCCTGACCGTCTTGCCCTCGTATTTGGGCACCGGCTGGGTGAACAGCGCCTCCATCAGCTTGAGCGCCTCGTTGTTGCGCCGCGCGCGATTACCCCAATCCTCACCGACCCACTCGAATTCTTCCTTGAGCCAGCCCACGCCGATGCCGAACAGGAAGCGGCCGTTGGAGAGTTGATCGAGCGAGGCGACCAGCTTGGCGACGACAAAGGGATTGCGCAGCGGCAGCACGTAAACCCCGGTGCCGAATTTGATCTTGCTGGTCACTGCCGAGAGGTATGCGAACACCATCAGCGGGTCGTGAATGGCGGAATCGGCGCGCACCGGCGGCAGCCCCTTGGGGTCATAGGGATAGACCGATTTGAACTGGGTGGGAAAGCCGATATGTTCGCCCATCCAGGCCGACTCAAAGCCGAGTTCCTCCGCCAGGCGTGCATTGGCGGCGAGATCCTCGCCGCGGCGCTGCCACAAAAAAGCACCAAATTTCATCGTCGTCTCCTCCCGGCCTCAACTTGGGGACCGCGCATAACAGTGCGGGCGGCGCATCGTGCCCGCTCCGATGGTGCGCCAATCGTGCTCCATTTGAAAAAAGAGCGCAACTGAACCCGCCCGGTTGGCAGGCAGTGTGCGGGAGAGATAAGAAGGTGGAAGCGGACGACTGCAATTTATCAGCATCGCGGAGTACCAAACGATGGCGGAGTTGGGAATCGTAATCGCACCAGGAGTGGACCCCTATTCGACGCTGGGCGCGCTTGCCCGCGAGGCGGAGGACGCCGGCTTCAGCGCCGTCTTCGTGTCGGAGTCCAACAATGACGCGATGTTGTGTTGCGCGCAGATGGCGCGCGCGACCACGCGCGTCAGGCTGGTAACGTGGATCGTCAACATCCACTTCCGCGTGCCGGTCACCTGCGCCGCAGCGGCCGCGATGGTGCAGGAATTGTCCGGCGGGCGCTTCGTGTTGGGCCTGGGCGTGAGCCATCGCCCGCTGCTGGAGTCGCTCGGTATCGAGATGGGCAACGGGCGCGAGCACTTGCGCGCCTATACGATCGAAGTGCGCCGACTGCTGAGCGGCCAAGCATTGGCGCCGGGCTTTGAGCTGCGTGTCAGCAAGCCGCACCATCCGGTGCCCATTTACTACGCGGCGCTGGCGCTGGAAACGGCGCGTCTGGCCGGCGAGTTGGCTGACGGCGTGGAACTCTACATGTGCCCGCCACAGCGGATGGGCCGGATGGCGCAGGCGGCGCGCGAGGAAGCGGCGCGCCACGGCCGCAAACCCTCCGACGTGACAATCACGATGGGCCTGCCGGCGTTCGTGCACGACGACCTGGAGCGCGCGATGGGCGTCGCGCGGCGGCGGCTGGCATTTTACGCATCGCTGCCGTTTTACAATCGCCAAATGGCGCGCGCGGGATTCGAGGCCGAGGCGCAGGCTGCGACGGCCGCCGCACAGCGCGGCGACAAAAAGGGCATCGAGGCGGCAATGTCGGACAAGCTGTTGGATTCGATGGCGCTGATCGGCCCGCCGGCGCGATGCCTGGAGCGGCTGGCCGCATTCCGCGAAGCCGGCGCCGAAGTCCCCATCATCCGGCCCAACGAAATCGACCAGGACCCCATCACCACCATCCGCAGCGTGATCAAGGTGTTTTCGAAAGCCGCCTGATGGTTACCCCGAAAATAATCGCGCTCCGCGATCGGCCGATCCACTCTGGTCGAACTCTGGAAAGAGCCCCGCACTGCGGTGGCCACGTGGAGATTCCTCGCCACTTAAGTTTTGGATGTTCTCTGAGATGCGCGTTCATTGCCTGTTCGCGCCTCCGAACTGATAACCAGAGGCGCCCAGCAGCGCTGCTGCTCAAGTGGAATACCCAATCTCTGAGGCAGCCGCCGGTGCCGCCATGTCAATACCCGCTGAGGGTGGCGACGCGGTCACGATGATACACCGGGTCGCCGAAGAACGGCTCGTCGAAGCGGGCGCGCTTGAACCACAGGTGGATGTCGTGCTCCCAGGTAAAGCCGATGCCGCCGTGCATCAGCACCGACTGGTCCGCGGTGCGGCTATAGACCGCCGACAGCCGCGCCTTGGCCATCGAGGCGGCGCGTGAGGCGTCCTCCAGCGCGGCGTCCTGCCCGTAGGCGGCGTACCACAACAGCGAGCGGGCCGGTTCGATTGCCGCAATCAGTTCCGCGGCCAGATGCTGCAGCGCCTGGAAGGAGCCGATCGGACGGCCGAACTGCTCGCGCACCTTGGAGTACTCGACCGCCATCTCCAGCGCCCGCTCCGCGCCGCCCAGGCAATCGGCCGCCATCACCACAGCACCGGCGTCGATTAGCCGATCGAGCAGGCCCGCGCTCTTCGCCAGGCGGGCATGTTCGGGAACTTTGACGGCGTCGAATTTCACTTCGCACACGCGCCGCGTCTGATCGACGTTGCGCAGAATCCTGGCGCTGAGGCCGGTGGCACCGCCTTCGACGACGAAGAAGTCCAGCCCCTCGGGACCGGGCGTGCTGCGCGCGGCAACCACGATGAAGTCCGCGGCGTGCGCGTAGGGGACGAACATCTTGACGCCGTTCAGCACGAAGCCATTGTTGTCGCGCGCCGCACTGAGGTTGATGTCGGCGGGGTCGAGGCTGTCGGCTTCCTCAACGATCGCCACCGTGCCGGTCAGCTTTCCAGAAGCGAGCTCGGGCAGCCATCGCCGGCACTGTTCAGGCGAACCGCCCAGGCGCAGCGCGCTGACGGCGATACCGGAGGAGAATGCGAACGGGCCCGGCATCGCCGCGTAACCGCATTCCTCCAGCAAAATCGCCAGGTCCAGCATCCCCAGCCCCAGGCCGCCGAACTCTTCGGGGACGATCATTCCCGTCCAGCCCAGCTCGGCGATCTTCTGGTAAAGCTCGGGGGCCAACCCGCTTTCCTCGGCCATCACCTTGCGCACCACCGAGGTGGGGCATTCGTGGCTCAGGAAATCCCTAGCACCCGATTTGAGTTGCTCCTGCTCTTGGGTCAAACCGAAATCCATTTTGAATGATGCCTCCAAAGACGTGCGGGCGAAGATGACGCGCCAGGCTGCGGTGCTTGAAGTGTATCAGTCACTCTCACCCTGACCTCTCCCACAACCGAGCGTGGGAGAGGCAACGGAAATGATCTCTTACAAAACAAGGCGGTTGAGGAAACCAACATTTACCTGCTCCTGGGCATCCCCAACCCGCGCTCGGCAATGACGTTTTTCTGGATCTCCGAGGTGCCGCCGCCGAACATGCGCGCGATCGACCCCATCCAGGTGGCTGACCATACACCGCGGTCATACGCGCTGGGCTCGCCGCGCGCCATCGCGGCGTAATCGCCCAGCATGTCCATCGCGGTCAGCGCCATCCGATGATTGAGTTCGGTACCGACCAACTTGGCGACCATGTTTTCGACGCCGCCCGGACGTTTGTGGATCGCGTTGGAAAGCAGGCGCAGCGCATGTAGCCGCATCGCCTCGACGTCGATCTGGATGTCAGCCAGACGCTGACGGTAGAGCGGATGCTGCGTCAGCGCAACGCCGCCGCGCCGCTGCTGGCTGGCTCGCTCGACGATCTTGTCGAACAGCCGCTTGGGGCTGGCGCCCAGCCAGTTGCGCTCGTGCACCATCGTGGTGTTGGCGACCTTCCAGCCCTCGTTGAGTTCGCCGACCAGGTTGGCGCGCGGGACCCGCACGTTGTCGAAGAAGACCTCGCAGAAATCCGCCTCCCCGTTCATTTGCACCAGCGGGCGCACGGTGATGCCGGGGCTCTTCATGTCGATCAGAAGGTAGGAGATGCCCTTATGCTTGGGGGCGTCAGGATTGGTGCGGACCAGTGCGAACATCCAGTCCGCGATGTGCGCCCCCGACGTCCACACCTTCTGGCCGTTGACCACGAATTCGTCGCCCGCCAATTCGGCGCGCGTGCGCAGCGAGGCCAGGTCCGAGCCGGCGCCGGGCTCCGAATAGCCCTGACACCAGATTTCCTCACCGGTGAGAATTTTAGGCAGATAGCGGCGTTTGTGCTCCTCGGTGCCCCAGGTAATGAGCGTGGGACCAAGCATCGAGATCGCGTTGCTGCCGATTACGCCCGGGACGTTGGCGCGCATCAACTCCTCACTAACGATCGCCTGACGCATTGGGTCCAGCGCCTGTCCGCCATACTCCTTGGGCCACGACAGCGCCAGGTAGCCTGCTTCATACAGCCTGCGCTGCCAGTCCTTGGCCCGCTGCACCCAGGTCTTGCCGTCAACCACGCCCCGTTGATGCAGCGCCAGAGGGCGGTTATGCGCAAGCCAGTCGCGCACGCGGTTGCGAAAGGCTTCCTCTTCCGCAGTCAGATTCAAATCCATCGCTCAGGTCCTTTGCCGGGCGTTGGCCCAATCGCCTGATCCCCTCACAGCATAGCCCAAGACGCAAGTAAAGCGAGCGGGGCGGTGGTTTGATTGGCGGTCCGCCGGGTTGCTAGATTGCGAAGTAGCGTCCCACGTTTGCGGAGAGCTTAAGACCGATGGCGACGATCATCACCAGCGACTGCATCAACTGCGGAGCCTGCGAGCCCGAATGTCCCAACACCGCGATTTATGCCGGCGGCGTGGAATGGGAGCTGAACGGCGTCACTCATCCGCCGCTAGCCCAGGACATCTTCTATATCGTGCCGTCCAAGTGCACGGAATGCGTGGGCTTTTACGACCACGAGGCGTGCGCCGCAGTGTGTCCGGTGGACTGCTGCGTGACCGACCCCAACAATATCGAGACCGAAGCGGTGCTGCTCGAACGCGCCCGCGCGCTGCATCCCGACCAGACCTTCGGCGACGACGCACCGTCGCGCTTTCGCAAGCAGGGCGCAGCGCCCGCCCCGGCGCCGCCAGCTCCGGCGCCCAATGGCGCAGCCGCACCGGCTCCTGCGCCAGCCGCGGCGCCCACCACCAAACCAGCCGCCGCGCCGGCGCCGAAAGCCGCTCCCCCGCCCGCTCCGGCCGTTGCCGCTGACAGTTCGGAGTTCGATCCGGCAACCTGGGAAGTGCCGATCGTGTGCCATCTATGCAACGCCGATTACACGATTCCCTACCGCCACTTCCGGGCCGGGATGGTTTTCTACTGCCCGTCGTGCTCCGCTTCTTTCGTGCCCAACAAGACCATCTATGAGGCGGTGCGCAAGCACTTCGAGGGCTTTTACGGCCGGCGCAAGCGCGAGCGCGAGGAGTTCGAGCGCCGGCGCGCGCGCGAGTTGGAACTGTTCGAGGCGCGTCAGGCGGCCGAGAAGGCGGCGTTCGCCGAAGCGCTGGAGAAACTGGCGCACGAGATGAGGCCGGCCGGCAAGCTGGTCAAGCCCAAAGGCCTCGCCGCGATGTTCACGTGAGACACCGGCGGATGCCGCAAGCGGTCGGAGTCATTCCTTAAGGCTCACGGTGCACCGCGCGCCGCATTGCGCCAAGAATTGTCCTTCCATCCTGGCGGGCGTGACCGGCGCAAATTCATGCCGGGTCTCGCTCCATTGGGAATGCGACTTCTGATGGTCCGGGCTCAGACGTGGCGGCGCAGAAAATTGGTCGTCAGGCGCAGCCCCTCGGCGCATCCGGAAACCATCCAGATCTGCAAAAAGGCGTGCGGCATGTCCTCCAGCACGTGGACTTCATGCGGGGTTCCGCTCTGGCGCAGCAACTCCGCCATCGCGTAAGTGTCGGGCACCAGGTTGTCCGCCGTACCGACGATCAGAAACGTCGGCGGCATCACGCCCGCCTTAATCCCGTTGAGCGGTGTGACGCGCGGGTCGGAGATCAGCTGATGGCGGTCGCCGAGGTACGCCTTGATCATCATGTTGGTGATTTCAGGATTGCCGTCGCTTGCCTTGATGGCGCGCGGAATGTCGAGCATCGCATAAAGCAGCAGCGCCGCCTTGAACTTGGGTGCCTCGGGCTGTCCGGCCATTGAGATGAGCGTGGCAGCGGTCAGGTTGCCGCCTGCGGAGTCGCCGCCGAGCGCAAGACGCTGAGCATCGCCGTTGTAGCGGGCGGCGTTGGCGGCGGTCCATTTGCAGGCGAAGACGCAATCGTCAAGGCCGGCCGGAAAGGGATGCTCGGGGGCAAGCCGGTAGTCGACGTTCACCGTCAAATAGCCCGCCGCCGCGAATTCCATGCACAGCTTGGTATGCGTCTTGGAGCTGCCTGAGACCCATCCGCCGCCGTGCAGATAGACCAGCGTCGGATATGGTCCGCCGCCCTTGGGCACGCAGATGTCGGCGTGCAGGCCGGGGCGCAATTCCACGTCGGGATGATAGGCGCCGATCTCCGGCGGCTTGGCGTTGAGCGCCTTGGCGTTGTGGTTGACGAACTCCCGCATCTCGGGAATGCCGCCCTGGAATTCAAATTTTTTGGCGCGCTCCAAAATCTCGCGTTCGGTGGCCATACTGCTCTCCGTGGCAATGCGTTAAGTGCATCCTTTAGCCGCTTCGTTTGTGCCGAGCAAACCGGATCTGATGTGATGCGACAGAGGTCGGCGCACCATGCAATTGTATCGCCGACGAGCATCCCCGCAGGTTGACATTCTCAAGACCAGGGAATATTTGCCCGATCTGAGGAGGCCGGCATGGAGATCAAGTACGGGGTGATCAGTGCCGATTCCCACGCGCAGCTTGGCCCCGACGCCTTTTTGGCGCGGATGTCCCGGACGCGCTTCGGCGAGCGCATTCCCCAGTTGCGCGAAACCGCCGCGCCGCGTACCCGGCTGACCACGGCCTCCGATCGCGTGGTCGAGCGATGGTTCGTCAACGGCAAAATCGAGGAGCCGCGCGGCGTTTCCAATTGTCCGGCGATGATGGCGGACCCGTCGCGCACTTACTTTCCGCAGCGCTGGGAAGAGGTGCCCGACGCTGTCTACAAACCGCGGGCGCGGCTGCGCGAACTGGACCGCGACGGGATTGACGCCGAAGTTCTGTTTCCCAATCCGCCCGCGCAGGAGGCAGTCTTCTTTCAGGGCGACGCGGACTTCGAGCTGGCCTGCGTGCAGGCCTACAACGATGCCCTGATGGAGGAATGGCGCGGCACCAGCGACCGCTACGTGCCGCTGGCGCTGATCGCCTACCTGGGCGGCATCGAGCGCACCGTGGCCGAGGTGCGGCGCGCGGCGCAAATCGGCTACCGGGGCATCGTGATGGTGGCCGAGCCGGCCAGCGCTGTGCGCGGCAGTGGGGCGTGGGCGCTGGCCGCCGACAATCCCGGCTACCGGTTGAAGCATTTCGCCGATCCTTACTGGAATCCGCTGTGGGAGGTCTGCCAGGACCTCGACTTGACCGTCCACTGGCATGCCAACGCCGGAGTGCGGGTGATGGCTCCCATCTGGAAGGGATACGCACCCGATCAGGTTTGGGCGTCGGTGGTTCCGGCCGCCTTCTCTGCCCTGTCGCAGTTCATCCCGCTGCTGGTGTTCAGCGGTATTCTGGACCGCTATCCGCGCCTGCGATGGGCCTCGGCGGAAACCGGCGTCGGCTGGCTCAACTACGTGCTCGATGCCTGCGACCACGAGTGGGAACGCCGCCGCCTGTGGAGCGAGGGAATTGCGATTAGGCCCAGCGAGCGCCTGCAACGGCAGTTCTATGTCATGTCGTGGTTTGAAACCGAAGGTATCAAGGGATGCCGGCTGGCGGCGGACAATATCATGTGGGAGTCGGACTTCCCGCACAACCCATCGACTTATCCGCAGTCGCACCAGGTAATCGGCCGGATGCTCGAGGGCGTGTCCGAAGAGCGGCGTGCCAGGATTCGGTGGGAAAACGCCGCTCGGCTCTACAAAATGCTATAGCAGGGCGCGATGGAACCGATTGTCAGCGCCGACGACCACGTGATCGAACATCCCGAGGTCTGGACTGCGCGTATGGCACGCAGCCGCTGGGGGAATCGTATTCCGCACGTCGAGCGCCAAGCCGACGGCACCGACTGTTGGCTGATCGACGGCAACCGTGTCCCGCTGCTGGGCAGCGGGTCGGCGGGTGCCCTGATGGCTGACCGCAGCGACGAGCCGCGGCGTTGGGAGGATGTTCCGCGCGCGGCCTGGGATCCGCATCAGCGCCTGGCCGCGATGGATCGCGACGGCGTCGAGTACTCGGTGCTCTACCCGTCGGTGGCGGGCGTCGCGGGGGAAATCCTCGCCCGCCTGGCCGACCCCGAATTGGAACTGGCCTGCGTTGAGGCTTATAACGACTACCTGATCGACGAATGGGCGGCGGCAAGCCCACGCCTGGTGCCGCAATGCTTGGTGCCGCTGGCTTCGGTCGAGAGCGCGGTGGCCGAAATCAGGCGGGCGGCGGCACGCGGCCACAAGGGCGTGGTCATCCCCGCAGTTCCCGACCGGCTGCGAGGGGGCGCCCCTCACATCAATGATCCGGCCTACGATCCGCTGTGGAACGCATGCGAGGAATTGGCGATACCGGTATGCTTTCACGCCGGAGCGCTGGCGGAGCTTGAGATGGCGCCGTACGACGGATTATCGGCGCGTCTGGCCGGCGCGATGCGCGCGATCACGCGTCCGGCGGGCCTCACTTCAATCATCTCCAACTTCATCGTCTCGCGCATCGCGGAGCGCCATCCGGAACTCAAGGTGGTATTCGCCGAGAGCGCGGCCGGGTTGGTCCCCTACATCCTGGAGGTGGCCGATTACGCCTTCGTGCAGCGCGGGCTTAAGCGTCAGTTCAACTACCGGGCCACGCTGTCGGAATTCTTCCGCCGCAACTGTTACGCGGTGAGCTGGTACGACGCCGCCGGCCTGGCGCAGACCTGCACGTGCGTCGGCGCCGAAAACGTGCTGTGGGGCAGCAGCTTTCCGCTCGCCACCTCGACCTGGCCCGACAGCCGGACCTTTATCGGGCGCGCCGCGCAAACGCTGTCCGAACAGACGCGCCGGCGCGTGCTGTGGGCCAACACCGCCGAACTATACAAGCTCAAGGTTCAACGCTGAGCGAGGGGAGGATCGTCATGCCCCAGGTCGTCAAGGTAAAAGTGCAGCCGCTTACCGCCGAAGCCTTTGGCCCCTACGGAATCGTGATGGAAGAGGGCAAGCGCATTGTGTTTCCCGAAGTCGAGGAAGGCGGGCGGCCGGCGCTGGAATTCCAGCGCAGCCGCGCGCGCCGCAGCGGCAACCACGCGCTGGCGCACTTCGCGGTGCATTTTTCCTACCGCCAGACGTTCATCCCGGTGCAGGGCTCGATGATCCTGGTGGTCGCGCCGCCGCCGCGCAACCGCCAGGCGCGGCGCCAGGACTACGAGTTGGATTACGAACGGCTCGCCGCATTTTCCCTCTCTCCCGGGCAGGCTGCCGATATCAACAAGGGCGTCTGGCACAGTGCGATCGTGCCGCAACACGAATGCCTGTGGGTCAACGCCACACGCAAGGATGCTGGCGAGGGCGTCAATCGCACCCGCATCAACGAGCGCGGCAAAGTCGAATGGCGCGACCCCCGGCCCTACATCGAATTCGTCGACATCCGCGAGCGCGACGACCGCATAGTCGAAGTTGAACTGTAATAGCGCCGCCGCGCCTCACGGCTTGCGTCCGACCGCGGCGAAGCACAGCAGGCATCCGAAGAAGAATCCCGCGGCGTGGCGCTGCTCGACGTCGGCCAGCCATTGCGCGGCGGCCGGCGCGGTCAGGGTTCCGCGCTCGACGGCGGCCTTGAGCGCCGCGTCAAGCCGCAGCAGCGCGTTGGTGTCGGTCCAACTGTGGGAGAGGATCGGGGTCGGAATGATTCTTACCTCTTCAAGCCCACTGGCCTTGAACAAACCGAACAGTGCGCGGCCCACCCACGAGGAGCGAATCGACTCCGCCAGACTGCGGACGACGGCCGCCGTGGTGGCGCGGTCGGCGGCGTCGATGACGAGGGTGGAATGGTCGGGCTCGAACACCACCACCCGGCCGCCCGGCCTGGTTACCCGCGCCATCTGCGCGATCGCGCGGCCAGGGTCGGCCAGATGTTGCAAGACGCGCTCGGACCAGCAGGCGGCGAAGCTGGCGGCGGCAAATTGCAGTTCATGCGCGTCGCCGACCGCGAACTCCACCGCCATCTCCAAGCCTGCTGATCGCCGGCGCGCCTGCGCGACCATCGCGGCGCTGGCGTCGATTGCAATCACGCGCCCCCCGGGGGCAACCATCGCGGCTAACTCGCGGGCATCATCGCCCAAACCGCAGCCGACATCCAAAACCTGATCGCCCGGACGCAAGTTCAGCAAGCTGTAACGGGCGCGGCTGAGAAGGCGCAGCCTTGCGCCTGCGCCTTCAAGGTACTTGACGTACTCCGAAGCCTCATCGGCTGCATCCAGGTTGCTGAAGCGGCCTGCCTTGAAGCCGCCGGCGGACGAGTCGCTCATAAGCCTCCTTCAGCGCGTTGTATCGCATTTTTGCTGGGTCCCACAGGAGCCATTTGCCCAAACCGTGGGCATCTACTGAGGTGGTCAATTCGTTTGCCAGACTTCAACTGCATCGATCGGACTTGCACTTCTCATATTCGGCAGCAGTGCGCAACAAGGTCCGGCTTCAGGCCTAGCTTTTGCGCCGTCCTGAACTGTGATGCGTTCGAAGGACCGCCAGCTGCCTGTAACAAACAGATTACGGGACACAGTCAGCTAGTAAGTCACCTGAATTTATCCTAGAACCCAATCAAAAGGCGATTAGATCGCCAGGAAAGGAGAAAAAAAGATGGAACTGCGACTACTGGAGAGCGAAGCGGAACGGGAACAATTCGAACGGGCCTTGACCGAGGCTCGCGCAACCAAAGGCCTCGGCTTTATGGAGAAGCGGCGCTCGCGCCTGGGGCGTGTGCACATGGCGTTTGCGGATCTGTGGGCGGTCTTCGACGAGACCAGCGGCACGCCCGAGCGGATGCTGGCCGGCCTCGCGATGCATAGCCTGGACCTGTTCAGCCAAAGCTATCCCAAACCTGACCTCACCGACCGCAATCCGGCGGAGGTCTTCGAGGTCGGCGAACTGTGGGCGTTGAGCCTGGGTGCGGGCGCCGCTGCGCGTCATGGCGGCTTTATCGCGCTGGGCCTGGCGGGCGCCACCACGCTGCTGATTTATCCGATCGCCAGGCCGTGGGATTTGACCGGCAACTATCCCGACTATCGCGCCGTGGGTTCGCCCATCGAATGGCCCTTTGCCGAGACGTTGGAGGGGGAGCGGATTTATGTGCAGCCGATGATCCTCGACGGGGCCAATCTCAGGCGGCGTATCTCAGCCGCGATGGGGGCGGGATTCGAAGCGCTGGACGGCAATCGGCGTCTGCGGTTCGAAAATCCCCTGGCGGCCGCGATTGCCGAGCGGAGGATGTCGCGGCTGCAGGCGCGCAACGCGTTGCACCCCCAGGCGGCGCAGCCCGCTGCGTCGCTGCTGACCGCAAAATAGGAGCAACTGCGGTGAAGCATTTAATCTTCGACCCAATCGGACCGCCCGGCTGAAGAGGAGCAACATGTTCAACCACGGAAGGGATGACCTGGACGCCAAGGCGCTGCGGCGGCTGCTGAGCGAGGAGCAACTGGCGGCGTTGCTGGAACTGGTTGCGCGCGGCAGCGCGCTGCTGTTCGATTCGGTGGCCGGCCAGGGTTGCTGGCAGGCGGAATTCGACGACGAGCAGCGCCGCCTCATCTGTCAGCGGATCGCCGTGCGCATGGTTGGCGAGCTGTTCAAGCCCGGATCGTCCACCGACCCGCGCTCGTCCACCTTGCACTAGTCCAAGGCGGACCGCCGTGGCGCCGCGTCTGGCGCCGGGCGGTCCGCCTCCACGCCTGTGATATCCGGCACCCGCGCCCGAGGCATCCTACTTCATGATTTGAACCAGCCCGCCAGGGGTGGAGTAGCGGGCTAAATCGCGATATTGAGCGGGCACGTCGGAGTCAATCAGAACATCGTGTCCGTACTTGTCCTGGGTGGTGCCGGTGGTCAGGTGATCGTTCTGGAGGTCCCAGATGCACGAGGTAACCGAGGCCGGAACCAGCCCCAGCGAGGATGCGCTGGTGTCGCGCGGTGCCACCAGCGCCACCTTCCACAGCCGCAGGTTGGCATCATAGACGTCCTCCCACAGCGCATAGTGCGTATATGAATCCTCATAGATGATGCGGCTGCCGTAGCAGTAGCCGCGTTGCTCCGACGCCACCCGGTGCACGTCGATTACGTCCACGTCGCGCAACTGCCATCGGCCCCACGACGGCATCGGCCAGCCCAGCGGCATGTAGTAGTGGCGGGGAAAGTCGCCGGCCAGCGCGGGGTAAGCGCCAGTCAGGGCCAGAATCCTGCGATGGCCGAGGAAGCGCGCGTCAAACAGCGCGATGCCGCCGTTGAAGCCGATGTTGCGGGCGTCGTCCTGCAGGTAATCGGTGCCGACCACCTGCGTGCATCGCGCCGGCACGCCTAGCCGTATCGAGCGCCGGAACGCGGGGATATAGACATAGAGTTCCTCTGGCCGTTGGCGGTCCTTGAAGAACTGGGTCAATTGCGCGGTGTAGCGCGATTGTTCGGGTTGCTCGACCGCGGTCCATTCAGTGAACCAGACCTCCCCGGACTGCGGTTCGTCGCGCGCCACCCCTGGATCGGTGTTGTAGGCGGTCTGGCGATAGACGTAGCGCAGCAGTGTGCAGGAAATGTCGCCGAAATGGTCCTCCACGCAGGTGCGGAAGGGATTGTTCTCGGTGCCGGCAATCAAATGCGGCGTGTACGCGAACCACAGATCTACCAACAGCTTGTAACCCTTATCAGGCTCCTGGGGATTGGGAAAAGGCGCGCCGCCGTTGTAATTGACGATATCGTTGTGGCCGTTAGGCAGATGCACGACCCGCACCGGCAGGCCCTGCCTGGCCGCCTGCAGGTAGCCGCGCGGCAGCGGATGGATGACGGTGGGGCCGACGTCGAGCTCCACCTCGGTCGGCATCTTCCAGAAATGACGCCCACTGAACAGCTCCTGCATCCCCATCGGCATGAACTGCCGGTATTGCCGCCAGTTGCGCGCCGTGATCGCGGTCCCCGGCGCGATTGTGCCCTGGCGGGCGGTCAGCTCAAGCCACTGCCGCAGTCCGGGCGGGTTGTCGGGTTGAGGTCCCTGGGCGAGTGCCATCGCTCCGGCTGCCTGCAGCAACAAAGCCGTCAGCACCCCCACCAAAGCTTTTGCAAAGCCACCGCGGCGGCCTGCGGGCGCCGACGCGGTCATGAGGTCAGGGGTCTGAAGTCTCTCCGGGGCGGGGGGACTTGCGGGTGGGGAAAAGGTTCCTTTTTTCCGAACGCTCGTTTCAAATCACGGCAAAGTTAACCGCACGAAGCTTTTCAGGCAATCGCCAGCGCAGTAATCTTCCATAACTTTTTGTACTGTTGCTTCCGGAGTGGGGCGCGCTTGGGTACACTTGAGGGACACTGGCTGCTGCGCGGTAAGGAGTTAAGACGTGGCTCCGAAAAAATCCTCGATTAATGCTTTTGCTCAACACATCCGCTCGCGCCGGCGTGCGTTGGACCTGACGCAGGAAGAGATTGCCCGGCGCATCGGCACGACCACGCCTTACGTGGGGCACCTGGAGGCCGGCAAACGCCATCCTTCCGAAAAGGTCGTCATCAAGCTGGCCGACGCGTTGGGACTGGATCGGGGAGAACTCTTCCTGCTGGCCAATCCGCAGGCAGAGGCCATCCTTGCCCAGCCGCCCGAGTCCTCCAAAGAGTCGGCTTGGGAAGAGTTCCGCAAGGACAAGCGGTTGCATCGGATCCACAACATCACGCCTGAGGAACTGGCGCTGCTGTCGCGGGTGGAGATGATGGGCCGGGTCAGAAGTTCGCGCGACTTCTTGTTCATCATCAACACCATCCGCCAGGCGATGACGCGCTAGCTGTAGCAGGCGCCGGGCGCTACAAGGCCGTGGGTGCGCGGCCGGGCTGGAGCTCGACGGCGCCAGGCTGCGGCTGCGGGGCGGCCGGATCGTGGCCGGGCGCTGGATACGCCAGCGCGGCGGCAAATCCGCCTGCCAGGCAGACCGCGCCGCAAAGCTCCATCGCCAACACGTAGCTGGCGGTGCGATCGAACGTCCGTCCGACCAGCACCGGACCGATGGCGAAGCCCACCAGCCCGCAGAAGTTGAGCAGTCCCCACAAAGAACCGAAGCGGCGAAGCCCGAGCGTCTCGGCGAGCAGAATCGGCGCAGCAATCGGCGAGGAGCCGGCAAACAATCCGATCAGCACCAGGGCGAGCGCCAGGATGGGGACCCCGGCGGAGCGGTTGCCGATCGCGCCGAAGAGGGCCACGCCGACCCCCAGCAGCGCCATCGACCAGGCCAACGTGGCGCGCCCGCCAAAGCGGTCGGCCGCGATACCGATCAGAAAAAAGCTCGCGACTGCGACGGCCGACGCCAGGCTCATCAGAACGGCCGCGGTGCTCTGCGAATAACCCGCACTGAGCACCATCGGCACGAAATGGTAGTGCAGCCCACCAAAGCCGGCCCCGAAGCACAACTGCACCGCGACCAGCAGCCAGAAGGGAGCGGTGCGCACCGCCTGCCGGAATTCCAGTCCGCCCACACCGCCTGCGCCCTGCTGCTGCGGGCCGCAAGCGCCGGTCTGGTCAGGTTGGGCGGGGCGCGTGCGCACCACCATCAGCACCAGCGGCAGTACCACCACCAGGATGGGGATTGCCGACAGCGCCAGCGTGGTGCGCGTTCCATAGGTCAGCAACAGATGATTTATCACCAGCGGCATCGTCACCGAGGCCGCCGCCGCGCCCGCCATCGTGCTGCCCAATGCCAATCCGCGCCGTTGGCGAAACCAGTTGGTGGCGACCACGCTGGCCGGCACCATCGTGGAGGAGCCGACGCCGGCGCCGATCAACCCGTACGCCCACAGCACCGGGCTTAACGACTGGGCGCGGCTGCTCATCAACAGGCCCATCATGACCAACACCGCGCCCGATCCCATCACGAGGCTGGCGTCGATACTGTCGAGCAGCCATCCGGCGGCCGGTGCGCTCAGGCCCATCGCAAGGTTGAACACCGTCGCGATCAGCGAGACCTGCGCGTGAGTCCAGCCGAACAGCTTTACGAATGAGGCAAAGTAGAAGCTGATGGTGCTGGCGGTGGGCCCCAGCACCAGGAGCAGCGCGATGAACAAGGACGCCACCACAAACCACGCTCGCCGTTGGTCCGCCATGCCGGCACCTCCCACTTGCGTGCGGTTGGTGGGCCAACCTTAGTAGAGCCGGGGCGCCGGCGCCAGCCGCGCACATCACCGGCCCGTTAACTTCGGGGCGGCCTTTGCTCCCGTCAGTAGCCGCGCCTGACGTCGACTATGTTGAGCAACTCGCGTCCGCTTTGGAAGCGGCGCAGGTTCTCCGCGAAGATCCGGCAGCAGTCCTCCTGGTAGCGGATGTTGGGTCCCGATGAATGCGGCGTCAGGATGACGTTGTCCATGTTCCACAGCGGATGGCCGGGCGGCAGCGGTTCGGGCACCATCACGTCCAGCGCCGCGCCCGCCAGACGCTTTTGCGCCAGCGCCGCGACCAGTGCGTCCTGATCCACGACCTCGCCGCGTCCGACGTTGACCAGGCAGGCAGTGGGTTTGGCCGCGGCCAATTCACGCGCGCCGACAAAGTTGCGCGTTTCGGCGGTCAGCGGCAGCGTGATCACGATAAAGTCCGACAGCGCGATCAGCTCGGTGCGCTGCCCGGGGCCAAACCATCGGCGCGGGATGCGGCCTTCGGGATCGCCGACGCCGGGCAGGCCGAAGCGCGGATCGGCATGGGTGGCCGGATCGCGTTTGAGCGCCAGCACCTCCATCCCAAAGGCGTGCGCCAGGCGCGCCGCTTCGCGTCCGATCGGCCCGTAGCCGATGATGCCGGCGGTCTTGCCGCGCAGCGTATCGGCATTGGCGAAGAAGTAGCCCAGCCCCAGCCATTGATGGCGGCTCTGCGCCCGGATCGAGCTGTGATACTTGTGCGCCCACGCCAGCATCGCCATCAGGATGTATTCGCCGATCATCACTGCCTGCGCGCCGCTGGTATTGGTGAGCACGATCCTGGCGTCGTCCAACATGCCGGTGCGCAGGACGTAGTCGAGTCCGGCGGCCATGCAATGCAGCCATTTAAGGCGCGGCGCCCGCGCCACCAGGTCGCGCGGAATCGTGTACGCCGCCATCACGTCACAGTCCGCCAGATGGGGCTCCATCACGTCGGGGTCGAACAGAGCGTGTTTGGCCTTGCGCCCCGCCACCTGCGTCGGATCGACCAGTTCAGCCTGGGGAGCGGCCTCCGTGATGAGCTTGCGCTGCTCGGCGGTCAGCACAAACGTCGAGACGATTTTCATGGTCAAGATGATCGACACAATCGCGGCAGCGTCAAGCGGACGTGCCAAAAGCGCTTACAGTTTGATACATAATCCAGGCGTGTCTTTCTCCGGTGCGCGGTGAGACGATTTCAGTCATGGGTAAGTTTCAGATCGCCGTGATGATGCCGTTTACGGATCGGACCGACCCGCCGGGGATAGTGGCGATTGCGGCCGAGCGCTACGGATTCGACATGCTGTGCATGGGCGAGCATCCGCTGTACCCGGTGCAGATGAAGACGCCGTATCCGGGCGGCGGCCAGCCGCCTGGGTGGTATGCGAGCATCGCCGATTTGTTCGTGGTAATGGCGATGGCGGCGCAGGCCACGACTCGGCTGCGCGTGGGCAGCACCGTGTGCCTGGTGCCTGAGCGCAATCCGATCCTGCTGGCCAAGGCCGCGGCCACGCTCGATCACTTCAGCGGCGGCCGCCTGACGTTGGGCGTCGGCACCGGATGGATGCGGGAGGAGTACGAAATCCTGGGCGCCGATTTCGACCATCGATGGGCCGTGCTGCACGAGTCGGTGGCGGCGATGAAGGAGATGTGGAGCAAGGCCGAGGCCGAGTTCCACGGCCGATGGGTCAACTTTCCGCCGATCCGCATCAGCCCCAAGCCCGCGCAAAAACCCCATCTGCCGGTAATCATATGCGCCGGCCAGGCGGCCCGCTACAATCGCAGCCTGCGCTACACGGTGAGCGTCGGGGATGGCTGGATGCCGCTGTTTTGGGACGCTGAAAACCACGTCGGCCTGTTCGCCGAATCGGTGGCGATGCTGCGCCGGATGTGCCATGAGGCAGGACGGGACTTCGCGCAGCTCCAGGTGATGCCGGCGCTCATGTCGTCGGCGCCGGGCGGCGCCGACTTGCTGCGGCGCTACCGCGATGCGGGCGCCACCGGCGCCGCGCTGATGAGCCCCGGGCTGGTTCGCAAAGGCGTCACCGACGAGGTGCTCGGCCCGATTGCGGATCGCTTCGTGGGGCGCTTGGATTAATTGAGATGGGCGCGCCGCCGGCGCGGACCGTTTTTGAGGATCGAGAGAGATGGGCAAACCGCTTGATGGGATCAAAGTGCTGGAGATCGGTCAGGAGATCCAGGGCCCCTTCGCGTCGCTGTTCCTGGCCGATCTCGGCGCCAGCGTCACCAAGGTCGAAAAGCGCCGCACCGGCGACCCCAGCCGCTGGATGTTTCCCGAAATGATCGGCGGCGCCGCGGCGAACAATCCCAAGGTTTCGCACTACTTTATAGCGATGAACCGCGGCAAGCGCAGCATCACACTCAATCTGCGCAAGCCCGAGGCGGTTGAGATAATCAAACGCATCCTGACCGGTTACGACGTGCTGATCACCAACTATCGCCCCGGCGTTCTCGATCGCCGCGGCCTGGGTTTCGAAGAGGTGCACAAAATCAATCCCCGCCTGATTTACGGGCAGGCCAGCTCCTGGGGTCCCAAAGGACCGTGGGTGGGACGTCCCAGCCGCGACATCCTGGCTCAGGCGGCGGGCGGGTTGATGGCCAAGACCGGAATGCCGGAGGACCCGCCGCTTCCAGCCGGCGCCTTTATCGCCGATCATTCGGGGGGATTGAGCCTGGCCGCGGGCGTGATGGCGGCGCTGTTTGCGCGCGAGCGCACCGGATGCGGCCAACGCGTCGATGCGTCGATCTACGGGACGCTGATTGCGATGCAGAGCCTGGAGATCAATTACACTTCGCTCAGCGGGCTGGAGAGTTCGCGCGCCGGACGGGGCCATCAGTTCATGCGCGGCGGGATGTACAGTGCCTTCCGCACCAAGGACGGTTTCATCTGTATCGCGGGCGTGCACGACAAGCGCTGGCATGCGTTCTGTAAGATCACGGGGATTGAGCATTTGGAAAATGACCCGGAGATTTCCGCCAACGTGGTGCGTAATTTCCAGGGCTATCGCATCCAGGCGATCATGGATGAGATCTTTCCGCGCCGCACCACCCGCGAGTGGATGGAGGACTTCGTCAAGGCCGACATCCTGGCCACCGAAGTGGCCGACTACCGCCAACTGCTGCAAAGCGAACAGGCCCACGCCAACGGCTATCTGCGCCGCATGGAGCATCCCGAGGCCGGGCCGATCACGGTGGTCGGATGCCCGGTTTCCACCGGCGGCGAGGAGGATCATCAGGCGGCGCCACCGCCCGAACTGGGTCAGCATACGGAGGAAGTGCTGTTGGAGGCGGGCTACGGCTGGGAGGAGATTGACAGGCTGCGGGAGGGTGAGGTGATCTGAGAGGGGACGATGGCCAAGGTAATCTCATTCCCGCGGCGGCCCGTCAAATCCATTACTACGCCCACGGACGTCTGCACCTGCGGTCATAAAGCCAACGTCCACATCCGCCATCCCAATGGCGTGATAAGCTGTGCCGCCCGCGGCTGCCGCTGCGAAACCCGGCCCAAACGCTAGGCGAGCTCGGCATCGTTCAGCCATCGGACGCGGGTTTGGTTCCTCGCCTCGATGCAATCCGAAAACCGCGCGGCCTGACGTTCGATTTATCTGCGTGCGAGCATGGCGCCGGCTTTGCTTTCGACCAGTGCGCGGTCGCCCTCGTGCTTGAGCAGCAGGCCCAGCGTGGTGCGAATCGAGGCCTGATCGATCTCCTTGGCGCCCAACTGCACCAGCGCGCGCGCCCAGTCCAGGGTTTCGGCGATCGAGGGCTGCTTGGCCAGCTCCAGCTTGCGCAGTGCATTGACGAAGCGCGCCGCCGCCGCGGCCATCGCCGAGTCCAGCTCAGGTATCTTCAGTTCCAGGATGCGCCGTTCCTGCTCGATACCGGGGAAGTCGATGAAAAGATGCAGGCATCGGCGGCGCAGCGCTTCGGACAGTTCGCGCGCGCGATTTGACGTCAACACCACCACCGGACGCTCCTGCGCGCGGACGGTGCCGAGCTCGGGGATGCTGATCTGAAAGTCGGAGAGCAGCTCCAGCAGAAAGGCTTCGAACTCCTCGTCCGCCTTGTCGATTTCGTCGATCAGCAGAACCACCTTGCGCGGCGAGCAGATCGCCTTGAGCAGTGGACGTTCGAGCAGGTACTCGCGTGAAAAGATATGCTGCGAGAGCTGCTCCCAGGAAAGCCCCTGCTGCTCGTCGGCCTGCAGGCGCAGGAGCTGCTTTTGGTAATTCCATTCGTAAAGCGCGCGCGCTTCATCCAGTCCCTCGTAGCATTGCAGGCGCACCAGTTCGGTGCCGAGCAGCTCGGCCAATACCTTGGCGATTTCGGTCTTGCCGGCGCCGGCCGGACCTTCGATAAGCAGCGGCTTTTCCAGCACCAGGGCGAGATACAGCGCCGTCTCCACCCGCTCGTTCGTGACGTAGCGCGCGCGCCGCAATCCCGCGGCGACGAACTCCTGAGTGATCTTCACCTTCGATTGAGCATCGCGAGGATGGACGCGGGAGTCAATCAGGCGGGTAGCCGAATTTAGGAATCGGGCAGGACCCAACAGTCCTTCGTTCCGATTATCCTGCGGTCGGCGGTAACCGAAGTCAGATCCAAAATGAGCGCGGTCGCGACGAGAAAGTGCGCCCCACCGAATCGCGGCGGGCGGAACGATTTGGGCTGCGGGTTTGCCGACGCGGGTTACAAGGACCGGCTTGTGAGTCTTGCGCACCTGCTTCAGAACGCGCAGGCAGGTCGCCTTGAATTTAGAGATTGCAATGCGCTCTACAACAATTTTCTAGTACTGCGGTCTACGCCGAGGAAACGCCGCAGCGGGATTCGTGCGCGTTGAATGGCTTTCGGAGCAGGCCTCGGCCAACGTTACAGCGACGCGTACATCGCGTCGATCAGCGCGGCGGCGCGGCTGTCGAGCGCGTTGTCCTGGCGCATCTTGTTCATCACGTAGGCAAAACCGATTCGCGCATCGGGGTCGGCATAGGCGATTGAGCCGCCGGCGCCCGGATGGCCGAAGTTGCGCGGATTGCGGCCATTAGGCATGCCCGGCTGCGGCAGCATGAAACCCAGCGAGAAGCGCGTTTCGCGCAGCAGCACCGCGTCCAGCCCACGCGACTGCTCCGTGTAGCAGCGCCGGATGCTGTCGGCCGACAGCACCTGCACCCCGTCGACCGCGCCGCCGCACGCCAGCGCTCCGTACAGGCGCGCCAGCGCGCGCGCCGTGCCATGACCGTTGGCGGCCGCGATCTCCGCGCCGCGCCATTCGCGCGTGTTAATCGTCTTGACCTGCATCAGCGAGGTTGGATTGGACAGCGCCTTGTAACTGAGCGATTCCTGATCCTTAAAGGCTTCGGCAAACGGGTTGGGCTCGGTGGAGGGCGGCGGCGGATCGGCGCCGATCATCTGGGCGACGCGGCTGTCGTGCCGCGCGTCCAGGCCGATGTGGAAGTCCAGCCCCAGCGGCTGCGCGATCTCCTCGTGCAGGTAAGTACCCAGCGTCTTGCCGGTGATACGCCGCAGCACCTCGCCAATCAGGTAGCCGTAGGTGAACGCATGATAGCCGTGGCGCGTGCCGGGCTCCCACCACGGCGCATGCGCGGCCAGCGCAGCGGTCATCGCCTCCCAGTCGTAGAGCATCTCGGCGGGAATCTGTTGTTTGAGAGCGGGCAGCCCGGCCTTGTGATTGAGCAGATAGCTGACCAGCACCTTCTCCTTGCCGGCCTGCGCGAACTCCGGCCAGTAGCGGGAAACCGGCGCGTCGAGGTCGAGGCGGCCCTGCTCGGCCAGCCGATGGAGGCACATTGCGGCAGGTCCCTTGGTGGTCGACCAGACGTTGACGATGGTGTCGCGCGTCCAAGGCCTGGTTTTGGCGCGATCGGCAAAGCCGGCCCAGATATCTACCACCGTCCGGTTGTCCAGCGTAATCGCCACCGCCGCGCCGACTTCGCCCTTGGTGACGAAGTTGTGCGCAAAGGCCTCCTTGACGCGATTGAAGCGCGGATCGACCTGTCCCTGAATCTCGACGTTGTCAGCCATTGATCTGATTCCTGTGCAAGCTTCGGTTCATCTTATAGCAATGCGGCCCGCGCCGCCGCCAGCGGCGGCGAAATCACCGCGGCCCAGGCCCTGCAGTGCGGAGCGCAGCCGGGCGAAATCGCGGGCGTAGCATTGCACCGGGTAGGCGCCGCGATTGACGTACGCGGGATGATACATCGGGTAGAGCAGCCATCGGCCGGCGCGCACCACGGCCGCACCCGCCGGATCGAACGCTGCTTCTCGCCCCGCCAGATGCAGCCACGTGATGCGGCCCAGGCAGACCACCAGTTTGGGCCGGACCAGCGCCAGTTCGGCCTCCAGATGGGAGCGGCAGTTGGCGATTTCCGCCGCCAGCGGATCGCGGTTGCGCCCCCGCCCGTCGCGCGGATTGCATCGCACCAGGTTGGTGATGAACACGCGGCGCAAGCCAGCAGCGGCGATCATTGCGCGCAGCAGCGTCCCGGAGCGATCGCCGCTGAACGGCACGCCGGTGCGATCGCCGCCGAAGCGTCCGGGCGCGATACCAACGAAGGCCACCGCCGCCGCGGCCGCACCGGCGCCCGGCACCACCCGCGTGCGGCATCGCACCAGCGCGTCGCAACGCGTGCAGGCCAGCATCGCGCGCTGCAACTGCGCCAGCCGCATCCGCGATGATTTGTCCGAGGTCGTCATGACCATGACGCCAGGCTGGTCCAGAATTGCATCGATCGCGGCATGATGGAATTGCGCTGAGGATCGTATTCGATCGAAGCGGACTTGCCGCGGGCGGGGCGGATTGCGACGATGGCGCTCCGATGGCTCCGCTCCTCGATCTGCTCTGGCAGCGTGTGCTGCGCCCGATGCTGTTCCGCCTTGACCCTGAACTTGCCCATCGCGTGGTTCTTACGCTGTTGGCTGGTGTGCCGGTGCTCAGTGCTCCCGCTGACGACGCCGCGTTGGGACTGGAGCTTTGGGGGATGCGCTTTGCCAATCCGCTGGGGCTTGCCGCGGGGCTGGACAAGGACGCCGCGGCGGTCGCGGCCTGGCAGCGGCTGGGTTTTGGGTTCGCCGAAGTCGGCACGATTACGCCGCGGCCGCAGCCGGGCAATCCGCGGCCGCGCCTGTGGCGGCTGCCCGAACATCGCGCACTGATCAATCGGTTGGGATTTCCCGGTGTTGGGATGGAAGCGGCGGCCAAGCGGCTGACGCGCTGGCGGGCCCGTGGAGTGAGCCTGCGGTTGGGCGTCAACATCGGACCCAACAAGGACACGCCGCCCGCGCGCGTCGCCGACGACATCGCGGCGGCGGCGCAGCGGTTGGGGCCGATGGCGGACTTCATCGTCGTCAACGTCAGCTCGCCCAACACGCCCGGCTTGCGCGACTGGCAAGCACCGGACCATCTGCGCGACCTAATACAGCGCGCATTTGCCGGCCGCGTCGCGTCGGGCGCTTCAATTAACCGGCCGCCGTTGCTGGTCAAACTCGCGCCCGACCTAGATTCCGAGCAGCTTCGCGCAATTTGCGCGACGGTCATGGAGCTGCGATTTGACGGAATCGTCGCGACCAACACCACACTTGCACGCGAGGCGGTGGGCGTGCGCAGCGATCATCCCGGGGGCCTGAGCGGCCAGCCGCTGAGGGCGCGCGCCCGCGCCGTCATCGGTGAAGTTTATCGCCACACGGAAGGCCGCATCCCGATTATCGGTGTGGGCGGCGTCGCCAGCGCGGAGGACGCGTGGGGTCACCTTTGCGCCGGCGCCAGCCTAGTGGAGCTATACACCGGCCTGATTTACGAAGGGCCCGGGCTGCCGGGACGGATCAAGGACGGGTTGATCGCGCTGCTGCGCCGCGAGGGTCACGCTTCGATCACGCAGGCGATCGGCATTCAGCAGCCGACGGCTGGCGCGGGATGAGGCGCGGCGGCGTTCTGCACCGCCAGCGGCGTGCACAGCATGACCATCGTGCCGCTGACGATCAGTATTACGATAAAGGCGTCGAAGGCCGGCCAGTACGATCCGGTCCGGTCGAAGACCGCACCGGCGATCACCGGACCCAGCACAGCGCCCGCGGTTCCGCCGATATGCACCAGGCCGGTCAGCGAGCCGAAACGCTTAAGCCCGAAGCAGTCCGCCGCCACCATCGGCTCGAGCACGGTCGGCCCGGCATTGGTGATACCAAACCCGATCGCAAGGACCATCAGCAGTTCCGGACCGGGCGCACGCAGCATCGCCGCCGCGACCACGGCAAGAACGATCAGGTTGAGTCCCATCGCAACGCGGCTGCGCATGCGATCGCCAAGCAGTCCGAACGCCAGATCGCCCAGCGCACCGGCGCCGAACATCAGGCTGAGCGCCAGAGCGGCGAACCCGGCATCGTAGCCGCGCCCACGCAGATAGGGTACGAGATGAAACGCGATCCCGTTGGCCGCCAGGCCGAACAATAGAAATGCCCCGGCCAGCAGCCAGAATGAACGCGAACGCAGCGCCGGTCCCACTTCCAGTCCGTCGCGCGCGGGCACCGTCTTCTGGCCGCCCGGCTCCACCGCTTGCGGCGGGCGGCTGCGGATGACGATTGCGATGACCGGAATCGCGATCAGCAGGATGGGGATCGGCAGCATCTGGTAAGCGACTCGCCAGCCCAGGGTGGATATCAGATGTTGAGCAACCACCGCGGCCAGCATCGGGCCGAGCGCCATCCCGACAAAGGCGATGCCTAAAGCGGTGCCGCGCCGCGCGCCAAACCAGTTGGTGATTATGAACTGGGTCGGGACAAAAGTCGCCGCGCCGGCGCCGAAACCGAGAATCATGTACGCGGCGACCAGACCGGTGAAGGAGTGGACCCGGCCCAGTGCCACGAAAGTCAGCGCGGTAAGCACCGCACCCGACACCATCACGATGCGCGCCTCGATCCGATCCAGCAGCCATCCGGAGGCCGGCGCCGCGATGCCAAAACCCACGAACATCAGGCTCGACATCAGCGACAGTTGCGCCCGCTGCACGCCGAATTGCTTGAGCAGCGGCATGAAGAAGACCCCCGGCGTGCCCAGTACCGGACCGTTAACCAGCACCATCGCGAGGAACAGGCTCGCCACGATCCACCATCCGCGCCGTTGCCGTTCCTCGGTTGTCATCGCAAATTCCCGGCCGCAGCCATTTAGTGAAACAGATTTTCCAGCGGCGCCAGGGGGTTGGTTGAAGGGGGCGCGCCCGACGGTGCGCCGCCACCGCCCAGGTACTTGCCGATTCCTTTCTGGCCCAGGTAACGCTTGATGAGCTTGCCGCCCTGCTCCTGGGCCGCGCGGCTGGCAGCGCGCTGGGCCAGGAACTGAACGTCGGGCTGAATCGACGGATGAGGCAGCGTGCCGCGAATCAACAGGGGGATCTCGATCTGGCCGCCCTCGTTTTCCAGGTACACGACGTTTTTCTTCTCCGCCTGCAGTTCGCTGGAGAATTGGCGCGACATCAGCACGTGCACCGAAAGGTCGACGTTTTTGTCCATGTCGAACCATCCCTGGCCCGCGACGCTGTAATCGTCGGACAGCACCGTGATGTCGCGCGAGGTCATCCGCGGCCCGGTCATCACGTAGGACATCCGCACCAGCTTCAGGTCGGTGTCGGGGCTGGCAAACAAGGCGGGATGGCGCGCGATGATGGCCGGCGTAAACAGGGTGCCGATCGCGGGAATGTTGTCGATCTTTTTGATCGCCGCGCCGATCACATTGACGCCGAGCAGCTTGCCGTTGGCGACCTGGATGCGTCCGTTGCCGGTCAGCGTCGGCTTGATCTCCTCGAAGCTCGATCCTCTGCCGGCAGCGTTGATCTGGCCGCTCAGCAGTCCCCTGACCATGTCTGCAGCTTTGGCTCTCTGGGCGCTTAGCGCCTGATGCAGATCGATGTTGCTGAGGTTGAGGGCAGCGCGAAACGGCCGCGGTGGGGCGATTGCAGCGGCGGCCCGCGCACCGATCGAACCGCCGTAGGTGTCCAGCGTCAGCGAGGAGACGTCGGCCTGGCGTCCGTCCCAGCCCGCGCGCAACGCAAGGTTACGGTAGGGCACGTCCGACACCATCCCGTGGCCCGACGTCAGCGCCGTGCTGAGCGTCATGCCGTTGGCGCCCTGTGCAACGCTGCCGTCGGCCTTGAGTTGCGCCACCTCTTCGTCGGGCGGCCGGTCAGGTATCAGCTCGGCCAGCTTGAATCTGTCGGCGGTCAATGAATAGTTGGCGCGCAGCGGCTGCAGCGACGACGCCTGCCCCTGCACGCTGGCCGCGGCCGAGCCCAGTTTAAAGTTGGTCGGCTCCAGCACTGCGGAATTGCCGTCGAGCCGGACCGTGCCGCTGAGCGCGCTGATGCCGGGCAGCTTGCTGCCTTCCACCTTGAATCCCACGTCGGCCAGCGCCACGGTGCCTTTGGCGCGCGGCGGCGACGATGCCGATACCACCAGATGGGCCTCGCCGGCGCCCGACAACTCGTACTTGGCCAACTGCGCCGCCATCTTGGCCATCGGCGCCAGGTCAAAGCGGTTGGTGTCGACCTTGGCGCTCCACGCGCCGCGGCCGAGGTTGACATCGGTCAAGCGGGCTTCAAGACCGGCCAACTTGACGTTGGCCTGCGTGACTCCCACCGCGCCGTCGCGGCGAAAGCCCAACGCCGAAATCTTGAAAGGAACTCCAGCCGGCTTGTGGAATAGCCCCAGGTAAACCAGGCGCGCCCCGCTCAGGTCGGTGCTGACGTCGATTCCTGCCGCGCGCAGGTTGCCCTTGATCTTCGCCTTGACCGTGATCGGGTCGGGCATCGACAGCTTGTCGGGAATGGTGGAGCGCAGCTCGGAAATATTGCGCAGGCGGTCCAAAAGAATGGGACCGGCGGTGATGTTGAACGAAACCGGCGCGTCCATCACGTCGAGAATCCCGTTGCGCATCAGCGGACCGACCGTGCCGCTGACCGACAGGTTGCGCGTCCCGCTCATCGCGGCAAGCCCCAGCTTGATCGGAAAGGGGCGCGTGGGGTTGGCATCGCTTACGTTGAGGCTGACATGGCCGACCTGAATCGGGCGTCCGGACGCGTCCTGGTAAGTGACGCCACCCTCGCGGATATTCAGTGTCCGCACTAGGAAGTGAATCGGGATCAGGCTTGGAGCGTGGACTCGGCCGGGTCTGGCCTGCCGCGGCGCGGCGGCCTGCCTGGCTCCGATTGAAGCGACATTAAGACGGCCCGCGCGGTCGCGCAGGATACGGACCACGGGATTGAGCAGGTCGAGCTGGGTGATCAGGATCTGCCCGGTGACGAGCGGCAGCAACTCGACACTGCCCGAGACTTGTTTGGCCTTGAGGAAGGGGAGCTGAGAAAAGGACGGGTCGTCGGCGATTTGGAGACCGGAGACTTCCAGCGTCAGGCCCCATCCCAGGCCGATTTGGATGTCCTGCGCCTGAACGTCGCGGCCCAGCGAATCGCCGACGCGGTCGAGCAGATACTCGCGATTGTTCTTAACCAGCGAATTGAGATTAAGTGCGCCATAAAGCAGCACTCCGGCGATCAACAGGACCAACACGCCGAGGGTCGCGGCGGCAATCAGCAGGATCTTACGCATCTGGGCACCACGTTGAAGCTCGCGGGGAGGTTACTGAAATTGTGCTCGTCTTCGCGGCGTAAAGGCAACTGCCAAAGCCTTCCTTGCATAATTGAGCGTTGGGGATAACCAGCCTTAGGTCCCCCGCCGGTGGTCGCGGAAAAAATCCATCGATTGTTAATATCCCTGTAACGAACGCTGTATCGGCAACTCGCCAAAGCCTCTATCATAATTGACAACGACTGCGCTTGACCCGCCGTTGCGCATCGCGGCGGCCCCGATGAAAGGTTGATGGCGTTACCCGTATTGCGCTGCACGCCGCTTCGCCCGCGCCCACGTACCATCATTCGCAGCCTGCGATTGGTCTCGCGCACTGGGCGGCGCAAATCCGCATCCACGTTGCACCTCAACGGTCTGCCGGGTGGCGCACCGCTGTCCAATGCTGTGGCGGCCAACGGGATGAAGATTGCCGCGATCGATATCGGTTCCAACTCGATCCACATGGTCACTGCGCGGGTGCGCCATGGTGATTTCGAGATTCTCGACCGCGCCAAGGAGATGGTGGGGCTGGCCCGCGGGACCCTCACCAGCGGCCGGCTGTCCTCCGAAACGATGGAGTTCGGACTGCAGACGCTCGGTACCTTCAAGCGGCTGGCCGAACGCCAGGGCGCCGACCCGATTCTGGCGGTGGCAACCAGCGCGGTGCGCGAGGCTGCCAACGGCGGCGAGTTCGTTCTTAAGGCGTGGGAGAGGTTGGGCCTGCATATCGACGTGATCACCGGTGTGCAGGAGGCGCGGCTGATCTTTGCCGCGGCACGCCACGCGATCGACTTTCGCGGCCAGCGTCCGCTGGTGGTGGATATCGGCGGCGGCAGCATCGAAATCATCCAGGGCGAAGGCAACAAGATCAGATGGCAGAAGAGCCTCAAACTGGGCGTGGTGCGGCTGACCGAGCGATTTTTCAAGTCCGATCCGCCCAAAGCCGGCGAGATTGCGGGGTTCAAGGCCTACGTACGCGAGAAACTGGAGCCGATGTTCGATCGCGCCCGACGCATCCGGCCGACCATGATGGTGGGGACGTCGGGCACATTGCTGACGCTGACCGCGATGGCGGCGGCGATGCGCGATGGGCAGCCGCCGCACAAGCTGCACAACTACGTCCTGGAGCGCAAGGCACTGGCGGAGCTGACCGCGCAAATCCTGCAAAGCCGCGCGCGTGAACGCGTCCGTATTCCCGGATTGGAGCGCCGGCGTGCCGACCTGATCGCGGCCGGCGCGCTGCTAGCCGCGATTTTGCTTGAGGGTTTTCGCGGCGAGGAGATGCGGGCCTGCGAATGGGCCCTGCGCGAAGGTATCCTACTCGACTTCATCGACCATCATCATCGCGACGTCCGCGCGGCCGAGCACGTGCCCAGCATCCGCCGCCGCAGCGTGCTGAGCATGGCCAGCCGCTTCCAGGCCGAGCCCGGCCATGGCCAGCAAGTCGCGCGTTTGGCACTTTGCCTGTTCGACGCCACCAGGTCTATCCACAAGCTGGGCGCCGACGCACGCGAGCTGCTAGAGTATGCCGCCCTGCTGCACGACGTCGGTCTGTACGTCAGCCATTCCGGACACCATCGCCATTCCCACTACCTGATTACGCAGGGCGAATTGCGCGGCTTCGATCCGCAGGAGTTGCAGGTGATCGCGGTAGTGGCGCGCTTTCACAAGGGCGCCCCGCCCAAGACCTCGAGTCCTGAACTGGCGGGACTGACCCCGGACAATCGCAAGCTGGCCGTGGCCCTGTCGGCGTTGCTACGCGTAGCCGATGGGCTGGACCGGACCCATCATGGGATCGTGCGCACCCTCAGGACCGCGCGCAGCAACGGGCGGCTCGAGATTTTGGTCGATTCGGCGGGGCGCGACGCCGAGTTGGAACTGTGGGCGGCGCAGCGGAAATCGGAATTGTGGGAAAAATGTTTCGGCCTTGGCCTTTACTTTCGCGCCAAGGCCAGCAATTAAAGAATGGATGAGTGGCCTCTATGAGCGCCATCCCTACCCGGGCAAGCTGATTGTCGTCGAGGGGATCGACGGCTCGGGCAAGTCCACCCAACTGCATCTGATGCATCGATGGTTGGAGGCGGAAGGCTATCGGGTCTTTTTCACCGAATGGAACTCTTCGGACCTGGTGCGGCGAGCAATCCGGCGCGGCAAGAAGAAGGACCTGCTCACTCCGACCACCTTCAGCCTGCTGCACGCCGCCGATTTCGCCGACCGGCTTATCTATCAGATCATGCCGCCGCTCAAGGGCGGGATGATTGTGCTGGCCGACCGCTACATTTATACCGCCTTTACGCGCGACGTGGCCCGCGGCGTCGACCCGCAATGGGTGCGCGAGGTTTATAGTATCGCGCCACGGCCCGACCTTGCGTTATATTTCCGCATACCGATCGAGGCGTCGCTGGAGCGTATCCTGAGCGGGCGGCAGAAGCTGAGTTATCACGAGGCGGGGATGGATTTGCACCTGGCGGCCGAGCCTACCCAAAGCTTTCGCATCTTCCAAAGCCGGGTGCTCGATATCTACGACGCCCTGACGCGCGAGTTCGACCTCAAGGTAATCGACGCCACCCGGGAAATCGACGACCAGCAGCGCCTGGTCCGTCAGCTTGTGATGGAGGTCATCCGCGGGATCGAACCGAAAAAACCTTATGAAAGACAGTCGCTTTTACGGCAACGGCTTGCCGTATCGAAGGCCGGCTAACCTCAAAGGCAGCTTGATCGTAATCGAAGGCACCGACCATGTCGGGCGTTCGACGCAGGTCGAAATGCTCAAGCCGTGGCTGGAAGTCGAAGGCTACGGCGTAGTCAGCACGCGCTGGACCCGCTCGGCGCTGCTCTACGAAACGATCGCGGAGGCCAAGGCCGGCAATCGGCTTAATGCTACGACCTTTGCCCTGCTTTACGCCGCCGACTTTGCCGACCGCCTGGAAAACGAGATCATTCCGGCGCTGCGCGCGGGATTAGTGGTACTGGCGGACCGCTACATGTACACCGCATGGGCGCGCAACAAGCTGATGGGCGCTGATCCGACCTGGTCGCGCGCGTTGTTCGGCTTTGCCCTGGTTCCCGACCTGGTGTTGTACCTGAAGGTAGATGTCAGTTCGCTGATTCCGCGCGCGCTGGAAGGCAAGGGCATGGACTACTGGGAATCCGGGATGAACCTGGCGTACGGTGCGGATTTGTTCGATTCGTTCTGCAACTATCAACGCCGTCTGATCCGGGAGTTCAACGCGCTGGCCAGGGAATTCAACTTCACCACTATCGACGCCCGCAAACCGCCGGAGTACATTCAAAACAAGCTCCGCCAGCATATCGGCAATTTTCTGCGCCAGCGTAAAAGTGCCGGGCAGGCACAGCCGCAAGCTGTGGCAGCCAATGGTGTCGGCGGTGCGGTTGTGGAAGCTGCCGCGGTCCATGCAACGGAGGCCTCGGTCGAGCCGGCGATGGTCCCCGACCTTGACGCAGCCAAGGTTCAGGTCGCGAAGTGAAATAACGGAGATCGCGTCTGTTATGACGAGTGGGGCGTGGGCCAAAAATGGCGAAGACAAAGCGATCAGCCCAGCGCGAAGACAGGCGGCAGCCGACCCTGCCAAACGCAGTCTTCGATTCGCCGTTCAAGCAGCTCAAAAAGCTGTACGCCAAGCGGTTGGAGCCGCAAGCCGCGCTGACGCAGTCCGCCACGCCGCCGCGTAAGGCACCGGCACCCGTTTCCAATCCCGCCTCTGACGACAGAAAATTGCTCGAGGACGCCTTGCGCGACGTGCGACCGCTGGGCGGACCGCGCCACGCTCCTCCCCCGGCCTGTGAAGCCGGCCGCGCCCGCGCGGTCGTCACCGAAGAGGCCGAGGTCCTCGCTGAGCTGTCTGATCTGGTCACCGGGCAGGGCGACTTCGACATCACCGAAACCGAGGAGTATGTCGAAGGCGCGCGAACGGGGCTCGACCCGCGCCTGATCGTCAGGTTGCGTCGCGGCGAGTTTCCGGTCGAGGCGCATCTTGACCTGCACGGCCTGACCCAGGTCGATTCAAGGCGGGCGCTGACCGAATTCATCGTCGAGTCGGTGCGCAAGGGCCGGCGAACGGTGCTGGTCGTGCCGGGGCGCGGTCTGGGCTCCCCCGGCGGACGGCCGGTGCTCAAGCATGCCGCGGTGCAGTGGCTGTCGCATGGCGCTCTGTCGGGTTACGTGCTGGGTTTCGTGACCGCGCGACCCACCGATGGCGGGACCGGTGCGCTCTACGTACTTTTGCGTCGTGATCGCCGGCGGGGGGTTTTCGATGTGCTCAACGGCGCCAAGCGCCACGACTGATTGCGTCGGCGCTCTTTTCGACCTCCCGGTACAGTGGCAGCGCAATGGATCGCCCGTCCTCTGAGGAGACGCCAACTCCTGGCGCTGCTTCACTGCCGGCCGGGCTAACCGGCCTCACCACGGCTGAAGCACGCCAGCGGCTGGAAAAGTTCGGGCCCAATCGCATCGGCGCCCCCTCCGCTCTCGACAAGGTCAGGGAATGGCTGTGGTCGGTGGCCGACCCGATGGCGCTGATGCTGTTGGTTGGCGGCAGCGTGTACATGGCGCTGGGCGAAAGGCGCGAGGGGGCGGTGCTGCTGCTGGCGGTCGTACCAGTGCTCGCCATCGACGTGCTCATGGAGATGCGCTCGCGCCGGGCGCTCAAGAGTCTTGCCTTAGCCGTCGCTCCCAAGGCGCGCGTGATTCGCGACGGCATCGAGCGCGAGCTGCCAACCGAGGAGCTGGTCCCGGGCGATCTGATGATCATCGGTGAGGGCGACGTGCTGCACGCCGACGCGACCATCCGATGGGCGGCGAATCTGAGCGTCGATGAATCCCATCTGAGCGGCGAAGCCGAGCCGCAGCTCAAGTCAGCCGACGTTGCCCGAGCGCAAAGCGTGTTCGCCGGCTCGCGGGTGCTCACCGGTCATGGCTATGCGGAAGTCACGGCCACCGGCGAGCGGACGCGCTATGGACAGCTCGCGCGCCTTACCCAGGAGAGTGTCACGGGTGCGACTCCTTTGCAGGAAAAGATCGCGCGCATGACGGTGCGATTCCTCGGCGTTGCACTGGTCGCGGCGGTGGCCCTGTTCTTGATTCGGTGGGCGGGCGGCGCGCCGCCGGATCAAGCCTTCCTGTCCGCGATCAGCCTGGCGATGTCGGCGGTGCCCGAAGAATTCGTGCTGGTCTTCACGTTGTTTCTCAGCGTATGCGCCTGGCGGCTGTCGCGGCACAACGTCCTGGTCCGCCGGCTGACCAGCGTCGAGACGTTGGGCTCGACGACCGAAATCTGCCTGGACAAGACCGGCACGTTGACACGCGGCAGCTTTTCGCTCCAGGTTCACCAGGTACTCGACCCCAACACCAGCGAGCAGGACCTGCTGGAAGCCGCTGTCTTGGCCTGCGAGCCGCATCCCGCCGACCCGATGGAGCGGGCGATCCTGGAGCACTGCCAGGAACACGGCATCGATGTCCCCCGGCTCCATCAACGATGGCTGCTCGCATTCGATTACCCTTTCGACCCGGTCGGCAAACACATGTCCCACATCTGGCAGCTTCGCGACGGCCGGTGCGAAGCGGGCACCCGCACGCGCATCGTCGCCAAAGGTGCGTTGGAGGGGGTACTGACGCACTGCCGCCTTGCACCCGGAGAACGCGAGCGCGCCGAGGCGGCGAATCGGGAGTTGGCGGCAGCCGGAATCCGCGTCCTAGCCGTGGCCAGCAGATGGGGCAGCGCCAATGTGGAGGATCCGCTCGACGGGTTCAGCGGGATGCGTGAGCAGGACGAGCGCGATCTGACGCTCCACGGGTTGGTTGGCTTTCAGGACCCGTTGCGGCCCGAGGCGGCGCAGGCGGTGCGTGAATGCCAGGCGGCAGGCATCAAGCTGAAGCTGGTGACCGGCGATCACCTGCTGACGGCGCACGCGGTGGCTGAAGCGGCAGGCATCGCCCATCGCGACGACCGTATCCAGACCGCCGACGCAATCGACGGGCTCAGCGGCAAGCCGCTGCGCGATCTGATCGCGCATACCGCGATTTTCGCCCGCGCCCAGCCCGAGCAGAAATACGTCATCGTCGACGCGCTGCGTGCGGCGGGCGAAATCGTGGCGATGACCGGCGACGGGATTAACGACGCGCCGGCCCTGCGCCGCGCACACATCGGAGTCGCCATGGGCCGGCGCGGCACGGCGGTCGCGCGCGAGGCCTCGGACCTGGTCCTGCTGGATGACAACTTCAGCTCGCTGGTAGTGGCGATCCGCGAGGGGCGGCGGGTCTTTGCCGACATCCAGAGCGCGTTTCTCTACCTTGTTGGATTCAAAACGATGGTGGTGGGACTGGCGCTGGTCGCGCCGCTGTTGGGTCTGCCCATATTGCTGCTGCCCGTGGACCTGGTCTGGCTAGAGCTGATCGTCCATCCGGTTTCCGCGTTGGTCTTCGACACCGGGGTCGGCTCGCCGGCCCTGATGCGCCGTCCGCCGCGCAGCCCGGCGGCGCCGATTATCTCTTTCTGGCCGGCGGTACGGTCGGTACTGTCCGGAGCATTGGTCGCCGCCGGTACGCTGTGGCTGTACCACGAGCGGCTCAGTCGCGGCGTTGCGTATGCGCGCGGCGCCGCGATGACCGTTGTGATCGCGGGAAGTATCCTGCTGGTCGCGGCTGAAATGGCAAGTAATCCCAACCGACAAAGGACGCGAATACCGCTTGGGCCGCGCTTTTGGCTGGTCTGCGTGCCGCTCACAGCCAGTCTACCGTTGTTGATGGCGATTCGGCCGGCCGCAAGCCTGCTGGGCATCGATCTGATTGGTCCTTTCGACTTCGCGATCGCTTTGCTGATCGCCGTGTTGGCGGTCGGCTGGCGCGCCGTGTTCCGCGGCGAGCGTTGATGCAACCGAAAAAAGAAGCGGAGCCCTTCCGGGCTCCGCTTCCCGACAACCGATCGGTGCCGAAGCTTAGATTTTCGCCTGCAGGAAGAAGGCGATCACCAGGGCGTACAGCGTCAGCGCTTCGATAAAGGCCAGGCCGATGATCATCGGCGTGAAGATCTGGCCGGCGCTGTTGGGGTTGCGGCCGATCGACTCCATCGCCGAAGCCACCATGCGGCCCTGGCCGATGGCACTGCCGAAGGCGGCGATGCCGATGCCGATGTTGGCGGCCAGCGCTATAAGTCCGGCGCGCAGCGGGCTGCCGCCGCCGGCCGCCTCCTGCGCCATCGCCAGCAGCGGCGACGCCAGCAGCATCATCGATGCGGCGCTCAAGGCCAATCCAAACCGTCGAATCATTCCATTTCCTCCTTGCTCACCCGGTCCGTCGCGACGCTGCCTTGCACCTCTGTCATCCTCTACACCGCCCGCGGCACGGCGTGCAGACCGTGGGTTGTTGCCGTGTCAGTGCTCGTGGCTTTGCGCGAGCTTGATGTAACTCATAGTCAGGACCATGAAGATTAACGCCTGAATCACGCACACGATCGCTCCCAGCGCGTAAAACGCGACCGGGAAAATCACCTTGAGCAGCCCGGTGAAGATGCTCAGCACCTGGTGGTCGGCGAACATGTTGGCGTACAGACGAACGCCGAGCGAAAACGGGCGGAACAGATTGTCCGCCAGCTCGATGGGCAGCATTAGCGGCGCCAGCAACAGAATCGGCCCCAGGAAACTGCGCAGATAATGGACGCCGTTGGCTCTGAGTCCCTGGTAGATGTAAAAGAAAAAACTGATCGTGCCCAGCGCAAACGTCAGGTCCGAGTAGCTGGTGGGCGGCTCCATACCCGGGATCAGTCCGAAGAAGTTGGCAGCCAGGATGAAGATGAACAGGCTGCCCAGAAACGGTACCAGGTCGCGATAGCCGTGGGTTTCCATCACGCCCGCGACGAACCCGTCGATCCATTCCACCAGCACTTCGGCCACCGAACGCAGCGTGATCCCTTCGTCAGGGATGGTGGGATCGGGCGCAGCAGCCAGCGCGCGGCGCGCCATCAAGCCGAATACCACCAGCAGTCCCATCACAACCCAGGTGCCGACCACGACCTCCGGCACCTGACCGCCGCCGATCATCTCCAGAAAATTAACGCTCTTGTGCAAGCGACCGCTTCCCTCCGTTGCCTCACAACGCCGATCGGACTCAAACGGTACGCTCGGCTGGATTGTGCGCCAGGTTGGCGCGCGCGACTTCGACCAGCACCGCCACCATTTGCGTGAACACGCCCGCCGCGAATCCCACGCCGTCGATCCCGGTGCGGAACAGCACCAGGTAAACCAGGCCGACGACCAAAATCAACTTAAGCGGCAGTGCGACCGCCCCCAGTGCGCTGCCCGCGCCGCCCGCTGCGGAAGCCAGCAGCAGGCGGCCCAAAAAGGCCAGCACAAACAGGTTGGCGATAACCACGCCAGCCCCCAGCAGGCAGCTCAATGCCGAGGCAGGTGAACGCAAAACGAGCAGCATCAACGTCGCAGCGCAGGCCACGATCACGTTGGTGCGCTGGATGGCGCCGATGGCCGGCAGGGTCTTCATTCGCGGCGTGTCAGCTTTCCTTCTGGAAGTCGCGTAGGATCCTAACCAATCGATAGAAACCAGCAAAGACCCCCAGCAGAAACATCAGCAGCGTCAGGTACGGATCGGTCTTGAAGTACAGGTCCAGGTAATGGCCGATGATCGCCCCGGCCAGCATCGGCGAGGAGAACTCCAAGCCGACCGCGGCATATTGCGCCAATTTGACCGGGTTTAACGCCATCCTGATAGTCCCGCGTTACTCTGCCAGCGACTGATGGGCTGCGTCCACGGTCTTTTTGAGGTCTTCCTCGCTATGCGCCAGCGAGATGAACAGCGCCTCGAATTGAGAGGGCGGTAGATAGATTCCCCGCTCCAGCATCGCCCGGAAAAAGCGCGCGAAGCGGGCGCGGTCGGCGCGCTGGGCATCGTCCGCGTTGCGGACTTCGGTGACACCGAGGAACAGGGTCAGCAGCGAACCGGCCCGGTTGATGCATCCGGCGATTCCGTGTTGCGCAAGCGCAGACGCAAAACCCGACTCCAAGTAGGCACCGGCGGCCTCCAGGCGTTCGTACGCCCCGCCTTGCGCCAGTACCTTCAAGGTCTCGATTCCGGCGCGCACCGACAGCGGGCTGCCCGACAGTGTACCGGCCTGATACACGGCACCCGCGGGCGCCAGCAGGTCCATCAGTTCGGCGCGTCCCGCCACCGCGCCGATGGGATTACCGCCGCCGATAATTTTGCCGAGCATGATCAGGTCAGGCTCGGCGCCGAAAAGTTCGCTGGCGGCGCCAAAGCGCAGACGAAAGCCGGTGATCACTTCGTCGCAAATCAGCAGCGCGCCGTACCGATGCGTCAGGGTGCTGAGTTGGCTCAGGAAATTGGCCTGCGGTTTGACCACGCCCATGTTGGCGGCGACCGGCTCCACAATCACCGCGGCGATCCTGCCCGGATGTTGCACAAAGCACTGTTCGACCGAAGAGAGATCGTTGTAGCGCGCCACCAGCGTCAGTTGTGCCAGTTCGGCCGGCACGCCGGGGCTGTCGGGCACGCCCAGCGTCATCGCACCCGAGCCGGCCCGCACCAGCAAGGCGTCGGAATGGCCATGGTAGCAGCCGTCGAACTTGACGATCATCGAGCGCCCGGTGGCGGCGCGCGCGATGCGCAGCGCGGTCATGCCCGCCTCGGTGCCCGAGGTTTGCAGCCGCACTTTCTGGGCGGCGGGAATCGCCGCGGCGATCAGCTCCGCCAATTCGACTTCGAGGCGGGTCGGTGCTCCGTAACTGAAGCCGTGCGCAGCTTGCGCGGCAACCGCGCGCGCCACGCGCGGCTCAGCATGACCGAGGATTGCGGGACCGAAGGCACCGACATAGTCGACAAACCGATTGCCGTCCTCATCCTCGACGTAGGCGCCCTGGGCGGTGCTGATGAACAGGGGCGCCGCGCCCACCGCTTTCCAAGCGCGCACCGGGGAATTGACACCGCCGGGCGTGCGCGCCAGCGCACGCTGGAACAAGGAGTTGGAGTTGTCGCTTTTCATCCGACCGGCACCTGCCAGAGAGTTCCGCCATGCACCACTAGTATGCCCTTGCCTCAGCGTCAACAAATCGCTTTCATGTTCGAAAGCGGTTGGGGCACAAGGACTTTATCGATCATATGATTTTCAACGCGATTCATGCCCTGTGCCGCGCGCCGGCGACGCGGAGCATTTCGTCGGATTTTCCGAACATTTCCAAAAATGTTTGGTGGCGCACTTGCACGCGTCTCCCAAAGGGTTTAACACTGCTGTCTTCGCTGTCCGTTTAGCCGTTGTGAATCGGTTAGTCTTTTTTTGGGCATGCTGCCGTCTAGCACGGCTCGCGTGTCTGATTTGGCCGTATTCGGGTGTTCGGGCTGAAACCGGAGCCGCCAGGCAAGGCAAAATCAGGCGAAAGCTAGCGGGTTTTGCATAGCCGAGTTCCTTACAGCAACAGGCAAAGAAGTGGTTATTAACAACTGTTGATAACGCTGTGCATAATTTGTCTGAAATGCATAACAACTTGTCTCCGAAGGGGACGGATCTTCCTGGGAGGAAACGATGGACGCTCTGTGGCAGAGGGTCGCTGGTCGAGTGCGCAATGAGTTGGGCCAGGTGGGCTTCGAGACCTGGATCAGCCCGTTGAATTTCGTCGGCATCGAGGGGAGAACCGCAACCATCAAAGCGCCTAACCGCTTCTTCCGCGACTGGGTCAACGAACGTTACGTCGAAATTCTGCGCGAGTCGCTGTCCGCCGAGGTGGGAATGAACGTCAACATCGCGCTGGTGGTCGAAGATCACAACGGCAACGGTAACGGCAGCCATGCGGCGGCGGCCAAACGCCCGCCGCTGCCGGCGCCGGCGCCGTCCGCAGCGGGGCGCGAAGGACGAACCCAACTCGACCCGCGCTACACCTTTGCCGAGTTCGTGGTCGGTTCCAGCAATCAGTTTGCTCACGCCGCGGCGCAGGCGGTTGCCAATCAGCCGGGCGAAAAATACAATCCGCTGTTCATCTACGGCGGCGTCGGTCTGGGCAAGACCCATCTGGCCACCGCGATCGGGCATCATCTGCTGGCCAAGGGCGACCGGCCACGCAAGGTGTTGTTTTTGCCCTCCGAGATTTTCATGAATGACCTGATAAGCTCGCTGCGGCGCGATCGGATGGGTGAATTCAAGGAGCGGATGCGCCGCGTTGACGCACTGATCCTCGACGACGTCCAATTCATCGCCGGGCGTGAACGTACCCAGGAGGAATTCTTCCACACCTTCAACTCCCTGCACGCCGAACGCCATCAAATTGTGCTGACCTCGGACAAGGCCCCGCGCGATATCGCGGGACTCGAAGAACGTCTGCGCAATCGCTTCGAATCGGGACTGATCGCCGACATCGCGCCGCCTGACCTTGAAACCCGGGTCGCAATCGTGCAAAAAAAGGCAGCATTGGAAAATCTCCAGCTCTCCTCCGATGTCGCGCTGTACGTGGCCCAAAACGTGTCGTCCAACGTGCGGGAACTGGAAGGATGTCTGACGCGGCTGGCGGCGTTTGCCTCGCTCAACAAATGCGCCATTACGGTGGATTTCGCTCGTCAGGCGCTGCGCGACCTGATTCGCGAGCAGGAAGTCAAGCTCGACATCGACCTGATTCAAAAGCGTGTCTCGGAGTTCTTTCACATCCGCCTGGCCGACCTCAAATCCAAAAAGCGCACCCAGCATATCGCCTTCTGCCGCCAGGTTGCGATGTACCTGTGCCGCAAACTGACCGACAGTTCGTTCCCGACCATCGGAGACCGTTTTGGCCGCGACCACTCCACCGTCATCCATGCCTACAACCTGATTTCGCGCCGGGTCAGCAACGACTCCGCCTTTCGCCATTCGATCGAAAAGATCGAACGCGACCTGAAGAACATACGTCCCGACGCGGCGTGACTTGTGAACACGGCTGTGGGCAAACTGCACGTCATGAACAGGCAGACTGGTGGAGAGCGGGCGGTGGCGCGCTGCGGTCGCGCTCTGTCGCATCCGGTCCACAGACTTGCCGACACTGTTGGCAGCGCAAGTCCGGACCTTTTGTGGAACCATCAACAAATCAACACCAGCTACTGATAGATCTGGTTTATTTAAAGAGATTAGATCCTGGAAGGAATAGTGGCGCCTGAATGGAACTGATAATTGGGCGTTCGGCATTAATGGGCGGACTCAATCTGGCGCAGGGAATCGTGGAACGGCGCAACACGGTGCCGATCCTGGGCAACGTGCTGCTCGAAGCCAGGGACTCCTCGCTGACGTTAGCTGCCACCGACATGGAGGTCGGGATGCGCACCCGGATGGCATGCGAATGCGCCAATCCTGGAGCGGTGACGCTGAGCGCGCACAAGTTGTTCGAGATCGTGCGCGAAACCGAGGCGCAAGAGGTCTCGCTGCGCTCGCTGGAAAACGACTGGGTCGAAATCCGCTGCGGGCGGGCGCGCTTCAAGATGATGAGCCTTGATCCGCGCAATTTTCCAGCCATGCCGAGCGCGGCCGCGCGCACCGAAACCGGTGTGCCGGGCGGCGCGGCGCGGGTGGAGTTAAGTATCGGGGCCAAAGTGCTGACCACGATGATCGACAAGACCATTTTCGCGGTCAGTCCCGACGAAACTCGCTACAACCTGAGCGGCGTTTACCTCGAGTGCCCGGCGCCGGATACAGTCCGGATGGCGGCTACCGACGGCCATCGCCTGTCGCTGATCGATCGCCCGGCGCCGGGATTCTCGATGCCGGCCGGAGCCATCCTACCGCGCAAGGGGCTTAACGAACTGCGCCGCCTGCTCGACAGCGGGGTGGAAGGCGACGTCCTGCTGTGCGTGGAGGCGCAGTTGGCCTGGCTGCTGCACGGCAACAGGGAAATTTCGATGCGCCGTGTGGAGGGCGAATTTCCCGATTATCGAGGGGTCATTCCGAAGGAGTCCAAATATCAGATCAGCGTCGAGCGCGACGCGCTGCTAGCTGCCCTCAAGCGCGCCGCAATCTTTTCCAGCGAGCGCTACCACGGCGTCAGGCTGGCCCTGACGCCGGGCAGTCTTACCGTGTCCTCCACCAGTCCCGAGTTGGGGGAAGCCAGCGAGACGGTGGATGTCGATTTTGCCGGTGATGAATTCTCGGTCGGCTTTAATGCGTCCTATCTGATGCAGGCGGTAACCGCGGTTCCGGCACAGGCACAGGTGTTGTTGGGATTGACGGATGAGGTGAGCCCCGGGGTCTTAACCACGCCGGCGGATTCCGCCTTTTTGTACGTGGTGATGCCGATGCGACTGTAGCGGCGTGTGATTGTTGCCACCTCCGCCCCAGCACACCTGCGCCGGTGTACCTGGAGCGGAGGCGGGCTGAGCACCGACACGACGGCCCCTCGGCTACATTGAGGCATGCGAAGAACGCGAACTGCCGCGGTCAGCGGCTGCACGCCGACACCAACGGTCGATCTCATCGAGCTTGAAGCGCCATCCGCCGCCGAGCCGGAAGCCGGGAATCTCGCCGCGCTTGACCAGCCGGTAGATGGTCGACTGATGGCAGTGCAGATATTTGGCCAGATCCTTGACCGTTACGATTTCCCTGGACATTTCCTTGTTCAACATAGTCTTACCCCGTTGATAATTGCGGCTCACCGTGCTTTGCAGGCGATGCGGGCCAACCTGTGGGGCAGCCCGCGTGTGCGGACCGGCTTCCGCTCGCGGATTGGCATTCCGCCCTTAAATAGTGGGCCGAGTTGGACCGCAGCAAGCGCGGAGGCGAACCGCTGAAAACTACAGTTAAAAGCGTATGATTGCGATGCACGCTTAGTCAATAAAGTAGTTGCGTCCCGCCATCAGATTTCGTGCCTGCGGCCCGCCTTCCGTGGGTTGCTTCAACGTGCCATCCTGAACCCCAGGCATAAGGTTTGTGAAGGCAGGAATCATCGGCCCGCGTCAGGCGGGAAAATCAACTATTTTTCATGCCCTTACCGGTTTGGCCCCGCTTGGCGCGGCGCAAGCTTCGAAAAATCGGGCACGCCTGGGTCAAATTCGCGTTCCTGATCCACGCCTGGACTTTCTGGCCCGGGTCTGTGAAGCGAAGAAGAAAGTGCCGGTGGAATTGACGGTGGTGGATTTCGCACCCGGGCAGAAAGAGGAGCGCCCCGGCGCCGTTCTCGACGCGACGCTGATCCCGATGATGAGAGAGCTGGACGCGATTCTAATCGCGGTGGCCAGCCCGTCAATCGGGGGTGGCGATATGCTCCAGACGGTCCTGAGCATTGAGGAGGAACTGGTCTTTGCTGATTTCGAGCAGGCGGAACGCCGACTGGAGCGGATCAAAAAGGAGCGCGCACCCAACGAAGTGGAGCGCGCGGCGCTGCAGCGTGTAGTCGCTTGGCTGGAGGCCGGTGCACCGCTGCGGACGCTGGATTTAAGCCTCCAGGAAACCAAGGTCCTGTCGCACTTCTGTTTCCTGTCGCAGAAGCCGGCCCTGGTTGTGATTAACTGTACCGCTGAGGAAGCGGCACAGGAGATACCCGCCCAGCAGGCAGAGCCCATGACGTCGCGCGGGTTGGAAGTTTTTCCGATGGCAGCCGCGTTCGAAGCCGAGTTGTGGGAACTGGACACGCAGGCGCGAGACGAGCTTTTGCGCGAGGTCGGGCTGACAGCTACCGCGGCTGACCGGCTCACCGCTGCATTGTTCCGCCGGCTGGGCCTGATCGTGTTCTACACGGCCGGGGAGCCGGAAGCACATGCCTGGGCCCTACCCATCGGTTCGACGGCGCTGGATGCGGCGGCCAAGATCCATAGCGACATCGCGCGTGGGTTCATCCGCGCCGAGGTTATCTCCTTTGCCGACTTTGAACGCTTCGGCTCCGAAGCCAAAGCCAGGGCCGCCGGCCGCCTGCGGCTAGAGGGCAAGGAATACACGATGCAGGACGGCGACGTAATCCATATCCGGTTCAAGGTCTGAACGCCGGGATCTTGCGCACCCCGGCCTCGCGCACCAGGCGCTGCATGGCGGTGCTTGCCGCGGCGATGCTTCTGATGCGAGGTAATCTGTTTATCGATATGGTCTGCGCTTTGCGTCTTGTGCTTGCGGAGAGTCGCGAGGGCTGAAACAATGCGGGGACCATATCCGTACAGGCGTAATTTTTTTCTGCCCAACTTCATCTGAGCTTCATGCGTCGCCTCGAAACCATCTTTATTGTCATCGGATTGCTCTTTTACGGCTGGCTCCTGCGCGATCTTGGGCTGGGTTCGATTTACGCCGACCTACGCCTGGTGGGATGGGGTCTGGGCGTGACAATCTCCCTGGAAGCGTTGGCCCGCCTCGCCAACACCCTGGGCTGGCGTGCGACGATCGACAATTGCCCCCGCCAGCTCACCCTGCCCAAGCTTTTCGCCGCCCGCATCGCGGGCGAGGCAATCGATTACACCACGCCGTCGGCGCAACTGGGTGGACAGGTGGTGATGGCTCTGATGGTGCGCCAGCGGCTGCCGATTGCGGCCGGTCTGGCGACGGTGGTGATCGCGACCTTTGCCGAAGCGCTGGGACAAATCGGCTTCATCTGCGGCGCCCTGTTGTTATCGATGCGTCTGGCGGCGTCATTCCAAAAGCTGTTCTGGCCAATGGTCGGCGGGCTTCTGATCACGCTCGGCTTGGCCGCAGGGCTGTTCTATGTCCAGAAGCAACGCCCTTTCTTCCATCTGTGGAAGGCCGCCGCAAGACTCGACTTGCCCGCTCTCGCCACCATCGAGGTCGGCCATGCTTCGCAGGAAGCCGACCAGATGCTGCTCGATTTCTATCGGCATGACCGCCTGCGCCTGCTGTTTTCGTGCTTGTGTTATCTGTTTGCCTGGAGCCTGGGTCCCGTGGAAATCTACCTGCTGCTGGGATTTCTGGGGCAAAAGGCTACGGTTGAGGTGGCGCTGCTGACCGAGGCGCTGGGTCTTCTGATTGAGCGCGCCACATTCATGATCCCGGCCAAGCTGGTTAGCCAGGAAGGCGGTAAGGCCCTGATTTTGGGGATGCTTGGATATCCGCCTGGAATCGGCTTTACGGTAGGACTGCTGCGCCGCATCAAGGAGTTGGTCTGGGTGCTGTTTGGTCTGTGCTCACTGGGAATCTACCGGCTGGCCGAAGCCCGCGACGCCGCCCGGGGACCAGGTGACCGTCGAGCGCCGCTGGAAGCCGAGCAGCCGTTGGCGCGATCGGCAGGAAAACTTGAAGGGTTTGGACTATGAAGAAGGCATTGGCGCTCGTCGCGGCACTGTCGGTGAGCGCACTATCCGGTCCGCTGTGGGCTGGCGTGGTGATGACTCAACGCATCGTTACCTCCAGCGGCTCAAACAGCTCTACCGACGATCGCACCGTCATGATCGAGGGCAACAAGCAAAAGGTCGTCATGCGCGGGCAAACCATCGTGCTGGACCTGGACGGCGGCAAAATGATCGTGCTGGATCCCGCCAGCAAGACTTACACCGAGCTGCCCTTCCCGCCGCAAGGAAAGATGGCCTCGGTGATGCAGAGCATGGGCGGCGTCAACCTGGACTTCAAAAAGGCCGGGGGCGTCCGCACCATGCAGGGATATAAGTGCGAGGAGTATGAAAGTACCGGCAAGTCGATGATGGGCGAGTTCAGCGCCAAGGGCTGTTTCTCTTCCCAGGCGCCGGGCGCCGCGCAGTACGCGGCCTTTACCCGTAACCTCGCGAAGAAGTTTGAAGCGGTGGGGATGGCCCGGACCAGCGGCAGCCAGCCCGACGGAATCCCCATCGAATTGGACACCAGCACCAAGCTGACCAACTTCAATATTCCCGGCATGTCGCCCGAGCAGACCGAGCGGCTAAAGGCGATGATGGCCAATCGTCCGCCTACGGTCTCCAAGTCGACCACCACCAGCATCAAGACCGAGGATCTGACCGCCGATACCTTTGCGGTTCCGCCGGATTACACCGAACGCAAAGTCGGATTAGGCGGCGCAGCCCCATTGGGTGGTGCGCCGGCCCCCGCTCCTACGCCTTACGAAGGGGAGTAGAGGCGTTTCATGCATCGCCCCGGAGCGAACGCTCGGGGTGCTCAATCCGGATAGATGGCGCCCGCGGCGAGTAAAGCGTCGCGTTCGGCCCGCTCAATTCCCAGCACGCTGCCGAGAACCCAGTCGCGGTCCTGGTCGATCTCGGGTGCGGGTGTGCGCACGGATGCTGGGGTCTCGGACAGGCGAAAAGGAAGATTGGCGAACGGGGTCCGGCCGCCGCCCGGTAACTCGAGCGTCGGCCAAAACCCCCGCGCCCCAAGCTGTGGGTCGCGCACGCATAAGTCCTCCGCGTTGGACACCACCGCGGCAGCGACGCCCGCTTTTTGCAAGATATGCATCGCCTCCCAGGCATCCTGCCCGGTCGTCCATTGCTCGATATGATGGTCGAGCAGGTCGCGATTTTGCATCCGCAGGAACAAAGTGCGAAAACGCGGGTCCGAAGCCCATTGCGGAGAGCCCAGCGCGGCTACGAAGCGGCGCCAATCGCTATGCGAGCGCACCGATATCGCTACCCATCGGTCGGCGTCTTCCCCCTCGGGCCGGCATCGGTAAACCCCGTGCGGCGCGGCCGGACCCTCCTGCGAATTCCATTGCGGTGGCGGCTGCCGGCGGCGGTTGACGGTCAGGTCCAGCAGCGAGGGGCCGATCACGCTGACCAACGCCTCGAATTGCGCCAGGTCGATAAACTGACCCTCGCCGGTGCGCCGCCGATGCCACAGCGCAATCAGGGCCGCCAGCGCTCCCCAGTAGCCGCCCGCCATATCGGCGTAGGAATAGCCGAACCCGGCGGGACGCCCCTGCGCGTCGGCCATCTGCATCGTGAAACCGCTGAGCGCCTGAAGCGTCGGGCCGTAGCTGACATGGTGCGCCCGCGGTCCGGAGTGACCGAACCCCGACATACTCATACAGATGATGTCGGGCTTGATCCGGGTCAGGCTCTGGTAGTCCATCCCCCATTGGCGCATCACCCGCGCCGAGAAATTATCCACCACGATGTCGCTGACTTTGACCAGCCGATGCGCTAGCTCGACGCCGGCCGCCACCGCCATGTTGATGGCAATCGAGCGCTTGTTGCGGTTGAGGTCAGCCATCAACCCGGCGCGCCGTGTGCCAATGACGAATTCGCCGGCCTTGCGCTCCACCTTGATCACCTCGGCGCCGTTGTCGGCCAACGCTCGTGTCGCCGCGGGCCCGGCCACCACCCAGGTGAAATCGAGCACCCGGATGCCTTCCAGCGCCAAGGCCATCTCAGCAGACCCCTTCCGCATGGAGGACTGCGAGTTCGTCGGCCGGGATGCCGAGGTCACCGCCGAGGACCTCCAGGTTGTGTTCGCCAATCAGCGGCGGCCGGCGGTAAAGGCGCCACGGCGTGCGGCTGAACAGGTAGGGAGAGCCGGGATAGAGAAACTTGCGCCCTAACTCCGGATGTTCGACTTGCACGAAGTAGCCGCGCGCAATGAGCTGTTCATCGTCGGGCAAGTCGTTGACCGAGCGCGGAATCGCGTAGGGTAATCGCAGGGTTTGCGCGCGCTCGGCAATCTCCCGGCAACTCTTGTCGGCAGCCCACTGGTCGAGCACGTCGAACAGATGGGCCGCGTTGGCGCGCCGGTATGCCGGGTCGGACCATTGAGGGTCGGTCAGGTCCTGCGCGGCGCCGTCGCCTTTGACCCATTCCAGCAGTGTGGTCCAATCGCCGCTGATGCTGTGCATGATCCATCCGTCGCGGCATCGCCCCAGCCGGAAGCCGCCCGCCCAATGCAGCGTACCGCGCCGGCGGGCAATCTCACCGGTCGCGAAGTAACTCGGCGCGACGTGCTCGACACCGCAGGCCGCGGCTTCCTGGATGCTGAGGTCGATCCATTGGCCGCGTCCGCTGCGGTCGCGGGCGAATAGCGCGCACATGATCGCAATTGCGCCGTACAAGCCTGCGCAATGGTAGGCTTGCAGGCCCAGCGGACGCACCGGCGGCTCGTTAGGGTAGCCGTTGACGTAGAGCATCCCCGACAGTGCGGTGAGCACCGTGTCGTCGGCAGCGAAATCGCGCCACGGACCGGTCTGCCCGAACGGCGCGATCGAGCAAAGGGTCAGAGCCGGATTGCGTTGCGCGAGCACGCTCCAGCCAAGACCGAGCTGCTCCAGATGGCCGGGCTCGAAACTCTCGATCAATACATCAGCCGACTCGACCAGGCGCATCAGCAGATCGGCGCCGCGCGCGTGCTGGTAATCGAGCGTCACGGAGCGCTTGTTGAGATTGTAGAACCAAAACGGCAGGCTGCGGTCGGGATGGGGCCGGTCGTCGGCAAACGGGCCCAGGCGACGCGTCGGGTCGCCGCCGGGCGGCTCGACCTTGATGACGTCGGCGCCCATGTCGGCCAGCACCCGGCCGGCCAGCGCTCCCCTTAGATCGGTGAGATCCAGGACACGAAGTCCATCAAGCGCGCCGTTTCGGGCCAAGAGCTATCTTCCCAGATCGGATTTGCTGTGGCCCTGGACGCGGGCTTGAGGCCGGTGCAGGGTGGGCGGCACTTCGCACAGCACCCGGCCCTTTGGGTCGGTGCGTTTGCCGCCGCGCAGATAGATGGTTTCCAAGGTATCGGGGTTGACCCATCGCACCCCAAGCACGGCTGGCTTGGCCTGCCCCTCCTCGTCGACGGGCTCGTAACCCAGCCCTGGATGGTCGAACAAAGTGACTTTTCTCAGCGCCATCGCTGTTACCCCAAACCTCTCGATGAACCCGTCGAAATTCTAAAGAGTGAGGATGGCTGTTTCAAACGGGGCCAAACAGCAAGATGTTCTTGAGGGCTTCGTCTCTAGCCGTGCCCCAGGTTGACGCTCCCTTCGTTTGCAGTTCGGGCACGTAGGCATGCGAAACATCTTCATCCTATTCGAGAATCACGCAAAAAACGTACAATTTCATGGCACACGCTTCTCGTTTCGAGCCTCGGTCTGACGCTCGACCTAACGGTCGTACGGCGAGCTGACGGGGGCGTCGGCCATCATTATAAATGCCGGCATATCTGCGGCGCTACTCGCGCCGGGGGTGCCGGTCGGTTAAGCTTGCATATGGTTTAAGGTTTTCCGGGGTTATCTTAAAATTGCGTGCGGTGCCGGGGTGGGAGGCGCCGGCTTTAGAGCTCACAGTGTCCAAAACTGACTACAAATCGACGCTCAATTTGCCGCAGACCAGCTTTCCGATGAAGGCCAACCTGGCCAGGCGCGAGGTTGAAATCCTCAAGCGCTGGGACGAAATCGGTCTTTATGAGCAGTTGCTCGCGGCGCGCAAGGACGCGCCGCCCTTTGTGCTGCACGACGGACCGCCCTATGCCAACGGCGAAGTCCACGTCGGCACGGCGCTCAACAAGATCCTCAAGGACTTCATTGTGCGCTCGCGCGCGATGATGGGCCATAAGACGCCGTTCGTACCCGGATGGGATTGCCACGGGATGCCGATCGAGCTGCAGGTCTCGCGCAAGCTCGGCGCCAAGGCGCGCACCATGCCGAAGCTGGAGTTGCGCAAGCTGTGCCGCGAGCACGCCGAGAAATACATCAACATCCAACGCGAGGATTTCCGCCGTCTCGGCGTAATCGCCGATTGGCCCAACCCGTACCTGACTTTCAGCCCCGAATACGACGCGGCCGAGATTGCCGTACTGCGCGAGCTGGTCGAAAACGGCTACGTCTATCGCGGCCTGCGTCCGGTGCATTGGTGCTTCGACTGCCGCACCGCGCTGGCCGAGGCCGAGGTCGAGTACCACGACCACACCTCGCCCTCGATTTACGTCGCCTTTGCGCTTAACGCCAACCTGACCGACCCTGCGGCGCTGGCCGCCGACCCTGCGCAAGGTGGAATACTCGCCGAGGCGCATGCCAAGGGCAGGCTGTTCGCGGTGATCTGGACCACCACGCCCTGGACACTGCCGGCCAACCTCGGGATCTGCCTCAACCCCGGTTTCGATTACGTGGCACTGGAGGCCAACGGCAACTTCTATATAGTCGCCGCGCGGCTTGCCGAGGCGGTCCAGAAGGCCTGCGGCCTCGATGTAACCCGACGCGTTGCACTCAGCGCCGACGCCCTGCGCGCGCTGGACGGACGCGACATCTTCCGCCATCCGTTCGTCCCCCGCGACGTCAAGCTGATGTTCGGCGACCACGTCACGCTGGAAGCCGGCACAGGCCTGGTCCATACCGCGCCCGGCCACGGTTACGAGGACTTCGTGGTCGGCTCCAATTACGGCCTGCAAGCGTACACCCCGGTCGATGCCGGCGGACGCTTCACCGAGGCGGCGGGCAAATACGCCGGGATGGCGGTGTTCGAGGCCAACCCGCTAATCGTGCAGGATCTGCGGACTTCCGGTGCGCTGCTCCATGGCGCCGACACCACGCACAGCTATCCGCATTGCTGGCGATGCAAGAATCCGTTGATCTTCCGCGCCACCGAGCAATGGTTCCTAAACGTCGACCATCGCGGCCTGCGCCATCGCGCCTTGGCCGAGATCGAAAAGGTCGAATGGATTCCCAGATGGTCGCGCGATCGCATCAAGAACATGATGGAGACGCGGCCCGACTGGTGCCTGTCGCGCCAGCGTGCCTGGGGCGTGCCGATTCCCGCCCTGCGCTGCGTCAAATGCTCCGACGTATCACTCAGCCCGGCCCTGCTGCGGCGCGTCGAGGAGGTCTTTGCCGCCGAGGGGTCCGACGCATGGTACGCGCGTGCGCTGAGCGACTTCCTGCCCCCGGGTCAGGTGTGCGCCAGGTGCGGTGCGGACAGTTTTGAGAAGACCGAAGACATCCTGGACGTGTGGTTCGACTCCGGATGCTCCCATGCGGCGGTGCTGGCGCGCCGCCCGCAACTGAGCTGGCCCGCCGATCTGTATATCGAGGGCGTCGACCAGCATCGCGGATGGTTCCAGGTCTCCCTGATCACGGCGACCGCCACGCGCGGCGCGGCGCCCTATCGCACCGTAATCACCAACGGCCTGACGCTGGACGAGCTGGGCCGCAAGATGTCCAAGTCGCTGGGCAACGTGGAAAACGCCGCCGACGTGGTGGCGCGCGTGGGTGCCGACGTGATGCGCCTGGTGTTCGCCTCGGTCGATTACGCGGCCGACATGCGGGTGGGCGAAGACCTCTTCAGCGCCGTGGCGGAGTCCTATCGCAAGCTGCGCAACACCTGCCGCTACCTGCTGGGCAATCTGTTCGATTTCGATCCGGAGCGCGATTTGGTCGAAACCGCGTCGATGCTGGAGTTCGATCGCTTCGCGCTGCTGCGCCTGGAGCGGCTCAAGCAGACCACGCGCGCGGCCTACCAAAAGTATGATTTTCAGGCGGTCTACAACGCGATGGTCAACTTCGCGGTGATCGACCTCAGTTCGCTTTATGTCGAAGTGGTGCGCGACCGGCTCTACTGCTCGCCCCCCGCATCAAGGGAGCGCCGCTCGGCGCAGACCGCGCTGTTTCATACGCTGGATGCGATGGTTCGCATCCTGGCCCCGCTGCTGCCCTATACCGCCGACGAGATTTACTCTCACATGCCGGGGCGGCGCGCGCCCAGCGTCCATCTGCTGCAATTGCAGCCGCCCCATCCGCAATGGGCCGACTCCGAACTGGAGGAGCGCTGGAAGCAACTGCTCGCCATCCGCACGGCCGGACTCAAGCTGCTGGAAACGATGCGCCAGGCGGGCGCGATCGGCGCGCCACTGGAAGCCGAACTGGCGCTGGGCGCCGCGCCCGAAGCCGACGGACTGGCCGCCACGCTCAGCCGCTATGCGAGTCAGCTCAGGGATTTGTTCCTGGTGTCGGAACTCGAGGTGCTGCCGGCCGCCCGTGCCGGCGAACTGCGCAAGCTGGCCGGCGGCGCGGAAACCTTCTCCTGCGACGGCGCCTTCGGCCGCGTCAGCCAGCAGCCGCCGCTGGTGATGCTTGGGCGGCGCAGCGCGGGCAAAAAGTGCCCGCGCTGCTGGATGTTCCATCACGAGAGCACCCAGTTGTGCGCGCGTTGCGGCGCGGCCGTAGCGGCTTGAGCGATGGCGGCCGCGTCGACTCCTCATATGCCCGCGCCCCTCTCCGGCGGCCATTCGGGCCCGCAGCAGTTTTTGCGCCTGGTGGGCTTCATCACCTTGCCCATCCTGATTCTCGATCAGCTCAGCAAGCTGTACATCGCCCGCCATCTGGCGCTGCATCAGGATATCGTGCTGATCCCCAACTACCTGGACATCACCTATACGCTCAACCCGGGCGCCGCATTCAGCATGTTCGCCGGGATGCCGGCGTGGTTTCGTAGCTCTTTCCTGTTGGCGCTGGCCGCGGGCGCGATCGTCGTGCTGCTCGTGCTGCTGTTCAGGGACCCGCGCCTGAACCTTACCTCGATCGCACTGGCGATGATCCTGGCGGGCGCGATTGGCAACCTGATCGACCGGCTGTGGCGCGGGCCGGTGCTCGACTTCATCCTGATGCATTACTACGGGTACGCCTGGCCGGTGTTCAACGTAGCCGACTCCGCGATCACCGTCGGCGTCGTGCTGATCCTGCTTGCTTCCCTTAAACCCGGAGATGGCCGGCCCACGGTGGACTGACTTTTCAGTCCGCCACGCTCCGCGATCGGCCTTCAGACTGATGCTTCCGGCATCGCTAATTTTTCTGGTCAGCGCCGCGCTGGTGATCATCGCGGGCTCGGTCCTGTCCAGCCGCGCCGACGCCATCGCCGATCATACCGGATTCGGCCGCGTATGGCTGGGCTCGGTGCTGCTGGCCGGCGCTACCTCGCTGCCCGAGCTGGCGACTGACGTGGTTGCGGTGCGTATCGGTGCTCCCAACCTGGCGGCGGGAGATTTATTCGGTTCGAGCCTGGCCAACATGCTGATCCTGGCGGTGATTGATTTGCTCCCGCCGCCGCGCCGTGTGCTGAGCCAGGCAGCGTTGGAGAATGCGCTGAGCGCATGTCTGGCGATAGTGCTCAATGCGATGGCGACGCTTTTCGTGCTGATCCGCCTGCCCTGGCCCGCGTTCGGGATTTCCCCGCAATCGGCAATGCTGCTGCTCGTCTATTTGGCCGGCAGCCGCGCCCTGTACCGCAACGGCTTGCGACAGGCCTCAACCCAGGCTCAGCCGCAGCGCAAGGCGCATCCGCCCAGACACGCTTTGCGCCGCGCCATAGCTGAATTCGCCGCCGCCGCTGCCGTCATCCTGGTCGTATCGCCGGCCCTGGCGTGGTCGGCCGAGCAGATCGCGGTCGCCAGCGGGCTGGGCGCGACGTTCATTGGTACCCTGCTGCTTGGGCTTTGCACCTCGCTGCCGGAACTGATCACGTCGCTGGCCGCAGTGCGCATCGGCGCACTCGACCTGGCAGTCGGGAACCTGTTTGGCTCCAACGCCTTTAACATGGTGATCTTCGTCGTCCTCGACCTGGCCGCTCCTCGCACTTCCATTTTCGCGGCACTGAGCCCCGTCCACGCGACCTCGGGCGTGCTGTCGATCATCCTGATGAGCCTGGGCCTTGCGGCGATCATGTATCGGGCCGAACGCCGGCTGATAATGATCGAGCCCGATAGTGCGTTAATGGTAGCGGCCTACCTGCTTGCGATCTGGCTGTTGTACACGCTTTCGGGCGTCAAGTAGGGTCGGGTTGACGCGGGAGCGCGCGGCGGATAACTCCTGAGCGAAGGGCGTGAAATGGAGAGCGCGTTGCGATGAATCTCGTCAACACCGTTACCGGAACGTGTTCCCCCGACCAGCTCGGCCTGACCCTGATGCATGAGCATTTGATGATCGCATGGGCGGGATGGGAGACCGACAGCACCGTCCGCTACGATCGCGAGGCGGCGCTACGCCTGGTCACCGACCAGGTCAAGCAGTTGCGCGATTTGGGTTTGGAGACCTTTGTCGATCCGTGCCCGATGGATTTGGGACGCGACGTCGAGTTCATGGCCGAGGTGTCGCATCGCACCGGTGTGCGCGTGATCTGCGCCACCGGGCTCTACACCCATACGCTGGGCGCCAACGCGTACTATCGCCAGCGCAAGCTCGAGGAACTGGTCGAGATCTACGTACACGATTTGACCGTTGGCATCGGCAACACCGGGATCAAGGCGGGCTTGATCAAGTGCGCGACCGGCGCCGGCAGGATCACCAAATACGAGGAGCGATGCCTGCGGGCGGCCGCCCAGGCCCATCTCAAAACCGGAGCGCCGATTACCACGCATACCGAAAACGGCACGATGGGCCCGCAGCAACTGGACATCTTCGCCTCCGAAGGAGTCGACCTTTCGCGCGTGATCATCGGCCATAGCTGCGGCAACTCCGACCTGCGCTACCATCTGGGGATGCTGGAGCGGGGCTGTACGCTGGGCTTCGACCGCTTTGGTATCGAGGTGCTACTGCCCGACAAGGTCCGCCTGGCTGCAATGATCGGCCTGCTCGGCATCGGCTACGAGCAGCAACTGGTTCCCTCGTGCGACTCGGCGGCCTGTCTGAAAGGGCGTCAGCCGCGCGGGCCTTCGCCGCTTAAGCATCCCAGCCATCTGTGGCACAAGATTTTTCCGGCGCTGCGCGCCGCCGGGGTCGGCGAGGACAAACTGCGCACCATTCTGGTCGACAATCCGCGGCGATTTTTCAGCAGCTAGGCGCGTCTTCGGCATAAAAGACGGCCGCTTTCCTTAACTTCTCTGCCTCGGGGAGAGATTGGAGTGAGGGGAGCAGGTTGCGGAAAATGTTTTTGCCGCAGCTTGCGCGGCCGGCCGCCACGCACTCTCACGGCGGACCGGGGACTTGCGAGAGCGCCGCGGCGGGGCGATAATTCTGCTCTCCGGTGGACGCATAGCTCAGCTCGGTTAGAGCGCTTGCCTCACATGCAAGAGGTCCCTGGTTCAAGTCCAGGTGCGTCCACCACCTGTCCCACTTTTTGATCTTGCGGCAGCAGGCAAGAAGAACGGCTCGCCAGAATCCCTGCGCACGAAATAATTGCGGCCCGCGCGCCTAGCTACGGGAGATCACGCTTTGCCCAAAATGATGCCGCTCATGCCGGCGCTTACCAGGATGTGCTGGGCGTTGGGGACCTGGTTGATAGCTTCTCCGCGCAGTTGGCGGACCGCTTCGTTGATGTGGTTGACGCCGTGGATATAGGCCTCGCCCAACAGGCCGCCGTGGGTATTTACCGGCAGGCTGCCGCCCAGTTCGATGTGGCCCTCCCTGATGAAGTCGCGCGCCTGGCCGCGCGGGCAGAAGCCGAACTCCTCCAGATGCATGAACACGATCGGACTGAAGTGGTCGTACAGCATCGCCGCCTGGATGTCCTTGGGGAGCAGGCCCGATTGCGCCCACAGCTTTTTGCCGATGTCGCCGATCTCTGCCATCCCCGCGATATCGGTGTGGAAGTAGTCCGACACGATGTCGCCGCCCCACAACGCGCTTTGCGCCGCCGCCACGATTCGCACCGGCGGCCGGCGCAGGTCGCGCGCCCGCTCGCGGCTGGTGATCACAAGCGCCACGCCGCCGTCGCTCTCCTGGCAGCAGTCAAGCAGCCGCAGCACCGGCTCGACGATCCATCGGGAGTTCTGGTGGTCCTCCAGGGTAATCGGACGCTGATAGAAGTAGGCATTGGGATTGTTGGCGGCGTGCTTGCGGCATACGACCGAGTAGCGGCCGAAATCCTCGTTGGTCACGCCGTAGACATGCATGTAGCGCTGAAAATGCAGCGCCGCCCACTTGGCCGGGGTATCCAGCCCGAACGGAATGTACCATCGCCACCAGTAGCTGCCGCTGGAGGAGACCTGCGCGGCGGTCTGCGGCAGGCCGAAGCGGCGCCCCGACCGCTCGTTGAACGCGCGATAGATCAGCACCACACTGGCAGCGCCCGCCGCGACGGCCGCCGCCGCATGCAGCACCACCGCGCAGGTGGCCGCACCGCCGTACGGCGCGCGCGAGTAGTAGCGCAGCTCCTTGATGCCAAGGCTGCGAATCAGCTCGAACTCGCCGGTGCCGTCCAGCGTGTAGGTCACCGTACCGTCGACGTCCTCCACGCTGAGCCCGGCGTCCTCCAGCGCCGCGAGCGACGCCTCGGCGGCAAGCTGCAATTCACTGCGCCCGGAATTCTTGGAAAACTCCGTCTGCCCGATGCCGGCGATGACGGTCCGATCGCCCACTCCCGATGCCATGTTCATCTCCCCGCAGGCCGGAACTGATGCAGCCGAACGCCGTCCTCGAATTCGGTAAAGAACACCTCCACCGCCATCCCGTTGCGCACAGCGCCGGGTGCAACTCCGCACAGGTTGGAGACCAGCCGGACGCCCTCTTCCAGTTCGATCAGCGCGACGATCACCGGCTCCCCCTGCGACTCAATCGCGGTATGGCGTGGGATGACGTAGCTGTAGACGACGCCGCGGCCGGCGGCGCGCTCGACGCGCCATTGCAGCGAATGGCACCACGGGCACATCGGGCCTGGCGGATGGCGCCGTTTGCCGCAGTTGGCGCATCGCTGCAGGCGCAGCTCACCGACCGCCACGCCGTCCCAAAAGAATCGATCGTCGCGGGTGGCAAGCGGCGCTGTGCGTTTCATCGCGCCTCCTTGCCCGCGGCGGGCTGGCGCACCGGACGTTTGATGCCGGCGCCGGCGTTGGGGTCGCGTCCGTCAAGCACCACCCGGGCGGCGCACAACTCGTCGATCTCCGCCGCGCCATAGCCCAACTCCGCCAGAATCTCGCGGCTGTTCTCGCCGCACAGCACAGCCGGCCCGCGAATGCGGCCCGGCGTCTCCGACAGGTCGCACAAGAGCCCGGTCTCCTCCAGCTTGCCGACGAGGCGATGGTGGTATGACACGGTCCATCCGCGGCGCGCGAAATCGGCATCGTCGAACATCTGCTGCGAGAAGGTGGGCGAGGAGATTTCACACGGCACGCCGCGCGCATCGAGCAGCTCGAACCATTGCGGGGCGGAGCGCGTCATGAAAACCGGCTCCAGCACGGCGGCCAATTCCGCGTCGTGCCGCGCGCGATTTTCCGCCGACGCAAAGCGCGAATCGGCGGCGAGCTCCGGCTTGCCGAGCGCCGCGCACAGCGCCTGCCAATGGCCGGGTTTGAGCGCCGCGATACATAACCATCCATCGGCCGTTCGATACAGCCGGTACAATGCGGAAGGCCCCATTTGCCTCGCGTCCAGATGCGGACGCGGCGCGGCCTTGCCGCTGGCGGTGACATAGGCGTACGACGCGGTCAGCAGCGACGCATTGATGATCGCGGCGTCGACCTTCTGACCCTGGCCGGTGCGCTCGCGATGGTACAGAGCCTGGACGATCGCGATGGCGGCCAGAAAACCGTTGCCGGTGTCGCCCAGCGAAGTCGGACTCCAAAAGGGCGTGCCGCCGCCGGCGCATCCGCCGTCTTCATACTCGATGCCCGCCAGTGCCGCCCCGCTTTGGTCGGTGCCGGGCAGACGCAGGCGCGCACCGCGGTCGAAGCCGCGCGTATGACAATAGATGAGGCGCGGATTGATCTTGCGCAGGGTCTCGTAATCCACCCCGATGCGCTCGGCGGCGCCGTAGCGCATGTTGTGCGCGACCACGTCGGCCCGTTCGACCAGCTTGTAGACGATGGCGCGCCCGCGCGGGTCCTTCAGATCGATCGCGATGCTGCGTTTGCCGCGGTTGACGGCGATCGCCATGTGGTTGGACCACCAGTAGCCGTCGTACATCGCGTTGACCTTGATCACCGAGGCGCCCATGTCGGCCAGCATCTTGGGACCGAACGGCCCGGCGACGGCGAGGCCCAAATCGAGCACGATCACGCCCTCCAGCGCCGCGCCCAGGGCGCGTCCGCCGCTGCGATGCGCGGCGCCATCGCCGCCGTGGGCAAGCGCCGCCGCTTCGGCCCGCACCTCCTCGGTATGTTGACCGGCGCGCGGCGCCGGCCCCTGGATACGGCCCGGGCTGCAATCCATCTGGTAGACGATGCCGACGTGGCGAATGGGGCCGAGCTCGGGGTCATCGACTTCGGCGACGCATCCGTCGGCCAGCAGCGCGGGATCCTGCAGCGCCTCTTCGGGCGTGCGGACCGGCTGCAGGCCCACGTCCAGACGCGCGCCGAAGCGCACCCAATCCTCGGCGGGAAACTTGCGAAACGCTTCGGCCATCAGCGGGTAATAATAAAAGAGGATCGACAGCTCGTCGGGGTCCATCCCGATGCGCGCCGGATGGTCGCGGTTGCGCGGGATTTCGTTGAGGTCCTCCAGGCGCTGCGCCTTGGCGGCTTCGACCACGGCGAAGGGATTGATGGGCCATTGATGGATCCAGCGGCCGCCGCGGCATTCCATCAGCCCCTTGGGCGAGCGCCGATCCATCACCCAGGTGCGATAGCCCGGCGCGTCGGGATTCTCCACCCGCGCCCATCCCGCAACACACGCCGCCATCGCGCCCTGCAACAGCGAGGTTTCCACCCACTGGCCGCGGCCGGTGATTTCGCGGGCGCGCAGCGCAGCACTGATGCCGAGCATTGCCAGGTAGCAGGCCGCGATACTGGGAAACGGCGAATAGATGAACAGCGGTCCTTCGCGATTGGCGCCCTGCACGCAGCCTTGGGGTGGCTCGAGCTCCGGGTTGGGGCCCAGGCGGCCCAGCACGTGATCCATCGGCGTCCCCGGCCATCCGCGCTGCTCCCATTGCAGACCGCTGCGCGCGGCGACCAGTGCGTCGTAGCCGGGGCGGTCGCTGTGGCGATTGCCGCGTCCGTAGCCGCTGATCGAGCAGTAGATAAGCCGCGGATTGAGGGCGTGCAGCGCCGTGTAGCCGATGCCCAGGCGCTCGGTCACGCCCGGGCGGAAGCTTTCCACCAAAATGTCCGCCGCACGCGCCAGATTCAGCAGGCATTGGCGATCCGCGTCGCGTTTGAGGTCGAGGATCGCGCTGCGCTTGCCGCGATTCCACACCCGGTAGCCCGACCAGGTACGCAACGGGTCGCCGCCGGGCGGCTCGATGCGCGTGACCTGCGCGCCATGGTCGGCAAGCATCATGGTCGCCATCGGTCCGGCCACGCCGCGCGAGAGGTCCAGCACCGCAAGTCCGTCAAGTACACCTGCCATCTGTCATCCCCTGCTACAGTCCGTAGACCCGCGCCGCGTTGCCGCACACCATCTGGTCACGCTCGGCGGCCGGCACACCCTGGAACTGCCGCTCCACGATCGCGCGCGAATGCGGCCACGAGGTTGCGGGATGCGGATAGTCGGTTGACCACATGATGTTGTCCAGCCCGATGTCGTGGCGCATCGCCACACCGCGCGCGTCATCGACAAAGGTCAGGAAGAAGTTGCGATGGAAGTAGAAGCTGGGCAGCTCCTTCATACCGGGGAAGTCGTAGGGCCCCTTGGCGAAGCTGTCGAGCACGTCGAGCTGAAAGGGAATCCAGGCCAGGCCCGGCTCGACCAGCACGATCTTGAGGTGCGGGAAGCGCTCCAGGGTCCCGGTCAAAATCCAGAAGCCCAGCGTTTCGGCCAGCGCCGTGCAGGGCAGGGAGTTGTGGATGCCCTTTTGCGGCGTGGGGTCGCGCAGGTAGACGTCGCCTAGCGCGGTCTTGACTTCCAGATGGTGGCTGAGCGGGATGCCGGTTTCCTGCAACACCGACCACAGCGGATCGTAGCGATGGTCGTGGTAGTCGGGCAGGCCCAGGTCGGCCGGAAAGCTGGGGAGCTGGATGGAACGGGCGCCCTGGCGCGCCAGCCGTTCCACCTCCTTGACCGCGTAGTCGATGTCGATGAGCGGGATCTGATAGGACACCAGCAGGCGGCGCGGATTGACCGAAGCGAAGTCCACCAGCGTGTCGTTGAAGGCGCCGAATGCTTCACGCCAGCAATCCTTCATCTTGTGGTAGATGCGGAAGGCACCCACTTCGCAATACAGCACCTCGGCATCGACACCGTCGCGATCCATATCCTTGAGCCGCTCGTGGGGGTCGTGATGGCCGGGGCGGCCCCACGCCTCATGGGTGAACATGCGCGCCAGCGCCATCCGCTCCTTGCCGAACTTCTCCGCCATCGTGCGCTGCTCGGCGCCCACCACCGCGTCGTATTGGTCATGGAACTTGCTTGCCAGATGTGCCTTGACCGCGTCATGCGTGGTCTGCACGTGCGAATCCGAAGAGATCAGCCGCTGGGTTGTCATTGAAATTCCCTCCCCCGGCAAAACCGCATTCGCCCTCGGCGATGCGGCACAGTTGGCGGTTAAAGCCCGCTTAATGCGGACTGACGAAGGCGCGCTCGAGCAGGGCATGAACCTGCCCGGGCGGCGCGAGGCGATCGATCGCGGCGTTGCCCTTGCTCGCCACTTCGTAAATCCAATGCGAGATGAAGGCGGCGATGATGTTGGCGAAGATCGAGCTGTGCACCATCGGGTCGCCGCCGATCAGCTCGCCGCTCGCCATCCCCTCGCGAAACACCCCTGCCACAATCTCCAGCGCCTGGCGGTACCAAAGCGAACCCTGCTCGGCGGAGGTGAAATGCAGCGCCCAGGAGCGCACCCGCCAGAGCTGGTCGAACAATTTGTAGAAATTGGGATGGGTGCGGAAGTAGTCGAACTGGGCGTCGAAGATGCGATGCAGCCGCTGCGGCGCGCTGCCCGCGCCCCCCGCCGCCGCGCGCATCGCCTGCAAAAACGCATCGGCGTGGCGCTCGTACACCGCGGCGAGCAATTCGTCCTTGCCCTCGAAGAACAGATAAACCGCGCCCACCGAGAATTCGGCCGCCTCGGCGATTTCCTTGATGGTGGCGCCCAGACCCTTTTCGGCGAACGCGCGCTCGGCCGCGTCCAGGATGTGCGCGCGCGAGATTTCATTTTGCTGTTCGCGCCGGATGAGCTTGAGGCTGGCCCGGCGGGTGCCCTTGCCGATTCTCACAAACGGCTGTTTAAGCAGATTGAACGTCGATTCACAAGAGCGAACGACGATTTTTTCCGGGCTGCGCTTCGGCCCGGGCAAAAATGCGGCCGCCGCCCGGCGTCGGGCTGGCGGCAAGAAAATGGCGCGGGTGGCAGGAAAATGGCGATTTTTGAGAAATTGACAGAAAAAAAGAAAAAGACTTGATTACCGGCTACTGACGAACGTTGATGCGTAGGTTGCTCCAACCCCTTGTGGCTCATTTCCGCTCAGGTCCCAACGTTGCCCCGCGTCTCCCAGGCTTGCTGGCACAAAACCTGCTCGATTCGCTTTTCGGTGTGCAAGCCGTGTATCGAGCACGCAGACGGATAGGCGCCGCCCCGCCGGCTCATCGCTCCCATGACGCCAAGGTCGTGCCGTTGCGCACCATAAACTATGCCGCTCCCGATGGGACCGGGAATGAGCCGCAGGCGCTGCTGGCGGCCATCTCTCTGAGCGCTTTTGTTGCCACTCTGCTGATCTCCCTGGTGATCAAGCTCTGCATCGGCTAGCCGGGCGCGGAATTCCTTTCTACACGGTTCACAGTCGCAGCGAGCATGGGCTGAGCTGCCTAGGTTCGCGCCGCGTCCCTTGCGGACGGCGAGTTGCTGCCAAAATCGCCGCGTAGAGCACGTCTAAACGCAATTGTTGCGCGATGCGGAAGACTCCGTGTAACTCCGCTGCTTGAACCGGTTTTCAGCTTTCCTTCTTCATCTTTCCTACCCACCTGGAATATTCCGCCTGGCGGTGGTTGGAAGGCACGATGCCGCGGCTCCCGGGCCATGGCACAGGCCCGGCGGCTGTGCTAGCGAAGGGTGCGGTTCGAGCCGGAGTTACGGTTCGGTTCCAGGGAGAGCCGCCAGATGAAGTATGGAGTGATTGCGCATTGCACCGAATACACCATGCGGGTGGACGCGCTGGCTCGCGCGGTGGAAGAGCGCGGCTTCGAGTCGCTGTTTGTGCCCGAGCATACGCACATCCCGGTCGCGCGCCGCTCGCCGTTTCCGCTGGGCGGTGAACTGCCCCGGGAGTACTACCACGACAGCGACCCGTTCATCACGCTGATGGCGGCCGCGATGGTGACCACGCGCCTGCGCCTGGGCACCGGTATCTCGCTGGTGGTCGAGCACGATCCGATCGTGTTGGCCAAAACCGTCGCCACGCTCGACCTGCTCTCCAACGGCCGCGTGATCCTGGGCGTGGGCGCGGGATGGAATGAAGAGGAGATGAGCAATCACGGCACCCCGCCCCGGCGGCGCTGGAAGGTGCTGCGCGAGCGCATCGAGGCGATGCGCCGGATGTGGGAGGCGGAGCAGGCCGAGTACCACGGCGAATTCGTCAACTTCGATCCGATCTTCTCCTGGCCCAAGCCGGTGCAGCGCCCGCTGCCGGTGCTGGTCGGCGCGCACGGCTATCGCGGACTGCGCCGCGTGGTGCGCTATGCCAACGGCTGGATGCCGGTGGAGGCGGCGGTGCGCGACGCGAAAAAGGAGATTCAGAATCTGCGTAATCTGGCCGAGCAGCACGGCCGCGACCCCGACTCCTTCGACGTGACCATGACGCTGGCGCGCGCCGAGGAGCGCTCGCTGGCGGTCAATCGCGAGGCGGGCGTCACTCGCGTGCTGTTCGCGCTGCCGGTGGGCGAGGCTGACGTGATTGTGCCCCGGCTTGACGCGCTGGCCCGCTTGATCGAAAGGACCTGAATGAAGCCGCGCTTCGCGCTCAACTTCGCGCCCCATCTGGGCATCCTGCGCCCCGACCGGCCCTTGTTCCTCCATCATGCGGGACCCGATCCGATCGAGCAGTTGAAGTTCATCGCCGGGCAAGGATTCCGTGCGGTGGAGGACAACAACCTGATGGACCGGCCCCGGGATGTGCAGGAGCGGATGGGGGCAGAGATGGCGCGGCTGGGAATCCAGATGGGATGCTTTGTCGCCTTTGGCCGCGAGGCGCGTCCCGCGCCGACCTTTGTACGCAACGACCCCGAGATGCGCGCCCACATCCTGGCGCAGCTCGACGCGGCGCTGCAGACCGCCGCGCGCGTGGGCGGGCGATGGATCACCACGGTGTGCGGCGTGCCCGACCCTCAACTGCCGTGGGCCTACCAGTTCGCCAACGCGATCGACAATCTGAAGTTTTGCGCCGAGCGCGCCCATCGCGCCGGCGTTATCCTGATCATGGAATCGACCAACCGGCGCGCGATGCCGGGGATTCTGATCAACAGCATCAAGGAGGCTTACCTGGCCGTGCACAGTGCGGCCAGCCCGGCCCTCAAGCTGCTGTTCGACGTCGGCCACGTGCAGGTCGAGGACGGCGACCTGGTCAAGAACCTGGAGCGATGCTGGGAGGAGATTGCCTACTTTCAGTTAGCCGATAATCCCGGCCGGCGTGAGCCGGGCAGCGGCGAGATCAATTTCATCAACCTGCTGCGCCGCGTCCATCGCAAGGGCTATACCGGGATACTCGGCATGGAGCATCTGGTGACGGGTGCGGGCCGCGCCGGCGAAGAGGCCGTAATCCGCGCCTACGAAGCGCTCAGCGCTGCGATCGAAACCTGACCCGCGCCCCTTCTCTGAACAGGAAGGGCGAACCTTATCGGTCTCCTCTTCCCGCGTCGGGGAAGGGGCCGGGGGTTAGGTCATCGGAGGACAACATCGATGTCAGAGCATAACCACGCTCGCCCGCTCAGCCGCTACAAGGTGTTGGACCTGACCATGCACATCTCCGGCCCGATGTGCACGCGCACGATGGCCGAGAACGGCGCCGAGGTGGTCAAGGTCGAGCCGCCCGGCGGCGACAACTCGCGCCACGTCCCGGTGATCAAGGACGGACGCAGCGGCTACTTCGTCGGGCTTAATCGCGGCAAAAAAAGTCTGTGCCTGGATCTCAAGACGCCGGCCGGACTTGAGATCGTCAAGCGCATGCTGCCCAAATTCGACGTCCTGATCGAAAACTTCGCGCCGGGCGTGATTGGCCGGCTGGGGCTTGGGTACGACACCGTCAGGTCGATCAACCCGGCGATCGTGATGTGCTCGATATCGACGTTCGGCCAGAGCGGGCCGCTGGCGCCCAAGACCGGGTACGACTACATCGCGGCCTCGTATGCGGGTGTGATCAACACGCTGGGCTTCCCCGACAGCTCGCCCGTGCTGCCCGGCATCAGCATGGGCGATTCGATGACCGCGATGAACGCCTATGGCGCGATCCTGACCGCGCTGCTGCATCGCGAGCACAGTGGGCAGGGGCAGCACCTGGATATCTGCCTGCTCGACTCCTACTTCCAGTGCTGGGATTTGGCGGTGCAGTCCGTCAGCCTCAACCCCCAGGGCTTCAAAATCACGCGCAACGGCCGCTTCTCCAACAGCATGCCGCCCATTGGGCTGTTCAAGTCCGAGCGCCATTACATTTGCGTGATGGCGCCGCATGACCACTTCTGGCCGCGGCTGTGCCGTGCGATTGGGCGGGAGGATCTGGTTGACGATCAACGCTTCACCACGGTGGCCGCGCGCTATCGCAACGCCGGGGAGATTTTCCAGCTCCTCGACGAATGGTTTGCCGCCACGCCCGAGGACGAAGCGCTGCGCCGGCTGGACGAAAACCGGGTGCCGGCCGGTCCGGTGCTGTCGGTGGCCGAGGCGATGGCACATCCGCATCTGCGCCAGCGCGGCACGGTCAGAAAGGTGCGCGACCGCATCCTGGGCGAATTCGAATTGCAGCGCTCGGCCCTGAGGTTTTCCGCATTTCCCGACGAGTTGCCGCTGGAAGCCCCGTTTTTGGGCGAACACAACGCCGAAGTCCTGCGCCAATACCTCGGCTATTCCGACTCTCAGATCCGGGAACTGGAAACCGCCGGCATCCTGCAACGAGCGCCCCATTAGTGCTGGCTTCATCTGCCGGCCGATTTTGGCGGTGCGGCGACATCATATAAGATCCGCGCCAGCTTGAGTTTGGCGGCGAAGCGATGGCCCCGGGCCGAAAATCCAGCATCCGCCCACTGTTGGGCGCGCATATGCCGATTGCCGGCGGAGTCGCCGAGGCGCCGGCGCGCGGGCACCAGGTGGGATGCCAATGTATTCAGATCTTCACCAAGTCCGCCCGCCAATGGGCCGGCAAACCCTACACAGAGGAGGAGGTGAAAACGTTCCGCCAGCGGCAGAAGGAGGCGGGAATTGCGATCGTCGTTGCGCACGATTCCTACCTGCTCAACCTGGGCGCGCCCGACACCCGGCTGCGCAAGCGCTCGGTTGCCGGTTTTATCGACGAGCTGGAGCGATGCGAGATGCTGGGCATCCCCAATCTGATCGCGCATCCCGGCTCCCACGTGGGCAGCGGCGAGGCCGCCGGCATCAGGACCATCGCGCGTTCGATCGACGAGGTGCATGCGGCCTGTCCGGGCTACAAGGTGCGCATCACCCTGGAGCTGACCGCGGGGCAGGGAACCAATTTGGGCTGCAGCTTCGATCAGATGCGGCGGATTTTCGACAGCGTCAAGCGTAGCGAACTGCTGCGTTTGTGTATCGACACCGAGCACGCGTTCGCGGCCGGCTACGACCTGCGCACCCAGGAGGGCTATGAGCGGGCTTTCGGCGAGCTGGCCGACATGATCGGGATCGAGCGCGTCGCAGCGTTTCATCTGAACGATTCCAAAAAGCCGTTGGGGTCGCGCGTGGACCGCCACGAGCATATCGGCAAGGGTCAGATGGGGCTGGAGCCGTTCCGCCGCCTGCTCAACGACCCGCGTTTTGGCGGGCTGCCGATGTGCCTGGAGACGCCCAAGGGACCCGACCTGAAGGAGGACGTGGAGAACCTGGCCACGCTGCGCGCGCTGTTCGCCTGCGGCCATCAGTAACCTGGGTTGGTCTGAAACCGTTGAAGATGCCAGGAAATCGTGGAACAGGCGTCCCTGCCCGTCATCGCGCGCTTCCTTATCCTGGTCTGCTCGGGTCCGGTCCCAGCCGGCTTCTTCACGCTCCGCGTCGATCTCTGGCGCAAGCAACAGACGCGGGCGCTTCATCGGCAGGCGGGGGCGAAATTTTCGAAGGCTCTTATAAATTTCGGCGAGTAAATAATATTAAAATAGGATCATGGAGAAGAGAATTCTGACCGGCGACCGCCCCACCGGACGCCTGCACCTGGGACATTACGTTGGCTCCCTGCAGAATCGGGTGCGCCTTCAGTATGAGTACGACACCTACGTCCTGATCGCCGACGTGCAGGCCCTGACCGACAACTTCGAGCATCCCGAAGTACTGCGCCAGAACGTCTTCGATGTGACGCTCGACTACCTGGCCGTCGGGCTGGATCCCGAACGCGTCAAAATCGTGGTGCAGTCGATGGTGCCGGAGCTGGCGGAGCTGACCATTTATTTCATGAACTTGGTCACGGTTGCGACGCTCGAGCGCAACCCCACCGTCAAGGAGGAGATCAAGCAGCGCAACTTCAAACGCGGCGTGCCGGTCGGGTTCTGGTCATATCCGATTTCGCAGGCCGCCGACATCACGATTTTCAAGGCCCATCTGGTGCCAGTGGGCGAAGACCAATTACCGATGATTGAGCAGGCGCGCGAGATCGTGCGCCGCTTCAACGCGCTTTACGACAAAGTGCTGATCGAGCCCAAGGCGATGGTGGGCGAGGTGGCACGGCTGCCCGGCACCGACGGCGCCGCCAAGATGTCCAAGTCGCTCAACAACTGCATCTACCTGAGCGACCCGCCCGAAGTCTTGCGCAAGTGCGTGATGTCGATGTTCACCGACCCCACGCGCATCCATCCGACCGACCCCGGCCACGTCGAGGGCAATCCGGTCTTCACCTACCATGACAGCTTCAATCCCGACAAGGCCGAAGTCGAGGAACTCAAGGAGCGCTATCGCAAGGGAACAGTGGGCGACGTCGAGGTCAAGCAGCGCCTGTTCGCGGCGCTGGACAAATTCCTGGCGCCGATTCGCCAGCGGCGTGCCGAATACGAAGCGAAGCCCGAGCGCGTGCGCGAAATAATCCTGGAGGGCACCCGCAAGGCCCGCGCCGTCGCCCAGCAGACCATGAAGGAAGTGCGCACGGCGATGAAAATCGCCTACTTCGACTGAAGCGCCGGACTTGCGCGCGGCGGCCTGTGCGTGGATGAATGGTGACGCCCGGCGCAGCGGCGCCGACGGAGGCGGCCATGATCAGGAACCTTGATCACGTCAATATCGTGACGAAGAAGTTCGCCGAAACCATCCGCTTTTACACCGAGGTGCTCGGGATGAAGAATGCCGGATTGCCGGGCGGGATGGTCTCCAACAAAAACGCGTTCATCTGCGACGACAACAACAACGCGGTGCTCCATGTCCAGGGCGTCGATCCGGATGATCCGCAGCCGACCTTCGACAGTATCCGCCGGCGGCTGGGCAATCTGCGCACCTCGATCGGACTGGAAGACCTCGACGGCAGCGCTTCGATCGAGCATGTGGCGTTTGCCTGCAGCGATTACGAGGCGGTGCGCAGCCGGCTCGCCAGCCACGGCCTGGAGATGCGATTCAACGAGGTCCCGCAGATGAGTCTGCGGCAGATCTTCGTCAACGACCCCAACGGCATCACGCTGGAGTTGAACTTCCGCGCCGCCTGAGCGCCATCTGGGGCATGCAGGAAGGTGGCGCGAGCGATGCGGCTGCACAGGCTACAAGCCTGTGCGGACAGGTCTTCCAACCCGCCACCATCGCTCGTGATTTTCGCTACCGCGCTAGGGTCAGCAGGTCGCCGAACACCTCAGCGGCGTACCCGGTGTCGGTGTACTCCTTGACCTCGCGGACCTTGCCGTCGCGAACCACGACCAGGAAGTGGTAGGTGTTGTGGTAATGCTTGCCGTTGACCACGTCGCCGTCGCTTTCGGCTTCGGCCGCGACGCGGTCATCTTCGGCGGTCATCCGTTTGAGCGCCATCCTGATCGGTCCCTTCATGATTTTGTCCATATAGGCCATCATCTGGGCGAACTGGGCCTTGGTCGTGACGCCGATTCCGGGGGACCACCAGGTTGCGTCCTCTGCCATCAGGTCGAGCGCCTGCTGGCGGCGCCCGGCGGAGAGATGAGCGAACATCTCGGTCACGATTTGCTTGTTTTCGCTGGCACCCATTTTCGTGGTCCTCCTCGCGGCGCATCGGCCGCCCTGTTTCATCACTTGGCGCAGGCGGGGCGGCAAACGCAAGCGCCGCCGACTTGCCAGCTTGTAGATCGCGGACATCGGCGGCACAATCGGCGATGCGCTTTTGGTCGCCCCGCATATCCATGGATTTCACCGACAGCATTGAGGAGCAGAAGTTTCACCGCCCGCGCGCGCCTTTACCGACGCCAGCGCCGGCTGATTATCGGGCAGTGGCGGCCAGGCTGATTGCCAAGGAGAAAACACCATGAGACGGCGTGAATTCCTTCAGAAAAGCGCTCTGGTGATTGTCGGCACCGCGGTATCAACCGCGCCAGCCGCCCGCGCCGCGACCGGCGGCGAGCAATGGCCGGCGCCGCTCAAAACCCTCTCTCCGGCCCAGGCGCGCACGCTGCTCAAAATGGCGCGTCAGATCTATCCGCATCCCGGGCTTGACGACGCCTGCTACATGACCACGGTGCTCGACCTCGACAGCGAAGCGGCGGTCTCGCCCGAAACCGCCAAATTGTTAAGCGACGGCATCGCGCAGCTGCACAGTTCCGGCTCCGGCCGGTTCGATGACCTCAGCGCCGAGCAGCAGACCGCGGTTTTGGTCAAGATCCAGTCGGGTTCGTTCTTTCAGAAGGTGCGCAGCGTCGAGGTGGTGTCGCTGTACAACAATCATGAGGTCTGGAAACGGTTTGACTACCGGGGTGCCTCCTATCCTTTCGGCGGATATATCCATCACGGGTTCAACGATCTGAACTGGCTGCCCGACCCTCCCGACGCGGCGAGCCCCAAGGGTTAAAGAGGCTTTCGGCATGGCTCATTTGGATTTGAACGACGACTCGGCGGTCGTGATTGTGGGTTCGGGTGCGGGCGGCGGCACGCTGGCCAACTCCCTGTGCCAGCATGGGTTGAAGGTCGTGTTGCTGGAGGCAGGACAACGCCAGTCGCCGGCGACTTTTCATAACGATGAATGGCGCGCCTTCAACCAGCTTGCGTGGCTGGACAAGCGCACCACCTCGGGAAGCTGGCGTGTGGCCCGGGATTTTCCCAACCTGCCGGCGTGGACCTGCAAGACCGTGGGCGGCACCACGGTGCATTGGGCGGGCGCCTCACTGCGCTTTGCCGACTATGAATTCAAGACCAAAACGTATTATTCGAAAATCAGCGGAGCCAACCTGCTCGATTGGCCGTTGGCGCTCAAGGAGTTGGAGCCCTACTATTCGAAGGCCGAGAACCGGATGGGTGTCACGCGCACCAACGATATTGCGGGCCTGCCCGGCAACAACAACTTCAAAGTGATGTACTACGGTGCGACTCGCGCCGGATACAAGACGGTGCATACGGGCCGGATGGCGATCAATCCGCAGCCGCGCGACGGGCGCGGCGGATGCATGCAGCTTGGCTTCTGCTTTCAGGGATGCAAGTCGGGCGCGAAATGGTCGACCTTGTACACGGAAATCCCCCGGGCCGAAGCGACCGGACGCCTGGACCTGCGGACGGGAGCGATGGCGCTGCAGGTGGTGCATGACAGGCAGGGTAGGGCAAGCGCAGTGCTCTATGCCGACGCCGCCGGGCGTCACCACCTGCAAAAGGCGCGCATCGTGTGCCTGGCGGGCAATTCCATCGAAACCCCGCGCCTGCTGCTCAACTCCGCGTCATCCATGTTTCGCCACGGACTGGCTAATTCCTCGGGCCAGGTGGGAAGAAATTACATGCGCCACACCACCGGCTCCGTATATGCAATCTTCAAAAAGCCGGTGCACATGTATCGCGGCACGGTGATGGCGGGAATCATCCTGGACGAAGCGCGCCTGGATTCAGGGCGCGGCTTTGTGGGCGGCTTTGAAATGGAGACGATCTCGCTGGGCCTGCCCTTTATGGCCTCCTTTCTCAACCCGGGTGCGTGGGGACGCGATTACACGCGCCGGTTGGAACAGTATCCGAACATGGCCGGGATGTGGATCGTCGGCGAAGATATGCCGCAGGAAAGCAACCGCGTCACGCTGAACACCGGCGTCAAGGATCAGTTTGGTCTGCCGGTTCCCAACGTGCATTGCGACGACCATCCCAACGACGTTGCGATGCGCAATTACGCATACAAGCGCGGTGCGGCAGTCTATAAGGCGGCCGGCGCGGTGGAGACAATCGAGGTGCCGCCCTACCCGTCCACGCACAATCTGGGTACGTGCCGCATGAGCGAAAAGCCCGGTGACGGCGTATGCAACAAGTGGGGTCAGAGCCACGACATAAAGAACCTGTTTATCTCCGACGGTAGTCAGTTCACCACCAGCGGCGGAGAAAATCCCACTTTGACTATAGTTGCCCTGGCCCTGCGCCAGGGCGACTACATAGCATCGCAATGCGCGCAGCGGAATTTGTAGCGCCTGCCGGTCCGCTCAGCCGACTACCACTTCGGGTTCCAGGCGGACCGGGGTCTTGAGCGAGGCCGAGACCAGGCAGGCCTTTTCGGCCTTTTCCATGATGCGCAGCGCCTGGGCCCGATCGGTGCCCTGGGGCACGGTCAGCTTGGGGCGCAGAATGATATCGGTGAACCGGGTCACGCCCTCGGTGCGATCGAGCACGCCTTCCGCCGACAGGTCGAGCGCGTTGAACGGGACTTTGGACAATTTGGCGACAGAGCGCAGGGTGAACAGAAAGCAGGTGGTGACCGCGCTCAGCAGCATGTGTTCGGGACTCCACGCGTCGCCGGGCCCGTCGAAATCAAGCGGCGGAGCGCAGCGCAAATCGGGCAAGCCCTGCGCCGAGGACGTCGCGTAGCCGTCCGGACCGCCGGTCAGGCGCACTTCGTATCGATGCGGCAGCGGTTTCATGGTGCTTCCTCCCGCTCGGCCGGCGCTGCGGCGCGCGTGCCTTACCGTTTATGGTACGCGATCCTCAAGCCAGGCGCGAACGCGCTCGACCGCGGCGCCCACCGTGTCCGGAGTTTTCCACTCCATGATCAGCTCCGCGTTGGGTGCCAGACGGGCCAGCTCGAGGGAAACCTCGGTGGGATGGAACGGGTCGCTGCCCGCCAGGATCAGCATCGGGGTCAGGCAGGAGCGGACGAAGTCGCGGCTGACGGAGAACACGAAGTCACCCGAAAACATGTTGTTACGAAAAGCCGTCAAAGCGGCATCGTCGGCGTCGGGGCGGCTGTGGCGCAATTCCGCCGCCCAATCGTCGAACATGTTGTGGAAGCGCGCGATACCGTCGGGGCCCAGCCCGATCGGGTTTTGCAGCACCGCCGCGACCATCCGCTGCGGCGCGGCCTTGATCAGACCCAGGCAATACGACGAGCCGATGCATCCGCCCATGATGTGGCAGCGGGCCACTTCCAGATGGTCGAGCAGGGCCAGTTGATCGGCGGCAAACGTATGCCATCCGTCAGCCGCGCTTATCGGCGCGCGCGAGGCGCCGGCGTTGCGCTGGTCCATCGCGATCACCCTGAAGTTGGCGGCCAGCTCCACGGTCGGGTCGAACGGGCTGCGATGCCAGAAATCGATCTGCGAGCGCATCCCGCCCGGCGCAATCAGGAGCAGCGGAAAACCGGCGCCATACTCTTCGTAGTAAAGTTCTACGTCTGCGCGCTTGAAGATCGGCATCTGCGATTTCCCTCCCGGGATCAGCCTACCGTATTGGGGGCCAAGCTCGCCAATCCGAGCCGGCGCCGGCCGGTTTCCAACAAGCATGGAGGCGGAGCTATGTTGAGAGTGGCCGCGCCAGGCGGTCGGGAAGGAAGCACTTTATGATCAAGTCGATCTTTCACGTCAACATCAACGTCAAGGATTTCGACCGCTCGCTCGCCTTTTACCAGATGCTGGGGTTCAAAATCGCCTTCTTTGTCGGCGAGGGCGGCAACAAGGCATTCGAAGAGGGGCTGCGGATTCCCAACAACCGGGGCAAGGCGGCGCTGCTCATCCTGGGTGACGATCCACGCGCCACGCGCATCGACCTTATCGAGTGGAAAGTACCCAAAACCGAGGGCAACCCCTACCCGCACCTGTGGCACACCGGCGTTGCGCGCATCGCCTTTCATACCAAGGATATCGACCAGGAGTATGAGCGGCTTAAGGCGCAAGGTGTGGAGTTTCTCTCCGGCGTCCAAACCATGAAGATGGGCGGCGGGACGACCAGGTTCGTGTGCTTCAAGGATCCCGACGGCCAGATTCTGGAGCTGATCGAATTTCCCAAAGATTGAGCCTGGACGGAAAATCTCCGGCAGGAGCCGGACGCGAAATGTAGCCCACTGGCTGACGGAGCGCGCATCCCAGCCGCTAACCAAACCGCGCCCGAACGTGCTAGGAATCTGCATCGACCTCGCCGGGATGAGATCCGATGCCGATCCTGGAATCGCGCCGTGTCCTCGACCTTAGCAACGAACGCGGGCTGTTGTGCGGCCAGATCCTGGCCGACCTGGGCGCCGATGTAATCGCGGTGGAGCCGCCGGGCGGCTCCTCGGCACGCCGCATCGGCCCGTTCGCCGCTGACGTGCGCGACCCCGAGCGCTCGCTGCTGTGGTGGTCCTACAGCCGCAACAAGCGTTCGATCACCCTCAATCTCGAGCGGCCCGAGGGACGCGACCTGTTGCGCCGGCTCGCCGCCGCCGCGGATTTCCTGATCGAATCCTTCGAGCCCGGCTTCATGGCCGGCCGTCGACTCGCATACGACGACCTTGCTGCCGCCAACCCTTCGCTGGTCTATGTTTCGATCAGCGGTTTTGGACAGACCGGCCCCAAGGCGCATTACGCCGACGCGGATCTGATTCTGCTTGCGGCGGGCGGTCCGCTGATCCTGGGCGGGGACGACGATCGGCCGCCCGTGCGCCTTAGCGTGCCGCAAGCCTATCTGCATGCGAGCGCGGATGCGGCGGTTGCCGCCTTGGTCGCGCATCATGAGCGCGTCCGCTCGGGACGCGGACAGCACGCCGACATCGCCGCGGTGCAGTCGGTCGCGATAGCCACGCAGTCGGCGATTCTGGCTGCGCCGCTGCGTACCACTGAATTGCGCCGGCTGGCGGGCGGATTGAAGTTGGGGCCGCTCAACCTGCCGGTGATCTGGCCCGCCAAAGATGGTTTCATCTCGATGACCTTTCTGTTCGGGTCGGCGTTGGGAGTGTTTACGCGCAAGCTGATGCATTACCTATGCGAGCAGGGCTACTGCGATGAGGCGACTCGCGACAAGGATTGGATCGGATACGCCGAGATGCTGCTCAGCGGGCGCGAGCCGCTGTCGGAATTCGAGCGGGTCAAGGGGATTGTGTGCAACTTCACGCGCGCCCATACCAAGGCGGAGCTGCTGAATCTTGCACTGGAGCGCGGTTTTCTAATGGCGCCGGTCGCCACCATCGGCGAGGTGACACGCAGCGAACAACTGGCCTCGCGACGGTATTGGCGGAGCATCGAGGATCCCGCGGGCGGCGCCGAGTATATCGTTCCCGGCCCGTTCGTGAAATTCAGCGCGACGCCGATTGAGTATTGGCGCCGTCCTCCCAAAGTCGGCGAGCACAATCGCGAAATATATTGTGGTGAGCTGGGATTGAGCGATGCGGAATTTTCAAATCTTGTTCGCGGCGGAGTTATCTGATGAACTCTGACGGGCCGCTTGCCGACGTAAAGATACTGGATTTCGCCTGGGTGATGGCGGGACCGGCCGGTACGCGGATGCTGGCGGATTACGGCGCGCAGATCGTGCGCGTCGAGTCGCCCCACCGGATCGATACCGCACGCACGCTTCAGCCCCATCAGGACAGCAACTTCGGCGCCGACAGCTCGGGTCTGTTCAACAATTGCAACGCGGGCAAGCTCGGAGTTGCGATCGACCTCGGCAATCCATGCGCGCGGGAGGTGGTGCTGGACCTGGTGCGATGGGCCGACGTTGTGACCGAGTCGTTCTCTCCCAGGGCGATGCGCAAGTGGGGTCTGGATTACGACTCGCTGCGCAGGGTGCGCCCCGACATCATAATGCTGAGCACGTGCCTGTTCGGGCAGACCGGTCCGCTGCGGCAGATCGCCGGCTTTGGCAACATGGCGGCGGCGATCGCCGGGTTCAGCAACCTGGCGGGATGGCCCGATCGGGCGGCGACCGGTGTGTTCGGCGCGTACACCGATTATATCGCGCCGCGCTATACTGCGATTGCGATCCTGGCCGCACTGGAGCATCGCCGCCGTACCGGCGAGGGGCAATACATCGACCAGGCGCAGGTGGAATCGGCAATTCACTTTCTCACTCCGGCGATCCTGGAATACTCAGTCAATCGTCATGAACCGCAGCGCGCCGGCAATACCGACCGCGATATGGCGCCGCATGGCATTTATCCGGCCGCCGGGGACGATCAATGGGTCGCGATCGTGTGCCGCACCGATTCGCAATGGCGCTCGTTGTGCGACGCGATGGGCGCCGCCGCGATGGCCCTGGATCCGCGCTTCGCGACGATGGAGACGAGGGTTGCAAACCGCGCACAACTCGATGATGTCATCGGGACCTGGACCGCAACCCGCGGCGCGACGGAAATAGAGCAAACTCTGCAAGCGCGCGGCGTCCCCGCCTATCAGGTTCAGAACAGCGCGCAAGCATGGCGCGATCCACAGTTCGCGCATCGCGGCCATTTCGTGGAAATCGAGCATCAGGCGCTGGGCCGCACGACGGTGGAAGGTCCGCGCGCTCATCTCTCCCGCACGCCGGGCCGGGTGCGCCGCGCCGCGCCGTCGCTCGGCCGCGACAACCAGTACGTAATGGAAAAGATTCTGGGCTACAGCCAGGAGCGTATCAGCGAGTTGACAATCGCCGGCGTCTTCGGATGAAAAATGCCTTTCTGTCCTGGCTCGTGACGATTTATTCGGTCGGCGGTTCGGGGTACGGCCGACAAGGTCAGTGGCCGGGGGCGGCGGCTGAGGATTTGGTGCCGCCGCGCAGCAGCACGAAGGCCGGCGCCATCAGCAGCGACATCCCGGCCAGCATCCGATAGATGTCGTTGAAGGCGAGCATCGAGGCCTGCGCCTGCACCAGCCCGTAAACCATTCCCAGTCCGCGCTTCTGGCCGGTCATCAACTGATGCAGATAACCGAAGGCGGGCGCGCCCGGCTGCATCGGCGCCGCCCTGCTCAGCCGCCAGGCGTCGAACACCGAGAAATGCTCGGCCAGGATCGACTGATGGAGCTGCTGATGGCGGACCAGCATGTTGGTCATGTAGGCGATGCCGATGGCCGCGCCGGTGTTGCGCATCATGTTGTAGAGGCTTGCCGCGTAGCCCATCCGCTCGGGCTTGATACCCGACAGCGCCGCAGCCGAAATGGTCGGGAAGATCATGCCGAAGCCGAGGCTCATGATAACCGGCGGCCACATCACCGCCCACATGCTGGCCTGCAGGTCCCAGCCCGACATGATCCAGGTGGCGACAGCGACCAGCATAAAACCCACGCCCACGAAGGGTTTGGTGTCGTAGCCGCGGCGCGAGACCTGTCCCACCACCAGCATCCCCGTCATCGAGCCCAGCCCGCGCGGCGCCTGAACCAGTCCCGACACCCACGGTGTATAGCCCAAAAACTCCTGCATGAAGATGGGTGAGATCAGCAGGGTGCCGAACAGCACGCCGCTCATCGCGACCTGCAGTATGAGCGAGGCGCTGAAGATGCGCTGCTTGAGAATGCGCAGGTCGAGAATCGGTTCGCTGAAATGCAATTCCCACACACCGAGCACGGCGAAGGCCAACGCGGAGACCGCGGTGGCATACACGACCCAGGCGGAATTGAACCAGTCGGCGCGCTCGCCGCGGTCCACCACGATTTGCATCAGGCCCAGCGACACCACCAGCAGCGCCATACCCAGGTAGTCGATCCTGCGCCCGCGGCGTGCGGCCAGGTAATGCGGGTCATGCACGAACGCCGACACCATCGCAATCGCGATCGTGCCGATCGGCAGGTTGATGTAGAAATTCCAGCGCCAGCTCCAGTTGTCGGTGATCCAGCCGCCCAGCGTGGGCCCCAGAATCGGCGCCACCATCAGGCCCATCCCCCACACCGCCATCGCCAGTTGTTGCTCATCGGGCGGAAACGTCTCCATCAGGATCGCCTGCGAAGAAGGAATCATCGCGGCGCCCGCAGTGCCCTGGATCAGGCGGAAGAGAACCATCTGTTGCAGCGACTGAGCCGCTCCGCACATCATCGAGGCGGCGACAAACACCGTGACCGAGGTCAGGAAGTAGCGCTTGCGCCCGAAGCGCGCCGAGATCCATCCGGTCATTGGGATCATGATTCCGTTAGCGACCAGGTAGCTGGTCACCACCCAGGAGATCTCATCGAGGCTGGCGGAGAAGCTGCCCTGCATATGGGGCAGCGCGACGTTGACGATCGACGTGTCCAGGACTTCCAGCGTCGTGCCAAGCATTACCGCCAGCGCGATCAGCCATCGATGCGAGGTGGCGGGCGCGGTCGGAACCTGAATCTCGGCGGCCGTAGCTGCGGCTTCCATGACCTTCGTAAGGCGCTGAGCGGGAGAAATACCTTGTCACAACGCCGATCGATCGAGCAACCGCGCCGCGATGCCCGCGGGTCAAATCTCCCTTTGCCCTGATGAGTTGGCGCTTCGGCCGATGGCGGCGATGGCGGTGCGCACCGCGTCGATCATCAATTCCAGCGGCATGCTGGGCTGCGCCGGATGGCGCAGGGCCTGGTGGGTGTCGTAGGGCAAATGAATGAAGCCGCAGGGCACGGTGGGACGCCGGCGCAACTGGTGCAGCGCCGCGTACATCACGGCGTTGCAAATAAAGGAGCCGGCACTGAGCGACAGAGATGCGGGAATATGCCGGCGCTCGAGTGCCTGCAGGATCGCGCGCAGCGGCAAGCGCGCGAAGTAGGCATCGGGTCCGCCGGCAATCACCGGCTTGTCGGTCCAGCGCCGGCCGGCGTTGTCGCGACCGGGTCCATCGGCCAGATTGATCGCGACCCGCTCCAGGGAGATGGCGGGCCGCCCTGCGGCCTGCCCCAGCCCCAGCACCGCCGCTGGTACGATGCGCGCGATGGCGCGCGTTATCCTGCGCGCGGCCGTGGCATACACCACCGGAAGCTGCAGCGAGCTGACGCGCAGAGTTCCGATCATTTCGCCGTCCAGCGCGCGCGCCACCTCCAGCGACGGATTGCGCCGCTCGCCGTGGAAAGGTTCGAAGCCGGCCAGCAGGATCGAAGCTTCGCGCCGGGCCGGATGAGCGCGGTTGCGCGTGCGCACGCTCAGCGGCGGCGCGGCTTTTCGATCGGCAGGTCTTCGCGATTGCCCCATTCGCCCCACGAACCCAGATAGTTGCGCGTCTTGGCAAAGCCGGCCAGCCGCAGCGCGTAGTAGGCGTGCGCGGCGCGGTAACCGCCCTGGCAGTAGGCGATGATCTCGTCGTGCGGAGAAAATCCCAGCGCCTCGAAGACGGCTCGCAGCTCCCGCGGCGATTTGAATTTCCCTTGCGCATCAAGGCTTAACGCCCAGTCGCGATTGATTGCGCCGGGGATTGCGCCGCCGCGTCTGGCGCGCACGTTTTCGCCGTAATATTCGGCTTCGCTGCGCACATCGAAAATCCGCGTGCCAAGACGGCCCAGCGCCTCGCGCACCTGCTCGTAAGTGGCCAGGATTTCGGGCCGCACCGACGCCTTGAACGGATAGGGTGTCACCGGGTCGGCGCGCTCAGTCAGCGGCGCGCCGGTCAGCGCCGTCAGTCCGCCGTCCAGAATCCTGACCGCGGGATGGCCCAGGTATTCCAGAATCCACGCCCCGCGCGCCGCCCGCATCCCGGAGTTGTCTTCGTAAAAGACTACCGTCTCGCTTCCGGTGATGCCCAGCGCCGAGAAGATCCATTCCGACTGCTGCGTGAACTCGCCGATCGCCTTGGCACTGGTGTCGTAATAGTGGAAGGGGAAGGGATCGAGATGACGCGCGCCTTGCAGATGGCCGGCCCAGAACTGGGCGGCGGGCCGCGTGTCGATCAGCACCACGCCGGGCCCGGCGCTGCGTGCAAGCCATTCGGCGTCAACCAGGAATTGATTGTCCATATGGTTTCCGCGCGCCCAAACCGCACTTGATGTCGCTACTTGTCATCTTCCCCAGGGCCGTCGCCGGGGAATATCTCGCGCCAGATTTCGGGGTCCTCGACCAGCCGCGCCAGGCGCTCGGTGTCCGCGGGGCCGCCGTCCCACGAGTCGAAATGCAAAAGCTTGCGCGGCGACAGCCGCTCGGCCCATCCCGCCTTTTCCAACACGGGGCGCGCCGGAAAGGAATCGACGTAGCCGATGCACAGGTAGGCGATGGGGATCACCGTCTTTGGAATGCCGAAGATTTGGCGCAGCACGTCGTTGCGCAGGATGCTGACCCATCCCACACCCAGCCCTTCCACGCGCGCTGCCAGCCAGAGGTTTTCGATCGCCAGGCAGGTGGAATAAATCTCCACTTCCTCGATCGCGGTCTTGCCCAGCACCCCGGGCCCGAAGCGGTCGGGCTCGCAGGTGACGATGAGGTTTAACGCCGACTCGACGATACCTTCGAGCTTGAGTGACAGGAACTTCTCGCGCCGCCGGCCGGTGAACTGCGCCGCGTTGCGCAACCGCTCTTCCTCGAACAGCCGCTTGACTTCGTGCCGGCGCTCCATGTCGCGCACGACGATGAAGTCCCACGGCTGCGTGAATCCGACGCTGCCCGCATGATGGGCCGCGACCAGCACGCGCGCCAGCACCTCGTCGGGCACCGGGTCGGGCCGGAACTCGCGCATGTCGCGCCGCCGGAAGATGGTCTCGTAAAGGCCGCGCCGCACCTCCAGCGGCAGCCGGTTCAAATCGCCCCCCGCCTGTGGCTTGGAATCGATGGCCATAGGGTCAAGCATTGCCCGCCCCTGGGCGGGCGGTCAACTGATAGCGAACAGTCCCGGCTTGCTGTAAAGCGTAGCTTGACGCACTACAAGCCTTGTTATCTGGGTTCCCGGAAGATGCGCAACGTGACCCGTCGCGGGCTGCGGCACACCATCGAGCGCGGCGATGGCGCCGGCTTGGTATCGGCGGCATCGACAGGATCCGAAATATCGGTGTTGAAAAGGCGTTCGGTCCAAAGATGGATACGCTTTCCGGGCAACCGGTCAGGTTACAACCCAATCTGCACGATAGTGGCGCCGGCGCCGCCGGCTTGCGGTTCGGCTTCGCGAAAGCCCGTGCAATAGGGCGAAGTGCTGAGGTAATCGCGCACCGCTTTGCGCAGCGCCCCTGAGCCGACGCCGTGGATCACGCGCACTTCTGACTGGTTGGTCAGGTAGGCCTGGTCGAGGAACTCCTCCAGCCGCCGCAGCGCATCGGAAGCGCGCATTCCAATCAGGTTGAGTTCCGCGGCTTGGCTGCGCGAGGCGCTGATCGTGACCGGCGCGGATGGTGGCGTCTTCGCCCTGGCGTGCGCGCGCCGCAGGCGCGCAGGCGCGACTTCGATCCGCAATCCGCCGCGGCCGATTACCGCCTTGTCCGCGTCGAGCGCCAACAGCTCGCCCTGGATATCCGAGTCGGCCAGCTCCACTTGCTCGCCCACGACCAGCGGCTGCATCCCGGCCGCCTGGGCGGGGGCTTCAGGCGCGAGCTGTTCGATAGCAGCCGCGGCGCGCTCGACGAATTGCCGGAGCTCGGCGCGCGGCCGGCGTGAGGATTTCAGATCGGCCAGCATCTGGGCCGCCTGGCGATTGAACTCCGCCATCATCTGACGAAAGTCGGCGCGGACCCTCTCACGTTCGGCAGCGGCGCGGGCAAGCGCTTGTTCCGCCGCCCGGGTCGCAGCCAGATGGGCCTGGTGGCGCTGATGCTCGCGGGCGCGCGCCTCTTCGGTTTGGCGCGCCAGTTCTTCGCGCTGATCCTCCAGGCGGCGCAGCGCATCTTCAAGCTCCGCGCTGCCGGCGGGACGCGCCTGCTGTGCCGCCCGAATAATCTCAGCCGGCAGGCCCAGACGCTCGGCAACCGCCAGTCCGAAGCTCTGCCCAACGGTGTGCGGCTTGAGCGTGAAGCGGGGCGTCAGCGTGCGTTCGTCGAAATCGACCGCGGCGCTTTCCAACTCGGTGCTGCCGTAAGCGTATAGTTTGACCGCGGTGGAATGCGTCGCGATCGCGAACAGGCATCGGCGCGCGGCCAGATGACCGATCAGCCCGATAGTGAGCGCGCCGCCCTCGGCCGGGTCGGTTCCTGCGCCGGGTTCGTCCAGGATGACCAGTGCCGGCTCGCGCAGCTCGCGCATGATCTCGGCTAGGTTGGCGATGTGCGCGGAGAACGTGGAAAGGTCGGCCTCGATCGATTGCTCGTCGCCGATGTCGGCGCAGATGCTGCGGAACACCATCAGGCGCGTGCCGTGATCGGCCGGCACCAGCAGCCCGCTTTGCGCCATCAGGCTGAGCAGGCCGATGGTCTTGAGCGCGACCGTTTTGCCGCCGGTGTTAGGGCCCGAGATCACGATCCCGCGCCGATTGGGCGGAATGTGGACGTCGATCGGCACCACCGTGCGCCCGCTGGCCATCAGCAGCGGATGGCGGGCGGCGGCCAGGGTGATGCCGTCCTCGACAATCTCCGGCTCCACGCATCGATAGCGCTCGGCGAACAAGGCCCGCGCGTTGAGCGCGTCGAGCGCGACCATCGCGTCAAAGGTCATGCGCAACTGCGGCAGATAGCTGCGCACCATCGAGGTGAGCTGGCTTAGGATCCGCCGCTCCTCGGCCTCAACCTCGCGCTCGAGCATCATCAGGCGGTTGTTCAGTTCAACCGCCCACAGCGGCTCGACGAACAGGGTCTCGCCCGACACCGAGCGGTCCTGCACGATGCCTTCCAGCCGCTCGGCATAGTTCGGCTTCATCGGCAGCACGAAGCGGCGGTTGCGGATGGTCACCAGATGGTCGGTCAGGAACGGCTGCATCCCGGTCTGGTCGAGCATCCGGGCCAGACGCTGTTCCAGCTCGGCACGCTCGTCGCGCAAACGGGTACGCAAGCGCTTGAGTTCGCGGCTGGCATCGTCGAGCAGACCGCCGTCATCGGCCAGCGCCTTGAGCAGCGCGTCGGCCAGCTCCTTGGGCGCCAGCAGCGATGCGACCAGTTCGGCGACGGCAGGAAACCGCTCGCATCGCGAGCGCAAAAACGCCTCCAGATGGCGCGCGGCGAGCACGAACTGGCGCACGTCGAGCAGCGATTTGCCGTCCAGCGTCGCCCCTTCCATCGCGGCGATGGCGAAGAACTGATTCTGGTCCTTGAATTCGCCGATTGGCAGCGCGCCGGCATGACTACGCAATTCGACCAGCTCACCGGCCGCGCGCAGGCGGCGGCGGACTTCGGCTGGGTCGGTAGAGGGCACCAGCGCGCCGACCGCGCGCCGGCCCGGTTCGGAAACCGCCAGCGCCGTGACCAGCGCGAGCACCTTGTCGAATTCGAGCGCTCTAAGGTCGCGGGTTCTCATCGCGCAATGCGGCGGACTTGCCCGGCGCGCCCGAAAATATAGACATAGACATGCATTAAAATTTTAGCGCAACCGCGCCGCTTGGGCATCAGGGGAGCCATGGAACGCATTGAATCACGGGTGAATACCACCAGCGAGGAGTTCCGCCGCAACCGCGAAGTGATGGAAGCCGGGGTGCGCCAATTGCGTGAACGTATCGAGCAGGTGCGCCTGGGCGGTCCGGAAGAGGCCCGCACGCGCCACACCAGGCGCGGCAAGCTGCTGGTGCGCGAGCGTATCCGCCGCCTGCTCGACCCGGGGACGCCGTTTTTGGAACTGTCGGCGCTGGCCGCGATCGGGATGTACGACGACGAGGCGCCGGGTGCGGGCCTGGTGACGGGAATCGGGCGGCTAATGGGGCGCGAGGCGGTAGTGGTCGCCAACGACGCCACCGTCAAGGGCGGCACCTACTATCCGATCACGGTCAAGAAACATCTGCGCGCGCAGGAAATCGCGATGGAGAACCGGCTGCCGTGCGTGTACCTGGTGGATTCGGGCGGCGCATTTTTGCCGATGCAGGCCGAGGTGTTCCCCGACCGCGATCACTTCGGCCGGATTTTCTACAATCAGGCGCGGATGTCGGCGGCTGGGATCCCGCAGATCGCAGTGGTGATGGGCTCGTGCACGGCGGGTGGGGCCTATGTGCCGGCGATGTGCGACGAGAACATCATCGTCAAGGAGCAGGGCACGATTTTCCTGGCCGGGCCGCCGCTGGTGCGCGCCGCCACCGGCGAGGAAGTCAGCGCCGAGGAACTGGGCGGCGGCGACGTCCATACCCGCCTCTCCGGCGTCAGCGACCATCTGGCCGAGGATGACGCGCACGCACTGGAAATCGCGCGCGCGATCGCCGAGAACCTGCCCGCCCCGCCGCCGGGGCCGCCCGATCAGTCGGAACCCGAGGATCCTTACTACGACCCGGCGGAGTTGTACGGAATCGTATCGGCCGACACACGCAAGCCCTACGACGTGCGCGAGGTGATTGCGCGGCTGGTTGACGGCAGCCGGATGCATGAGTTCAAGCCGCGCTACGGACCCACGCTGGTGACCGGTTTCGCGCGCCTGTTCGGCTACCCGGTCGGCATCGTCGCCAACAACGGCGTGCTGTTCAGCGAGTCGGCGCTCAAGGCTACGCATTTCATCGAACTGTGTTGCCAACGGCGCATCCCGCTGATCTTCCTCCAGAACATCACCGGCTTCATCGTCGGCAAGCGCTACGAACAGGGCGGGATTGCCAAGGACGGCGCCAAGATGGTCAACGCGGTGGCCAACGCGCAGGTGCCCAAATTCACCGTCATCATCGGCGCCTCCAACGGCGCCGGCAACTACGGCATGTGCGGACGCGCCTACGGTCCGCGCCTGCTCTTTATGTGGCCCAACGCGCGGATTTCGGTGATGGGCGGCGAACAGGCGGCCAACACGCTGCTGACCGTCAAGCTCGATCAGCTAAAACGCTCCGGGCAGACCATGAGCGAGGCGGAGCAGGCCGAGTTCGTGCGTCCCACGCGCGAGAAATACGAAATCGAGTCGTCCTGCTACTACTCGACGGCGCGGCTGTGGGACGACGGTGTGCTCGATCCGCTGGACACCCGCGCCGCGCTGGCGCTGGGCATCGCCGCCGCCTACAATGCCCCGATTCCGCCCGCCGGCAGCTTCGGCGTCGTGCGCATGTGAGAGCGCCTTTCCGCAAGCGGGCGAAACCGATATAAATGACCGAAATTACTTGCGGCCACCTTTTGTGGTTTGTAGAAACGAGGTGAGGCTATATGCCGTGGACGATAACCCGCCTGTGCATTGACTGCGTCGATACCGGCTGCGTCAGCGTCTGTCCGGTCGATTGCATCTACGAATATGTCGGCCCGGACCGGGCGAAATTTCCCAACATGCTCTACATCAACCCCGACGAATGTATCGATTGCGGCGCCTGTGAGCCGGAATGCCCCTGGCAGGCGATTTTTGAGGAGCCGGCGGTGCCCGATGTGTTCAAGGACGACATCGCGCTCAACCATGCGACGGTTGACCAGCCCGACTCCTTCAAGGTCAAGCAGCACGAGACCAAGGAGCAGCCCACGCCCGAACAGGTCGCGGCCAACAAGGCCAAATGGGGCTATGATCCCAACGCCTGAGCAATGGGGTGTGGCGCCACCTCTGACAGGTTCAAAGGTGGCGCGAGCTCGCGTGTCATCGAGGGGCACGGGCACCTGTTGCGCTGATGCGGGCCGCCCCCTCCACTGTTAAACTCGGGCGAGGTTCCAAAAAGACAGCCGCAGATTTTCCGTTCAATTCACACGATGCGCTTTTGGCCGTGCTTGAAGCCGCCCTGTTGACCGGATGGGGCTTCACGATTTTCGCGCCGTTGGCGGCGCGGCTGACCGCGTTCGCGCTCTCCTGCTCCGGGCTCGCGGCTGACGTCAGTAGGTACGATTTCCAGCGCGCGCATGTAGCCGTTGCCCACCGAGCGCGTGGTGATCATCGGGTCGTCCTTGAGCGCCAGATGCACGATGCGGCGGTCGCGCGGCGGCATCGGCTCCAGTGAGACGGTCTTGCGCTCGCGCTTGGCCCGCTCGCCCATCGCCAACGCCATCCGCTCCAACTGCTGGCCGCGGCGGGCGCGATAGGCGGCGACATCCAGCGTGATCGGAACCGCATCCTTGATGCGGCGCGCCACCAGGCGGTTGATCATGTACTCCAGCGCATCCAGCGTCTGGCCGTGGCGGCCGATCAAGATGCCCGAACCGTCGCCCTTGATGTCAATGTGGATGGTCTCGGCGTCGGCGGAAACCGTGGTTTCGGCCTTCTCGCCCATCAGCTCGAGAATCTCGCGGGTCAGCCTTGCGGCCTCGCGGCTTTGCTCCTCAAGGTCGGCCGCGCGCCGCGGCGGACCGCCTTCGCCCTCCTCTTCGAGCCGGCGCTCGGCTGCGGTTTCAACAGCCTCGGCGACGACTTCCTCGGCGCGGGAGAAATCCTCGCGCGGCCTGCCCGGTACAACCTCCGCACCAGGAAGCGCCGGTTCGGCGGGCCGGGAGATGGTGATTTCGGCGGCCGCGGCGCGAAAGGTTACGGTTTCCTGGCGCGCCGCCGCCGGCGGGGGCGAGGCGACCTCGCTATGGGCGACCTCGGGTGCGCGCCGCGTGACGCGCACGCGCGCCGGGCGTGCACCCAGCCCCAGCAGGCCCGACCGCGGGGTGGCGAGGACTTCGATAGAGACATCCGCTTCTTCCGCGCCAAGCCTGGCCAGGGCTTCACGAATTGCCGCCTCGACGCTGGCGCCTTCGGCTTCGATATAATCGTTAGGGGTCATGCGTTAGCCGGACTGAGCTGTTTGAACTCACGATTGAGAACGTATTGCTGAGCAATGCCCAGGGCGTTGGAGCAGAAGTAATAAAGGGTCAGACCCGCCGGGAAGTTCAGGAACATGATGGTGAACACCAGCGGCATCAGCATCATCATGCGCTGCTGATTGGGGTCGGGCGACTGGGGCGTCATCTTCTGCTGGAAGTAGGTGCTGATGCCCATGAGCAGGACCAGCACCGGGATTCCGCCGCAGGGCAGAAACGGCAACTTGGGGATTCCAGGGATGGGCAGGCATTCGGGCGCCGACAGATCAGTGATCCAGCCAACGAATGGCGCATGGCGCAACTCCACGGCATTGAGCAACGCTTCGTAAAGACCGATGAAAATCGGCAGTTGCAGCAGCATCGGCAGGCATCCGCCCAGCGGATTGACGTGATTGCGCTTGTACAGGTCGACCATCTCGCGGTTGAGCCGTTCGTGGTCGTCCTTGAATTTCTCGCGCAGCCGTTCGACCTGGGGTTGCAGGCGCTGCAGGCGCATCATCGAGCGCTGGCTTTTGATCGACATGGGCAGGAAAGCCACCCGAATCGCCACGGTGAGCAGGATAATATCCACGCCCCAATTTGGGGCAATGTAGTGAAATAACTTAAGCGCGCGCAGGAAGGCAAGCGCCAAAATTCCGGTCCAGCCGAAGTCGATGGCGCGGTTGAGCTGCGGGTTGACCGCCTCCAGGATGGTCAGGTTTTTGGGCCCCATGTACACCTGGGTCCGCAGCCGTGCGGTGGCGGCGGCCGGCGCCTCAAACAGCATCGTGGCGGTCGCCTGCGTGCCGTCGTAACTCATGGCGACCGTGCCCTCCTGGGGGCTGAGCGGAAGAAAGACCGTCAGGAAGTAGCGATCACCGAACCCGACGTAGGTAACTTTACCCTTGAGCGGCTCAACCCCCTTGCGCAGCGCCTTTTCCGCCTTGACCGCAGTCTTGTTGTTGACCAGCGCCTGGATCTCGGGGATGTCGTAGTAGCCCTCATGCGCGGTCAGCGCCTCGCTCATGTCGAGGCCGACCGCGGTAACCTCGCCGGGCGGCCCGCTGACGGCTGCATCGACGTTGAAGACGTAGCCGCTGCCGTCGCAGTCGATCCTCTTGACCAGCTTGAGGCCAGCGATGTCGGCCGTAAATACCAGGTTGGCCCGCTCCGAGCCGTGCAAGTTCACCTCCGCGGGCGCGTCGGTCGTATAAGTCAACGCGCGGTCGTCGAGCTTGCCGCCGCGCGTCTCGACGACCAGTCCAAGTGGTAATTGACCGCCTTCTGCGGGCGTGACCAGTTCCATCAACGGGCTATTGGGCTCAGCGGTCTCACGGTATTTCCTCAGCTTCAGACTGAGAAGTCGCCCGCCGCGACTGGTGAACCTGGCGATATAGGCGTCGGTTTCGACCTTGATCGTGCGGGGCGCAACTTCGGTAACGGGCGTCTCGGCAAGGGGCTTGGTGGGCAGCGCGGGCAGGGCTGAGGAGGCGAAGGTCGGTGAGGCTATCGGACTGCCCGCGGCCTGGGGAGTCGCCGTGGCTTGCTGAGCCTGCTGTTGTTCGGGCGGGTAGAGCCGTTTTAAAACCAGCTCCTGATAGGCGAACACCGCTGCCAACGATAGAATCACTGCGATTACGAGTCGGGTATCCAAAGCACTCCTTACAAGCTGCCGGTTTTAATTGACGGTCGTTGCGGGACCGGATCGTAACCGCAGCCGCCTAACGGACGGCATCGGCTAAGCCGTCTTAGCGCCAGCCATCCCCCGCGCCATAAGCCGTGTTGCACAAGGGCGGTGTGTGCATACTGCGAACAACCGGGTTCGAAACGGCAGGTCAGGCCCGAGTGGGCGGCCAAAAACGGAGCCAGCAGCGCCCGGTACAGCTCGATCAAGCTTATTGCTGCGGCGGCAGCACGCCCCGGCCGTTGTGCGGCCGTCCCATCAGGTCGAAGATGGTTTGCCGCTGTATCTTTTACGCGATCAGCCAAAGCTTGTACGTGAGCCATCACGAGGGTTGCGACTTGCCGCCCGGACCGTACGCGGCCTTGAGCCTGTTGACCAGGCGCAACAACGCCGGTTTAAGTTCAGCCGTCACCTCCTGGGTGCGCAGCTGGGCCGCGCCCTGCCGGGCAACGATCATCAACGCGCTTTCAGGAAGCATCATTGGCTTGAGCTCGCGGCGGAAGCTCTCGCGCAGCCTGCGTTTGGTCCGGTTGCGCGCCACGGCGTTGCCGATCTGGCGTGACACCGCCAAGCCCAACCGCGGCGCCTGCTGATCGGAAAGTCGCGCCAGGTAAATGATGAAATGCGTGGTCTGCAACCGCAGCCCCATCCGCCGCACGCGCACGAAATCAGTGCGGCGGCGCAGGCGGTGCTGTCTGCCGAAACGCGCGTCCGGCCCGCGATTTACCCGGGTTGTTTGGGCGGGATTGAAACCGTCAGGCGGCGGCGACCCTTGTTGCGCCGTCGTTTGAGCACACGACGTCCGCCGGGCGACGCCATCCGGGCCAGGAAGCCATGAGTCCGCTTGCGCCGCCGATTGCTGGGCTGATAAGTCCGTTTCATCTGTGTCTATCAATTTCTAGCTGCAGCTTGGCCCTGCCGCCCATTTTGACAATACCGCGGTAGGCCGGATGCCAAGCGAAGTAAGTCCTGGTTCACGCCAAAGCTCGTGATCGTTACGCGAACCGGGCCGGGCGCACAAGCCCTTCGCGCACCATGCAACCACACCCCGGGCAATGGAGCAAGCAGGCGCTACTCTGTCCGGCACCGCCGCTGACGTTTCCGCCGCCGTTGGCGAAACGCGGAGCTATACGGTGCGGAGTTTGGACTTCAGCTCCCGTTCGGCAGTCAACCAATCCTCAAGATGATGGCCATGCTCGTATCCGCGCTGCGCGAACAACTCGTATGCTCGCATCCGGATCAGCTCTTCGGGTGGATCGGCCTGCGCGCCCGTCGAGGCTGCGGCGGGCGGGTCCCCCGCTCCGTTGGCGGACATGTCAAGCGCACCAGGCGTGGGGTTTGGCGATGCCGCCATCGTGGGTTCGGCCGCCACCGCCAGAGCGCGTTTACCCTTTTCGCTGCTTTTGCGAGGCTTAGACTCGCTTTTTTTCTTCTCCTTGGGCTGCTTGGGCTCTTTGGACTTCAAGTCGGACCCCTCCTCGATATTGCGTAACCAGATGGTCTGACCGTCCGCGACGCAGGCGTGGCGGCCAAAAGACTGGTTCTAACCCTCGGTAATGAAATCGATCTATTGGCTACCAATTAAATTTTTAGCCGTTTCTTGAGCCTTTGATAAGGCCAATCCTGCATAGGGATTGCTATAAATTGGCAGGCAGGCCGTGGTCCGGCCCCGTAAGCCAAATTGGTTCGGTTTTGGTACCACGGCGGAAGTCATTTGCCGGGGTATCAAGCATGCTGACCTGGTATTAAAATGTTACGATCTCACAGTCGCCGCTAAAAATTCACCTATGTACGTTCGGGATACGATCGTAGCTCCGGTGACCCCGCCCGGCAGAGGAGCGGTTGCGATCATCCGGCTGTCGGGTCCCGATGCGATCCAGATTCTGCGTACGATTTGGCAGCCGGCGCGCCCAGGTACGCTAAGGGCGCGCCGCCTTTACCTGGGCGACGTGCGCGATCCGGCTACCGGCGCTCCCATCGACCGCGCGCTGGCGGTGGTGATGCCGGGGCCGCGCAGCCTGACCGGGGAGGACGTCGCCGAACTGCATTGCCATGGCGGACCCTTCCTGGTGCGTCGTGTCGTGGGAGTGGCGGCGGCGTGCGGCGCGCGGATGGCGGAGCGGGGAGAATTCAGCCGGCGCGCCTTTCTTAACGGACGCATCGACCTGACCGCGGCCGAGGCCATCGCCGACCTGATCGAGGCGCGCGGGGAAAGCGCTCTGGCCCAGGCCCTGGCCCATCTGAACGGCGCGCTCAAGGACCGCGTCGGGACTCTGCGCGAGCGCCTGATCGCGATCGCCGCCCACCTGGAGGCTGAAATCGACTTTAGTGATGAGGATATCGCGCTCCCTACGCGGGCCGACATCGCACGGCGTATCGCCGAACTGCGCCAGGACGTCGCGGCGTTGCATCAAAGCTTCGCGCGCGGGCGCCTGATGCGCAACGGCGCGCGCGCCGCGATCATCGGCAAACCCAACGTGGGCAAATCCAGCGTGCTTAACCTGCTGCTCGGCGTCGAACGCGCGATTGTAACGCCGATCCCCGGCACCACCCGCGACATGATCGAGGACACTATCCACGTCGGTCCCTATCCGCTGGTCATCCAGGATACCGCCGGCGTGCGCGCAGGCACCGATGAGGTCGAGCGGATCGGTATCGAGCGCACGCTCATGCACGCCGGCGAAGCCGACTTGCTCATCGCCGTGTTCGACGGCTCCGGAGCGCTCGAACCCGAGGACCTGCGGGTAGTCGAGTTGTGCCGCGGGCGCGCCGGCGTCGCGCTGCTCAACAAACGCGACCTACCGGCGGCAATCGGCGTCACCGACCTGCGCGCGCGGGGCCTGACGATGCCGGTGCTGCGGACCTCGGCGCTGCGCGGCGACGGATTCGACACGCTGCGCGAGGAGTTGGCGGCGGCGGCGCAAGCGCTGGCCGGGGACGGCCGCGGCGACACGGTCGCCATCTCCCGCGAGCGCCATCGCGACGCTTTGGCCCGGGCGCTGGCGGCGCTGGACGCGGCCCATCACAGCGCGCAGGGCGCGATGCCGCCGGAAATCGTCGCGGTGGACATCGCAATTGCAGCCGACGCGCTGGCCCAGGTCAGTGGCCAGGTCACCAGCGAGGATGTGCTGGACGCCGTCTTCCGCGAGTTTTGCATCGGCAAGTAGTAGTATACTGCTACTTTTTGTAAAGAAGACGGAAGTGGCGCGCGCCCAAGGGCTTTGCGAGCGATTAACACGCGGAGCATAATGCGAAAATTGCTATGAACTACGACGTAATCGTGGTCGGGGCGGGGCATGCCGGGATCGAGGCAGCGCTGGCGGCAGCGCGCATGGGCGCGCGTTGTCTGATGCTGACGCTCAACCTGGACCATATCGGCCAGATGTCGTGCAATCCGGCGATCGGCGGGATCGGCAAGGGGCACCTGGTGCGGGAGATCGACGCTTTGGGCGGTGAGATGGGTCTGGCGATCGACCAAACCGGGATCCAGTTCCGCTTTCTCAACACGCGCAAGGGTCCGGCGGTACGGGCGCGGCGCGCGCAGGCCGACAAGGCGGCGTATCGGGCGCGGATGAAGCGGGTGATGGAGTCGACGCCCAACCTGACCATCCGCCAGGCCAGCGTCGAGCGTCTGCTGCTCGACGGCGGGCGGGTGCGCGGAGTCGTGTCGCAAATTGGGGAGGAGTTCGAGGCGTCGGCGGTGATTCTGACCACCGGCACGTTTCTCAAAGGATTGGTCCATATCGGACTCAAGAACTATTCGGCCGGACGCGCCGGGGATTTTGCCGCGATGGGCCTGAGCGAGCATCTGGCGCAAATCGGGTTTCGGATCGGCCGGCTGAAGACCGGAACCTGTCCGCGCCTGGACGGCCGCACTATCGACTACTCCGCGCTCGAAGTTCAGCCCGGCGACGATCCGCCGCCGCCGTTTTCGTTTCGCACCGACGCAATCCTCCAGGATCAGATTCCCTGTCATTTGACCTTCACCAACAGCCGCACCCACGAGATTATCCGCAGCGGACTTGATCGGTCGCCGATGTACTCCGGGGTGATTCAAAGCCGCGGCCCCCGTTATTGTCCGTCGGTAGAGGACAAGGTGGTGCGCTTCGCCGACAAGGAGCGCCATCAGATTTTCCTTGAACCCGAAGGACGCGACACCATCGAGGTCTATCCCAACGGCCTGTCCACCAGCCTGCCCCTGGATATCCAGCTCAAGATGGTCCGTTCCATCAAGGGGCTGGAGCAGGCAGAAATCATGCGCCCGGGCTATGCGATTGAGTACGACTTCAGTGATCCGACCCAGTTGCACCCCTCGCTGGAGACGAAGTTGGTCAAGGGCTTGTTTTTCGCCGGACAGCTCAACGGCACTACCGGCTATGAGGAGGCGGCGGCGCAGGGGCTGATGGCGGGAATCAACGCCGTGCTGGCGTCACGCGGAGAACCACCCGTGATCCTGCGGCGCGACCAGGCATATATCGGGGTGCTGATCGACGACCTGGTGACGCGGGGAATCGGCGGCGAGCCGTATCGAATGTTCACGTCGCGCGCCGAATACCGGCTGCTGTTGCGCGAGGACAATGCCGACCGGCGGCTGAGCCCGCTGGGAGAACAATTGGGGTTGCTCAGCGCGCAAAGCGCGCAGCGAACCGCGCTTAAGTCAGCCAAAGTCGCATCGGAGCGGCGGCGCCTGGCGACCACCCTGGTCTCCGACTGCGAGGGGGTCAACCGGATGTTGCAGACGATGGGATCGTCGCCAATACGGCAGCCGGTCTATGCCGAAGAATTACTCAAGCGCCCAGAGGTGTCCTACTACGCCGTCCTGCAGATGGCCGGTCTCGACGGGAGCTTGTCGCCCGATGAGGCTGCGGAGCTGGAAATCGAGGTAAAGTACGAAGGCTATGTCCGACGCCAGGCTGAGGCGGTGGAACGAGTGCGGCGGCTGGACGAGACTCTGATCCCGCAATCGCTGGATTACGCCAGCGTCCCGGGGTTGTCGACCGAGGCACGCGAACGTCTCAGTCGGATTCGGCCGCGTTCGCTCGGGCAGGCGTCCCGGATGCCGGGGATCACGCCGGCCGCGGTTTCGTTGTTGGCAATCTATCTCAAAAGCAGCAGCCGCCCCGAGCGTCTGCGCACCAATCTCTGACCCCTGATCGGTTTCACGTGAAACGGAAGTCCCGTTTCATGTGAAACGCCTTGGTCCCAAGTGACGGACGAACACAGCGACATCGGCTCCCAGGTGCGGGTCGCACTGGGAGCATATCGTTCAAATCCGGTGTTGGCTCCGCTCCTGACCGAACCGTTCATCCATCGGATGGAAATCTTCGGTTCCGCGCTGGCTCTGTGGGGAGCGAAAATCAATCTCACTGCTCGCCCACAAGATCCCGCCGAAACCGCCTTCCACATCGCCGACAGCCTGATGCCCCTGGCGCTGGCAATCGAGCATCAACGCTCTGTCCGCAGCCAGACGACCGCAGCTCCGTCCCTTCGCCGACAATCGGTAGTGGAAGAGGACGAGGGTTCTGATACGCTCGCGGCACTCTCAAGCGCCTTCTCCGCCGGTAAGCACATTTTGGACGTGGGCGCCGGTGCAGGCTTCCCCGGCCTGGTCCTGGCCAGCGCCTGTCCGGCTTATTTCAGCCTGGCCGAAGCGCGTCACAAGCGCGCCAGCTTCCTTAAAGTTGCGGCCGCCGAGATAGCGCTGGACAACGTTGAGATCCTGGCCGCTCGCTTGGCGACCACCACACTTGCGACCTCACGCTTCGATGCGGTCCTGTCCCGCGCATCGGGTCCGGTCGCCGACTTTTACGCTATTGCCGCAAGTGCCCTGACGTCCGATGGTCTGGCGATCCTCTATGCCAATCCCTCGCAGCGCCTTGAACTCAAGGCCGCAAATATGGCCGGCCTGGTCAACTATCGCCGCTATAACTATTCGCTCCACCGCGGCGCTGACACCGTCAAACGCGTACTCGTGATCTGGCGGGCCGGGAAAAAAGCCCATTGATTGCAACGTTTTCTGCCAACGCTTGGCCCCGGCTTTGATTCTGGATAGCGTTGCGGCGTAAACTTGAAACGAAGCGATGCGGTGGCCTGATGCACCGCTCTTTTGGGCTGGTGGGAGGTTGGATGTGGGACGTGTAGTTGCAATTGCCAACCAAAAGGGCGGCGTGGGTAAAACCACCACCGCTATAAATCTCGCCGTCGCTCTGGCCGATCTCAAGTTGCGGGTGTTGCTGGTTGACCTCGACCCGCAGGGCAACGCCACCTCGGGCGTAGATTCGCGGCGCGAGCTAAGCGGACCCAAAATCGCCCACTCCCGCACCATGTACGATGTCCTCATCGGCCAGGCTCAGCTTATCGATGTGGTCCGCCCGGTGCGTCATTTCCTGTTTCTCGCCCCCTCCGGCACCGATTTGGTTGGCGCCGAGGTCGAGCTGGCCACGATGGAGGGGCGCGAGCGCGTCTTGGCCGCCACGCTAAGTTCGGCGGCGCAGAACTATAACTATGTTTTAATAGATACGCCGCCCTCGCTCGGTTTGCTCACACTCAACGCGCTGGTGGCGGCGCAATCGGTGCTGGTGCCGATGCAATGCGAATATTACGCGCTGGAAGGCCTGAGTTCGCTGGTGGGTACGATCCGGCGCATCAACAGCGCGCTCAATCCCGGGCTGAAGCTGGAGGGATTGGTTCTGACCATGTTCGACGGACGCAATCGGCTCAGCCACGAGGTGGCGCGCGAGGTGCGCGAGCATTTCGGCGCCCAGGTGTTCGCCAGCGTGATTCCGCGCAGCGTACGGTTGTCGGAGAGTCCCAGCCATGGCCTGTCGGTCCTGGAGTACGACGGCAAGTCGGCGGGCGCGCACAGTTACCGCGCCTTGGCCCGGGAGTTGGTGCAACGGAGCGGGCTCAGCGCTGGGCACGATGCGCAAAAAGAGGGCAACGAGCGCGAATAAATAGCTTTAAGTAACTTCGCGTATTTGCCTGGGAGTTTGCAACCCAATGGAGGACGATCATGACGCGTAAGCCGCTGGGGCGGGGGCTGGGAGCTTTGATTGCGGGGGTGGCGGACGAGCAAACGGCCGACGCGGCGCCGTCGCATCCGGTCGAGGTGCCGATAAAGCGCATCGTCCCCTCGCCATTTCAGCCGCGCCGCCACTTCGATGCACAACGGCTGCACGAACTCGCTGAGGCGATTCGCGCCCAGGGCGTTATCGAGCCGCTGGTTGTCAGGTCGCTGCCGGAGCAGGACCTGGGCGGGCCGCTCTACGAGCTGATCGCGGGCGAGCGGCGGCTGCGCGCTGCCCGCGAAGCTGGCCTGGAAACGGTGCCGGTTGTGGTGCGCGACTTCGACGACCGCACGGCGCTGGAGGTGTCGCTGGTGGAAAATATCGCGCGCGAGGACCTCAACGCCGCCGACGAGGCACGCGCGCTGGCGCGCCTGGCGCGTGAGTTCGCGCTAAGCCACGAGCAAATAGCGCAGCGCATCGGCAAGAGCCGCCCCTACGTCAGCAACGCGATCCGGATGCTGGAGCTACCGGAGGCGGTTTTGCAGATGATCGAGCGCGGCGAGCTGACGGCCGGCCAGGCTCGCCCGCTGCTGTCACTGGATACCGCCGCCGCACAGGTTTCGGCCGCGCGAGAAATCGCTGCGCGCGGGATTTCGGCACGCGGCGCGGAGGAGTTGTCGCGTCAGCGCCAGGTGCGGATACGGCCGGCGTCGGCTTCCCGCGCCGACGTCCATCTGCAGGCGCTGGTCGAAGGCCTGCAGCGCGCGCTCAAGCGCAAAGTGCGGGTGGTGCGCGGCCGCGGCAAAGCGCCCGGGCGCGTCGAGATCGAATTCTATAACGACGACGATCTGACCGGTCTGGCTGCGATGCTCACCAATCAGTCCAACGGCCACACCCGCGTCGCCACGCCATAAACTGGGCCGCAAGTGGGCGATCGCATCAAGCCTTGCACCCGCGTCCGGGGCGTATCGTTGGCAGCCGCGCTGGCTGTCGTGTTTGCGCTGTGGGCCAACGCTTTGGCGCAATCCGCCGTCGGGCGCATCTCGCAAGTTGCCGGCACGCCGCAGGTGACGCGCGCAGGCCGCACCCTGCCGGGCGCGCTTGGGATGGCGATCGAGTTGGCGGACAAGCTTGCCACCGGCGCCGATTCGTCGGCGACGGTCACGTTTGACGACCACAGCTCGGTGCAACTGAGCGAAAACAGCACGCTGGTGATCGACGAGCACGTGCTCAGTGCGGGCAAGACGCGTGTCAGCCTGTTGGGCGGGCGCCTGATCGCACTGGTGGCCAGAGGGTTGCGGGGGTCGGCGGCGGATTTCACGGTGCAGACCCCCAACGCATTCCTCGCCGTCAGGGGCACGCGGTTCAAGGTCAAATACGCTGACACTTCGGCGGTATACAACGGGCCGTCAACCGAAGTCGCGGTGATGGAAGGGACGGTGGCGGCGTCCAATCGCAGCGCACCGAATCAAATCGTCGAGGTCAGCGCCGGCTATGAGACTGTGATCCTGGGAACGCAGCCGCCGCTCCCGCCGGGCCCGATCGGATTGGCCGGAATGGGCGGCGGTCGCAAGAGCTTCCCCGGTGCGGGTCCCGGCGCTGCCGCACCGCCACCGCCACCCCCGCCTCCACCACCGCCGCCACCTTTGTAGGAGTGGGTACGTGCTGCCCAAATGTTTGCGCACGGAGCAAGGGCGTAAGCCTTGCCGTGGCGTAGCAGGATCAACGGTTCCTCTCCTGATGTGGGTCCCAGTACCGGCTCCAGGCCTAATGCCTCATCGCGCCTGACTTTCCATACCGCGGCCGGAACGATGACATAGCCCGGCGGCGCGTCGGCCAACTCTCCGTGGATAAGCGGCGCGCTGCGATCGAGATAAAACAGCAGCGCCGCCGGATCGCCCATCCCGTAGATAAAGAGCGGCTCGCCGGCGCCCACGATGCGGTTGATGTCCGCCGCGGCGGCGCGAAACGAACCCGCACCGCAGCTCTTTTCCTCCCGGTAGGGAACTATCAACAAGTTGACAGCCATCAGCACCGCGCACAGCGCAATGAACGCCGGCCGCGCGATGCGCCATCGCGGGGCGATGCGGTATTCGATCCACCATGCGAGCAGCGCGGCATTGGCCGGCCATAGCGGAAGCAGATAGTTGCGGCGCTTGTAGGCGGCCAGCGTAAAGAACACCACGGTGGCGATCCAGAAGATCGCCAGGAACCGGGCCGCGTCCAGCGCGAACTCGGAATTAGCGCGCCGGCGCGCGCCGCCCGCCACCGCGCTGGCGGCCGCAATCGGCGCCAGCAGGCTGAGCGGCGCCGAGTTGAGCAGCAGCGGCGTCAAGTAATACCACGGCGGCATCGCGCCCAGCGCGCCAAAAAAGCGGCCGAAGTTCTCGCTGCCGAGCTGCAAACGCACAACATCGTGGCGTCCGGCGGCAAAGCAGGCGGCATACCAACTCGACGCCAGCGCGATGGCCACGGCGGCCGAGCCGGGCGAGAAAAGCCGTTGCGCCGCGTCCCAATCGCGATTGACCACCAAGAAGACCGCCGCCGCGAGCAGCGGTAGTATCGCCCCTACCGGCCCCTTGGCCAGCACTCCCAATCCCAGCGCCAGCGCGAACAAGTAGCGCCAGGCCGCGGCGTTCGCTTCGTTGCGGGCGCGCAAATCGCGCAGCCAAAAGACAAAACTGACCAGCGCCGCCGCTTCGCAAAACGCAAGCGTCATGTCGACGCGGCCGAAACGGGCCTGGTTGATGTATTGATAGGAGCCCAGCAGCGCGAGTCCTGCCAGCGGCGCGGCGCGCGGCCCGTAAATCTTGTAGGTAAAATAAACTAAAAGTACAACACTGGCGGTGGCATACAGCGCGGCCGCAAGGCGCAGATTAAATGCCGTTACCTTGTGGATTCCAAGCAGGCGATCGATGCCGAGCGCGGTCAAATGAAACAGCGGCGGTTTGAACATGACCCGCCGCCAGCCGGCGGGCGGAAACAGTCCTCCGCCGTGCTCCACCATCTGCTGCACGAACAGCCCTTCGACCGCCTCGTCGTTGCTGCATATGTCGGCGGCGCCCAGACGGTTAAGCGTCAGCGCCAGCGCTGCCGCCGCAATCGCACCCGCGACAAGCCATCGTGCGACGCCCGTAAATCCGGCAGCCCGATTTGCGTGGCTGTGGTTTGAAGGATTCAAGGTCGTCTTTGCCGCACCGCGCGCGCCGTCAGCGCACCCGCGCGGGGGTGTTCAGATCGACGCGGAAGATGGACAGGCGCTTGATGCGCTCGCGGTTATAGTCGCGCCATTTGGCGGCCGGTACATCGGCGGGTCCCACCTTGCGGAACTTCAGCCGCTTGAAAAAGCGCGCGGCGTGCTCCTCGCTGGTGCAGGCGAACACGTAGCGCAGCTTGCGCGCCCGCGCCTCCTTGAGCACTTCGCGCACCAGTTCCGCCCCCACGCCCTCGCCCTGAAAGCGCGTCAAGGTGTAGAGCGCGGTCAGCTCCCCGGCGCGTTCGCGATGATAGGGCTCGGTCAGCAGCGAGCAAATGCCCGCCAGATGTTCGTCGGCCACGCGGTAGCCGAAGCAGGAGGGCAGCAGCCGGTCGATTTCCTCGTCGGTCCGCGTCAACAGCAGCCCTTCATTCTGGCCGCGCTTGATCATCGCTTCGGCTTCCTCAAAATCCTCCAGCGCGATGGATTTGACCGAACCGTAGGCGGCCTTGGTAAACAGCGTGCCGGTGCCGACGAAGCTGAACAGTTCCTCGTAAACACTGCGCGGCGCAGTCAGGTTGACCGAATTGACGCCGTCTTCCAGGGCGCGGCGGGCGGCGCGCAGGATCACGCGGCGCAGCTTGGAGCGCTCGCGGCGCGCCAGGCCGCCGATCTGACGGATCTGGACGAAGGAATCGCGCCGCCCGTCGGGCTCCGTCAGCCCGCCCTGACGGTCGAGCAGGACCAGCTTGAAGACATCCAGCCGGCTGGCCAGCTCCTGGGCGAACACGGTCAGGTCCTCGGCGTCGGTGGTGCGCGCGCCGGCCACGGCGATCCGTCCCGCGCGCAGCATCCGCCAAATCTGTGTGACCGCGGAATCGGGCGGATAGGGGCGAGTACGCAGACCGCGGGTAGGGTCGAAGATCGGCGGCGGCTGACGCGGCGCGAGACGGCCCATCCGGCGCAGCACGCGCGGCAGCACGTCCTCGGCGGCAATCAGGATACATCGGGTCTGGTTGCGCACCAGTTCGCGCAGCGTGCGGGCCAGCGAATCCAGTTCGCTCAGGCGCTGTCCGGCCGGTGGAATCAGCGCGAACAGCAGACCTTTGCCGTAGAATTCTTCGAGATAGAAGGCCTTTTCGTTAAGCGGCCGCGTCGCTTGCGCGCCCTCCGATGCGGCGGGCGCCAGCGGCCGGAGCTCGGTCTGCGACTCGCTCACCCTATCTCAGCACCTTTGCGACGCACAGGGTCAGGCTTTGAGCATGGCCTCAGCCGGTTCGGCCGGGGCAGGGGGGGCGAGAATCGGAACGGGGATCTTGGAGGAGGCGATCTGCTGCAAATTGGTCTGCGAGAATACCTCGAGCAGGACGCGCTGGCCGTGCTCCCATACGCGGAACATGCGGCAGCGCGGCTGCAGGCTGCAGGTGCTGGTACCTTCCAGGCAGACGTTGAGGTTAATGGGACCTTCGACCGCTTCGATGATGTCCTTGAAGGAGATTGCTTCCGCAGGCCGGCCGAGCTGGTAGCCGCCGCCCGGTCCGCGGCGCGAGCGCACCAGTCCCGCCCGCATCAGGTCGCGAATCACCTTTTCCAGGAAATATTTGGGAATGTGCTCGGCCGCCGCGATCTGATTGCCGTTGGCCACCCCTTCGGGAACGTCCGCCAGATGGATCATGGCGCGCAGGGCGTACTCGATCTTGCGGGGAATTTGCATCACGCTCATGGCCGGCCTCCATAAATGGCGTCACCGCCGATCGCCTCGATCCCCGCACCCAGCCTCATCGCGCCTTCGCCCCGCGTCCGCCATTTCGCTGGCTGACAAATCGTTCGATGTACTTGGCCAACAGGTCGCTTTCGATATTGACCGCATCGCCGGGCCGCTTGCGGCCAAGGGTCGTCATCTTCAGCGTATGCGGAATCAGAGCGCAGGTGAAACGGCGGCCCTTGACGCCAAACACGGTCAGGCTGATCCCATCGACCGCCACCGAGCCCTTCTCCACCAAATAGCGGGCCTGCTCAGGCGCCACTTCGAAGGTGAACAGGCACGAATCCCCCTCCGGCCGGGTCGCCACGATCCGGCCTACGCCGTCGACATGACCGGACACCAGATGCCCGTTGAGCAGCGTACCGAGGGTAAGACTGCGCTCCAGGTTGATGGGATCGGCGGGCTTCAGAGCGCCCAGCGCGGTGCGGCGCAGCGTTTCCGCCGACACATCCATCGACAACGTCCCGCGCCCCTTGGCCACCACCGTCAGGCAGGCGCCGTTGCAGGCGATGGAGTCGCCGACTTTGATGCGGGCGGCGGGCAGGCGCGTGCCGATGGTAATCAGTGCGCCCTTGTCCGTCGGCTTAAGACTCCTGACCGTCCCGAGGTCCTCGATGATCCCGCTAAACACGTTGCGATTCTTCTTGCCCCGTCGCCCTTGCGCGCGCCCATGGCGCGGCGCAATCAAACAATAAAATCCCATAAAATAATAGCCTTTTCCGACCGTCCAAGGCAAATAAGGGTCCCTGCGCGAGGCTCTGGGGACAGACCGGGCCAGCGCGTTTGGAGACGGGCGCGCGCTGTTTTAAGATGGAACTCCATGGCGAGGGACGAAATCAGGGCGCTGCTGTTTGACTTCGGCAACACGCTGGCTTTTCTCGATTACGATGCGCTGGCCGAGGAGTTCCGGCGCGCGCAGCCCGCACTGGACGCGACCGCGCTGGAAAGGGCCGAATATATCGGCCGCCAGGCGCTGGATGAGTACGTGATGAACACCGCGCCGCTGGACCTGGACCGTGCCTACGAGCTTTATTTCCGCGCTTGGATGGCGGCGGCGGGAATTCCGCCCGCCCGCATCGATTGGTGCCGCCAGCGCTTCGTCGCGCTCAACCAGGCCGAGTCGCTCTGGCGCGTGGTGCGGCCGGGCATCGTCGAGCATCTGCGGCAATTCCGCGACGCGGGCTTCAAGCTGGGCGTGGTTTCCAACGCGATGGGCAACATCCAGTCCGACGCCGAGCGCTACGGACTGGCCGATTACTTCGACGTCATCATCGATTCGCACGTGGTGGGCGTCGCCAAGCCCGACCCGCGCATCTTTCATATCGCCCTGGCAGCGCTGCGTGTGGCGCCCGAGCATTCGCTGTTCGCCGGCGACCTGTACTCGATCGACATGGTCGGCGCGCAGGCCGCGGGTATCGCCGGATGCAAGCTGATCGATGCGATGGACTGCTATTCGTGGGTCGAGCACGCCCGCATCCGCGGCATCCACCAGTTGCCGCATCGCTGAACCGGACGCGCCGCCCATTCTTGCCTGCCCGGAGTTGATGCTTGACGATGACCGCAATCAGGGAGACGGCGGAGAAGTTGTGGCGCGGGGAACTCACCACCCGCGAGCAGCATCCATTTACGGCTACCGGCGAATTGGAAGAGATCGCGCCCAAAGTGGCGTTTTGCCGATGGCTGGCCAATTTCGCGGTCTGCAAGACCGACGAAGGCCTGGTCCTGATCGATTGCGGCAGCTATCTCAATCAGGAGGAAACCCTCGCCAAGGTCCGCAGTTACTCCAGCGCGCGCGTCCACACCGTCATCTACACCCACGGGCATCTGGACCACGCGGGCGGGATGGGCCCGGTTGCCGCGGAGGCGGGCCGCAACCGGGTCGCGCGTCCGCGCGTGGTGGGCCATCGCGCAATCGCCGAACGTTTCGATCGCTACAAGCGCGCGCCGCAGTACCATTGGCGCGTCGATGCCCTGGTGTTTGGTGCCGAAGCTGCCTTTCCCACCGACTTCGTCTATCCCGACACTTATTTCGACCATCAGTTAAACGTCGTGGCCGGCGCGGAAAAGTTCCAATGCCATCACGCGCGCGGCGAAACCGAAGACCATTGCTGGGTCTACATTCCCTCCGCCAAAGTGTTGTGCACGGGTGATTTTTTCATCTGGGCTGCGCCCGCCGCGGGCCATCCGCTCAAAACGCAGCGCTACGCGCGCGACTGGGCGGAGGCGCTGCGCGCGATGGCAAAGACGGGCGCCGAGATTCTGCTGCCGGGCCATGGCAGCCCGATCTTTGGTGCGATCCGTGTGCGTCAGGCGCTCAACGACACCGCCGAGTACCTGAGCAAGATCCATGATCAGGCGCTCGAGCTGATCAATCAGGGCGCCGCGCTGGACGAGGTGCTTCACAGCGTCAAGCCGCCGGCCGCGCTCGCCGACAAGCCCTATCTGGCGCCGCTTTTCGATGAACCGGAGTTCACCGCGCGCAACCTGTGGCGGGTCAATTGCGGATGGTACGACGGCGTGCCGGCGCATCTGAAGCCCGCCCCGCAAGCCGAACAGGCGCGCGAAATCGCGCAACTGGCGGGCGGATTCGAGCGCCTGGTCGAGCGTGCCCTGGCGAAGATGGAAGAAGGAGCGCTGGCGATGGCGTGCCATCTGATCGAATGGGCAGCGATGGCGGCACCCGAGGACGCGTCGGTACACGCGGCGCGCGCCCGCATCTATGCCGCACGCGCCGCGCAGTCGGAATCCACACTCAGCTATCGAATCTTCAACGCCGCGGCCCATGAATCGGCGGTCCGGGCCGGGCTCACGCTGCCGCAAAGCGGCCGGCGCTTTTGACTTGCGCCCGTTCAGTCACATGCCGTTTGAGGCAGGCGGGCCGTTCGACTACTAATTCGGGCATGAAATTCGGACTGAATTTTCCGGCCCGCATCGATGCCTGGAAGGATCTGGTGGTCGCCGAGGAGCTGGGCTTTTCCAGCGCATGGTTTTACGACTCGCAGATGCTCTACAGCGACATCTACGCGACGCTGGCGCTGGCGGCAGAGCACACCAAACGTATCAAGATCGGAACCGGCATCGCGGTGCCCAGCAATCGCATCGCGCCCGTGACGGCGCATTCGATCGCCACCATCAGCCAGCTTGCGCCGGGCCGCGCGATGCTGGGAATCGGCAGCGGGTTTACCGGGCGCAACATGATGGGCCTGCCGCCGGTGCCGCTGGCGGACGTGCGCGAGCACGTGCGCATCTGCCGCGCGCTGCTGCGCGGCGAGGAGGTGCTTTACCGCGAGGGCAAGCGCGAGCGATGGATTCGCTTCATGCATCCCGATCGCGGCTACATCAATATCAAAGAGCCGATTCCGATCATCGTCGCGGCGCAGGGACCCAAGGCGCTGGCGCTGGCGGGCGAAGTGGGCGACGGCTGGATGGCGCCGGTGTCCGACGCGGCGGGCTTCCGCCGCAACCTTGACGCGGTAAGGGCTGCAGCGCAGCGCGCGGGCCGCCCGCTAGACAATTTTACCGCCACGATGTTCGCAGCAGTGTGCGTGCTCAAGCCGGGCGAATCATTGGCCTCCCCGCGCGTACTTGATCAGATGGGGCCGATCGCGGCGGTTGCGCTGCACGCGCTGTGGGAGACCTCCGCAGTGGCTGCACAGCTTCCTCCCACTGTGCGGCCGATTTATGAGCGCTATCGCGACGAATACGTCGGCACACTCGATCTGCCTGCCGACCGCCGCTACATGAAAGTGCACGAGGGGCACATGATCTACGTCAAATCCGGCGAGCAGCGCTTCCTGACCCCAGACGTGATCGCATCGTTCAGCATGACAGCGCCGCGCGAGCAGCTCATCGCACGGATCAAGGAGCTTGAGGACGCGGGTCTGGATGAGATCGCTTTCTCCCTGCCCAACGACGGCGCCCGCGAGCGAATCGAGGAACTGGGCCGCGAGATCGTGGCGCGCTATTGAGCGCCACTGCCTGCTAGGCCGGATACTGCTGCGTCAGGCAGTGGATCGTGCCGAGGCCCCACACCAGGTCGAGGCAATAAAAACCAATTACTTTGCGATCCGGGAACAGACGGGCCAGCGTCGCCAGAGCTTCTTTGTCCGTCGCGCAGCCGAAGGTCGGCACCAGCACCGCGCCGTTGGCGATATAGAAGTTGGCGTAGGACGCGGGCAGGCGCTGGCCTTCGAAATGCAGCGCCGGCGGCATCGGCAGCGTTTCGATTCGCAACGGCCTGCCGTCCTGATCGCGCATCGCGCGCAAACGGGCGAGGTTTTCGGCCAGGGGTTCGTAGTTGGCGTCGGCGGGATCGCGTTCGATCACCGTGACGATCGTGTCACGGTCGACGAAACGCGCCAGGTCGTCAATGTGGCCGTCAGTGTCGTCGCCCGCTACTCCCGCGCCCAGCCACAGGATATTGCCGACGCCGAGATAGACGCGCAGATATTCCTCGACCTCGGCCTTGCTCATGCCGGGATTGCGGTTGGGATTGAGCAGGCATGATTCGGTGGTGAGCAGCGACCCCGCCCCGTTGACATCGATCGAGCCGCCCTCCAGAACCATCGGCACCTCCAGACATTCAAAGCCGAATCGCTCCGCCAGCCGGCGCGGAATTGCGTCGTCCAGATCGTAAGCGCCGTACTTCTCGCCCCACGAATTGAACTTCCAATCCAGTGCCAGCCGTGCGCCGTCGGCTCGGGTGACGAAGATCGGGCCATAATCGCGGATCCAGGAATCGTTGGTGGGGTGAATCAGAAACTGTACTGATTCGATGCGCGCGCCGGCCTTGCGCAGCAAGGTCTCGGCGTGCGCGGCGGCATCCGTATCCTTGAACAGCAGGCGCACCGTTTCAAAGCGCGACAGTTCCGCGACCACGGCGGCATACTGCGCCGGCACCGGCTCGAATTTGCCCGGCCAGGTGTCGGGATTGTGCGGCCACGTCATCCAGGTCGCCTGATGCGGCTCCCATTCGGCGGGCATCCGGTAACCGGCCATGCGGCGGCGAACAGCGGCCGGGATGAGCGCAGTCATTTTATTCGCAACGCAGACGGCGTGTCAGGTCGGCGTAGGCGTCGATGCGCCGGTCGCGCAGAAAAGGCCAGTTGCGCCGCGTCTGCTCGACCAGGCTCAGATCGCAGCGCACGACGAGTGTATCTTCGGTCGCGGTACTGGCGCGTGCGATCACCTCGCCGAACGGATCGCAGACAAAGGAATTGCCCCAAAACTCCAGTCCGTCCTCGACCCCGACCCGGTTGACGGCTGCGACGAACACGCCGTTGGCGATCGCGTGGCCGCGCTGCACCGTCTCCCACGCCGCGAGCTGGCGCGCGCGCACCTGCGCGACCTCGTTGCGGTCCCATCCGATCGCGGTCGGATAGAAGATGATCGGCGCCCCGCTCATCGCCACCAGCCGCGCCGCCTCCGGGAACCATTGGTCCCAGCACACCAGCACGCCCACCAAGCCATGGGCGGTGGGATGGGCCAGGAAGCCCAAATCCCCGGGCGTAAAATAAAACTTCTCGTAGTAGCGGGGGTCGTCAGGGATATGCATCTTGCGGTAGCGCCCGCAAAGCGCCCCGGTGGCGTCGATAACGGCCGCGGTGTTGTGATACACGCCCGCGGCGCGCCGCTCGAACAGCGAGGCGATAATCACGATTTTGCGCGCCGCGGCCAGCCGCCCCAGCGCCTGCGTGCTCGGTCCGGGTATCGGCTCGGCCAGCTCGAAGCGGGCGACATCCTCGCTCTGGCAGAAATAGCGCGACGCGAACAGTTCCTGCAGGCAGACCACCTGCGCGCCGCGCGCCACGGCGTCCTCCACGCGTGCCATCGCCTTGTCCAGGTTGACGCGCGGCTCTTCCACGCACGTCATCTGGACCAGCCCAATCGTCAGGGTATCGGCATTCGACGCCATAGCACTGCGGCCGGACAGCCGGCCTTTGCCTCAAGTGTGAACTCTCCGCGCGCGCAATGGAACCCCGCGCCGCGTCGTAAACCGAATTTCATCGATGCCGCGGCGTGCCAACGGTCGTGCGAGGGACGAGAAAGTGACTGGCGCGCGCTCGCACCGGGGCCGGCTTTCTCACCGGCGAAAACAGCCACGCTATTGCAAAAGAAAAATCAGAAATTGGGAGAGGGTTCCTGCCCGTCCATGATAGGCGAGCGGCGCTCTTGCGCGCGCCACCGATGACCTGAAACAGCCGTCAAGCTTTCACCTTTGGGATTGAATGGCGGCTGCGGTGGTGGCCGCGTGGTTTGAGCGCCAGCACACCGATCGGCGCCGAGGGCCTGCTTTTGGCGGCCCGCACCGGCGCGCGCTGCGCCTGACACGCGCTGAGGGCACCTTTTACGGCGGCCGCGGTTTCTTCCATCGCGTTCGCGATGCGATCGATGGGCTCGCGCACCCTGGCGGCCTTGTCGATCGCGTTCATCAGATGGCTGATAGCATCGTGCATCAGCGTGGCGAGCAGTGCCAAATCCGTGGTGGTAACCAATGAATAGATCTCCGGGCGTCCTTCCTTGGAGGATTGTTCCACGCGCAGCAACGTCCGCCCGTCCAGGCGGGCAGGCGGTCGATGCTTTTTGCTGGGGGAACTGCCGGGGCCCGGGTGGCGTCCGCCCCGGCCAGTTCCTTCACCTGATGACACCAGCTTCTTCCCCCCTTTTGTCGATCCAAGGCTCCCGCGCCGGCCATCGCATCAGCCGCGCGGCCGGCGCCTTAGGAGCTAGCCGTCAAGATAACGGCGCCAGTCAACGCCTAACTGCGCGGCCAGGGCTTTTTCGGCGGCCTCCGCCGCACGGTGCTGCACATGGTAGGGCGCGGCCGGATCGTCGCCCGGCTCACCGCCGCCCGTAAACGCCATGTCAAAAGCGTCGACTTGCGGACTGGAAATGCCGGCACTGCGGCACAGCAGTGCTTCGACCAGTTCATGCGTCAGGAGCAGAACTCCATAACGCGGGTCCCTAAGGGCAAATTCCCGGCTCAGCCGCAGCGCCAGGCGCGAACCGCTCCAGGTCCAGTCGCCAAAGGTCGGATAGCGTTGCTGGTTTTGCGGCACGAGCCGGATTTCAACCGTAATGCGCACTGGTAGAGGCCGGAAAGTTTTGTCCATCGGCGGTGTACTCATGGTACGACTGCTGCGAAAAAGCGGCGCCAAATCCAGCGCGGTTGCCCTGAACAGAAAGATAAAAGAGATGATCGTGGCTACCAGCGGCGTCACCAGCCATAGCAGGTACAGCAGTCTCCACAGCCATTTCCGCTCCCTTCGCACCCGATGAGGCACGCTCGCGGGCTGTTCCTGGGTTCTGCGGTCTGCTTTCGAGCTCTGCATCGCGTTGCCCTGACCCTTGCATCATCAGACATCCGTCCTCCCCCTGGCAATATTCATCCGATAGTTTTGTATGGCCAGACACGCACCATCCCCCAAGCGCAATTGCCGCCCGCAAGAGGATTTGCTATTCGACATGCATTTGACACCGGCGGATGCGAATGACGCCGTTCAAAAAGAACCAATCCGCGCAGCGACCGATTACTCTCACCAGACCCGAGCCGATGCCCAAGGGCGAGATCATTCCTTGGCTGGTCGGATTTGCCGCAACCAGCCTCCAAGACCTCGAACACCAGCGCCCAGGCGACTTGCCCAACCTGGTCTACGACCTGCGCCGATGGCTGGACCTGGAGCCCGACGAGCCGCTCAACGCGGAGGTTGCGGCGTTGGAGCGCGGCGCGGTGCGCGTGCAGAAGCTGGCCAGCTGCGTGCGCCAGTTGCTGGAGGCGGTCGCCGACCACCGCCGCTTCGAGATCCGTTACAAGGCGGGCAGCGTCATCCTCGACGCCGCGCGCCTGGGCGCGGAAGGCGGGCGCGCGCTGAGCTATCGCGACGCCACACTGATCGATGCGGTCCAGCGCGTGGCGCTTGACGATCTGTATGAGAACGTCGAGGCGGCACTGCGGGTGCGGCGCTGTGCCGAGGAGAGCTGCCGGCGGCTGTTTTTCGCGGCGCGCGAAAACCAGACCTATTGCGGCCATCGATGCGCCAACAAAATGGCCAGCCGCAGGTATCGCGCCACGCACGGCGCGCAGCGCGCCGCGCGCGAGCGCGAGCGCTACGAGCGCAAAGTCCGCGCCCGCACCGGCGCAGGCGTAAAGATTGCCCGCCGCAGCCATCCGCCGCCCGGCTGAACCAGGGATTCCCGCAGCAAAATCTGAAACTCGCGTGGCAGTTTATGAACCGCCCGGGCTCTGGAACCCTGCGCCACATTGAGTAGACTCGCTTCAGAGAGGAGTCATTCAGCAATGGCAACGTCGCTGGTGGTCGATTCCGACGGGCACGTTCTGGAACCCGCCGACATGTGGGAGCGCTATCTGGAGCCAAAGTTCAAGCCGCGTGCGATACGCATCCGGGTCGACAGCAAAGGCTACGAGTACGTCGAGATCGACGGGCGCAAGAGTCCGTTTTTGCGCGGCGGCACGCTGGCTTCGGCCGGCGGCGCCTATCAGGACCCGCGCGAGATCATGACGCCGGGCAAGGTGAGCTACGAAGAAGGATGCCGACGCACGCCGGGCGCGGTCGACCCGCATATCCGGCTCAAGGAACTGGACGCCGAGGGTATCGACGTCGCGATTCTCTATCCCACCATCGGCATTGCCTGGGAGAGGGACTGCGAGGACCCCGAGCTTTCCGCCGCTTACTGCCGGGCCTACAACAACTGGCTGCTGGACTACTGCTCGGTCAATCCGCAACGCCTGATTGCGGTGGCGCACGTCAATCTGCGCGACGTCAGTCTGGCCGTGGCCGAGGTCAACCGGGTCAAGGGCAAAGCCAAGGGCATCTTCATCACGCCCTTTCCCTGCAACGGCATCCCGCACGGCGACTCCTACTACGACCCGTTCTGGGGGGCGTGCGAAGCCGCCGGCCTGCCGGTGTCGACGCACGTTCAGGTGCGCTCCGACTCGTTGGGCAGCGGGCTGTATCATGCCGCCCATCAACCGCCCGCCGCCGAAGATCTTCCCCGCTGGTTCTACTTCATGCAGTTGACCGAAGACTCGATCATGGATCTGAACTGCGTCTTTCAAGGCAACGTGCTCGACCGCTTCCCCAGACTGAAGTACGTCATCCTGGAGACCGGCTGCGGATGGGTGCCGGGATGGATGGACCGCGCCGACGGCAAGTTCGAGCTGTTCGCTTTCACCACCCGCATGACGCGCAAGCCCAGCGAGGTCTTCAAGCAGCGATGCTGGATTTCCACCGACGTCGACGAAGCCAGCATCCCGCACGTCGCCAGAACCATCGGCGCCAACCACATGATGTGGGCGACCGACTATCCGCATATCGACGCCCACAAGGATCCGCTTAAGGAGCTGCGCAAAAACATTCACAGCCTGTCCGAGGAGGAGCAGGACTGGATTTTAGGCCGCACCGCGATGGAGCTGTACGGGCTGTGACGCTTCTAGCCGAAGGGGCGGGTGTTGGTGCTGCCGCCGTCGACGGCTAAAATCGCGCCGGTCACCCATGATGCGACCGGCGAGACCATGTAGAGCACCGCGCCCGCGATGTCGAGCGGCTGACCGAAGCGCCCCAGCGGCTGGGCCTTGAGGTTTCGCTCCCGGCGCTCGGGAGTGTTGTAGATACCCTTGCGGTTGTGCTCAACGTCGACCATCCCGGGCACCACGACGTTGACGCGGATGCCGAATCGGGCCCATTCCTGGGCCAGCGTCCGCGACAGGTTCTCCAACCCCGCCTTGGCGGCGCCGTAATTCGCCATCCGCGGCGCGGGCGTGTTGGCGACGCCCGAGGAGATGTTGACGATCGCGCCGCCGCCGCGCTCCTTCATCACCCGGGCCGCGGCCTGCGACAGGAACATCGGCGCCTTGAGGTTGAGGTCCACCATCCGATCCCATTGCTGCTGGGTCATGTTGAGCGCCCAGCCGAAGTCTTCGAATTCGCTGCTGCCGGCCAGGTTCACCAGGATGTCCAGACCGCCCAGTTCGCGCACCGTGCGCTCGACAATCGCGGGTAGCCCGCCGATGTTCCTGAGGTCGGCCGGGATGGCGACCGCTTTGCGTCCCAGCTTGCGGATGCGTGCGGCCAGTTCCTCGAGCTGGGCAGCGGTGCGTGCGGTCAGGGCCAGGTCGGCGCCGTGCTCGGCCAGCGTGTACGCCACCCCCTGGCCCATCTCCTTGCTGGCGCCGGTGACCAGCGCGATCTTACCGTGCAGTGAAAAAAGCGGGTCTGACATGATTGCGCATCCTCCCTGCCGCGAGGCATTCAAGCATGAAGCTTCTTGAGTGAAAATGATGAGTGGGAAGATGGTGGCCGGACATTTGGAAGCGCGCGGCGGGATCGGCTAAATGAGCAGACGAGGCGGTTGCACGAGCCGCGCTGTGATATAAATTGAACAGGCTTCCGCACTTGCTGCCCGCCGCTGATAGCTGGGTCCTGCGCAAGGGAAAGTCGCGAACCCCGCCAGGTCCGGAAGGAAGCAACGGTACCGACCCCTTCCCTGTGCCGCAGGGG